>NZ_CADIJO010000005.1 GCF_902859705.1 Achromobacter deleyi | reverse complement strand
CATCGGCGTCGCCCGCGGCGCTCGCCCTTCCTGGCGGACAGGCGCAGGGCGGGCCGCTGGCTTCCCTGCACCCGTCGGGGGCAGAGGCTGCGCAACCTCTGGCCGTTGCCTCGGCGCCGCCGCCGCCACCGTCTGCCGCACCGCCGTTTCGCGCCGCGCCGCCCGATGCCACCTTGCGTGCCGTGCTGGCACGCTGGGCGGATGCCGCGGGCTGGACCTTCCAGCCGCAGCACTGGGCGGTCGATGTCGATATCCCGCTGGCCGCCACGGCCGATTTCCCGGGCGATTTCAAAGCCGCAGTGCGCGGCTTGCTCGCCTCGACCGAGTTGGCGGACAAACCGCTGCAGCCTTGCTTCTATGGCAATCGGGTATTGCGCGTTGTGCCGCTGGCGCAGTCGTGCACCCGGTCTATCGCTACCCCGGGGGCCGCATGAACCGCCGCCCGCTCATCATCCTGGCGCTCTTTGCCCAACTCGCCGGGTGCGCACTGACCCAGCAGGTCACCGACCTGCGCCGCGCCGCCGAGCGCAAACAGGCCGACGCTGGCGCGCGCCACCAGGCGTTTGCCGACAGTCTCACCGACCGCAATGCCCGCCAGTCCGCCCAAGAGGTGGCCACGCCCTGGCTTGCCGGCAAGCCGCAACCGTTGGCGCGAGACGTCTCCCTGCCGCCGGCCTTGCGCGAAAACGTGCAGACCACCCTCATGCTGGCCGACGATGCCGACTTGTCCACGGTGGCCCAGCGGCTGGCCGCGGCCACAGGCATGCCGGTGCGTGTCCGCCCCGATGCGCTGCTGCCGCTGGATCTGTTCCTGCCGCGTCTGGCCGTCAATGGCGCCCTGGACGCTGCCGTTGCGCAACGCTTTGAGGTCCGCGCCGGCGCGCAACCGCTGGCCGACCTGCTCGATGTCGTGGCGGCGCGCTATTCCGTGCATTGGCGCTATGAACACAACGCGCTCGAGTTCTACCGCACCGATACCCGGGTCTTCGATCTGCGCGCCTTGTCGCTGGCCAGCAAGGTGGATGTCCGCCTGGGCCGCGCGGGCCGGGCCGAGGCCGAAGGCTTCGAGAACACCTCCAGCACATCGCTGTCGGGCGGCGAACATAAAGCATTGGCCATCCTGCGTGCGCACGCGCAGGCATTCCTGACCCGTTCGGGCGTCATCGCCGATCCGGTCGAAGGCGAAACGGCGCTGGTCATCACCGATACGCCCGAGGCCCTCGAACGGGTAGGGCGCTATTTCGAGCGCGAGAACAAGGCGTTGACGCGCCGGGTCAGGCTCGTGTTCGAAGAAATCACCGTGATTTCCCGCGATTCGGCATCCGGTGGCATCGACTGGAACGCGGTCTATGCGGCAGCAGGGGGCGCGGCACGCCTGGCCATGCCGGCAATGCCGGTAGCCGGCGCCGGGGCACTGGAAGTGGCTGCCGGCCGCGGTCCGTTCGATGCGTCCCGGGCCATTCTTTCCGCGCTCAGCGCCTCGGGGGCAGTCGTGCGGCACAGCAGGGTGCCTGTGCTGACCCTGAACCGCCGGCCCGTCACGCACGCCGTGCGCACTACGTTCTCGTATATCGACCGCGTCCAGAGCACGGCCGTGCCGGGCATGACGGCGGACGGCGCCAACAGCTCGCTGCCCGCGGTGTCCATCAGCCAGAAAGAAGAAACCGTCGGTTCGTTCCTGACGTTGGTGCCGGATATCCAGGAAGACGGCCAGATCCTGCTGTCCATCGCCTACGACAACGCGGTGGCCCAACCCCTGAAAACGGTCACCTTCGGCGAACGGGGTAACCAGGTCCAGGTGCAGCAGATCACGGTGGACGGCAATGGCACCGTGCAGCAGATCGAACTGCGGCCCGGTCAGCCCGTCATCGTCTCCGGCTTTGATCGCAGCCAGGATCAGCATGACCGTCAGCGCCTGACCCCGGGGGCACCGTTGGTGGCGGGTGGCCAGGACAGCGCTACCTCAGAGCGCGTGACCACCCTGATCCTGGTCACCGCCCAGGTCGAAGAGGGTTTCTGATGCCCACACTCTCCAGGACGTCGGTATGACGCGCGCTCCGCAATTCCACCTTGTCGACTGCCCAGGCACGGATCGTGCGCTGGCGTTCGGTTTGCGCTGGCACGCGCTGATCGGCACCGACGTGGCCGCGTTGGCCCGTTCGCGCGGCCGCCGTCTGCGAGCGACTCATTACGTCGTGGCAGGCTCGCCCGCCACGGTCGCCGGGTATGGCCGCGGCGCGGTGCGCCGGGCTTGGCGCTGGCGCCGCGCGGGCGCTGGCAAACCCGCGCCACGCTGGCTGGCGGCCGCTCAATTGTTCGCGCTGCGCTACCCCGATGGCGGCCATAGCCTGGTTCGCCTGCCGGATGGGCAGCATTGGCTGGTGGCGGCTTATGCCGGCACGGTGCTGTCGCAGGCCGATCGCCTGTTCGGGTCGCACGACGAGGCGCTGCGCGAGCATGCCCGCCTGTTGCTCGCGCGGCCCGAGTTGCCGGGCCGCGATGGCGGCGACGTTTACGCCGCGTTGCTGCCGATGGGAGATGCCGCCGCACAACTGGCCGCGCTGCCGTCGCGCTGGAACACGCTGCCGCGGGCCTTGCGTCTGTTCCTGGCGTGCCTCGCGCTGTCCGTGGTTGCGCCTGCCTTGTGGCGGCAATTCCTTGCGCCGCCTCCGCGCACGACGGCGCCGCCTGTCGCGCCGCTGGAAGCGGCCGAGGTTGCCGCCCGCGCACGGCTTGCCCTGTTGAACGCGATTCCGGTCCATGGCCCTAATGAAATCGCCCGCGTGCTGGTGGGGTTGGTGAAGGTGCCGATCGAAGTCCAGGGGTGGGCCCTGCGGCGTGCGCAGTGCGATGCGCAGGCCCGGCACTGGACCTGCCGCGCCGACTACGCCAGAGCGCATCCGCAAGCGACCAACCAGGGCCTGTTCGCCCGGCTGCCTCGTGGCTGGCGCGTGTCGTTCAATCCGCTCGAAGACGCCACGCTCTCCTGGCAGGTGGCATCCGATGCCAGGACCCTGGCCGATCTGCCGCTGCCCACGCCCTTGCAGGTCGATACCGGCGTGGCCGTGACGCTGCAGCAATTGCGGCCGGCGTTCAGTTCGATCGTCATGGCGCCCGCGGTGCTTGCGCTGCCGGCAGCGGCAGGCATGGCCGCGGCGTCCGCTGCCGCCGCCGCGCCGATGCCCGCGATACGTTCCCGGGCGATCACGCTCGCCGGGCCGTTGCGGTCCTTTGCCTTGTTGCCGGGCCGTCTTGGCGTGGCGCGCTGGTCCCGGCTGGCCTTGAACATCCAGCCTCAACTTCGCTCCAGCCTCGCTGCAAGCACGCTGGTCGCAGAACTGCAGGGAGTCCTCTATGAACAGGAATAAGCTTTGGCGGCGGTCTTGCCGTGCCATGCCATGGCGTGGGGTATGGGCTGTCGCAGGCGCCGCGGTGTGGGCCGCGGGGGCGCAGGCGCAGCCCGCCGTTGACGCTGCCGACCCGCAGGCGTGGCCTGAAGCCGAGACGGTGCGCACCCTGTTGCGCGCCGACGCCGCCGCCGCGCTCACCGAGTGCCGGGTGCCAGGTATCTGCCCGGCCAACGGCGCCACGGCATCGCGCGCGCCCATGCCCGCGCCGGTTCCCGACGACGTGCGCGTGGCGGCCATCTTCGGCGTGGCGCGGCATCTGCAGGTCGACCTGCTCGTCAATGGCGCCTTGTTGCGCTACCAGGCTGGCCGGGCCGCGCCGGTGGCCGGGGCCCGGGTGGCGCAGGCGTATCAATTGGTGGCGGTCGACGGCGGTTGTGTGCGGCTGCGCCGCGACGACCGAGATGTCCGCGCGTGCCTGGACGCCGGGAGCCCCACGCCATGAATACGCCGTCCGCTTTCCCAGGCGCGCTGGGCGCTGCCATTTGCCCGCTCGATGCGCCCGAAGACATCGCGCGGCTTGACCCCGCGTTCTCGCGGGCCCTGGGCCGCGAGTTCGACCTTGCCGCGATGGCGGGCCGGTTATGCCCGGTGTTGCTGGAAAACGGCGATGTCGCGATCTTCGCCGTCAAGGAATTCTGCGTGGGGGACGCCATCGACGAGGTCGAGCGCATGGTGCGGGCGCAGGGATACCGACTTGCCAAACCGTCACGCTATCTACTGCCGGCCGCATTGCTGCTGATGGTCGCGCGCGGCCAGCTGGCCGCCCAGGGCCTGTCGCGGCGCGACGGCAGCCGGCAGGCCGCACGCACTTCGGCGTTGGCGGCGCTGTTCCTGGACATCGTGGCGTGGGGGGTCACCCAGGGCGCCAGCGATGTGCACATCAACGTGAACCAGCGGCGCGATGGTTGCGAGATCCGCTACACCATCCATGGGGAATACGTCGTTGCGGAACGATTCTCCGGCTTGTCCAACGCCACCTTGCTGGAAGTATTGGCCGTGGCCTGGATGGATGTGCGGGGCGGCAACGGCGCGGTGTTCGATCCCGCGCTGGAACAACAGGGCCGCATCGCGCTGGAGCTGGCCGGTACGCCGGTGGTGTTGCGGTGGGCGTCACTGGCCACCGACGCCGGGCCTTCGGTATGCCTGCGCATCCTGCGGCTGGACGCTGCGGGCGGGCACGACCTGCACGCGCTTGGCTACCTGCCGGGCCAGGTGGCGACCCTCATGGACGCGCGTGAACGCGAAGGGGGCGCCATCGTGCTGGCCGGCGTCGTGGGGGCGGGCAAGTCCACCACGTTGGCCGCGCTGATGCGCGGCATCGAACCCACCCGCAAGGTCATCACGCTGGAAGATCCGGTCGAATATGTCATCGGCAACGCGTTGCAGAACAGCCTGGGCGGCGCGCTGGCCGTGTCCGGCTGGCCCGCGTTCGACGCCAAGCTCAAGACCATCAAGCGCTCGGCCTTGAACGATCTGCTGATCGGCGAAATCCGCGATATCGACACCGGCCGCGCCTTCATGGACCTGGCCAGTTCCGGCATCAGCCTGTACGCCACCACGCATGCGGGGTCCGCGGCAATGATCCCCGAGCGGTTGGCGTCCGAGGCCGTCGGCGTCTCGCGTGAGCTGCTGGCGGCGCCCGGCATTCTCAAGCTGCTGGTCTACCAGACGCTGCTGCCCAGGCTGTGCCCGGCCTGCGCCTGGCCCGCCGCCCAGCTCTGGGGCGCAGCGCAGCGGCGCCATGCCCCCGGCCAGGCCGAGCACTGGCGACACTGGATGGCAGTCCTCACGCGTACCTTCCTGCTTGATGCGGCCGCGCTCAAGGTGCGAAACCCGGACGGCTGCGCCGATTGCCGCCGGCCGCACATGCCCGAACTGAACGGCACGATCGGGCGCAGCGTGGCGGCCGAAATGATCGAACCGGTACGTGCAGCGGGTTTCCTGGACTGCGTGCGCAGGCGCGACTACGGGCCATTGCGGCCCGCGGCCAGGGCGGTGCCCGACGCCTCCTGGCGTGACGAAGCCACGCGTGGCGCCAAGGCGCTCAACAGCGCGCTGTTCAAAGTGGCTCAGGGCGAAGTGGATCCGCGTGCGCTACCCCGGCGTTTCGATCTGGCGCTGCCTGTCGGCGTGGCAGGCCGGCCGGAGGCCGCGCATGGCTGACTCTCTACTGCGGGCGCTGGCCTGGCGCCGGCATTTCAACATCAACCTGGGCCTGCGCTGGGATGCATGGCGCTTTCTGCCGCACCGCGCCGATTACTACGAATACCTGGCCGACCTGATCGACGGACTGCAGGGCCGCCGGACCCTGCGAGACCTGTTCGAGGACGATGCGCGCCGCTACGGTCCCGGTACCGCCCGTGGCCGCCTGTCGCAGTATTGGGCCGGTGCCTACCAGGATGCCGGCGGCGATCTGGGCGCGGCCTGGCAGGGCACTTTGCCCACGGCGGAATGCCTGCTGCTGGCCTGTGTGCAGGACGAGGGCGGCGATCTTTCCGCCGCGCTGCGTGATCTGGCGCGGGCGGCCAGGCTGGCCGCCGAAGCGCGCTTTGCCTTGGTGTCCACCGCCGCCGCGGGCGTGGTGGCTGCGGTGGTGGCGCTCGCCATGCTTTGCGCTATTCCGTTGTTCACCGCGCCGCGCCTGCAGCAGGTGTTCCAGGCGTTGCCGGCAGAAGACTACGGCCGGCAGACGCGTGCGCTGTTTGCGCTGGCCGCGGCGGCCCGCCAGTGGCTGGCGCCGTGGCTGGTCCTGGTGGCGGGCCTGGGCGGACTGACCCTGTGGTCATTGCCGCATTACACGGGTGCGGCCCGGGCCTGGCTGGACAAGCGGCTGATCTGGCGCCTGCATCGGGATTTTCAGGCCATCCGCTTTCTTTCCCTGCTGGCTGTGCTGGTGCGCCAGCATGGCGCCGCCGATACGCGGCTGCGGCGCGCGCTCACCGTGCAGGGGCGGGGCGCGCAGGCCTGGCTGGCCATGCATCTGGAACGCATGCTGATGCGCATCGACGCCGGCGCGACGGATGCGCAGATCTTCGATACCGGCCTGCTGGACGCGGAAACCTGGTGGTTCATGGCGGACATGATGGGGGCGCTAGGCATGGAGGCGGGACTCGAACGCGTGCGGCACCGGGTTGAATCCCGGCTGCTGGCGCGGGTACGCCTGCAGGCTGCCGTGTTGCGCTGGGCGTTGCTGATCGGTTCAGTCGCCACCGCGTTGGCCATCACGTTGTGGCACTACGCCGTCATCGACGAATTGCGCCTGGCGCTCACGAATTTCTATGCCAGCCGCTGATCGCGGCAGGACTCATTGCGGTAGCGGTTGGTTTTTCACCATGGAGAGGCGAATGGAACAGTTCAGGGCAGGCGTCGCGGGCGGCAGGCGCGAGCGGGGTTTTTCGTTGGTGGAGGTGTCCATCGTGACGGCGATCGTTCTATTGATCGCCATCGTCGGCATTCCGGCCATCGGCAGTTATGTCATTGAAAACAAGGTGCCCAAGGTCGCCGAGGAGTTGCAGCGCTTCATCGTCAGCATGCGGGTCAACGCGCAGGGTGGCGGCGTCACCCCCTATGCCGGCCTGGATACCGGGGCCATGGCCAACATGCTGCGCGACTCCAGCGTGCTGTCGGTGCAGGGTAGTGGCCCGTCGGCGCGCATCGCGCATGGGCTGGGCGGAAGCGGCACGGGCAGCAGCGGCGTGGTGCAGGTGGCTGCCACGTCTCTGGCCGGTGCGGGCGTGGGGGCGGCGTTCACCGTCACCTTGAACAACGTCAGCAACGCTGCCTGCCCGGCGCTGGCGTCCGTGCTGCAACGCGTGTCCGAGGTCATCTCGATCGAAGGCGATAACGGCTCCGGGGTGGTCAAGAATGCTCTGGCCGTGCCGGCCGTGCCGTATCGGGCGGCCTTGGCCCAGACCCGTTGCAGCCAAGGCGACACCAATACCTTCGTGTTCACCGCCAAATGAGTGCCCGCATGAGCGCCAGCACGAGGTTCATCGGTCACGCCGGGGGAACTGGCGAGTCCCCCGGCGGCGCCCTGCCGCGCTCCAGAGGCCGGCAGGGCGGTTTTTCGCTGCTCGAACTGGCCCTGGCGTTAGCGCTGACGGCCATGATTGCGATCTGGGCCTCCAGCCAGGTGGCGCATCGCATCGAAGATTCGGCGTCGCGCGCGACCGGTGTCTGGCTTGCGCAGGTCCGGGGTGCGATGGAACAGGTACTGCTGCGGCATTTCGATCCCTGGGCCGACGGCCGGGGGCCGGCTGCCGCGGACGGTTCGCCGCTATTTGCCGATTCCCTGGCGCCCTCGCTGGATGAGTTGCGCCGGGCCGGCGCGTTGCCCGCCGGCTTTCCGTTGCAGTCCGCCCTGGGCTTCGGCGCGCGTATCCAGATCGTGCGCACGGCCACATGCCCGGGGCAGCCTTGCCGCCTGGACGCGCTGATCTACAGCGACGGGCCGCTCTTGAAATCAGGGACGCAATCCCCCGACCTGGCCGCCCTCGCGGTCGTGATCGAGGCCGCAGGCGGGTACGGCGGTGCGGTGTGGCCGACGGCGCCCGCCGCGTTGCGAGGCGCCGCCTTCAGCTTCGGCAATCCCGTTGCACCGGGCGGGGCGGCCTATCCGGCGGGCACGGTCGCGTCCTGGGCCGGCCTGGAGCGCTCCGAGGCGGACAAGTTCGTCAAGCTGCGCGACGCCCGTGATCCCGACCTGCAAGGCGGCCTGACCGTCGCCGGCCGGCTCAAGGGCGGAGAATACCTGGAACTGCAAGGGCTGGCCGGCGCGGGCCAGGACTGCCGCATGGCGCCCGCGGGTATCGCTCGCGCGGCGTCGGGCGAATTGCTCAGTTGCCAATCCGGCCTATGGCAAGAGGCCAGCGGCGGCGGGTTCGGCGGCGCATTCAGCATCAATCACCCGCGTGGCTGCTTCCAGGTATCCGGCGAATCCACGGCCAATCCGCGCACCGGCACCTGCAACTGCCCGGCCGGCTACTCGGCGGTGATGGTGTCGGCAGGCGGGGCCTGGGATGCCGAAGTGGGCTGGACGACGGGGTATATCTGCATGCGCTGAGGGGCGGGCAGGCCCCGGCAGCGCAAGCCGCCGACTACCCTCTATAATCAAAGATTCGCCTAAATCCTGCTTCATCCAAGATGAAATCCTCCGAGATTCGCCAGCAGTTCCTGCAATTCTTCAAGTCCAAGGGACACACCATCGTTCCTTCGTCGTCGCTCGTGCCGGGCAACGATCCGACCCTGCTCTTCACCAATTCGGGCATGGTCCAGTTCAAGGACGTGTTCACGGGCAAGGAATCGCGGTCGTACACGCGCGCCACGTCGTCGCAGCGCAGCGTGCGCGCCGGCGGCAAGCACAACGACCTGGAGAACGTGGGCTACACCGCCCGTCACCATACGTTCTTCGAAATGCTGGGCAATTTCAGCTTCGGCGACTACTTCAAGCGCGACGCCATCCAGTACGCCTGGGAGCTGCTCACCCAGGTCTACAAGCTGCCCGCTGAAAAGCTCTGGGTCACCGTCTACCAGGAAGACGACGAAGCCTACGACATCTGGGCCAAGGAAGTCGGCGTGCCGGCCGAGCGCATCATCCGCATCGGCGACAACAAGGGCGCCCGCTACGCCTCGGACAACTTCTGGCAGATGGCCGACACCGGCCCCTGCGGCCCCTGCTCGGAAATCTTCTTCGACCACGGTCCCGAGATCTGGGGCGGCCCCCCGGGATCGCCTGAAGAAGACGGCGACCGCTACATCGAAATCTGGAACCTGGTGTTCATGCAGTTCGAACGCGACGCCGCCGGCAACATGCCGCGCCTGCCGCGCCCCTGTGTCGATACCGGCATGGGCCTGGAACGCATCGCCGCCGTGCTGCAGGGCGTGCATTCCAACTACGAAATCGACCTGTTCCAGCACCTGATCGCCGCCGCTGCCCGCGAAACCGGCGTCAAGGACCTGGAAAACAACTCGCTCAAGGTCATCGCCGACCACATCCGCGCCTGCTCGTTCCTGATCGTCGACGGCGTGATCCCCAGCAACGAAGGTCGCGGCTATGTGCTGCGCCGCATCGTGCGCCGCGCGCTGCGCCACGGCTACAAGCTGGGCCAGACCAAGCCGTTCTTCTACCGCCTGGTGCCTGATCTGGTCGCCGAAATGGGCGAAGCCTACCCCGAGCTGACCAACACGGCCGAGCGCGTGGCGCAGGTGCTCAAGCAGGAAGAAGAGCGCTTCGGCGAAACCCTCGAACACGGCATGCGCATCCTGGATACCGCCCTGGCCAACGTGCCCAAGGGTGGCCAACTGGATGGCACCACGCTGTTCACGCTGTACGACACCTACGGTTTCCCGGTGGACCTCACCGCCGACATCTGCCGCGAACGCGAAGTCGACGTCGACATGGCCGGCTTCGAAGTCGCCATGGAACGCCAGCGTGACCAGGCCCGCGCCGCCGGCAAGTTCAAGATGGCCGAAGGCCTGAGCTACGAAGGCGCCGAAACGCGCTTCGAAGGCTACGAAAAACTCGAACTCGACAACGTCAAGGTCACGGCCCTGTATGTCGACGGCACGCAGGTCAAGCAGGTCCAGGCCGGCCAAAGCGCCGTCGTGGTGCTGGACGCCACCCCGTTCTACGCCGAGTCCGGCGGCCAGGTGGGCGATACCGGCCTGCTCGAAGCCGCGGGCGTGCGTTTCGCGGTGGGCGACACCCTGAAGATCCAATCGGGCGTGTTCGGCCATCACGGCACCCTCGAAGAGGGCACGCTGTCGGTGGGCGATACGCTGCTGGCGCGTGTTGACGCGGTGCGCCGCGCCCGCACCGTGCGCAATCACTCGGCCACCCACCTGATGCACAAGGCCTTGCGCCAGGTGCTGGGCGCCCACGTGCAGCAGCGCGGTTCGCTGGTCGATCCCGACAAGACCCGTTTCGACTTCGCCCAAGATGCGCCCCTGACCGCCGAGCAGATCGCGCGCGTCGAAGCCATCGTCAACGCCGAAGTCCTGGCCAACCAGCCCACCGTGGCCCAGGTCATGGCCTACGACGACGCGGTCAAGGGCGGCGCCATGGCGCTGTTCGGCGAAAAATACGGCGACACGGTGCGCGTGCTGGATATCGGTTTCTCGCGCGAACTGTGCGGCGGCACCCATGTCAGCCGCACCGGCGACATCGGCCTGTTCAAGATCGTGTCCGAAGGCGGCGTGGCCGCCGGCGTGCGCCGTATCGAGGCCATCACGGGCGACAACGCCCTGGCCTGGGTGCAGAACCAGAACGCCTTGCTGACCCAGGTGGCCGGCATGCTGCGCAGCACGCCCGCCGACCTGCCGGCCCGCATCGCCCAGGTGCAGGATCAGGTCAAGCAGCTCGAAAAAGACCTCGAGCAATCGCGCAACAAGCTGGCTGCCAGCGCCGGCAACGACCTGGCCAGCAGCGCCGCGGTCGAGGTCAAGGGCATCAAGGTCCTGGCTGCAGGCATCGGCGATGTCGATCCCAAGGCCCTGCGCGGCATGGTCGACAACCTGAAAGACCGCCTCAAGCCCGCAGTCGTGCTGCTTGCCACCGGCTCGGCCGATGGCAAGATCAGCGTGGTGGGCGGCGTGACCGCCGACCTGACCGACCGCATCAAGGCCGGCGACCTGGTCGGCTTCGTCGCCAGCCAGGTGGGCGGCAAGGGCGGCGGCCGCCCCGACATGGCCATGGGCGGCGGCACCGACATCGCCGCCTTGCCGGCCGCGATTGCCAGCGTGCAGAAGTGGGTCGATGAGCGCCTCTGACATGGTTGCCGAGTCCGGCGCGCAAGCGCCGTCCTTCGACCAGGACGTGGATGCCAGCGGGCTGACCTGCCCGCTGCCCATCCTGCGCGCCAAAAAAGCCTTGGCGCAGATGGAAAGCGGGCAGGTGTTGCGCGTCATCACCACCGACCGCAATGCCATCCGCGACTTCCAGGCCTTTTGCCGCCAGACCGGCAATGCCCTGGTTGCCCAGCACGAAGCCGACGGCCGTGGCGTGCACTACCTGCGCCGACGCTAGTTGCTATCCGTCCCCATGAAAAAGGCCAGCCTTTGTCGGGTTGGCCTTTTTGTTTTCCGGCGACGCGCCTATTTGTGAATGGCCGCGGCGACTGCCTGGGTGATGGTGAAGTCCACCAGATCGCCTTCTTTCAGCTGTGCCAGCCGCGCCTGCATGGCGGGGTCCTGCACCTGGATCGTGCGCAGAGCGCCTTGCGGGCCCTTCAGGGTGACCAGGTTGGCGCTTTTGTTGATGTGCCAGATCTCGGCCGTGATACGGGTCTGGCGGCCGGCGGCGCCACCGGGCTTGGCGCCCTTGGCGCTACGGGTGGCGGCGGTTTCGGTGACGACTTCGGGGGCGCCCGTGCCGGCCGGCCGCACGTCCACAGCCACCGATTCGTAGTAGTCCAGCGTCAGCGTGTCGCCGGGCTTGATCTGCTTGAAGTTGCGCACGTCCGGGCCGGCCTGCACGTCGACGACGTTGCCGTTGTTGCCTTGCAGTGTGATGGTCCGGGTAGCGGGGTCTACCGCCGTGACCTTGCCCGTAGTGGTGGTCAGCGCTGCGCCGAGCACCCGGGCCGACGCCGTCAGCGGCATCGCCAACATGCCCGCCAGCAAACCTGTCAAAGCCAGTCGTGCGACAGGGGTGAAGACAGCTTTACGGTTCTTCATGTTGCACCCTCCGGAAGAGGAAGTTTGAGGGAAACGCCGATTTCTACAATCAGGTATATTCTTCAAACGCGCTGACAGGCAGCACAGGGGCGCCCAACGGGCTACACTCTGTCTGCGGCGGGCTCCGGCCCGTATTTAGGGATTTCTAGAATACCCGCATGTGGTGTTTTAGAACACAAATCCCGCGCGACTCCCGATTTTTCAGCACCTGCATTTGCCAGCCGGCTTGTTTAAGTGCTAGAATTTCCCGTTTTTCACAACTAATTCAAGGGATTACCTATGGTGGTGATTCGCCTGGCCCGCGGTGGGTCCAAGAAGCGTCCGTTCTACAACCTGGTGGCCACCGATTCGCGTAACCGTCGCGACGGCCGTTTCATCGAGCGCGTGGGTTTCTACAACCCCGTTGCCAACGAAGGTACGGAAAACCTGCGCATTGCGCTGGATCGCGTGCAGCACTGGACCAGCAACGGCGCCCAGCTGTCGCCGGCTGTCGAGCGTCTGGTCAAAGACTACTCGGCCAAGGTTTCCGCCGCGGCTTAATTGCCCGCGTCGTTTAGCCTGAACCCTGCTAGTTTTTACTACGCTAGATAAAACCGACTGCCCGATACATGTCTGATGCCGCAACTTCCAACGCGGCGCCTGCGGACTTGATCGAGCTGGGTCGCATCACTGCGGCCTACGGTGTGAAAGGCTGGGTCAAGGTGCAGCCGCATTCGGCCAACGCCGAAGTGCTGCTCTCAGCTTCTCAATGGTGGTTGACTCGCCCTGTGCCTGAATTGGCGCGGGGCGCTGTCGCGTCTGCGCCTGTCGCATACAAGATCGTGCAAGTCCGTTCGCAGGGCGCCACCGTGGTGGCGCAGTTGAGCGGCATCGCCGATCGCGACCAGGCCGAAGCCCTGCGCGGTTTTTCCGTGCAGGCGCCGCGGGGTTCCTTCCCCGCGCCCAAAGAAGACGAATACTACTGGGTCGATCTCATTGGCTGCTCGCTGTACACCACGGCGAGCGGCGAATCCGCGCTTATCGGCGTGGTGGACGAAGTCCTTGATAACGGCGCTCATGCCGTCTTGAAGGTCTTGTGCCAGAAGGTGGGGGCCGACGGTCCCGAAACGCTTCTGAACGCCAAGGGAAAGCCCGCCGAAATGCTCGTTCCGTTCGTACGCGCGCACATACAAGCCGTCGACCTGGCCGCTCGCCGCATCGATAGCGACTGGCCCGCGGATCTCTGATGCGCATTGACGTCGTTACGCTCTTTCCCGAAATGTTCGGGGTAGTGCGCGACCTGGGTGTCACCGGCCGGGCGCATGCCCAGGGCCGGTGGTCCCTGCATGCCTGGAATCCGCGCGATTTCACGCACGATATACACCGTACCGTGGACGACCGCCCTTATGGCGGCGGCCCCGGCATGGTAATGATGGCGGCCCCGCTCGAGGCCGCCGTCGGCGCTGCCCAAGCCGCACGCGCGGCACAAGGTCTGGCGCCGGCCCCCGTGGCGCTGTTGGCGCCCGTGGGCAAGCGCTATGACCAGGCCGGCGCCGAGGCCTTGGCCGCCAGTGATGGCCTGATCCTCATCTGTGGCCGCTACGAGGGCGTGGACCAACGCTTCATCGAACGCTGCGTCACGCATGAAATCTCGTTGGGCGACTTCGTGTTGTCCGGCGGCGAAATCGCGGCGCTTGCCGTCATCGACGCCGCCGTGCGCTTGTTGCCCGGCGTCCTGAACGACGGCGATTCTGCCCTGCAGGATTCCTTCAACGACACCTTGTCCGGCTTGCTGGACAGCCCGCATTACACGCGGCCCGAGGTGTACGAGGGCGCATCCGTGCCCGCGCCGCTGCTCAGCGGCCACCACGCAAATATCGCGCGCTGGCGCCGCGAGCGTTCGCTGGCGCTGACGGTCACCCGCCGGCCCGAACTCATCGAATCGGCCCGCGCCCAAGGCTGGCTGACCCTGGCCGACGAGCGTTACCTGGCCGAACTGGCCGGCGAACCCTTGCCCGAGCCGAAGAAAAAGCGTCGTTTCTCCAAGCCCAAGACGGCTTGATCCATTGCCGTGCACCGTGCGCCGTGCTGGCGCACGCGCAGTCCTGCCATGGCCGCGGCGGGCTACGCTGAGGGCACCCTGGTGCCCACCCCCCCCAATCCGAGTTGCCCCACCGCTAGGGATGTTCCTAGGTTGTGGCGCTTGGTCGCGCTCCTTAGTATTGAAAATTATATAAAAATGAAATTTTCATATGAGCCGATCCTCTTCCTCGTTGCGCGTGGATGCGCCGCTGCCCAAGCCGGTGGCGTTGGCGGGGCGTCCCGAGTCCGCGGTGGATCTCTGGCTGGGCCAGCAGTTGCGTCAATTGCGCAAAGGGCAGGGCCGTTCGCTGGCTGATGTCGCCCAGGCCTGCGGAATGTCGCTGGGCCTGCTCAGCCAGATCGAGCGGGGTTTGAGTTCCGCCTCGGTCAAGACGCTGCATCAACTGGCGCGCGAGTTCGGGGTATCGGTCAATGCCTTGCTGCGCAATGCCGAGCACACCGAAGGCGAAGACGGCGGCCGCGTTGCCCGGGCCGGCACGCACCGCTATATCGACCTGCGCGAGAAGGGCATCGTCAAAGAGATGTACACGCCGCCGGCCTGCCGCAGCATGGACCTGTGCCGCTGCACCATCGAGCCGGGTGGTTCGACCGGCAATGAGCTGTTCGTGACGGGGCAGGGCGAGCAGATCGGCGTGGTGCTAAAGGGTTCGCTCGAACTCTGGGTGGGCGACCGCGTCGTCCTGCTCAATGAAGGCGACAGCTTTTGCTATGCCAGCAGCACGCCGCGCCGCTGGCGCAATCCCGGGTCGCAGGCGACCGAGGTCATCTGGGCCATTTCCAATATCACTCAAGCCGCGGGGGACGAGACGCAACGGGCGCCTTGAGCGCGCGGGCAGTAAAGCGGCGCGATGACACTGGGGATCATCCGCCTTCCGGGCAGCGCCCGGAACTCTTTGCCACGATGAGGAAATGTCATGAAATTCAAGACTCTGGTTGTCTCTGTATTTGCAGCATTGTCCACGGCCGCGGGCGTGCAGGCCCAAACGGTGGTGAAGGTGGGGTCCACGCCCACCGGCAGCCCGTTCACGTTTCTCGATACCAAGACCAACAGCATCGAAGGCGTGATGGTCGACATCGTGAAAGCGGTTGGCAAAGAGGCCGGCTTCGAGGTGCAGATCGAACCCATGGCGTTTTCCGCGCTGATCGGCTCGCTCACGTCCAAGCGCATCGACATCGTCTCGGCGGCCATGTTCATCACGCCGCAGCGCCAGCAGGTCGTGAGCTTTTCCGAACCCGTATATCGCTACGGCGAAGGGTTGATGGTGCTCAAGACCGACAACAAGGAATACAAGTCCTTTGCCGACATGCAGGGCATGACGGTGGGCGTGCAGGTGGGCACGGCCTTTGTCGAACCCATCCAGAAAAGCGGCGTGTTCAAGGAAGTGAAGCTCTACGACAATCCGCCGGACATGATGCGCGATGCCAATGCTGGCCGCATCCAGGGTGGCTTCATGGACTTCCCCATCGCCGCCTACATCCTGACCCAGGGCAACTATCCCAACCTGAAAATGGCGCAGTCCTACCAGCCCACCGTCATGGGCAGCCTTGGGCTGGCCACGCGCAAGGACGACACAGCCTTGCTGGACCGCATCAACAAGGCGCTGACCAAGCTGAAGGCGGACGGCTCCATCGACCGCATCCTGAAAAAGTGGGGCCTGGGCGCCTGACGCCGGGGTGAGGGCGGGGCCGCCTGGGCATGCGCCCGACCTGCGTGCAGCGTGCGCGCGGGCGGGCCTGCCATGGCCGGCGCTCGCAAGCGCAGTCTTGTTGGGGTGATGAGGCATGACGGAATTCTTCAAGGACGCGGCGGAATACCTGCCGATATTGCTGCAAGGCGCCAAGCTCACCATTTTGGTGACGCTGGGCTCGCTGGCCTTGTCCACGGTGCTGGGGCTGGTGTGGGCGCTGATGCGCGTCTCGGGCAACAAATACCTGGCCAAGTTCAGTGCCGGCGTGATCAACCTGCTGCGCGGCATCCCGATCATCGTGCTGCTGTTCTACATCTACTTCGTCATGCCGGACATGGGGGTGTCGCTGACGGCCGTGCAGGCCGCCATCATCGGCCTGGGCGTGGCGTATTCGGCCTACCAGGCCGAGAACTTCCGCGCCGGCATCGAGGCCATCGACCGCGGCCAGATCGAAGCCGCCATGGCCATGGGCATGAGCTGGAGCCTGACCATGCGCCGCGTGGTGCTGCCGCAGGCGGTCAAGATCGTGCTGCCGCCTTACGGCAACATCATGATCATGATGCTCAAGGACTCGTCGCAGGCGTCCACCATCACGGTCGCCGAACTGGCCCTGCAAGGCAAGCTGATCGCGGTGTCCACTTTCAAGAACGCCACGGTGTTTTCGCTGGTGGCGTTGATGTACCTGGTGATGTGCGTGCCGCTGATCCTGCTGGTGCGGCACCTGGAAAAAAGGAGCGCCGCCAAATGATCGAACTCAAGGGAGTGCGCAAGAGCTTCGGTTCGCTGGAAGTGCTCAAGGGCATCGATGCCGAAGTCACCAAGGGCGAGGTCGTGTGCGTCATCGGGCCGTCTGGCTCGGGCAAGTCCACCATCCTGCGCTGCATCAACGGCCTGGAACGCTACAACGCCGGCAGCATCACGGTGGATGGTGAGCGGGTGGACTGCGACGCCGCGTCCATCGTCTCGATCCGCACGCAGGTGGCGATGGTGTTCCAGCGCTTCAACCTGTTTCCCCACCGCACCGCGCTGGAAAACGTGGTGGAAGGGCCGATCTACGTGAAGAACGAACCGCGCGCGCAGGCGCTGGAATGGGGGCGCGAGCTGCTGGCCAGCGTCGGGCTGGCCGACAAGGCCGATGCCCATCCGCCGCAGCTCTCCGGCGGCCAGCAGCAGCGCGTGGCGATCGCGCGGGCGCTGGCCATGCGGCCCAAGGCCATCCTGTTCGACGAGCCGACCTCGGCGCTGGACCCGGAACTGGTGGGCGATGTGCTGGGCGTGATGCGCAAGCTGGCCGAGGCGGGCATGACGATGGTGGTCGTGACGCACGAGATGAGTTTCGCCCGCGAAGTCGCGGACCGCGTCATGTTCTTTGACGGCGGCGTGATCGTGGAGCAGGGCGCCGCCCGTGAAGTGCTGAATCATCCGCAGCACCCTCGCACGCAGGACTTCCTGCGCCGCGTGCTGCATCCCATGTAAGGAACCGCCATGTCGCAGACGCCGTTTCCCCTGTCCCCGTCGCTCTGGGCCGCCACGGCCGCGCCGCCGCCCGATACCCAGCCGCTGACGCAGTCGACCCAGGCCGACGTGTTGGTCGTCGGGGGCGGGTATGCCGGCTTGAGTACCGCGTTGCACCTGGCCGAGCAGGGCGTTCGTACGGTCTTGCTGGAGGCGCGCGAAATCGGTTTCGGCGGTTCGGGCCGCAACGGCGGCCAGGTCATCCCGGGGCTGAAATACGATCCGGATGCGCTGGTTGCCATGTTTGGCGCCGAGGCCGGCGAACGCCTGGTGCGCTTTGCCGGCGCCACTGCGGATTCGGTCTTCAATCTGATCGAGCGCCATGCGATGGACGTGCCGCATGTGCGCCAGGGCTGGATCCAGGGGGCGCACAACGCCGCGGCGCTGGAATTGGCACATGCCCGCGCGGCGCAGTGGGCCCGCCACGGCGCCGATGCGCAGCCGCTGGACAAGGCCGAGGTCTCGCGCCTGATCGGCACCGACCGCTATCTGGGCGGCTGGGTCGACCGGCGCGCAGGCGCCATCCAGCCCCTGAGCTACGCGCGCGGCCTGGCCCGGGCAGCCTTGAATGCCGGCGTTGTGATCCACACCGATACGCCCGTTGCCGGCCTGCGCCGCGAGGGCGGCAAATGGACCGCCACCACGGCGGGCGGCGCGACCGTCATCGCCGACCGCGTGGTGATGTGCACCAACGCCTACGGCGCCGACCTGCTGCCGGGCCTGAAGCCCTCGATCATCGACGCCAATACCTTCCAGGTCGCCACCACGCAGCTGCCCGAACGCCTGCGTGCGGGCATCTTCCCGGAAGGCCATGTCACGTCGGATACCCGCAATCTGCTGCTGTACTTCCGGCTGGATCACCAGGGGCGGCTGCTGATGGGCGGGCGCGGGCCTTTCCGTGAACCCAAGGGCCCTGAGGACTGGGCGCACCTGGAGCGGGTGATGGTGAAGATGTTCCCGCAGGTGGCGGGCACGCCGTTCGAGTACCGCTGGTGCGGCCGGGTTGCCATCACCCGGGACTACCTGCCGCACCTGCACGAGCCCGAACCCGGCTTGTTGGTGGATATCGGCTGCCAGGGGCGTGGCGTGGGCCTGCAGACCAGCATGGGCCGCGCGATGGCGCAATACCTGGTCAGCGGCGATGCGAAGGCGCTGCCGGTGCCGCTGTCGCCCGTGACGCCGTTTCCGCTTTACGGCTTGCGCAGGTTGTACGTGAATGCCGTGGTGACCTGGTATCGAATGACCGACGGCGGCGTCTAGCGCGGTGATCGCAAGGCGGATTCAGCGCCGGCTTCGATGGACGAAAAAAAGCCCCGGACCGGGTCCGGGGCTTCGGTGTGCATCAGGCGTGGCGCCCGCCAGGCATCAGTTGCCCAGCTTGCCGCGCTGCTCGCGCACCTTCTGCAGCGTTTCACCGAATTGCGCGACGCGGGCCTTTTCCTGTTCGACCACGGCCGCGGGGGCGCGTTCGACGAAGCTGGCGTTGGACAGCTTGGCGTTGGCCTTGGCGATCTCGCCTTCCAGGCGCGCAATTTCCTTGTCCAGGCGGATGCGTTCGGCCGCCACGTCGATCTCGACGTGCAGCATCAGGCGGCTGGCGCCCACCACCTGCACCGGCGCGCCGGCATCGGGCAGGGCGTCCAGCACGTCGACCTGGCTCAGCTTGGCCAGCGCGGCCAGGTAGGGTGCGTTACGCGTCAGCGTGGGCGCATCGCCCTGGGCGCACAGCGGCACCTTCTGGGCGGGCGACAGGTTCATTTCGCCGCGCAGCGCGCGCACCGCTTCGACCTGGGCCTTCAGTTCGGCCACATCGGCTTCGGCGGCGGTGTCCACGGCGGCAGGGTTGGCCTGCGGGTAGGGCTGGACGCTGACGCTGTCGGCGACGCCTTCCTTGCGCTTGCCGGCCACGACCGAGACCTTCTGCCACAGTTCTTCGGTGATGAACGGAATGATGGGGTGGGCCAGGCGCAGCACGCCTTCCAGAACGCGGATCAGCGTGCGGCGCGTGCCCAGCTGCTGGGCCGGCGTGCCGGTCTGGATCTGGACCTTGGCCAGCTCCAGGTACCAGTCGCAGTATTCGTCCCAGATGTAGCGGTACAGCGCGTTGGCGATGTTGTCGAAGCGGTAGTCGGCAAAGCCGCGTGCCACGTCGGCTTCCAGGGCCTGCAGCTGGCTGACGATCCAGCGGTCCACGAACGACAGTTCGCCGGTTTCCGTGCCGGTGAGGTCATGGCCTTCGGTGTTCATCAGCACGAAGCGGGTGGCGTTCCAGAGCTTGTTGCAGAAGTTCCGGTAGCCCTCGCAGCGCTTCAGGTCGAAGTTGATGTTGCGGCCCAGGGTCGCGTAGGCGGCCATGGTGAAGCGCAGTGCATCGGTGCCAAAGGCCGGGATGCCGTCCGGGTATTGGCGGCGCGTGGCCTTTTCAATGCTGCCCGCCTGCTTGGGGTTCATCAGGCCGTAGGTACGCTTGGCCACCAGGCCGTCCAGGTCGATGCCGTCGATCAGGTCGATCGGGTCGAGCGTGTTGCCCTTGGACTTGCTCATCTTCTGGCCGTCTGCGTCGCGGATCAGGCCGTGCATGTAGACGTGCTTGAACGGAATCTGGCCGGTCAGGTGCGTGGTCAGCATGACCATGCGCGCCACCCAGAAGAAGATGATGTCAAAGCCCGTGACCAGCACGCTGGACGGCAGGTAGCGTTCCAGGTCGGCCGTCTTGTCGGGCCAGCCCAGGGTGGTGAAGGGCACCAGGCCCGACGAGAACCAGGTGTCCAGCACGTCCGGGTCGCGCGTGAGCGCGCCGGTCACGCCGGCAGCGCGCGCCTGTGCTTCGGCTTCGGCCTGGTCGTGCGCCACGAACACCTGGCCGTCTTCCGAGTACCAGGCGGGAATCTGATGGCCCCACCACAGTTGGCGCGAGATGCACCAGTCCTGGATGTTGTTCAGCCACTGGTTGTAGATCGTGGTCCAGTTGTCCGGGTAGAACTGGATGCGGCCGTCGGCCACGACTTCCAGCGCCACTTCGGTGATGCTCTTGCCCGGGTTCAGCGTGCCTTCGGGGGCCGGCTTGCTCATGGCCACGAACCATTGGTCGGTCAGCATGGGTTCGAGCACGACGCCGGTGCGGTCGCCCTTGGGCTGCATCATCTTGTGCGGCTCGACCTTGACCAGGTAGCCCTCGGCTTCCAGCTGGGCCACGACGGCTTTGCGGGCCTCGTAGCGTTCCATGCCCTGGAACTGCTTGGGGCCGTTTTCGTTGATGTGCGCATCCAGCGTGAAGATGACGATCAACGGCAGATCGTGGCGCATCGCGCAGGCGTAGTCGTTGAAGTCGTGCGCGCCGGTGATCTTCACGCAGCCCGTGCCGAATTCAGGGTCGACGAAGTCGTCGGCGATGATGGGGATGTTGCGGTCGCACAGCGGCAGTTCGACCTGCTTGCCCACCAGATGCTTGTAGCGCGGGTCTTCGGGGTGCACGCACAGCGCGCCGTCGGCCAGCATGGTCTCGGGGCGGGTGGTGGCGATGGTCATGCCGCGCAGCGTCACCGTCTGGCCGTCCTTGTCGACGATGGTCTGCGGGCCGTCGACGAAGGGGTAGAGGATGTGCCACATGTGGCCGTCGGTTTCTTCCGACAGCACTTCCAGGTCGGACACGGCGGTCAGCAGCTTGGGGTCCCAGTTGACCAGGCGCTTGCCGCGGTAGATCAGTCCCTGTTTATGCAGGCGGACGAACGTTTCCACCACGCCGCGCGACATGCGGTCATCCATGGTGAAGTATTCGCGCGGCCAGTCGGCCGACGCGCCCAGGCGGCGCACCTGGTCGGTGATCGTGCTGCCCGATTTTTCCTTCCATTCCCAGACTTTTTCCACGAATTTCTCGCGGCCCAGGTCGTGGCGCGAAACCTTCTGGGCGTCCAGCTGTCTTTCAACCACGATCTGCGTGGCGATGCCGGCGTGGTCCGTCCCCGGAATGAATACGGTGTCGTCGCCCAGCATGCGGTGGTAGCGGATCAGACCATCCATGATGGTCTGGTTGAACGCGTGGCCCATGTGCAGGGTGCCCGTCACATTGGGCGGCGGGAACTGGATGGCGTAGGGCTTTGATTCCGTCCCCGTTTTTACGTGCGAACCGGCAGCGAAATACCCGCGCTTGTCCCACTCGTCATACCAGCGGGATTCAAGTTCGGCGGGTTCGAAGCTCTTGGAGAGTTCCTGGGAGTCGTTCGCGGGATTCGCGGCGTTCGGGGGAGCGGCTTGGGTCATTACAGGGTTCCGGCAGACAGGGCGCCCGGTCGATGGATACGGGCAAGCAAACCGCTCATTTTAAGATGTAATGCGGTCGTATCGGCGTGTTAGAATACCGGGTTACTGTAAACCTTTTAGAAGTCCCTGAATTCATTGAAGTTTCGCCAAAAATTTGGGGGGCTCAAAGTCAGAGGCTCAAAGGGTAGGCAGTGTCGAATCCCCGCCTGGGTCATCGTCACAGGCGGCCGGGCCGGTCCGGGGCAAGCATTTGTTCCGAACCGCTTCTCGCGCCCACAGCGCGATGCGCCTTGAAGGGTGACACCAACAAGCGCAGGCCGCACCAGGCAATCATAGAAACCAGTCAGCAATCAGTTTTCGGAGTTCTCATGTCCATCCAACGTACCCTCTCGATCATCAAGCCCGACGCCGTCGCCAAGAACGTCATCGGCCAGATCGTCGGCCGCTTCGAGCAAGCCGGCCTGAAGGTCATCGCCGCCCGCCTGGCCCAGCTGTCGCGCGCCGACGCCGAGCGTTTCTACGCCGTGCACAAAGAGCGCCCCTTCTTCAAGGACCTGGTCGACTTCATGATCTCCGGTCCCGTGTTCGTGCAAGTGCTGGAAGGCGAAGACGCCATCCTGAAGAACCGCGACCTGATGGGCGCCACGGACCCCAAGAAGGCCGCCCCGGGCACCATCCGCGCTGACTTCGCCGACAGCATCGACGCCAACGCCGTGCACGGCTCCGACGCTCCGGAAACGGCCGCCGTCGAAGTGGCTTTCTTCTTCCCCGAAATCAACATCCACAGCCGTTGATTTCCCGGAATACGTTTTAGATATTTAGCGTTACCCAGGTCATGGAATCCGTCGAACGAATCAATCTGCTGGGGCTGGACGGCTCCGCCCTGTCCGAACTCGTCGGGCAGTGGGGCGGCAAGCCGTTTCGCGCCCGTCAGCTGCAGCGCTGGATGCACCAGCGCGGCGCCGATTCGTTCGACGCCATGACCGACCTGGCTCGCGACTTCCGCGGCCAGCTCGCATCGAATTGCCGCATCGAGGCCTTGCCCGTCAATATCGAGCAGCGCTCGACCGACGGCACGCGCAAGTGGCTGTTCGACGTGGGACAGGGCAATGCCATCGAAACCGTCTTCATCCCCGAAGACGACCGAGGCACCCTGTGCATTTCCAGCCAGGCCGGCTGCGTGGTCAATTGCCGCTTCTGCTCGACCGGGCACCAGGGCTTCAACCGCAACCTGAAGACCAGCGAAATCATCGGCCAGCTGTGGTGGGCCAAGCGCGTGCTCGAAGCCGACATCGGCACGGCGCGCCTTGAAGGCGCCCGCGCCACCGAAGACACCCGCGTCATCAGCAACGTGGTCATGATGGGCATGGGCGAACCCTTGCTCAACTACGACCAGGTCCTGCCGGCCCTGCGCCTGATGCTCGACGACAACGCCTATGGCCTGTCGCGCCGCCGTGTCACGGTGTCCACCTCGGGCGTGGTCCCCATGATGGACCGCCTCTCGCAAGACTGTCCGGTGGCACTGGCCGTATCGCTGCACGCGCCCAACGACGCGCTGCGCGACGAGCTCGTGCCGCTGAACAAGAAATACCCCCTGAAGGAGCTGCTGGCCGCGTGCGAACGCTATCTGGCGTACGCCCCGCGCGACTTCATCACTTTCGAATACTGCATGCTGGACGGCATCAACGATACCGACCAGCACGCCAAAGAACTGATACACATTGCACGCCAGATTCGCTGCAAGCTCAATCTGATCCCGTTCAATCCCTTCCCCGCGTCCGGCCTGAAGCGCTCGTCTTCGGCACGCGTCAAGGTGTTTGCCCAGCGTCTGATGGACGCCGGCATCATCACGACCGTACGCAAGACCCGGGGTGACGATATCGATGCCGCTTGTGGTCAACTGGCGGGAGAAGTGCGCGACCGTACCCGAATCACTGAACGGAACGCCGCGCAGCGCCAGACCATACCAATTAAACAGGTGCATGCATGACGCAGGATTTCGCTTCTGCAGTTTCAGAGACGTCCACGGGCGCCGCAAGCGGCTCGGGC
The DNA here is from genome assembly GCF_902859705.1 of Achromobacter deleyi. GTDB lineage: Bacteria > Pseudomonadota > Gammaproteobacteria > Burkholderiales > Burkholderiaceae_B > Achromobacter > Achromobacter deleyi. The sequence goes on along the minus strand of NZ_CADIJO010000005.1, from coordinate 297,190 downwards.
AATGTGGGTTCGGCGCTGCGTACGCTGCGCCAGTCCAAGGGTTGGTCGCTCGACGAAGTGTCCAGCCGCATCAAGTTTTCCACCAAGCAGATCGAGGCCCTTGAAAACGAGCAGTGGGCCGATCTGCCCACCGGCGTTTCGCTGCGCGGCCTGATCCGCAACTACGCCCGCCTGCTGGGCGCCGATGCCCAGGCCATCGTGGATTCGCTGGACCCCAAGGCCCGCGCCACCGGCCCCGTCAAGCTCAGCCCGGGCGCGCTGCATTCCGCGCATTCCATTCCCCAGTCCAGCGCCGACGACGACCGCTCGTCGTCCACGTCGTGGGGCTGGCTGATCGCCATCGTGCTGGTGCTTGCCGCCGGCGTCGCCTATGCCTTCTGGCAGGGCTGGCTGCCGCAGCACTGGCTCGCGTTCGACTGGCTTCCCAAGCTGTCCAAGTAATTACCGGTTCCGCCGATGCAAGATTCCTCTCTGCCTTGCCAGGATGCGCCGCCGCCCTCCGTGGGCGCGGCTTCCCGCCGACACACGCGTGCGGTGGCGGTCAAGTGGGGCGACCGTACGGTCATGGTGGGCGGCGATGCGCCCGTCGTGGTCCAGTCCATGACCAACACCGACACCGCCGACGCGATCGCCACGGCGATCCAGGTCAAGGAACTGGCGCTGGCCGGCTCCGAGCTGGTGCGCATCACGGTCAATACCCCCGAGGCGGCCAAGGAAGTCGTGGCCATCCGCGAACAGCTCGACCGCATGGGCGTCAACGTGCCCCTGGTCGGCGACTTCCATTACAACGGCCATAAGCTCCTGACGCAGTTTCCGGAATGCGCGCAGGCGCTGTCCAAGTACCGCATCAACCCGGGCAACATGGGCGGGGGCAAGCGTCGTGACGACAATTTCGCCCAGATGATCGAAGTGGCTTGCCGCTACGACAAACCGGTGCGCATCGGCGTCAACTGGGGCAGCCTCGATCATGAGCTGATGGCCCGCAAGATGGACGAGAACAACCTGCGCGCCCAGCCCTGGGAAGCGCAGGCCGTCATGCGCGACGCGCTGGTCGTGTCCGCCATCAGCAACGCCCAGCGCGCCGAAGAACTCGGCCTGCGCCGCGACGCCATCATCCTGTCCTGCAAGGTCAGCCACGTGCAGGACCTGATCGCGGTCTATCGCGACCTGTCGGCGCGCTGCGACTACCCGCTGCACCTGGGCCTGACCGAAGCCGGCATGGGCAGCAAGGGCATCGTGGCGTCCACCGCCGCGCTGGCCGTGCTGCTGCAGCAGGGCATCGGCGATACCATCCGCATCTCGCTCACGCCTGAACCCGGCGGCGACCGCAGCCGCGAAGCCGTGGTGGCCCAGGAAATCCTGCAGACCATGGGCCTGCGTGCGTTCACGCCCATGGTGGTGGCCTGCCCCGGTTGCGGCCGCACCAGCAGCACATTCTTCCAGGAACTGGCCGACAGCATCCAGTCCTACCTGCGCCGGCAGATGCCGGTATGGCGGGCGCAATACCCCGGCGTCGAAAGCATGAACGTCGCGGTCATGGGCTGTGTGGTCAACGGGCCTGGCGAAAGCCGCCACGCGGACATCGGCATCAGCCTGCCGGGCACCGGCGAGGTGCCAGCCGCGCCGGTATTCGTCGACGGCGAGCGCACGGTCACCCTGAAGGGCGACCATATCGCCGAAGAATTCCAGGCCATCGTTGAAGACTACGTCGCGCGTCGCTACGGCGCGCTCGCCTCTCATTAAAGAAAGGGTGTCGCCGCCAGCGCGCTTGCCAGCGCGTGATGCGGCATGATCAAGATGACTCAAGCTTTCCAGAAAGTCGCCGCCATCCGCGGCATGAATGACGTGCTGCCCGGGCCCAGCGCCCGCTGGGAGCAATTCGAGGAAATCGTGCGCGGCTGGCTGCGCGGCTACGGCTATCGCAATGTGCGTACGCCCGTGCTTGAGCATACGCGCCTGTTCACGCGCGGCATCGGCGAAGTGACGGACATCGTCGAAAAAGAGATGTACACGTTCACCGATGCGCTCAACGGCGAATCGCTCACCATGCGGCCTGAAATGACGGCCGGCATCGTGCGCGCCTCGATCGAGCACAACATGCTGTACGACCGCCCGCAGCGCGTCTACTCCATCGGCCCCGTGTTCCGCCACGAGCGCCCGCAGCGCGGCCGCTACCGCCAGTTTCACCAGATCGACGTCGAAGCCCTGGGTTTCGCCGGCCCTGATGTCGATGCCGAACTCATCGTCATGCTGGCCCGCCTGTGGAAGCTGCTGGGCCTGACCGACGTGCGCCTCGAACTCAATTCGCTGGGGCAGCCGGCCGAGCGCGCCGCGCACCGCGCCGCCTTGATCGCCCACCTGGAAAAGCACAGCGACATCCTCGACGAAGACGGCAAGCGCCGCCTGTATACGAATCCGCTGCGCGTGCTGGACACGAAAAATCCCGCCATGCAGGAAATGGCCGACAGCGCGCCGCGCCTGTTCGACTTCCTGGGCGAGGAATCCCGCGCGCACTTCGACGGCGTCTGCCAGCGCCTGACCGACGCCGGCATCGAATACCGCCTGAACCCGCGCCTGGTGCGCGGTCTCGACTACTACAACCTGACCGTCTTCGAATGGGTCACCGACCGCCTGGGCTCCCAGGGCACGGTCTGCGGCGGCGGCCGCTACGACGGCCTGATCGAACTGCTGGGCGGCAAGGCTGCGCCCGCCGTCGGTTTCGCCATCGGCATGGAGCGCCTGCTTGATCTCTGGGAACAGAGCGTGCAAGTCGAAGCCCCGGCCGAATGCGACGTCTATGTGGTGCACCAGGGTGAAGACGCCCAGCGCCTGGCCGCCCGGGTTGGTGAAGACCTGCGCGATGCCGGTCTGTCGGTGGTCGTGCACGCCGGCTCGGCCAGCTTCAAGTCCCAATTCAAGCGCGCGGACGCCAGTGGCGCCCGGGTTGCGGTTATCCTTGGCGCCGATGAAGTGGCCTCGCAGACCGCCAGCGTCAAATTCCTGCGCGCCGACACCCAAGGCGACGCCGCGCAGCAGCAAGTCCCGTTGGCGGCCTTGGCCGAAGTATTGAATCACAAGGGTTAGGCATGGCATACGATCTCGAAGAACAGGAAAAACTCGACGCCATCAAGGCATGGTGGGCTCGTTACGGCACCTTGATGGTGTCGCTGCTGACGGCCGTGGTGGTGGCGTGGGGCGGCTGGTGGGGCTGGAAGGCCTATCAATCGCACCGCGCGAACCAGGCCATGGGCTACTTCGAAGCCCTGGAAGATGCTGCCCGCCTGGGCGGCGCCGATTCGTCCGTGCGAATCAAGGCGGCTGCGGCGACCTTGCGTGACCAATACGGTTCCACCGGTTACGCCGCCCGCGGCGCCCTGGTGGCGGCCCAGGCGCTGCAAGCCCAGAAAGACCTCGACGGCGCGCGCCAGCAGCTTGAGTGGCTGGCAGGGCAGGCCAAGAACCCAGCCATGCAGGCCGTGGCGCGCCTGCGCCTGGCGGGCCTGCTGCTCGACCAGAAGCAATACGATGGCGCCCTGGCGCAGTTGAACAACGCCCCGGCGGCCTTCGCGGCCTTGTTTGCCGACCGCCGCGGCGATATTCTCGCTGCGCAAGGCAAGCGCGATGAAGCGCGTGCCGCATGGCAAAGCGCCATCGATGGCCTGGGTACGGCAAATCCGCTGACCCAGGTTGTGCAACTGAAACTGGATGCCCTGAGCGGAGCCTGACTGTAATGCGTAAATTTGCCTTTGGCCGTACGTGGCGTGGCGCGGTTTGCCTGACGGGCCTGCTGGCCCTGGGTGGCTGCGGCCTGTTTTCCCATGACGACGGCCGCTACGACCCCGCTCCGCTGACCGAATACAAGGCCGGCATGTCCGTGCGCCAGGTCTGGTCCACATCCATTGGCAGCGGTTCCGGCCTGGGCTTTGCGCCCACCGTGCTGGGCAGCGCGATCTACGCCGCCACGCCCGACGGCTCGGTCGGCAAGTTTGACCTGCAAAGCGGCCGCCCCATCTGGAAGGCCCAGGCAGGCGTCAAGCTCACCGCCGGCGCCGGCAGCGACGGCACCACCACCGCCGTGGCTTCGCCCGACGGCGACGTGGTCGCTTTCGACGACACCGGCAAGGTCAAATGGAAGGTCCGCGCCACCAGCGACGTCAATATCTCGCCGGTGGTGGGTTATGGCATCGTCGTCGTGCGCAGCGGCGACTATCGCATCCAGGCCTTCGACGCCAATAACGGCGAGCGCCTCTGGAGCGTCCAGCGCCCCGGCCCGGCTCTGGCCCTGCGCAGCGTCGCGCAGATGGTCCTGGCCGAAGGCCTGGTCATCACCGGCCTGCCGGGCGGCAAGCTGATGGCCATCGCCTCGGATAGTGGTAACGTCCAATGGGAAGGCACCGTGGCCACCCCGCGCGGCGCCAGCGACCTCGAACGCCTGACCGACGTGGTCGGCGCGCCCCGCATTGCCGGCAACCTGCTTTGCGCGGTGGCCTACCAAGGGCGTATCGTGTGCTTTGACGTCACGGCTGGCGGCCGTCCGATCTGGGCCAAGGATTTCTCCAGCGTCTCCGGCATGACCCTGGACGAGCGCTTTGCCTACTCGGCCGACCAGAACAGCGTGGTCAACGCCTTCGCGCTGGATAACGGCGGCAACGTCTGGAAGCAGGCTGCGCTGAAAAACCGCCAACTGACGGCGCCTGCCGTGTTGGGCGGCGCGCTGGCAGTCGGCGACCTGGACGGCTATGTGCATTTCCTGTCGCGCAGCGACGGCAGCCTGATGGCGCGCCTGTCGGTTGGCGGCGGCGCCGTCGTGTCGCCGCCCCAGACGACTCCCCAAGGTGTGCTGGTCCAGACGGGCAATGGCAATCTCGTCCTGATCGGTACCAACTAAACCCTAAAAAACAAAGCCTTACACCGTGTCCTTCAAGCCTGTCGTTGCCCTGGTCGGTCGCCCCAATGTGGGTAAATCGACCCTTTTCAACCGCCTGACGCGATCGCGCGCCGCGCTGGTGGCCGATTTTTCCGGCCTGACCCGCGATCGCCACTATGGCGAGGGCAGGGTGGGCGATATCCCGTTCATCGCCATCGACACGGGCGGTTTCGAACCCGTCGCCAAAGACGGCATCCTGCTGGAAATGGCTCGCCAGACCCGGCAGGCCATCGCCGAGGCGGATGTGGTGGTGTTCCTGGTGGACGCCCGCGCGGGCCTGAACGCCCACGACCACGAAATCGCGACCTTGCTGCGCAAATCCGGCCAGCAGCGCGTGCTGTTGGCGGTGAACAAGGCCGAAGGCATGGGCCTGGGCCCGGCCATCTCCGAGTTCCACGAGCTGGGCCTGGGGCAACCCTATCCCATCTCGGCCGCGCACGGCGACGGCATCGTCGACCTGATCGAGCTCGCGCTCAAGGATCTGGCCGAACCGCCCGCCGAAGAAGAAGTCGCCGAAGAGGGCGAGCACGATCACCGTATCAAGCTGGCCATCGTGGGCCGCCCCAACGTCGGCAAGTCCACGCTCATCAACACCCTGATGGGCGAAGAGCGCGTCATTGCGTTCGACATGCCCGGCACCACCCGCGATGCCATCGAAATCGATTTCGACCGCGATGGCCGCCGCTACACGCTGATCGACACCGCCGGTCTGCGCAAGCGCGGCAAGGTGTTCGAAGCCGTCGAGAAGTTCTCGGTCATCAAGACGCTGCAGGCCATCGAGGCCAGCAACGTCGTGCTGCTCATGCTGGACGCGCAAACCGAGATTTCCGAGCAAGACGCCCACATCGCGGGCTTCGTGCTGGAAACCGGCCGCGCGGTGGTGGTCGCCGTCAACAAATGGGACGGCCTGGACGGCGAAGAAAAAGAACGCATCGAGCGCGAATTCCAGCGCAAGCTGCGCTTCCTGTCGTTTGCTCGCGTGCACACCATTTCGGCGTTGCGCGGGCAGGGCATCAAGCCGCTGCTGAAGTCGATCAATTCGGCCCACGCGGCCGCGTTTGCCAAGCTGTCCACGCCCAAGCTCACGCGCGAGCTTCAGGCCGCCATCGAGCAGCAGCAGCCGCCCCGCAAGGGCATCTTCCGTCCCAAGATGCGCTATGCGCACCAGGGCGGTCAGAACCCGCCGCTGGTCGTCATCCACGGCAACGCGCTGGACGCCATTCCGGATTCCTATCGCCGCTACCTGGAAACCCGTTTCCGCAATGCGTTCGATCTGGCCGGCACGCCCCTGCGCATTGAATTCAAATCCTCGCACAACCCCTACGCGCAGGAAGACTGACCCATGAGCCGTTTCTGGAGTCCCGTGGTCGGGACGCTCAGTCCGTATGTTCCGGGCGAGCAGCCCAAGCTTCAGAACCTGGTCAAGCTGAACACCAATGAGCATCCTTACGGGCCGTCGCCCAAGGTGCTCGAGGCGATCCGCGCGGCAAGCGACGACACTCTCAAGCTGTATCCGGACCCGTCTTCCGATCGCCTGCGCCAGGCGATCGCGACCACGGTCGGCGTGGAACCGTCCCGCGTGTTCGTCGGCAATGGTTCGGACGAAGTGCTGGCCCATGCCTTCCTGGCGCTGCTCAAGCACGAGCGTCCGCTGCGTTTTCCCGACATCAGCTACAGCTTCTATCCCGTCTATTGCGGCTTGTACGGTATTGCCTACGAGACCTTGCCCCTGACGGACGATTTCCGTATCGACGTCGAAGACTACCTGCCGGCGCGCCATGGTCAGGCAGGCGCCATCATTTTCCCCAACCCCAATGCCCCCACGGGTCGAGCGTTGACGGTCGCGGAAATCGAACGCATCGTGGCCGGCAACCCGGACGCCGTGGTGGTGGTGGACGAGGCCTATGTCGATTTCGGCGCCGAGTCCGTCATTGGCCTGACCGCGCGCTACGACAACCTGCTGGTGGTCCAGACGCTGTCCAAGTCGCGCTCGCTGGCCGGCCTGCGGGTAGGCTTCGCCGTGGGCAGCCCCGAGCTCATCGATGGACTGGAGCGGGTCAAGAACAGCTTCAATTCCTACCCCGTGGATCGCCTGGCTTCGGCCGGGGCGGTGGCGGCGCTTGAGGATACAGAGTATTTTGAGCAAACCCGCCAGGCCGTGATCCAGACTCGCGCACGGATGGCGGCGGGTCTGGTATCGCTGGGCTTCGAGGTGCTGCCGTCGAGCGCGAACTTCGTGTTCGCGCGGCACGCATCCCGGGACGCCGCGGAACTGGCCGCCGGGCTACGCGCACGCAGCATCATCGTGCGCCATTTCCGGCAGCCACGCATAGACCAGTTTCTACGTATTACAGTGGGCACCGATGAGCAGTGCGAACTGCTTCTGAAGGCGCTCTCCGAGGTCGTCTAAACCACGGCCAGCAAGGCTTTTCCGGCGGAAAACTCTGGTGTCATCTTCGCTTTCGACACAAGTGGCACGGGCCGGGAAAACCCTGTAGAGTACATGTTTCGGCGTGCTCCACCAGTACACGGCGCGCCACCACTCAATAACAAACAAATGGAGCCTGGCCAATGAGCAATAAAGGGCAAACTCTGCAAGATCCGTTCCTGAACACCCTGCGCAAAGATCATGTGCCGGTGTCGATCTACCTGGTGAACGGCATCAAGCTTCAAGGGCAAATCGAATCTTTCGACCAGTACGTGGTGCTGCTGCGTAACACGGTCACGCAAATGGTCTACAAGCACGCCATTTCCACCGTTGTTCCCGCCCGCGCCGTGAATTTCCAGGTGGAAGTCCCTGCTGAGTAATCTCGCTCCTGAAGTACCTTTTATTGCCCGCCGGACGGTCGACGTCGGCGGGCATTTTCGCTTTGGCTCCAATATGGTGCATGTATGCGCGCACTGATTATCAGCGTGGATCTCGGTGATCCCGACTTCACGGCCCACGCCGAGGAATTCGCCATGCTGGCGAAGGGGGCGGGCGCCGAAATCGTCGGCACCCTGACCGCCCGCCGCGACCGCCCCGACGCCAAGTTCTTCATCGGTTCCGGCAAGGCCGACGAAGGCGTCGGCATGGCCCAAGCGCTGCTCGCCGATATCGTGCTGTTCGATCAGCCCCTGTCGCCCGCCCAGCAGCGCAACCTGGAACGCCTGTTCAACCTGCGCGTGGTGGATCGCGTCGCGCTCATCCTCGATATCTTCGCGCTGCGCGCCAAGAGCCACGAAGGCAAGCTGCAGGTCGAACTGGCGCAATTGCAGCACTTGTCCACGCGCCTGACGCGCATGTGGAGCCACCTGGAACGCCAGCGGGGCGGCATCGGCATGCGCGGCCCCGGCGAATCCCAGCTCGAAATGGACCGCCGCATGATCGGCGCCAAGGTCAAGACGCTGCGCGAGCGCCTGGACCGGGTCGAACGCCAACGGGTCACGCAACGGCGCGCGCGCGCACGTGGCGGCGCCTTGTCCGTGTCGCTGGTGGGCTACACCAACGCGGGCAAGTCGACCCTGTTCAATGCGCTGACCCGGGCCGACACCTATGCGGCGGACCAGTTGTTCGCCACGCTGGACACCACCACGCGCCGCATCTGGATCGAAGGGGCGGGCAACGTCGTCGTATCGGATACCGTGGGGTTCATCCGCGACCTGCCTCACGACCTGATCGCCGCTTTCCGCGCCACCCTGGAAGAAACCGTGCATGCCGACCTGCTGCTGCACGTGGTCGACGCGGCCAGTCCGCAGCGCGACGAGCAGATTTTCGAGGTCAATAAAGTCCTGGCTGAAATCGGCGCTGCCAACGTTCCGACCATTCTGGTATACAACAAGATCGACCGGGCCGGTTTGGAACCCCGAGTGGAGCGCGACGCCCATGGTACGATTGCGCGAGTATTTGTAAGCGCCACCGAGCGCGCCGGTCTGGACGCGTTGCGCGGGGCAATGGCGGAGACCGGACAGATTGTGGGAAACAATGCCTCGAATTATCAAACTCTTCAATCTGAATGACCCCGGTTGGGGTCGTGGAAACAACAATGGCTCCGAGCCGCCGCCCAAGCGGCCTCAAGGCAACGGAGACGGTCCTCCAGACCTCGATGAGGTCTGGCGCGATTTCAATAATCGCATCGGATCGTTATTCGGCCGTAAAGGCGGGGGCGGCAACAATCGCCCGGGCGGCAATCGGGGCGGCATGACGCCGCCTTCGCCGCGTGGCGCACGCATCGGACTGGGAGTGATCGCCCTGGTCGCGGTCGGCATCTGGGCGGCCAGTGGCTTCTATATCGTCCAGGAAGGCCAGGTCGCCGTCGTCACCCAGTTCGGCAAGTACAAGAGCACGTCGCAGGCCGGTTTCCAATGGCGCCTGCCGTATCCCATCCAAAGCCACGAAATGGTCAACGTGTCGCAGCTGCGCACGTTCGAAGTCGGTTTCCGTGGCGGTTCGCGCAACAAGGTCTTGCCTGAAGCGCTGATGCTCACGACGGACGAGAACATCGTCGACATGCAGTTCGTCGTGCAGTATCGCCTGCGTGCGGATGGCGCACCCGACTACCTCTTCATGACCCGCGACCCGGACGACTCCGTGCGCCAGGCGTCTGAAACCGCCATGCGCGAAGTGGTCGGCAAGCAGTCCATGGACTTCGTCCTGTACGAAGGCCGTACGACCGTTGCTTCGCAGGTCCAGACGCTGATGCAGCAGATTCTCGACCGCTACCAGACCGGTGTGCAGGTCAGCACGGTCGCCATCCAGAACGTGCAGCCGCCCGAACAGGTGCAAGCCGCGTTCGACGACGCCGTCAAGGCGGGCCAGGATCGCGAGCGCCAGATCAACGAAGGCCAGGCCTACGCCAACCAGGTCGTGCCGCTGGCCAGCGGTCAGGCCTCGCGCATGACCGAACAGGCCGAAGGCTACAAGGCCAAGGTCGTGGGCGATGCGCAAGGTAATACGTCGCGCTTCACCAGTATCCTGGGCGAATACGAGAAGTCACCCGTGGTCATGCGCCAGCGCATGTACCTGGAGAGCATGCAGGACATCTTCACGCGTGCCAGCAAGGTCATGGTCGACACCAAGAGCAACAACAACATGCTGTATCTGCCCTTGGACAAGATCATGCATCTGGCGGCTCAAGACGCCAGCAAGTCCGCGGTAGGCAACCCCGGTTCGCCTGCATTGATCAGCCCGCCCGTCCAGCCGCCTCTGCGTGGCAATGCGGTGCCGGTGCCCCAGCCTTCCGGCAGCAGCAATAGCAACGCGCTGCCCCGCGACCGTACGTCGCGCTAACCCGGAGGAGTCCTGATCATGCAACGTCTTATGCCTATCCTGGTCGGCCTGCTCATCGTGCTGGCCGCCCTTTCTTCCTGCGTGTTCGTGGTGCGCGAGCGCGACTACGCCCTGGTGTTCTCGCTGGGTGAAGTGCGCAAGGTCATCAATGAACCCGGCCTGTACTTCAAGGCGCCGCCGCCGTTCCAGAACGTGGTGACGCTGGACAAGCGCATCCTCACCATCGAAACCAACGAAGCCGAGCGTATCCAGACTTCCGAAAAGAAGAACCTGCTGATCGACTCGTACGTCAAGTGGCGCATCGCGGACCCCCGCCTGTACTACGTGACCTTCGGCGGCAACGAGCGTGCGGCGCAAGAGCGCCTGCAAGCTCAGATCCGCGATGCCTTGAACGCCTCGGTCAACGTGCGCACCGTGCGCGACGTGGTGTCGACCGAACGCGACAAGATCATGGCCGAAATCCTGACCAACGTCGCCAAGCGCGCCGAGCCGTTGGGTGTGCAGATCGTCGACGTGCGCCTGCGCCGCATCGAGTTCGCACCCGAGATCTCGGAATCGGTGTACCGCCGTATGGAAGCGGAGCGTACGCGCGTCGCCAACGAACTGCGTTCCATCGGTGCCGCCGAGGGCGAGAAGATCCGCGCCGAGGCCGACCGCCAACGCGAAGTGATCGTGGCCCAGGCCTATGCCAAGGCCCAGGGCATCATGGGTGAGGGCGACGCCGCCGCCGCCGCGATCTATGCGCAGGCCTATGGCAAGAACCCGCAGTTCTACACGTACTACAAGAGCCTGGAAGCCTACCGCGCTTCGTTCTCGAAGCCGGGTGACGTGCTGGTGGTCGACCCCAGCTCCAGCTTCTTCCAGTTCATGAAGGACCCGGCTGGCCAGGCCCTGGCGCCGGTCACCGTGCCCGCCGCGAAATAAGGCTTTACCGCCCGCGGCAACGCAAAAGCCCCTTGGTCAGCCAAGGGGCTTTTTTCTGGCAGATTGCGCAATAGGGGACGGCGTTACGCCCTGGATACCCCGGCTGGCGCTCACCGCTGAACCATGTACAATACCGCGTAAGCTAGAAAACATTCCGCAGCGGCTGAGCGGGCTTACGCCCCCTCAGCCGCTTTTTCGTTTGGGCGACGCCCACGCATCTCTAGGCGTTATTCAGGTAAACATTCATGGGTAACTGGTTGCTGCCCGAGAGCCTTGCCGACGTACTTCCGGCAGAGGCCCGGCGCATCGAGGAATTGCGCCGCGAACTTCTCGATCTGTACCGTACTTACGGCTTCGAGCTGGTCGCGCCGCCCCTGGTCGAGTACATCGATTCATTGCTGTCCGGTACCGGCAGCGATCTGGATCTGCGTACCTGCAAGCTGGTCGACCAGCTGTCGGGCCGCACGTTGGGCGTACGCGCCGACATGACTCCCCAGGTGACGCGCATCGACGCACACTTGTTGAACCGCGCCGGCGTTACCCGCCTGTGCTATTGCGGCAACGTGCTGCATGCCCGCCCGGCGGACTTGCTGTCCAGCCGCGAGCTGCTGCAGATCGGCGCCGAAATCTACGGCCATGCCGGCTTTGAAGCCGACCTGGAAATCATTCAGCTGGTGCTGGAAACGGTCGCCATCGCAGGGGTACGCAATCCCCGGCTGGATCTGTGCCATCCGGGCGTGCTGCGCGGCATCGTCGAATCGGATCCCGCTGCCGCGGCCGTGTCCCAGGACATCATCCGCCTGATGCGCGAAAAAGACGTGCCGGGGCTGGTCGAGCTGGCAGAGCGCAAGCCCGGCATGCGGGCCGAAACGCTCAAGGCGCTGCAACTGCTGCCCAAGCTGTATGGCGGCCCCGAAGTGCTCAAGCAGGCGCGCCGCGAGCTGCCTTTGCTGCCGGATGTGGCTGCCGCGCTGGATGCGTTGCAGGTGCTGGTGGATGCCATGCCCAATGTGGCGTTCGGTATTGACCTGGCCGACGTCAATGGCTACGGCTACCACTCGGGCGTGAAGTTCGCGCTGTACGCCGAGGGCTGGCGCGATGCGCTGGTGTCGGGTGGCCGCTACGACGATGTCAGTCGGGCGTTCGGGCGTGCGCGTCCGGCCACCGGCTTCAGTCTTGATTTACGCAAACTGGCGGCGGGTTTGCCGCCAGCGGAACGGGCGCGTGCAGTTCGCGCGCCCTGGGGGCAAGCCCCCGCCCTGACCGAGGCGGTTCGCCGTCTGCGCCGGTCGGGTGAGATTGTCGTTCAGGTATTGCCCGGTCACGAGCAGGATCAGGACGAATTCGTTTGCGATCGCGAGCTGGCGCTGCAAGACGGCGCCTGGACGGTCAGAACGCTGTGACTAACTCCCTCTCGGTAACGAGGGGGCCGCGGGGAGATTTCCGGATTTCCCGAGAAACTCGATATTGATTCGTAACATGAGCAAGAACGTAGTCGTAATCGGCACCCAGTGGGGTGACGAGGGCAAGGGCAAGATCGTTGACTGGCTGGCGGAATCCGTCCAGGGCGTGGTCCGCTTCCAGGGTGGCCACAACGCTGGCCATACGCTGTGGATCAATGGCAAGAAGACGATTCTTCGCCTGATTCCGTCCGGCATCATGCATCCCGGCGTCACGTGCTTCATCGGCAACGGTGTCGTGCTGTCTCCGGAAGCCCTGCTCAAGGAAATCGAAGAGCTCGAGGCCGCCGGCCTGGACGTGCGCTCGCGCCTGCGTATTTCCGAGATCTGCCCGCTGATCCTGCCGTACCACGTGGCCGTCGACAAGGCGCGCGAAGCGCGCAAGGGCGAAGGCAAGATCGGCACGACCGGTCGCGGTATCGGCCCGGCCTATGAAGACAAGGTCGCTCGCCGCGCGCTGCGCGTGCAGGACCTGTTCAACCCCGCGCTGTTCGACGAAAAGCTCGCCGAAGTGCTGGATTACCACAACTTCGTGCTGACCCAGTACCTGGGCGCCGAAGCCGTCTCGGCCAACGAAGTGCGCGATCAAGCCATGGCTCTGGCCCCGGCGATCGCCCCGATGGTCGCGGACGTTTCCAGCACGCTGTTCGCCATGCAGCAGGAAGGCAAGCGCCTGCTGTTCGAAGGCGCGCAAGGCGCATTGCTCGACGTCGACCACGGCACCTACCCCTTCGTCACCAGCAGCAACTGCGTTGCGGGCGCTGCTTCGGCGGGCGCGGGCGTGGGTCCCCAGTCGCTGGACTACGTCCTGGGCATCACCAAGGCTTACACGACGCGCGTCGGTTCTGGCCCGTTCCCCACGGAGCTGGTCGACGAAATCGGTACGCGCCTGGCCACCATCGGCAAGGAATTCGGTTCGGTCACCGGCCGTCCGCGTCGTTGCGGCTGGTTTGATGGCGCCGCCCTGAAGCGTTCGGTGCGCCTGAACGGCATCACCGGCCTGTGCATCACCAAGCTGGACGTGCTGGACGGCCTGGAAACCATCCAGCTGGGCGTCGGCTATCGCGTCAACGGCGAGTTCCGCGATGTGCTGCCCTACGGCGCCCACGCCGTGGCGCAAGCGCAGCCGGTGCTGGAAGAGCTGCCGGGCTGGAGCGAATCGACCGTCGGCATCACCGAATACGACAAGCTGCCTGAAGCCGCCCGCCGTTACCTCGAGCGCGTGGCCGAAGTCTGCGGCGTGCCGATCGACCTGGTGTCCACCGGCCCCGACCGCAACGAAACCATTGTGCTGCGTCACCCCCTGAAGGGCTGACATCGGGTTATTATTCCCAAGGCCGCCGCCGGTCTCATACCGGCGGCGGCCTTTTCGTATTTTCACGCAGGAGATCCTTGCCTATGAGCGCGCCGACCAATGACGATAGCCATCTGTGGGTGACGTGGGACGACTACAACCGTTTGATCGAACGCCTGGCCTTGCAGGTGCATCAATCGGGTTGGGAGTTCGACAAGATTTTGTGCCTGGCGCGCGGCGGTATGCGTGTCGGCGACGTTATGTCCCGTATTTTTGATGTGCCGTTGGGCATTCTGGCGACCAGCAGCTACCGCGAAGCGGCCGGCACGAAGCAGGGCGACATGGATATTGCGCAGTTCATCACCATCACGCGCGGCACGTTGTCCGGGCGGGTGTTGCTGGTGGACGACATGGTCGATACCGGCAAGACGTTCATGAAGGTGTACGACCACCTCAAGAGCCAATTCGCCGACATCACCGAATTGCGCAGCGCCGTGCTGTGGTGGAAGGGGCATTCCCAGGCGCAGCCTGACTATTACGTCGACAAGCTGCCGACCAACCCCTGGATCCACCAGCCGTTCGAAGACTACGACAGCCTGCGTCCGCATCAGCTCGAGGCCTGGATCCGCAAAGGGTCGAAGGGTTGACGTGTTTCAGGGGACGGAATGCCTGGCAATGTATGGCGCCAGACCGTTCCCCTGGTAGTCAAAACGGCCATGACCATGCTAGAATCGCTGGTTATCGCTAAACCGAACTTGGCTTGTTACTCTTTGGGTAGTCTTTGGGTAACGGAAACAGCCAGCCAAAGTTAGCACTGCAAGGCGTCTGGGGGCAGGGTTTGTCCCCTGCCGGAATCCACACGAAACCATGCAGCGCTGCTGGCAAGCAAGCCAGGTTTGTCATCAACTTTTGTTACCCTACAAGCAGGCCAATCACTTTATGCCTATCGTTCGACTGAAGGAAAACGAACCGTTTGAAGCCGCTCTGCGCCGCTTCAAGCGCACCATCGAAAAGACCGGTTTGCTCACCGAGCTGCGTTCGCGCGAGTTCTACGAGAAGCCCACGGCCGAGCGCAAGCGCAAGCATGCCGCCGCTGTGAAGCGCCACTACAAGCGCATCCGTAGCCAACAACTGCCCCCGCGCCTGTATTGATCTTTGATTCCAGAATCTATTGATTCCAGAATCATTCATCCAGGAACTACTCGCCCGGGTCGACGTCGTCGACGTAGTCGGGCGGTATGTGCAGTTGCGAAAGGGTGGGGCCAACTTGCTTGGCCTATGCCCCTTTCATAACGAAAAAAGCCCGTCGTTCACTGTCAGCCCCACCAAGCAGTTCTATCACTGCTTCGGTTGCGGAGCGCATGGCAGCGCCATCACCTTCCTGATGGAACACACGGGCGCCAGTTTCCCCGAGGCCGTGCGCACGCTCGCGGCTTCGGCGGGAATGACGGTCCCCGAAGAAAATCGCAGCCCCCGCCAACAGCAGGAAACCGCGCGCCGCAAGGCCGAGGAGTCCCGCCATACGCAGGTGCTGGACGCCGCACAGGCCCACTATCTGAAGCAGTTGCGCGCATCGCCTGCGGCGATCCGCTATCTGAAGCAGCGTGGCCTGACTGGCGAAATCGCGGCGCATTTTGGCTTGGGCTGGTCGGGTACCGACCGGCACGGGCTGTCCCAGGTTTTTCCCAATTACGAAGACCCCACCTTGGTGGAGTCCGGGCTCGTCATCGAATCCGAAGACGGGCGCCGCTACGATCGCTTCCGCGAACGGGTCATGTTCCCGATCCGCAATGCGCGCGGCAGCTTGATCGGTTTCGGCGGCCGCATCATCGGCAAAGGCGAGCCCAAGTACCTGAATTCGCCCGAAACCCCGCTGTTCTCCAAGGGCCAGGAGCTGTACGGCCTGTGGGAAGCCCGCCAGGCGATTCGCCAGGAAGGGCAGATCATCGTGGTCGAAGGCTACATGGACGTGGTGGGCCTGGCGCAGCAGGGCATCGCCAACGCGGTGGCTACGCTGGGCACGGCCACCACGCCGGATCACGTCAAGAAGCTGCTGCGTTCCAGCGACAAGGTCATCTTCAGTTTTGACGGCGACGGCGCGGGCCGGCGTGCCGCGTGGCGCGCCCTGCAGGCTTGCCTGCCGGTGTTGCGCGACGATATCGCCATCCGATTCCTGTTCCTGCCGACCGAGCACGACCCGGATTCGTACGTCCGCGAGCTGGGGCCTGAGGCCTTCCGTGCGTGCCTGGGCGAGGCGGTGGCGTTGTCGCGCTTCCTGCTCGACGAATTGGCATCGCGGCACAACATGGACGAGGCCGAGGGTCGAGCCAGTTGCCTGCATGAGGCCAAGCCCTTGTTGGCGGCCATTCCCGAATGCGCCTTGCGCGTGCAGATCGAACGCGAGATGGCCAAGCTGGTGCAACTGACGCCTGAAGAAATGGCGCAGGTGCTGGCGCAGCAGCCGGCCAAGCCTTTCGGTGCACCGGCCAAGCCGGCGGCCGGCGAGACGCATGCGGCCGCGCCGCAGCACGATGGCGGCCATCCGGACGCGGGCTACGATTTTGGCGGCCACGATTTTCATGACATCCCCGCCGACGACGGCGAATACGTCGATGTCGGCCAGTTTTCGTCGCCGGGCGGTGAGCCGGGTGGCGGGGGCAATTGGGGCGGCGGTTCCGGCAAGCAAGACTGGAAAGGCCAGGGCGACTGGAAAGGCAAGAGCGACTGGAAGGGCAAAGGTGACTGGAAAGGCGGCAAAGGCAACTGGAAGCGTCGCGACGACGTTGGCGGCTTCGAAGGCCGCCGCACCATGCCGTCACTGGCCAAGCGCTTGTTGGGACTGCTGCTTGCTCACCCCGAGCTGGTGGACTCCATGGGCGACCAGCAGCTTGAAGTCATCGATCATGGCCCCCATCTAGGATTGGTAAGGGACTTGATCATGCTGGCGCAATCCAGCGGGGCCCGCCATGTGGGAGCCTTGTTGGAAGCGGCCGAGCCGGATTCTGATCTGGCGACTGTGCTCAAGGGGCTGCGTGCCGACATCCTGTCGCAGGAAGATCTGCCTGATCCGCAGACCGAGTGGGACGACGCCCTGCGCAGGATCGAATTCGATTCGGCCAAGGCCGAAATGGCGAAATTGGCGGCCACGGGTTTGACGACGGATGAGCAGCGCAAGCGCTATCTGGAGCTGTCCAGCCGCATGACGGTACTGAAAGGTGCCGGTGTGCGGTAAATGCGGTAAAATCAAGGGTTTTCCGCAGCAAACAGGCGTTGGTAGCAGATTTTGCAGTACTGAATATCAGCTGAATCTGTTGGGAAGCGTCGGGCAGTAGCTCGAGAGTAGAGAAAAGAGAGCAGGGAAAGAGAGCAGGAAAAAATACGGTGAGCGGAATCTATTGCCGCCGCCGGAATCTAATAGTTATGCAGTTTGACGGGCAGGCAGGCTGAAGTATCCGCCAGCAGGTATTGGCCAGCAGTAATGGCAGTAGTGCCTAGTGTCGCCGGTGGCATCGCCAGTAGTTCGGGCGAGAGACCCGGACCAGTACCGGATGATCGGGAAAGTCCCAGGGCGACGCAGCGGAAAAAAAGCGGACGTGCGCGTCAAATTTGTTACATAGTTAATTACTATAGCTGAGCGGTGAATTACGCAGTTCGGCGACGGGTATCTCCGTGTAGCGTTTGTGGTTTGGGTGCTGTGTCTATCTAGCTGCCAAGGGCAATGACCCGTTAGCAAGCACAGCCTATTTATAGGCAGACAGCCCCCCCAACGCCCGGGTTCCGCCGCCGGATGAGGCCATGCACGTCAGGCGCCCAGCCGGTATTGCACCGGAACGGCGCCAAGCGGGCTCGCAAGAGCTGGCGCTGCGAACAACGCAGCCGCAGGGCCTCAGCCGATTCACCAGTTTTACCCGTATTGACGCCGCAAAGGGCCTTTGCCCGGAGGCGGCGTTGTACGGTGCAACATGCCCAAACGGGTTGCGACGACCACGGAAGCGACTATGACCAAATCCACCGGCAAATCCTCCTCTGCAATTGATGCGACCGATACGCAGGCCACGACGGCCAAGCGTGTCGTCAGCATGGCGGCGGAAAAAGCGCCCGCCAAGACGGCGGTGAAGGTCGCCAAGCCTGCAGCCAAGACGGCCGCCAAGAAGGCGGCGGCGAAGACGGCAGCGGCAGACAAGCCCGAGAAGGTGACCAAGGCTCGCGCCAAGAAGGCCGAAGACAAGCTCGCCGACCTGGTCGGCAGCGCGCGTCCGGTCCCCAGCGGCCGCCGCCCGGGCCGTCCCGCCAAGAACGCGAACAACGATTCCGACGGTTTCGATGACGCGATGGACGGCGAAGGCGAAGTGTTGCCTGACCTGAAGCCGCCCAAGCGCGGTGGCAAGCGCGGCAAGGCAGATCCCAAGGATCTGATCGCCCGCGGTCCCGTCACGCCCGAAGAATACGAAGCCCGCCGCAACCGCCTGAAGCAGTTGATCAAGCTGGGCAAGGATCGCGGCTACCTGACCTACGGCGAAATCAACGACCACCTGCCCGACGACCTCGTCGATGCGGAAGCCATCGACGGCATCATCAGCACGTTCAGCGACATGGGCATCGCGGTCTACGACCAGGCGCCCGATGCCGAAACGCTGCTGATGAGCGAAAACGCGCCGGTCGCGTCCAACGACGATGACGTCGAAGACGAAGCCGAAGCCGCCCTGACCACCGTGGACTCCGATTTCGGCCGCACCACGGACCCCGTCCGCATGTACATGCGTGAAATGGGTTCGGTGGAGCTGCTGACCCGCGAAGGCGAAATCGAAATCGCCAAGCGTATCGAAGACGGCCTGAAGCACATGGTCATGGCCATCTCGGCCTGCCCGACCACCATCAACGAAATCCTGGCGCACATCCTGCGCGTTCGTGATGGTCAAGCGCAGATCGACGAAGTGGTCGATGGCCTGGTGGATCCGGAAGACGGCGAAGAATACGCCGGCGCCGGTGTCACCGCCGACGAAGACGAAAGCGACGACGGCCCCGCGGGCGGCATGTCCAGCAAGCAGCTGGAAGACCTGCGCGTGAAGGCGCTGGCCAAGTTCGACGAGGTCAGCAAGCAGTTCGACAAGATGCGCCTGTCGTACGAGAAGGACGGCTACAAGTCGGACGTCTACGTGCGCGCCCAGGAATCGATCCAGAACGAACTGATGGGCATCCGCTTCACCGCCAAGATGGTGGAAAAGCTGGCCGACACGCTGCGTAACCAGGTCGAAGAAGTGCGCCAGCTTGAACGCGCCGTCCTGCACACGTGTGTGGACCGTGCCGGCATGCCGCGCACGCACTTCATCAAGGTGTTCCCGGGCAACGAAACCAATCTGCAGTGGGTCGTGGACGAAGTGGCCGCCGGCCATCCGTACGCCGAAACGCTCGAGCGCCAGATCCCCGCCGTTCAGGAACTGCAGCAAAAGCTGATCGACCTGCAAACGCGCGTCGTGCTGCCGCTCAAGGACCTGAAGGACGTCAACAAGCGCATGGCCACCGGCGAAGCCAAGGCTCGCAAGGCCAAGCGCGAAATGACCGAGGCCAACCTGCGTCTGGTAATCTCGATCGCCAAGAAGTACACGAACCGCGGCCTGCAGTTCCTGGACCTGATCCAGGAAGGCAACATCGGCCTGATGAAGGCGGTGGACAAGTTCGAGTACCGTCGTGGCTACAAGTTCTCGACGTATGCAACGTGGTGGATTCGCCAGGCGATCACCCGTTCCATCGCCGACCAGGCACGCACCATCCGTATCCCGGTCCACATGATCGAAACGATCAACAAGATGAACCGGATCAGCCGTCAGATTCTGCAGGAAACCGGCGCCGAGCCGGATCCCGCGACCCTGGCGCAGAAGATGGACATGCCCGAGGACAAGATCCGCAAGATCCTGAAGATCGCCAAGGAACCGATCTCCATGGAAACGCCGATCGGCGACGACGACGATTCGCATCTGGGCGACTTCATCGAAGACACCTCGACGCTGGCGCCTTCCGATGCCGCGCTGCATGGTTCCATGCGCGACGTGGTCAAGGAAGTGCTAGACTCTCTGACCCCGCGGGAAGCCAAGGTTCTGCGCATGCGTTTCGGTATCGAAATGAGCACCGACCAGACCCTGGAAGAAGTGGGCAAGCAGTTCGACGTCACGCGTGAGCGCATTCGCCAAATAGAGGCTAAAGCGCTGCGCAAGCTGCGTCACCCGAGCCGGGCCGACAAGCTGAAGAGCTTCCTGGAAGGGCAGTAAGTTTCCTGGGCCTCTAGCTCATGCCTGGTTAGAGCAGCGGACTCATAATCCGTTGGTGCCGAGTTCGACTCTCGGGGGGCCTACCAAAGAAAGACGCGGGTCTTGGAGGAATCCAAGACCCGTTTTCTTTTCCGCAATCCTGGGCCTTTTCCGCAAATCGGCTTACCGCGTAGGCGCCGCCTTGTCGCCCTTGCGGCGCCGGACGTACTTTTCGGTCGTCGTGACCGAGCCATGGCCGAGCTGTTTCTGGGCCTGGCGGATGTCGCCCGCGGCTTCGGTCTTGTC
This sequence comes from Achromobacter deleyi, assembly GCF_902859705.1. Classification (GTDB taxonomy): domain Bacteria; phylum Pseudomonadota; class Gammaproteobacteria; order Burkholderiales; family Burkholderiaceae_B; genus Achromobacter; species Achromobacter deleyi. The sequence continues at coordinate 276,765 of NZ_CADIJO010000005.1, read as the reverse complement.
GGTGCCGGCCTTGGCGCGCAGGTCGCGGAACTGGAACGCAGCCTTGGGTACGCCGGCCGCCTGGCGGGCCTTGTCGAACCGGTCGCGCAGCGCGCCTGGCGTCAGCGGAAGGCCGGATTCGTTCACCACCAGGTACAGGCTGACCACCTTGTTGTCGGCGCGGTAGCGGGCCTTTCTGGCCTTGATCCGGTCGACCACCTGCGCCAGCTCGCCGGTGATCTCGATGCGCAGCTTCTGGGCCGTCTTGCCCTGGCGCACATGCAGGAAGCCGTCGCGCATGTCCGTCTCCAGAAACCGCAGGGTGTCGGCCGGCCGCTGGCCCGCCAGGTAGGCCAGGTCCATGGCGTCCTGCAGCGGCTCGTCGGCGGCCTTCCAGACCTGCGCATAGGTGTCGTCCTCGACGTAGGTGTCGCGGCCGCGCTCCTTGTTCTTGCGCACGCCCTGGGCAGGGTTCGGCGCGTCGGTCAGGCCGATCTCGCGGGCGTAGTTGAAAATGGCGCTGAACAGCGCGATTTCGCGGTTGGCGCGCACGTGGCCGGCATCGGGCGGCACGGGCCGGCCCTTCTCGCGGAACCAGTCCGCCGCTTTCCCCATGCGCCAGCGGATGTAACGGGTGACGTGGACAGGCTTGATCAACTCCAGCGCCACCGGCGGCTTGTCGAAGATCTCGCACAGGAATTCGAGTTCGATCTGGTTCCCGTCCTGCGTGCGCGGTGCCTTCGTCGGCACGATGTCGGCGAAGTATCGGTTGGCGGCCTGGCGGAAGGTTACCTGGCCGGCGGCGCCGACCGACTGCTGCGTGAGCTGGCCCCAGCGGCGCATGGCCTCGACGAAGTCGGACCCCAGCGGCTCTTCCTTGCGCGGCTTGCCGCCCAGGTCGAAGTAGTAGTACGTCTTGGCGCCGCGGTGGCGCGCGCGCATGCCAGGCGGCAGGCGATTGCGGGTAGGCTTGCGCCCCATGCTCATGCTCTCCAGGCGTCAGGGGTCCATTCGGCGTTGGCCGGCTCGGCCGCGCGCTGGCGCTGGCCATCCACGGCGCTGCGCGCGACTATAGCCCGGCCGGCCCGGTTCACATGCGCCGGGTATCCGTGGGCGAGAAGCCATTCCACCTGCAGGACAGGGTAGGGCTTGCCCTTCGTGCCGCGCCGAATACCGGTCATCTCGGCGACCTCGGCCGGGCTCAGGAACGTCTCGGTAATGGCGCGTTCGGTCATTGGTTCACCTCGTCCGGTTGCATCTGCAGCACGCGCCTGGCCGCCGCGATGCGGATTGCCTGCATGTCGCGGAGTGCCCAGTAGCATCCCAGCGTGGTCCGCTGCACAGGCTCGATGCCAAGGGCTAGCAGGTCGCCGACAGAGGGCTTCATGCCCAGGCGTTCGCCGACCTGCGTGGTGGTCAGTACGGGAATCCCGTTTTGGATCTCGATTTGCGGTCGTCGCATCATTGCTCCTTCGGCGCCGCGGCCGGAGCTTGGTGTTGGGCTGCGTGTGCCATCTACATCTCCTTCTTGTCGGTGTCCGGCTTCATAAACGTCAGCCAGTGGGTCTTTTCGCGCTTGCCGGACTTGTGGCCAAACAGCGGGCGGTGCTCGGTCAGCGCCAGGATCTGGCTGACGGGGATTTGCACCTCGGCCCACTTGAAAATCAGCACGCCGGCCGGCTTCAGCACTCGGAAGCACTCGGCCAGGCCGCGCCGCAGATCATCCTGCCAGTCGTCACCCAGGATTCCGTACTTGGCGCGCAGCCACGAATCCCGGCCGGCGCGGCGCAGGTGGGGCGGATCGAACACCACCAGGCTGAATGAGTCGGCGGCGAACGGCATGGCGCGGAAGTCCATGTTCAGATCCGGCGTGATGTTGAAGGCCCGGCCGTCGCACAGGGTGTGTTCCTCGCTGCGGATATCGCCGAACAGGGCGCGCTGATCCTGGCGGTCGAACCACATCATCCGGCCGCCGCAGCAGGGGTCCAGGATCGCTACGTCACTCATCATGTACCTCCAAAGCCTGCCCCGAGATGCGCCCGGTTTCCTTGAGGGCTTCGAGTTGCAATTGGGCGTGTTCATCGCTGATGGCGTAGATGTGGCATGCATAGGTGCCATCCGGGCTGTCGAAATCGACCGCGTAGGGATGCCACACGCGGCCCTGGGCGTCCTTGCAACTGGTCGGGTAGGGGATGTGGTCATTCATCGCGTTCCCCTTGTTCGGGCTGGGTGGCAGAAAGGGCGGAGCGCTGCCGACGGTGTATTTCGTAGTCGCTCACGAACTCGCCGCAGTCCGGGCAGGCGTAGCCCTGACGATCACCAGCGCGATAGACGCGAGCGTGCTTGCAGTCATCCCCGGCGCGCTGCTGGCCGCCGTCCTTGTCCGCCTGGGTCTTGAGTGAGCGGATAGCTGCGTCGATCAGGCTTGGCGTGCGGTGTGCAGGGTCGGGCGTGTCAGCGTCCGGCATGCGGATGTAGCCAAACTCGATGCCGTTGCGGATGAATCGCTGCGCAGACTCCAGCGCTGCCAGCACCTGGGTGCGCACCGCCTCGCTGGCCTGGGGCGCGGCACGATGAGCAATATGCTTGCGCCAGATCGTGGCCGCCGCGTACAGATCACTTTGCGCCTGTGACCCCGGCGGCTGGTCGTCGGCCATGTTGTCCAGCCGCTCGGCCACGTTTTCGCCTGGGTAGTTCTTCGCCTCCCCGGCTACAGGGGCGCTATCAGGCAGCGTCGGATCTTTCGGCAGCACCCACGGTGAACGCTCGCGTTCCTGGCGGTGGATTTCCTCCATCGTGCCCGGCTCGGCTACAGGGGCGCTTGCCACGGGTGCGGCGAGCCGGCACGACGGGCACCCGGCACCCTGGAACACCGCACCGCAGTTGGCGCAACGATGAGTCAACGGCACATCGGCTACAGGGGCGCTTGCCAGGGCGGCGCGAAACTCGTAGACGGCCTGGCTGATGGTGCAGAGGTTCTCGCTTCCGACCCGCGTTGATTTTCCGCGATAGACGGCGCCCCGCTTGGTCGTGTAGGCGACAGGAGTAAGGGCCAGTGCGAAGCGTTCGGCGAGCGTATCCGCCGCCCGCTCATCGGCTACAGGGGCGCGCACCTGGGACAGCGCCTGCTCAACATGCGAGCGCACGGTGGCGCAGGGTATCGTGGCGTTCGGCCAGGGTTGCGTGAGGCGCATCAGCTCGTTCAGGTGATGCTCTGCCGTCAGCTCGCGCTGGGTGATGTCGTCTTGTTGGGTCATGCTGCTTTCCTTTTCTCAATGCGGCAGCGCCGGGCTACCTCGATAAGCCACGCGGCCAATTGGGGGGGGGTATGCTCACGTTCCGCCTTGGTAATGTGCGGGCGGTAGTCCTGACGCTTGCGGGACTGCACGACGTGGCTTGCTTCTCCCAGAACCAGGGGGACGGGTGGCATATCGACAGGCGCTACACCCACGATGTAGAACCAGGTCGCTTTCTCAGCCTTGTGCCCCCACCACATCTGCGGTGCGGCAAAGGTCCAACCGCCGTACTGATCACGGGTGCCACCAGGCCGCGGCAACATCTGGGCATCCAACAGCGTGCTGCCAGCTGGATGCTCCAGGACGCCGCCGAATTCGCGCACCAGGGCCACGGCTAAGCGGGCAAGGTTCATTTCGTCTGGGCGAGGATTAGCGAAGGCTCGGAGACGGCCCCATGCACGACACGGCGGGTGCGCCACCACGGGCATGCCGCCCTGAAATGTTCGGGCGTCGCGTTCGATGTCGAATACGTCCACGCCGGGCAGCGTCTTGTAGGTACTGTCCTGACGAGCGAACAAGACGGCTACGTCCATGCTCACCTCCCCGCGCCCTGGCCGCTCTGCTGGGCCGAAAGGGCGGCTTTCATTTCGTGCAGTTCGTCTACCGCCCGCTGCAACAGTCGGCCGTAGAAATCAGCCTTGAATTCCGCGACAGACAGGCGATCGGCTAAAGCGGTGGATTTGCGGCCCGCGGCGTACCCGGAGGAATAGCCGTTTTCGTAGACCCGCTCGCTCCTGCTTTTCGGCGTAGAGGCCATCACGCATCCCCCTTACGTTGGGCTGCAATGGCGGCGTCGATGGCCGCGTCGCAGAACTCGGCGACGGCCGAACCGGGTTCAGGCCATCCTGGTATCGAAGCCGGGAGATTGATCGCCTGCATGGCGCACGTTCCATCACCGTTTCCGGTCAGGCACAGCTTGCGGCGAACGAATCTCCACCGAGCCGCATCCAGCGCATCGCCAGCAGCGGGAGCGGCAACGGCAGGCATGAATGCGCCCGGCCAGGTCGCGTTCAAGCGTTGGCAGATTTCCTCCAGGCCATACTTTTTGTCGGGCCAGTTGTCGGCGATGTAGTCGGCCAGCCGGTCGAGAGCCACGGGGCTATCCTGCGAATCCTCTACCGTGGATACGGGGGCAGCAGGGGCGGCGCCAGGCTCGGCTGGCAGCGGCATCCAGTGCGTGGGTGTGATTCGCCAACAATTCGGAATTTCCTCGGCTTCGACGGCGGTTTCGAACCAACCTTCCTCAACATCGTCAGGATCTTCCCAGTGGTTCGCGATGTAGTCGAAGGACATCCACTGCCCACGAACCGTGCGCCATTTGCCGAGGGAATTCCGGTAGCCAAGCAGCAGCGTGCGGCCCGTTTTGGGCGCGCTCTCGATGGGCAGCCAGCCATCGGCCGGCACCGCGGGCGCGGCGCAGTCCGGGCACGGTTCGGCGTTCAGGATGATGCCAACTGCGCCCTGGTCGTTGCAGGTCAGGCAGGCCGGTGCAGCAGGGGCGGCGGCAAGCATGGCGGCGTAGATGAAATACGGCTCGTCCTTGTGCGACAGGCCGGCGTTCACGCCTTCAATGACCATCGCATCAGTCGGTTCAATCGGAACCAGCTTGAAGCCGGCGGGAATGGTGGTCATGTCAGGCTCCAGTGGCGCGCGCGGCGTCCAGTTCGGCAAGGATTTGGGTTTGGCGCAGCAGGTCGGACGCGTCAGCCTGGGTCAGGCCGGCGCCGATGCGGCGAAGGGTGGGTATCTCGGCCTGCAGGGCGGCCATCAGGGGCCCGTCGATGGGCATGCCCACGTCCAAACGGTTGGCAAGCTGGCGCAGCGCTGCGGCCTTGAACGGGCTGCCGTGGCGGGTGGCCCACATATCGAAGAAGTCGGCCATGCCCGAGATAGCCGGCGCGCTGGCGTACCATTCGCCGTCGGCGACGCAGTGGAAAATCGGCGTGCCGCGGGCGTCGGTGGTTATCGTGCCGTCGCGCTCGATCTGGTCGATGATCGCTTCCAGCGGCGCCAGGGTCTGCTGGGCCTTGATCAGCATCGGCAGGCGGGCCGGGCTGTCCGGCCGGCGAGTGGCGCGCACGCGGGCCTGCTGCTTTTCGAGCATGCGGCGCTGCTGGCGGTTCATGGAGGGGTTCATGATCAGCAGGAGCAAGTGAAGAACGAGCCGCGGTGGTCTTCCTGGACCGTTTTGCCGGTCACTGCTTCGTAGTGTGGCCAGAAGGCATTGGGTACGCTTTCACCCTCAAGCAGGCCGCCGAAGCACAGGTATTCACCCCATCCGCCGCGCTCTTGGCTTTCGACGTAGTCGCGCGCGCCGTCCATGACGATGTTGTAGTCAAGCGGGATGGTTGCGCACCAGTCTCGGATCCACTTTTCAGACGGATGCATGCTGGCCGACGCAGCATCAGCGCCTGTTTCACCGGATGCCGGAAAGCTGGGATGCTCCCAGACGTGACGCAGCGAGGTAATCTGGCGCGGATACACCACGAGCCAGAATCGTTCGCCCGTCGATACGGGGCCTTCCAGGAATGGGTCCACGATGCCGACCGGATTGCCGCGCGTGCCGGTGTACGCTTTGCCATCGATGATGCAGATGTGCTCGCCGGGGGAAAGGCGGCTGCCGGCCTCGATCGGCTCCACGCCCAGGTGGATCGCGTCGCGCTTTTCGGCATGCTGGTGGATTTTGCCCAGGGTTTCCAGGGCGTCGGTATGAGGGGTGCGGGTATCTGCGCTCATCGTCGTTCTCTGTGTATGGTGGCCGGCGGGGAGCGCCGCGCCGGCCGTGGGGTTACGCCGCTTCGGGTTCCAGGTTCAGGCCCAGCGAGCCCTGCTTGTCGACGGCGGGCGTGACGCTGATATCGACCTCGCCACCCAGGACCTCGTACAGGCGCTTGATCTGCTCGCCCGTGGGGTTGCACTTGACGCGGAAGCCATAGCGAGCGCTGCCGCCTTCCATCAGGTCCACCGAGAAGTGGTCAACGTCGGCCGTCTCGAAGTCGATGTCGGACGCGCCGCCCAGGCCAAAGCCGATCACGACCTGCGCACCCTTCAGTTCGTGCTTGAGGCGCAGCGCGCCGATCAGGTCGCCGAACTTGCGCACGGTCAGCGCATCAGCCGGGCTGCCTTCGAAGATTTCTTCCTGTTCAGGCGGCGTCTCTTCGCGGCGATACAGCGCATCGCGCAGCACAGGGTGGAACATGGCCAGCAGGCCATTGCTCTCTGTGAAGGCGATCTTCAGGTCCGCGCCGCCGACTTTCTCGTCGCCGTGGTTCTCGGGGCGCACGTTCAGGTGCGCGAGGGTGACTTTCTGGCTTTCCAGGCTGAACATTCGTCAGTCTCCTAGGTTGTGCTGCTGGGGAAGGGTTAGGCGGCCTTGCGGCGCAGGGTGTCGACCATTTCGCACAGTTCAACTTCGAACTGGAGCAGGGCGGTCAGCAGGGTCTTGATGTAGGCCTCATCGCGCGGGATGCGCTGCACGTACAGGCGCCATGGTTCGGCCATGCGCGGGTCGTAGCTGATAAAGTCCCACCACTGGCGGCCGGTCACGAACATGTTTCCCTGCACCTGGGGGATGTGGCCTTCGGGCATGCCCTCCAGCCACGTCTGGATGTGCACCTGTTCGTCGTGCGGGCATTTCGATTCGATGCCGCCGTCTGCGCCGATCAGGCCGTCAGGGCTGGCGCCGATGAACGAATGCACCGGGTGAAGCACGAAGCCGCTTTCCTCCACCAGCGCGCCCTTGTCGACCATGTAGGCTTCCTTGGCGGCGTCTTCCAGGTCGCGGCCCCACGACAACGACTTCGCGCCAACTTCGCGCTTGGGGATGCCTGCCAGGCGCTCGAAGGCCAGCGTGCGCATCAGGCGCGTGCGCTCCAGCGTCGGTTCGGGCTTCTTCGGCTGGCCCTTGCGCGGGCCGGTCTTGTAGACACCCTCGCCGGGCGTGACCGCGATGGCCGCGGCGAAGTTGCTGGCGGTGATCTTGCCCGCGCGTTCCTGCCGCCATTCCTCGGTGCGTTGTTCGGCGGGCGCGTTCATTCTTGGACGCCTTCGAAGGGGTTGTCATCGGTGGCCTGCGCATCCGGCGCGGCGTCCGGCTGTGCGGCCTGCGTGGGCGTGGCGTCCTCGGCGGCGGCCAGGGCCTTGAGGCGCTTGATTTCATCCGCGCCCACTGCCGCGCGCTCGTCCTTGCTCAGCTTCTTCCAGGCAGATTCAAGATCGGCGATGCGCTGCGGCGCGGCGTCGTCGCTGCGCGCGATCATTTCCAAATCGCGGATGACCTGGTCGCGGTCGACCTGCGCTGCCGGCTGCGGCTTAGCAGCCTGCGCGAATTCGGCGGCAGTGCGCGGAGTGATGTCGCGCTCGCGCGGTTGGACGTCTACCAGCTCGTCGGACGTGTACACGCCCAGCAGCGCGCCCGGGGTGTAGGCGCGGGTCCAGTTCTTGACCTGCAAATAGCCCATCTGCTGGCGCGGGTTCGTCTTCCAGAGCGGGGAGTTCTTGGTGGTGACGTCGGAGACCTTGAGCCATTCGCCCCACGTGATGTCCGCTTCGCCAGCAATGACCGCGCCGACGCGGCATTGCAACCCGTTGCCGTCGCCCTGGTATTCGTAGTGGAAACGGCCCGTGATGGCGCCAGACGACTGCACCACTGCGTTGACCAACTGTGCTTCATAGCCAAGCTGCCCGTTCACCAGGTGCGTCTTCTGCGCCACCACGAAGGGGTTCATGTTCCACTGCATCGCCTGCATGATCACGGCCATGCAGTCGGACGGGCTGCCTTGCAAGTGCTTCGGCACCGTGGCGCGCCCGGCTGCCATCATTTCGGCGGCGCGCATCATGCTGTCCATGTTGTCAGCGTGCAGCACCAGCCCGCTGGTGGTGGTGTTGGCCGCCGGCAGGTCCAGGGCGGTGGTTTGGGATTCGATCGTGGTGGCTTCAGACATTGCTTTCTCCTGCCCGAGACTCGGCCGGGCGTAGTGGATGGTTAGGCGGCCAGATCGGCCATTGCGGGGTTGGTGAACTTGGCCAGCCAGGTCAGAACGTGCTCGGGCTCGACGCCGTAGTGCTGCGCCAGCACGGCGACGATTTCGGCGTTGCCCGGGCCGTTGGCCAGAAACTCGGCCTCTTCGCGGCGCGCTTGCTCGGCGAGGCGTTCGCGCTCGGCCGCTTCAGCCTCGGCGCGTGCTGCGGCTTCCTTTTCTTGCTGGGCACGGGCGGCGGCTTCGGCCTTTTCCTGCTCAGCGCGGCGCACGGCGGCCTGCTGCGCTTCGAACTCGCGGCGCTGGCGGTCGATTTCTTCCTGTTGGGCGCGCAGCACGGCGGCGGCCTCATCCTGCTGGCGCTTGAGTTCAGCGGCGGCAGCTGCATCCTTGCGGGCCTGCTCGGCGCGGGCGGCTTCCTGGCGCGCGTCTTCGGCGGCGCGCTCGGCTTGCAGGCGGCGCTGCTGCTCTGCCAGTTCGGCGCGCTCCTTGGCCAGCCGTTCGTCTTCAGCCTTGCGGGCAGCGGCGGCTGCGGCTTCCTGTTCCAGGCGCTGGCGTTCCAACGCGGCGCGCTCTTCGGCCAGGCGCGCGGCCTCTGCTTCCTGCGCCATCGCGGCGGCGTGCATCTGCTCCAGCTTGGCGCTGGTGTCCGCCTGCAAAGCCATGGCTTCGCCCGCGCGGTGTTCGTACAGTTCGGTGGTGATGGGCAACTCGGCCACGGCGGCGAGCAGCGCGGCGATGTCGGCGGCGCTCTTGCCAGCGGCCTGCACCGGGTACTGGCCAATGGCGTTGATGCGCGTCTGGATCGCCTGCTGGCGCGCCAGTTCGGCCGCTTCCTTCGCCGCCTTGATTTCCGCCTTGCGGGCCTCTTCGGCCTTGATCTGCGCATCGATCGGCTCTTCAACCGCCTTCACCTCATCCTTGATGCTGGACAGGATGGCGCGCATTTCGCGCTGCTTGGCCAGCATCGGCTTATTCCAGCCTTCATAGGCGGCATCGGCCGACGTGCGGATGCTGACGCAGCGCGAGCGCGCAGCACGCGCCGCCTTGTCGCCGGCCGTGGTGCTGACGTCGAACTGCACTCCGGCCAGGTCTTTGCGAAGCTCTGCCAGGCCTTTCTGCACGGCGTTGTATTCGGTGATCGCGGCGGGCGCGTCCAGGACTTCGTCTGCAACATTGCTCATGGTGGTGGTCTCTCAGGGTTGGCGGGCGGCGTATGCGGTCTTGCTGCCGCCGTCCTGGGTGGTGTGGGTGGGGGATTGGGCTTGCTCGTCGCGCTGCTGCCGGTCTCCGTAGCCGAAGATCACGGCGGTCAGCACGGCGGCGACGATGAATGCGGACAAGCGGGCGTCGCGGTCACGCAGGAGGCGGCGGATCATTTGGCACCTCGCGCGGCCAGCAGAGAATCAGCCATGCGCCAGCATTTCTGTGCCCAGGCGGCATACTCTTCGTCGGTTTCGGCGCGACCCATGTAATCGGTTGGCGGCTTGATAACTGTGCTGGCCTTGGCCGCGAAGTAGTCGCGCACGCTCAGCCCGTTGAAGTCCGGGTCGTCTTGCAGGCCAGGAATCGGGAAGGCGTTGCCGCCGTCTTTGTCGGTGTTCATGCTTCGCTCCACGGATCGAGGCGGACGTGCAGGCGCGAAAAGAAGTCGCCCACACGGCCCAAGGGGTAAGCGGCGATCAGGCCGCACAGGATGAAGAGGGGGAGGGTCATTTGCGCGGCGCCAGTTCGAACGACACATCAAGCTGGCGCTCGGGATCTTCAATGGCGTCCGCCAGCGTCTCCACGTAGTGCGCGCTCGCGCCGTCCATGAACTTGCTGAACAGCTCGCCGATCCGGCCGAACGTGTCGCTGTGGGCATAGGCCTTGGCCACCGCATCGAATGCCTCGACCAGGGCCTTGTTGCCGATGCTGTCTTCGTAGATGGCGTGCGCCACCGGCTGGCGGTTCGGCTCGGCCACGGCATAGCGCACGACCTCGTGCAGCCCGTCGCGCAGCGCGGCGCGCACGTCGCCGGCCAGGTCCATGCGCAGTTCCTGCGCGGGCGTGATCTTGGGTTGGGCGTAGGCCATGGTCAGTTCCTCCCGGCCAGTTCAGCCTCGCGCGCCAGGCCCTGGTAGTGCGCCAGGGTGGCGGCGTCCGCGCGGTAGCGGTCGAACTCCGGCCGGAATGCTTCCTTGAGGCGCGCCTGGTTCATCGGGTCGGCCGCCTGCCAGGCCAGGCCAACCAGCCGCATGAAGCTGCCGCCGTACGTGACCATCGCCGCCGCGGCATCGCCGTCGGTCGACATGGGCTTTTGCGTGATATCCATGGTTGTCTCCTTGCCCCGGCACCCGGGGCGGGTGAGGAAGGTCAGGCGGCTTCTTGCTGCTCGGCCGGCTTCTCGCCGCCAGGCACGGCCGGCGACATCGTGACAATCGTGTGCAGTACCGGCTTCCACTTCGACCACCACGCCAGCGCCGACGAATCCATGCGGCCGATCTGCTCATCGGTGAACGACCACCAGCGCTCCAGTTCATGGAACTGGCAGCCGATCTGCATGTGGGTCGCGGTGTAGGTGACGGGCCACGTGTCGCACTGGATGGCCTTGATCTCGCGCAGGTTGCCGCTTGTGCCCCAGATGCCGGAGAGGTCGCCCAGGTTGGCACCGCCCAGGTTGGCACCGCCCAGGTTGGCACCGCGCAGGTCGGCACCGCGCAGGTTGGCACCGCCCAGGTCGGCACCGCGCAGGTTGGCACCGCCCAGGTTGGCACCGCGCAGGTCGGCACCGCGCAGGTTGGCACCGCCCAGGTCGGCACCGCGCAGGTTGGCACCGCCCAGGTCGGCACCGCCCAGGTTGGCACCGCCCAGGTTGGCACCGCGCAGGTCGGCACCGCCCAGGTTGGCACCGCGCAGGTCGGCACCGCGCAGGTTGGCACCGCGCAGGTTGGCATCGCCCAGGTTGGCACGGGCCTCCACGGCCTGCTCCAGCGCCACGCGGGTAATCAGCCCACTCTCGGTGCCCTCGGGCACATCAGCCGTGAAGAGCACGGCGCCGGTCCAACGATTTTTGATCTCGTGCTTCAAGGCTTTCTCCCTGTCTTCTCCCCGGGGTGGGGAGGTGTTGGGGGAAATATAGCAACGCTACAGTTTCTGTGCAATAGCTATGCTACAGTTTTTTGTAACGAGCGCAAAAAAGCCCGCTCGTGGCGGGCCGGGAATGGAGGAGGTCGGGTTTAGGAGGGCATATCGATGCCCGCTGCCTTCAAGGTGGCAATTCCCTGACTCAGCTTCTGCGGAAAGTCTTTGGCACTCGTAACCCGGGTAATCGCCTTCAAACATGTCGCGCCTGCTGCAGAGCATTCGGACGGTTTGAGCGCGCTGCTGATGGCTACAACAGCCGCTACAACCTGCGCGGCAGATGGATTGGTGCGAGCATTGCTGAGCAGTATGTCGGTTTGACGAGTGAGCTTGGTTACCTCTGCTTTGGCGACAACCTCGGCCGGAGCGCATTCTTTCAGCATTGCGGCGCCGAGAGTTGCGCCACCACCGTTGCAGACCAGACGCACGCTCTGACCGCGTTGCGCCGTCGCTGCGAAGTCGGTGGAATCCTTTCGAATGGCGGCTTGCGGCGCATCCAAACCCGACCCAAGGACAAAGTAAGGTGCGTCGCCGATGCCGGAATTGATCGATCCGACGCGCCCCGTCACAAGCAACTGTTTGCCTTTGTACGCCTTGTCTGCCGCTACTTCGTTCGATTTGTATGCCTTGGCCAGCGTCTCGCTGGAGACAGCAATGGCGCCGAGACGGGCCCCGATGAGCGAATCCCTGCCGGCCGTGAAGTTCGCCGCCTCATCGTTGACGAGCGTCTTGAACACTTCATACTCTTGCGTCGACAACTGGTATTTGTGCCGCTTTCCTGCCGAAAACTCGCTGATGGTCCGCTCTTGGGCGGTTACCGACAGCGGCGACATCGCCGAGATCGCCAGTGCCGCAATCGTCAAGGAGCGCGAAACAGTGGAGAGGGTATACACGGGTTTTATCTCCCGAGGCTATGGATGTTTGATTGTAGACGCGCCTCGAGGTCTTTCGAGGCAGTCACGTAAGCCTGGTGCCAGTCCACACGACCCGGCCTAAGAGCTGCACCGATACGCCGTTCTCGAGCGTCACATCTCGGTATTTTGGGTTGAGAGACTGCGCCACCCATTTGCCGGTCAGCTTGTCCTTCGCTACCCGCTTTACCATCATCTTGCCGTCGTATCTGATGGCGTAGATGCCCCCGGCGACCAGATTGCGGACCGTCAGGTCTTCCTGAAGAACAACCAGAAGTGCGGCGCCGTCGTTGATGAACGGTTCCATGCTGTCGCCTTTCGCATATACGACACGCCCGCGACTTCCGTCAGCTCCAACGGACCGTAGGAATGATCGACGGAATGGCATTACTCCCGTCTGTTGCTCGGACTCGTTTTCGTGGCCTTCAATGCTGGCGGCCAAGCGGACGTCGCCCAACTCGGGGACGTCGACCAAATCGTCATTTGCAGGGTGAGCCTCTGCGGGCCCTATGTTGGAAACGGCGCCCGATACTTGGGGTGGCGATCGCCGGGCAGCGTCTTCCATTTGCTTGGTGGTTGGGCCGCCATCCCATGGTGGTGGGATTACTGACGCCGGCGGCGCGAACTCATCTGCAACCGCGTCCATATCGACCAGACCGGCAGGAGCAGTGCGCGATGAGGACGTGTGCGCAGGCGATGGCCCAATGCCCAGCTTGAGCTGAGCTATTGCAAGGGCGAGGGCACCCTCCAGGGCATTTAGCTGTGCAGGTGCCAGACTGCGGATCTCCGCTTCAGAGATTGTGGAGAAGGGCCAATAAGGCGCAGAGGGAATTGGGACGATGGGCTGTTCAGACGATAGCGCGGCAGCTTTCTGCGCCTCTATGGCAAGTCGCGGGCTGATCTCCTCCAGCGAGCATTTGAAACCCGCAGCGTAGGCCATTGCCGCTTCGATGCTAATGGGGCGCCTGCCAGTGATGTGCTGGTAGATCATCGCCTGGCCGCCCTTGATCTGATGATCGCGAGCAAATGCGGCACGGTTCACGCCCTTAAAGCGTTCGCGCAGCGCTGTGGCCTCTTCTTCAATCGTCCAAACTTTCATATAGCAATGCTATTCAAATTAATCTGTAGCATGGCTTGCGCTAAAACTGTAGCAACGCTATAGTTTCTGCCATGGACCTGAACAGCTACCTGAACCGGGATGATGCGAGCAGCGCGGCAGCGCTTGCCCGCCATGTGGGCGTTTCCCCAGCGCTCGTGTACCAGTGGCGCACTGGGCGCCGGCCTGTTCCCGTGGAGCATTGCGCGGCGATTGAGCAGGTAACCGGCGGTGACGTCTCCCGTCGAGACCTCCGTCCTGATGATTGGCAACGCATTTGGCCCGAGCTGGCCACGCCCGCGCCGGTCCAGCAGGAGGCGAGCCATGCGTGATCTCCGTCCTTTGCCATCTACTGCCGGGACGTCGATAGTTGTTGTTCGGGATCGTTCTGCTGGTGGAGAAGGCGGGCCAGGTCGATCGCCTGCACGTGGTTTATCGAAAACCCCATCCATCCCAGTCCCGGGTGCCGATAGCACACGACCGATCCATCGGCGAAATCTGGCTGCACCCACCATGCCGGAAAAGCCGCGATCTGCAACGGCTTGCCGATGGGCACTGCCGTGGGCACTGGGGGCTGCATGCGTTCTCGTAGCGCTGAGAGCGCGGCGATGATCTGCTCGACTTCCCCTGCATCTAGCTCGCTTCCGCCCTCGTTGTGCACTCGCACATCGCCCGTTTTTCGCGAGAACGTCAGGACTATTTCTTCCATGGCCGGCTCCTTTGCCGTTGGTGAGTGTGAGAACCACCAGTGTACGGCGCTGGGTTCGGCCGCCAATTTCCGCCGTCATAGCTCAATGCACCGTCGCGCCGACGCGGTCATCGGTGGCCCAGGCCATGCGGTCGCGCTCGATGCGCAGCTCTTCAAAGATGGCCAGGACGGCCGCTTCGCTCGGGTCCACGAAGGTCCTGCGGGCGATGTCCTGGGCGTTTTGCAAAAGCGCTTCGGTTTCGGTGATTTTTTTCATGCCGCCAGTGTGCCCGGCGGCCTATTCCAGGGCATTCCTTTCCTTTTGAGTAGCCATGATTCCCATTGAACCGGCCGGAATGTCCGGTCCCCACATCATCGAGACGGCCTTGCGCTTGGCAATGGCCAACCAGGCCCAGCGCCAAAAGCTGCTGGATGAAACGGGCTGGGACGCCAGCATGCCTTCGAAGATTTGTTCTGGCGCCACCGGCATTACGCTGGAAAAGCTGGATTCGATGTGCCGGGCCCTGGGCCTGACCATCGTCGAGGTCGGCTACATGGACTATCTGGCGCGCGGCAATGAGATTGGCTCGCGCTGCTGCAAGGCCCGGCTGAGCCTGGGCAATTGCGGGGCGAGGTAGGCATGCGTTTTCCGCTCAACCAACGCACGCGCCAGCGCGCGCACCAGGCGATCGACGCCGCGCCCGATGGCTTCTTCTTTGCGCCGCCGGTGGAACCCACCCGCACGCTGGGCCAGTCGGCCAAGCTGCACGCCATGCTCGCTGATGTTGCGCGCCAGGTTGAATGGCCGGTCAACGGCAAGATGGAGCGCTTGACCGTCGATGACTGGAAGTCGGTGGTTGTCGCCAGCCTCATGCAGGAAAAGCGCATGGCGGCCGGCCTGCGCGGCGGCTTCGTCATCCTGGGCAAGCGCACCAGTTCGATGTCGATCCGCGAGATGTCCGAGGCCATCGAGTTTCTGTACAGCTTCGGCGCCGAGAACGGCGTTACGTGGTCTGAGCCGGTTGAAGTACCGGGCTGGGTCCGCTGATGCTGCGCCGCTCGCCCCTGACCCGCAAGACCCCGCTCAAGGCCACCACCGGCCTGCAGCGCACCGCATTCAAGCGCCGCGCGCCGAAGAAGCGCCCTGGCCACGAACCAAAGTACCTGGCCGCATGCCGCGGCGAACCTTGCTACCTCCAGATCCCGGGCGTCTGCCGCGGCGCGTGCGAGCGCGACACCGTGGTGCCGTGTCACGCGAACTGGAGCGACTACGGCAAGGGCATGGGCATCAAAGCCCCCGACATCTACACCGTTCCCGGCTGTGCGCGCTGTCACGCCAGCCTTGACCAGGGCATGACCCTGACCAAGGCCGAAAAGAAGGCGACGTGGGAATGGGCCTACACACGCTGGTCCGCCGCGCGCGCCAGCAAGCTTCTGGAGGCGGCATGAGCCACCAAGCCGTCGAATGGGCGCTTAGCCAGCCCATCAGCCACGCGCCCGCCAAGCAGATTCTGACGGTGATGGCGCACTATGCGCACAAGGATCAGCGTCCCTGGACTGCCTATCCGTCCGTCACACAACTCGTGCGCGATACCGGGCAAGACCGCAAGACGATCCTGGCAAACCTGCTGCGCCTGGTTGAATGTGGCGCACTGCGCGACACCGGCGAGCGCGCCGGCATGACGAAATCGGTCACGGTCTACGAACTTTCCGAGCCGACAAGCGATACCAAAACCGGTACTGCTTCGAGGGTCAAGAGCAGTCCCAAATCCGGTACTACTTCGAACACCCAAGCAGTACCAAAATTGGAACTGCTAAGCAGTCCCGAAACCGGGACATCTTCAGGCGATGGAAGCAGTACCAGTTTTGCTGGAAGCAGTACCAGTTTTTCCGGGAAGCAGTCCCAAAATCCACCCGAAGCAGTACCAGTTTTCCCTACAGAACAGGTAGAACAGGTATTAGGAACAGGTATAGGAACAGGTAATCGCGCACCTGCGCGAGCCCCTTCCGAAAAGGCCCAACGCAAGACCAAACTGCCAGACGGCTTTGGACTCTCTGAACGCGTTCGCCGCTGGGCGGCCGAGAAGGGTCACACGAACCTGGATCGCCACCTCGAGCACTTCATCGGCAGCGCCAAGGCGCGCGGCTATGCCTACGTCGACTGGGACGAAGCCCTGATGAACGCCATCCGCTCGAACTGGGCCAAGGTGCCCGTGGCCAACACGCGGCCCGGTTCTGGCCTGCCGCCCGCGAACACCGAAGCCATCAACGCCGAAGCCAAGCGCCTGCTGTTCGGCGCCGGCGCGCGTACGCAACAGCAGCAGGAGGTCATCGATGTCTGAGGACGATTTCGACCAATTTGCGCAGATCCTGGATGACGTGGCCGCGCTGCGCCAACTGCCGACGCTGACCGCGCGCGGCAAGGCGCTGTTCTTCCAGGCGGTGAGCCGCTACCCGATGCACCTGGTCGAGAAGGCGATTCAAGCGCACCTGATCGACCCGGATGCCGGCAAGTTCAAGACCATGATCCAGCCCGCGCACATCGTGGCGCAGATTGAGGGCGCGGCCGCGCAGGACGGCCGGCCAGAAGCGGACGAGGCGTGGTCGATCGCCATGCAGGCCGACGACGAGGCGGTCACGGTGGTATGGACCGACGAAATCGCCGCGGCGCTGACGGCGGCCCGGCCTGTGCTGGCCCGCGGCGATGAGGTTGGCGCCCGGATGGCGTTCAAGGCTGCCTACGGCCGGATGGTCAGCAAGGCCCGCGCCGAGTTCCGGCCGGTGCGCTGGATCGCATCCCTGGGCCAGGATGCGGCGCAGCGCGCGCAGGTGCTGGAATCGGCCGTGCGGCTGGGACAGTTGCCCGCGCCACACGTGGCCGGCCTGCTGCCGCCACCGGCGGCCGAGTTCGGCATTCCCGACGACGAGGTCGCGGCCGAGAACATTCGCAAGTTGCACCAGATGCTGGCCAAGGCCATCACGCCGTCGGAGAAGCGCCGCCGCGAAGCCGAAGCGGCCAGCCAGGCCGAGCGTGACCGTCTGGACGCCCTGAAAGCACAGACCGCCGCGAAAGTCGCCCAGCACCAGCAAGGGGCCCGTGCATGAGCGCCTACGCCGAAGCCAGCGCCGCCGTGGGCGGCAATGAAAGCGGGGGCTATGGCATCTGCGCTGCCTTCGGCTGTTGCCTGCCGGGCACGATGACCGCCAGTACCCAGGGCACCAAGGACTGGCACTGCCGCCTGCACTTCGGCGCACCTCGCTCGGAATTCGACGACATCAGCGCCCGGGCCCAGAACCGCAAGGCCCTGTTCACCGCCGCCTACTGGCTGGTGAATCGCCCCAAGGGCGAAGCCATCAGCCCCAGGGTCTTGGATCGCATTGAGGCTCTGGGGCGTGCTGACCTGCTCGGTGGCGCCGCCATGGTCAACAAGCCGACCTCCTACCACCTGGGCGCCCACATGCTCCGCGTCCTGGGCGACGAATGCCGCCAGCCCCAGGCGCACATGGGCACCCCCAAACCCGCCGGCCAGGGATCGACCTGGCTGGATCACAACCAACCCGAGGAAGCCGACGCATGACCGCTTCACACAACCTCACCGAAGCCTACGACCCGATGGCCGGAACGCTTGCGAAGCACGCCGAAGTCCTGGCCATTGCCTGCGGCGGATACGCCGCAACTGATTCGGACAGCTTCGCGCGCGTGCAGGGCGAAATTGCCAATTTGCGCAATTCGTCAAGTTCGGCCCCGGGCGTGAACGTCAACATCTTGGCGCTAGACCTGGGCACGAAGCTGGGCTGGGCGGTGCGCAACCGAGACGGCCGGATTGCCCACGGCACCGAGATCTTCACCCCACGAAAGAGCTGGACGCCGGGCCAGCGCTGGCTGCGCGCGCGGTCTTTCCTGACGGACCTGATTGTGCGACACCAGGCCACGGTCATTGCCTACGAGGACGTGAAGCGCCACGCCGGCACCGACGCGGCCCACGCCTATGGCGCCTTCTTGTGCCTGGTGCAGATGGTCGCCGACAGCCACCGCGCCGCGCTCATACCAGTGGGGGTGGGCACGATCAAAAAGCACTGGACGGGGAAGGGCAACGCCGACAAGGCCGCCATGGAGGCCCAGGCGCGCGCCCGAGGCTTCCGGCCCGAGACCGACAACGACGCCGACGCCCTGGCGATCCTGCACTGGGCCGTGGCGCAGGAGCGCAACCAATGAACACCACCCACGAACAGACCGCGCGAAACGCGGAGATCGTCTCGCGGCGCCTGGCCGGCGAAGGCACGGCCGCCCTGGCGCGCGAATTCGGCGTGACGTCTACACGCATCGCGCAGCTGGTGCGCAGGCAGCGGGAGAAGATCGGCGAGATTCCGACCCGGCCGCGGGTCAAGGCCAAGCCCAGAAAACGCGAGCCGCGCGAGGTGAAAGCCGCAGGGACGCCGCGGCGCCGCGCGACCGAGGTGTCGGCGCCCATCTGGCCAGACGTGCCCTATACAGGCCCGGTGACCGTGGTGCCCGGCACTCAGGTGGCGGCGCGGCCGTTCTCCATGTCGCCAGCCATGGCGCTGGCCGCCGCGCGCGCCCGCGCCGAGCAGGAACCGCTGCGCTCGCTGGCCGGGATCAGGGAACGGCGCATATGACCTGGGCCCACCAAACCGAGCGCGGCGACCCACTCAAGGTGCTGGAGCGCCGCCAAGAGCCACCGCCGGCCCGCACGTGCGCGGGCTGCACAGAAATCCGCCTGATCACCAACCCCTTCGGCGGCCGGCGCGTCCTGCGCTGCGCCTTGGGCGAAGAGATCGGCCAACGTTGTTCGAAGTACGAGGAGCGCACCGCGCCATGACCATTCCAAGGCTGAACTACGCGCGGCTCAAGGAGCTGTTGCGATATGACGCGGAGACCGGCGAGTTTCGGTGGACGTCTGCCCCTGGTGTGCAAGCCCGCATGAAGGGGAAGCGAGCCGGTTTCTACGAAGCCAGTACTGGCTACTGGCGAATCAATCAGGGCGGAGTCACCTACTACGCCCACAGGCTGGCATGGATGTACATGCACGGGGCGTTTCCAGCGCACGACAGCGACCATCTCAACGGGAACCGCCTGGATAACCGGATCGCAAACCTGCGAGATGTGCCCCGGAGGATCAACACCCAGAACCGCCGGCGCCCCTTGGCTCGTAGTAGCACGGGATTGCTGGGAGTGACGGCAAAGCCGGGCGGCCGCTTCGCCGCCCAGCTCACATACCAGGGGAAAAACCTGTACCTAGGCCGATTCCCTACGCCAGAAGAAGCCCACGCTGCCTACCTGAAGGCGAAGCGCCAACTGCATGAAGGATGCACCCTATGACAGTCTCTCGCTTGCTTTTGGACCGGTTGCCGGCCGATTTCCATGAACGGCTTTGCAATTGGGGGGAGGTGATGCGAAGCCGCGGCGGCTACGGCGTCTCACCCACCTACGAGATCTGCCGCATGCTGGCCAAGCAGGCCGGCAAGCTGGCCGAGGTCGAGGAGCCGCAGAAAGAGGTGGACGAGGCCGACGGCGCCTTCATCGAGGCGGCCTGGCGCAACGCCGTCTACCGGATGTTGCACCAGCACCGCGAGCTGCTGCGGGCCCATTACGTCCAGCGCGCCTACTGGAAGGCCACGTGCCGCGCTCAGGGCATCAGGTTGCGCGAGTACGACGACATCCTGGTGCGCGCCGTGGGCAACTTCGAAGATTTTGTTGCGCAGTACGCAAGCCGGGTGCATAATCGTCGCCAAGACAACTTGACTACCGTCTAACGACGTGACCCGATGCCCATGGCGGGCGTCGTGCGTCCGAAAGAATCGAGCCCCGAGCGAAAGCCGGGGCTTTTTTCATGCCTGTTTCCAGAGAGCAGGGGCCAGAGAGAACCGTCCGCCGGGCCGCATGGGCACCGGCCGGCAGACGTCACGCTGCGGCCTCTGCTCTGTGGGAACAGCCGCCGCAATCGACCAGACAGCAGTGAGCCGCCGCGGCCGCTGCGCGCGGGGATGACCCCGTAACACTGGCTCCGACCGGCGCCGCCTAACAAGCCCCTAACGGTCCAACCAGCGCGCACTCACGCGCGCCAAGGGGTGGGCTCCCACACCCACAACACCCCCATGAGTCGCCTCAGCAGGCCTGGCGCCCGCGCAGGGGCAAATGCGCGGGGCACTTCTTTCCGGTCTTGTCGCCGGCGGCCAGCACGACGAGAACCGCCGCGCCCAGCCCGCCGTGGCGGGTAGTCGGATGGGGGCAACCACACCGAGAACCGAATGACACAGCCCAAGAAGGCGCCACCCGACTGGGAGCGCATCGAGGCGGGCTACCGCGCGGGCGTCATGTCCTTGCGCGAACTCGCCACCCTGCACGGCATCACCGAGGGGGCCATCCGCAAGCGTGCCAAGCGCGACGAGTGGCCCCGCGACCTGAACGCCAGAGTCCAGGCCAAGGCCGACGAGCTCGTGCGCCGGGAGGAAGTACGCAGGCTAAGTACGCAGTCCACGGCACGCAGCGAATCGAGTGCGCACCGGGTCAAGGAAGAGATCGCCATCGGCGCGCAGGCCCTGGCCGACGTCAAGCTCAAGCACAAGTCGACCATCCGTCGGATGCGCGAGGCCACCGAGGCCATGCTGGTGGAACTGGAGGCCGAGACCGGCCACCCCGAACTGTTCCGCGACCTGGCCGAGTTCCTGCGCAGTGACGAAGACGGCGCCCAGGGAAAGCGAGAGACGGTCTACAACCGCGCCATTTCCATGGCATCCCGCATTGACGGGCTGAAGAAGCTGGCCGAAACGCTCAAGGTGCTGATCGCCCTGGAGCGCGAGGCCTACGGCATCTTGCCGACGCCGCAGCAGATCAACCTGAACACGACGCAGCGAAAGGCCGATGACCTCACAGACGAAGAGCTACTTGCCCTCGCGGCAGGAAGCGGCCCGGGAGCTGCTGATCCGGAGGCGGGCGAGGGCTGACATCCTCCAGTACGCCAACGCGATCGAGGTGCCAGGCCGGCCGGTGGACGAGGAAGACCCGGACGCCGAGTTTTTCGAGCCCATCGAGACCACCATGGCAGTGCACCACCGGCTGCTGCTGACCAAGCTGGAAGAGACCAGCCAGCGCCGGCACGGCCGGATGATCGTTTGCATGCCGCCGGGCAGCGCCAAGTCGACGTATGCGTCGGTGGTGTTCCCCTCGAAGTATCTGGGCGCCACGCCCGGCCGGCGTGTCATCCTGGCCAGCTACGGCGACGACCTGGCCCGCAAGATGGGGCGCCGGACGCGCTCGATCATCAAGCAGGCGCGATACCGAAACATCTGGGGCGCGGCCCTGGTGTCGGATTCGAATGCCGCCCAGGAATTCGCGCTGTCCAACGGCAGCGAGTACATGGCCTGCGGCATCCTGTCCGGCATTACCGGCAACCGCGCGCACGGCATCATCATCGACGACCCGATCAAGGGCCGCGAGCAGGCGAATTCGGAGACGATCCGGAATAAGACCTGGGATGCCTACGAAGACGACCTGAAGACGCGCCTGATCCCGGGCGGCTGGATTGTCCTGATCACCACGCGGTGGCACGAGGACGACCTGGCAGGCCGGATTCTGCCGGATGACTGGAAGGGCGAAAGCGGGCTGATCCGCTGCAAGGACGGCAACGACTGGGAAGTGCTGTGCATCCAGGCGCGCTGTGAGGTCGACAGCGATCCGCTCGGGCGCGCCAGGGGCGAATACCTCTGGCCGGAATGGTTCGATCGCCAGCACTGGGCGCAGTTCGAGAGCAACTCGCGGACCTGGTCGTCGCTGTATCAGCAGCTTCCGACGCCGCTGGACGGTGACCTGTTCAAGCCCGACCAGATCCAGGTCATCGACGCGCTGCCCGCCGGCCGCATCGACTGGGTGCGTGGCTGGGACTTCGCCAGCACGGACGGCGCGGGCGACTTCACAGCCGGCCCGAAGCTGGGGCGCCTGCCGACCGGTCAGTACGTGATCGGGGACATGGTGCGCGGCCAGTGGGGCCCGGACCGCCGCGACAAGGCGCTGGAGAACACCGCGGCGCTGGACGGCCGGCAGGTGCGCATCAGCATCCCGCAGGACCCGGGCCAGGCCGGCAAGACGCAGGTGCTGTACCTGACGCGCGGCATGCCCGGCTACCGCATCGTGAGCAGCCCGGAAAGCGGCGACAAGGTCGTGCGCGCCGAGCCGTTCGCCGCCCAGGTCAACGTCGGCAACGTGCTGATGGTGCGCGGCGAGTGGAACAAGCCACTGATCGACGAGTTGCGGACGTTCCCCAATGGAAAACATGACGACCAGGTCGACGGGCTCTCACGGGCTTTCGCCGAGCTGATCTCAGCAAAACGCGGATTCTTCGGATGACCTTTCTTCGCAACCTGTTCGGCCGCGGCCAGCAGCCGGAAGGCGGCAAGCCCATGGGCGTCCCGCCGACGCCGCGCCGTCGTGCCGGCCTGTTCTCGACTCACCCGCTGGGCGAGAAGGTCCGGCCGGCGTTCGAGTTCCCGCAGTTCGAGCAGCCCCAGGGCGCGCCCAGCGTGGCATCGGACAACGGCTACATCGGCGAGCGACCGACACCCAAGATGGCCAGCTTTACGCCGGTCAACGAGGCGCAGCTGGGCTTCTACGCAGCCGGCGCCATGTTCATCGGCTACCAGGCCTGCGCCATGCTGGCAACGAACTGGCTGATCGACAAGGCCTGCAACATGCCGGCGCGCGATGCTGTGCGCAATGGCTACCTGCTGATGTGCGGCTCGGAAGAGATCGCGGCGCGCCTGATGGCCCAGGACAAGAAGTACGCGGTCAAGCGCCACCTGCGTGAGCTGGTGCACTTCGGCCGGGTCTACGGTGGGCGCATCGTGCTGTTCGACGTCCAGTCGGCCAACCCCGAGGAGTATTACAAGGCGCCGTTCAATCTGGACGGCGTGCAGGCCGGAACGTACCGCGGCATGTCCCAGATCGATCCGAACTGGCTGACGCCGGTGCTGACCGAGGACAACCTGAACGACCCGGCCAGCCAGAGTTACTACGAGCCGACGTTCTGGCGCATCAAGGACCGGCTGTACCACAAGTCGCACCTGCGCATCTTCGTGCCGTACCCGGTGCCGGACTACCTGAAGCCGCACTATCGGTATCTGGGTGTCAGCGTGCCGCAGCGAATAATGGAGCGGGCATACGCCGCCGAGCGGAGCGCCAATGAGGGTCCGCAGTTGCTGATGACCAAGCGGCTGACGTCGATCGGGGTTGGCGACGCGGCGCTGGGCAATCGCGAGGAGCTGGAGCAGAACCTGGCACGGTGGGTGGCCTTCCGCGACAACTACGGCGTTCGGGTCGGTGGTGCAGATGAAACCATCCAGCAGTTCGACACGGCGCTGGCGGACGTGGACACGGTCATCATGACCCAGTACCAGCTGGCCTCGTCGGTGGCCGAGGTGCCCGCGACCAAACTGCTGGGCACTCAGCCCAAGGGGTTCAACGCCAGCGGCGACTATGAGCGATCGGTGTACCGCGAGCATCTGGAGAGCATCCAGACCAACGACATGACCCCGCTGCTGGAGACGCACTACCAGCTCCTGGCAAAGTCCGAGGGAATGACGCTGCCGGCGGAAATCGCCATCCAGTGGTTGCCTGTGGACAGCCCGACCGCCAAGGAATGGGCCGAGATCGACAACCTCAAGGCTGACCGCGACACCAAGCTGTTCAACATAGGCTCCATTGACGCAGAAGACGTCCGCAACCGCCTGCGCGAAGACCGCGAGGGCGATTACCACAACATCGAAGAAGCCGAGTTCGTTGATGGCCAAGAAAATGGTAACGAAGCGGCGCCAGGCCTGGGGGCAGCAGCAGCAAGCAACCCAGTTCAAGGGCGCGACGCTGGCCTACCCGGTAGCAGTTGAGGGGCGCTACCGGGCGAGTCTGGCGTCGATGATCGACGGCATGCTGGCCGAGTACGACAAGGCGCTGCGAGGCCTGTACAAGGCGAATCCGGAGGTCACCCAGGACGAGAGCGTTACCACCCAGGCGCGGCGCATCTTGGCCGATCTGGGGCGCAAGTGGGCTAAGGTCTTTGCCGAGAAGGCGGGCCCGCTGGCGAATCGCACCATCGGCCAGGTCGACAAGTTCTCCAAGCAGAACCTGGGCGCGTCACTGCGGGACATGTCCGGCGGGCTGACCATCAAGACGTTCCAGATGCCGGCGGCGCTCTACGACAAGGTCCTGGCCAGCACCGCGGAGAACGTCGCGCTGATCAAGAGCATCCCCGCGCAGTTCCAGGAGCGCATACAGGGCATCGTCCTGCGGTCCATTCAGTCCGGGGGGCAGGGCGCCAAGAGCATTTTCGACGAGATCCAGTCCCTGAATCACGTGACGCGGGATCGTGCCAAGCTCATTGCCCAGGATCAGACGAGCAAGATAACCAGCGCCATGAACGGCGCTCGGATGGCGTCGGCCGGGGTGAAGAAATTTGAGTGGATTCACAGTGGTGGCGGTGCTGAACCCAGAGAGCTGCATGTGAGCTACGACGGGCAGATCTTCGACCTGGACAACCCACCGATCATCGATAAGCGTACCGGGCAGCGAGGCCTTCCTGGTCAGCTGATCAAGTGCAAGTGCAAGATGCGCCCCGTGATCGACTTTACCCAATACCTCGATGAGCAAGCGACAAACTGACGTCAACGGCTACCTGCTGGTGCGCGACAACCCGATCACCAAGGTCGGGGTGTTCCCCTACCTGGGCCGTGAGATCGGCGCGCCCGATCCTGACCGCATCTACCAGGTGTACCGGCCCCAGGAGGAGTTGGAGAAGCCCGAGACGATCGCGTCCGCCAACCTGGTGCCCTGGATCGACGAGCACGAGTTCCTGGGCAAGGACGGGACGCCGGCCGAGAAGAAAGGCGTGCAGGGAACGACCGGCGAGACCGCCCGGTTCGAGTACCCGTACCTGCGCAACAGCATCCGAGCCTACTCGGACTTCATGAAAAACCTGATCGACCGCGGCAAGGTGGAGCTTTCGCCCAGCTACCGCTGTCGGTACGAATTCAGCGAAGGCGTGTTCGATGGCAAACGGTACGACGCCATCCAGCGCGACATTCGCTTCAATCATCTGGCATCCGTGAAAGAGGGCAGGACGGGGCCGGACGTGGCTGTACAAGACTGCCTCACCATTACCTACGACTCAGCGGAGTTCATCAAAATGGAATTGACCCCCGAAATCCTCGAACAGATTCGGGCGTTGATCGAGCAGGTGCTGGCGGACAAGGCCGCCGCCGCTGGCTCGGACAACGACCCCGAGAAGAAGCCCGGCGCCGACGCCGAAGCGCCGGCCACGCCCGGAGCGGTGACGCCGGAAGCCAAGGCCGCTGTCGAGCAGACCGCCAGCGCGGCCGAAGAAGCCTCCAGCGCTGTCGAGTCGGCCGAGGCTGCCATCCAGGAAGTGCAGACCGCGCTCGAGGAAGTGGAAGCGGCCGCCGAAGAAGTGAAGGCCGCCCCGACTGCCGACAGCCGCAAGGCGCTGGACGCGGCGCTGGCCAAGCTGGGCGCCGTCAAGAACAAAATCGCGGCCCGTGCCGCCGACGCCCAGGTCATGGGCATGATCGGCACGCTGCAGACCCAAGTGAAGGCCAATGACGCCGCCGCTGTGATCAAGCAGATCGCCGACCGCGACGCGCTGGTCAAGCGCGTGACGCCCTTCATCGGCGCCTTCGACAGTGCGCTGCTGGTATCGGCGGACCACGTCGCCAAGTACGCGGTCAAGAGGCTGGGGCTGAAGGCGCAGGACGGCGCCGAGCTGGCCGTTCTGGATGGCTTCCTGCAGGCCGCCAAATCCGACGCCGACAAGATCGTCAGCGATTCCAAACCGGTGCGCGCCGAAGACACGGCCGCCAAGCTCTGGAGCGACAAGAAATGATCCCGAACACCGCACGAACCTACCTGCTGTCCGGCATCCCGGGCAACATCAGCCATGACGGCCCGACCCGCGCCGCCTCGGCCGTGATCGACTCGGCCACCGAGACCAACAACGTTTTCGGCCGCGCCTTCACCTACAAGGCCGGGACCGATGACGTCGAAGTCGGCGGCACCGGTGCCTTCGCCGGCATTCTGATCAACCCGAAAGCCTACGCGATCGACGTCGAGTACGCGCGCAACGCCACGGTCGGCGAGTTCCTGACCATGGGCGAGGTCTATGTCCAGTTGGGCAACGACGGCAACATCGGCGACCCGGTGTCGTTCAACGCGACCACCGGCGTGATCTCCGCCGGCGAAACCGGCACGGTCATTCCGGGCGCGCACATCGCCCGCCACGAACCCAGCGCCGAGACGCCGCGGCTGGCGGTGATCGCTCTGAACGGTCTGGTGAAGCTGCCGACCCCGCCGGTCACGCCCTAATACAAGGAAACTACCATGGCACAAACTCAATCCAAGGTGCACATGCACATGAACGGCCGCCTGGCCGTCCAGCGCGGTGCGGTGAAGGTCGGCAAGGACGCCAAGATCGGATTCGAAGACCTGGACAATCTGGGCGTCGGCCTGCGCGCGATGGATTCGGCCCTGACCGGCCCGGCCGTCACGAACGGTGCCATGCTCTCGCACATGCTGCAGACCTGGCTGCCCGGCACGCTGCGGGTGGTCACCCAGGTGCGCAACATCGACGAGATCGCGGGCATCACGACCGTCGGCCGATGGGAAGACGAGCTGATCAGCCTGCGCGTGGCCGAGCCGGCCGCCAAGGCCGAGCTGTACGGCGACACCACCAACATCCCGCTGGCCGACTACCGCCAGTCCATCGAATCGCGCGGCATCGTGCGCTTCGAGCAGGGCTTCCAAGTCGGCAAGCTGGAAGACGCCCGCCAGGCGGCGATCGGCTACCAGGCCGCCGACGAGAAGCGCCGCGCCGCGACCGAGTCGCTGGACATCAGCCGCAACCAAGTGGGCTTCTACGGCTTCAACCAGCCCGACACGAACGTGTACGGCCTGCTGAACGATCCCAGCCTGCCGGCCTTCGTGTCCGCCACCACGCCCTGGCTGACCGCGAACTTCGATCAGCTGGTCGCCGAGTTCACGGGCATGTACAACCAGCTCGAGACCCAGATGGGCGGTGAACTCAAGGACTCGGCCAAGCTGGTCCTGGTGCTGCCCACCGGCTACCGCTCGATCTTCAGCGTGTACAGCCCCGCAGCCTCGGGCATGACGTTCCGCCAGTGGCTGAACGAGAACTTCCCGAACACGCGCGTGGTGTCGACCGCTGAATTCAAGGATGCCAACGGCGGCCTGGACGTGGCCTATCTGTTCGTCGAGAACGCGGCCGAGCAAGACGACTCGGACATCACCAGCGCCAGCTTGATCCAGGCGGTGCCGGTGCGCTACCAGGTCCTGGGCAGCGAGAACCGCATCAAGGGCTACATCGAAGACGCCATCAACGCCACGGCGGGCATTTTCGTTCTGCGCCCCTGGGCCTTCGCGCGCAAGACCATCAGCGCCTCCTGATAGGCGCCCATCGAACGAGGGCCGGGGAAACCCGGCCCTTTTCATTTCCGGAGTTGAAATGGACCGCATCTATATCTACAGCACTCTCAGCAACGACCAGCGCTACCAGCTCAAGGATGGCCGCTCGGTGCTGATCGCTGGCAAGGCCAACGTCGCCAACAAGCAGCTGGTGACGCCCAAGGGCATGGCCACCGCCATCTCCGAAGACGAGTTCAACCTGCTGCAGGACAACATCGTTTTCAAGGCGCACGCCAAGAACGGCTTCGTGGCGGCCAGCCACGATCGCGTGGACGCCGAGACGTTCGCCGCGCGCGAACTCGCCGGCGCCGACAAGTCCGCCCAGGACACGCCGGCCACGGCCAAGAAGCGCAACGCCGGCGGCGCCCGGGTCCAGAGCGCAGAGGGCTGACATGGACTTCCCGCTGGCGAAGTTCCGGATCCTGTTCCCCATGTTCAACGCCATTCCTGACGACGTGGTGCTGGCCGTGGCGGAGTGGGCGCAGTGCTACACCAGCGGGCGCGGCTGCAAATGCGACGAACAGCTGTGGATGCTGATCACGGCCCACCTGCTGCAGCTGCGGCTGAATGCCGAAAACGGCAATGGCGCGGTTCCCGGAGCGCTTGCGTCGGCCACCATCGACAAGGTCAGCGTGTCGTTTCAGGCGCCGCCGGCGACGGATTCGTGGTCCCACTGGCTGAGCCTGACGCCCTACGGCCAGCAGTTCCTGGCGCTGTCCAAGAGCTGCGCGGCGGGCGGCCTGTACGTGGGAGGACTGCCCGAGCGCGCGGCGTTCCGCAACGTGGGCGGCCTGTCCATTCGAGGCGGGAGATTCCGATGAAGGTGGTCCGCAAGGGTGGCACGGAGAAGATCCAGGCCACGCTCAAGAACGTAGGTGCCAAGCAAATCCGGGTCGGGTTCTTTCCAGAGTCGAAGTACCCGGACGGCACGCCGATCGCCTACGTGGCCGCCATCCAGGAGTTCGGCTATCCGCAGGGGAACATCCCGGCGCGGCCCTTCATGCGGCCCACCGCCGAGCAGAAGAAGTCGGAGTGGGGTCGCCAGATCGCCGGGGCGGTGCGCGGAGCGATCGACGGCAAGGTGGATGTCGTCCAGGCCTTCGAGGCGCTGGGCGCGCGCTCGGCCGGCGACATCGCACGCACCATTTCGCGGGTTACCAGCCCGCCCCTGAAGAAGTCGACGTTGCAGGCCAGGCAGTCGCGGAAGAAGACGCCGGGGGTCTCCAAAAAGCCCCTGGTCGACACCGGCCAGATGATCCAGGCGGTAACGCACGTGGTGGAGGATAAATCGTGATTCCAGGAATCAACCTGCTCGGCATCGCCGCCGGCGTGATCGCGCAACAGGCGCCGGTCTGGCTCAAGTTCAAGGCCCGCACGCAGAACGAGCGCGGGCAATGGGTCAACGAGTACGAGCCTCCCCAGCCCATCCAGGGTTCCTGGCAGCCGGTGGGCGAGTCGACGATCCGCGACCTGGGCCTGGACACGGCCAAGCGCTACCACAACCTCTACACGTCGCATCCCATCGAGAACGTGCAGCGGGGCGCGGCGCCGGACCAACTGATCTACGGGGGCCGGCGACATGACGTCGTGGGTGGTGCCGACTGGTACACCCAGGACGGGTGGCGCGGCATCCTGTGCGTCGATGTGGGGCCAGCATGAAACAGAAGCAGCTCGAGGCGACCGTCCGCGGCGCGCTGGTGACCTTGCTGGCCGAGCAGGGCGTCGATCTGCCGGTCATGGCTGCATTCCAGCCGTCCAAGCAGGGCCGCGTCGACGACGGCATCTACTTCTTCCCGGTCAACCGGGGAAAGCGCGGCTGGCAGTCGCGCAAGTACCAGGACGACGGCCACGCGCTGACTGCGACGGAATCGCAGATCAACGAGTCGATGTATCAGTTCCAGGCGTTCGTCGAAGACGACGTGACGGCCCCGGCGCAGCTTCTGGCGCCTGACGTGCTGGCCATCCTGCGCGGCGTTGTCCAGTCCATGCGCTTCGCCCAGGCGATGACGGCGGCAGGAATCGGCGTCCAGCGCGCGACCGACATTGTGATGCCGTCCTTCGTCAACGAGCGCGACAACTTCGAATTCAACCCGAACTTCACGGTCATCTTCACCCACCACCGCAGTATCACCCAGGCCACGGCGCACATCGAGCAGGTTGTGTCGGGCATCCATCGCATTTGAGGAAATGACATGTCCATCAAGATGACTCGCTATGTCCGGATCATCAGCGCGGTGATCGGCGCCAATGCCGTCGCGCAGCAACAGCTCACCGGCCGGCGCTTCACCACCGATCCGCGCGTCCCGGTCGGGCAGATCGTCTCCGTCCGCCCTGGCGGTGCGGATGACTACTTCGGTTCGGACTCGCCCGAGGCGGAGTTCGCGCGCGAGTATTTCTCCTACGTCAGCCCCGCGCCGGCGTCCCAGGCCCCCGAGCTGCAGTTCGCGGCCTATCCCGATGCGGCGCGCCCGGGGCGCCTATACGGGTTCCGCATCTCGGCTAGCCTGGCGGACTTTCAGGCCGTCACCGCCGGCGCGATGAACATCAAGGTCGGGGAGTTCGCCTACGCGCTGACCGGCATCGATCTGTCCGCCGCCACCAGCTTCACGAACATCGCTCAACTGGTGACCACGGCCATTGCGACGGCGGCCATTGCGACGGCGGCCACGGCGGCGTCGGGCACGGCGGCGACGGTTTCCTATTCGGCGCTCGCGGGTGCCTTCATGGTCGAGTCGGCCGTTGCTGGGCCCGGCGCCATCGTTGTGTCGCCGGCCGCCGGCTCCGACGTTGGCGTCATGCTGGGGCTGCAGGGCGCCCAGGCGATCAGCTCTCCCGGCTCGGTGGCGATGACGCCCCTCGAGGCGTTCCGCGCGGCGGAGAACGTGACCGACTCGTTCGGCTCGGCGTCCTTCGGTCCGGCCATCGACCTGGCGGACGCCATCCCCCTGGCCGAGTACGTGTCGGGCGAAAACGTCAAGTATCAGATGTACTGGTCCGTCGACTCGGTGACCGCCGACGCCTGGAACGCAGCCATGATCGGCACCGCGTCCAATGGCCTGGTCTTGAACGGCACGGTCGGCGAGTACAAGGAAGCCCTGCCGATGGCCGTGATGGCGGCGACGGACTACGACCGGACCAACGCCACCATCAACTACATGTTCCGGCAATCGGGCGTGACGCTCACGTCTGACGTGACGGACGACCAGATGGCCGACTTCTACGACGCGCGCCGGGTGAACTACTACGGCCAGACGGCCAGCGCGGGGCAGAAGATCTCGTTCTTCCAGCGCGGCTACCTGATGGGCGGCGTCACGGCGCCGCTGGACATGTCGGTCCACGCCAATGAGCAATGGCTGAAAGCGTACATGACGGCCCAGGTGATGAGCCTGCTCCTGACGACCAACAAGATCCCCGCCAACAACGACGGCCGCGGCATGATCATGGCGATCATCCAGGGCGGCGTGAACAAGGCGTTGACGAACGGCACGATCCTGATCGGCAAGACGCTGACCGAGCTGCAGAAGGTGGCCATTGGCCAACTCACCAATGACCCGCTGGCCTGGCACGACGTGCAGGACAACGGCTACTGGTACGACGTGCAGATCGAACAGGCCACTGGCCAGTCCGGCGTGACCGAATACACGGCCAAGTACACCCTCGTCTATTCGAAGGGCGACATGATCCGCAAGGTCGACGGCTCGCACAACCTGGTGTAACTGGCCAGACAACGTTTCAGGGCGGCTCAGGCCGCCCGCTTCCATTTGAGGATCTGACATGTACGATACTTCCGCTATCGGCGTCGCCCTGCGCTGCGTGGCCAGCGAGTCGTTCCCCGCCGGCTTCACGATCACCGAGTTCGCGGACGACGCGGACCCGTTCGATATTCCGGCCATCGACATTGCCACGCCGGCGATGAACGTCAACGGCGATCTGGTGGTGTTCAGCGCGCCGACGCCCATCACCATCACCATCAGCGTGATCCCGGGCAGCGACGCAGACAACAATCTGGCGGTCATCTTCGAAGCGAATCGCGCCGCGAAGAACAAGCGCCACGCGCGCGACGAGATCACGCTGGTGGGGACCTATCCCGATGGCTCCAGCCTGAAGCTGAGCGAAGGCAAGATGACCAACGGCATGCCCGGCAACTCGCCGGCGTCTGCCGGCCGCATCAAGTCGAAGACCTACACCTTCGCATTCCAGAACCTCTCCCGCACCCGCGCATAAGAGGCCGACATGGCTGACCTGATCAAACCCCGCGTCGTCATGGTGAAGAACCGCGATGGCGTGGAGAAGGCCTTCACGATCTCCCGGCTGCCCGCCACGGCGGCGCGGGAGGTGATCGCCAAGTACCCGCTGTCGAACATTCCCAAGCTGGGCGACTACCAGACCTCGGAAGAGGTCATGAAGAAGCTCATGAGCTATGTGGCCGTGGACTTGGACGGACGTGAACAGCGCTTGACCACAGCCGCCCTCATCGACAACCACGTCGACGACGGCATTCAGCTGATGCGGCTCGAGATCGAGATGATCGAAGAGAACACGGGTTTTTTCGGACTCGGCGGGCAGCGCGGTTTCCTCGACTGCCTGCTGGAAAAGTTTCTCCTCTCGATTACGCCAATGCTGACCCCTTTATTGGAGCAATTGTCAGCTCCGGGCTCGCCCGACTCGTCGAGCTCAAAACCGAAATAGACCTGGAGGAGGCGATGGACCTCTGGGAAATCGCCACGACCAACAAGGTCAACGAGATCCGCGCGATGGAAGCGGAGAAGAGGAAATGACATGGCCTTGCTGGATGCCCTGACGTACATCATCGGCGCTGACAACTCGAAGCTGGACAAAGAGATTGACCAGTCCGAGAAGAAGGTGGACGAGTTCGGCAAGACGTTGACCTCGGCCGAAGGTCGGGCGCAATTGATGGAAGAGAACATCAAGGGCGCCTTCACTCGCATCGGCGGGGCCATTCTGGCAGCGGTTGCGGCGTCGCGGGCGCTTGGTGCCGCGGTGGAGCGCGCTCAGTTTATCGAGCAGATCCGCACAGTCAGCGAGGTGTCGGGCGCCGCCGTAGACGACGTGGACGCTTTCGGCAAGTCAGTCGAGCTTCTGGCGGGCGACGCCGAGGGTGCGCGTAGCTCGCTGGAAGGGTTGGGGCGGTCAGCTTATGACGCGATGCAGGATGTAAACAGCTCGCAGGCCAAAGCGTTTGCAGATCTGAAAGTCTCGCTGAAGGGTGCTGACGGCCAGATCAAGGGAACCATGGAACTGATGGGAGACCTGGCCGACGCCATCCAAGGGAAGGACCGCCGCAAGGCTGAGGGGATGCTGGCGGGCGTGGGCATCACCGACCGCAAGACGATTGATCTCCTTTTCAAGGGAAAGCAGGAGCTTTCCTCGTTGATGCGGGCCCAGAAAGAGCAGGGCGTCGTGACAAAGGAGTCGGTCGAGCGCGCGCGCGACTACACGGTGGCCATGGCCAAGCTGCGGCAATCGACGGGCGCAGTGCGAGATGGCATATCCGATTGGCTGTTGCCGGCAATCACGTGGGTGATCGAGAAGTTCGATGGGTTGGTCCGTTGGTTCCGCCGACATGAGACGTTCGTCCAGGGCTTTTTTATCGCTTTGGCAGGCGTGCTGACAGTGACATTCCTGCCGGCGGTTGTCGCCGCCGCTGGCGCGGTGTGGGCGCTGATCGCCCCTTTCCTGGCGGTGGCCGCGCCCATCGCCGCGGTGGTGGCGCTGTTCGCACTGCTGTACGACGACGTGATGAACTTCCTGGACGGGAATGATTCCCTGATCGGCCAGATCTCGGAGAAATACCCGATCGTCGGCGAAACGGTGAAGGCGATGGCCCAGGCGGTAAAGGATGCCTTTCAGTGGATCGTTGATGCACTGGCCGTGTCGTGGGAGGCCATCAAGGGCTTCCCCTCGAAGGCGCTCGGGGCATTTTCAGCGATGGGGGCCGGCATTAGCAGCATTTTCGGGGCAATTGTCCGGGTAGTGAAAAGTGCCTGGGACTACATCGGCAGCGTCTTCGACAGCGTTTCGTCGGTCATCAAGAAGATCGGCAAGTGGCTGGGTTTCGGTGGCGGCGACGATATCCAGGTGACGACGTCCAACGTTAACAAGGGGATTGCCGACGCTGAAGCGAAGGCCGCCGAGAACATGCAAGCGGCGCAGGCGCAGCTTGACCAAGCGTCGGCGAACCCCATGAATTCGATCACGTCGAACGCGATCTCGAATGCCAGCAACACGCACACCGAGACGAACGTCCAGATCGGTCAGGTCGCCGTACAGACCCAGGCAACCGACGCCCAGGGCATCAGCCAGTCGATCGGCGGCGGTTTGAAGGACGAGCTCAAGAACCTGCAGGCTGATTCCGCCAGTGGAGTGAAACGGTAATGCAGCTATCAGACAGCCTTTCCACCTCGACGCAGCAGCGTGTGGCAATCCTCGACGCTGACAGCCTACAGGTGCTGTTTGCGTCCGCCCAGCCGATGCGTGTCGCGGTCAGGGAAGCGAAGCGGGCGACGAAGTTCGCGGTCGAGGACGGAACGGAGCGATCGGACCATGTGGTTCGAGAGCTGAACGAGATCCAGATCGACTTCGTGCTGGCCGAGGACACTCGGAATCAGTTCGAGGCAATCAGGCAGGCCTTCGAGCAAAACAAGCTGGTGACGGTCCAGACGAAGGTGCGCAGCTACCCGAAGATGCTCATCGTTGACGTTCCTCACGATGAGACGCCGGAACTCGGAACTGCGGTCAACGTGCCGATCCGATTGCAGGAGTGGATTGAGGTCAAGCCAGAGTTCGGGACGCTGCCGCCGGAGAAGGTCCAGAACAAGAGCCAATCCAGTACGGTCAAGAGGGGCCAGCAAACCACACAGGAATCCAAACGCGGCGGTAGCGTACTGAGCGGCGTGAGCGGGGTATTCAAGTGAGAGATATATCGCTCCTGGCGGTCCCGAATCAGTCGTTCTCGGCCACCATCGACGGCGTTGTGTGGGATCTGTCCATCAAGGTGGCGCGCGGCATGATGCTGGCCGATGTGAAGCGCGATGGCGTCGACCTGGTGGTCGGGCAGCGCATCGTGGCAGAGTTTCCCATCCTGCCGTACCGCTACTTGAGCCACCAGGGCAATTTCGCCATCCTGACCCGGGATGGTGATCTGCCATGGTGGGAGGAATTCGGCCGTTCTCAGTCGCTGGTGTACCTGGAGCCTTCGGAGGTTGGTATCAATGATTGATCTACGCGCCATCCGGGTCGGAATCGAGGTTTCGGGCCGGATGAACTACTACAGCGCCGCGGACGGAATGCAGATCAAGGCGAGCGGCACGAAGTACGCCAACGCCACCCAGAACGAGTGCAGTGTCACGATCTCCAACCTTCGACGCGAGACACGCGACTTCGTGCTCACCGAGACCAGTCCGTTCAACAAGAACCGGACGCCCAAGCGGCTGGTGGTCGAGGTCGGGCGCGTGTCGACCGGCCTATTCAAGGTGTATACGGGCGACATCATCAGCGCGGAGCCCAGCAGCCCGCCCGATGTGGACATCGTCCTGAAGTCGAAGACGGGAAACGCTTCGAACAGCGTCGTGGTATCCAAGAGCGCCCAGGCGACTTCCAAGCTGTCGGCAATTGCCGCCGCGGTGGCATCGGATATCGGCGTCACTCTGGATTTCCAGGCGCTGGACAAACTCGTCGCCAACTACACCTACACGGGCGGGGCACTGGGCCAAGTGAACCGCCTGGCCGAGGCCGGCGGGGTGCGTGCGTTCGTGGACGACACCAGATTGATCATCCAGGACTTCGACAAGGCCGTGCGCGGCCGCGTCAAGATCCTGAACATGAACAGCGGCATGGTCGGCATACCGAAGGCAACGGAGAAAGGCGTGGAGGTGACCTACCTGATCGACGGGGAGTCGGTTCTGGGCGGCACCCTGCGTTTGGAAAGCAAGTTCAACCGGTCGCTGAACGGCGACTACAAGATCGACCAGCTGAAATTCGACGTGGCCAGCCACGAAGACCCCTTTTTCTATCAAGCGACATGCAGCCGACTGTAGCCCCCAACATCGACGGCGCCGACGACGGTAGCCTGTCTGGCGTTCTGAAGTCGTGGATCCGGTCGTTTATTCGCGAGAACCTGGACGACATGCTGCCGGCGCAGGTGGTCTCCTATGACGACGCTTCGAACCGAGCCGTGATCAAGCCGTTGATCATGGTGGGTACGACCGAGGGCAGGAAGATCTCGCGCGGCGCCATTCCGAACATCCCCATTTTCCGGTTCGGCGGTGGCGGCTTCTTCATGCGGTTTCCGATCAAGCCTGGCGACTTCGGCTGGCTCAAGGCAAACGACCGGGATGTGTCGTTGATGTTCCAGCGCGGCGGCCGCGAGGACTGGCCCAATACCGAACGGCTGCATTCGTTCTCTGACGCGATGTTCTTTCCTGACACGATCAAGGACTGGGCGATCGAAGGCGAGAACGCCGATGCGCTGGTTCTCCAGTCGATGGATGGGGTTGTGTGCATCTCCCTGCACGCCGGTGAGGTGCGGATCAAGGCGCCAAGGGGAAAGATCGAGATCCCGGAAACGGAATGGATCGGAAACATCGAGTTCAAGGGCAATGTGGCCACCAGCGGCGGCAACGTGGCGATGTCTGGCGGCACCCTGACCCACAACGGCAAGAACATCGGCGACACGCACACCCATAGCGGGGTTCAGGTGGGCGGCGCAAACACGGGAGGTCCGAATTGATCACATTCAAGACCGACGAGAACAACGACTTCGTGACGTTGCCCAACGGCAACCTGGCGATGGAGCAGGACGTGCAGGCGGTGGCGCAGGAGGCCAAACACTTCGCGGCAACGGCCCGCGCCGAGATGATCCATGCCTTCGACGAGGGCATCCCGTTTCTGCGGGAGGCGTTCAGCAAGCAACCGAACCTGGCGCAGTTCGAAGCGGCGTTGCGCCGCCGGCTGCTGGAGACACCGGACGTCACTGGAATTTTGAGTCTGGACACGCAGGCAGAGGGCGAAGCGCTGAAGTACACGGCGGCGCTGCAAACCACATACGGCACGGTGGCAATCAATGGCTGATTACAGTTTCATCGTCAACCGAGGCGTCATCGTCCCGGACACCGCCACCACGCGCGCACAGGTGGAGGCAGAGTTCCGCGCGGTGTTCGGCGACGACATGCCCACCGATCCGGCGACGCCTCAAGGCCTGCTGATCACTCGGATCACCGAAGAGCGCGACGCGATCGCGCGCAATAATGCTGAGCTGGCCAACCAGATCAATCCGGCCTTGTCCGGTGGGGTGTTCTTGGACTCGCTGATGGCCCTGACGGGCGGGCGCCGGCGGAGCAGTGTGCGGTCTCTGATCGTGGGCGCTGTCCTCGGTGGTGTGCCTGGCACGAACGTTCCTGCCGGCTCGATTGCCGAGGCCGAGCAGGGCGAGCAGTTCGAGCTGGTGAACACGGTGGTGCTCGATGCGACCGGCTCCGCTGCCGGCAACCTTCGCGCGCTGCAGGATGGCGAGATCATCGTCCCTGCGGGCGGCCTGAACACCGTTGCATCGAGCGTCCTTGGATGGGAGACCATCACGAATCCGGCTGCGGCGATACCGGGGCAGCGCGAAGAGAATGACGTCTTGCTTCGGCGTCGGCGCGCGCAGACGCTGGCGCTACAGACGACGTCGATCAACGAGGCGATCGTCTCGCGGCTTTATGACATCGAGGCTGTCCGGTCCTGCTATTACCTGGAAAACTTCGAAGACGTCAATCGAGTGGTCGACGGCATCACAATGCGCAAGCACAGCATCTGGGCCTGCGTCGAGGGCGGCACGGATATGGAGGTCGCACGGGCTCTTTTCGAAACGAAGACGGTGGGTGGCGGCTACAACGGGGCGGTCGTGGTGCAAGTTCCTGATCCGATCAACGGTCGCCTGTATGAGGTCAAGTTCGATCGGCCGCAAGAGGTGACACTGCTGATCAGGGTGACCGTGCGTTCGAGCACTCTCGATGTGCAGCAGCTGATTCCGGACTTGGTCATGAATTACGTGAACGGCGAGACCGACGGTGACGTCAGCTTCGTGGTTGGCAGTGACGTTTCCACCTTCGAGATAGCCAGCGCGATTAACCAGCAGGAGCCTTCGATCTTCGTCAAGAAGGTTGAGTTGTCGGTCGTCGGCTCCGGCACCTGGTCGGCGGACACGATGGTGATCGCTCCGAACCAGATCGCTCGCACGCAACGCAGCTCGATTCAGGTGGTGATCTCATGAGCGGAACCCAAGAATTCGACTTCTCGGTCGATCTGATGCGCTCCATCCTGTGGCAGTACGAAGGCGCCCCGCGCGCGGTGGCGCTGGCAAGGAACGACCAGGCCTGGCTTGATAGTCACCAGGCAAAGTTCTGGCAAGACTGGCATCGGGACGTCTTCGATCTAGACTCGGCCAACGAATTCGGCCTGGCAGTCTGGGCCCGGATTCTGGGCGTGTCGCTCGAAATCGGTGAGCCGCGCCGGGTCGAGGGCGTCTTCGGATTTGGTCCGGCGAACAAAAACTTCGGCAATGGAAACTTCGGGCGCGCTGCCGATAGGCAGGTCAGCCTCGACATCGAGTCGGCCCGCAAGCTCTTAAAGCTGCGTTGGTTCCAGCTGACGATGCGGCCAACTGCGCCGAACATCAATCAGGCGATGGCCAATGTGTTCGGTGAGGGCGTCGCCTATGTGGCGGACAGCTACGACATGACGCTGGTGACGTTCTTTTTCACCCAGGCGCCCGACTACAGGTTGCGTCGTCTGCTGGAGAAGACGGATATCTTGCCCCGGCCGTCCACTGTGAAGGTGGGCTGGAAAGTGCAGGTCAAGCCGTCATGGGGCTTCGGCCAAAACCACCTCAATTTCGAAAACGGAAACTTTGGAGCTTAAATGGCTACCAGGATCTACAAGACGCCGTTCGCGGCAACGGGTGACAAGGAAGTGCTGGCGACGGCCGATCAACCGGACGGCAAGGTGTCGCTTTCGGCTGGATGGACGCCCGATTACGAGCTTCCCAGTGACAACCCGAACTATCGCCCGGTCGGCCGGGCCGAGATGAACGGTGTGATCAACGAGGTAACTGAAGCCCTCGGAGGCGTGCAACTCCACGGATTCGCCACCTGGCAAGACATCGACGGAGGATGGCCGAGCGGTGCTCACGTGCTTTCCGGCGACACCGTCTACCGGTCGGACGTGAACAACAACACGACCAACCCGGGCACGGGCGGCGCGGGTTGGTCGCAGCCGTTTGCCGGCCGCCTGCTCAACGTGCAAGTCTTTCCCACGGCAGGAACTTTCACATATACCCCGACGTCCGGAACTCGTTCAATCGTGGTGGAAGTTCAGGGAGCGGGCGGAGCCGGCGGAGGATCTCAGGCGACAGGTGCATCTACTGTGAGCACATGCCCTGGCGGGAACGCCGGAGCATATGGGAAATCGCGAATTGTGACGGGCTTTGCCAGTGTTTCTGTCATGGTCGGGGCGCCGGGGTCTGGCGCCCTGGGCGCCA
The DNA here is from genome assembly GCF_902859705.1 of Achromobacter deleyi. GTDB lineage: Bacteria > Pseudomonadota > Gammaproteobacteria > Burkholderiales > Burkholderiaceae_B > Achromobacter > Achromobacter deleyi. The sequence goes on along the minus strand of NZ_CADIJO010000005.1, from coordinate 237,653 downwards.
GCGGCGGGAGTGGTGGCGCATCTTCCTTCGGAGCGCTTGTGTCCGCCCCGGGGGGGCAAGGCGGCCAATCCTATACCGCTGGCGCAGCTCCGGTTTTCTGCATTAACAACAGCGCGCAGACGAGCGCCACTGGTGGGAATATCGTGAATGCATCGGGCGGCCGGGGACAACCTGGCGCGGCCACTAGCGTCACGTTTGGAGGCAGTGGCGAGGGAGGGGCATCGGTCTACGGCTCTGGAGGCCGGGCCATCGGTGTGTTCGCGACGCCCACGAACGGTGTCGCAGGTGTAGCACCGGGAAGCGGCGGGTCCGGAGGCGCTGGTGGTGCGGGGGCTGGCGCGACTACTGGCGGCACTGGCGCGCCCGGGATTGTTATCGTTTGGGAGTACGCATGATGCGGACTTATGCTCTTATCATTGATGGTGCGGTGGCGGAACTACTGTCAACCGAAGGGGATATCAAGAAAATGTTCCACCCAGATTTATTGTGGGTGGATATCACGGACGTTGAGCCAACGCCAGCAGTAGGTTGGCTTCATATGGATGGCACCTTCCATTTGCCTCAGAAGCCGCCGCCATCTGAGGCAGAAGTGTTAGCCGAAATCGATTCCCGGCTTGGCAATGCGCTTTTACGCGTATTTCCACTGATGTTCATGGTCGAGTCCGGTGAGGCGTCGCCAGAAGAGGTGATGCTGCTGAAGCGCTGGAAGCGTTACACAGTCGACGTCAGCCGTATTGCGAGTGATCCGGCATTCCCCGCGAGGGTGAAATGGCCTGAAGTTCCAGTTTAATCGGTGGAACGGCAATGGCTACGACGAAGGAACATTGACCCCAAAGCGTTTGGCGACCTAGAATCGCGGCCTAACTGCGAGAGGTAAAGATGGCGAGACTCCCAATGATTGATGGCTTACGTGGTCTAGCCATTGTCGCTGTTATTTATCAGCATACTGTGTCGCTGCGCGTGGATGCTTCTGGGTTTCCTGTTCTTTCCGTGCTGTCGAACAGTGGCTGGCTGGGGGTCAATCTTTTCTTCTTCCTGTCCGGATTTGTTCTATATCTGCCATACGTTTCAGGAGAGCGCAGGCTGTCATGTGCTCATGATATTTGGCAGTTCTACAAGCGGCGCGCAATGCGTTTGCTGCCCTTGCTTGGGCTCTGTGTTCTGATGCTGTCCGTTTTCTATGCCCCCTTGGATCTAAGCAGTCCTGCTGCCTACCTTGACCTTCTCAGGTACATGACGTTCACGACCTGGTTTTCGGAGCGTATGTTTTTCCCCGGCGTCAATTGGGTGCTTTGGTCCCTGGTGGTGGAAATTTGGTTTTCTATCCTGTTCCCTTTTCTTCTGTTGTTTATTAGACGATTTGGGTGGGGGCCGGTTCTGGCAGTAGGTTTGTCTCTTTCGACGGCCACAAGGATTTTTGGAGAGTGGCTTGTGGTCGGCCCGAGACTGCCTTTGAACTTCATATCAGACTCGGTGATCGGGCGGTTGGATGATTTTTTGTTTGGAATGTTGGCAGCTCATTGGAGCTTGCGTACCGATGATCCTAGATGGGCGGTGTGGAAGTTTGTCGGTGGCGCCGTTCTAATCTATTGCGGCATGGCCCTCTGGACTGCTTGGCTTTCTGGCCGATTTCCGTCGTGGACCGCCGGCACGTTCAATACGCTGTTGTGCGTCGGGATGCTGCTTTGCACTGTTACGTTGCTTAGATCGAAGTCGTCGCTAACCAGAGTCTTTACCTCATGGCCCCTGCAGATGATGGGTTTGATGAGCTATAGCCTATATTTGTGGCACGGTGTAATAGCGGTAAAGCTGGCACCCTTCGTCACTGGATTTTGGCCGTATATCGGCTATTTGGTTTTGACGTTTTCGATATCTTGGTACACGTACCGATACATCGAATTCAGAGGGGTGCCAGATTGGCGGCAACTACTTCCTGTTGGGCGATTCTCGCCGTTTGGAATGTGCCTCTCGACTCCCGACCAGAGTAGGCCAAACCATGCTGAGAGGTTTAGATAAGCCTCGGCTAGGCTTTCTCATGAGATTTTCATTGACCCGCTTCGGCGGGCTTTTTTTCGTTTATAGGGGACGCGATTGAACATCCAAGACTTCGACGCCTTCGCGGCAAAGTTCGCTGGCGTGCTGGGCGCGGCTGTGTCCATGCGTTACCTGCAGGGATCCTGGCCGGCGCGCTTGAGCATGGCCGTCAGTGGATCTCTCGTTGCCTACTACGGGGCTCCATATCTGTCTCTGCTGCTGGGCATACCGGAGGGCCTGGCGGGCTTCTTGACCGGCATGTTTGGCATGGCGATCGTTTCGCGCGCATGGGAGGCCGTCCAGGCTGCGCCCATCGGGGCGCTGTGGCAGGCCGTGATTGACCGCGTGCGCGGCAAAGGGGCATGACATGGACAGCACCATCTACTTGACTCTCTGGGCCGTGTTGGCCTTCGTGAGTTGGCTCATCGTCGCCGGCGGCGCGGTGCTGGCCATATTCTCGCGCGCCATCAAGGACACGACCTTCGAGCGGATCGGCCTGGCCGCCGTCAGCCTGACCGCCACCGGCGCCGCGTGCCGGATATTCATCGCGGGCTGGGCGAGCGCCGGTGATGCCGCGCTTGCCGCGTCGGCCGCCTTCTACGTTGCCGCCGTGACGGCAAAGCACATCAGGAAACCCACGCTATGACCCTGGATACCATCGTCTCTGACGCAATCACCCCGGCGCTGGCGCTGCTGCCGGCGCGCATGGACACGCCGGCGGCGCGCGTCATGCTGCTGGCCATCGGCCTGCAAGAAAGTCGATTCACGCATCGGCAGCAGATCGGCGGGCCGGCGCGCGGCTTCTGGCAGTTCGAAAAGGGCACGCGCGCCAGCCGCGGCGGCGTGTGGGGCGTGTTCCTGCACGCGGCGAGCAAGGACCACCTGGTGGCGCTGTGCAAGGCCCGCAGTGTGGCGTGCGACCCGGACGCCATCTACGCCGCGCTCGAGTATGACGACGTGCTGGCCGCCGGCGTCGCGCGGCTGCTGCTGTGGACCGATCCGAAGGCGCTGCCGCCGGTCGGTGATGCTGACGCCGGCTGGGCGCTCTACCTGCGCACCTGGCGCCCGGGCAGGCCGCATCCCCAGACCTGGCCAGTTCTCTACCGCCAGGCCGTCGCGCAGGTGCAGCCGTGAACCCGTTCCTGCGCATGGCGCTGCCCTGGATCGGCGGCGCGGCGGTGGTGATGGTGCTGGGCGCCGGCGTCGTGCTCTATGGGCATTCTCAGCGCGTCGCCGGCCGGGAAGAGTGCCAGGCAGCCCATCGCCTAGCCGAGCTGGAAGGCTTCAAAACCGAGGCCGAACGGCTGACCGGGCTGTCCGGCGGCATCCAGGCCCTTATCGACCAACTCGCCGCGACGCGGCCGCAGGTCATCGAGAGGTACACCCGTGAAATCGTTCAGCGCCCTTTGCCTGCTGACTGCGTGCGCGACCCTGGCCGGGTGCGCGCAACCAACGACGGTATCGATGCGGCCAACGCTGCCCGTCAATCTCAGCGCACCGTGCCCGCCAATTCCTCGCGTTGATTCGCCGTCCTGGGATGACCTTGCGCAGGCGCACGTGGCGCTGGCGTTCCAGTATGCGGAGTGCGCCGCGCGCCACCAGGCGGTCGTGGACGCCTGGGCCAGGCCCTAAACCGCGTCCGCCCGCTTGGCCGACCAGAACCAGTGGGTGTGTTTTGCCCGCTTGGCCTTCTGGCGCCGGAAGGTGAGGCGCACCAGGCCGGCGTGGCCGGCGTCGATCTCGACCGGGTAGTCGCGGTCCTCGGCGGTGGCCGCCGGCGGCAGGGTGAGGGCGGCCTGGGCCACGTACTGGCCGGGGACCCGTTCGAGGATTCCGTTGTCTTCCATGCGCCATCCCCCCCCAAAAAACCGTTCCGCAATCGAAAATCGGTGATTGATTCTAAAGGGATTTTTCGGCGGTACGCCAATATGATTGCGGAACGGCTATTGGCCGGGAACCCGCATAAAACCTGGATTCCTCGGCAGACTCATAATCCGTTGGTGCCGAGTTCGACTCTCGGGGGGCCTACCAAGAATTAGCGCGGGTTTGCGGGCAGTTTACGCAACCCGCGCTTTCTTTTGCGTGGGGGGGGGGCCGATCTTCCCAAGAGCTTGTTTGATCGACTCGGCAGCCAAGTGGCTGTAGTGTTTCGTGCTCGCTGCGGACTTGTACCCATCCTAACAAAGGTTAGGGCGTGGGAGGGGCGGAGCGACCAGAGTCGATGCTGGACTTAACAAGGTGGCGGAACCGGCGCCCTTTGAATTGTGATTGTCTGGAATCGATGTTATTGACCATGAACCTCCATCGGAGGTCTCGGATCTGTACGATTGGGGCAGCTTCAATAGGCCCGTTCCGCTATCGCCAGCCTGCTCTACAGCGAAGCGCGTTGCGGCCTGAGCGTTGGGGCTTTCCATCTCATCGTCAGAACATGGTTCAGCCATGCTGAACCGGGGGTCTCAACGTAGCGGAAAACAACTGCGGCAAAGAACAGGGCGAAAATTGGGTTAACCCAGAAGTGCCATTGCGGCAGCTGGTCTCCGTCTGTCCAGCCTAGCTCCTGGCTGAGCATGTTCAGTATTTTGAATACGAATAGATGGGTCAAGTAAAGGGAATAGGAGATTTTCCCAAGCCACAGGGACCACGTCGGGACCCCCAGATGAGCGACCTTGCTGAGCATCGCAATGCTCAGGAAAAGCAGAAATACTCCTCCCCCCCAGCCGAGTGGGCCATGGAAGGTCGTAATACCTGCGGCCGATAGAACGACTATGAGAATCGCCGCCGCGGCTGTGAGGCCCAATAGCACGTAACGATTCGGCAGCCAAACGTTCGACAGGTATACCTTGCCGACAAGCATGCCCAACACGAACTCAATCACGATGGGATTGACGGCTAGATTCGCATACTTGAAGTCGAGGTATCTATGATTGTCAGTGACGCTAAGGTTGAAGGTTCCGGTCGACATAGGAATTGCGACGACCGTCAACATGAACCATACTGAGAGCGCTACCCAGCGGCCGTTCTTGAAACACAGAGATAGGGCGAAGACTACATAAAAATAGAATTCGAAGCATAGCGTCCATGCCACGGGGTTAGGCAGTGAAAAGTATGGTGGGGATGTCGGATTGACGGGAATAAAAAGCAGACTCTCAATAAATATTCTGTATTCAGACAGCGGCAGAGGGAACGCAGAAGAGTAATGTGCTAACGCCAAAAATAGGCAGCATGTGAAGGCGTAGACGGGCCAGATCCGTGCTACACGCCTATATAAGAAACGATAGGTGTACCTCCAGCTTCCATCACTATCGGTCGTTGTAAGGACCATGAGAAAGCCACTTAGCATGAAGAACAGATCGACCCCCATCGCGCCAGGATAGAAAAAGGTCTTGGCTACGAATTCGCCCGTTTCGCCGCGCAGATAGAGGCGAGCATGCACCATGACGACCATCAGTGCGGTGATTCCACGCAAAGCTTGTACCCACGGCAAAAAGTTTTTCTGATCTTTCATGGACAGTCTCGAATGCAGGGCGATAGGGAGCCGGATTGTATCTCTCCTAAAAGAACCTCCATAGGCTGAAGCTGCTGTCCAGCAACAATTGAGTAGAACGGCTCCTGTGGCCTTTTTTCGTCCAAAAAGAATGCGCATGGACACGCCGCAATACGGCGATCTTGTGAGTTACGTTTCGGTGCTTGAGAGGCGCGTTAACAGTTTGTACGCACTGGGGTGTCGCCGCCTTTCTCACGGATTCGCTTTTGAGTGTGCTCGTTACGGAGCTCCCACTTACGCGCCGTCTGCAAACTGGCGGCCCGGCGCGGGGTTTCTGGCCCAAGGAGTTCCGGCTACAGTCGATGTGGCCCAAGCCGCTCTAAACCAGGACGACAATGCTCAAGCTAAAATCGATCGTATGCCCTATTGCGGCTCTTTTGCTGGGCTTCGTCGCAGGTGGATCCGAAACCGGGAGCCGGAGAGCAATGGCTTCCGCGTGCAGTCTAGCCCTGCCTTCATCACCTGAGGGGCAATCTGACCCAGCGCACCGCCGATAGAGTTTCGGCCCACACTGAGCTGAGCGCGGGGCTTTGCGTCTGGCCAGAGGCTGGCGATGGAGGCCCCGCGGCTAGCTGGCAGTTTTATTTCGTGGTCAGCGCTAGGCTCACGCATCCAGCTACCGCAACCTTCGTACGGGAAGGTTGCTGCAATCGGGAAATCGGGTCTCTGCGACAGAATGAACGGTGCGCTCGTCGGCGGTTTCTCCGTGTCAACGAGTGCAGTCCAGTAGCGTTGTGCCTACCCGCTCTACCTATGCGAGGTCATGCATGTTCCATTCGGTGTACCGATCAGGCAACCGGCTGACGCTCGTCATCTTGCTGATCGCAGTGGTCGTGTTGGCGGCTCTGGCCCGTATTGATTGGCTGATGGTCGGGCTGGGGCCGTACTTCCCGGCGTATTGGACAGCTGTGCTGGCTTGGCTTGTCTGCGTGGGGCTGGTCATTCGCCGGCAGCGGCGCTGGTGGGTGCTGGCTACAGCGGTTGTGGTGCTTTACCCGGCGGCTCGGGTGGCGGGTTTTCTGTATGAATGCTCGCAGAAGGCGTGCATTTTCTGAGGGTCCGATTGCGGCCTGATTCAGCATCTCGGGCGTTCGGCAGGTGACTGAGTGCCCAGATCCCAGCCTATTTCCATCGAAGTGCTAATTTTGTCTGTTTAAGAATTAAAAAGTTACAAAAACAGCAAAGAACTTAACAAAGCTTAAACAAGTACTCCAACTTGGGCCTGGGGGCACGCCTATATTCCTGGCTTATTGCTGAATTTAACAAAAATAGCGTTTCAGTCGATTTCGAGAGGGTTGCGGCCTTCCGAGACAGACAACAGGAACGCAGTTTACCAAGCGCGCCCACTCATGTTGTTGCGATCCCTTCGGTTTTTCCGTGGTCTTTGCCGCGGTGCATTGCTATCGATCGCCATGCAGCGGGGGACGGGACAGGCGCTGCTGTCGCTATCTCGGCCGGCTCATGCCGGCCGCTTGTCTTTGTACCCGTAGGTCCCCCATGCAAATCCTGCACACCCTTTCCGGCCCTAACCTGGGCGGCATGGAGTTTCGCGTCCTGGATCAGGCGCGCTGGCTTCGCGAGCATGGCCACGCCGTGGCGATCGCCGCACCGCCGGCCAGCGAGACGCTGAAACTGGCTCGTAGTTGGGGGCTGGCGACGATCGGCATGGATTTCAGTGCGCCGTATTCGTGGTCTGGCGTCATGTTGCTGCGCCAGATCGTGAAGGACCTGCGCATCCAGGTCATCGATGCCCATGGCACGCCCGATGCCAAGGCCAGCGCGCTGTGCCGCGATCTGTGCTCGCTGGTCAGGACCTGGCACTTCTCCCGTCCGTTGCGCACGTCATGGCGCCGTCGGCTGGAATGGCGCCTGGGTTGCCATCGCGTGATCACCACCAGCGAAGGTGGCGCGCAGGACATCGTCACGGCGGGCTTCGCGGGACGTGAGCGGATCAGCGTTGTAGGCGAGTGGGCCGAGCACGGTTTTTTCTCTGACACCGACAAGCCGGCCGTGCGCCAATCCCTGCGCAAGGAACTGGCCGTGAACCCGGCCGCGTTCGTGGTGGCGACCATCGGCATGCTGCGGCCCGACAAGCGCCAGGAAGATCTGCTGCGCGTCGTGAACGTATTGCGGCAACGCGGTATTCCGGCGCACGCGTTGGTTGTGGGCATGCCCACGGGGGCGACGGCGGCCTACGGGCAGCAGCTGCGCAACCTGGTGACCGAACTCGGGATGGGTGACCACGTGACCTTTGCCGGCCATCGCGAAGACGTCGCCAATGTCCTGCATGCTGCTGACGCCATACTGGTGCCGTCCGTGAACGAGGCCTGGTCGCGGGTTGTACCGGAAGCCTTTGCGTCGCGCTGCCCCGTGGTGGCCAGTGCGGTGGGCGGCTTGCCCGAGATCGTGCACCCCGGCGAGACCGGCTGGCTGGCGCCGGCAGGCGACGTGGTGGGCTTTGCGGATCATCTGGCCTGGATCTGGGCCAATCCAGGGCAGGCAGCCCAGATCGCGGAACAGGCGCGCCGCTATGCCGACCGGCATTTCATGCTGCCTCAGAAAATGGCGGAAACGCTGGGGGCGTATCAGGTCGCGATGGAACACGCGAAGCTCGCCCGTAACGTCGAGGCGGTTGCCTGACGCCGCGTCGATAGTCGTAGCGGCTTGTGCGTAGACAACAAGGCCGGCTTGCCGATGATTCGGCAGCCGGCCTTGTCACGTTGTGGCTCAGGGGTGCTGGCGGTGCACCATGCGGCCAAAACAGCGCATGACGGCCGAGACGGTGGTGGCTTCGCGCCAGTACTTGCGGCGCATGGTGCGCAAGGGCAGCCACCACGGCTTGACGATGATGTTGGCGGCCCACGCCGGGCGCCAGCGCGGCATGTTGCGGGGACGATCAACGATGGTAACGGTAGGCAGGCCGCAGCATGAGGCCAGGTGGCCGATGCCGGAGTCGGTGCCGATGAACCAGCCGGATTCATAGATTTCCGCGGCGACGCCTTCGATGGAGGGCGCCTGGACGTGCCCGGCATGCGCGGGCTCCAGCAGCGGCAACCAATATTCGCGTTCGGACGGGGCCAGCACGAACACCGGTTCGTAACCCATGGCGCGCAGGCGCTTGGCGACGATGACGTACTTGCCGGGCGTCCAGCAGCGTTCCGCCTCGCTGGAGGTCGGATGCAGGATCACCCGCTTGGGGTGACGGCGCGCCTTGAAGCGGGCAGGGGCCTGCAGTCCGTTGTCGTCGCTCCAGTGGGTCAGGCCAAAGGCATCGAAAGAGAATCTGCGGAATTCATCGAGGATGCCGTTGGGCGAGCTGTGCTTGCGCGGCGTCGGTTGGGCCTGGCCCCACGCCTTGGTACTGAGAAAGCGCTTGCAGACGCGACCGAGACCGTCGAACGGGCTGTCCGGGTCCATCTGCACGATGGTGTCGTAGCCCGCCAGGTTGGTGATGTCCGACGGCAGGGGCTGGATGTCGAAATCGGGAAACCATTCCCGCAGGGCATAGCCGTGGACGCCATAGACGGAGATATCCCGACCTGCCTTGCGCAGGTTGTTGGCGATGGTCATCTGGTACAGCGAATCGCCCAGCCGGTTGGACAGCACCAGGGCCGTTTTTTCGGCCGGGAGGGGATGAGCGTGGCTCACGGCAAGTCTTCCAATTTTTCGATGACCCGGAGGATAACCGATCGTTGGCCGGGCATGAATCGGCTTGCACGTTGTGGCGCTGTCAGCGGCGCGTTGGCTGCCCGGGAGTACGATTCAGGCATGCCCGCACCTTCTTCGCAACGCGCCCTGCTCTGGGTGGTCGCCGCCTGTTTTTTCATGCAGACACTGGACACCACCATCGTCAATACTGCCTTGCCCGCCATGGCGCGCAGCCTGGGCGAGGACGTGCTGGCGCTCAAGCCCGTGGTGGTGGCGTACACGCTGACGATGGCCATGCTGACACCGGCATCGGGTTGGCTGGCGGACCGCTACGGCACGCGCCGCGTCTATCTGGCGGCGATCCTGGTGTTTGCGGTGGGGTCCGTGTTTTGCGGCCTGGCGCAGAGCCTGACGCAACTGACGATCGCCCGCGTGGTGCAGGGCGTCGGCGGATCGATGCTGTTGCCCATCGGGCGCCTGGCGGTGCTGCGGCGGGTGCCGGGCGACCAGTACATCTCGGCCCTGGCCTTCGTGTCCATCGCGGGGCAGGTCGGGCCGATCTTCGGGCCGACGCTGGGTGGGCTGCTGGTGCAGGTAGCCAGCTGGCATTGGATCTTCATGATCAATGTGCCGATCGGCCTGGCGGGTCTGTTCGCCGTGCGTCGCTATCTGCCGGAGGACGCGTTGGCCGATGTTGCGCCGTTCGACGTGCTGGGCTGCGGTTTGCTGTCGTTGTGCATGGTGGCGTTTTCGTTGGCGCTGGACCTGCCTGCCGGCGAGGGGCGGGCGGCCTGGTCGGCCGGGCTGTTCGCGCTGAGCGCACTGACGGTGGCGCTGTATGTGGTGCATGCTCGGCGGCGCGACAACCCGCTGTTTCAACTGCGCCTGTTTCGCGAACCCAATTTCAGCGTGGGGCTGATCGGCAACCTGGTGTGCCGCATCGGCAGCAGCGCCGTGCCCTTCCTGTTGCCGCTGCTGCTGCAGTTGCAGTTGGGCTATACGCCGCTGCAGTCCGGCCTGATGATGCTGCCGGCCGCGATTGCCGGCACGGTGTCCAAGCCCTGGATCGCGCCGCTGGTGCGGCGATTCGGCTATGACACGTTCCTGCTTGCCAACACGGTGCTCGTGGGGGCGTCCATCATGTCGTTCGCGGCCATCTCGCACGGCTGGCCCATGGCGCTGCAAGTGGTGCAACTGGCCTTGTTCGGCGCGGCCAACTCGATGCAGTTCGCGGCCATGAACAGCGTCACCCTCAAGGGACTGAGCACGCGCGACGCGGGCAGTGGCAACAGCCTGTTTTCGATGGTGCAGATGCTGGCCATCGGTTTGGGCGTGACGATCGGCGGCGGCCTGGTGGGCGTGTTTTCCGGGCCGGGCAATGCCGCGTTGGGCTGGGCGTTCACGCTGACCTTCCTGTGCGTGGGCGCGATCACATTGCTGTCGGCGCTCGTGTTCAGGCGCCTGGATGCCGACAGCCTGAACGGCTCCACGGGCGGTCGCGCCGCAGCTGGCTGACGGCTGCCCGCGATGGCGCAGCGGGGAATTCACCGCAGGGCAACCCACGCGGGCCGCATCAGCCAGCGCCGCATGGGGGCCGAGTAATAGCGGGCCACCAGGCCGCCCAGCATGGCGGCCAGCAGGATCGCCAGCACACTGGCCGCCGTCAATGCGCCTGCGCGCCACCAGGTGGATACGGCGCCGCCGGAATTGCGGCACGAAGCGGCCGCCAGCAGCAGCACCGGGAACATGTGCGTCAGGTAGATCTCGTAGCTGTTGTGACCGATCCAGCGCAGCGCGGCCATCGCGGGGTTGTGCCGCGGCGGGTGGGATGTGCGCAGGCTCCAGCCGATCAGCAGGCAGGCCACGCCGATTTCCAGCAGCGTGACGTTCAGTCCCAGGGCGGTCAGCCCCAGCGAGGACGTCGCCTTTCTAAGCAGGAACACCAGCGCGAACAAGGCGATGCCCGCGAGCAGCAGGCCGCGGCGGTACGAGTGGCGAGCGCGGTTCAGGCGGGCTGCGGCCAGCGCGGCCAGGCAACCGATGGCGATGCCGTCCATGCCCGAGAGATACGAGTGATCGGCCCAGATCTCGTTCTGGGTAAAGGCAACGCGGGCAAACGGGCCGAGCACCACGAACAGGAGCAGCGTCAGCCGCAACGCGCGCGGCCCCACTGCCAGGGACAGGAGGCAAAGCAGCGGAAAGGCCAGGTAGAAGGCTTCTTCGATGGAGAGCGACCACAGCACGTTCCAGGCTGCGGGCAGATAGCCGACCTGGGCCTCCAGCCAATTCAGGTGCAGCGTCACTGCGGCCGCGCTGGCGCGTGCCAGGGAAGTGTCTTCGATCACGAAGCCGGGCATCTGCGCCCAATGCAGGCCCGCCAGCACCAGCAGCAGCAACAGCAGGCAGGGATAGATGCGGGCGAACCGGCGCCACAGAAAAGGCGCCCACGGCACAGCGGCCAGGCTGCCCCAGCGCGCCAGGCAAGTGCGCGTGATCAGAAAGCCCGAGATGACGAAGAAAATGATGACGCCGTAGTAACCGCTGCGAAAGACGATGTTGAACAGCGGTGCGGGCAGCACCTTGCCCAGCAGGCTTTGTTCTTGCGGAATGTGGATCTGCACGTGCAGCAGCACGACGCACAGGATGGCGAGGCCGCGCAAGGCGTCGATGGCGGGGTTGCGAGGTTCGCCCGGCTCGGGGCGTTTGGCCCTGGGCATTGGGGCGTAGGCGGGCATGAGTCGGTCTGTCCAGGGGAAAACCGCCATGCTAGCCACGGCCCTGTCAGGGAATTGGGCGACTGTGTATAGATTTTGTAATGCCGAGGCCGGGGCAGGAGCCCGTTTGCCGGCCCTGGAAATGGAAGAGCGCCTCAGCTCGAGATGAGTCTGAGGCGCTCCTGCCCGGCTTCGCACGCGATGGGTGTCAGACAGCCCGGCAAGTCCAATCTACTGCTGCCCCTATGCCCGGGCAATAGGGAAAACCCCAGTGAAATTAGGGGGTTACAACATTTTTTTCGGTGCGGCCCAAGGCGGGCAGCTTGCGCGGCGAGTTCGTCAAGACTGTCGCGCCGCATTTGTCCGCCTCGGCATCCGCGAATTGTTGGCCCCTGCGGCCAAGCCGACACTGAGACCCTCATTCACAGCGAGCAGAGGTTGAAAATGTTGGCATTTCGCAGGCGTCAGACAGGGCAGGGCATGACCGAGTACATCGTGGTCGTGGCCCTGGTGGCGGTGGCGGCTATCGCCGTGTACCAGTACTTCGGACAGGTCGTGCGGTCGCAGACCGCGGCAATGGCGCGCGAGCTGGCCGGCGAAGACGGCACCAAGCAGTCGGGCGATGCACAGAAGGCCGCGCAAAAGGCCGCCGCGCAGACCAAGGCGCGGTCGCTCAAGTCCTTTACCGGCAACGCCGCGGCCGACAAGTGAACGCCAGGCTCGAGCGCGTTGCGCCATTCGCCTCGCAGCAAGGCCAGGTCTTGGTGCTGGGCATGCTGCTGGCGGCCACGGTATCGGTGTCGCTGGTCATGCTCTACAACCTGGGGCGCACGGTAGAGTCGCGCTCGAGCCTGACCCACGCCGCGGACGCGGCAGCTTACAGCGGTGCGCTGGAACAGGCGCGTCAACTGAATTTCCTGGCCTACGTCAACCGCACCCAGATCGCCCACCAGGTGGCGATGGCGCACCTGGTCACCCTGGGGACCGGGGCGCAGTACCTGCGCACGCTGGCGGGCCAGCGCAACCGCAACAACCCGCCCATGGCGCTGATAGCCATGCTGTTCGGCCCCGATGCCGGGCTGGCCTACGCGATGGCTCGGGGGCAGCCTGGCGCAGAGGCCGATCTGGCGCGCGCCTATGCCGAGCACGACCGCATCGTGCACCGGGTGCTGGATGCCGGCGCGGCCGCGGCGGTGAAGCATTTGCCGGCATCGCGTGATCGGCTCATGCGCGCCGTGCTGCACGACAACTATGCCGATGCGGGCGGCAGCTTTGGCCTGAATTCGTCGGCGCGGGCTGAGCCCGTCATCCGGCTGCTGAGCGACGGTTGGCCGGGTTTCGTTGCGCGCCACGCCGCCACGCGCCAGGGTGGCCTGCGTCCGGCGGTGGAGCAGGCAGCAGGACGCTTCGGCTTCCTGGATCGCCGCAACGAGACGCGCCGCAACCTTTGGCCTGTCAGCATGTATTGCCCGATCTTGCGCCATGAACTGCGGCGGCGCGGATCGACCTGGCTGGGGCCGGACGGTCGGTGGGGGGCGCTGGACACGCAATCGTTTCATGCGTTGCGGTCCAACCGGTGGGTTGGGTGTTACTACCGCGAATACGCCATGGGCTGGGGCACGGCGCAAGGCCAGAAATCCAGGCCGCCGCCCGATCTCGATTACGTGGAATCGCCGCCCGAGGATTTTTCCGCGCAGGATTTCTGGCGCTGGGTGGAACTGTCCACGAACTGGAACATCTTCGACGGCGCAACCAATCCCATGGCCAATTCCTATGCCATGGCGCAGGTGCAGCGCTGGCCTGGCCTGGGGCTGCCCGGGTATCGCGAGGTCGCACGGAGTCGCCGCGAGGCGCCCTTGCGCTTTGCCGTGGCGGTCAGCCTGGCAGGGCGAGCGTTGCCCACCACTGACGCCGCCAGTACGGTCGCTGCGCCGGTGGGCCGGTTTCGTCATGCCGCTTTGGGCGGGGGCGGAACGCTGACGGTCACCAGTGCCGCCGAAACCTATTTCGCGCGTCCGCAGGCACGGGGCGACGGGCGTGGCGAATGGGCCACGTTGTTCCGTCCGTACTGGCAGGCACGGCTGTCGGCCGTCACCCTGGCCGAGGCCCTGGCGGCCAAGGGGGCGCCATGATGCCCGCCTATCTTCGTCAGCGCGGCCAGGCTCTGGTCGAGGCGCTGCTCATGTTGCCGTTGTTGACGATGGCCTTCCTGGCCGTGGCCTGGGTGGGCAAGTTGCAGTTCGCCGCACAGGAAATGGCGCAGGCCAGCCGCCGGGCAGTGATGGCGTCCGCCGCCGGGGCGCCCCTGGCACGTCCGATTGGGGCCGGGGCACAGTCGGGCCGCTCGCAATCGATGCCGGGCGCCGCAGCGTCCGGCAATGCCGGTCTGCAAGCGGAATGGTTCGGGGCGGACCTGCAACTGTTGGCTGTCACGGCCGGGACGGCGTTGTCCGGCTCGGCACTTTGGAATGCCGCGCGCATCGCGCGCCGCACCAGTGTTGCGGCGGGGGCGGGATACGCGCATGGCGATGACGACGCGCAGCGTCGCATCGGGGCCGCCCCGACGGCCTGGAGGCAAGCGGCCGATCGTTCGTTGCCCTTGGCGCGCAGCATCGGGGGCAGGGTGGGGCGCGTGGATGCGCCCTGGGGGCGGCCTGCGATCACCACGGATTGGCTGTCGTCCTGGGCGGATCTGGTTCCCGCCGATCGCCTGGGCAAGCGCGGCAGGATGACGCCATGAGCACGCCTTCCCTGACGCGATGCGGTTGGCGTGGCGGCCCAATGGCGGGGGGCTGCACCCGTCGTTCATGGCGTGTGTGGGTTGCCGCTGCCTGGCTGGCCTGGCCTGCCGGGCCTGGCGTGGCCGCGGGCGCCGTACGGCAGGCAATGGGGCTACACGTGGCTTCCGGCGTGGCGTCGCTGTCGGCGCTGCGCTTTCCGCCGGGTTCGCGAGTCGAGCCATTGGCCGACCGCATGTGGCTGAGCGGTGCACCCGTGCAGGTGGTCGTATTCGACGCGCCGGTCAATGCACCTGAATTGATTCGCCAGCTGTCACGCCAGCAGCCGGCGCTGGGCGATCTTCAGGTGCTGCCGGGGCAGGCGATCTTGTCCGGCCAGGTCGGCGATGCCTGGTGGGTGGCGCAGATGGAAAGTCCCGAAGCCGGACGCTGTGTCGGCAGCATTTCCGCGATTCATGCGCAACCGTTGCCCGCCTCGGTCCCGCCGGCCTGGTTGCCGGCCAACGCCCGTCTCAGATTGGATTTCACCGTATTGGAAGGGGGCATGAAGGTGTCTGAACATATTTGGCAGCATCCTCTGCCGCCCGCACGCCTGGCGTTGCTGTTGCAGCAGGGGCTGCTACGGGATGGATGGCGCCGTGTTGAAAGCGAGCCGGCCGGCGCAGGGCGGCAGTCGTGGCGGCGTCAGGGGGCCCAATTGCAATGGCTGCTGGTGCCGTTGGATGCAGGCAGCGGTTTGTGGGTCAGGCGGTGGACGCCATGACCGGCTTCTTCACGCAAGGTGTGCGGCGCTTGCGCAAGGCCGCCGTGTATCTGCTGGCGCTGGCGGCGGGCCTGTTGTCCGCCTGGGCGGTGCGCGAGCACGTGCAGCAACGCGTGCTGGCGCTCGAAGCCGAGGCGCGCACGCCGCAGGTCAGCCGATTGGTGGCGGCCTACGATCTGCCTGCCGGCACGACGCTGGACGAATCGCATCTGGCGATACGAGACATCCCGGCGCAATGGGCGCCGGCCGCCAGCGTCGAGCCATCAGACATCGACGGCGTGCTGGGCGCCCAGCTGACTGCCGACCTGGCCCAGGGCGAACCGGTGCTCAAGGCCTATCTGGCCTTCTCCCTGCCTGTGCCGGCGCTGGCTTCGCGGCTCAAAGCCGGTCAGCGTGCGCTGATGGTTGCCGCGGGCGACCTGGGCGGTCTTTCGGACATGCTGCGAGCCGGAGACGCCATCGACATCTACGTGTCCTTCTCGTATCGCGATCGCGAGGTGACGGTGCCGCTGTTGCAAGGTATGCGGGTGCTGACGGCGGTGGACACGGCTGGGGGGGATGGGGCGGCCCATGTCACGCTGGCCGCCAGTCCGGACGAAGCCATGCGATACATCGCGGCCAGGCAGGCCGGAACGCTGACGGCGATGCTGCGCAGCCGCGACGACGCCGCAGCCGTCAGTGCGGTGCCGCAAAGCGACCTGGCTTCGTTGATCGGCCTGAACCGCGAGCCTCGCCGCAAGCCGGGCGTGGTCATCCTGTACGGCGACCAGCTGGGCGCGCAGAGCAGCGTGCAGGGCGCTGGCGCAGCCCGTTTCGAATCGGAGCATCCATGATCATTCGATACGTGGCGGCAGTGTCCGCGCTGTGCCTGGGACTGGTCTGCGCACCCGCCTGGCCCGCCGACGAGGCGCTGGAAATGCAGGTCGGCGAAACCCGTGTGCTGTCGCAGCCGGGCGTGACGCGCGTTGCCATCGGCAACGGCCAGGTGCTCAGCGCCGTCGCGACCGAAGGCCGCGAGGTCGTCGTCTTTGCACGCGCCGAGGGCGTGTCTTCGGTGCATCTTTGGGCGGCGGGGCAAGTCAAGGCCTACGACGTGCGGGTGGTACCGGCGGGGGCGCCGCGCTTGCGGGCCGAGGTCGAATCCCTGCTGGCGCGCATTCCGGGAACCCGCAGCACCTTGGTGGGCGGCCGCATCGTCATCGAAGGCGATGATCTGTCCGATGATGACCGCGCCCGCATTGCCGCCTTGGCCGATCGTTATCCGGATGTGCTGGATTTCACCGGGCAGGTCGGTTGGGACAGCATGGTGCTGCTGGACGTGCAGGTGGTCGAGATTCCCAGTTCCCGGCTGCGCGAGTTTGGCGTGCGCTGGGACGGCATGACGCAGGGGGGCGTGAATGCCGGCCTGGCTTGGGATGGCGGGTCGCGTGGCAGGATGGGCCGCCCCGGAGAACAGGTGATCGAGACCCCGGCGCCGGTGTCGTCGGCGGCGGGCTATTTCGGCGTCAATGCACTGCTGTCGGCGCGCATTGCTGCCCTGGCCCAGAACGGCGAGGCCGTCATGCTGGCGCAGCCCCAGTTGCTGGCGCGCAGCGGCGCCAGCGCGACCTTCCTGGCCGGGGGCGAGGTGCCTTATACGTCCACCGATTCGCGTGGCAATCCCACGACGCTGTTCAAGCCCTATGGTGTGTCTCTGCGCATCACGCCGCGCATCGATCGCAACGGTGTCATCCGTTCGTTGATCGAGGTCGAGGCCAGTTCCGTCGATATGGCGCTGACGTCGGCCAGCGGGCCGGCATTGCGCACGCGCCGCGCATCCACCGAGTTCAACGTGCGGTCGGGCGACACGCTGGTCATCGGCGGCTTCCTGTCGCGCGAGCGTTCCGACGAGCACACCGGTCTGCCTGGACTGAAAGACATCCCGATTCTCGGCGCGCTGTTTTCATCGCGCCGCTATCAACTGCGCGAAACCGAGCTGGCCATTTTCGTCACGCCCAAGATCGTCTCGCGCCACGAACCGGCCATGGCCGATCGGGTGCGGCGTGGCCGTGAAGTGGTGGATGCCGCGTTTCCCGAATCCCCGCGGCTGGGGACGGCGGTTCCGACGGCGGGGGGATGGGACCCCTATGCGGGGGCCGGTTCGCAGTGGGCCGATGGCAGCCGCGGTGTGACCGCGATCAACCAGGAATAGCGCCATGCTTGAAATCGAAATGACCTATGAAGACGCGGCGACGCGCAAGATCACCGTGGCCGCCCCGATTCTGATCGGCCGGGGCACGCAGTGCGGGCTGCGCATCGCCAACTGGCGGGTCGGGCGCCAACACGCGCGGCTGCTGCACGAGGCGTCGATGATCGTCCTCGAGGACCTGGGTACGCTGGGCGGCACGCTCGTCAATGGCCAGCGGGTGGTGCGCCATTCGCCCGTCATGCCTGACGACGAGATTCTGATCGGGCCATGCCGTCTGCGTGTGGCGTGGGCGCAGCCGGGCGGGGCGGAGGACGAACCGGCCGATGCCGCCACATTGGCGCAGCCTGTCACGGCGCTGGTTCCGGATGCAGGCATGCCTGCGCCCTTGGTCGTCGCGGCGCTGCCGTCCCTGCAGCAACGCCGACGATTGCATGCGGCGTTGCTGGGCGCGCTGGATTTGCGTCGGCGCGACGTCGCCGGCATGAGCGACGCGATGCTGCGCGCCGAGGCCGAACGGCTGTTGACGCAGATCGTGGCCGACGACGTTGATTTGCCGCCCGGAGCTGATCGAGTCGCGCTTTGTCGCGATGTGCTGGACGAGGCCGTGGGGCTGGGGCCGCTCGAACCCCTGCTGGCGGCGCCGGGCGTGACCGAGATCATGGTCAATCGGTACGACGAGATCTACATCGAGCGCGAAGGCCGGCTCTGGCGGCACGCAGGCGCCTTTACCAGCGAGCAGTCCGTGCGCTGGGTCATCGAACGCATCGTCACGCCGCTGGGGCGCCGCATCGACGAAAGTTCGCCGATGGTGGATGCCCGCCTGCCGGATGGTTCGCGGGTGCACGCCATCATTCCGCCGGTCGCGCTGAAAGGCGCCAGCCTGACCATCCGCAAATTTCCACAGCGCCGGCCCGGCATGCCCGACCTGCTGGCGGCAGGCTCGTTGAGCGAGGCCATGGCGCGGTTTCTGGCGCTGTGCGTGCGCATGCGCAAGAACGTGGTGGTGTCCGGCGGGACGGGCTCCGGCAAGACCACGCTTCTGAACATCCTGTCCAACGAGATCCCGGACGGCGAGCGCGTGGTTACCATCGAAGATGCCGCCGAGCTGCGGCTGAACCACGAACACCTGGTGGCGCTGGAGGCGCGGCCGGCCAACCAGGAAGGGCGGGGCCGCATCGACATCCGCGAACTGGTGCGCAATGCCCTGCGCATGCGTCCGGACCGTATCGTGGTGGGCGAATGCCGTGGCGCCGAGGCCTTTGACATGCTGACCGCCATGAATACGGGGCACGAGGGGTCGTTGACCACGTTGCATGCCAATTCCACACGCGATGCGCTTGCCCGCCTGGAATCGATGATTCTGATGGCCGGGATGGATCTGCCCTTGGCGGTGGTGCGCGAACATATCGCGGCCAGCATCGACATCATCGTGCAGCAGGCGCGCCTGGCGGA
The DNA here is from genome assembly GCF_902859705.1 of Achromobacter deleyi. Classification (GTDB taxonomy): domain Bacteria; phylum Pseudomonadota; class Gammaproteobacteria; order Burkholderiales; family Burkholderiaceae_B; genus Achromobacter; species Achromobacter deleyi. The sequence goes on along the minus strand of NZ_CADIJO010000005.1, from coordinate 218,572 downwards.
CGGGCGTCGCGTGGTGACCTCGGTGGCCGAAGTGACCGGCATGGAAAGCGGCCGTATCCAGTTGCAGGAGCTGTTCCGGCACGAGCGGTCGGGCGGCTTCGTCGGGTGTGGGGCGGTGCCCAGCTTCGCGCAGGAATGGCGGGACGCGGCCGCGGGGCTGGACCCCGCCTGGTTCTGCGGTGCGGGCGAGATGGGCAATTCGGGCAATGCGGCGCCGGGCTATCCGGCGGGCCTGGCATGATCTGGCTGGCCGCGGGTGGGGCGATGGTGTGCGTCATGGTGTTGGCCTGGTGGGCGCAGGGCTGGTTCGCACCGGCGCTGCGGCGGTATCGCGCGATCTACACGCAGGAAGCCGGCGTCAAGCTGGGTGAGCTGTTCCTGTTCATCGATCCGGCGCAGCTGTGGGTGGGGGCGATGGTCGGCGCGACCCTGGCGGCGTTGCTGGCGTTCGCTGCGACCGCCAGTGGCCTCATTGCCGCAGTCGTCGGCCTGGCCGCGCTGCGCGTCCCGCGCATGCTGGTGGACGGCCTGCGGCGCCGGCGTGCCAGCCGGTTCGAGCAGCAGTTGCCGATGGCGCTGCTGATGCTGGCGTCGGCGTTGCGGGCTGGGGTGGCGCTGACGACCGGATTGCGCCACATGGTGGATCAGGGCGCTGCGCCGCTGGCCCAGGAATTCGGCCTGATGCTGCGCGAGCAACGGCTGGGCGTGCCGTGGGACCAGGCGCTCGAGAACCTGAATGTGCGCATGGCGGCCGATTCCACCGCGCTGGTCGTAGCCGCGATGCGCATCGCCGCACAGACGGGCGGCAACCTGGCCGAAGCGCTGGAAAGCATTGCCCAGACGGTGCGTGCCAGGCTGCAATTGCAGGCCAAGTTGCGGGCCTTGACGTCGCAAGGGCGCATGCAGGCCTGGATCGTGGGCGCCTTGCCCTTGTTGCTGCTGGCCGTGCTGGACCGGATGGAGCCGGAGATCATGGGGCTGTTGTGGCGTACCCCGCTGGGGTGGGCGGTGCTGGCCATCGTGGCGGTGCTGGAAACCGCGGGCGTGCTATTGATCCGGCGCATCGTCCGGATTGATTTCTGAGAGGCGCGCCATGTGGCTGTATCTGGGAATGGTATTGGCGGCGTTGGGCGCGGCCTGGTGGGCCTGGATTGTGCTTCGCCCCTTGTTGCTGGACGAACCGGCGGTGGCAAGCGCCATGCCATGGTGGTGGCGCATGGCCTGGCCCTGGATCAGCGCGGTGGCGCCCTTGGCGGCACCGCTGTGTTCCTGGCGGTGGCGGCGCCGCCTGGACCGGGCCATCGAGCGGGCCGCCTTGCCCGCGGAGATTCGCTACGAGCATATGGCCGCGTTAGGGGTGACCGCTGCGCTGGCGGGGGCAGGGGCGGCGGCCGCATTGGCGTGGGTCTTGACGGACGGCGGCCTGCTGGCCTGGGCGCCATGGGCCGGGGGCGCCGCGGCGGTGGCTGGCAGCGTGCCTGGCCTGTGGTTGAGAGGGCTGGGTGCGAAGCGGCGCCGCAGTGTCGAGCGCGACCTGCCGTTCGTTTTCGACATGATGACGCTTTGCGTCGAGGCCGGCCTGAGCATGCATGGCGCCTTGCAGCTGGCCGCGGCCAATGGGCCCAAGGGGCCGCTTCGCGATGCGCTGGCTGGGGCGTTGGCCGACATGCGCGCGGGCGTTTCCCGCACGGCCGCCATCCAGGCGTTGGCGGATCGTTGCGACAGCCCGCTGGCGCGCAATTGGGCCGCGGCGCTGGCTCAGGCGGACGCCCTGGGTATCAGCCTGGGGCCGGTGCTGAGGGCCCAGGCGGCGCAAAGCCGCAATGATCGTCAGGTGCGCGCCGAGCAACTGGCGATGCAGGCGCCCGTGAAGATGCTGCTGCCGCTGATTGCCTGCATCTTCCCGTGCACGTTCATCGTGCTGGCATTTCCCATCGCCATTCAACTGCTGCAGGGGACCCAGTGACCGGCCGGACGCCTTTGCCGCGGACGCGTCTGCGCCTCGTGCGGGTGTCGGGCTGGATGGGCAGGATGCGCGGCCTGTTGGGACGCCGCCCGCCGGGGCCGCGGTCGGGCATTTTGCTGGCGCCTTGCTGGGCGGTGCATACCTTCGGCATGCGCCACGCCATTGACGTGGCCTTCGTGTCGCGCGAGGGGCGGGTGATGAAGGTCTGCAGGGCGCTGGCGCCCCGCAGGCTGGCGTCATGCCTGGGCGCTGTGGCCGTTGTCGAGGTTCGGGCTGGCGTTATTGATGCCGAACACGGCGGTGTACGACGGATAGAAGCTGCAATAGAACACGCCGGCCGCCGCGATCGTGAACGGAATCTGCAGCGTGCTTGCAAACTGCGGTGACAATCCGATGTAGACGAGCAGGCCCGAGCAAAGATCGAGGAACAGGGCGATCAGCACCCAGGTGGCGGCATACACCAGAAAGGCCCATTTGTTGCGCCAGCAGGCAATGCCGGAGAAGAACAGGGCCTGCATCAGGCGCAGCCCATGCCAGGCCACCAGCACGGGCGCATACCAGAACAGCGCCGCGATGATGACGTACAGCACCGTGAAGATGATGAGCGGCGTGCGCAGCGCCTGCAGGATGGGCTCCATGCTGTTTTCGATGGATGCGATGCGCATGCCTTCGGCGAAGGCAGCCGAGAAGGGCAGGAAGGTGGCCAGGCCGGCGATCAGGCTGACGGCGGCATACAGCAGGCCCATCAGGAACAGTTTCCTGAAGACGCCAGGCTGTTTCAGGGGCTTGGCCCACATCGAGGGCAACATCACGCGGTCTGCCTCGACGTGCTTGCAGGCTGCCAGACTCATCATCGTGACGGACGGCATCAGGGCGATGAACAGGATCGGGCCGACGATCTGTGCCGCGAAAGCAAAAATGACCAGGAGACTGTTGGCCAGCGCCCAGGTGTACATGGCCAGGGGTTGCTTGCGGAACAGACGGAAGCCGTCTCGGACCCATTGCCAGCCGGAGGACGCGGGTAGGAATGCTGCTTGCATGGCTCTCTTGGGGAGTGATCTCTCAATAAGGGACGTGCTACCCCCATTATGGGGGGCGTAACGGTTACGGCAATACTGGCAGGCCCGCGCGGTGGCGCGCCTGCAACACTCTTTCGAAATGGCGGGGGTCGTGCGGCTTGAGCGTCTGGGCCGGCCGCGGCAGGAAATAGTCGTACAGGCGGGACAACCAGAAACGCAGGGCAGCCGCGCGCAGCATCAGCGGCCAGGCCTGGCGTTCGGCGTCGGTGAACGGCCGGACCCGGGCGTAGGCGGCCAGCCAGGCCTGGACCAGCTCGGGGATGAATTCGCCGGTATCGCGTTCGATGCACCAGTCGTTGACGCTGACGGCCACATCGAACAGCCAGGTGTCGCAGCCGGCGAAATAGAAATCGATGATGCCGCCCATGAGCGGATCTTCGAAGGTGCCGGCGAACAGCACGTTGTCGCGGAACAGGTCGCAGTGGGCCGGGCCCGCGGGCAGCGTCTGCCATGCCGGGGTGGCGGCGGCCGCTTGCTGGTCGGCCAGTTCGGTCTGCAGCAGTTGGGCCTGGCCGGCTTCCAGGAAGGGCATGACCTTGGGGGCCGTCTCGACCCACCAGGACAGGCCGCGCAGGTTGGGCTGCTGGATCGGGAAGTCCTGCCCTGCCAGGTGGGCGCGGGCCAGGGTAGCGCCGATCAGGCCGCAATGGGCGGCGCCGGGCGCAGGCTCGTAGCCGCCGGGCAGGCGCGAAACGATGGCGCAGGGCTTGCCGTGCAGGGTGGTCAGTCGGGTGCCGTCGCGCAGCGTCTGCGGCTGCGGCACGGGGATGCCGCGGCTGGCCAGGTGGTACATCAGCTCGATGTAGAACGGCAGTTGCGCCTGCGTCAGCACTTCGAACAGCGTCAGCACGTACTCGCCGCGGCTGGTGTACAGGAAATAATTGGTGTTTTCGATGCCCGCCGTAATCCCTCGAAGCGAGACGAACTCGCCCAGGTCGAAATGCGCCAACAGGGCGCGCGCGTCGTCGTCGGATACGGGGGTGAATACGGCCATTGATGTACGGAAAGAGGGGGAGTTAACGGGCGGGCGGACATGGCTGTACGCGGCGGCGGCGCAATTTTAGACCACATGGCGGGCAGGGGTTCACTGCCCGCGCAAACCGCTTGCCGGACACAAACCGGCCAAGCACCGTAAAATACCGCATCCCCTTGTTTTACTGAGCGATTCTTGGACTCCCCCGACTGGCGGCTGTGCGTCGCCCCGATGATTGACGTGACCGACCGGCATTGCCGCTATTTCCACCGGCTGCTGGCCCCGCGCGCACGTCTGTACACCGAAATGATCACGACCGGCGCGCTGCTGTATGGCAATGTCGCCCGCCACCTGGACTTCGACGAGGCCGAGCACCCGGTTGCCCTGCAACTGGGCGGTAGCGAGCCGGACGCCTTGGCGCAGTCGGCCAAGCTGGGGCGCCAGTGGGGCTACGACGAAATCAACCTGAACTGCGGCTGTCCGTCGGAACGCGTGCAAAAAGGGGCTTTCGGCGCCTGCCTGATGGCCGAGCCGGATCTGGTGGCCGATTGCATCAAGGCCATGCAGGACGCCGTGGACATTCCTGTCACCGTCAAGCACCGGTTGGGGCTGGATTACGACGAGTCCTATTCCTTCGTGCGCGATTTCGTCGGCAAGATCTACGACACCGGCTGCCGGGTGTTCGTGGCCCATGCCCGCAATGCGGTGCTCAAGGGGCTGTCGCCCAAGGACAATCGCGAGATTCCGCCGCTGCGCTACGACGTGGTGCGCCAGCTCAAGCAGGACTTCCCGGATTGCGTGTTCGTGCTGAACGGCGGGCTGGCCGATGCCGACCAGTCCGTGGCCGCCGCCGCCGATTTCGACGGCGTCATGCTGGGCCGTGCGGCATGGCACACGCCACGCGTGCTGTCCGAAGTGTCATTGCAGCTGTGGCCATCGGTGCGCCTGCCCAGCGATGCGCAGGTGGTCGACGCCATGATGGAATATGCCGCGCGCCAAGTGGCGCAGGGCGTGCCGCTGCGCGTCATGACGCGGCCCATGCTGGGCCTGGTGAATGGCCAATCGGGCGCGCGCCGCTGGCGCCGCATGCTGTCGGACCCGGCCCTGTTGGCCGCGAACAATCCGGCGCTGATCTATGACGCCTGGCGCAGCCAACGGCACGCGCCGGATATGCGCGGTGCCGCGCTGACGGCGGCGCCGGCGGGTATCTGATCCGGATATCCAGGCCAGATACTCAACCCAGGCATCCAGGCAAAAAATAACGGCCCCTGAGCAGGGGCCGTATCTGTCCGCAGTAAGTGTCCGCGGGCCGGACTCAGGACTTGGCCGGTTCGGCGCTTTCGGCGGGCCAGTCGCGGATGTAGGCCTTGAGCATGTTGTTTTCGAACTGCTGGGCCGCCACGATGGCCTGGGCCATGTCGTAGAACGAAATCACGCCCATCAGGGTCGGGCCATCCATGACCGGGATGTAGCGCGCATGCTTTTCGAGCATCAGGCGCTGCACTTCGTCGGCGCTGGTGTTGGGCGACACGCTGACCGGGGCGTCATCCATGATGGACCGGATGGTGGTTTCGCCTGCGCCGCCATGCGCGTGCATGTGGCGGATGATCTCGCGGAACGTCAGCATGCCCGTCAGGGTGCCGAATTCCATGATGACGAGCGAGCCGATATCCTGCTCGCTCATGGTTTGCACGGCCTGGGACACGGGCATGTCCGGCGATGCCGTGTAAAGCGTGTCTCCTTTGACGCGCAGAATCTCGCTGACCTTCAACATCGGTTTCTCCTGGGCGCAACGCGCCCTGATGCTATTTGCTATTTCTTGTTCGCTTCCAGCTGCAAGACCGGGGCGATGCCATTTCCGGTATTTTGCGCCTCTCCGCAAAGTTCTTCCAGCGTTGGCGTGTTTTGCTGGGAAATCACGGCCGAGGCGACCTTGAGGATTTCGGCGTCGTCGCGGACCCGCGGCTGGCCGCGATCCAGCAGGAAACGGTCCACGACGGGGGCCAGGGATGTCTCGCGGGCGTCGCAGGTCAGCACCCACAGGTCGTCCGGGCTGCGGGTGATCAGGCCCATGTCGCTGAGCCGTTCCAGGACCTCGTTCAGTTCGTCCTGGTGCAGTTTCAGGCCGGAAGCCAGCCGGTTGGCGGCCAGGCCAGGGGGGCTTTCGGACTGGGCCCGGCGCAATACGCGCAGCACGTCCAGGGCGTCCACGAAGGGCGCGCCAGGGTAACGGTTGAATTCCCAGCGGCCCAGCCGGATGAGCGGGGCGCTGGCGGCCAGGGTAGCCCCCAGCAGCACGGCCAGCCACGACAGGTAGATCCACAGCAGGAAAATGGGCAGCGTGGCAAACGCGCCGTAGATGACGGTATAGGTCGGGAAGCGGGTCAGGTAATAGGCAAACGCCGATTTCATGACTTCCAGCGCCACGGCGGTGACGCAGCCGCCCACCAGGGCGTCGCGCCACAGCACGTCGCGGTTCGGCACCACCACGAACAGCGCCGCGAACCCCAAGCCGGTGAGCACCAGCGGGATGAACGACACGGCGACGCTGACGATTTCGGGTACGTCGCGCACCAGCCCCAGGGATTCCCGGGCTACGAACGAGGTGGCCCACAGGCTGGCGCCGGCCACCACGGGCCCCAGCGTGATGACGGCCCAGTACACCAGGGCGCGCTGCGGCAGCGGCCGCTGCCGGGTGACGTGCCAGATGTCGTTGAAGGCCTTGTCGATGGTCATGATGAGCAGCAGCGACGTGACCAGCAGGAAGCCGCCGCCGATCGCGGTCAGGCGCGAGGCCTGGCGGGCGAACTGGTTCAGGTATTCCATGATGTTGTCCGACACGGACGGCGGCATCAGGCTGTTGGTCAGGAAGTCTTCGAGGGCGACCCGGAATTCCTGGAATACGGGAAAGGCGGTGAACAGCGACAGCACCACGGCCAGCATCGGCACGATGGCCAGCACCGTGGTGAAGGTAAGGCTGGACGCAACCTGCAGCAGCTTTTCTTCGTCGGCGCGCTGGGCGGTGAACAGGAAGGCGCGGCCCACGCGGACGCCCCACGAAGCGCGTGGGGGCGGGGGCTCGGTGGCCGCCGGCGCGGCGGCGGCAGGCTCGGCGGGGCGGTTCATCAGGCGATAATAGCAGCATGAACCCTGAACTCAACCCCCGCTTGCGCCTGGCGGCATCGGTGTCGCTGTTCGCCCTGATCGTGTTGTGCGTGACCTGGGAAACGGTCGTGGCGCCGCTGCGCCCGGGCGGCTCCTGGATGCTGCTCAAGGCCTTGCCGCTGGTGTTGCCGCTGCGGGGCATCCTGCGCGGCAATCTCTATACGTACCAGTGGGCCTCGATGCTGTCGCTGCTGTACCTGATGGAAGGCGCGGTGCGGGCGATGTCGGACCCGGCGCCGCTGTCGGTCCTGATGGCCTGGGGCGAGATCGTGCTGTCCACCGTGTTTTTCCTTAGCGCCATTTTCTACGTGCGGCCGGCCAAGCGGGCCGCCAGGAGCCAACGCGCATGAGCGCCCATTCCTTGTCCGAATTGCAGGCCGTCAACTCGTTCGCGGCCTTGCCAGAGGCGTTCTATACGCGGCTGGCGCCGCAGCCGCTGAACAATCCCCGGTTGCTGCACGCCAACGCCGAGGCCGCCGCCCTGATCGGGCTGGACCCGTCGGTGCTGCAGACGCCGGAATTCCTGCGTGTCTTTTCCGGGGCCGATCCGCTGCCGGGCGGCGATACGCTGGCCGCGGTGTACAGCGGCCATCAGTTCGGCGTCTGGGCGGGCCAGTTGGGCGATGGCCGCGCGCACCTGCTGGGCGAGATCCAGGGGCCGTCGGGCGCCTGGGAGTTGCAGCTTAAAGGGGCGGGTCTGACGCCGTATTCCCGCATGGGCGATGGCCGGGCGGTGCTGCGCTCGTCGGTGCGCGAGTACCTGGCCAGCGAGGCCATGCACGGCCTGGGCGTGCCGACCACGCGCGCGTTGGCGCTGGTGACCTCGGACGATCCGGTGTGGCGCGAAACCGTGGAAACCGCGGCCATCGTCACCCGCATGTCTCCCAGCTTTGTGCGCTTTGGTTCCTTCGAACATTGGTCGTCGCGCCGCCAGCCGGACATGCTCAAGGCGCTGGCCGACTACGTGATCGACCGCTATTACCCCGAATGCCGGGCCGCGCCTGCGGGCGAGCCCCAGGACGCCGCCGCGCCGTTCATGGGCCTGTTGCGCGAAGTCACCCGCCGTACCGCGCTGCTGATGGCGGATTGGCAGGCCGTGGGTTTCTGCCATGGGGTCATGAACACCGACAACATGTCGATCCTGGGGCTGACGCTGGACTACGGCCCCTATGGCTTCATGGACGGCTTCCGCCTGGGCCATGTCTGCAACCATTCCGATTCCGAAGGCCGCTATTCCTGGAACCGCCAGCCGTCGGTGGCCCTGTGGAACCTGTATCGCCTGGGCGGCAGCCTGCACACGTTGGTGCAGGACGTCGACGGCCTGCGTGCCGTGCTGGACGAGTATGAAGGCGTGTTCACGCGCGCCTTCCATGACCGCATGGGCGCCAAGCTGGGCCTGGCGGCATGGCTTCCGGCGGACGAACCGCTGCTGGACGACCTGCTCAAGCTGATGGACGCCAACCAGGCGGACTTCACCCTGACCTGGCGCCGGCTGGCCGATGCGGTGTCAGGCCGCCGAGCGCCGTTCGAAGACCTGTTCATCGACCGGCCCGCCGCCGCGGCCTGGCTGGATCGCCTGTTGGCGCGCCACGCGCAGGATGGCCGTCCGGCCGGTGAAGTTGCTCAGGCCATGAACCGGGTCAACCCGCTATATGTATTGCGCAATCATCTGGCCGAAGAGGCGATCCGTGCCGCCAAGACCGGGGACGCGGGCGAGATCGATACGCTGATGAAGCTGCTGCGCGCCCCGTTCACGGAACAGGCCGGCTATGAAAAGTATGCCGGCCTGCCGCCGGACTGGGCCAATGGCATTGAAGTCAGTTGTTCGTCTTGATGTTCGTTTTGAGCGATTCTTGACGACAAAACGGCTTTTTAGGGGTGGATACTGTAGAAAATTGGCGCATTGAGACGAAAAATCGCGGTTTTTTTCTCTGCAATCATTCGTTTCCATTGTAAAAGTCGTAAGATTGTCGCCTGCGGGACACTCAGGACGGTACGCCCGTCCTTGGGGCATTTGTCGACAATTTTCAATATAAAGCACTCTAAATATGCCTGGCGCAGATGGTTTGCTGTGTATCGGCCTGCTTGAGGATGATGCGGACTTCCGGGAGGAGTTGGCGTTGGGCCTGGGCGGGTACGGTTTCCGAGTGGCGTTTGCCTGTGACAACGCCGCGGCCTTTTACCGCCGCCTGCAGGAGCAGCCCTGCGATATCGTGATTCTTGATGCGCATCTTCCTGGCGAAGACGGCTTCTCGGTGGCCACGCGCTTGCGCGCGCTGAGCCCCGTCGGCATCGTGATGCTGACGGGCCGCAGCGCGCTCGAAGACCGGGTGCGCGGCCTGGAAGGCGGCGCCGACGTCTACATGACCAAGCCGGTGGACCTGCTGGAACTCAGTTCCGTCATCCGCAGCCTGGCGCGTCGCATGCGTCTGGCCAAGGTGCCGCGTCCGGCCGACGCCGAGACGCGCGCATCGGCCGATACCGCCTGGTCGCTGCAGGATGGCGGCTGGATCCTGGTGGCGCCGGATGGCGCGTCGCTGCACCTGAGCGCCCAGGAACGCACGTTCCTGATGGCCCTGATGGATGCGGCGGGGTCGGCGGTCAGCCGTCAGGCGCTGGCGGAATTGTTCCTGCCGGACAGCCCCGGCGGCTTCGAACTGCGCCGTATCGACGTGCTGGTGAGCCGCCTGCGCGCCAAGGCGCAAAGCGCGGGCCTGAAGTTGCCCGTGCTGTCCGTGCGCGGCCAGGGTTACGTGTTCGCGGCCTGATCCGTGTCGGCCGCTGCCGGCGGCCGGGCGGGCAGGGTGATGACAAAGCGCGTGCCCACGCCGACCTGGCTTTGCATGGTCAGCGAGCCGCCCTGGGTCTGGCAGATGCGCCGGGCCAGGTACAGGCCAATCCCCATTCCCTGTGTTTCGCGGTGCGCCGAGCGGCGGAAATGCGGCTCGAAGATGCGCGCCTGTTCGTCCTGGCCGATGCCGGGGCCGCTGTCGGTGACCGCCATCCAGGCCATCGGTACGCCATTTTCCAGCGTGCGGCCGGTGTCGATGCGGATGGGTTCGCTGGCCGGCGAATACTTGATGGCGTTGTGGATGAGGTTGCGCACGACGACGCTGGTGAGCGGACGATCGCAATAGACGGGCAGGGTGTCGGCGCCGGTCTGCAGCAACAGGGCGTGTGCCGTGTCCGGCTGCATGGCGGCCACCACGTCGCCCACCAGTTCCGACATGTCGGTCAGTTCACCGCGTGGCGTCCAGGCCTCGCCGCCCAGGCGGTCCTGGTTCAGCAACTGTTCCATCAATTCGGTCATGCGGGTGACGGACCGGTGAATGCGGGCCAGGCGGTTGTCGACCGCCTCGCCGCTGCCGGACAGAATCATGTCCAGCGACTGGGCCGCTGCGCTGATGGTGGCCAGCGGCGCGCGCAGTTCGTGCGAGATCAGGGCGTTCATCTGGCGCTGGGTGTCGAGGGCGCCGGCCATTTCCACCAGCCGCAATTCGCCTTCGATCTGATGGTCGACTCCGGCGGGCTCGGTGCGGGCCGGGTCCTGGCGCGGCAGGCGTTCCATGCCGGCCAGCAACAGGGCGGCCAGCACCAGCAGCAGTCGGGCCAGTTCGGGCGCGAGCGCCCCGCCGACGGTGGGGGACCAGGCGTCCTGGGCCAGCACCCAGGCCGATAGTACGTAGGCGGCGCCCAGTGCGAGCGCAGAGGCCCGGTGCGGGCCGCGTCTGGCCGCGGCCGCCAGGAACCACGCGGCCAGCGCCGCGCTGGCCGCCGCGCAGACGGCGGCGATCAGGCCGGGCAGCGGGCCGCTATCGGCGTCATAGACGAAGATCAGCGCCAGCGCCGCCAGGCCTGTCAGCCCGATGCAGGCCCAACGGCTGGCGGCGGCCAACCGGGCGGCGGCAGGGCTGCCGGCAATGAGCGGGACGGTCAAGGCCAGCAGTGCGGCGAACGAGCCGGCCTGCAAGGCACCGGCGGGAAACAATTGGGGCTGCACGCGCAGCACGCCTTCCACCACCACGAACGCCAGCGCGGCGCCATAGCGAGCGGTGCGCGTGTAGGCCCAGGCGGCGGCAAATGCCGCCGCACATGCCAGCGCGACGCCGGCGATAAGGCCAGCGTGCAGGTCGGGGTAGGGATTGGCGGGGCTGGCGGCCAGCAACGGGCCGGGCCAGGACAGGGCCGCCATCAGCCATGCCGGCCAGCTTGATCGCGCCGGGCGCTGCAGGCGGCTGCGGCTTGCGCGGCGATGGCGCACGCGCCAGAGGGTGCGAAGAAACAATCCTTCCGTCAACTAGGAACCCATTGTTGGTCAGGCGCGAGGTCGTGCGCGCGGGCGAAGTTTACGACAGCGCCGCGAATCGCGCGGATGCCGATTTTCTCGAGGATGTCGCGGGTGGCGGCATCGGGCACGTCTTCGGCGTATACGGCCATGTTCAGCGAAACGGCCGTGGCGACGACGGTGGCCGCCAGGTGCTGGCTGCCGGGGCTGTGCAGGATGCCGGTGATGAAGCCGCCGCACAGCTTTACGTATGACAGGGGGTATTCATGCAGGTGTTCCATGGCGCCGAACTGCTGTGACAGGCGCGACAGGCCGACCCGGCCGCCGGCCTGGGTGACGATATGGCAGAGCTGGCGCATTTCGGCGCCGTGTTCCACCAGCGCGGCGGCATCCACTTCGACGATCAGCCGTGCCGTGAGGGCGGGGCGGTCGGCCAGCATGCGTTCCAGCCGGGACAGGAACGCCGCCTGGGCCAGCGAGGCGCGCGACAGATGCACCGTGAGCGCATCCGTGTGGGTGTACAGCCAGTCCAGGCCCAGGCGGATGGCCTGGATGTCGCATTCGGCCGACAAGCCCAGGCGCACGGCGGGCGGCATGAAGATCGAAGCCGGCACCGGGTCCGCACCCGCGGCGTCGTGCAGGGTCAGGCTGGCTTCGTGGTGCAGCAGGTCGCCCGAGACGTCCGCCAAGGGTTGCACCGACAGCGAAAACCGGTGCTGCTCCAGGGCGGTGGACAGGGCATCGTGCCAGCTGTATTCGCCGATGCGGGTGCTGTCGGCGGCCTGGCTGGCCGGGGCGATCTGGTCGTCATCAGCGCTTTCCGCGCACATCAGGGCGTGGTCCAGCCGCGCCAGCGTGTCGCTCATGTTGTCGCCGGGGGCATAGGCGGCCATCGCCAGCGCCCAGCGGCACCAGCCGCGCTTGTCCATCGGCACGCGCAGCGAGCGCAGTTCCCGGCGGACGCGCTCGGCCAAGAGGCCGGCCTGGGGGGCCGAGGTGCGGGGCATCAACAGCGCGAAGTCCGAGCCGCCGATGCGGGCCAGCACGGCGGTCGGACCGCCCGAGCCGTCCACCAGCTTGCGCAGGCGGTCGGATGCCGATCGCAGCCATTGGTCGGTGAAGGCGCGCGACAGGTGGCGGTTGATCTGCGCCAGGTCACGTTGGCGAAACAGCAGCACGTGGCCGCCCGCGTCGGGCGCCTGGTCGGCCAGCGCCAGCCGGAAATGGTCGATGAAGTACTTGCGGTTGGGCAGGCGGGTGACGGCATCGCGCGAGATCTCGCTTTGCAGCGATTCAATGCGTGCGCTCTGTTCCTGCACCGTGGCGGCCACTTTGCGCTGGGCGTCGACCAGGGCCTGGTCCACGCCGGCCAGTTCGCAGGCGTGACCGGGGGTGGGGTCGCCGCCCGGGGCCAGCGCCCGAACCCGTTCGCAGATGTCGCGTGAGGTGCGCGCTTCGATCCAGCGCAGCAGGTTGACGGCAAACAGCGTCCAGAAGACGCCGGCTGCCAGCACCAGGCCGATCACGCGCACGCCGCCTTGCCAGAGCGTGTCGCGGGCCAGTCGGGAATCGGCCTGGACGGTGACGCTGCCCAGGGGGCGGCCGTCTGCCGAAACAATGGGCCGGGTGGCGACGGGGGCGGCCATCGTCAGCCAGCTGTCGCGCCAGTCGCGCGCCTGGGCAGGCGCGTCGGCGGGCGGGTTGCGGCGTTCCACGACCGTGTCCCCATTTGCTGCGGCAATGCGCACCAACGAATACAGGCCGGCCCCGAAGAGGTCATCGGCCAGCCGGGTCTTGTCCTGCGTGCCGCCGGCATCGTGCGACAGGGCCCAGGCGAGGGCGCTGGCGCCGGCCTGACCCTGCTGGGCCAGCTGGGTGTTCAGGTAACGATGGGCGGCCAGCATCCCCAGCGCCTGCGCACCGAGCAAAATGAAGGCAATCAGGAGGGCGGTGCAGAGGATCAGCCGGCGTAATGTGGACATGTAATAAAGGTTCCCTTCGTGGCCCGCACCGTTGCCGGTGCCGTGCAATGCCGGCCTGCCAGTAAAAGGGGGAACGTCAGGCAGCGAAAGTGCCCGATCGGGAAAAATGCTGGATAAGAAACGTGACACACGTTACTAATACCTCAGTGTCGTCGCGTACGCTGTAATTCCGCATGTCACAGAACATACAGAATATTACGAAATCACCTGCGATATCAGACAACCTGTGCAATTATTTCGTTCGTGATAATTGCCCGGATGATAACTATTGAGACAGGCCGTATTAATTTTCCGGCTCTGGCTGTCGTAGTAAGGGCACGGCATGGCACAAAGGACCGGCCAGCGACTGCTATCCAAGGACCGTCATGACCCCACGCGAGCAATCAGACCAGTGCAGGAATCGAAGGAAAAGGAGCGCGTTGCTCCTGAAGTGTGGCGTTTTTTTGCGAAAATAATGCATAATTTAAAAAATGTTACAGCCCTTGGGTTTCTTTCCGGACCACAACGCCAAGGGTTTCTAGATAGGGGGCTCCGTGCGTGAGAGTTACCTGCTCGCACTGTGCCTGACGCTCGCGGGCGCACTTGCAGCGATAAGTTTGTTTTTCGTCCGCAGGGAACGCGTCCTGCGCGGTCGACTGACGCGTGACGAATTGACCGGCGTGCTGAGCCAGCGAGAGCTGCATCGGCGCGCCCGTGCCTGGCTGAACCAGGCCGACAAGCAGTCCGGCCGGGGCGCCTTCGGGCCGGGCGGCGCCGCGCAGGCGGACCGCGAGCCCCAGGACATCGCGCGCACCCGCACGGGCGCGCGCGGCATTGGTGCGTTCTTTCTGGTCAGTTTTGACCAGTACGCCGAGATCAGCGCGATGCTGCGGGCGGGCGAAGACCAGACCCTGCTGGTGATGGTGGCCGACCGGCTCAGCCTGATCACGCGCGCGCTGGGCGGCATGGTGGCGCGCAGCGGCACCGATACGTTCACGGTGTGCATCCCCGAGGTGGACGAAGAAGGCGCGGCGCAGGTGTCGGCCAAGCTGCTCGAAGACCTGTCGGTGCCCTACGAGTTGGGCGGCCGGCCCCTGATCGCGGTGTTTCGCGTGGGGGCGGCGTTGTATCCGGACCACGGCCGCAGTGTGGAAGAATTGCAACGCTGCGTGCAGGTCGCGATGGTGCCGCTGAAAGAGCGGGGCGGTCCGGGCTGGAACATGTTCGACTTTCGCATGCTGGCCCGCCAGCGTGACCAGCAAGGCCTGGAAAATGACCTGCGGCTGGCACTGACCACCGCGTCCATGGATCAGTTCGAACTGTATTACCAGCCGGTCTGCGACAGCGGCACGGGCGTGGTGCAGGGCTGCGAGGCGCTGCTGCGCTGGCACCACCCGGAACTGGGCAGCGTGTCGCCGGCCGTGACGATCGAGCTGGCCGAGCGCAGTGGCCTGATCGTGCCGCTGGGCGCCTGGATACTTGAACGGGCCTGCTCGCAGGCCGCGCTGTGGCCGGCGGCCTGGCGGGTGCACGTGAACCTGTCGGTCAAGCAGATGAACGAGGACAGCCTCGTGCAGCTGGTGTCCGACGTGCTGGCCTCGACCCGCCTGGCGCCGCGCAAGCTGGTGCTGGAGATCACCGAGTCGATTTTCATCATGCACTACGACCGCCACGTGAAGATCCTGAACACGTTGCGCGCCAAGGGCATCGGCGTGGCGCTGGACGATTTCGGTTGCGGCTATTCCAGCCTGAACCACCTGCGCCACCTGCCGATCGACTGGGTCAAGATCGACCGCAGCTTCATTTCCGCGCTGGAATCCGATGCCGGCAGCCGCGAAGTCGTGTCCGCCCTGTTCGGGCTGTGCCAGGCCATGCACCTGCCGGTGGTGGCCGAAGGCGTCGAAACCGAGGGCCAGCGCGAAATCCTCAAGTCGCTGGGCTGCCGCGTGATGCAGGGATTCCTGCTGGGCCGGCCCGCGCCGGCCGCCGAAATTCAGGCTTTGGCCTCGGCGGTGTCATAATCGGGGTTGCTTGCAAACTCACGACCTGTTGACTTCCTATGCCCGGCAATACCCTCGGTACCTTGTTCACCGTCACGAATTTTGGCGAATCCCACGGGCCGGCCATCGGTTGCGTCATCGATGGCTGTCCGCCGGGACTGTCCCTGGATGCCGCCGATATCCAGCTTGAACTGGACCGCCGCCGCCCCGGCACGTCGCGCCACGTCACCCAGCGCCAGGAAGCCGACCAGGTCGAAATCCTGTCAGGGGTCTACGAAGGCCTGACCACCGGCACGCCCATCGGCCTGCTCATCCGCAACACCGATGCGCGCAGCAAAGACTATTCGAACATTGCCGACACCTTCCGGCCCGGCCACGCCGACTACGCCTACTGGCGCAAGTTCGGCCTGCGCGACCCGCGCGGCGGCGGCCGTTCGTCGGCCCGCCTGACCGCGCCCACCGTGGCCGCGGGCGCCGTGGCCAAGAAGTGGCTGGCCGAACAGTACGGCGTGAAGGTGCGCGGCTACATGAGCCAGCTGGGCCCTATCCCGATCCCGTTCGTGTCGTGGGACGAAGTGCCGAACAACCCGTTCTACGCGCCCAACGCCGATGTCGTGCCCGAACTGGAAGCCTACATGGACCAGTTGCGCCGCGACGGTGATTCGGTCGGCGCGCGCATCGAGGTCGTGGCTGAAAACCTGCCGGCCGGCTGGGGCGAACCCATCTACGACCGCCTGGACGCCGACATCGCCCACGTGATGATGGGCCTGAACGCCGTCAAGGGCGTGTCCATCGGCGCCGGCTTTGACTGTATCGCGCAGCGCGGCTCCGAGCACGGCGACGAAATCACGCCCGACGGTTTCCTGACCAACCATGCCGGCGGCGTGCTGGGCGGCATTTCCACCGGCCAGCCGGTGACGGTGTCGCTGGCCATCAAGCCCACGTCCAGCATCCGGGTCGAGCGCCGTTCGGTCAACCGCGCCAACGAGCCGGTGATGGTGCAGACGCTGGGTCGCCACGATCCGTGCGTCGGCATCCGCGCCACGCCCATCGCCGAAGCCATGCTGGCCCTGGTGCTGATCGACCACGCCCTGCGCCACCGCGGGCAGTGCGGCGATCGCGCCTGAGGGCCGGCG
Source organism: Achromobacter deleyi (assembly GCF_902859705.1). GTDB lineage: Bacteria > Pseudomonadota > Gammaproteobacteria > Burkholderiales > Burkholderiaceae_B > Achromobacter > Achromobacter deleyi. Next base: position 202,007 of record NZ_CADIJO010000005.1, on the reverse strand, counting down.
GGTTCCCGATTTCAGCCACTGTTGGAGGCCGACATTGAGCCGTAACCGCTATCCGCTGCGCCGCCTGGCGGCCGTCCTGGGCCTGGCCGTATTGGCCGGCTGCACGGGCATGAACACCACCCAGTCGGGCGCCATCGGCGTCAACCGGACGCAATACATGTCCAGCATGGTGCCGTCGCAGGCGCTTGAGCAGGAAGCCAACCAGCAATACGCCGACATCCTCAAGCAGGCCCAGGCCAAGAACCTGCTGGACCGCGATGCCCAGCAGGTTGCGCGGGTGCGGGCCATCTCGCAGCGCCTGATCGCGCAGGCGGGCGTGTTCCGTCCGGATGCGTCCGGCTGGAAATGGGAAGTGCACGTGCTGACCAGCGACGAGATCAACGCCTGGTGCATGCCCGGCGGCAAGATCGCGGTCTACACGGGTCTCGTCAACAAGATCAAGCCTACCGACGACGAACTGGCTGCCGTGCTGGGCCATGAAATCTCGCATGCGCTGCGCGAACACGCTCGTGAGCGCGTGTCGCAGCAGATGGCCACCAACCTGGGCTTGCAGGTGCTGTCCATCGCCACCGGGTCCAGCGCCGCATCGGACCTGGGCGGGCAGCTCACCAGCGTGATGTTCACGTTGCCCAACAGCCGCACCCACGAAACCGAAGCCGACCGCATGGGCGTCGAGCTGGCGGCGCGGGCGGGTTTCGATCCGCGCGCCGCCGTGACGCTGTGGCAGAAGATGGGGGCGGCCGACAGCGGCAATGCGCCGCCTGAAATTCTGTCGACGCACCCGTCGGCCGCGTCGCGCATCACCGATCTGCAGGCCGCTGCGCAGCAAGTGCTGCCGTTGTACGAACAGTCCAAGGGCCGCGCGGCGCGCTGAACCGACAGAGAAGAAGGGCATCCGCGTCGCCGCGGATGCCCTTTTTTGCGCCTGCCGCAAATGGCTAGGCGGGCAGCTTGACGCCGGGCCCACGCATGACGGTGATGCCCAGGTCGGCCAGGATGCGGCGCGTTTCGCTGTCCGGCACGTCTTCGGCGTACACGGCGATGTTCAGCTTGCGGGCGGTTTCCAGTACCGATGCGGTCAGTTGCTGGCTGCCCGGGCTTTGCGACATGCCGCCCACGAAGCCGCCGCCCAGCTTCACGTACGACAGCGGCAGGGTGTGCAACTGCGCCACCGCGCCGAATTGCTGCGCCAGGCGGCGCACGCCGATATGCGCGCCGAATTCCGAGGCCACCCGTGCCAGCGCTGCGATCTGCTCGTGGCATTCGACCAGGCCGTGCGCGTCGATTTCCAGGAACAGGCGGCGGGCCAGCGCGCGGCGTTCGGTCAGCAGCAGGGCCAGCTGGCGCAGGTATTTCTGGCCGCGCAGCGAGGGCAGGGCCACGCGCAGGGCCAGTTCGCCCTCGTGGGCGGCCAGCCAGTCCAGGCCAAGTTCCACGGCCTGCAGGTCGCATTCGGCCACCAGGTCCAGCCGCACCGCGGGCGGAATAAAAAGGGTGGCGGGGATAGGCGCCTGATCGGGAGCGGTGCGCAGCATCAGCATGGCTTCGGTGCGCAGCACCGCGCCATCGGCGGCGCGCAGCGGTTCGGTCGCCAGTTCGAAGCGGCGGCCTTCCAGGGCCGACAGGATGGCGTCCTTCCAGGCGCGTTCGCCGGATTCGGACGGCGACTGCGCATCGGCGGCGCCTGCGATGACGACCTGGTCGTTGCCGGCGCTTTCAGCACGCATCAGGCCGAAATCCAGCCGCGCCAGCACCGGGCCGGCCGGATTGCCGTGGCTGTAGTCGGCCATGGCCTGGGCCCAGCGGCACAGGTGGCCTTCGCCGACGGGGATGCGCGAGGCATGCAGGTCGGCGCGCAGTTGTTCGGCGATCATCATCGCCTGTGGCGCCGCGCAGCCCGGCAGCAGCAGGGCGAAGTCGGACCCGTTCAGGCGTGCCAGCAGGGGGTTGGCCACGTGCAGCGACTTGAGCGAGCCCTGGATGCGTTCGCAGGCCGCGCGCAGCCACTGGTCGATGAATTCTCGCGGCATGTGGCGGTTCAGGTCAGCCAGGTCGCGCTGGCGGAATACCAGCACGTGGCCGCCGTCGATGGGCGCGCGGGTTGGCGAGCCGCCCTGGACCGGGCCGGCTTCGAGCGCGCGGCGGAATTCGTTGACGAAGTATTTGCGATTAGGCAGGCGCGTGACCGGGTCCTGGTTCAATTCCAGTTCCAGCGATTCGATCTTGGCGTTCTGCTCCTCGACGCTGGCGTAGACGCGCTCGCGGGTCTGGTTCAGCGCCTGCACCACGTCGGTCAATTCCGACACGCGCGCCTGCATCTGCTGCGGCGGCGTGTCCTGGCCGATGCTGCGGACGTGGTCGCTGATCTCGCGCAGCAGCCGGTTCTTGATCCAGCCGACCAGGGCAAAGGCGAACAGCGCCCAGATCAGGCCCGCGCCCACCACCAGCGCGATCATGCGCAAGCTGCTGCGCCACAGGGCTTCCCAGGCGTAGGCGTCGTTGGCCACCAGCGTCACTTCGCCGATCTGGCGCCAGCCGTCGCTGACCGCGTGCGAGGCCGACTGCGCGTCCAGCGGCGCCAGCGCCTGGAACCAGCGCGGCACCGAGGCGCCCGCGGAGGGGGCCTGGCGCTCGATCAGCACCTTGCCTTCGGGGTCGGCCAGGCGCACCAGCGAAAAATGGCCGCCGTCGAACAGCGCCGACACCAGCAGTTCCTGCACCACCGGGTCGTTGTTGGCCGGTTGCGACAGCGACAGGGCCAGCGACACGGCGGCATCGGTGCTTTGCACCTGCAACTGGCCCGACAGGTATTCGCGGGCGGCGTTGACGCTGAGCGCCAGGGTCCCCAGCAGGATCACCACGATCGCGAGGGTGACGCTGAGCAGGAGCTGTCGAAGTATGGACATAGTCTTGGTTCCGGACATCAGGGGCGTATGCCTTCCCGTTCCATGCGTTGAAGTAGATCGCGCCAGCGGCTGAGGCGGTCAACCGGTGCGGCGGGTTTGCCGTCGACGTACACGCCGTCGGCGTTGAAGCTGAAGACCGGCGTCAGGTCGCGCCGTTGCGATGCCGGCAGGATGGTGGAAATCAGGCTGTCCAGCACCAGCGGCACCGCGTTCGGGGTTTCGTAGTAGCCCAGCACCATGTGGGCGATCTGGCTGCTGCTGGCCGGGCCGCCGACCCGTGCCCGCACATAGATGAAACGCAGCTTGTTCGCCGGCACGCCCATGGACAGCAGGGTGAAATACTTGCCGATGACGTAGTCTTCGCAGTCGCCCGCGCCCTTGCCCAGCGATTCGAGCGGGGTAGCCCAGTAATCGTCCTTGCCCCAGATCGTGATGTCATCGCCTGACAGCAGGGCGCGGTTCCAGAAATCGTTCGCCACCGTCAGCCTGTCTTTCTCAAGCGCGGGGGGCGGGGTGTGCAACAGTTGCAGCCAGTTCGACACCGCCTTGGCGCCCTTGGCGCCATAGCGGCTGGCCGACAGGCTCTGCAATTTGTCGGCGTTGATCTCCAGGGCGAAACTGCCGCCCCAGCCGCACGCCAGGCAAAGCAAAACCGATCGGCACAGGTTCAGCGTGACGCGGAAACGGCGGGTTGATGGCATGAAACGGATTTTCACATTTTTCCGGAAGATTCAGGTGTCATCCGGAAAAAATCCCCCGCGCTGCCAACGCGCCGCGCCCTGTGCTTCAGGCCGGTCAGGGCCGCGGGCGGCCCTGACCGGATACAGCCTTAGCTGTGGTCGACGTTCAGCTTCCCCTTTTGCAGCAGGTCGTTGATGATCGCCTGGTTGTTCATCTGCCCGCCTTGCGTGAGGTCGATGTTTTCCAGCACGATCTTCTGGTCCGCGCCCTGCGTGCCCAGCTTGCCTTGCGTGTTGACGTCGATGACCGTGTTGTTGCCTTCCTTGTGGAAGTTCAGGTACTGGGTCAGGGTGCCGTCCTTTTCGCCGACCAGCAGGTCCTTCAGGTCCAGGATGTCGCCGCCGTCCGCAGGCTTGCCCAGCGAGAAGTCCTTGATGGTGTCGACCGCCGGCTTGGCAGTGGTGCCCTGGTCGCCCAGTTCCCACTTGAAAGTATCGCTGCCGGCGCCGCCGATGAGGATGTCATCGCCCTTGCCGCCGATCAGGATGTCGTTGCCGTTGCCGCCTTCCAGCGTGTCGTTGCCCGAACCGCCGTGCAGCAGGTCGTTGCCGTCGCCGCCGTACAGTTTGTCGTCGCCCGCGCCACCGTAGATGATGTCGTTGCCATCGTCGCCGTACAGGATGTCGTCGCCGCCCTGGCCGTAGATGATGTCATCGCCCGTGCCGCCGTGGATGGTGTCGCTGCCGCCGCGCGGGTCGTCTGCCAGGTTGAAGTCGGCGTGGTGGTCCTTGATGTAGTCGTACAGGTCGCTGTTGGTCGGCGGGTGCCCGTCACGCATTTCCAGGAACACTTGCAACGCCTTCAGGCCCGAACCCTGCAGCAGGTCGCTGGGACGGCCGCCCACGGAACTCCAGTTCAGCACCGTGCCATCCGTGTTAAGCGTGTCGCCGAAGATGATGTCGTTGCCGGCGCCGCCATTGATGATGTCGTTGCCGACGGCGGCCGGGTCCGTGCTGGACGAACCGCCTTGCAGCGCGGCGGCCAGGTCCTTGGCGGTGTTGACGATCTGGGGCTGGCCGACGGCGCCCGAGACGGATTGGCTGGGGCTCCACCAGTAGTCGCCCGGGAACGAGACGGAACCCGTGCCGGTGACGCTGGAGTTGTCGAAGAACTTCAGGTAGCCCTCGTTCACGCCGGTGCCGATGCCGATGGCATGCACCGTGCTCTTGCCGCTCAGGCCCTTGAAAGCGTCGACGGCGTCCTTCATGTCACGGTAGTCGGTGCTGCTGCCGCTGCCGTTGTTGCCGTTATTGCTGAACGTGGGGTCGCCGTCGGTCAGGAAGTACGTGACGTTCTCGAACGTCTTGCCGTTGTACGTCGTGGGCTGCTTGTTGAACCAGGTCAGCGCTTCCTTGAAGGCGCCTTCGTAGTTCGTGCCGCCGCTGGCGCTCAGCTTTTCGATGGCCTTGATCAGGTCATTGACGTTGGTCGAGTTCAGGCCGTTGATCGTGTACTTGGTGCTGGCCGACGACTCGAAGCCGATCAGCGCCACGTTGACGATGCCGTCGTGGCCCTTCAGGCTGTTGGCCAGGTTCTTGAGCGCATCAATCGTCAACTGCATGCGCGACAGGCCCTTCGTGCCCGACGGGTCCGACATGCTGCCCGAGGTGTCGACGACGATCGCGATGTTGTAGTTCTTGCCCGGCTCGACCGTGGTGACGGTGCCGCCCTTGTCGCCCAGGATGATGTCGTCGCCGCTGCCGCCGTTGATGGGCGGCTTGGTGCCGGTGCCGCTGCCGTCGTTGTCGCCCGAGATGAAGTTGTTGGTCTTGATGGCGAAGTTGTATTCGCCCGACGTGTCCTTGCCGCCGTAGGCCGTGCCGCCGTTGTCGCGGACCTGGAAGCCGAACGAGGTGTCCTGGCCGGCGGCCGACGGGGTGTAGACCAGCTTGCCCGAGGCAATGTCCGCCGCCGAGATCACGGCGTTCACCGTCACGGGCTGGCCGTTCAGGGTCAGCGTGCCGTCGGTCGGCAGGCGGGTGATGATCACGCTTTGCAGCGAATTGCCTTCAGCGCCATCGTTGAAGTTGAACTCGGCCGTGGTGAATGCATGGCCGGCGCCCGCGCTGACGGTGGTGGCGTTGTCGGCAGCGGTCGGGGCGTCGTTGGTGCCCACCACATCGACCGTGATGGTCTGCTTGGCCGAACCGTCGGCGGACGTGACCTCGAAGCTTTCCTTGAGGACCTTGCCGGGGGCCAGGTCCTGCACGGCCTTCAGGCTGTTGTTCAGCGAGTAGGTCCAGTTGCCGTTGGCGTCGATCGAGAACGTGCCGTACTTGCCCGCCACGCTGTTCTGGGCGATGACGCTGCTCTGGCCGGCGTCGGCATCGGACACCGTCAGCTTGCCCGAGGTCAGCAGCGTGTTGTCCTCGATCACCGTGCCGGTGGTCTGGCCGCTGATCTTGGCAATGTCGTTGGTGCCGGTGATGGTGACGGTGATGTCCTTGTACGCGGTGCCACCGTTGCCGTCGTCCACCGTGACCCGGATGACGTCGTTCACCGTCTGGCCTTCGGTCAGGGCTTGCACCTTGGCGCTGTTGTTGTCCAGCACATAGGTCCACTTGCCGGTCTGGTCGACGGTGAAGGTGCCGTACGTGCCCTGGCCGCCGTTGTTGACCGTCCAGGTGTGCTTGTCGGTGGCGTCGATGTCCTGCTTGGTCAGCTGGCCGCTCGTGGTCAGCGTGCCGTCTTCCTTGACGTTGCCGGTGACCAGGCCGGTAATGGTCGGGGCGTCGTTGGTGCCGTTGATGGTGATGACCACCTTGCTGGTGGTGCCATCCGCGGTGGTGACCGTGAAGGTCTCGCTCACGCTGTCCTTGGCGCCCAGCTGTTGCACCACCGTGGCGGTGTTGTCCAGCTTGAAGGACCAGTTGCCGTTGGCGTCGATCGAGAACTTGCCGTATTGGCCCTGGAAGTCGGTCTGCGGCTTGAAGACCGCTTCGCCGGCATCCTTGTCCGTCACGTTCAGCTTGCCGCTGGCCGTGTCGATCGTGTCTTCCTTGACGGTGCCCTTGTCGGCCCCCGGCGTGCTGGGGGTGATGACGGCGGCGTCGTTGGTGCCGGTGATATCGATGACGATCGTCTTGGTGGCCGTGCCGCCATGGCCGTCGTCCACCGTGACCGTGATGCTGTCGGTGACCTTCTGGCCTTCGGTCAGCGCCTGGACCTTGGCGCTGTTGTTGTCCAGCACATAGGTCCACTTGCCGTTCTGGTCGACGGTGAACGTGCCGTACGCGCCCTTGCCTTCATTGTTGACGGACCAGGTGTGGGTGTCGTTCGTGTCGACGTCCGACTTCGTCAGCTGGCCAGTCGCAGTCAGCGTGCCGTCTTCCTTCACGTTGCCGGTGGTGGCGCCGCTCAGCGTCGGGGCGTCGTTGGTGCCGGTGACGTTGACGACGATGGTCTGGGTGGCCTTGCCGCCGTTGCCGTCATCCACCGTGACCGTGATGGTGTCGGTGACCTTCTGGCCTTCGGCCAGGGCCTGGACCTTGGCGCTGTTGTTGTCCAGCACATAGGTCCACTTGCCGGTCTGGTCGACAGTGAAGGTGCCGTACGTGCCCTTGCCGTCGTTGTTGACGGACCAGGTGTGCTTGTCGGTCGCGTCGACGTCGTGCTTGGCCAACTGGCCGGACACGGTGGTGCTGGTTGCGTCTTCCTTGACGTCACCCGTGGCCTGACCGGTGATGGTCGGGTCGTCGTTGGTGCCGTTGATGGTGATGACGACCTTGCCGGTGGTGCCGTCGGCGGTGGTGACCGTGAACGTTTCGGTCAGGCTGTCCTTGGCGCCCAGCTGCTGGATGGCCGCGGCGTTGTTGTCCAGCTTGAACGACCAGTTGCCGTTGGCGTCGATCGAGAACTTGCCGTACTGGCCCTGGAAGTCGGTCTGCGGCTTGAAGACCGCTTCGCCCGCGTCCTTGTCCGTCACGTTCAGCTTGCCCACGGCGGTGAGCGTGGAGTCTTCCTTGACCGTGCCCTTGTCATCGCCCGGCTTGCTGGGCGTGATCACGGCGGCATCGTTGGTGCCCGTGATGTCGACGACGATGGTGGTGGTGGCCTTGCCGCCGTTGCCGTCGTCCACCAGCACCGTGATGGTGTCGGTGACCTTCTGGCCTTCGGTCAGGGCCTGGACCTTGGCGCTGTCATTGTCCAGCACGTAGGTCCACTTGCCGCTCTGGTCGAGCGTGAAGGTGCCGTACTGGCCCTTGCCGCTGTTGCCGACGTTATCGAACGACCAGGTGTGCTTGTCGGTCGCATCGATGTCGTGCTGGGTCAGCTGGCCGTTGGTGGTCTGCGTGCCGTCTTCCTTGACGTTGCCGGTGGTGGCGCCGGTGATGGTCGGGATGTCGTTGGTGCCGTTGATCGTGATGACGACCTTGCTGGCGGTGCCGTCGGCGGTGGTGACCGTGAACGTTTCGGTCAGGCTGTCCTTGGCGCCCAGCTGCTGGATGGCCGTGGCGTTGTTGTCCAGCTTGAACGACCAGTTGCCGTTGGCGTCGATCGAGAACGTGCCGTATTTGCCCTGGAAGTCGGTCTGCGGCTTGAAGACCGCTTCGCCGGCATCCTTGTCCGTCACGTTCAGCTTGCCCGAGGCCGTCTCGGTGACGTCTTCGGTGACGATGCCCGCGTCGGCGCCCGGCTTGCTCGGGGTCACGACGGCGGCGTCGTTGGTGCCGGTGATGGTGACGGTGATGTCCTTGGTGGCCGTGCCGCCATGGCCGTCGTCGACGGTGACGGTGATGGTATCGGTAACCTTCTCGCCGCCCTTCAGGGCCTGGACCTTGTCGCTGGCGTTGTCCAGCTCGTACTTCCAGTTGCCGTTCTGGTCGACGGTGAACTTGCCGTACGCGCCCTTGCCGTCATTGTTGACGGTCCAGGTGTGCTTGTCGTTCACGTCCACGTCGGCGACGTCGAGCTTGCCCGTGGCGGTGGTGGTGCCGTCCTCGGTGACATTGCCGGTAACCGTACCGGACAGCGTCGGCTTGTCGTTGGTGCCGGTGATCTCGACGGTGATGATTTCAGTCGCCTTGCCGCCGTGGCCGTCGTCCACCGTGACGGTGATGGTGTCGGTGACCTTCTGACCTTCGGCCAGGGCCTGGACGCTCTTGCTGGCGTTGTCCAGCGTGTAGGTCCACTTGCCGTTCTGGTCGACGGTGAAGCTGCCGTACGTGCCCTTGCCGTCGTTGTTGACGGACCAGGTGTGCTTGTCGTTGGTGTCGACGTCGTGCTGCGTCAGCTGGCCAGACACCGTGGTGTCGGCGGCATCTTCCTTGACGCTGCCGGTGGTGGCGCCCGTGAGGGTCGGGGCATCGTTGGTGCCCGTGATGTCGATCGTGATGGTCTGGGTGGCCTTGCCGCCGTGGCCATCATCGACCGTGACGGTGATGGTGTCGGTGACCTTTTGGCCTTCGGCCAGGGCCTGGACGTTGGCGCGGGTATTGTCCAGCGTGTAGGTCCACTTGCCGTTCTGGTCGACGGTGAAGCTGCCGTACGTGCCCTTGCCGTCGTTGTTGACGGACCAGGTGTGGGTGTCGGTGGTGTCGACGTCGTGCTGGGTCAGCTGGCCGGATGCCGTGTTGGACACGGCATCTTCCGTGACCCCGCCCTTGGCTTCGCCAGTGATGGTGGGCGCATCGTTGGTGCCGTTGATCGTGATGACCACCTGGCTGGTGGTGCCGTCAGCGGTGGTGACGGTGATGGTTTCTTTCAGCGTTTCGTCTTGAGCCAGCGCCTGGACCTTCGGGTCCTTGTTGTTCAGCTCGTACGTCCAGTTGCCATTGGCATCGATGGAGAACGTGCCGTGTTCGGTCACGACGCCCGTCTGCGGCTTGAAGCTGGCTTCGCCCGCGTCCTTGTCGGTCACGTCCAGCTTGCCGCCGGTGACCAGGGTGCCGTCTTCCGTGACGCTGCCCTTGTCGTCGTCCGTTTCGTGCGGGGTGATCACAGCGGCGTCGTTGGTGCCGGTGATGTCGATGACGATCGTCTTGGTGGCCGTGCCGCCGTGGCCGTCGTCGACCGTCACGGTGATGGTGTCGGTGACCTTCTCGCCGCCCTTCAGGGCCTGGACCTTGTCGCTGGCGTTGTCCAGCTCATACTTCCAGTTGCCGTTCTGGTCGACAGTCAGCGTGCCGTACTCGCCCTTGCCACCATTGTTGGCGGTCCAGGTGTGCGTATCGTTGGTGTCGATGTCGGTGACGTCCAGCTTGCCGGTGGCGGTGGTGGCGCCGTCTTCGGCCACGTTGCCCGTGGCCGTGCCCGACAGCGCCGGCTTGTCGTTGGTGCCGGTGATCTCGACGGTGATGGTCTCGGTCGCCTTGCCGCCATGGCCGTCGTCCACGGTGACCGTGATGGTGTCGGTGACCTTCTGGCCTTCAGCCAGGGCCTGGACGTTCTTGCTGTCGTTGTCCAGCGTGTAGGTCCACTTGCCGTTCTGGTCGACGGTGAAGCTGCCGTACGTGCCCTTGCCGTCGTTGTTGACGGACCAGGTGTGCTTATCGGTGGCGTCGACGTCATGCTGCGTCAGCTGGCCGGACACGGTGGTGTCGGCCGCGTCTTCCTTGACGCTGCCGGTGGTGGCGCCCGTGAGGGTCGGGGCGTCGTTGGTGCCCGTGATGTCGATGGTGATGGTCTGGGTGGCCTTGCCGCCATGGCCATCATCGACCGTGACGGTGATGGTGTCGGTAACCTTCTGGCCTTCGGCCAGGGCCTGGACGTCCTTGCTGGCATTGTCCAGCACGTAGGTCCACTTGCCGTTCTGGTCGACGGTGAACGTGCCGTACGTGCCCTTGCCGTCGTTGTTGACGGACCAGGTGTGGGTGTCGTTGGTGTCGACGTCGTGCTGGGTCAGCTGACCGGACACCGTGGTGTCGGTGGCGTCTTCCTTGACGCCGCCGGTGGCCTCGCCAGTGATGGTCGGGGCGTCGTTGGTGCCCGTGATGTCGATGGTGATGGTCTGGGTGGCCTTGCCGCCGTGACCGTCATCGACCGTCACGGTGATGGTGTCGGTGACCTTCTGGCCTTCGGCCAGGGCCTGGACGTCCTTGCTGGCGTTGTCCAGCACGTAGGTCCACTTGCCGTTCTGGTCGACGGTGAACGTGCCGTACGTGCCCTTGCCGTCGTTGTTGACCGACCAGGTGTGGGTGTCGTTGGTGTCGACGTCGTGCTGCGTCAGCTGGCCGGACACGGTGGCGTCGGTGGCATCTTCCTTGACACCGCCCTTGGCTTCACCGGTGATCGTCGGATCATCGTTGGTGCCGTTGATCGTGATGACCACCTGGCTGGTGGTGCCGTCAGCGGTGGTGACCGTGATGGTTTCGGTCAGCTTTTCGCCTTGGGCCAGCGCCTGGACCTTCGGGTCCTTGTTGTTCAGCTCGTACGTCCAGGTGCCATTGGCATCGATGGAGAACGTGCCGTGCTCGGTCACGACACCGGTCTGCGGCTTGAAGTTGGCTTCGCCCGCGTCCTTGTCGGTCACGTCCAGCTTGCCGCCAGTGACCAGGGTGCCGTCTTCGGTGACGCTGCCCTTGTCGTCATCCGTTTCGTGCGGGGTGATCACGGCGGCGTCATTGGTGCCGGTGACGGTGACCTTGATTTCCTGGGTGACCTTGCCGCCATGGCCGTCGTCGACCGTCACGGTGATGGTGTCCACGACCTTTTCGCCGGCCTTCAGGGCCTGGACCTTGGGGTCGTCGTTGTTCAGCTCGTACGTCCAGTTGCCGTTCTGGTCGACCTTCAGCGTGCCGTACTCGCCCTTGCCGTCGTTGCCGACGGTCCAGGTGTGCGTGTCCTTGGTGTCGACGTCGGCGACGTCGAGCTTGCCGGTGGCGGTGGTGGTGCCGTCTTCGGTCACATTGCCGGTGGCCGTGCCCGACAGCGTCGGGGCGTCGTTGGTGCCGGTGATGTCGACGGTGATGGTCTGGGTCGCCTTGCCGCCGTGGCCGTCGTCGACGGTGACGGTGATGGTGTCGGTGACCTTCTGGCCTTCGGCCAGGGCCTGGACGTTCTTGCTGTCATTGTCCAGCACGTAGGTCCACTTGCCGTTCTGGTCGACGGTGAACGTGCCGTAGGTACCCTTGCCGTCGTTGTTGACGGACCAGGTGTGGGTGTCGTTGGTGTCGACGTCGTGCTGCGTCAGTTGACCGGACACCGTGGTGTCGGTGGCGTCTTCCTTGACGCCGCCGGTGGCCTCGCCAGTGATGGTCGGGGCGTCGTTGGTGCCCGTGATGTCGATGGTGATGGTCTGGGTGGCCTTGCCGCCGTGACCGTCATCGACCGTCACGGTGATGGTGTCGGTGACCTTCTGGCCTTCGGCCAGGGCCTGGACGTCCTTGCTGGCATTGTCCAGCACGTAGGTCCAGTTGCCGTTCTGGTCGACGGTGAACGTGCCGTAGGTGCCCTTGCCGTCGTTGTTGACGGACCAGGTGTGGGTGTCGTTGGTGTCGACGTCGTGCTGGGTCAGTTGACCGGACGCCGTGGTGTCGGTGGCGTCTTCCTTGACGCTGCCGGTGGCTTCGCCGGTGACGGTCGGCGCGTCGTTCGTGCCGGTGATCTCGATGGTGATGGTCTGGAGGGCCGTGCCGCCGTGGCCGTCGTCGACCTTGACCGTGATGGTGTCGGTGACCTTCTGGCCTTCGGCCAGGGCCTGGACGCTGGCGCTGGTGTTGTCCAGCGTATAGGTCCACTTGCCGTTCTGGTCGATCGTCAGCGAACCATACTGGCCTTTGCCGCCGTCGGTGACCGACCACGTGTGCGTGTCGGTCGCATCCACGTCGTGCGGCGTCAACTGGCCGGACACGGTCGTGTCGGCCGCGTCTTCCTTCACGCCACCGGTGGCTTCACCGGTGATGGTCGGCGCGTCGTTGGTGCCGGTGATCTCGATGGTGATGACCTGGGTGGCGGTGCCGCCGTGGCCGTCATCGACCGTGACGGTGATGGTGTCGGTGACCTTCTGGCCTTCGGCCAGGGCCTGGACCTTGTCGCTGCCGTTGTCCAGCGTATACGTCCACTTGCCGTTCTGGTCGACGGTGAACGTGCCGTAGGTGCCCTTGCCGTCGTTGTTGACGGACCAGGTGTGGGTGTCGCTGGTGTCGACGTCTTGTTGCGTCAGCTGGCCGGACACGGTCGCGACGGTCGCATCTTCCGTCACGTCGCCGGTCGCGGCGCCGGTGATGGTCGGGGCATCGTTGGTGCCGTTGATCGTGATGATGACCTGGCTGGTGGTGCCGTCGGCCGTGGTGACGGTGAAGGTCTCGGTCAGCTTTTCGCCCGCGGCCAGGGCCTGCACGCGCGGATCGGTCTGGTTCAGGCTGTAGACCCAGTTGCCGTTGGCATCGATCGAGAACGTGCCGTAGGTGCCCGGGCGGTCGGCCACGGCCACGAAGAACGACTGGCCGTCGTCCGGGTCCACCACGTTGAGCTTGCCGTTGGCGGTGGAGACTACGTCTTCCGTGACCGCGCCGGCGTCGTCGCCCGGCTTGGACGCGGTGATCTGGGCGGGGTCATTGGCGCCCACGACCGTGATTTCGACGGTGGCGGTCGACGTCGCGCCGCTGGGGTCGGTGACCACGTAGGAAATCGTGGTGGTGGCGGTCTGCCCTTCGGGCAGGTGCTGGAAGCTGGTGCCCGGCACGAACGTATAGCTGCCGTCCGGCTGCACCACGAAGGTGCCGCCGTTCGAGCCGGTGACGGTGATGCCGCCCGGCGTCATGGGGCGGCCGCTGACCGAGGCGATGGTCAGGGGATCGCCGTCGGGGTCACGGTCGTTGGCCAGCAGGTTGCCGCTGGTGGTGGCCTTTTCGCCGACGCGGGCCGTGTCATTGACGGCGATGGGGGCGTTGTTGACGGGCGTGGCCGGGCCGGTGCCGGTGCCCGTACCATCGCCGGTGCCGGTACCGTCACCCGTGCCGGTGCCGCTGGATGCACGGTCTATCGTGTCGGTGCCGCGGCCCGGGTTGGGGTAGGCCAGGTCCAGCGGGCTGGTGGATTCCAGGATGCGGGCCAGGCGCACGAAGCTGCCGCCGCCGTCATCGCCGCTGCCGCCGGTCAGGGTGGCGGCGGTGGGGTCCAGCACCTCGAACGGGTCCTGGCCGGCTTGCAGGGCCGCCAGCAGGCGGTCGGAATCGGTGCCCTTGGGCGCGGCCACCGCGGCTTCGGACGGGTCGGCCAGCGGGCCGGCCATGTCCCCATTGACGGCGACCTCACGGCTTTCCCCGATCACGATCGGCATGCCGTTCTCGACCTGCAGGGCCACCGTCGCACCGGAGGCGGTGACGATGTCGCTGCCGGCGGGGACGTTGCTGCCTTGACGCAGTTCGGTCAGGGATCCGTCGCTATTGCGTATCCACGCGCGACCGGTGAGTTCAGTGACGACTGCGGGAGAGGAGTTGGCCATGTCGGTTCCGTTTCAGGGATTTATCCAAGATGGCCAGATACTAGAGAGGGCGCGCGGGCGGCGGTATTGTCCTCAAGGACAGGTTCACGAAGGAACTTTGCCGCGCGCGTCGACGGGCGCCGAAATGCCATGCACCCGCAGCGCCAATTGCAGGCGGTCGGTCACGCCCAGCTTCTCGAACACCGCCGACAGGTGCGCCTTGACCGTGCGCTCGGTGATGCCCAGCGCCTCGGCGATCTGGGCGTTGGACTGGCCGCTGGCCGCGTAGCGCGCCACGGTGGTCTCGCGTTCGGTCAGGGTGCCGTTGTCCCAGGTCGAGGCGTCCTGGGCCCGCTCGGTCACCAGCCGCAACAGGCGGGTCACCAGCGAACGGCCCATCCAGATGCCGCCGGACGCCACGACTTCCAGCGCCTGGGCCAGCGCCTGGGCCGGCGCATAGCCGTGGCAGTAACCCAGGGCGCCGGCGCCCAGGGCCTGGGCGCCTTGCTCGTCATTGGGGCTGGGGCTGGCCACCACGACCTGCAGGCCGGACAGCAGCGGCAGCCAGGACGGGTCCTGCCAGGAAGGCAGGCGCGGCAGGCCGGTGTCCACCACCGCCAGCATGCGGCCCTGTTCGCGCCAGCGCTGCAGATCCGCCAGGCCGCGGCCGCGGGCGGCCAGCCAGCGCGTGGGATCCAGGGCGCGCCAGTGCTGCCAGAGCAGGTCGTCGTGCGTAACCAACAAGACAGGAACGGATTTCATAACGCCTTCCAGCACTCCTCAACGTTCAGTAAAGGCATTGGCCTTGGCCCGCAGGATCGGCTTGAGCAGGTACTGCAGCACGGTCCGCTTGCCGGTCAGGATATGAACCTCGGCCACCATCCCGGGGATGATCGGCAACAGCTTTTCGCCCACGGTGCTGCGGTCGGTGCGCACCCGCACCACGTAATAGGAATTGCCCTTTTCGTCGGTGACCGTGTCGGCGCCGATCTGCTCGACCTTGCCTTCCAGCCCGCCGTAGATGGCGAAGTCGTAGGCGGTGAACTTCACTTCCGCCT
The DNA here is from genome assembly GCF_902859705.1 of Achromobacter deleyi. GTDB lineage: Bacteria > Pseudomonadota > Gammaproteobacteria > Burkholderiales > Burkholderiaceae_B > Achromobacter > Achromobacter deleyi. Next base: position 186,936 of record NZ_CADIJO010000005.1, on the reverse strand, counting down.
TCTGTGCCGGATGCAGGAAGCCGATGTCGCGCGGCAGGATGCGCACTTCCAGCAGCAGGGTGTCGTCCTTGGGCACGATCTCGATGATGTCCTTGCCCGGCTGCACCACGCCGCCGACGGTGTTGTTGAACAGCGTCTTGACCGTGCCGCGCACCGGCGCGCGCACTTCGGCCAGCTTCACCCGGTCGGCCAGCGCCAGCTTGCCTTCGCGCAGCGTGGCCAGCTTGGTGTTGGTTTCCGACAACTCGTTGCGGGCCAGGTTGCGGATGTTCAGCTCGGATTCTTCCAGCTTGCTCTGGGCTTCCTTGATGGACGCCTGGAAGCGGTCGATCTGGGCTTCGGCGCCTTTCTGCTCGCCGCAATAGCGGGCCACGTCGCGTTGCAGGCGCAGCAGGTCCACCTCGGATACCGCACCGCTCTTGAGCAAGGGCCGCGTCACCTGCAGCTCGCGCGAGGTCAGGCTGCAGCTGGCCGACGCCTGGTCACGCTTGGCGATGGTTTCGCGCAGGTCTTCCTGGCGCTGCTTGAGCTGTTCGCGCGCCACGTTGATGGTGGCGTTCAGCTCGGTGGTGCGGGCCTGCCAGGCGTTGCGCTCCATTTCGACCAGGCCGGGCGCCTGGGCCAGCACTTCCTCGGGCGCCACGAACGGCTCGCCGGTCGCCAACGCGTGCAGGCGGGCAGACTTGGCCAGCAGCGACAGGTATTCGGCGTTGTTCTCGCCCAGCGACGAGGCAAAGCGCGTGTTGTCGATCTTGAGCAGCGTCTGGCCGGCCTCGACTTCCTGCCCCGGGCGCACCAGCAGTTCCTGGACGATGCCGCCGTCCAGGCTCTGGATGATCTGCACCTGGCGCGACGGCACGACCTTGCCTTCGCCCCGCACGACTTCATCGATGTTGCCGATCGCGGCCCAGATCAGCAGGGCGGCCAGCGCCAGCAGGCTCATCCACAGCAGGATGCGCGCGCCGCGGGCCTGGGATTCATGGATGACCCATTCGGCGTTGCCGACGTAGTCCGTACGCTGTTCGGGCTTGCCCTTTTCGGCGCCGTCCAGCAGCCGGTCGAAGAAGAAAATGAAGATGCCGCGCAGCTTGCGCCACGGCGCGCCGAGCAGGCTCGGCCGTTTTTGACCTGGAATTTTCTGCATGCTTGCCTCAGCTTCCCCGTCCGACGCGCCCTTGGCGCAGCGCTTCGACGACCTGTTCCTTGGGGCCGTCGGCCACGATGTGGCCGTTGTCGATGACGATCAGTCGATCGACCAGGTCCAAGAGGGCCGTGCGGTGGGTCACCAGCAGGATGGTCTTGCTGGCGCTGGCTTCGCCCAGGCGGCGGCGCAACTGGGCCTCGCTCTGGTGGTCCATGTTGCTGCTGGGTTCGTCCAGCAGCAGGATGGGCGGGTCGTTGATCAGGGCGCGCGCCACGGCTACCGACTGGCGCTGGCCGCCCGACAGCGATTCGCCGCGCTCGCCGATGATCATGTCAAAGCCGTTGGGGTGCAGGTTGGCGAACTCGGTCACCCCGGCCAGGTTGGCGGCGGCCAGGATGCTGGCGTCGTCGGCATAGGGCGCGCCCATGGCCAGGTTGTGCTTTAGGCTGCCGTAGAACAGGATCGGGTCCTGCGGCACGTGGCCGATGGCGCGGCGCACGTCGGCCGGATCGATCTGGCGCACGTCCACGCCGTCCAGCAGCACCGCGCCTTCGGTCGGCTGGTACAGCGCCAGGGCCAGCTTTTCCAGCGTGGTCTTGCCCGAGCCGATGCGGCCGATGATGCCGACTTTCTCGCCCGGCTTGAGCTTGAATGACACCTTCTTGAGCACGGGCTGGGTGGCGCCGGGGTAGGTGAAGGTCACGTCGCGGAACTCCAGCGCGCCGTGGAACACCGGCCGGTGCAGGAATTCGGCCTCGGGCGGGCGTTCGATCGGCAGCTTCATATAGCTGTCGATCGAACCCAGCGAGGTACGCGCGTTCTGGTATTGCATCAGCAGGCCGGCCACCTGGCCCAGCGGCGCCAGGCAGCGCCCGGCTATCATCGACGCGGCAATGATGCCGCCCATCGACAGCGCCGCGTCCTGCACCAGGTACACGCCGATGATGACCACCGAGATGGACACCAGCTGTTGAATCGCCTGCACGAAGCCCACGGTGGACGACGAGATCAGCTTGAGCTTGCCGCCGTTCTGGGCGATGAACTCGGTGGCGCGCTCCCAGTTGCGCTGGATGGCGCCCTGGGCGTTCAGGGTCTTGACGGCTTCCAGCCCCGTCAGGGCCTCGACCAGCGTGGCGTTGCGCTGCGACGACGCCTGGAACGTGGCCATCGTCAGCGCTTCCATCCGCGCCTGGGCGGCCAGCGACACCAGAAGGATCAGCACGATGGCGACCACCGGCGGCAGCACCATCCACGGCGAGATCCAGGCCAGCGCGGCCAGGAACAGCAGGATGAAGGGCAGGTCCACCAGGGCGGTGATGGTGGCCGACGCGATGAAGTCGCGGATCGACTCGAACGAACGCAGGTTGGCGGCGAACGACCCGACCGACACCGGCCGGCCTTCCAGCCGCAGGTCCAGCACGCGTTCCATGATCTGGGCCGACAGGCGCACGTCGACCCGCTTGCTGGCACTGTCCACCACGTGGGACCGCGCCGTGCTCAGGATCATGTTGAAGATCACCACCAGGGTGATGCCGATGGCCAGCACCCACAGGGTTTCCACCGCGTTGTTGGGCACCACGCGGTCATACACGTTCATGGTGAACAGCGGCATCGCCATGGCGAACACGTTGATCAGCAGGGCGGCGACCAGCGCGTCGCGGTACAGCCGCCGGTTTTCCATGATGGCGGCCCAGAACCAATGGCGTTCGCGCACCTTGGCCACTTCCGGGGCGCGCGCGTCAAAGCGGAACTGCGGCCGCACGAAGCACACCAGGCCGGTGTACTGGCTGGCCAGCTCGGCGGCGCTCATGTTGACCGCGCTGCCGCCCAGTTCGGGGTGGCTGATCACATAGGTGTCGCCGTCTCTTTTCAGCAACAGGCAGGCCCGCTCGCCATTGAGCAGCAGGATGGCCGGCAAGAGGTCGGGCGGCAGGCTGTCCAGCGATCGCTTGACCACGCGCGCCGACAACTGGGCGCGCGCCGCCGCCCGCGGCAGCAACGCGGGCGTCAGCTTGTGGGCTTCCAGCGGCAGGCCGGCCGACAGGGCCTGCGCGGTCGAGGCCACGCCGTGCAGGCGTGTGATCTCGACCAGGCAGTCCAGCAGCGGGTCGTCATGCGCGGCGCGCGCATCGGCGCGCCATTCCCGGGACGCCTGTTCCATGTCAGATAACTTGTCCATCTTCGTCATCCAGCAGGTCCAGATGTTCCGAGAGGCGCGCACGCTGTTGCTTGCGCTGGTTGAGCTTTTGCTGGGCCTGTATCGGCAAATCGGTCAGGCGCAAGGTGCCATTGGCGATCAACGCGTCGATCAAGTCTTCCAATACGCGGACGAAGTCCGCATCCAACTGCGAGAAATCGTTGTTCTGGTTCGCCATGCGGCCTCCTTGCGCCCGAATCCTGATGGTCGATCAGGAGCGGGGCTGGTTGGCCGGCGCGTTCACCGGCACGAACGTCGGCGGCAGCGTGCCTTCGTTGTATTGCACGCGCACCGGCGTCAGGCGGGCCGAATCGGGCACCGTGGAATTGCACAGCTTGATGACGTCGTCCGACACCACCAGCTTGCCGTTTTCCTCGGGCATCTCGTTGCGCGCCGGTTGCAGCGTCAGCGCCGGCAGCAGCTTGTGCGACAAGGCCAGCCAGCGGTACTGCGCCAGCTTCAGGTCGTAAGTGGCGTTGGTCAGCGCGCGGCGCGATTCGAACAGCTCGTTCTCGGTGTTCAGCAGGTCCAGCAGCGTGCGCTGGCCGATCTGGAATTGCTGGCGGTAGGCATCGCGCACCTTGGACGTGGCCAGTTCGTGGTCACGCAGGAAGGGCAGCTTTTCCTGCAGGCTGGCGATGTTGTTCCAGGCCACGGCCAGTTCCTGCTGCACGTTGCGGCAGGTGTAGTCGCGCACGTCGCGCGCTGCATACGACTGGGCGGCCGTCTGGCGCACGCGCGCCGAATCGGCGCCGCCGCGGTACAGGTTGTAGTTCATCACCACCTGCACGCTGGAACTGCGGATGTTGCGGTTCTCGGGCGTGGGGTCGTTCTGGTCGCGGCCGGTGGCGGCCACGAATTCGAACTTGGGCGAGAACGCGCCCTTGGACGAGGCCACGCCGGCTTCGGCGCCCTGCAGGGCGGCCTGCTTGGACAGGAAGGTGGGGTTGCGGCGCAGCGACTCGTTGAAGTTGCCGGGCTTGACCGGCAGCTTGTCCGACACGTCGGGCACGGGCTGCATCGCTTCGGGCGGGAACGCGCCGGTGACGCGCTGGAAGCGCTGTTGCACGTCCAGCAGGTTGGCCGTTTCGGTCATCAGGTTGGTCTGGGCCAGCGACAGGCGGCCGCCGGCCTGTTCCAGGTCGACGCGCCGGCCGACGCCGGACTCGGCGCGCTGGCCGATCTGCTTGAGGGTTTCTTCGTGCAGCGAATAGTTCTGGCGGGCCAGCAGTTCCATGTCGCGGTAGCGCTGCAGGTCGATGTAGGCCTGCACGGCCGCTAGGGCGGTGGTGTCGCTGGTGGCCAACACGTCATAGAAGCGCGCCAGCTTGTCGAAACCGGCCTGCTTGACGTCGTTGCTGGTGCGGAAGCCGTCGAAAATCAGCTGGCGCAGCTCGAAGTTGTAGCCGGGGCGGTTCCAGTTCTGCGAGCCCGTGCCGGGCACGTTGTTGCGGTACTCGCGGCCGACGTAGCCCAGGGCGTTGACTTGCGGGAAGAAGGCGCCGCGAGCCACTGCCTGGCCTTCCAGGGACGCCTGGAAGTCGTGGTATTTGGCCTGGATCTCGGGATTGCTCAGCAGGGTCTGCTCGACGATCTGGTTCAGGGTGGTGACGCCCGGTGCGGTGGCCGGGGCAGGGGATTCCGCAGTCGCGGGCTGTGCAAATGCGGCAGGAACGAATGCCAAGGCCAGGGCCGAAACCGTGGTTTTAAGCAGAAACGAAGCCATAGGGATTATTCGCGAGTCGAGTTTTGGATTAGTGGCCGGCATATTGTTTGCAGTCGCCAGAATTGGCGATTCAAGATTTGTAAAGTCTTGACCAAACTTACCGGCCCGTCGGATTTATTTCGAATAAAATCACGAAAAATGACGGAAAATTACGTGATTTAGGCGAAATTCAATATGGACGGATTAATCAAAAACTATTAATGCGATTTATTGCGCATTATGTCGGTTTCTGCTTTGCCACATTGAAACTCGATTATATCCGTTTGCGACTTCTGTATCTAAATTGTTTTTAAGTTCGTCAACTTTTGATTATCTGGGCGAGGCTGCGGCGCAACGCCGGGAATGGACCTGGCAGGCAACCCGATGCCAGGTTCCATGGTAGTGTTGGTACTAGTATCTTTGGTGTGGTTGTACTAGGTTCAGAGGCTGTGCATAATTCCCCTCATGCCGCAGTGGCCGGCGCGTGGGGCGATTTGCCTTCAGGCGTGCGAGGCCCAAGCCGGACTGTCTATTTGCAGAGCGCATCCATGGCCCAAACCCTTTACGACAAACTCTGGAACGCCCACATCGTTCACCAGGAATCCGACGGCACCTGTCTGCTGTATATCGACCGCCACCTGCTGCATGAAGTCACCAGCCCGCAGGCGTTCGAGGGCCTGGCCATTGCCGGCCGCAAGCCGTGGCGCATCGGCGCCAACCTCGCGGTGGCCGACCACAACGTGCCCACGCTGAACCGCGCCCAGGGCATCGACGATCCGGTTTCGCGCCTGCAGGTCGACACGCTGGACGCCAACTGCGACAAGCACGGCATCACCGAATTCCGCATGAACGACCTGCGCCAGGGCATCGTCCACGTGATCGGGCCGGAGCAGGGCGCCACCCTGCCGGGCATGACGGTCGTCTGTGGCGACTCGCACACCAGCACGCACGGCGCGCTGGGCGCGCTGGCCTTCGGTATCGGTACGTCCGAAGTCGAGCACGTGCTGGCCACCCAGACGCTGCTCATGAAGAAAGCCAAGAGCATGCTCATCAAGGTCGAAGGCGAACTGCCGTTCGGCTGTACGGCCAAGGACGTGGTCCTGCACATCATCGGCATCATCGGCACGGCCGGCGGCACCGGCCACGCCATCGAATTCGCCGGCAGCACGATTCGTTCGCTGTCCGTCGAAGGCCGCATGACCGTCTGCAACATGGCCATCGAAGCCGGCGCCCGTTCCGGCATGGTCGCCGTCGACGACAAGACCGTCGAATACTTCCGCGGCCGTCCGTTCGCGCCGTCCGGCGTGCTGTGGGACCACGCCGTCACCTACTGGCGCACGCTGCACACCGACGAAGGCGCCAAGTTCGACACCGTGGTCGAAGTCAACGCCCGCGACATCAAGCCGCAAGTCACCTGGGGCACCTCGCCCGAGATGGTCCTGCCGGTCGATTCCCGCGTGCCGGACCCCGATCGCGAAAAAGACGACGTGCGCCGCAGCGGCATGGAGCGCGCGCTGGAATACATGGGCCTGAAGCCCAACACCCCGCTGACCGACATCCGCGTGGACCGCGTGTTCATTGGTTCGTGCACCAACTCGCGCATCGAAGACCTGCGCGCCGCCGCCGTCGTGGCGCGTGGCAAGCACGTGGCGTCCAATGTGCGCCAGGCCATGGTGGTGCCGGGATCGGGCCTGGTCAAGCAACAGGCCGAACGCGAAGGGCTGGACAAGATCTTCATCGAAGCCGGCTTCGAATGGCGCGAGCCGGGCTGCTCGATGTGCCTGGCCATGAACGCCGACCGCCTTGAACCGGGCGAACGCTGCGCCTCGACCTCGAACCGCAACTTCGAAGGCCGCCAGGGCCAGGGCGGCCGCACGCACCTGGTCAGCCCGGCCATGGCCGCCGCCGCCGCCGTGGCGGGCCATTTCGTCGACGTCCGCACCTTCCGTTAAGCAACGCGCACCGAGTACACATCATGCAAGCATTTACCACTCACGAAGGCCTGGTGGCTCCGCTCGACCGCGAAAACGTCGACACGGACCTCATCATCCCCAAGCAGTTCCTCAAGTCCATCAAGCGCACCGGCTTCGGCCCGAACCTCTTCGACGAACTGCGCTACCTGGACCACGGCGAACCCGGCATGGACAACAGCAAGCGTCCGCTGAACCCGGATTTCGTGCTGAACCAGCCGCGCTACCAAGGCGCCTCGGTGCTGCTGGCGCGCAAGAACTTCGGCTGCGGCTCCAGCCGCGAGCACGCGCCCTGGGCCCTGACGCAATATGGTTTCCGCGCCATCATCGCCCCGTCCTACGCCGACATCTTCTTCAACAACAGCTTCAAGAACGGCCTGCTGCCGATCGTGCTGTCCGAATTGGAAGTGGCCCGCCTGTTCGACGAAGTGAAGGCGTTCCCCAACTACAAGCTGCGCATCGACCTGGAACGCCAGGTGGTCGTGGCCGCAGACGGGCGCGAAATGGGTTTCGACATCGAACCCTTCCGCAAGTATTGCCTGTTCAACGGCTTTGACGACATCGGCCTGACCCTGCGCCATGCCGACAAGATCCGTGCCTTCGAGGCCGAACGCCTGGCCCGCCATCCCTGGCTCGAAAGCCGGCCCATCGCCTGACCGCATTCCCATACCGACCACAGGACCGTTTCATTCCATGACCCATAACATCGCAGTCTTGCCGGGCGACGGCATCGGCCCCGAAATCGTCGAACAGGCCGTGCGCGTCCTGAAGGCGCTGGACGTGCCCTTCGACATCAAAGAGGCCGCTGTCGGCGGCGCCGCGTTCGATGCCTTCGAACACCCGCTGCCCCCGGCCACCCTGAACCTGGCCAAGGAATCCCACGCCGTGCTGTTCGGCGCCGTGGGCGACTGGAAGTACGACAGCCTGCCGCGCGAGTTCCGCCCCGAACAGGCCATCCTGGGCCTGCGCAAGGCGCTGGGCCTGTTCGCCAACCTGCGTCCGGCCATCCTGTATCCCGAGCTGGCCAGCGCCTCGTCGCTCAAGCCCGAGATCGTCTCCGGCCTGGATATCCTGATCATCCGCGAACTGACCGGCGACATCTATTTCGGCACGCCGCGCGGCGTGCGTTCGTCGCCGGACGGCGTCTTCGCCGGTGAACGCGAAGGCTACGACACGATGCGCTATGCCGAATCCGAAGTGCGCCGCATCGCGCGCATCGGCTTCGAATCGGCTCGCAAGCGCAACAAGAAGCTGTGCAGCGTCGACAAGGCCAACGTGCTGGAAACCTCGCAGTTCTGGCGCGACATCGTCATCGAAGTGGCCCGCGAATATCCGGACGTCGAGCTCTCGCACATGTACGTCGACAACGCCGCCATGCAGCTGGTGCGCAACCCGCGCCAGTTCGACGTCATCGTGACCGGCAACCTGTTCGGCGACATCCTGTCCGACGAAGCCGCCATGCTGACCGGTTCGATCGGCATGCTGCCGTCGGCGTCGTTGAACGCCGGTGGCCAGGGCCTGTACGAGCCCAGCCACGGTTCGGCCCCCGACATCGCCGGCCAGGGCATCGCCAATCCGCTGGCGACCATCCTGTCGGCCGCCATGCTGCTGCGCTATTCGCTGAACCTGGCGCCGCAGGCCGACCGCATCGAAGCCGCCGTGCGCCGTGTGCTGGCCGATGGCCTGCGCACCGCCGACATCTTCGAACCCGGCACCACCAAAGTCAGCACCTCGGGCATGGGCGACGCCGTCCTCAAAGCCCTGGCCTGATCGATGCCGCACCGGGCGCGCCCTGGCGGCGCGGCCCCGGCGCCAGGGGCCGCCTGTGGAGCGGCCCTTTTCCATATAGGTTGTTGCCGCCGCGCCGCGAAAGCGGGGCGGCGTCGCTTGTGGCCCCGTTTTTTCAAGCTGCGCCGCAACATCTGCGCGTGCATTCTGATAAATTGTTGGGTTCTTGCACGTTTTTTATTCACCAGACCTTGTCCCCACCTTTAAAGAGCGATTGAAATGAATCAAGCAGTAGGCCTTGTCGGCTGGCGCGGTATGGTCGGCTCGGTGCTCATGCAACGCATGCGCGACGAGAACGACTTCGCACTGATCGAACCGGTGTTCTTCTCCACCAGCAACGCTGGCGGCGCCGCCCCCCCTTGGGCGACTGGCGCAGGCCCGCTGCAAGATGCCTACAACATTGATGCTCTGAAAAAACTGCCGATCATCGTGACGGCCCAAGGCGGCGACTACACGTCCGAGGTCTATCCGAAGCTGCGCGGCGCGGGCTGGAACGGCATCTGGATCGACGCGGCCAGCACCCTGCGCATGGCCGACGACGCCATCATCGTGCTGGACCCGGTCAACCGTCCGGTCATCGACGCGGCGCTCAAGCGCGGCGTGCGCAACTTCATCGGTGGCAACTGCACCGTCAGCTGCATGCTGATGGGTCTGGCCGGCCTGTTCAACAACGACCTGGTCGAGTGGATGACCACCATGACGTACCAGGCGGCATCGGGCGGCGGCGCGCAGCACATGCGCGAACTGCTGACCCAGTTCGGCGAACTGAACCACGCCGTCAAGCCGCTGCTGGACGACCCCGCCTCGGCCATCCTGGAAATCGACCGCGGCGTGCTGGCCAAGCAGAAAGACGACGCGCTGCCCCGCGACCACTTCGGCGTGCCGCTGGGTGGCAGCCTGATTCCCTGGATCGACAAAGACCTGGGCAACGGCATGACCAAGGAAGAATGGAAGGGCGAGGTCGAGACCAACAAGATCCTGGGCCGCGGCGCGGCCTTCGGTTCGGCTCCCACGCCCATCGACGGCCTGTGCGTGCGCATCGGCGCGATGCGCTGCCACAGCCAGGCGCTGACCATCAAGCTCAAGCGCGACCTGCCGCTGGACGAGATCGAATCGCTGATCGCCCAGGGCACGCAGTGGGCCAAGGTCATTCCCAACACCAAGGAAGCCACCATCCGCGACCTGACCCCCGTGGCCGTGACCGGCACGCTGGACATTCCGGTGGGCCGCCTGCGCAAGATGTCGATGGGCCCGCAGTACCTCAGCGCCTTCACCGTGGGCGACCAGCTGCTGTGGGGCGCCGCCGAACCGCTGCGCCGCATGCTGCGCATCGCGCTGGCCGAAGCCTGATGCCCGGCGGGCGGCGCAAGCCGCCCGATCCGCCAGGGCAGTCCCTGCAAAGGCACCTTCGGGTGCCTTTGTCATTTGCGCCGCGGCCGCGGGGCTGGGCAATGTGCCCGCCAGCCAACGCCGATGCGCCTTTCAGGTTTGTGAAACGCGCTGCATCTATTACACTTTTCGGGTGAATTGAGGCTTGTTATCACAAGATCGCCATGAACAAGCCCTAGCCCGTAATTCGACTACAAGAACGGAATTCCAGCTTATGACCCAGCGTTCGCGCCAAGTGAAGCATGCCCGCCGTTTGAAGGCCCTCCAGTGGGCGATCGCATTGGCGCTGGGCGCGAGCATCAGCAGCCAGGCGCTGGCGATGCGGGTGGGGCATTCACGCGTGGTGTCGGCGCCGGGCGCGCCGCTGCAGGCGCTGGTCGGGCTGCAGGAACTGACCCCCGACGAAGTGTCGTCGCTGCGGGTCTCGATCGCGGACGAAGCCGCCTGGCAGCGCGCGGGCCTGAAGCCGCCCGCGCCCTTGGCCGGCATGGTGGTCAGGGTGGAAGACGGCATGGATGCCACCCGCAAGAACCTGCGGGTACGGTCGGCGCAAGCGCCGGCCAGCGGGGCGGTCGACCTGTTGCTGGACATCAGCTCCAGTTCGGGCCAGCGGCAGGTGCAGGTCAGCATTCTTGTACCGCTGCGGGGCGCGGGCGCCGACGTCACGCCGGCCGCCGTGGGCACGCCGGGCCGCACGGGCGGCAGCGCGGGCAGCGTCAACGTCAAGTCGGGCGACAACCTCTTTGCCATCGCCCAGCGCAACGCAGTGCCCAACGCTTCGGTGTACCAGATGCTGGTGGCGCTGTGGCGCGCCAATCCCGAAGCCTTCATCCAGAACAATATGAATCTGGTGCGCGCCGGCCAGACGCTCACGATTCCCGACGCCGCCACCGTGCGGGCCGTGGATCCGGCCGAAGCGCGCCGCATCTTCAACGAACACGCCGAAGCCTTCGCCCGTTACCGCGCCCGCATCGGCGCCGCGGCCGGCGCGAACCCGTCCGTGGTCAAGGGCCAGGACGCGTCTTCCGGCACCGTGGCCCGTCCGGGCGACACCGGCGTGGCGACGGCATCGCCGCCGCAAGACCGGGTGCGCCTGTCGTCCGGCCAGGCGGCCGGCGGCGCGGCCGCGCAGGCCGAAGCGCAGGCGGATCAACGCACGTCCAACGAACGCGCCATCGCCGATGCCGAGGGCCGCGTCAATCAGTTGCAAAGCAACGTCGACGAATTGAACAAGGCCGTGGCCGGGCAGGGGGCGTCGGGGGCTGGTGCGCCCGGGGCCGAGGGCGCAGCGGGCGGAACGGGTAAGCCGGGCGTGGCCGGGGCTGCGGGTACTGCGGGTACTGCGGGCGCGGCAGGGGCATCCGGCACGCCGGGTGCTGCCGGGGCTTCGGGCACGCCAGGTGCCGCGGGCGCCGCAGGAGCAAATGGGGCATCGGGCACGCCGGGCGCTGCCGGTGCCACGGGGGCCAGCGGGGCATCCGGTACGCCGGGAGCCGCCGGAGCCGCAGGCGCAGCGGGAGCCGCAGGGGCAGCCGGCGCTGCAGGTACGCCAGGCGCTGCCGGTGCTGCGGGCACCGCAGGCTCGACCGGGGCATCAGGAACACAGGGCGCCACCGGCGCCGCAGGCTCGACCGGTGCGCCTGGCGCTGCCGGATCGGCCGGAACATCGGGCACTCAGGGCGCCGCTGGCGCAGCAGGTGCCACAGGCGCGGCAGGCGCCACCGGAACGCCAGGCGTTGCGGGCGCAGCGGGCGCACAAGGCGCCGCAGGCGCGCCTGGCAGCCCTGGCGCAACCGGTACCCCCGGCGCCACGGCGCCGACGGCCGCCGCCGCACAAGACAAGGCCGCCGCGGATGCGGCGGCAAGCAACAACAAGGATAAGGATTTGACTTCTTCCATGCCGGCCTGGCTGGCCGACAATCTTCTGGTGATCGTCACCGCGGTGCTGGCGCTGATCGCGTTCGCCATCGCCTGGGTGCTGCGCCGCGCGGGTGCGCGCCGTGGCGACGACGACGAGGAAACCTACGCCTACAACGAGCCCGCGCTGGATACCGCAGCGCTGAACCGCAAGCTCGATTCGATCAATCTCGACCTGGACGAACCGCCCACGGACGAACCGCGCCGGGTCGGCGGTCCACGGGTCTGACAGATGTCCAGAGTTGCAATGGGGCTGGCCTACGACGGCTCCGCCTGGCAGGGTTGGCAAACCCAGCCGCACCGGCAGACGGTGCAAGACACATTGGAAGCCGCGCTGGCGCGCTTCTGCGACGTAAAGGAACCGGTGGCCACCATCTGCGCCGGCCGCACCGATACCGGTGTGCATGGCGCAATGCAGGTCATCCATCTGGATACCAGCCTGGACCGGCGCATGGAATCCTGGGTGCGGGGCGTCAACGCCTTCCTGCCTCCCAGCATTTCCGTGCAGTGGGCCAAGCCGGTCTCGGATGATTTCCATGCCCGCTTTTCCGCCCGGGCCCGTACCTATGTCTATCTGCTGTGGCGGGGCAGGGTGCGACCGGCGCTGTGGGCCGGCCGGGCAGGGTGGTGCTACCAGCCGCTGGATGTCGATGCCATGCGCGCGGCCGCTCGCGCCTTGCTGGGGGAACACGATTTCTCCAGCTTTCGTTCGTCGCAGTGCCAGGCCAAGCATCCGGTGCGCGTCATGCACCGGCTGGACATCGAAGAGCGCGGTCCGTTTCTAGTGTTTACGCTTCGGGCCAACGCTTTCCTGCATCATATGGTGCGCAACATCATGGGTGCGCTGCTGCAGATCGGCCAAGGCCGCGAATCCGTCGACTGGATGGCGCAGCTGCTGTCCTGGCGCGACCGCAAGCGCGGCGCGCCCACGTTTTCCCCCGACGGCCTGTACCTGTCGGCCATCGAATACCCCGACGAGTTCGGCCTGGACGAGTTGGATGGCGGGGCGCTCTTGCTGTCGCCCTTCACGCAACCCGCTACGCAACCGTCGGGCAACCCGCCATAGCCCGGCGGCCGTCGGCACCCAAGGAGGCCAGTCTCATGCAACGCCGCGCGTTTTTGAAGCGAACCGCCCTGGGCGCCGCCGCCGGCGGGGCCGCCCTCGCCGCCCCGGTCTATGCGCAAGAGGCGCCGGCCGTGTCCTGGAAGCTGGCCTCCAGTTTCCCCAACGAGTCGCCCACCCTGTTTGCCGGCGCCGAAGACGTGGCCCGCTACGTCAGCGACGTCACCGACGGCAAGTTCCGCATCGAGATTTTCTCGGCTGGCGACCTGGTCGACGCCGGCCAGGTGCTGGACGCCGTGCAGCACCGCATCGTCGAATGCGGCCATACGGCATCCACCCGCTTTTTCGATACCGACCCCGCGCTGTGCTTTGACGCCGGCCTGCCGTTCGGCCTGAATACCCGCCAGATGAACGCCTGGATGATCCAGGGCGAAGGGTTGGCGCTGACCCGCGTGCTGTTCGATAAGTACAACATCGTCAACTACCCCTGCGGCTTCACGGGCGCCCAGATGGGCGGCTGGTTCCGCGGCGAGGTCAAATCCGTCGACGACCTGCGCGGCCTGAAGATCAAGGCAGGCGGCTTTGCGCGCCAGGTGCTGGCTCGCCTGGGCGCTGAACCCGTGGACCTGTCCATCGCCGATACCTATGCGGCGCTGGAACAGGGCGGGGTGGATGCCGTGGCCTGGATCGGTCCGCACGACGACGAAAGCCTGGCGCTCTACAAGGTCGCTCGCAACTACTACTTTCCCGGCTGGTGGGCGGGCACGCTGCAGTTGTCGCTGTACGTCAACCAGGACGCGCACGACGAACTGCCCAAGCCCTATCAGGCGGCGCTGGGCCTGGCCAGCCGCATGGCCACGGCCAACATGATCGCCAAGTACGACGCCGGCAACCCCGACGCGCTGCGCCGGCTGGTGCAGCGCGGCGCGCAGCTCAAGGCCTTTCCGCGGCCCATGCTGCAGGCCGCCTATGACGCGTCGCTGAAGCTCTACCAGGAACTGAGCGCCAAAGACCCCATGTTCAAGAAGCTGTACGAGAGCATGACGACCTTTCGCGACAAGGAAATCCCGTGGTTCCGCGTGGCCGAAGGCAGCTTCGACAGCTTCATGGCGACGGCGGGCCAGCCGGCCGGCTGACGGCGCGCTCTTATATATACTGAGTGCATCCGTCGCGCTGGGCGACGCAAGCAATGAACTCCATGCGCACACGCATCAAGATCTGCGGCCTGACCCGCGAAGAAGACATCGACGCCGCCGTCTCGGCCGGCGTCGACGCCATCGGCTTTGTCTTCTACCCCAAGAGCAAACGCTGCCTGACGCCGACCCGCGCTGCGCAACTGCGCCGCACGGTGCCGGCGTTTGTCGACGTGGTGGCCCTGTTCGTGAACCCTGATCCCGCCGACGTGCAGGCCGTGCTGGACCAGGTCGGCCCGGAACTGCTGCAGTTCCATGGCGACGAATCCCCGCAAGACTGCGCGCGCTACCACCACCGCTACCTGCGCGCCTTTCGCGCTGGCGCCCCGGGCCTGGCCACCGCCGAAGACCTGGCATCCTACTGCCGCGCCTACGGTGAAGCTGCTGGCTGGCTGTTCGACAGCTACAGCGCCGGCTACGGCGGCAGCGGCCACGGCTTTGACCACGCGCTGCTGTCCGACGTGAAGGCCGATCCTGTGTCGCGTCCGCTCATCCTGTCTGGCGGATTGACCCCCGACAACGTCGCCGCCGCGGTCCAATCCGTGCGTCCGTGGGCCGTCGATGTGAGCAGCGGCGTCGAGGTCGAGCAAGGAATAAAAAGTTCTGATAGAATCTCGTTCTTCGTTGCTGCGGTGCATGCCGCAGACGCGAAAAAGTAAGAAGGTTTGCGCAGTGCTGGCAGTCGTTTGGAAGTTGCAAAACACGTTCAAAAGACAGGCCGTTGCGGATGAAGAGTAGGGCGAAAGCAAAACTCCGGAACGCAACAAAAACAGCAAAAAGTTTGAAAAGACGATTTGCACAGTTTAAAAAAGCACTATATAATTCTTCTTCTTTGCAGGCGGTTAGCTCAGCTGGTTAGAGCGCCACGTTGACATCGTGGAGGTCGTTGGTTCGATTCCAATACCGCCTACCAAATTCCTGCAAAGTGGTGCTTGATAGAGCTAGTCAAGCACCGCCAAAAAAGCCGCGACAGTCTAAGACTTCGCGGCTTTTTGCTTTCTACGTCGCCTGGAGAGCATTCAAGCATGGGGTTACGCCCAAATCCACCGTCTGATCCCGTGTCACATCCGCAGCGGCCTTCCTGGCGAACCCGCTTGGCGGAAGTGATTTTTGGCGGTATTGCGATTGTGACGGCCGGCCTGGGCCTGATCGTGGCAGTCGGGTTGGGTCTGCTGTCCGGCGACCCGGGCATATTGTCGTGGCCGAAGAATACAAACAGGTGGGTGAAGGCTGCGACAGTGCTCTTTGTATTCGCGATTTTTGGTTTGCTTGCGTACCTGTTGTTCAAGTGACGCGCTGCCCACTGACACGTCGACACTCCGACTGGGCAGAAAAACATCGGCCCGCACTTAGAGAGACATTATGTTTGGGCGCGGCCGACCAGGTGCCAACGGTATGCCTCTGGCGCTGATTCTTTCGGCTATGACTGCCGGGAATCAGGGCTTTTAAATACTGACGACACCCTGCGACGACGTTGCCTTATTCCGTCCGCAAACACCGCCGCGCCATCTTCTTATAGTGCGCAATCGGCGGCGTATCCAATCCCACCACCTTCGCGAAGTCGTCATACCGGCGCGGCCGCACCGCCGGCAGCGCGTGCGGCTGGCCGCCGCGAGAAACCGTAGTCTGAGTCGTTTTCTTTATAAGTACTACCTGAGGAAGCGTCCCGGCCAAAAAACCGGGGAGTTTTGCTATCTACCGACTAAGTCGCAGTTTTGGCTGGTGAACTTATTGCCTGCGCGCATTTCCTGCGCTGCGTCGTCCAGGTACTTACCGTCGAGCATGTAAACGTCTCGGAGTGCCGACTCGGATGCCGATGCGTATATCCGTCCGAGCATGAAGTCAGCGGACGGGCCTTCCAGATTGTTCATCACCCCCATGGGGACTATGGAACTAATCGCTGCTTGGCTGATGCGCTTGGCCTGGAGGTCGTCGATAAACCGCTGGCCCTGCGCCAACCCATAAGCAAAGAGCCGCTGCTGGTCCGGCGCCTTCTTGAGGAGCTCGGCCAATGCGCTGCAGCCGAAGGCAGCCCACGCGGCGCGGCCACTCGTCGCGCGTGCTGTTGAGTCAACATCCGCCGCTTGGGCGGGCGAGCCGAGAAAGAGTGCGAGTGCAATGGGCACCGACAACTGGCGCATGCTGAAAGCCCTCATCAAATGAAAGAAGACGGCGACCGTCAAGCAGCTGTGACTGCGCGACCGACAGCCGACCCACGGAGCAAACCGTGAGCGACCCGAAGCCGTCCCACCTGCGCGGGTGGGGCCTAAGGTAACATAAAATTACTAGCCCACATGGAAACTGCCGCTGACACGCGTGATTCGTCTTGCCCAGAACTTTGGAATCGAGAAGGAGGCATATGCTTCAGTGGGAAGTGTTACACCGACTGTAATAGTTCTCAGGCGTAACGCGTGCTGGCGAAATGCGTTTGAATCGTCCAGGCGCTAAAGATCTTTTAGTTCGACAATTCCAAGTTCCAGCTTGGCCACAGCGGAGCTAAATGCGCGCTTTGTGTATGGGAAGCCGTCAAATCGCCTTTCAAGGAATGGCCCTCGCATTGCCGCGATGAGATAGTCAGAAGTGGCTTCTAGATTGTCTAGAAGTGCATATTTCTCAATCAGAGTCGCGAATCTTTCTCCGCGTTTTGTGGTGCCGTTGTATGCAAGAATCATCATTTCAGGCCAAGTGAGCTGGGACCGAGCAATCGCGACGTAATGCCATTTCTCGCTATCTGGTATAGGACTATTGTCAACCCAGTCGATGAGTCGGTAAAGCGATCGCAGTAGAGGACCCAGGACGTCATGATGATTTTTGTATGTGTCCTCGTAGCGGTCCTTTGCTGCGAAAAACTTAATTTCTAAAAGTTTGCCGGCGGACTGGCGATGACGCTCCGCCCATTGGTCAAAATCTGTCCCGACGCTATCCAGTGTGCCGGCGGCCCAAGGTCTTACCAAACTTTGTAAGACTTTAAAGCCCTGATGCGGTCCAGCATTGAGGCTGCTTACAAATTGTCTGTTGCTTTGGAGCCAAGCAAAGAATGTCTGCTCAAAGCTCTGCATCTTGATAGCATTATTTTGCGCCGCTAAAGCCTCCGTAGATCTCGCAGTTTCTGCACGTTGGAGTTTTAATTCATCGCGCTGCAGTGTTAACTCCTCTCGTTGCATGTCGATAGCATGTAATTGGGCTGTGAGCGTACGGACGAGAAGGATGATGGTGACGGCACCCACGACCGGGTTTAATAGTCCACCCAAGAAGTCGCCAAATTGGCCCCAGGTATCGGGGCCTCCTGATTCCTCCTTCCGAATGAGCCCAAAATAGATGCCGTAGGCAAGTATTAGCAAGCCTCCGATGACTATCGGGATTCGGATTAATCGTGATGTTGCCTGCTCAGTTGGTTGAGTTTTCTCGGTGTTAGGCACCGGATATCCTTATTGTAATATTTGGAAAAATTAGAATGTAGTGAAAATAGGTTGAGCAGGCAAGCATCGCCGCTTCGGGGACGATTAGTGCATCGATTTCGACGACCTAAAGTGGCGACCAGCTCTCATGCGGCCAGGCAAGGGAACGAAAAGTTGGGGATCCGGCTTCGAGCGGAGCGAGGCCGACCAAAGTACCAGGGTGATTCAGCATGATCAGAGGGCGGGGGCAGACGGCGGAGCTGCGGCGATTGCGGCCGACCTCCGAGTGGCTGACGCACGCGGAGGTCGTGGGCGGCCTGCGGGCGCTGGCCCCTGAACTGTTGGAATGAACCGAGCGGGGGATACTCGCCTCGGGCTGGTCGCTTCACAATCCCAACCATATCCATCTGGTTGACGCCGACCTGGCTTTCCTTTGGGCGTCGGCGGACGCGTGGTGCTGGGCCAAGCCCAACAAGTGATGTTTCACACCGCCGGTTGGCAGAAGATGCGCCAGGAATAGTAGATCATCGAGTGGTTTGGCCACGTGCCGGCGTTTCTGATCATCCTGGCGGCCGATTACTACGCCGGCTGCAGCGGGGGGGAGTTCTGTGCGCTGATAGAGCATGAGCTCTACCACATAGGGCATTTGCCTGATCCCTACGGCGTACCAGCATTCGACAAACTGGATCGGCCGAAGCTGCGCATCGTAGGGCACGGAGTGGAAGAGGTCGTGGTGGCGTCGTATGGGCCGTCAGCAAATGCTCAGGAAATTGCGGATGCGGCATGGGCGAAGGCGGCTATTGACGTGGGGCATTGCCCGGGCTTGTGGGACCGCTCCTTCATACGGCGTCAACTTATGCGCAGCGCGCAGCCTCCTAGCTTCAGGCGCCTGCCAACATATTCGCCAGAAAGTCGAACTTTAAACAGCAAACGGACTCGATATCTTGTCGAACTGACGCGTGTGTTGCTTTATCGTGCAACGCTACACTAAGGTAATAGTTCTTTCCCCTGTGTTTTCCAAAAAGCAGCCATCCTCCGGAACGTGCACTTTGTGCGACTTGTCGGTTGAGATTGCCGCTAATAGCGTCGTTCACAATTGCCGAAATATCTGGGAGCGTTACAACTGAAGCTCGCCTGAGATCCTCGACTCTCGCGCCTTCTGATCAAAGTAGGATATTCCGTGTTTGCGAAGCGCATTCCGTACGTTCAAGGCAAGCGATCGCAAGCTGGCTCCGCATAGTGCTTATGCCACAGCCCTTTGAGTAGAGGATACTTATTTTATTGGCGGCTTAAATGAGCTGGTTGTGCCGCCTTCAAGAGCCGCAATCTCGTGCACGATCCGTGCAGGATTTAATTCGTTGTTCGATAGCTCGTCCTGCAACTGACGTACGCCGATACTATTTCAAGTGCCGCTAGGCCATCAAGTTCCGAGTCCACTGGCATTACGAGCTGATCGCGCCGAAGGTGCTGGGCGACCCTGTCGTCGCGGGTATTGAATGTGTCCAGCGTGGGATCGAATGCCGTGGCGCTGCGGCTATCGGCCCCCATCGCCACACTCCAGTCTCCCGCTTTTCCGTGGACTGCTGACAGTGGACGAACAACCCGTCGTACTCCTGTGCATGTCGTAAAGATAGGGCGTTCGGGTGCATGAGCCGCGAGCCGCGCAAGCAGCAGATTGGCGTCCTTAAGGGTCTGGCAATGGCTGCACACGGAATCCTCCGTAGCGGTATTTAGGTGCCGGCCGTGAGTTGACGCCTATTCTGGATATACTGAGTTCGGCGCTCCGCCGGAGTCGCGAGGTTGCCAATTCTTTAACGCTTCTGCAAGGGCATTCGGGTTCGGTTCGCGAACGTCTCCAAATACGATCAGGCGTGAGTACAAGGCGAAAATCGCCCAGCGCACTTGCACAGTTAGCTCTGCATCACCCTCGACGGTGCTCATGCCAATTTGTGCTTCCTGGCTTCGGACGAACGCCTCGAATCGCTTAATGAGATCGGCGGTCTCATTGGTGTCCAACCCATGAGCCAAAGAATTTCGGGCGGCGTTCAACAGACCTAGGGCTTTCCACACCCAGGAATCTTCGGGGCCTTTGAACACTGCGCGAGCCAGCTTCGCCTTGGCGTGAAATTGCATCCGATCAAATTGGAGGTGTTCCGGCCGCTGCACGCCCGCCCGGACTATTGCCGTCAGTACCTCTTCAATCAAAAGATGGCCTTTCAACAGAGTGAGTTCAATGTCCGGCGAGGATGGCATAATGCCGAAGAATCGTTGAGCCAGATCATGTGCGTAGGTCGTCATGCAGTGCCCTTGTTATCGAGGATGCCGTGCCAAGCATCCCCTGTGGATGCAGAGTCGGCATTTTGTTGACTGCCGTAAGTATCGTAGCAGTTTGGGGATATGATCGACCATCGAGAGATCCTGTACCCGCATCCATGCAGGTCGTAGGGCATGATTCGGTCTCAAAACCACCTACCAAATTCCTGCAAAGTTGAGCTTGATAGAGCTAATGAAACACCACCCTGAAAGGCGCGACAGTCTACGACTCTCGAGCCTTATTGCTATTTCAAAGAATCCCCAACCATAATCGAGAGTTATCGGATCCATTGTTCACTCTATTCGGCCTGTCTGTGGACCGCTGGATACTGAGTCATCTTGGTGAGGCATGATTATCTCTGTGGCAGAATTTGCCGAAATCTAATAACGAACTGAGAAGCACCTATGACCGAGGTTAATCAGGAAACGCCGTTGCATGAACGTTGGTGAGTTTGGACGTTGGGTGTTCTGGTGGTGGTGGGGCTAATGGGCGGTCTGCCGGGGAAGGCGAACCGCGCTGCGAGTTCGAGGGTGGCGATGCCGGCTGACGAAGCCGCATTTGTTTCAGTCGTGGCTGCTGCCCAGAAGGAAGCCGGCAAAGCCGATAACGACATGCAACGTGGCGGCGTCAAGGCCAAGCGCGATCAGGCGTTGTGCCAGGCGGTCACCAGCCTGGGAGTGCATGAATGGGTCGGCACCGTAAAGCAGATCGCTGCGAATAGCGACGGCAAAGGCGTCTTTGCCGTGGAGATATCCAAGGGCATTACCGTCAAGACCTGGAATAACAGCCTCTCGGACATCGTGCACAACACCCTGTTGCAGCCGGGATCTCCGCTGTTCAACACTGCTTCGATTCTGAAGAAGGGCCAGTCCGTGAAATTTTCCGGATCGTTGTTCAGGGGCACAGGCGCGGATTGCTTCTACGAGTCCAGCCTGGGTCTGCGGGGCAAGTTGATGGACCCGGAATTCATTTTCCGTTTCAGCAGCCTGACGCCGATGTAGCAGGCCGTCAGTTTCACGCCACCCGCAAACACCGCCGCGCCATCTTCATATAGTGCGCAATCGGCGGCGTATCCAACCCCACCACCTTGGCCAAGTCGTCATACCGGCGCAGCCGCACCGCGGCCAGCGCGTGCGGCTGACAGGCAAACGTCTCGGCTTGTTCGGCGGTGAATACGCCGCCTTGCAACGCCAGGCTTTGTACCGAGGCGGGCGACAGGGTGTCCAGGTAGGCGGGTTCGATCGCGCCCAGGTAACGTTTGGCCGCGACGTGCAGGCGCACAGGCGTGGTGACGTCGTCGCTGAACAGCGTGGCCAGGGCGTCAGCAGCGACTTCCTGGTGGCGCATGTCGGTGGTGATGCTTTCGGCCAGCATGAGGTGGCCGACGTCGTGCAGGAAGGCGGCGACGATCACGGCTTTGGACTCGCCGGCCTGTTCGGCCAGTTGCGCGCATTGCAGCGCGTGTTCCGTCTGACTGATGGCTTCGCCGCCGTAGTAGGCGGCGCCGTGATGGGCGAACAGGTTTTCGATAGTGGGCAGGGTCAGCATGGAGCAGCCTCGGCGTTGGGAAGTTGCACGAGACGATAGCGCTTGGTGGTGACATCTAGATGACTAGAGCACAATGCGCGGGCTGGGTCCGCCGGCTCTGACGAGGTTCCTATCGATGATAGTCTTGGGCCTCACCCGGGATGATTCATGCACAGACTGCCCCTTCGCCTTGCCCCCCTGATTGCCTGCCTGACGCTTGCCGGCTGCCTGGCGACCGCGCCGGTTGCGCCGCAGTCGCGGGTGGACGAGATTCCGATGTACGGGGGCATGGATCGGTCGGCCCCTGACATCAAGGCCGCCGACGACAAACTCACGGCGGACGCGAGCCGCGCGTTTGGGTCGCCGGCCCGCGCAGCGCAGGCCTGGATCGAGCAGGGTTATCGCTTTTACCGCGCGGATCAACTCGGTATGGCGACGCGGCGATTCAATCAGGCCTGGCTGATGGATACGCATAATCCCGAGGTCTATACCGGCTTTGCCGCGGTGCTGCACGACCAGGGCAAGTATTGCGACGCCATGAAAATGATGGAGACGGCGCTGAGCCTGAAGCCGCCGTCATTCCAGGGCATTTATGCCGATGCGGGCCGTATTGCCGCACGTTGTGCCGCCGCGGACCAGACCTTGTCGGGCCCGGAACGCGCCGCGATGATCACGCGTTCCGACGCCTTGTTCCGCAATGGCGAAGCTGTCGAGCCGGACAAGGCCTATCTGTATAACGCGTGGGCCAGTGCGTATTACTGGAACGGCCAGTATGCGGATGCCTGGGCGATGGTGGCCAAGGCGCGCAGGGCCGGCGGACAACCCGGTGCGCGGTTTCTGGAAATGCTGCGCGAGAAAATGCCGGAGCCGGTCTAGTCCTGGTCAGTCCACGGTATATTGCGGCTGGTCCAAGCCAGAATCCGGGAGCTGATCGTGTTGAAAATATTGGGGTGTTGCCTGGCGGTATCGCTGCTTGCGGGGTGCATGGGCGTGCCCATCGATGCCACGACCGCGCCGCGCGCGGCGCAGAATTATTATCTGGATCCGCAGGTCAGCGAAAGTGGACCGGGCAAGGGTTTGGTGCGCGTTGCCAGGGACAAGGGCGGCTGGGGCAAGTATCAGCCAGCATTGATCTATGTCGACGGCCGGCATGTGGCGAATGTTCTTGAAAATACGGTGCTTGAACTGAATCTGCCCGTGGGGCCGCACAAAGTGGGCCTGCAGATGGTGGACCGGGCGCACCCGATCGATTATCTCGACGTCCAGGTCAAGGACGGCCAACCCGTGGGGCTGCGTGCGTATGTGGGCGCAACCATGACGATTTTCGAACCCATCAAGTAGGTGTCTATGTCCAGAATCCTTGTGGCCGGACTGCTCGCGTCGATGCTGGCGGCCTGCGGCACCACGCCCGTCGATCCCAATCGGGCGCCGCAGTTGGAGTCGTCATTTGTCATGGACCCCTCGCTGCTGCAATCGTCGACTGAAAAGAGTTCGATCCGGGTGGTGCGCGATTCGGGCACCTGGGGCAGCGCGATCGACATTCTGATCTACCTTGACGGCAGGCATATTGCCAGCATCAACGCCAATCGCGTCTTGCAGATCTGGGTGCCGCCGGGTGCGCACAAGGTCGGGATGCAGGCGTTCAACGCCTCTTATCCCGTGACTTATCTGGATGTGACGACCCGAGCGGGCGAGGTGGCTGATTTCCGGGTGTACCAGGATGGCAGCAATTGGCAGATTGTGCCGCTCAGGTAAAGGGCGGCGCAGGCGCGCCCGCCCGCGTGCGTTATCCTGCACCCCATCATGATGAGAGTACTGTGGTTGATCCTGGGTTGCGTGATGCTGGCGTTGGGCGTGATCGGCGCTTTTCTGCCGGTGATGCCGACCACGATTTTCCTTATCCTCGCGGTGGGCTGCTTTTCGCGCTCGTCGCCCCGGCTGGAGCGCTGGCTGCTGGACAGTCCCACTTACGGTCCGTCGCTGCGCGCCTGGCGTGAGCAGGGCGCGGTGTCGCGCAAGGGCAAGCTGTACGCGTCGCTGGGCATGGCGGTGGGCTATGGCCTGTTCTGGTGGGGGGCGCATCCATCGCTTTGGCTGGCGCTGGGCGTGGGAGTGTTTTTCCTGGCAAGCGCTGCCTACGTGTTGAGCCGGCCCAGCCCACAAATCCGTGAACCGGCCGTTGCCGCATCGGCGCAACCGGATGATCCCGCGCCAGGCGCCTGACGCCTGCTTGAACGCCGCGCATCGCGCGTAACGCACCGAAACGGGCGTGTCCATTTTGTCGCCGCCGGGCCTGCAAATCTCTGCTTAAATTGCCTGCAGCGCGGCCATGGTCTTTGTTGCCAGGCCCTGTCCGGCGGGCGCCTCGTCCGCCCTGACATTTCGGCCCGCGAGGACGACCCATGCATATCAAACGACGAGAACTCCTGTTCGCCGGCCTGTCCAGCGCCGCGCTGGGGCTGATGACCGAGCCCGCGATGGCGATTGCCGCGCCCACGGGCCAACCCACCCTCGATCTGTGGCCGGGCAACCGGGCCCCGGGGGGACCCGGCCCGAAAGAGGCCGAGAAGGTCAGCGCCAAGGGCTCGGTCACGCAGGTGTCGCGGCCGCGCCTGGTGGTCTACCGGCCCGAACGCCCCAACGGCACGGCCATGCTGGTGATTGCCGGCGGCGGCTACGCCCACATCGAGCGCGGCACGGAAAGCACGCCGGCCTGCCTGTGGCTGCAATCGCAAGGGGTGACGGCGTTTGAACTGGTGTATCGCCTGCCCGGCGAGCATTGGCCCGCCGTGGCGCCCTTGCAGGATGGACAGCGCGCGATGCGGGTGATTCGCGCCTCGGCCCAGGAATTCGGCCTGGATACGGGGCATGTCGGGGTGATGGGGTTTTCGGCGGGCGGGCACCTGGCCGGTATCACCGCGGCCACGCCGGGCGTGGCCCGCTACCCGTTGCTGGACGAGACCGACAAGCTGTCGTCGCGGCCGGATTTCGCGGCGTTGATCTATCCGGTGCTGACGTTCATGCCGCCGTTCGACCATACCCATGCGCGCCGCGAGATCGTCGGCGAGCACCCCACGGCCGAGGAGAGCGCGGCGTTTTCCGTGGACCACCTGGCCACGGCGCAGATGCCGCCCACGTTCCTGGCCCAAGCGCAGGACGATCCCATATCGCCCGTGGACAACAGCCTGCTGATGTTCGGCGCGCTGCGCCGCCTGGGCGTGCCGGCCGAGATGCATATCTTCGCGGCGGGCAAGCACGGCTGGGGCATGGGCAAGCCAGGCTCGCTGGTGCAGGCCTGGCCCGAGCTGTTCGCCAAATGGGCGGCCTTCAATCAGTTCTTCAAGGCGTGATGTTGCAGGCCTTGCCCTCAAGGCCTGATTTCCTGCCCGTGATCCTCCAGGCCTGATCCACCGCCCCGTCGCTCGCGTTCAGTGCGAGTGCCTGGGATCGCCGCGCGTCTCCACCACCTTCAGGTAAAGCGTGGCTGGCTCCAGGCAGCCGCCGGTGGATAGCTGGCCCACCAATTGGCGATACAACGCTTGCCAGGGCGTCTGCGACGCCGGGGGCTGGTAGCCGGGCGCTTGCCGGCGCCGTTCCATCTCGGCGTCGTCCACCAGCGCGATGACGCTGCGCTGGTTCAGGTCGACCCGTATCCGGTCGCCGGTGCGTAGCAGCGCCAGGCCGCCACCGACGGCGGCCTCGGGCGACATGTTCAGGATCGACGGGCTGCCCGACGTACCGCTCTGGCGGCCATCGCCCAGGCAGGGCAAGGAGTCGATGCCGCGCTTGATCAGGTGCGACGGGGGCGCCATGTTCACGACTTCGGCGCTGCCGGGGTAGCCCACCGTGCCGGCGCCGCGTATGACCAGGATGCAGTGTTCGTCGATATCCAGTGACGGATCTTCGATGCGGGCGTGGTAGTCCTCGGGGCCGTCGAACACGATGGCGCGGGCCTCGAAGGCATTTTCGTCGCCCTCGGTGGACAGGTAGGTGCGGCGGAACGCCTCGCCCACCACCGACATCTTGATGACGGCGCTATCGAAGAAATTGCCCGACAGCACGATGAAGCCGGCGCGGTGCTTGAGCGGCGCCTCACAACTGCGGATGACATCGGCGTCGCGGGTCTTGGCGCTGGCGGCGATGTCGCCGATGGTCTTGCCGGATACCGTGGGGCAGCCGGCATGCAACCGTCCGGCCGCCAGCAATTCGTGCAGCACGGCCGGCACGCCGCCGGCGCGGTGAAAGCCTTCGCCCAGGTGCTCGCCGGCCGGTACGCAGTTCACCAGCAGCGGCACGTCTTCGCCCAGGCGCTGCCAGTCGTCCAGGCTGAGGTCGATGCCGGCGTGGCGCGCCATGGCGATCAAATGCGGCGGGCAGTTGCTGGATGCGCCCAGGGCGGACGCGACGACGATGGCGTTCTCGAAGGCCTGGCGGGTCAGGATGTGGGACGGCCGCAGGTCTTCGCGCACCATGTCGCAGATGCGCAGGCCGGTGGCGTAGGCCATCTGGCCGCGTTCACGGTAGGGAGCGGGAATGCTGGCGCAGGTGGGCAGCGACATGCCCAGCGCTTCGGCCAGCGAGTTCATGGACAGCGCGGTGCCCATGGTGTTGCAGTGGCCCACCGACGGCGACGACGCCGTGGCCAGTGTCATGAAGCCTTCGTAGTCCAGCTTGCCCGCGGCCATCAGGTTGCGGGCGTGCCAGATGACGGTGCCGGAACCCACGCGCTGGCCGTCGTGCCAGCCGTCCAGCATGGGGCCGCCCGACAGCACGATGGCGGGAATGTCGACGGTGGCGGCCGCCATCAGGCAGGCGGGCGTGGTCTTGTCGCAGCCGGTGGTGAGCACTACGCCGTCCAGCGGATAGCCGTGCAGGATCTCGACCAGACCCAGGTAGGCCAGGTTGCGGTCCAGCGCGGCGGTCGGGCGGCGGCCCTGTTCGGCCAGCGGATGCACCGGGAATTCCATGGGGATGCCGCCCGCGTCGCGGATGCCGGCCTTGATGCGCTCGGCCAGGGCCAGGTGGTGGCGGTTGCAGGGCGCCAGGTCGCTGCCCGTTTGTGCAATGCCGATGACGGGCCGTCCGGATTGCAGTTCCTCGCGGGTCAGGCCGTAGTTCAGGTAGCGCTCGACGTAGATGGCCGTCATGTCGGCATGGGCGGGGTCGTCGAACCATTTCTGGCTGCGCAGCTTGCGGGGGGTGTCGGTCATGGATGCGTCTCGTGTGCTTCGAAGGCTTGCGGCGCGGCGGGCACGCCGCAAGCCAGAGGGCCCTGGGGCTAGTTGCGCGCCTTGCTGATTTCCGTGTTCAGTTGCTGGATCAGGTCAGGCCCCAGCTCCTGCGTGTACTTGTCGACCACGGGCTGCACTTTTTCGCGCATGCGGGCCACTTCCTCGGGCGACACCGTGTTGATCTTCATGCCGGCCTGCTCCAGCGTGCCCATGGCTTTCAGCGAATCGGCCCGGCTGTCCTTGCGCTCGAAATCGCGCGAGGCCTCGGCCGCCTGGCGCACCAGGCGCTGTTCGTCGGGCGAGAGCTTGTCCCACCATTTCTTGGACGCCAGCACCACCCAGGGCGTGTAGACGTGCCGCGTGATCGTCAGGTAGGGCTGCACTTCGTAGAACTTGCTGCTCTGGATGGTGGTGATGGGGTTTTCCTGGCCGTCCACCGTGCGGGTTTCCAGCGCGGTGAACAGTTCCGAGAACGGCATGGGCACGGCGTTGGCGCCCAGCGTGTTGAAGACGCCCAGCGCGATCTGGTTCTGCATCACGCGCAGCTTGATGCCCTGCATGTCTTCGGCGCGCACGATGGGGCGCTTGGAATTGGTCATGTTGCGAAAGCCGTTTTCCCAGTACACCAGGCCGACCAGGCCCTTGGCTTCCAGCTTCTTGAGCAGGTCCTGCCCCAGTTGGCCGTCGAGCACGGCGTCGGCCTCTTTTTCGCTGTTGAACAGGAACGGCAGGTCGAAGACGCCGAATTCCTTGACCATGCCGGCCAGCGGCGCGGTGGACCCGACCATCATTTCCTGCGCGCCGCCGGCCAGCGCGCCCTGCATCTGCTCGTCCGACCCCAGGTTGGCCGAGCCGAACGTCTTCATCTTGAGTTTGCCGCCGCTGATCTTTTCCAGTTCCTGCGCCAGGTAACGGGCAGCGCGGCCCTGGACACTTTCGTCGTTCAGGCCGTAGCCGAAGCGGATCAGCCGCGGCTTGACGTCGGCGGCGGCCGCGACGCCGGCAACGGTGCAGGACAGTACGGCGGCCAGCACGATGAGGCGGGTCTTCAAAGGCTTGTACATGGTGTTCCTCCTTGGTTTCTTGTCAGGGGGGCGCGGGCGTGCGTCGCGGACCCTAGTGCATCCAGCTTGCGGGAACGGTGATCAGCTCGGGGAAGATCACCAGCAGAACCAGCAGCAGCGTGTAGGCCACGACGTAGCGCCACACGCCCCTGCAGATGGTTTCCATATTGATGCGGGCAACGCCGCAGACCACGTTCAGCACCGTACCCACCGGCGGCGTCAGCAGGCCCACGCAGCCGACCATGACGAACATGACGCCGAAGTAGACAGGGTCGATGCCGGCCTTGGTGACGACGGGCATCAGCACCGGCGCCAGGATCAGGATGGTGGGCGTCAGGTCCATGACGGTGCCCACCAGCGTCAGCAGCACCAGCAGGGCGAACATCAAGAGCTTGGGCTGGTCCAGCACGGGTTCCAGCAGCGCAATCAGGTCCTGCGGCATGTCGGCCAGGGTGATCATGTACGACGAGACCATGGCGGCAGCCACCAGGAACATGACGATGGCGGTGGTGCGTGCGGCGTTGACGAACAGCGGCAGCAGGTCGCGCACCCCGATCTCGCGGTAGACGAACAGGCTGACCAGCAGCGCATACACGGCGGCGACCACGGCGGCTTCGGTGGGCGTGAAGATGCCGCCGCGCAGGCCGCCGATGATGATGACCGGCAGCATCAGCGCCCAGGCGGATTCGCGCAGGGCGCGCAGGCGGGCGCGCCACGGCTGGCGCGGCGCGGGCTTGATGGCGCCATGCTTGCGCGCCACCCAGGTCCATACCGCCACCAGCGTCAGGCCCATCATCAGCCCGGGGGCGATGCCGGCGAAGAACAGCTTGGTGATGGAGACGTTGGTGGCGACCCCGAAGATGATGAACGAGATGGACGGCGGAATGATGGGCGCGATGATGCCGCCCGCGGCGATCAGGCCCGAGGCCTGGCCGGCGTCGTAGCCTTTTTCTCGCAGCATGGGGATCAACAGGGAACCGAGCGCGGCGGCGTCCGCCACGGCCGAACCGGACAGGGCCGCGAGCAGCACGCTGGCGAAGATCGCCACGTAGCCCAGGCCGCCCTGGATGTGGCCCACGAACATGCTGGCCAGGTTGACGATGCGGCGCGAGATGCCGCCGGCGTTCATCAGTTCGCCGGCCAGCATGAACAGCGGTACCGCCATCAGCGTGAAGCTGTTGGCGCCCGACAGCATGTTCTGCGCCAGGATCTGGGTATCGAAGAAATCAAGCTGGAACATCATGGCGATCGCGCTGAGCAGCAGCGCGAAGGCAATCGGCATGCCCAGGGCGATCAGCCCCAGCAGCACGAGCAGGAAGACGGTCAGGATCATGGCGCGGGTCCGGGCGGGAGGGCGGAAAGGGGGAAGGGGCGGCCGGTCAGACCGACGGGTCTTCGGGGCTGGATTCCGCCGGCAATGGACCGCCGGTCAGCACGCGTATCAGGTCGACCAGGGTCAACAGGCCCATCGCCACGGCCGCATACAGTGCCGCGGCGTTGAAGACGGCCAGCGACATGGCCGTGACGGGCAGGCGGGTGTCCAGGCCGATCACGGTCTGCACCCAGCTGCCTTCGGCCATCAGCCACAGCACCCACAGGATCAGCAACTGACAGAAGATGTGCGAGACGCGGCGGGCGGCGGGGCCGAAGCGGTCCACCAGCATCGTGACGCCGATGTGCTGGTGATCGCGCAGCGCCAGCACCGACCCCAGGAAGATCATCCAGACGAACGCCAGGCGCGACACTTCGTCGGACGCGTTGATGCCGGAATTGAACAGATAGCGCATGGCGACGTTGCCGAACAGCAGCACCACCATGACGGCCAGGCAGGCGACCATCAGCCACGTCTGCAGGCGGGCGCACCAGTCTGCGGCGCGGGCCAGCGGCGTGCCGCCAGGCCGCCCCTTGGGGGAACCATGCATTCTTGTCTCCAGTTTCCGTTTTCCGGATTTTTATGAGGTCGTGCGGTGCTGATGTTAGCGCTAACATTTTTGGTTTGGCAAGCCCCCCGCTTTGCGTCAGACTACGGGCTCGCCAACTGGGTCAGAAAGATCGATGTCCATCCGAAAGCCGCGCAGCACCCGAGCCGGGCGGGTGACCATGCAAGAGGTCGCGGACCGCGCCGGGGTCAGCGCCATCACGGTTTCCCGCGCGCTGCGCACCCCCGACAAAGTCGCCGAAGGGCTGCGCCTGCGCATTGCCCAGGTCTGCCAGGAATTGGGTTACGTGCCCAACCACGCGGCCAGCGCGTTGGCGTCGTCGCGTTCGCAGACCATCGTGGTGCTGATTCCTTCGCTCAGCAATGCAGTGTTCATCGACATCATCACGGGCATCAAGGACGTGCTGGACGCGCAGGGCTATCACCTGCTGATCGGCGTGACCGGCTATTCCCCCGACGCCGAGGAAGCGCTGCTGCGCAAGTACCTGCAGCATCTGCCCGACGGCCTGATCCTGACCGGCATCGACCACAATCCGGGCGTGTGGGATCTGCTGCGGGCCCAGGGCATGCCCACCGTGCACACGATCGAAACGCTGGCTGGGGACGACGGCATGAGCGTGGGCTTCTCGCAGGCCGATTCGGGCTACGCGGCGTGCCGGCATCTGGTGGATCGCGGTTACCGGCGCATCGCCATCGTCGGCGCACAACTGGACCCGCGTTCGCTGCGCCGCTGCGAAGGCGGCCGCCAGGCGCTGCGCGATGCCGGCCTGTACGACCCGTCGCTGGAAATCATGACGCCCGAGAAATCGTCCATCGGCCTGGGCGCGACGCTGTTGCAGACCTTGCTGGCGACGCATCCCGATTGCGATGCGGTGTTCTTCTGCAACGACGACCTGGCGCAGGGCGCGGTGTTTCAATGCGGGCGCCTGGGGGTGAGCGTGCCGGCGCAGGTGGCGATCGTGGGCTTTCACGATCTGGCGGGCACGGCGTGGACCACGCCGCCCCTGTCCACCGTCGCCACGCCGCGCTATGAGATCGGCCGAGAGGCCGCGCAACTGCTCTTGCGGCAACTGGCGGGGCAGGGCATCGAACAGCCCCACGTGGATCTGGGCTTCACCCTGGTCCAGCGCGAAACCACCTGATCACCGGGGGCGTGGCGGCGATCAGCGCCGGCTCTAGTTCGCCCGCCGCAACGCCAGGAACACGCCCGATGCCATGATCAGGCCCATGCCGGCCAGCGCCAGACCGTCGGGCGGACGCTGGAACCAGAACGTGCTGAAACCCACGGCCAGCAGCAGCTGGAAGTAGTTCAGCGGCGCCAGGGTCGCGGCCGACACGCGCTGGAACGCGGCAATCAACAGAATCTGTGCCAGGCCGCTGCATGCACCCAAGGCCACGATCAGCGTCATGTCGATGGCGGGGGGCCAGGGATCGGGCAGGAAGAACGGCGCGGGCAGCGCCGTGGCGATGAGGCAAATGAAGGCGGTGTAGGCATACTGCACCGGCCCGTCGACCTTGCCCGACAGCTTGCGGGTCAGCACCTGGAAGAAGGCATAGCTGACGGCCGATATCGCCATCAGCACGGTGCCCAGCACCGGCAGGTCGGACCCCGGCCGCACGATCAGCAGCATGCCCGCAAAGCCCGCCGCCACGGCCGTCCATTGCGCCGCCCTGACCCGCTCGCCCAGCAGCCAGGGCGACAGCGCCACCATGATGAGCGGCGAGGTGAAGTAGATCGCCGTGGCCTCGGACAGCGGCATCCAGATCAGCGCCGTCATGAAGCAGCTGGCCACCGTGGCCAACATGACGCCGCGCAGTACCAGCAGCGGCTTTTGCGGCGCATCGCGCAGGCGCTGGCCGCGGTGGCGCCACAGCATCGCCAGCGCCAGCGTGGCCACCGCGATGTAGCGCATGACGTTCAGGAACGGCGCCGGGTAATACGTCAACAGCTGCTTGGACCCTGCGTCGAACGTGGCAAAGGCCATGAGGGCGGCGAAGAACAGCAGGATGCCGCTGCGGCGCGATCCCGTGGGCGTGGCTGCGGCAGCCGACGCTGCGGCAGCCGTTGCTGCGGCGCCCGGCGCAGGCGCCGCCGATGAGGGAAGGGTCATGGTCCGCTCAGGCGCCGCCTTCGCTCATGCCTTGCAGGAAAGCGTCCAGCGCCGGGCCGATCGCCTGGACCATATAGCCGCCTTCCTGCACCACCACCGTCGGCACGCCCAGGCTGGCCACGCGGGCGCCGATGTCGCGGTAGGCGCCGATGTCCAGCTTGAGCACGCTGATGGGGTCGTCCTTGTAGGTGTCGAATCCCAGCGCCAACACCAGGGCCTCGGGCGCGTACCCGGCCAGCGCGGCCAGGGCCGTGTCCAACGCCTTCAGGAAGACGTCGTTGCCCGACCCGTGCGGCAGCGGCAGGTTCAGGTTGCAGCCTTCGCCCGGGCCGTGGCCGCGTTCGTGCGCATAGCCGGTGTAGAACGGGTAGTAGCCAGCGGGGTCGGCGTGCAGCGACACGGTCATGACGTCGGCGCGCTGGTAGAAGATGTTCTGGGTGCCGTCGCCGTGATGCGCGTCCACGTCCAGCACCGCCACCCTGGACCAGGTCTGCAGCAGGCGGCTGGCGGCCGCGGCGCTGCTGTTCAGGTAGCAGAAGCCGCCGGCGCGGTCGCGGTGGGCGTGGTGGCCCGACGGCCGGCACAGCGCATAGGCCAGCTTGCCGCCTGCGGCAACGTGATCGGCCGCGGCTACGGCGCTGTGGGTCGAGCGCAGCGCCGACCGCCAAGTCTGCGGGCCGATGGGGCACGACAGGTCGCTCAGGTAATACCCCGTCTGCGCCACGATGGACGGCGACGGGCAGGGGCCGCGCCCGGCCGTTTCAACGCGGCCGTTGTAGTAGGGCGACAGGTTCGGCAGCACCTCCGGGCCGGGGTCCACGCCGGGCGCCTTCATGGCCTGCCAGCGGGCATACGCGGTTTCCAGGTAGTCCAGGTAGTCCTGGCTGTGGATGCCTTCCAGCGGCTTGCGGCCGTAATCCGACGGAGCCTGAACCGTGATGCCGCGCGCCGCCAGCGCGCTTTGCAGGCTTTCGGCGCGCGAGGGCAGGTCGGTCGGCGCGCTGATGCGCCCCAGCCGCATGAACTGCTGGGGCGAGTGCAGCAGCTGTTCTTCCGAGAAAAACGCCTTCATGATGATCCTTGTCGAGGGGGCGTCAGGCCGCCTGCTTGATTTCGATTTCGACGAACACGAATTCGGTGTCGCTGGGGTTGATGACGTTGTGCTCGACGCCCACCGGCCGGTAGTAGGCCACGCCGGTGGTGAGCTGGCTGGTGATGGGGCCGTCGGGCGTATCCAGCAGCAGCGGGCCGGTGGTCTGCGGCACGACCACGTAGTTCATGCCGTGACGGTGCCAGCCGGTCTCGCCGCCCGGCGGAAAGCGCCATTCGGTCACGGTGACCTGGGCGTTGTCGATCTGGACGGTCGGGATGGCAGCGGGGCGTTGCATGGTCGAGTCTCCTGGTTGATGCCGCTTTCAGGCGGCGGCCTGCGCCTGGGTGGGATCCCAGTGCTGGCCGGGCACCGCGGCGATGAGTTGTTGCGTATAGGCGTGTTGCGGGTTGTCGAAGATCTGGCTGGGTGATCCGTATTCCACCACCTTGCCGCGGTGCATGACCAGCACCGAATTGCAGATCTGGGCGGCCACGCGCAGGTCATGGGTGATGAACACCAGCGCGATCTTCAGGCGCTGCTGCAGGTCGTGCAGCAGTTGCAGCACCTGGGCCTGCACGGATACGTCCAGCGCCGACACGGATTCGTCGGCCACCAGCACCTTGGGTTCGAGCGCCAGCGCGCGCGCGATGCCGATGCGCTGGCGCTGGCCGCCCGAGAACTGGTTGGGATAGCGGTCGAACGCCGACGGGTCCAGCCCCACCAGCGACAGCAGCTCGCGCACCCGGGCCTCGGCCTGGGCTCGCGGCACGCCGTTGGCCACCGGGCCGTCGCTGATGATTCGGCCCACGGTGTGGCGCGGATTGAGCGACGCAAAGGGGTCCTGGAAGATCATCTGGATATCTTTGCGCAGCGGCCGAAAGCGCGACTCGGGCAGGGCGGCGATGTCCTGGCCGTTGAAGATCAGCTGGCCGCCATTGATGCCGACCAGCTTGAGCAGGCATTTGCCGATGGTGGACTTGCCCGACCCCGATTCGCCCACGATGCCCAGCGTTTCGCCGCGGCGCACGCTAAAGCTCACGCCGTCCACCGCATGCACTTCGCGTTTGTTGCCCAGCCAGCCGTGGCCGATGACGTAGGTTTTCTTCAGGTCTTTGACTTCCAGCACGGGCCGGTCGTCGGCAGCCGCGGCGCGTTCTTCGCCGCGGCGGTGCGGCACGGCGGCGATCAGGCGCTGGGTGTACGGATGGCGCGGCCGGTTCAGCACCTCGTCGGCCGGACCCTGTTCGACCAGTATGCCCTTTTCCATGACGGCCACCCGGTGCGCGATCTCGGCCACCACGCCGAAGTCGTGGGTGACGAACATCACGCCCATGCCCTTTTCCTTCTGGATGCGGGCGATCAGCGCCAGGATCTGGGCCTGGGTGGTGACGTCCAGCGCGGTGGTGGGCTCGTCGGCGATCAGCAGCGCGGGTTCCAGCGCCAGGGCCATGGCGATCATGACGCGCTGGCGCTGGCCGCCGGACAGCCGGAACGGGTACACGTGATAGAGCGTGGCCGGGTCCGGCAGGCCGACGAACGCCAGCAGGTCCAGCGTGCGTTTCATGCGCTCGGCGCCCGGGTAGGCGTTGTGCACCCGCATGACTTCGCTGATCTGTTCACCCACCGTCATCAGCGGGTTCAGCGCCGACAGCGGTTCCTGGAAGATCATGGCCATGTCCTTGCCGCGCATGCCCTGCAGGGTGGCTTCGTCCTGTTGCAGCAGGTCGGTGCCGCGGAACAGGATGCGGCCTTGCTGCGGCGTCAGGTAGTCGGGCAGAAGGCCCATGATGGCGTTGGCGCTCATGGACTTGCCCGAGCCGGATTCGCCGACGATGCACAGGATTTCACCGGCATGGATGTCGTACGAGACGTCCTGCACCGCGAACGGGCGGTCGCCGCCGCTGGGCAGCGCGATGCTGAGGTTCTGGATGGAAAGCAGGGGCGTGGATGCGTTCATGCCGGTCTCCTATTCGCCGCGCTTGCGCAGTTGCGGGTTGAGGGCGTCGTTCAGGCCTTCGCCGATCAGGTTGATGGCCAGCACGGTCAGCAGGATGGCCACGCCCGGCCACACGCTCATCCACCAGGCTTCGCGGATCATGGTGCGGGCCGCGCCGATCATGAAGCCCCAGCTCATCAGGTTGCGGTCGCCCAGGCCCAGGAAGGACAGCGACGATTCGGTCAGGATGGCGGTCGCCACCATGAACGAGGCCGACACGATGATGGGCGACATGGCGTTGGGCAGGATCTGCGTGCCCACGATGCGGGCCGGCGTCTGGCCGATGACGATGGCCGCCTGCACGAACTCGCGCTGCTTGAGGGTCATGAATTCCGACCGCACCAGGCGCGCCGCCGGGGGCCAGGACACCACCGCGATGGCGCCCATGATGGAATACACCGACGGGCTCAGGATGGCCACCAGCACCACGGCCATGGCCAGCTGCGGAATGGTCTGGAAGAACTCGGTAAAGCGCATCAGCGCATCGTCTACGCGGCCGCCGCAATACCCGGCGATGGACCCCACCACGATGCCGAACACCAGCGCCACGGTGGTGGACAGCAAGCCCACCATCAGCGACACGCGGGCGCCCCACACCAGGCCGGCGGTGATGTCGCGGCCCAGCATGTCGGTGCCGAACGGGTAGGCCGCGTCGGTGAACGGCGGGATCAGCGGGTCGGCCACCATCATCCACGGCGAATCCGGGTACAAGAGCGGCGCGGCCAGGGCCACGATGACGACGACCAGCATGATGGCCAGGCCGGCCACCGCGCCGTAGTTGCGCATATAGCGTCGGGCAAAGGGGCTCATGCGGCGGCTCCTTGTTGCGCGCCCGCGCCGATGCGCGGATCGATCAGCCGGTACAGCACGTCGGTCAGCAGGTTGAACACCACCACCATGATCGAGGTCACCAGGAAAATGCCCAGCAGCAGCTGGTAGTCACGCTGCAGCAGCGCATCGAACATCAGCCGGCCGATGCCGGGCCAGGCGAACACCGTCTCGGTCAGCACCGCGCCGCCAGCCATCTGGCCCAGCTGGATGCCGGCAAACGTAATGACGGGCAACAGCGCGTTGCGCAGCACGTGGGCGCGGATGACGCGGCTGGGGCTGACGCCCTTGGCGCGCGCCGTCTTGACGAAGTCCATGCCGATGACTTCCAGCATCGACGCCCGGGTCAGCCGCACATAGACGGCCATGAAGAAGCAGCCCAGCGTGACGGTCGGCAGGATCAGATGCTGCGCGATGTCGGCTGCGCGGGCCCAGCCGGTCAGGCCGGCGCCCACGGTTTCCATGCCGAAGGCCGGCAGCCAGCCCAGCACCACCGAGAACAGCAGGATGCCCATCAGCGACAGCCAGAACAGCGGCGTCGCGTAGAGCAGCAGCGCGCCGGTCATGACCGAGCTGTCGATCCAGCGGCGCTTGTTGCGGTAGCGCGCCTTGGCGGCCACCACGCCCAGCAGCACGCCCAGCACGATCGAGAACACGAAGGCGCAGGACATCAGCAGGAAGGTGGCGGGCAGGCGCTCGACGATCAGGTCCAGCACCGGCACGTGGTTGCGGTAGGAAAAGCCCAGGTCCAGCTGGACCACGCCTTTCAGGTACAGGAACAGCTGCGTCAGCACGGGCTTGTCCAGCCCGAACGCCACGCGCAACTGTTCGACATAGGCGGCATCGCCCGCGCCCGCCTGGCCCGCCAGCACGGCGGCGGGGTCGCCGGGCGCCAGGCGGATCAGGAAGAAATTGATGATGACCACGCCCAGCACGACCACCAGGGCCTTGCCGATGCGGGATACGAGGAAAGACAGGAATTTCATGCTCAAGGTCCTCCGTGGACGGGCGCGGGTGTCCGTCGCGCGGCCGGGCGCCGCCGCCGGGGTGCCGGCCCCGGTGGCGGTGTGCGGCGCTTACTTCTCGATGTAGACGTCGTCGAACGACTCGTTCAGGCCGATGGCGGTCTTGACCAGGTTCTTGACGTTGGCGCGATACAGCGTGGGAAATTCCATGTCCACCAGGAAGCCGTTGGCGACCTCGTTGACCAGCGTGGTCTGCAGTTGCGTGTAGAGCGCCTGGCGCTTGGCCGGGTCGACTTCGGACGCCGCCGCTTCCCATTGCTTGTCGGTCTCGGGGTTGCTGTAGCCCTGCACGTTGGCAAACGGCGACCCCTTGACGATGTTGGACGAGATGTACAGGCGCTGCACGCCCAGCGCGGGGTCGCCGTACTGGTAGGTGAAGTTGGTGGTCAGGTCGAAGTCCCAGTTGCCGGTACGGCTGGCCCAGCCGCCCGCATCGGTCGATTCCAGGTTGACCTTGAAGCCCAGCTGTTCCAGCGCCTGCTTGGTGTATTCGCCCAGGCGGTCCCAGGTCGAGCCGTACGGGAAGCTCAACTGGCGGATGGTGTAGTCGCCGGGCTTGATGCCCGATTCCTTGATCAGTTCGCGCGCCTTCTTCATGTCGAAGGCCATGGGCGGCATGTTCTTGTCATAGAACATCTCGGTCGTCACGAACGGGCTGGTGGACACCTTGCCCAGGCCGAAGAAGATGTTGTTGACCACCATGTTGCGGTTCATCGCGGCCATGACGGCCTGGCGCACCTTCAGGTTGTCGAACGGCGGCTTGCGCATGTTGAAGATCAGGTAGGCCTGGGGCGAAAACATCTCCCAGCCGGCCGTGGTGTATTCCACCTTGGGCAGCGCGCGCAGGCGCTTGATGTCGACGTTGTCGACGTCGCCGCCGCGCAGCACGTCCACGCTGCCGCGCTCGAACGCCACCGCGCGCGAGGCCGCATCCGGGATCACGTTGAACACCAGTTCATCCAGGTAGGGCATGCCCGGCTTCCAGTAGTCGGGGTTGCGCACCAGCTTGATGTATTCGCCGCGCTTCCATTCCTTGAACATGAAGGGGCCGGTGCCGATGGGCTTCTGGTTGGCCGGGTTGGTCATGTAGTCGGTGCCGGCGTAGATGTGCTTGGGCATCATCGGTGCAAAGCCGGGCTCGAACATCAGCATGAAGGCCGGGAAGGGCGACTTCAGCTTGATGACCACGGTCTTGGGGTCGGGCGCCTGCACCGAATCGACGAACTTGTTCAGGATCACGCGGGCCCGCGCATGGGTCTTGGGCAGCATGTCCGACAGCGTGAAGACGACGTCGTCGGCGGTGAAGGGCTTGCCATCATGCCATTTGACGTTGTCCTGCAGGTGGAAGGTGTAGGTCAGGCCGTCAGGCGACGCTTCCCACGATTTGGCCAGGCCAGGCTGCGGTTTCAGGTCGGTCGAGTAGGTCAGCAGGCTTTCGTAGATCTTGCCGGCGACGAACTGGGTTGGGCCTTGCTGGTTGATGGCCGTGACGATCACGGGCGGTTCGGGCTGGACGATCATGTTCAGCGTGCCGCCCTTGGTCTGGGCCAGGGCCTGCGTGGCGGGCAAGGCGGCGGCCAGGAGCAGGGCGCCGATGCTGAGGGAGAACCATTTCTTCGATTTCACTGCGAGCCTCCGGGCTGGAAGAGTGTCAATCAGGTGGGCGCCTGTTTACGCGGCGCGTGCCGGCTATGACAAGCAAACCTCGTGCCACCTGGGTTTCTCAGGGAACTGCGGGTGGAGCTGCTACAACAATGCTTCGTTCAGGTGCCAGGTAAGGCGCCGCGCACCAATGCGGCGAAAACAGTGCACGGTGCGGGGCCTACAGGCTGATGTCGATCCAGGTGGTCTTCAGGTCGCTGTACTTGTCCAGCGCGTGCAGCGACTTGTCGCGTCCAAAGCCCGATTGCTTGACGCCGCCGAACGGCACGGTGATGTCGCCGTCGGCATAGCAATTGACCCAGACCAGGCCGGCGCGCAGCCGCCGCGACAGGCGATGCGCGCGGCCCAGGTTGGCGGTCCAAAGCCCCGCACCCAGGCCGTAGGCCGAATCGTTGGCCAGCGCGATGGCTTCGTCTTCGCTGCGAAAGCGTTGCGCGGTCAGCACCGGCCCGAAGATCTCTTCGCGGACCAGCGCGTTACTGGCGTCAACGCAGTCGAAGATGGTGGGCTCGATGTAGAAACCGCCGCTGTCGGTGCGTACCTGGCGCCCGCCGATGCGCAGCGTGGCGCCGTCGGCCTGGCCGGCTGCAATGCGCGCCATCACCGAACGCGTCTGGCGTTCGTCGACCATGGCGCCCAGCGTGGTGTCCGGGTCCAGCGGATTGCCGGGCCGCATGTCGGCGGCGTGGCGCGCCACTTTTTCCATGAAGGTGTCGTAGATGGCGTCGTGCACGTACAGGCGCGAGCCGGCGATGCACACTTCGCCCTGGTTCGAGAAGATCGCCAGCGCGGCGATCAGCGCGGCGCGGTCCAGGTCTGGGCAGTCTTCGAACACGATGTGCGGCGACTTGCCGCCGCATTCCAGCCAGACCCGCTTAAGGTTCGATTCGCCCGAATAGGTCATGAAGCGCTTGCCGGTGGCGGTGGACCCGGTGAACGCCACGCAATCCACGTCCGGATGCAGGCCCAGCGCCTGGCCGGCGACGAGGCCGGTGCCGGGCACGACGTTGAAGACCCCGGCGGGAATGCCGGCATGTTCGGCCAGCGCCGCCAGCCGCAACGCGCTCAGCGACGACTGTTCGGCCGGCTTGAGAATGACGCTGTTGCCGGCGGCCAGCGCCGGCGCCACTTTCCAGGCGGCCATCAGCAGCGGGTAGTTCCAGGGCACCACCGCGGCCACCACGCCGACCGGTTCGCGCGTCACCGTGGCCAGCACGTTCTGGCCGGTGGGGGCGATCTCGTCGTAGACCTTGTCGATGGCTTCGCCGTACCAGGCGTAGCACTGGGCGGTTTCGGGCAGGTCGAAGGCCAGCGCGTCGCGTAT
The DNA here is from genome assembly GCF_902859705.1 of Achromobacter deleyi. Lineage (GTDB taxonomy): Bacteria > Pseudomonadota > Gammaproteobacteria > Burkholderiales > Burkholderiaceae_B > Achromobacter > Achromobacter deleyi. The sequence goes on along the minus strand of NZ_CADIJO010000005.1, from coordinate 147,058 downwards.
CGGCTTGCCCATGTCCAGCGTTTCGATCAGGGCCAGTTCTTCGCTGTGATCGGTGATGAGCTGCGCCAGCTTGAGCAGGCGCGCCTTGCGTTCGCGCGGCGGCAGGCCGGACCAGACGCCGCTGTCGAAGGCGCGGCGGGCCGCGGCGACCGCGCGGTCGACGTCGGCCTGGCCGCAGGCGGCCACGTCGGCCAGCTTGCGGCCGTCGATGGGGCTGGTGGCGACGAACGTGGCGCCGTCGGCGGCATCGGCATAGGCGCCGTCGATGTAGGCCTGGCCGCGCAAGGTCAGCGAGCGGGCCCGGGCCTGCCAGTCGTCAAAGGTGTAATGGGTCATGGCGGTGTCCTAGTCGAATCAGCGCGGGCTGTTGGCGCGCGCCACCATGGCGTCCAGCAGCACGTTGCAGCCGGCTTCCAGGTGGCCGGGCTGGGCGTCTTCGATTTCGTTGTGGCTGATGCCGTCTTTGCACGGCACGAAGATCATGGCTGTGGGCGCCACCGCCGCCATGTAGACGGCGTCGTGGCCGGCGCCCGTCACGATGTTCATGGCCGCAAGGCCTCGCTGGGCGGCGCCCTGGCGCACCTTGTCCACCAGATCCGGATCGAACGGGGTGGGGCGGAAGTACTGCACGTCCTTCACGTCGACCGTCACGCCATGTTTTTCGGCGATCTCGCGGCAGGTGTCGCGCCAGGCGGCATCCATGCGGGTCAGCGTGGCTTCGTCTTCGTGGCGCAGGTCGGTGGTGAAGCGCACCTGGCCGGGAATGACATTGCGCGAACCGGGGTGGGCATGGATCTCGCCCACGGTGCCGCGGCCATGCGGCTGGTTGGCGTTGGCGATGTTGACCACGGCCTGCAGCAGGTAGCTGGCGGCGAACAGCGCGTCGCGGCGGATGCCCATCGGCGTGGGGCCGGCGTGCATTTCCATGCCGGTCACCGTCACGTCGTACCAACGCAGGCCCAGCGACCCGGTCACCACGCCGATGACTTTTTCTTCATGTTCCAGGATCGGACCCTGTTCGATGTGCGCTTCGAAATAGGCATCCACCGGGCGACCGCCCACGGGGTCAGGCCCGGCATAGCCGATGGCCTGAAGTTCGTCGCGCACCGCGATACCCTTGGCGTCGCGCGCGCTCAGCGCCGTTTCCAGCGGGAACTTGCCGGCGAACACGCCCGATCCCATCATCACCGGCACGAAGCGCGAACCTTCCTCGTTGGTCCAGATGGCCACTTCCAGCGGCGCCTCGGTCTGTACGCCCGCATCGTTCAGCGTGCGCATCACTTCCAGCCCGGCCAGCACGCCGTAGCAGCCATCGAACTTGCCGCCGGTGGGCTGCGTGTCGATATGGCTGCCGGTCATGACCGGCGGCAGCGCGTCGTTGCGGCCGGCGCGGCGGGCGAAGATGTTGCCCACCTGGTCCACGCGCACCGTGAGGCCGGCGTCGCGCATCCAGCCAGTGACCAGGTCGCGGCCCTGGCCGTCCAGCGCGGTCAGGGCCAGGCGGCAGTTGCCGCCCTTGGGGGTGGCGCCGATCTGCGCCAGATCCATCAGGGATTGCCAGAGACGGTTGCCGTTGACGGACAGGGAAGAAGTCATGGATGAGCCTCGTTCGGGTCAGTGGGAGGGCGCGGCGGCGTGGCGTGCCAGGGCCGCGGTGCGGATGGAGGTAAGCGTCTGGCCGGGCGCGATGCCGTCTGCGTCGTAGCGGATTTCCAGCAGCGCGGGCCGCTGTTCGCGGTCGGCGTAGGCCAGTGCGCGGTCGAACGCCGCGGCGAAGTCCTCGGTGCGCTCGACGGCTTCGCCATAACCGCCGTAGCCGCGCACGATCTGGGTGAAGTCCGGGTTCTCGAAGCCCAGCGCAATGGGGCGGCCGGGGAATTCGCGTTCCTGGTGGGCGCGGATGGTGCCCCACATGCCGTTGTTGAACACCAGCACCACGATGCCCAGCCGGTATTGCTGGGCCACGCCCAGTTCCTGCAGGTTCATCTGGAAGCAGCCGTCGCCGGCATAGCAGACCACGGTCTTGCCGGGATGCTCCAGCTTGGCGGACACGGCTGCCGGCAGCCCGTAGCCCATCGCGCCCACGGTGGGCGCCAGGCTGGTTCCGGGGCCGGCAAACTGACGGTAGCGGTGCGGATACAGCGCGTAGTTGCCGGCGCCCACCGTCACGCAGGCGTCCGCCGGCAGGCGCTGGTTGGCCTGCACGGCGATCGTATCCAGGCTCAGCGGCCCTGGCGCGGGCAGCGGCGCCAGCGCATCCAGATACTCGGCATGCGCCTGGCGCACGGCGTCGCCGCGTGGCTTGGCGTGGCCCGGCTGCAGGCGGGCCACGGCCTGCGCAAAGCCCGTCACGCTGGCCACGATGGCCTGGGTCGGCGCGTACACACGGCCCAGTTCCTGGGCGTCGGGATACACATGGATCAGCCTCTGGCGCGGTTGCGGGCTCTGCACCAGCTGGTAACCCTCGGTGGTGGCTTCGCCCAGGCGCGTGCCCACCGCCAGGATCAGGTCGGCCGACTGGATGCGAGCGCGCAGCGCGTCGGTCATGCCCCAGCCCACTTGGCCGGCGGCGTTGGCATGGCGCTGGTCAAAGCATTCCAGCCGTCGCCAGGCCGTGCCTACCGGCAGCTCGAAGCGTTCGGCAAAGGCGGCAATCTGGCCGATGGCTTCGCCCGTCCAGCCGCTGCCGCCCACCACCATGACGGGGCGTTCGGCGGCGTCGAGCAACTGCCGCAGGCGATCCAGATCGGGCTCGCCCGGATGCGCCACGATGCGCGGGTAGGGCGGCAGGTCGGGCACCGATGCGGTGCCCCAAAGCGTGTCTTCCGGCAGCGCCAGCACCACGGGGCCTGGGCGGCCGCTGGTGGCAGTGGCGTAGGCGCGCGCCACGAATTCGGGAATGCGGTCGGTGCGGTCGATCTGCGCGACCCACTTGGCCATCTGCCCGAACATGCGGCGGTAGTCGATTTCCTGGAAAGCCTCGCGCTCGTAGAAGTCGTTGCCGACCTGGCCGACGAACAGGATCATCGGCGTGGAATCCTGGAAGGCGGTATGCACGCCGATGCTGGCATTGGTGGCGCCCGGCCCCCGGGTGACGAAGCACACGCCCGGCTCGCCGGTCAGCTTGCCGTAGGCCTCGGCCATGTATGCCGCGCCGCTTTCCTGGCGGCAGACGATGGGTTCGATGGCGCCTCGGTGTTCGTTCAGCGCGTCGATGCAAGGCAGGTAGCTTTCGCCCGGAATCATGAAGATCCGGCGCGTGCCATGGATGCGCAATTGCTGCATCAGGATCTGGCCGCCGTTGCGGGCAAGGGGGGATACAGCCGTCATGCAAACACTCCGAAGTCTTCCCGCAGGCGGGCCAGGATGCCAATCAGGTGGGCGTGCATGGCATGCCGCGCGCGGATCGGGTCGCGGGCCAGGATGGCCGTCAGGATGCGTTGGTGTTCGGCGTGGGCCACGGCCCACACCTTGGTATTGACGAAGTAGTCCTGCATGCGGCTGAACACCGGGCTGGCCAGGCTCAGGTCCCATAAATGCGCCACCGACGAGGCCAGCGCCGCGTTGCCGCAGGCGGCGGCGATGGCGCGGTGGAACTCGCGGTCATGCAGGCCGGGCGAATCCGTCAGCGACATGCCCTCGTGGGCCTTGCGAATGGCGGCAAGCTGCGCGTCGGACCCCTGTTGCGCAGCCAGCGCGGCGCATTCGGGTTCGATCAGCATCCGCGCCTCGAGCAGGTCGAACGGGCCGATCTCGTCCAGGGCCGCCGATGACGGGGCGGCGCTGTCCCGGGCGGCCGTCACGAACACGCCCGAACCCACCCGCACTTCGACATAGCCTTCGATTTCCAGGGCGATCAAGGCTTCGCGGATCGACGCGCGGCTGACCTGCAATTGTTCGGCCAGTTCGCGTTCGGAAGGCAAGCGACCGCCCCGGGGGAAATCGCCCGCCCGGATGCGGCCGGCGATCTGGTCGGCAATCATTCGGTACAGGCGGGTAACGGCCACGGCTTGGAAGGTGTTCATCAACGGCTGCGTCAATCTCTTGGTCTAGTGGTCAGGCCACTTATGCGCCAAGCTTGTCATTGAAATCAAACAAAAAATAGGCCTATCAAGGGAAAACGATCAGAGGGGTTTCCCGTCTTTCTATCTGGTGGTCAGGCCAGTTATGGCGGCGTGCTTGGCCCCGCGCGCTTTACATTTTTTGAACAATTGCCGAACAAAACCCCTGCGCTTGTGACGGGAGGCGAACCCGATAATCGCTGCGCCCCAAGGTGGGGCGACAGAGGGCGGGGCATTGCGTACGCCAGCAACGGGAGAGTGGCGTGCAGCATGGGGAGTCCGCGGCGGGAAAGCCGGATTTCTGGCGGTTGGGTCTGGGCATGGTGGTCTTCGCCCTGGGCTGGCTGTGGTTGTCCGACCGCGCCGTGCTGGCGCCGCCGACCGACAACATCGAACAATTGATCTGGGTCCGCAGCCTGGAGTGGGGCTACTACAAGCATCCGCCCCTGCCCACCTGGCTGCTGTGGCCGGTGGTGCAGTTGCTGGGCTGGACCGCCTGGGCCACCTACCTGCTGGGGGCGGCCTGCACGTTGGGGGCCTTCGTCTTGCTGTGGGGTCTGCTGCGCGGCATGCGGGGCGAGGCCTATGCGGCCATTGCCGCCCTGGCAGGTCTGTGTGTCACGTTCTATAACGGCCGGCTGTACTTCTACAACCATGAAATCGTCCTGATTCCGTTGGTCGCGGGGTGCGCGGCGGCCTGCTGGAAAGCCTATTGCACCCGCAAGATCGGCTGGTGGATCGTATTGGGCATCTGCCTGGGGTTGGGTGCCCTGGCCAAGTACCAGGTCGCCGTCGCGGGCCTGGCCGTGCTGCTGTTCTGGCTGAGCCAGAAAGCCTGGCGCGATCCGATGCACGTCTTTGGCTTGCAGGTGGCGGGGTTGACGGCCTTGGCGCTGTTCGCCCCGCACCTGGTCTGGCTGATCAGCCACGACTTCAAGCCGCTGCAATACGCCATGGCCTCGTCCCTGGCCGCCAGCCTGCCGTGGGGCGCGCGGCTGCACGAAGTCGCCAACTGGTGGGGCGACCAGTTGTTCAATCGCGCCTTGCCGGCCTGGGTCTTCCTGGCAGTGCTGTGGCTGCTGGGGCGCCGTGCACGCCGGGCCGCCGTTGCGCCGCCTGCGTCGCCCTCCCGGGAGCAGGCCACCGGCCGTGCCTTGCTGCTGTCCTTTGGACTGACGCCGTTGATCTTCGTCAGCGTCATGACGCTGGTGTCCGGCTCGCACATCCAGCTGCACTGGGGCACGCCGTTCCTGCTCTTCATCGTGCCTGCCGCCATGGAGTTGGCGCGGGGCGCCTGGGCCGCACCCACACCGCTGCGCCATGCGGTGTGGGTCTTCATCGTGATCCAGTTGCTGCTGATGGCACGTGTCGAGCTGACGTCTCCCAATGGCGCGGGCCTGCTGCGCCGCGCGTCGGACTGGCGTTATTTCGATGCGCAGGCGCTGGCCGACACCCTGCATGGCCGTGCCGTGGCCGAACTGGGCGGACCGGTCAAGGTGATCTCGGGATCGTGGGCCGAATCCGGCGCGCTGGCGCTACGTCTGCCCGAGCAGCCGGTGGTGCTGATCGATGGGCAGCTTCAATTCAGCCCATGGGTGCGGGCCGATCTGGTCGCCGAATGCGGTGCGCTGGAATTGCAGCGGGCCAAGACGCCGCCCGAAGGATTCGACCCGGTGGGGGCGGCGTTTCCGCGGCTGTACTGGCGCGTCAGGCGCCCGACCGCTCCATGCGGCGCAAGGCCGGCCGGGTGAGGGTGGTGGGGGATGCTGGTTGTGGGGGGAGCGCCAGTCGTGACCGCCGGGCTCAGGCTTCTTCGCCGGGCTCGGGCGTCTGGGTAAAGGCGCGCACCATGCGGGCGATGCCGTCCAGTTCATCATGGGCGCCGACCACCCAGTCGGGTTTTTCGAACGGGCTGTCCGACGGCGTCTTGTCCAGGTTGGCCTTCAGATCGTCAAGCAGCTCCAGCGCCATGTCGGTGGCCTGGGGACTGCTGCGGGTGGAAAGGGCAATGGCAATCGCCAGGGCTTGGCGCAGAGCCAGCAGGCGGCCGTCCAGTTCGGTATCCACGGGGGTGTCCTTGTCGTGTAGGGGGAATGGCCGCATTTTACGGGCCGCCCGCCACGCCAGCGGGCGGATATTTGCGCAAGATCAAGGCGGTGGGGCCGCCGCAAGCGAATAATTCACGGTATGCAAGCCGCCCTACGTCCTCTACTCGCAGACCCCCCGGCCCAAGCCGCCGAACCCTTCTTTCCGCCCCAGTTGCTGGCCCGGTTGGACAAGAACGGACCACGCTATACCTCGTACCCCACGGCAGACCGCTATCACGGCGGATTTGGCGAACGCGAATACCGCCAAGCCTTGCGCCAGCGGCGTGAAGCGAGCCCCGCCGAACCGCTGTCGCTGTACGTGCACATCCCGTTCTGTGATTCGGTCTGTTATTACTGCGCCTGTAACAAGGTCGTGACCCGCCATCACGACCGGGCCGCTCGCTACCTCGATGCGCTGGCGCGCGAGATTTCCCTGCACGTCGCCGAGCTGGGGCAGGGCGTGCCCGTATCGCAGCTGCATTTCGGCGGCGGCACGCCCACTTTCCTGTCGGACGACGAACTTGAGCGCCTGATGGCCGACCTGCGCGGCGCGTTCGTCTTTGAACCCGACGCCGAAATCTCCATTGAAGTGGACCCCCGCACCGCCACGCCCCAACGCCTGGCACAGTTGCGCAAACTGGGCTTCAACCGCCTGAGCTTTGGCGTGCAGGACTTCGATGCGAGGGTGCAGGTGGCGGTGCATCGGGTGCAGTCGTTCGAGGACGTGCGCGACCTGATGCAAAGCGCCCGCACGCTGGGCTACGCGTCGGTCAATGTCGACCTGATCTACGGCCTGCCGCTGCAAACGACCGAATCGTTCGCGCGCACCATTGCGCAGGTCACCACGTTGCGGCCCGACCGCATTGCCCTGTACGCGTACGCGCATCTGCCCGAGCGCTTCAAGCCGCAGCGCCGCATCAACCAGGCCGATCTGCCCGATCGCGAGACGCGTGTCGGCCTGCTCAGCGCGGCCATCGACGGCTTTCTCAAGCAGGGCTACACCTACATCGGCATGGATCATTTCGCGCTGAACACCGATGCCTTGGCGATTGCCAAGCAGCGCGGCGAACTGCACCGCAATTTCCAGGGGTACAGCACCCAACCCGACCGCGACCTGATCGCGCTGGGCGTGTCGGCCATCGGCCGCATCGGCAATACCTACAGCCAGAACGCCAAGGACCTGGACGGCTACTACGCCGCGATCGAGTCCGACCACTTTGCCGTGGAACGCGGCCTGGCACTCAATGCCGATGACCTGGCGCGACGCGAGGTCATCATGGACATCATGTGCCAGGGCCGCGTGGATTTCGCCCGCATCGAATCGCGCCATGGCTTGCGCTTTGGCGACTATTTCGGACCCGAACTGTCACAGATGACCAACCTGGCCGAGTTGGGTCTGGTCAACCTGCGGGCAGGGGAGCTGCGGGTAACCGGCCTGGGCTGGTACTTCGTCAGGGCCGTTGCCATGGCGTTTGACGGCTACCTGCGCAGCGCCAGCACCGCGGCCAGCTACTCGCGGATCATCTAGCGCGGTTTATTCCGTGAACTTCTCCCTGAGGTAAAGCGCCAGCGCCAGGTCGTCTGACAGCTGCAGCTTGCGCATCGCGCGGCGCTTGTGCGTGCTGATGGTTTTCTTGCTGCGCATCAGCCGCGCGGAAATCTGCGTGACCGACAGCCCCTGGCTGATATGCCGCAGGATCTCGACTTCGGAGGCGGTCAGCAGGGCGTGCGGATGCGTCGGAGCAATGGCGCGCACCTTGCCGTCCTGGACGGACAGGAAAGGGTCTTTGCCGCTCAGTACGCCCTGGATCATGTCGGGCAGCAGGATCATGCCCCATTGCTTGGCGAGGTAGCCGTTGGCGCCCGCCCGAAAGGCGGCGTACTGCGTTTCCAGCCGGTTGCCAGCCGAGAACGTGATGATCGCCATGTTCGGGTGATAACGCCGCACCCGACGCAGGAAATTCACGCCGTCCCAGGGTTCATGGGGGAGATAGAAGTCGATCAGGGCGACATGGCACGGCGCCACGGTCAGCTTGTCGAGCAGGCCGCGGGCGGAGGTTTCACGGTGTACGACGCGAAACCCCGGCCGGGAATCCAGGAAAGCGCCCACGCCCAGCGCAACCACGGGGTGGTCGTCCAGGATTGCCACGCGTATCAAGGGGGGCGGTTGCGACATCAGGAGATGCTTGCGCGAATGGGTGCGATTGCCCTCTTTCTTGCCGCAAGACCTGTCGGCAGGAAGGAAAGCGGAATCTTGCGCTGAAACACTGTTCATCGATGCTCCACGGTATGGCCAAGGGAACGCGGGCGGCGTCAGAGCTGGTGTGGCGATGGCGTCCGGTGCGTGTCGGGGTTGTGATTGGTCTTAAATTTGTACGGGCAGATTACGTTTTGTTGGGCCTTCCGGATCGCCTTCGGTCCAAAATCGGACTGATGCACCGGTCGGGTTTACTCGGGGTCGACAGATCCCCGTCGTCGCGGCACGCCCGGCATGACGGTGTTCGGGTCATAATCGCGTCCGGAAACCGGCCTGTTGCCGGACCGCAGCGCATCGCAAGCAAGGCGGCGGGTGGCGAATGCCCAAGAAGATTCTGGTGCTAGGCAGGGACGGTCAGTTGGGCTTCGAGCTGCGGCGCAGCCTGGCGCCGCTGGGCGCCGTGGTGGCCACCGGCCGCAGTGATTGCGACCTGACCTATCCGCTGCAGATCGCGCGGCTGGTGCGCCGTGAAAAGCCCGATGTCATTGTCAATGCGGCGGCCTATACCGCCGTGGAGCGGGCAGAAGAAGACGCCGTGCGCGCCATGCGCATCAATGCCGAGGCCGCGGGCGAACTGGCTACCCTGGCGGCTGGCCGTGGCGCGCTGATCGTCCATTATTCGTCCGACTACGTGTTCGATGGCGCCAAGGGCGGCGCCTACGATGAGCGCGACGCGGCTGCGCCGCTGAATGCCTATGGCCGCAGCAAGCTGGCCGGCGAGCAGGCGGTGCAGGCGATGAACCCGGCGCATCTGGTGTTTCGCACCTCGTGGGTCTATGGCGTTTTCGGCAACAGCTTCCTGAAGACCATGCTGATGGCGCTACGCCAGCCGGAATCGCTGCGGGTGGTGAGCGACCAGCGCGGCGCGCCCACCGGCGCCGCCTTCATCGCCGACGCCACTGCGCTGGTCGTTGCCCGCTACCTGACCCGGCGCGAACACGACGATTTTCCCTTCGGCCTGTATCACCTGGCTGCCTCGGGAGACGCCAGCTGGCACGAATACGCCTGTTTCATCGCCCAGCAGGCACGCCGGGCAGGTCTGGCGGTGACGCTGACCCCGGCCGACATCCGCGCGGTGGCGTCCGACCAATACCCCACGTCCGCCCGCCGCCCCTTGAATTCACGGCTGGACAGCCGCCTGCTCGAACGCACGTTCGGCATCCGCGCGCCGCACTGGGAAGAGGGCGTGCTGCATGCCCTGGCCGCGATTGCGGACAGCCGTAACCTCGCCTGACGGGCGTCCGGGGGCGGCCTCTGGCTGCGGCGTGGCGTTTTCGCCACGAAAAAGGTCCAAAGGGTGCTACAATCGGCAACGATAAGCGCGCCAGCCATTGCGCCCGCGCTCACCCAGTCCACCCCTGAAGGCCCAAGCATCATGTTTTTCCCGCTGGCACGAACTACGACCCGGAACTTTCGCCCTATGTCGCGTTAGTTTTTCGTGCGTCGGGTTTCACCGTGTCAGGTCAGCGGTAGGACTCAGCAAGACAACCAGATAAACGCGGCTACCAGCCGCGTTTGTCGTTTCTGAATTTCGTATTTCATTCCCAGAACCCCAGGAAGCACTCCCGATGGTACAGATCACATTGCCCGATGGTTCGCAGCGCCAATACCCGGGACCGGTCACGGTCGCCGAGGTGGCGCAATCGATCGGCGCGGGATTGGCCAAAGCCGCCTTGGGCGGCCGCGTGACCTTTGACGGCGCCGACTCCCAACTGGTCGACACCAGCTACCGCATCGAGGGCGACGCACGCCTGGCCATCGTGACCGCCAAGGACGCCGACGGCCTGGATCTGATCCGCCACTCCACGGCCCACTTGCTGGCCTACGCCGTCAAGGAATTGTTCCCTGACGCGCAGGTCACCATCGGTCCCGTGATCGACAACGGCTTCTACTACGACTTTTCGTACAAGCGCCCGTTCACGCCCGAAGACCTGGCCGCCATCGAGAAAAAGATGGCCGAACTGGCCAAGAAAGACGAAGTCGTGACCCGCGAAGTCTGGTCGCGCGACGACGCCGTCGAATTCTTCAAGGGCATCGGCGAAAAGTACAAGGCCGAGATCATTGCGTCCATCCCGTCCAACGAGCCGCTGAGTCTGTACCGCGAGGGCGATTTCATCGACCTGTGCCGCGGGCCGCACGTGCCGTCCACGGGCAAGCTCAAGGTCTTCAAGCTGATGAAGGTCGCGGGCGCCTACTGGCGCGGCGACAGCAAGAACGAGATGCTCCAGCGCATCTACGGCACGGCCTGGGCCACCAAGGAAGAGCAGGAAGCCTACCTGCACATGCTCGAAGAAGCCGAGCGCCGCGACCACCGCAAGATCGGCCGCGAACTCGACCTGTTCCACTTCCAGGACGAAGCCCCCGGCCTGATCTTCTGGCATCCCAAGGGCTGGGCCCTGTGGCAGCAGGTCGAGCAATACATGCGCTCGGTCTACCGCGACAACGGCTACCAGGAAGTGAAGGCGCCGCAGATTCTCGACATCTCGCTCTGGAAAAAGACGGGCCACTGGGACAACTATCGTGAAAACATGTTCACGACCGAGTCCGAGAACCGCGTCTACGGCCTCAAACCGATGAACTGCCCGGGCCACGTGCAGATCTTCAACGCCGGCCTGCACTCGTACCGCGAATTGCCCTTGCGCTACGGCGAATTCGGCCAATGCCACCGCAACGAACCGTCGGGCTCGCTGCACGGCATGATGCGCGTGCGCGGCTTCACGCAGGACGACGGCCACATTTTCTGTACCGAAGAACAGCTCCAGGACGAATGCGCCGACTTCACGGCCTTGCTGCAGAAGGTCTACCGCGACTTCGGCTTTACCGAAGTGCTTTACAAGGTCGCCACGCGCCCGGAAAAGCGCATCGGCTCGGACGAAGTCTGGGATACGGCCGAACAGGCCCTGATGGAAAGCCTGCGCCGCACCGGCTGCGAATTCGAGATCTCGCCCGGAGAAGGCGCGTTCTATGGTCCCAAGGTGGAATACACCCTGAAAGACGCCATCGGCCGCCACTGGCAGTGCGGCACGATCCAGGTCGACTTTTCCATGCCCGTGCGCCTGGGTGCCGAGTACGTGGACCAGAACGACCAGCGCCGCCCGCCCGTCATGCTGCACCGCGCCATCCTGGGTTCGCTCGAGCGTTTCATCGGCATGTTGATCGAAAACCACGCCGGTGCGATGCCGCCCTGGCTGGCTCCGGTGCAGGCCGTGGTGTGCTGCATTTCCGAACCTTCGGCCGATTATGCGGCTGAAATCACGCAAAGCCTGAAAAAACAAGGCTTTAGAGTAGAGTCCGATTTGCGCGGTGAAAAAATCACTCGTAAAATTCGGGAGCACAGCCTGCAAAAGGTGCCGTACATCCTCGTCGTCGGCGACAAGGAAAAGCAAAACGGCACCGTCGCCGTACGCGGACTGGGCGGACTGGACCTTGGCGCCATCGCATACGACGAGTTCGTCGCGCGACTGTCCGAGGACGTGTCCACCCGCCGTGACGTCAATCAACCTGATAGCAGCGCTGCTTAACATTTCTAGGAGCTTTCAACATCGCCACTGAAAAAGCCAATCGCATCAACGGTGAAATCCGCGTCCCCGAGGTGCGCCTGATAGGTCTGGACGGAGAACAGCTGGGCATCGTCAAGATTGCCGACGCGTTCCGTCTTTCCGAGCAAAACGACGTGGATCTGGTGGAAATCGCGCCGAACGCCGAGCCGCCGGTCTGCCGTTTGATGGACTACGGTAAGTTCAAGTACCAAGAGCAGAAGCGCCAAGCCGAAGCTCGTTCGAAGCAGAAGGTCATCCAGGTCAAGGAAGTCAAATTCCGTCCGGCCACCGACGAGGGCGACTACCAAGTCAAGCTGCGCAACCTGCGCCGCTTCCTCGAAGAAGGCGACAAGGCCAAGGTGACGCTGCGGTTCCGTGGCCGCGAAATGGCTCACCAGGAACTGGGTATGCGGGTGCTTGAACGTGTGCGCGACGACCTGCTGGAACTGGCCCAGGTCGAAGCCATGCCGAAGCTCGAAGGCCGTCAGATGGTCATGGTGCTGGCGCCCAAGAAGAAGGCCGTGCCCGCGGGCAAGCCTGAATCGGCGGCGTAAAGCTCCCAGCGGAGCCTTCCCGACAGGCTCATCCCTACCGGGTCGGCCCCTGCCGCTCCCCCTCGCGACCCGCCGTCCATACCGTGTTCGGCGGGTTCGCTTATTGGGCGGCTCTGCGCTACGATGTCATAGATAGCCGCCTTCCCGAAAGGGAAGGCGGCGTACGTTCGGGGTGTCGCGATGCATGTTTTGTTCGTTTTGGATCCCTTGCCGCTCTTGAAAGCGTACAAGGACAGTTCTGTCGCCATGATGCGTGCGCTGGTCGCGCGCGGCCATACGCTCAGCGTGGCCATGCAGGGCGACCTTTACATCGAAACCGGCACGGTCAAGGCCGTCACCACGCCCATCGAATTGGTGGCCGACGCCGACCTGCACGGCCATGACTGGTGGCGCGAAGGCGCTGCCCGTGACCTGCCGCTGGCCGATTTCGGCGCGGTCGTCATGCGCAAAGACCCGCCTTTCGACATGGAATACGTGTATTCCACGCATCTGCTCGAATACGCCCAGGCCCAAGGCGCCCACGTGTTCAACAGCGGCGCGGCGATCCGCAACCATCCCGAAAAGCTGGCCATCACCGAAATCAGCGAATTCACCGCCCCGACGCTGGTGACGCGCAACATGGCGCGCCTGAAGGCTTTCCACGACACGCACCACGACGTGATCGTCAAGCCGCTGGACGGCATGGGCGGCACGGGCGTGTTCCGCCTGCAGCCCAAGGACCCCAACCTGAACGCCATCCTGGAAACGCTCACCGACAACGGCGCGCGCACCATCATGGCGCAGCGTTACATCCCTGAAATCGTCAAGGGCGACAAGCGCATCCTGCTGATCGGCGGCGAACCGGTGCCGTATTCGCTGGCGCGCATCCCGCTGGCCGGTGAAACGCGCGGCAACCTGGCCGCCGGCGGCCGTGGCGTGGCCCAGGAATTGTCCCCGCGCGATCGCGAGATCGCCGAGGCCGTGGCGCCCAAGCTGGCCGCGCGCGGCCTGCTGCTGGTCGGTCTGGACGTCATCGGCGACTACGTCACCGAGGTCAACGTCACCAGCCCGACGTGTTTCGTGGAAATCGCCGAACAGACCGGCTTCGACGTCGCCGGCATGTTCGTCACGGCGCTCGAAAAAGCCGTGGCCGCCGCGCCGGCTGCGGCCTGATCCGGAAACCGTCATGACCACGGGTATTGTCATCGTCGTGCATGCGCCCCTGGGCGCAGCCATGCGCGAATGCGCCAGCCACGTCATGGGCAACCTTGACGGCATGCTGGCCATTCACGACATCCAGCCCGAAGACCGGCCGGACGACCAGGCGCCCGCCGTGCTCAAGGATATCCTCGAGCAAGACCACGGCGGCGGCGTTCTGGTGCTGACCGACCTGATCGGCGCCACGCCGGCCAATATCTCCAAGCGGGCCGTGGCCGACGCCCAGGCGCAGGGCATCCAGTGCTGTGTCCTGGCGGGGCTCAATACCCCCATGCTGCTGCGGGCGCTGACCTACCGCAACCTGACCCTGGCCGAGACCCGCGAAAAAGCGCTGGCCGGCGGGGTTCAGGGCGTCTTGCGTGTAGACTGACGGGCGGGAATTTGCCCTATTATGTCGGCTAATATTTCAAGCCGATGGGCGGTTCGACCTTTTGCTGCAACCACCACTGCGGCTTGCCACCGCGGTCATGATATTTCCTATGCCTAATACAGACATCGTCATCAGCAATAAACTGGGTTTGCATGCGCGGGCGGCCGCCAAACTGACGCAGCTGGCCAGCAAGTTCTCGAGCGAGATCTTCATTTCCCGCGGCGCGCAACGCGTGAATGCCAAGAGCATCATGGGCGTCATGATGCTGGCCGCCGGATTGGGCGTGACCGTCAAGCTCGAGGCTTCCGGCAACGATGCCGACCAGGCCCTTTCCGAAATTGAAACTCTGTTCGACAGCAAATTCGGTGAACAGGAATAGCAGCGCTTCCGAATCCGCCGGTCCGGGCAACGCCCGGGCCGGCATGTCCGCGGCCGCTGCCGCGGCTCAGGTCCATGACGGGGCTGGCGCTGCCAGCCCCGTCATTTGTTTGTACGGCAAGGGCGTGGCGCGTGGTTATGCCATCGGCCGCGCGGTGGTCATGGGGGCGGCGGCGCTGGAAGTCGCGCATTACCGCATTTCCCCTGAAGACATCCCCGCCGAAAGCCGCCGCCTGACCGAGGCGCTGGACTCGGCGCAGCAGGAATTGCGGCTGTTGGCCGACACCTTGCCGGCCGACGCGCCGCGCGAGCTGGGCGCCATGCTGAACGTGCATAGCCTGCTGCTGGGCGACCCGCTGCTGGCCGAGCAGACCCTGGCCCTGATCGCCGAGCGTCACTACAACGCCGAATGGGCGCTGACCACCCAGGGCCAGATCCTGGGCCAGCAGTTCGACGCGATGGAAGACGAATACCTGCGCGAACGCGGCGCCGACGTGCGCCAGGTCATCGAACGGGTGCTGCACGTGCTGTCCGGCACCTCCGCCATCCTGCCGGATATGTCGCACATGGGCGGCGACGACGCACTGGTGGTGGTGGCGCACGATATTTCGCCGGCCGACATGCTGCGCCTGCGGGGAGGGCGGTTTGCCGCCTTCGTGACCGACCTGGGCGGCCCGACCTCGCATACGGCGATCGTGGCGCGCAGCATGGGCGTGCCGGCCGTGGTGGCCATGGGCAATGTGCGCGAGCTGGTGCGCGACGGCGACATGCTGATCATCGACGGCGCCGCTGGTGCCGTGGTGGTCAACCCGTCGGACCGCATCCTGCAGGAATACCGCCGCCGCCAGGCCGCCTACGCCGACGAACGGGCCGAACTCAGCTTGCTGCGCGACGAGCCTTCCGTCACGCTGGACGGCATCGACATCGTGCTGCACGCCAATATCGAACTGCCCGAAGAAGCCGCGCTGGCGCTGGCCTCGGGTGCGCACGGTATCGGCCTGTTCCGCAGCGAATTCCTGTTCATGGGCCGACCTGACCTGCCGGGTGAAGAAGAACAGTACGAGGCTTATTCCTCGGTGGTGAAAGTGATGGCGGGCCGTCCGGTCACCATCCGCACGCTGGATATCGGCTCGGACAAGACGCTGGACGGCGAGGCCACGGTGGCCACCAATCCAGCCCTGGGGCAGCGAGCCATCCGCTACTGCCTGGCGCGTCCGGAAATGTTCGCCACGCAGTTGCGCGCCATCCTGCGGGCGTCGGCCCATGGGCCGGTGCGCCTCTTGATTCCCATGATCGCGCACATGCATGAAGTCGTGGCCACGCGCGCGGCCATCGAATCGGCCCGGCGCGAGCTCGATGCGCGGGGGCAGGCCTACGCGCCGCACATGGAAGTGGGCGCCATGGTCGAAGTGCCCGCGATCGCCATCGCGATCGAACCCTTTGCCCAGGCGCTGGATTTCCTGTCCATCGGCACGAACGACCTGATCCAGTACACCCTGGCCATTGACCGCGGCGACCACGACGTTGCCGCGCTTTACGATCCGCTGCATCCCGCCGTGCTGCGTCTGGTCGCGCACACCATCAATGCCGGTGAACGCGCGGGCAAGCCCGTGGCCGTCTGCGGCGAAATGGCCGGCGACTCGCGCATGACCCGCTTGTTGCTGGGCCTGGGGCTGACCGAATTCTCGATGCATCCGCAGCAATTGCTGGATGTGAAGCGGGAAGTCCGGCGCGCCCACACCAACGCGCTGCGGGTCAAGGTGGCCAGCGCGCTGAACCGCGCCTTGCCGGTGGACCTGGATACCCTGGACCTGGCCTGAGGCCGTCCGGACCCTTGCTCAGCCCAAGCCCGTCGCGTGACGGGCTTTTTTTCGGCCATGAAAAAGCCCCCTGCAAGAGGGGGCTGGGAGCGCCGCCCGGCCTGTCGGCGCGGGCGGGATGTGCATCGGCGGGATCAGCTGTGATAGGCCGATTCGCCGTGGCTGGTGACGTCCAGGCCTTCGCGTTCCTGGTCTTCCGGCACGCGCAGGCCGCACAGGGCGTTGGCGATCTTGTAGGCAATCCAGGCCACCACGCCAGACCAGACGATGGTGATCAGCACGCCTTCAAGCTGCACCCACAGCTGGCCCAGGATCATGCCGGGCTCCGCCAGGCCGGGGCCGCCCAGGACCTGCGCATTGAACACGCCCGTCAGCAGGGCGCCGACGATGCCGCCCACGCCGTGTACGCCGAACACATCCAGCGCATCATCGGCACGCAGCAGGCGCTTCAGGCCGTTGACGCCCCAGACGCAGACGATGCCGGCGATCACGCCGATGATCAGTGCGCCCACCGGGCCGACCAGGCCGGCAGCCGGGGTGATGCCCACCAGGCCGGCGATGGCGCCGGACGCAGCGCCCAGCATGGACGGCTTGCCCTTGATGGCCCATTCGGTGAACAGCCAGGACAGCACGGCGCCCGCGGTGGCGATCATGGTGTTGAAGAAGGCCAGCGTCGCATTCTCGTTGGCGGCCAGCGCCGAGCCGGCGTTGAAGCCGAACCAGCCCACCCACAGCAGGGCGGCGCCCACGAACGTCATCGGCAGATTGTGCGGCTGCATCGCTTCGCGGCCGTAGCCCACGCGCTTGCCCACCACGTAGGCGCCCACCAGGCCGGCCACGCCGGCATTGATGTGCACCACGGTGCCACCGGCAAAGTCCAGCGCGCCCTTGGCGTTCAGCAGGCCCGGGGCCGTTTCAGAGGCGAACCACACCATGTGCGCGATGGGGATGTAGGCAAACGTGAACCAGATCACCGTGAACACCAGCACCGCCGAGAAGCGGGCGCGTTCGGCGAAGCTGCCGACGATCAGCGCGCAGGTGATGCCTGCGAACGTCGCCTGGAACGAGGCGAACAGCAGCTCGGTCAGCGAATTCGACATGGCGTACTTGCCGTCGGCCGGGGTGAACATGCCAGAGAAGAAGGCGCGCGAGAGGCCGCCGAAGAACGCGTTGCCTTCCGTGAAGGCAAGCGAGTAACCGTAGATGAACCAGAGGACCAGGCCCAGCACGAACGTGCACAACACTTGCAGCAGCACCGACAGCACATTCTTGCTGCGTACCAGGCCGCCATAGAACATCGCCAGACCGGGTACGGCCATCATCAATACGAGGAGGGTAGAGACGAGCAACCAGGAGATATCTGCTTTATCCATTTTCAGGCTCCAATGAGTCTTTCTTATTTGTCTACAGTGCAGCTTCGCCGGCTTCGCCCGTCCGGATGCGGATCACTTGTTCAAGGGGGGCGGCAAAGATCTTGCCGTCGCCGATCTTGCCGGTGCGGGCGGCTTGTTCGATGGCTTCGATGACCTGATCGACCAGGTGGTCGGGCACGGCGGCTTCGACTCGCAGCTTGGGCAGGAAGTCGACCGCGTATTCCGCGCCCCGATAGAGTTCGGTGTGGCCCTTCTGGCGCCCGAACCCTTTCACTTCAGTAACAGTGAGGCCCTGGACGCCGATTCCGGATAGAGCCACCCGCACTTCGTCGAGCTTGAATGGCTTGATGATGGCGATGATGAGTTTCATGGCATTTCCTCTCATGGTTGCACTTGGCCTCGTCATTCAAGCAAATTCCATGCCATGGGCTGCGGTGCCCGTAGGGCGCCCGGTCAGGCGCGTTTGTTGTGCCTGTTTGCACCAATATAGTGCGCCATGCACCGTGCGTCAGCCTCAAATCGGTGCATGGCGCCGTGATGGTGAGGAATGCAACGGAATATGTGTCCCTACCGCCATTTGTTGCCAGTTGATGCCGCTGGGGTTGCGCTTTGTAGGGCTTGCAAATCCCTGCATCGGCTTGGGGCGAAATCTCGGGTCGGCCGCGGATCGTTGCTGGCCGGGCTTCGCGCGGCGATGCGCTCTTTTTCAGCAGGCTGAAAGCGAATCGCAAGAGGTGCAAAAAAGGGGGCGGGGCGTGATACGAGGGTTTACACGCATAAGCTTGTTGCCAAAGGTAGGCTGAAGAAGAATCGAATCCAGCTCATGACGCTTGGTGGGCTTGATCGGGCCGCAGCAAGGGGTTCCGGCGTTGCGGCTCTTACATACAAAAAGCAAGAAAGGAAAGAGGAATGATGACGATCCAACGCAAGACCCTTGGCGTGCTGGCGCTGACTGCCGCGCTGGCCGTACTGGCCGGCTGCAACAAGAGCGACGAAAAGGCCGCGCCGCCCGCGGCATCGACCACCCCGGCTCCTAGCACCACCACCCCTGGCACGCCGCCCGCTGCCACCACGCCGCCCGCCACCACCACGCCCGCACCTGCCGCGGGCGCCACCGCCGGCCTGCCCGCGGAGTGCGACGCCTACCTGAGCAAGGTCAGCGCGTGCATGGACAAGCTGGGCGCTTCCAACCCGGCCGCAGCCAGCTTCAAGCAGCAGCTGGACGCCGCCAAGACGCAGTGGGCCACGATCAGCGACAAGACGCAGCTGGCCGCGCAGTGCAAGCAGTCGGCCGACCTGTTCGCGCAATCCGCGACACAGATGGGCTGCCCGTAACGATGTTGGTAGGGGGCTGCCCCCAAGGCGGCCCGGTTTTCTCCTGTGCTTTGATGGGCGGTCACCGCATGCGGCCCGCCCTTTTTTTTGCCAGCGGCAGGGGCGGGGAAAGCACTACACTTGAGGCACCAAGAACACCGTGAGGCCGCTATGAACAATCGCACCCAATGGATGGAAGACATCCAGAAGAACATTTCCGACCTGATCGCCCGCAGCCCCGCCGCGGACGTCGAACGCAACGTGCGCGCCATGATGACGCAGGCGTTCTCGAAGCTGGATCTGGTCACCCGCGAGGAATTCGACGTCCAGGCCGACCTGCTGGCGCGCACCCGTGCCCGCGTGGACCAACTGGCCGCGACGGTCGAGCAACTGGAAACCCGCTTGTCCGCCCTGGACAAGTAGGCTGTCCGAGGGACCCTTTTGCCACGGCCGCTGATGCGGCCGTTTTTGTTTTGGAGTCCAAGGACTCGCGACCGTTATTTTGGACTGGCGCCTGGGAAGGCGAGCATGGGCACAGTCCGATTTGGCGGTGGCCCGTATAACGGGTCTGCGATTAATGCGGCATAGGCGGCGGTCGCCGTGAATCGCTCGTGGCGGACGTTGGCGATCGTTCGTAGTTCGGGCAGCAATTCGCTTCGAAGTGCAATCGCTTGGTGCCCCCGCATTTGTCGGGACTGGTAGATGATGCCGTCTGGCATCAAGGCGCAATCGCAGTCAAGCATTGCCTTTCGCAGACGATGGCCAATCCAGTGGCAGGCCTCGTAATCGCTTGACGAGATGGTGTCTTGGATTCCGAGTTTGGCGCAGGCTTCTCCTGCCAGTTTCCAGAGGCGCAGGTCGCGGCCAAAGGCAATCTGGCCGACGACCCCAGTCTTTACGGCAGACGGGTCCAGGTAGAACTGACCTGCGCGAGTGGCGTCGTTTCGAGCAAAGCGGCCTTCCCATATCGCGGTAGGCACGTCCAGCGCAACATAAAACCAGGCGTAAGGCAGGGCGCCGTGCTGCAGGCGCAGTTCTCTTGGCGGGCCGAATCGATAGGCGTTGTGAAAGGTCTCGGGGAGCAAATACTTCGGATCACCGGCAGTGCGATACACCGCCGTGTGGGCGGCTAGTGATGCAGCCGAATGCCTGAGTGCAGCATACAAGGCCTTGATGGAAGGAACCCGCGCTATCAAATGGGGCGGCGGTTGATCGGAGCCCTGTGAGTCGACTGGCATGCTATGGCGGCTTAGTCGCGCATGCCTGTTCCCGCTTGTCTGGCAAGTTCAAGGACGCGTTGCAGCCGCTGCGCGGTGGCGAGCGACAGAAGCCGCTGCTGTGCGATCGATATGTTTGCGCGATTTTCGAAGGGTAGTCCCGCCAGCATTTCGGCGGGAGAGAGCGCATTGAGGTCTTCCTGCTCGGTCACGAAAAATGCGTGGATTTCGAACTGCAAGACCCCTCGCAATGCGGCAATGACGGTTTGCAGAAGCTTGGGAACGGGTTCAACGAATTGCCAGGCGGGGAACGCGCGCCCGTTCTTTTTCGTCGATGGCACGACGCAATAGAGCCTGCCGTCCTTGTCGTACCGATACAAGGTCGTCAACGCGCTCAGTTTTTGCCGGGCGAGCACTTCTGCGGGAGACCACAGGGCAACGGGTAGAGCGGGGGGCTTTTCGCCGACAGGAGCTTTTTCGTTGACGAGCCAGGCTTCTAGCTGCCGCACGATGACGTGCAGCAGGTCGTCTGTGCGGCCGGATTTCCGCAGGGGCGATAGTTCCTTGGCCAGGGTGGATGCCATGCGCTTGATAACCTCGTGGGGATCGCCTGAATAACTGCCGTTGACGATAGCCCGGACGTCGTCGGTTGTGGTGGGTGGCTTCCGTAGGATTGGTCCCATAGTGATCTCTTCAGGCATCCGAGTCTTCAGCTTATGCTTTTTTTTCCATTATTTCCATTTTTCCCAGTTTTACCAATGTGCTGACAGCACCGGACAAGACGTGTCTTCCGTCCGAGGCCGGGCACCCCACCAGCCAGGGACACTTTTGCCACGGCCGCTGATGCGGCCGTTTTTGTTTTGGGCATACTGGTTTTCGATCGCAACCGGAGACCGCCTTGACCCTTGCCGTTATTGCCAGCCGTACCCTCAGCGGCCTGCATGCCCATGCGGTGCGGGTCGAGACGCACCTGGGGCCGGGCCTGCCCAGTTTCAACGTGGTGGGGCTGCCCGACACCGAGGTGCGTGAAAGCCGCGAGCGCGTGCGGGCGGCCATCATCAACAGCGGCTTCAATTTTCCTGCGGGCCGCATCACCGTCAATCTGTCGCCGGCGGATCTGCCCAAGGAATCCGGCCGTTTCGATCTGCCCATTGCGTTGGGGTTGCTGTTGGCGACGGGCCAATTGGCGGCGCCAGCATCGGATGGCAACGCCGGAGTTGCGCCCGACCCGTTGCTGGCCGGAGTGGTGCTGGCGGGGGAACTGTCGCTGACCGGCGCGCTGGTGCCGGTTGCCGCGGCCCTGGTCATTGCATTGAGCGTGGCGCAGGAATCTCCCGGCGCTACCTTGATCCTGCCTGCCGGTAGCGCCGAACAGGCGGCGTGGGTGGAGGGGCTGCGGGTGCTGTCGGCCCGCAGCCTGGCGGATGTGGCGGCGCATGTGGCCGGACATGGCCGCTTGCCCGACGCGATTCCGCTGGCGTGGCCGGATGCCCCGCCGGGGCCGTGCCTGTCCGATGTGCGAGGGCAGCCGGGGGCGCGGCGGGCGCTGGAGGTTGCCGCGGCGGGCGGCCATAGCTTGCTGATGGTCGGGCCGCCGGGGGCGGGCAAGAGCATGCTGGCCGCGCGCTTGCCCGGCCTGTTGCCGCCGCTGACGCGGCGCCAGGCGCTGGAGGCCGCCGCCATTGCGGCGTTGGCGGGCGTGCCCGATGCCAGGATGGGCACGCCGTCGTTCCGGGCGCCGCACCATTCGGCGTCCGCCATGGCCCTGGTAGGTGGGGGCGGTCGGCCGCGCCCTGGGGAAATCAGCCTGGCGCATCACGGCGTGCTGTTCCTGGACGAATTGCCGGAATTCAGCCGCCGTACGCTGGAAGCGCTGCGTGAGCCGCTGGAAACGGGCAGGGTGATCATCGCCCGTGCCCTGCATACGGCGCAGTTTCCCGCGCGGTTCCAGTTGGTAGCGGCGATGAACCCGTGCCCTTGCGGCTGGCGGGGCCATCCGCGCAGGGCCTGCACCTGCACGCCCGACCAGGTCGCGCGCTACACGGGCAAGATATCCGGTCCCTTGCTGGACCGGATCGACCTGCATGTGGCATTGCCGCCCTCTGACCTGGAATGCATGCAGGGGCCGCCGGGCGAGCCGTCCGAGCCGGTGCGCGAGCGGGTGGCGCGCTGCCGCGAGCGCCAGCATGCGCGCCAGGGCAAACCCAATGCCGGGCTGGCGGGGGCCGAACTGGAATGCCACTGTCCGCTGCAGGCCGACGCCCGCGACCTGCTCTTACAGGCCATGCGTCGCCTGGCGGGGTCGGGGCGGGCCATGCACCGGGCCCTGCGGGTGGCCAGGACGATCGCCGATCTGGACGGGCAGGACATGCTGGGCGCCAGCCATGTCGCCCAGGCGGTGCAGTACCGCCGGCCGGGCGTATGATGGCCCGTTTCCCGTGCTAGAGCGCCTGTTCGGACGGGTTCCGTCCCCCTGGCGCAGGCAGGGCGCCGCGCCGACCTGCCAACCGGCTCGACAAAACCTGGGAAATCACCATATAATCAAAGGCTTTCCCGGATCCAGGCTATCTTTTTTGTCTGGAATGTTTGGAAAAAGCGGGAAAAAGCGTAGTACCCCAAGCAGTATCTAAGCAGTACCCCAAGCAGTACCCCAAGCAGTACCCCCCCAAGAAGTGGCAAGAGGTCCTAAAGTTTTGCCGCAATGGTGTAGGTAGCGTGTTCCCCAGGCAGCGATGCCGGGTGCGGACAGACCGCCAACCGCCTTGCGCCAAGCACCTCGCGTCATGTAAATCAACAATCAGTGTTTAGTTTAGGGAATCATCATGCCCAAGATGAAAACCAAGAAAAGCGCCGCAAAGCGCTTTAAGGTTCGCGGCAGCGGATCCATCAAGCGTGGTCAGGCGTTCAAGCGTCACATCCTGACCAAGAAGACCACCAAGAACAAGCGCCAGCTGCGCGGTTCGGCTGCGGTCCATGAAACCAACGTGGCCTCCGTCAAGGCCATGATGCCTTTCGCTTGATCTAAGGGAGATCTACTATGCCTCGCGTCAAACGCGGCGTTACTGCCCGCGCACGTCACAAGAAAGTCATTTCCGCCGCCAAGGGTTACCGTGGCCGCCGCGGTAATGTGTTCCGTATTGCCAAGCAAGCCGTCATGCGCGCTGGCCAATACGCCTACCGCGACCGTCGTAACAAGAAGCGCACGTTCCGCGCGCTGTGGATCACGCGTATCAACGCTGCCGTCCGCGAACACGGCGTCAGCTACAGCGTGTTCATCGCTGGTCTGAAGAAGGCTGCCATCGAACTCGACCGCAAGGTCCTGGCCGATCTGGCCGTGCGCGACAAGGCCGGCTTTGCCGCCATCGTGCAGCAAGCCAAGGCTGCCTTGGCTGCCTGATCGCGCGCTTTAACTCATCGCGCATCGCTGCAAACGGGGCTGTAATGGCCCCGTTTGCGTTTTGAAGGCTGGATTTCATGACTCAATCGGTTGACGACCTGGTTTCCCAGGCGCAAGAACGCTTCGCCGCGGCCACGGACGCCGCCGCGCTCGAAAATGCAAAGGCCCGCTTCCTGGGCAAGGATGGCGCGCTGACGGTGCTGCTCAAAGGCTTGGGCAAGCTCGATCCCGAGCAGAAGCGCGACATGGGCGCCCGGATCAATCAGGCCAAGCAAAAGGTCGAAGAGCTCCTGAATCTGCGCCGCGCCGCGTTGGCGCAGGCCGAACTGGACGCCCGACTGGCTTCCGAAACCATTGACGTATCGCTTCCGGGCCGCGGCCGCGTGCCGGGCGGCATCCATCCGGTGATCCGGACCTGGGAACGCGTCGAAGAGATCTTCCGCTCCATTGGCTTCGATGTGGCCGACGGCCCCGAAGTGGAAAACGACTGGACCAATTTTACCGCGCTGAACAATCCGCTGGACCATCCGGCGCGTTCGATGCAGGACACGTTCTACGTCGACATGAAAGACGCTGACGGCCTGCCGCTGTTGCTGCGCACGCACACCAGCCCCATGCAGGTGCGTTATGCCCGCATGCACAAGCCGCCCATCAAGGTCATCGCGCCGGGGCGCACCTATCGCGTCGACAGCGACGCCACGCACTCGCCCATGTTCCACCAGGTGGAAGGGCTCTGGATCGCCGAAGACATTTCGTTCGCCGACCTGAAGGGCGTGTACACCGATTTCCTGCGTTGCTTCTTCGAAAGCGACGACCTCGTCGTGCGTTTCCGCCCGTCGTTCTTCCCGTTCACCGAACCGTCCGCCGAAATCGACATGATGTTCACGTCGGGGCCCAATCGTGGCCGCTGGCTGGAGATCTCCGGTTCGGGCCAGGTGCATCCCCAAGTGGTGCGCAACTTCGGCCTGGACCCCGAGCGCTACATCGGCTTTGCCTTCGGTTCCGGCCTTGAGCGCCTGACGATGCTGCGCTATGGCGTCAACGACCTGCGCCAGTTCTACGAAGGCGATTTGCGCTTCCTGCGCCAGTTCAACGAATAAAGACGGCTGATCATGCAATTTCCCGAATCCTGGCTGCGTACGCTGGTCAATCCCCCGATCGCAACCGACGAACTCGCGCACCGGCTCACCATGGCCGGCCTGGAAGTCGAAGACACCGTGCCGGCCGCACCCGCGTTCAGCGGCGTGGTGGTGGGCCACATCGTCGAGATCGCTCCGCATCCCGATGCCGACAAGCTGCGCGTCTGCCAAGTGGACGACGGTTCGGGCACGCTGCTGACGATCGTCTGCGGCGCGCCCAACGCGGCCGCCGGCCTGAAAGTGCCGCTGGCCCGCGTGGGTGCGGAACTGCCCGGCGGCATGAAGATCGGCGTGGCCAAGATGCGCGGCGTGCAATCGTCGGGCATGCTGTGCTCGGCCCGCGAACTGGGCCTGTCGCAAGACCACGGCGGCCTGTTGGAACTGCCGGCCGACTTCGTGCCGGGCCAGTCGATCCGCGACGTGCTGGACCTGGACGACACGCTCTTCACGCTGAAGATGACGCCCAACCGTGCCGACTGCCTCTCGATCCTGGGCGTGGCGCGCGAAGTCGCCGCCCTGACCGGCGCGCCGCTGTCGGTGCCCACGGCCAAGGCCGTGCCGGTGACGCTGGACGAAGTGCTGCCCGTCAAGGTCGAAGCCCCTGATCTGTGCGGCCGTTTCGGCGGCCGCGTGATCCGCGGCGTGAATGCCCGCGCAGAGACCCCGGAATGGATGAAGACGCGCCTTGAGCGCGCCGGTCAGCGTTCGGTGTCGGCGCTGGTCGACATCTCCAACTACGTCATGCTGGAACTGGGCCGCCCCTCGCACGTGTTCGATCTGGACAAGATCCACGGCGACCTGTCGGTGCGTTGGGCCCGCGAAGGCGAGACCCTTGAACTGCTGAACGGCCAGACCGTCACGCTGGACGCCAAGGTAGGCGTGGTGGTGGCGGGCGACCAGGTCGAAAGCCTGGCCGGCATCATGGGCGGCGAAGCCACGTCGGTCACGCTGGACACGACCAACATCTATCTGGAAGCCGCGTTCTGGTGGCCGCAATCGCTGGCCGGCCGCGCGCGCCGCTTCAAGTTCAGCTCTGAAGCCAGCCACCGCGGCGAGCGCGGCGTGGACTACGCCACGATCCCGCAGCACATTGAATTCATCACGCGCCTGATCGTCGACATCTGCGGCGGCCAGGCCGGTCCGCTGGACGACCAGATCGTCAACCTGCCCAAGCGCGAGCCGGTGCGCATGCGCCTGGCGCGTTGCCACCGCGTGCTGGGCGTGCCCGTCACGCAAGCCGACGTGGCCAAGATCTTCAACAGCCTGGGCCTGGAATTCACGGTCGAAGGCGATGACTTCATCGTCACGCCGCCGTCGTACCGTTTCGATCTGGTAATCGAAGAAGACCTGATCGAGGAAGTGGCTCGCATCTACGGCTTCGAGAACATTCCCACCGTGCCGCCGATGGCGCGCGCCAAGATGTTCTCGCAGCCGGAAGTGCGCCGCGGCGCCCACGCGCTGCGCCGCCTGGCCGCTGCGCAGGACTACCAGGAAGTCGTGAACTACAGCTTCGTCGAAGCCGACTGGGAACGCGACTACGCGGGCAACGACACGCCGGTCAAGCTGGTCAACCCCATCGCCAGCCATCTGTCGGTGATGCGTTCCAGCCTGATCGCCAGCCTGGTCGCCAACATCCGCCACAACGCCAACCGCAAGCAGACGCGCGTGCGCCTGTTCGAGCTGGGCCGCGTTTTCGTGCGCGATGCTGCGGCCGAAGACGGCCCGCTGGCCGTGGCCGGCGTGCGCCAGCCCCTGAAGCTG
Source organism: Achromobacter deleyi (assembly GCF_902859705.1). Classification (GTDB taxonomy): domain Bacteria; phylum Pseudomonadota; class Gammaproteobacteria; order Burkholderiales; family Burkholderiaceae_B; genus Achromobacter; species Achromobacter deleyi. The sequence continues at coordinate 120,594 of NZ_CADIJO010000005.1, read as the reverse complement.
GCCGGCGCTGCCTGGGGCCCGGTGGTCGAAGAACAATGGGGCGTGCCCACGCGCCAGGTGGATTTCTACGACGTGAAGACGGACGTGCAGGCGCTCTTCGGCGCGCGCGGCAGCCGCCTGCGCTTCGAGGCCGCCGCCTACCCGGCGCTGCATCCGGGCCGCAGCGCCCGCATCGAACTGGACGGCCAGCAGGTCGGCTGGATCGGTGAATTGCACCCGCGCCTGGCCCAGCAAGCCGACCTGGCGCACGCGCCGGTCGTGTTCGAAGTCGACGTGGCTGCACTGTCCGAAGGCGAGTTGCCGCAGGTGCGCGAGCTGTCGCGCCAGCCCGTGGTGGTGCGCGATCTGGCCCTGTGGGTCGATGCGCCGGTCACCGCGCAATCGATGCTGGACACCGTCGCTGCCGCCGTCAAGGCCGATCCGCAACTGGCGGTGGTGCAGGACGTGCGCCTGTTCGACGTGTGGCGCGAGAAGGCCCAGGGCGACCAGCCCGTGGCCGAAAAAAGCCTTGCGTTCCGTTTCTGGCTACAGGACACTGAAGTCACACTGGACGAAGCCCGGGTGGCCGATTGCCTGGCACGCATCAAAGACGCTTTGGTCAGTGCCCACGGCGCGCGCCAGCGTGCTTGAACCATGGGGAACAGTATGCTTGCCGAGCCGCGCACCCTGACCAAGGCCGAGCTGGCCGAACTGCTCTTTGAGCGGGTCGGCCTGAACAAACGCGAAGCCAAGGACATCGTCGACACGTTCTTCGAGGAAATCCGCGACGCCTTGGCGCGCGGCGATTCCGTCAAGCTTTCGGGCTTCGGAAACTTCCAGGTGCGCGACAAACCGCCGCGCCCCGGCCGCAATCCCAAGACCGGCGAGACCATACCCATCGCCGCCCGCCGCGTGGTCACGTTCCACGCCAGCCAGAAACTCAAGAGCGTGGTCGAGCAGGCCACTCCCACGGCGCCCGACGCCGAGGAGTGATACGCTTTGTCGGTAATTGTTATCGGCACTCGACTTCCGCGCGGCATAAAATTCTCTTATGACACGTACTGAATCCACCGTAACCCTACCGCCCATTCCCGCCAAGCGCTATTTCACCATCGGTGAAGTCAGCGACCTGTGTGGCGTCAAGCCTCATGTCTTGCGGTACTGGGAACAGGAATTCACGCAGCTCAAGCCGGTCAAGCGGCGCGGCAACCGCCGCTACTATCAGCACCACGAAGTTCTGCTGATCCGCCGCATCCGGTCGTTGCTGTACGAGCAGGGCTTCACGATCAGCGGTGCGCGCAATCGCCTGGGCGATGCACGCGATACGCCGCACGATCAAGACGCCGCCGTGCGCCTGACCGGCGCCGAGATGCAAGCCTTGCGCAACGAGCTGGGCAACGTGTCGACGATGCTCGGTGAAGCGCTGGGCACGCCGGCCGCAAGCGCCAGCAGCACTGCACAGGCTTGATGCGCGGCGCGCTTCAAGCAAGCACGAACTTTTTTCAAGCACGACATCTGGACCCTTGCGTCTTGTGCGCGAGACCTGCAGGCAGGTGATGCAGGCATCGCGCAGGGGACGCAAATTTTTTTGAGTATTCAGCACTTTTTTTGCACCAATGCGTGCAAACAATTTTTTGTTCTGCTATACTCTTTTTCTTTCGGGGCGTAGCGCAGCCTGGTAGCGCACTTGCATGGGGTGCAAGGGGTCGCGAGTTCGAATCCCGCCGTCCCGACCAGCAATACCCTAAGGGGGTTAGTGATGAAAATCACTAACCCCCTTTTCATTTTGCGCGCAAAAGTCGTGACAAAAGCTCGCGCAACGATGGATACCAAGAGCACGTGCCATGACCTCTACCAAGAGCACGTGTCGTGCTGTGGGCCCAAGCCGCGCCAACGACGCGTATGCGCACGGCAGCCACATTTTCGGGCGGTTCGATTGAGCATTGCGAACACTGTCATTCACTCGCCACGCTGCCGGTACACCCGCGCCAGGCTGGCCAGGAATGACAACGCGGCAATGACGCTGGCGAGCGTGAAGACGACGACGGCAAATTGACCATCGGCAGTCGTGCTTGCGCGGCTTGCTCCGTTGTCGTTGGCCAGTGGGCCGCCCACCAATGCAATCACGACGGCCACCAGCGCCGCGCCCAGGGATTGGCCGGTGGTCCTGGCCGTAGACAGCACGCCCGATGCCGTGGCGGTGCGGTTCTTGGCGGCGTTGGCGAACATTTCCTTGTTGTTGGGCGGCAGGAAGAAGCCATAGCCCATGCCGCACAGGGCGACGCGCCAGATGATGCTCTCGACCGAAGGCTGCTCCGGTAGCAAGGCAAGTGAGCCGAGTCCGGTGCAAAACGCCAACACGCCGATGCTTGATACCTGTGTGGCATTCAAGCGGTTTGCCAAGCGGCCGGCAATAGGTGCGCACAGCGCGACGGCGATGGGCCAGGGGGTAAAGACAAGTGCGGATTCCAGCGCGCTGTAGCCATAACGGGTCTGCAGCACGAAGGGTAAGGCGACGAGCGCCATGCCCTGGGACACGAACATCGTGATGGAGATCAGGACCGCAAAGGAATAGCGGCGTGACCGGAAAATGTCCAAAGGCAGAAGCGGGTGCCTGGCCTGGGTCTGGCCAAACGCGAACAGCAGCATCAACAGAACCGAGACGACGCCCAGTGTGATCACGGTGCTGTTAGCCCATCTGCCAATCTGATCGACGGCAAGCACGAACAGGCCGAAGGCTACGGCAGAGGTGATGGCGCCCGGCAGGTCGAATCCTTGCTCCTTGTGGCTGTCCCCTCCCAGCGCCATGATCGAGAATACGATGGCGGCGACCCCGAAGGGAATGTTGATGTAGAACAGCCAGGGCCACGAGGCATACGAGACGATGAGGCCTCCCAGTGTGGGGCCCAGGGCGGTGCCCACCGCAAACACCAGTGCGTTCAGGCCGAACACGGTGCCCAAGGACGCGGGCGGAAAGATGACGCGGTAAAGGCCGTAGCCCACGCTGATGAGTACGGCGTAGCTGATGCCTTGCAGTATTCGCAAGGCCACCAGGGCCGGGTATGAGGGAGCCAGGCCGCAACCGAGCGAGGCGATGGTGAACAGGATCAGTCCCAGCGTGTAGAACTGCCTTTCGCCGATCCGTGAACCCAGGGATGCGCAAGTCAGCATGATGGCCGCACTGGCGACCTGGTAGGCATTGGCCACCCAGATGACCTCGGCGGCATCGACGTCCAGGTCGATCGCGATGGTGGGCAGGGCAATGTTGACGATGGAACTATCCAGCGCCGACATGAAGACGCCGATCAGGATGGCGGCGGCTGCGAAATAGCGCCGGGGGCTGTCAAAGCCCGTGTCATCGAATTCGTGGAGCTTGTCTGTGCAGGCCATCTTTTTGCGGATTCGCAGAGGTAGGGACGATGGATGAAGACTGCAACTGCCGTGGATGCTATTCGCGCGCGGATGCCAACGCCGCCAGCGATTTCAAGATAAGCGCGGTGACGCCCCAGATATCGTGTTGCTGTTCGGCCCAATACCAGGCGCCGGCGCGTTCACCGTCGACGTATTGACGAAGCAGATCCGGGTTGAGCAGTGCGTTGAAAGGGAACTCGAAGATCGATTCGACTTCCGCCGGAGATACTTCCCAGCGCGCACTTTCCGAGGTGATGCCGACGACCGGAAAAATGGCGTGATTGCGCTTGCGGGTCTTGTGCAGCGGCAAGCAGCCGATCAAGCGCACAGCGTTGGGAGCCAGGCGGATTTCTTCGAAGGCTTCGCGCAGGGCGGTGGCGCCGACAGTGCTGTCGGCCGCCTCGGGGCGACCGCCCGGAAAGCTGACGTGCGATGAGTATTCACTGAGACCTGACGAACGTTGCGTAAGCAGGATCGTCGGCTCGGGCCGCGGCACGATGGCGATCAGAACGGCCGAGAATTTCCATTGGCCGTCGTTGTCGGGGAAGTGCTGCCGGGCGGCGGGCCAGTCGATCGACGTGGGAATCTGGAAGCTCTCCACGCCGCGCAAGATGGCTTGCAGGGCGCTTCGTTTGGTGGCGTCGTGGAATAGCTGTTCTGCACTTGCGCTGTCGTCCGTGGCAGGCCTGTCGATGCTCATGTCGTTCTCCGTCAAGTGGTTGAATCCGTATCAGACCCGCACGCTATCCGTCCCACGTGGCAAGGCATAGGCGTGGCGGAAGTAGTCGCGCAGCACGCGCCTGGGGCCGGAGATGTCGGTGCCCTTGCGCCAGGCCAGGCCGACGTTCATGGGCGGGATCGGGTCTTTGAGCTGGATGGTCTCGATGCGGCGGCCTTCCAATGACCAGGGCCGATAGACCATGTCCGACAGCACCGCGACGCCGCCGCCGTTGGCGACCGTGCTGCGCACCGCTTCGACGGACGAGGTGCGCAGGCGCACGTCGGGTCGGAAGGGCGTTTCGCTCCAGTAGCGCAGGGCGGTGTGGGCGGCCTCGTCGACGGTGAGCATGATGAAGGGTTCTTCCGCCACGTCCTCAAGCGTGACGGTATCGCGCGCCAGGAGGGGATGGCGTGCCGGCACCCACAGGCGCCGTGGCGAACCGAAGAAATGCTCTACCGCCAGTTCGGGATTCACCACGTTGGAAGTGAGCAGCACCGCCATGTCGTAGCGGTGCGCGATCAGTCCTTCTTCGATGGCGTTGCGGTTGAGCTCGTGCAGCTGGATATCCAGATTGGGGTAGAGCTGCGACAGGCGCTGCAGGTGATAAGGAAGGAAGTAGCCGATCACGGTGTACGAGGCCGCCAGCAGCAGGCGGCCGCTTTCGCGCGCGTCGGCCCGGGGCATGCGCAAGGCCTCGTCGACCGACGACAGGATGTTGTAGGCGTGGTTGAGAAAACCGCGGCCGGTTTCGGTCAGGGCGACGCCGTTGGCGCCACGCAGGAACAGGGGCGAACCGACGATGTCTTCGAGCTCGCGGATCGCGGTGGTGACGGCCGATTGTGAAATGGCGAGCTGGATCGCCGCCTGCGAGATCTGTCCCAGTTCGGCAGCCGCGACGAAATATTTGAGTTGCCGAAGCGTGAGTGACATGACGGGCTTATCTGATTAATAGATAGTGAAGCCACAGGATATCTGTTTATCCGCACCATCAGCGTGCCTGGGATTTCAGGGAAATCCCTGAATTCCCATAGGAATCCGTCGAGTGCCCTGATGTGGTGCATGAGACGGGGTATCGAAAATTCAGATAAAGATCGATCCAAAAAAAGAACTTTTTATCCCTTGGTGCCTTCGCTACTGTGCAGCCATGACGCGGGCAATCGGCCCGCAGGTAGAAAGGAGGACCCTGTTTCATGACCAAGGCGACGATAGACCTGAACTCCGACATGGGCGAGGGATTTGGACCCTGGAAGATCGGCGACGACGTGGATGACGCGATCATGCCACTGATCAGTTCGGCCAATATCGCCACCGGATTTCATGCCGGGGACCCCAACATCATGAACCGCATGGTCAAGATGGCGCGCGAGCACGGCATCGGCATCGGCGCGCATCCGGGGTTTCGTGATCTGGTGGGCTTTGGCCGACGTGACCTGAACGAAAGCGCCGAGGGCCTGGTCAACGACATCGTCTACCAGTTGGGCGCGCTGCGCGAATTCGCCCGCCTGCATGGGCTGCGTCTGCAGCATGTGAAGCCGCATGGCGCGTTGTACATGCGCGCCGCGCGGGACGAAACGCTGTCGCGTCGGCTGGTGGAGACTTTGCGCGACCTGGAACCGACGTTGATGCTGTATTGCATGGAACAGTCCGTGACCTGCCAGGTGGCGCGGGAAATGGGCGTGCCCGTGGTGCGCGAGTTCTATGCCGATCGGGATTACGACGCCAGCGGCTCGATCGTGTTCACGCGGTACACGCAAGCGCTGGATCCGCAGCAGGTGGCCGACAAGGTGCTGCGCGCCTGCGTCCAGGGCAAGGTGCGCACCGTCGAGGGACGTGACATCGCCATCGGGTTCGATTCCGTCTGCATCCACAGCGATACCCCCGGCGCCCTGGCGCTGGTGCAGGCCACGCGGGCCCGGCTCGAGGCCCACGGCATTCGCATCGCACCGCCGCAACTGGCCTGACGCGGACTACGAATTCCACATCCATTCCAAGGAGAAAACCCCATGTCGCAGCAAGAGATCCAGAGCCCTCTGCCGGGCACCTTCTATCACCGCCCCAGTCCGGATGCCGCGCCGTTTGTCGAGGTGGGTACGACCGTGCGGCCCGGCGATGTGATCGGCATTGTCGAGGTGATGAAGCAGTTCAACCAGATCGAGGCCGAAGTGGGCGGGGTGGTGCGCGAGATCCTGGTGGCCGATGGCGAACCGGTCGAACCCGGTCAGGCGCTGTTGCGCATCGAGGGCTGAGGCATGGGTATTCCTTCGTTCTATCGGCCTCGTCGCATCCACACCTTGCTGGTGGCCAATCGCGGCGAGATCGCCGTGCGTGTGATCCGCGCCGCGCGCGAGTTGGGGATGCGCACGGTGGCGGTCTACAGTGACGCGGATCGCGGCGCCCTGGCGGTGCGCCTGGCCGACAGCGCCGTGCACATCGGCGCGGCCCACGCGTCGCGCAGCTATCTCAATGCGCAGGCCTTGCTGGACGCGGCGCGCGAGAGCGGCGCGGACGCGATTCATCCCGGGTATGGTTTCCTGGCCGAAAACGCCGATTTCTCGCAGGCGGTGACCGATGCCGGGTTGATTTTCGTCGGCCCCGACGCCCGCACCATCCGCAGCATGGGTGACAAGGCCGCCGCGCGCGCCAGCGCCAAGGCGGCGGGGGTGCCGACCGTGCCGGGCAGCGAGGGCGTGGTCGGTTCGCTGGACGAGGCGCTCAGCCACGCGGCGCAGATCGGCTACCCCTTGATGATCAAGGCGTCGGCCGGCGGCGGCGGGCGCGGTATCCGGGTGGCGGCCGACGAGGCCGCGCTGCGCGAGGCCATTCCCATGGCGCAGGCCGAGGCCCGCGCCGCCTTCGGCGACGGTGGCGTCTACCTGGAACGCTACCTGCCGCGTGCCCGCCATATCGAGGTGCAGGTATTGGGCGACGGCCAGCGCGCTGTGCACCTGTTCGAACGCGAATGCTCGTTGCAGCGGCGGCGCCAGAAGGTGTTCGAGGAAGCGCCGTCGCCCGCGCTCAGCCCCGCTTTGCGCCAGGCGCTTTGCGAGTCGGCGTTGCGCCTGACCGAGTCGGTGGGCTATCGCGGTGCCGGCACGCTGGAATACCAGTACGACGAGACGCGCGGAGAGTTCTATTTCATCGAGATGAATACGCGCATCCAGGTCGAGCATCCGATCACGGAAGCCATTACGGGCATCGACCTGGTGCGCGAGATGCTGCGCATCGCCGACGGCGAACCGCTGCGCCTGAAGCAGTCGGACATCGTGATGCGCGGCGCCGCCATCGAATGCCGCCTGAATGCGGAAGACCCGTCGCGCAATTTCGCGCCCGGCCCGGGCACGGTGTCGCATGTGCGGTGGCCGGCAGGCCCGGGCGTGCGCATCGATTCGATGGTCTATGCCGGCAGCGTGGTGCCGCCTTACTACGATTCATTGCTGGCCAAGCTGATCGTGTGGGACGAGGACCGGGCCAGTGCGCTGGCGCGGATGGCGCGGGCGCTGGACGAGACGGAATTCGAAGGGGTGCCTTCGACGCTGGCCCTGCACCGCGCGCTGGTGGCCGACCCGGATGTCGTCGCGGGCGACTATCACACGAATTACCTGGAAAGCTGGATGCAGCAACGGGAGGAAACCCAATGACGGTGCGCTATACCCATGGGGGCGATGAGTTCATCTTCGCCGAGATCAGCGAGTCCATGTCGCTGGCCGCGTTCTTCGAGGGCATGGCGATCACGCGGGCCCTGCGCGAGCGCGCCGTGCCGGGCGTGAGCGAAATCTGCCCGGCCAATGCCTCGTACCAGATCCGCTACGATCCCGAGCAGGTCGCGCCCGCCGCCATGGTGGAGATCCTGCGGGAGATCGAGGCCGGCATCGACCTGGACAACCTGCGCCTGGAGACCCGCGTCATCGAGGTGCCGGTGCTGTACAACGACCCCTGGACGTACGAGACCCTGATGCGCTTTCGCGAACGTCACCAGGACGCGGGTTCGACCGATCTGGAGTACGCGGCGCGCATCAACGGCTATGACGGCGTCGACGCTTTCATCGCGGCGCATTCCGGGGCGCCCTGGTTCGTGTCGATGGTGGGCTTTGTGGCCGGCCTGCCGTTCATGTTCCAGATGGTCGAACAGGAACGCCAGATCGAGGTGCCCAAATATCTGCGGCCCCGCACCGACACGCCCAAGCACACCGTGGGGCATGGCGGCTGCTTCGCCTGCATCTATTCGGTGCGCGGCGCGGGCGGCTACCAGATGTTCGGCGTGACGCCGGCGCCGATCTTCGAGCCGGCCCAACGCCAGGCGCATCTGCGCGAGTCGATGGTGTTCTTCCGGCCTGGCGACATCGTCAAGTTCAAGCCGATCAGCCGCGCCGAATACGACACGGCAGAGGCCGAGGTCGAGGCCGGCACTTTCCTGCTCAATATTCGTCCGGTGTCGTTCTCGCTGGCCGAGTTCATGGCTGCGCCGACGCAGTACAACACCCGCCTTCTGGAGACGCTCCATGCCGCATGACGAACCGCTCATCGAAGTGATCAAGCCCGGGCTGGCGACGTCGGTCCAGGATCGGGGCCGCCAGGGCCATTACCACCTGGGCATCCCGCCGTCCGGGGCGCTGGACCAGTATGCTTTGGCCGCCGCCAATCTGCTGGTGGGCAACCCCGAGGGGGCGGCGGTACTGGAATGCACGCTGCTGGGCCCCGAACTGCGGTTCACGCGTGCGGCGCTGATCGCGGTGACGGGCGCGACCATGGTGCCCAAGATCGATGGCCAGGCCCAGGCCTGCAACACCGCGCTGGCGGTGCCGGCCGGCGCCCGGCTGTCGTTCGACTTCGTGCAGGCCGGTGCCCGCGCCTGCCTGGCGGTTGCCGGCGGTATCGACGTGCCCGAGGTGCTGGGCAGCCGCTCCACCTACACGCTGGGGGCGATCGGCGGTTTCGAGGGGCGCCGCCTGCAGGCGGGCGATCGCCTGCGGGTGGGGCCGCCGTCGCCCGGTGCCCGGGCGGGCCGGGCGCTGCCGGCGGCATTGGCTGTCGCTTGCCCCAAGGAACAGGTGCTGCGCGTGGTGCCGGGCCTGTATGACCATCGGCTGATGCCGGAGTCGGCCGCCTCGTTCTACGAGGACAGCTGGAGCGTGACTTCGGAAGCCGACCGCATCGGCTATCGCTACAAGAAGGGCCGCGCGCTCAAGTTCCAGCCGCGCGAACAGCCGTTCGGCGCGGGCGCCGATCCGTCCAATATCGTGGACGCCTGCTACCCGATCGGCTCGATCCAGGTGCCGGCCGGTGTGGAACCCATCATCCTGCATCGGGACGCCGTTTCCGGCGGGGGCTACGCCATGATCGGCACCGTCATCAGCGCCGACCTCGACAAGGTCGGCCAGATGCAGCCGAACCAGCAGGCCCGCTTCGAGCGCGTCACGCTCGAGACGGCGCTGCAGGCGCGCAAGGACTATCGCGCCAGCCTGGAGCGATTGCGCGCCGCGTTGGGCTGATTCCCGCCTCGCTTTCCCATTGATCGCTGCTTTCCTTCCGGCCTGTTCCGACAGGCCGGACGGGCCTTCTTGCGCCCGTGCTTTGCGCGTTTCACCCGCTGTACGCCGTACCGCCGTACTCGTCCGCGTTTCGCGGTTCTTCAGCACGTCAGGAGAGCCTTTCATGGCCAACCTCAATTCCAGCGCCGCGTCTTCGGACCGGGATACTTCCATGGCCACCGTGGCCGACGCCGACCGCATGGGTCGATTTCCGCTCACCATGGCCTGGTGGGCAGTTTGCAGCGCCATTTTCTATATCGTGGTCGGCGCCACGCTGGCGCTCAATTACGGCGCGCGCAACGCTATCATCGGCATGCTGCTGTCGGTGGTTTCCTATGGCCTCATCAATGGCGTGATTTCGCGCTATGCCATCCGAACCGGCCAATCGGTGGCGCTGTTCTCGCGCAGCGTGTTCGGGACGTCGGGCGCTGCGCTGGCCACCTTGATCTTCTTCGCCACGGCCATCTACTACGCAGTGTTCGAGGGGTCGGTGATGGCCGTGGCCGCGCACCACATGTTCCCGGCCGTGCCATACTGGGCCTTTGCGTTGCTGGTGGTGATCTACAGCGTGCTGCTGATCTTCGGCAGCGTGCAGCGCTGGCTAGACAAGTTCAACGGCGTGTTGCTGCCGTTCTACCTGGGCGGCCTGCTGTTGGCGGTGGTCATGGCCACGCGCGAGTACGGCTACAGCGATGCCTGGCTGGCATTCGGGCCGTCCGGTGGACCGGTGGCAGGGGGCTGGTGGGACGCCTACGTCTATTACATGGGCGTGTGGGTCCTGATGATGTTCACGTTCGACTATGCCCGCTTTGGCCGCCGCGAAGATATGCGCTATCACGGCCGCTACAACTTCGGCATGCCGTTCTACCTGGTGACGTTTCTGCTCAACGGCGTGGCCGGCATCTACCTGGTCAGCATCATTCCGGGCGATGGCGCGCTGAGCGAAGTGTCGGTCGTGCTGGCACTGCTCAAGCTGATGGGCCTGGGCGGACTGTTTTTCGTGTGGGTGACGCAGACCCGCATCAATACCGCGAACTACTACCTGGCCACCATCAATATGCAGGCCTTCTTTGCACGGTTTGGCGGAGCCCGGCTGTCCAAGGCGATGTGGGCGGTGATCGTGGGCGCGGTGTCGTACGCGCTCATGTTGTTCGACGTGTTCGCCTACCTGTTGCAGGCGCTGGCCTACCAGGGCATTTTCGTGGTCGCGTGGGTGGCCGTGGCATTGGTGCACATCCTGGCGGCCGGCAACGTGCCACAGACGGCGGCCGAGGGCGGCAGCGCCTATAACCGCCGCGGGCTGGGCGCCTGGTTCGCTGGCGCCGCCAGCGGCCTGGTGCTGATGCACTTGAGCGGCCTGGCGGCGACCTTCGCGGCGCCAGTCAGCTTCGTAGTGGCGGGCGCGGGATACTGGCTCTTTCAGTCAGTCGATGATCTCGGCACAGGCGTCGGTGGGCGCGGCCGCGACGCCGCCCACGACCGGCACGATCTTGATGACGGCCGAGGTGACGCGGCAAGGGGCGGCCGCCAGGCCACAGCCCGAGGCGAGCAGGCATAAGGTTGAAACCAGGATCCACTTCATCGAATTCGCTTGGAAAGAATGGGCGGCCGGCGCCGCCCGTTCGCCCGAGGGGGCGCATGCCCGGAATTCTGGCGCAGAGACGGCGGGACTCTTACGCGCAAATGAGGGGGGAATGTGAATATCTGTGCAGTGGCGGCATTGACGCCGGGCAGCGCTTGTGGGATTGTCCCAGCCCGGCGGCAGGCTGCCTGGCGGCAGCGGCGCCCATTTGCCGCGGCATGCGCCGCGGCGTCCCCTCAACGGAGCATCCATGGTTACCTGCTATCTGCGTTACGTGATCGATCCCAGCCGCCTGAAGGAATTCGAGGCCTACGGCAAGATGTGGATTCCGCTGGTGGAGAAGTTCGGCGGCACGCACCACGGCTATTTCCTGCCGTCGGAAGGCGCCAACAACATTGCGCTGGCCATGTTCACGTTCCCGAGCCTGGCGGAGTACGAACGCTACCGCCAGCAATCGATGGACGACGCGGCCTGCCAGGCGGCGTTCAAGTATGCCGAGGACACGCGCTGCATCGTGAGCTACGAACGCAGTTTCTTCCGGCCCGTATTCGACTGACGCCTGGGGCCGGGGCACAGCCTGGCGCCGGCTTGCCAAGCCGTTGGCACTCTGGCTGTTATGGCCTGATTCGGCCCGCTCTGTGCCTGTCGCGCCGATCTGGCACGCCGCATAATCCCTGGCATTCATTTCCCTGATGCCAGGATGCCCCATGCGATACCGCTACGTCACCGCCGATGTATTCACCGCCCACGCCTACCAGGGCAATCCGCTGGCCGTCGTGCTGGGCGCCGAGGGACTGGATACCGCGCAGATGCAGCGCATTGCGCGAGAGTTCAATTACTCGGAGACCAGTTTCGTGCTGGCGCCGCGCGATGCCGCGCATACGGCGTGGGTGCGCATTTTCACGCCCGACCGCGAAGTGCCGTTCGCCGGCCATCCCAATGTGGGCACGGCGGTGGTGCTGGCGCGCGAGATGATCGCGGCGGGGCGCCCGGCGCCGGCGCGCTTTGAATTCGAGGAAGAGGCGGGCCTGGTGCGGATTGCATTGCAGTACGACGAGGCCGGCCGGCTGCTGGGCGCCGAATTGGCTGCGCCGCAGCCCTTGATGCGAGGCAGCCAGGCATCGGCCGAAGCGGCCGCGCGCGCGCTGCGGCTGCAACCGGCCGATATCGAGTTGACCGAGCATGCGCCGCAGGTGGTGTCCGTGGGCTTGACGTTCCTGGTGGTGCAATTGGCCAGCCGCGATGCGCTGCGCCGCGCCGTGCCGGACCCGGCCGGCTATGCCGCGCTGATGCCGCTGGATGGGGCGCGTTCGATCTACGCCTACACCACCGATGCGGGCGGCAATACGGCGCAGGGGCCGACGGACATCCAGGCGCGCATGTTCACTGGACGCATGACGGAAGATCCTGCCACGGGCAGCGCGACGGGGGCCATGACCGCGTTGCGGGCCGCCTTGCGCGGCGCGGGCGAACTGCGGTTGCGGGTGGGGCAGGGCGTGGACATGGGGCGGGCCAGCCTGCTGTTGGCGCAGGCCGAGGTCCGCGCCGACGGCGTCTGGGCGGGCGTGGCCGGGCAGGCCGTGGTGGTGATGGAAGGCACGTTGCCGGCGCCGGTGATGGATTGATCCGCCACGTCGACCAAGGGCAAGCCGGTGCTAGGGCGGGCTTGCTGCGACGCACAATCTTCTAGTATGCTGGCCGCCATGCCTATCGCCCATTTCTCCCCGCCGGCCTTGCCGGCCCGGGCAGACAACCGACGAATCACTCGACGCCTGCGTTGAGTGGCAAGCCGTGTTCAAGCGCCGGATTTCCGGCGCTCCCACCAGAAGGCCACGATACCCCTCGTGGCCTTTTTGTTTGCGCGGCATGCGCGACCTGTTTTCCAGCCATCGAGGTGTCGCGCCCGGCCTTCGTTTTTCCTGCAAAGAGGAACGAAGCATGAAGCACCCTGAACTGGCCATCCGGCCCTTCCACCCGTCCGACGAAGCCGCCGTGATCGGGCTATGGACCGCCTGCGGGCTGACGCGCCCGTGGAACGATCCGCGCAAGGACGTGGCCCGCAAGCTGACCGTGCAGTCCGACCTGTTCCTGGTCGGCGAAGCGGACGGCGAGATCGTGGGCACCTTGATGGGCGGGTATGACGGCCACCGTGGCTGGATCAATTACCTGGCGGTCTCTCCGGCGCATCAGCGTCGCGGCTATGCGTCCACGTTGATGCGGACGGTGGAACGCAAGCTGCTGGAAAAAGGCTGCCCCAAGATCAATCTGCTGATCCGCTCGGGCAACGAGGCGGTGCAGGATTTCTATGCCAGCCTGGGGTTCGAGCAGGATCAGGTGATCAGCCTGGGCAAGCGCCTGATCCCGGATCTGTGAGGCCGTGGCGTGGCCACTTGGCGAGGCGCCCGGTGTCAGTCACGCACGGACGCGCGTGATCTGACGGGTTCCGGCGGCAGGCGCCACGCGGGCGGCGCTGGGTCGAAAAACCCCCAGGGCTGCCAGGGGACGTCTGCCGCATCCTGCGGCCGCGTCCACAGCCCCCATTCGGGCGGGTCCGGAAAGCCGTGCCAGACCAGCTGGATCAGCAGCCAGTGCTCGCCCTGCAAGGTGGCGTGGCAGACGGCATCGGCCGAGATGAGTTCGTCGCGCGTCAAACCGAACAGGCCGGCCGGCGGCAAGTCGTCGTAGGCGATGCGCTGCCAGTCGACCGGTACGCCAGCCCTGGCCTCGAAGCCCTGCCGCTGAAGGCTGGCGGCAGGGTCGTCCAAGTCCCAGGGATGGGGCTCCCACATTTACATCGGCTCGGTCAGGTAGACGCCTTCGCGCCCGACGATCGGCATGCGGGTCGGCATGAAGATCGTGCAGTGGTCGCAGGGCGAGCGGATTTCTTCGCCGGCGTTGATGGCGATGAGCTCGCCTTTGTTGAAGACCTCGAAACCGATGACGGGGCGCACGAAGGAGAAGTCTTCCGACTTGACCATATGCACTTCCAGCAGACGGAACGGCTGGGCGGGCGGGGGCGGCGCGGCGGCGGCGGGCGTGTCGATCAGGCCCAGGTGGGCCAGGAAGCGCAGCGTGACGTCGGTGGCCAGGTCGGCTGCCGATTGCGCGAAGTGCTGGCCGCATTCGACCACCAGCGCGCCGCCGCTGTTCGAGGCGGGATCGCCATGGCGGCCGTAGTTGAGCACGCCGGTGCCGGGGAAACGCCCGGCCGGCATGACCAGCTGCACCGCGGGCGCGCCGACGGCGGCGGCCAGGGTGGTGTTGCGGTCGATCTCGGGGTAGACCCAGAAGGGTTGCACGGGGGCGCGGGTGGAATGGATGTCCAGCACGTAGTCGGCCACGTCCAGCACCGGCCGCAGTTCACGGGCGCGCCGCAGTTCGGGGCTTTGCTCGGCGCCGTCCAGCCATTCGGGCGACCAGATGCGGTTCAGGTTGTGAACCAGCTGGCGGTTTTCGTAGGGGTTGTCGATGTCGAAGGCGTTGTAGGCCTCGATGTTGGCGAAGCTGACGGTGAGCGTGCCGATCTTGGGCCGCACGCCGGTATCGAGCAGATGCGTGGCCGCGACCATGCCACAGATTTCGTTGCCGTGGGTGAGGGCGTTGATGAGCACGTGCGGGCCGGGCTTGCCCGATTCGAAGCGGTGCACGTAGTCGATGCCGGTGTTGCCCTGGCGGTAGGCGGAAAGGTCGCGCGGCAGGACTTCGAGCGGCGCGGTGTCGGGAGCGAAAGCGGGATTGGACATCTGGGATAGGGCCTATTCGGGGCGGATGCCGGCGCGGTCGACCAGGTCTTTGTACAAGGCCAGGCGTTGCGACATCATGGTGGTGAAGGCTTCAGGGGTCTGCAATTCGGGCGGCAGGGCGCCGCTTTTTTCCAGGGATTGCACGGTGGCCGGCTCGCGGGCCGCGGTCTGGACGGCGGTCAGCAGCTTTTGCACGATATCGGGCGGCGTGCCGGCGGGCGCGGCCAGTCCGATCCAGGACATCGAGTTAAGCACGGGATAACCCAGTTCGGCAAAAGTGGGGATGTCCGGCAGTGTATCCAGGCGGCTGGGGGCGGCCACGGCCAGGGCGCGCATCTTGCCCATCTGGATGTGCGGCAGGAAGGGGGCCAGGTTGTCCAGCGCGAACTGGGCTTCGTTGGCCAGCAGGGCATTCAAGAGCGGCGCGCCGCCGCGATAGGGCACGTGCACGGCCTTGACCTGCACGGTGTTCTTGAGCAGTTCGGCATTGAGCTGGCCCATGCTGCCCACACCGGCGGTGGCGAAGTGCACCTCGTCGGGGTGCGCCTTCAGGTAGGCGACGAATTCGGCGAAGGTCTTGACGGGCAGTTCGGCGCTGGTGACCAGCACGTTCGGGGTGCGCGCCAGCTGCGAGATCGAGGTGAAGTCCTTGATCGGGTCGTAGCCCAGGTTGGGATGCATGATGGGGTTGGCCAGGTGCGAGCTTTGCGACGAGGCGACCAGCGTGTAGCCGTCAGGCTTGGCGCGCGCCACGCGCTGGCTGCCGATGGCGCCGCCGGCGCCGTCACGGTTCTCGACCACGAGGGTCACGCCCAGCACCTTGCCGAGCGCTTCCGCGTACAGGCGGCCGACCAGGTCGACGGAACCGCCGGCCGGAAACGGCACGACCAGGCTGATGGGGCGCGAGGGGTAGGTGTCGGCGCGTGCGGCCAGGGGCAGCAGGGCGGCGCCCACGCCGGCGGCGAGCAGGTTGCGGCGGCCTGGCGACGGCGCCTCGGATCGATGCTTCATGAAGCTCTCTTGTAGTGACGGACGGTTCGGTCTATTCTGCAACGAAAATTGCAGGATGAAATATAGTCTGCAACGAACGTTGTTGAATTTGGGGTTATCACCTAGCGGCATGGCAGCCGCTGCGTGCCCCTCATGGAGTCCGACCGCACGTGAACCTGCACCAACGCATCACCGCCTACGACAAGAAACTGACCAAGACCGAACGGCTGGTGGTCGAGGACATGCAGTCGCGCTATCCCCATGGCCTGCTGGAATCCGCCACGGCGTTGGCGCGCAAGGTCGGCACCAGTGCATCCACCGTGGTGCGCCTGTTGGCCAAGCTGGGCTACGACAGCTACGCGCAGGCGCAGATGCAGGCGCGGGCCGAGGTCACGGCGATGCTGGCCTCGCCGGGCGAACGGGCCGACGCGGTCAGCGTCGACAACCCGTCGGCGCAAGCCTGCCTGCAGAACGCCTTGCTGCATGACCAGCACAACCTGGAAGCGACGTTTGCCGCCATCGATGTGGCCGCATTCGAAGCGGCCGTGCGCGCCCTGACCCAGCGCAAGGCGCGGGTGCACGTGCTGGGCCTGCGCCAGGCCGCGCCGTTGGCCAGCCACGTCGCGCTGTACCTGAATCTGTGCCTGCCCGGCGTGAAGGCCATGACGGCGTCCGGCCCGCTGTTCCTGGAAGACCAGCTGCTGTGGCTGGACGAGCAGGATGTCTTGCTGGCGTTCACGTTCAGGCGCTACTCGGTGGCCGCGGCCAATGCCGTGAAGGTGTTCAAGGAGCGCGGCGGCAAGGTGGTGCTGATCACCGATTCGGCGGCCGCGCCAGCCGCCGCGTTTTCGCATCACGTGCTGCTGGCCCGCACGTCCAGCGCGTCGCCGTTCGATTCCTATACGGCGGCGATGTCGATCTGCAACGCGCTCTTGGCAGCGGTGGCGTTGCGCCGTAAAAAGGAACTCGCGGCCACGCTGGAACGCGGCGAGGCATTGTGGGATTCGCAGTGGATCCACCCGCCCGCGCGTTGACGCAAAATCGGCCCGATTTTGCCTCCTTTCCGGGCTTGTCCAGATACGCCGGCACTAGCTGTTCTAGTACGGTATGACTGCCCCAAAACACGGCTTTTCAAGCCGTTTTTTTTTTGGCATATTGCGGCCGGACAAGCAGATTTCAGGAGTGCGGGAAATGGACTTGTGGCCGCAACGTCACATCGACGGCTTCGAGGTGAAGTGTGAAGTGGTCAGCCTGGATGCGGGCGTGCTGGCGATCGAGATCGCCGTGTCGCGGCCAGGCGATGCGGACTTCCAGCAGCGCTGGTCGCTGCCGCGTTTCGTGACCTTTGCCGACGAGAGCGTGGCCAGGCGCCATGCGGAACTGGTGCTGTCCGGCATCGTGTCGGTGGACCCGGCGACGGGCGAGCCGCGTTACGGTATTCTTTGACGCACGGGCTCGGCGCGGCCAGATGTCGATCTGCTTGCAGGCAGGTATCCAGACACGGCTTGCCCTACTGAATGTTGCGGTGCGCCACCAGGTGCCATGGGCTGCAAATCTTGTGGCCTGTGGATTGAAGCGGGTTCTGGCAGGGTGTGGACGGTGTAGGTTTTGTTTCGTTTATCACATCATGTGCCTTGCGCCTTGGCCAGGGGCCGGTAGAGTGGTTAACGGATGACAACAACAAGGAGAGTTCCATGTTCGACAGTTTTCCTCGCTTGCGCCGCGCAGGCATGGCCGCCGCGACGATCGGCGTAGCCGGGCTGCTGTTTGCCGGCTGCACCACCACTTCCCCCAAGTCCGCCGCATCGGCGACCGAGCAACGGCAATCGATCAACAGCGCGGCCAACGCGTCGTTGGGCAAGCTGTACGAAGCCTCCCCCCAATCCAAGGAATTGATCGCGCGCGCCAAGGGCGTGCTGATTTTCCCTGACGTGCTGAGCGGCAGCTTCTTCATCGGCGCCGAGCACGGCAAGGGTGTGTTGCGGGTGGGTGGCGCCAATGCCGGCTACTACAGCACCACGGCAGGCTCGATCGGCTTCCAGGCCGGCGCGCAGTCCAAGGCGATGTTCGTGCTGTTCATGACGGACGACGCCCTGAACAAATTCCGCAACAGCAATGGCTGGACGGTGGGCGCGGATGCCACGGTCGCGGTGGTCAACATCGGCGCCAATGGCCGCATCGATACCAACACGGCGCAACAGCCGATCGTGGGTTTCGTGCTGAACAATGGTGGCCTGATGGCAGGCGTGTCGCTGGAAGGCACCAAGATCTCGAAGATCGATATGTAAGGGGCATTGGCCCTCGGGATGTCGATCCCATGCAAAACGCCGCGGTGGCTTCACCGCGGCGTTTTTTCTTTGGAAGGCGTTGGCGCCGTTCAGCGCAGGATGTCGTCGCCGTGGTTGCGGACCGCGCTTTCGCGTTCGATTTCAGCGGCTTCGATTTTCGGGTCCAGGCCGCGCCAGCGCAGGATGTGGCCACGTTCTTCGGCGGGTTCCCAGCCCAGGATGCCGTAGCGGGTGATTTCGGTTTCGCCGGTGTCGAACGCCACTTCAAAGTAGCCCTGACGATCGGGTAGCGTGCTGCCGGGGAACCATTCGGTTTCAGGCATGGTGTGCTCCTTGCTAAGCGATGGAGGGGGCGCCGCTGCCGGGTCGGTCCGGCGGCGGACATTTTCATTGTGGGCTTGCCGGCCCGATACCGCAAGCGCGCATCAGGCCAGCGGCACGGCGGTGGTGTAGAGCACCTGCTTGAGCGCGAAGCTGGAGCGAATGCTGGCCACGCCGGGAATGCGCGTGATGTGTTCGACGATCAGGCGTTCGAGC
Source organism: Achromobacter deleyi (assembly GCF_902859705.1). GTDB lineage: Bacteria > Pseudomonadota > Gammaproteobacteria > Burkholderiales > Burkholderiaceae_B > Achromobacter > Achromobacter deleyi. The sequence continues at coordinate 101,815 of NZ_CADIJO010000005.1, read as the reverse complement.
GCATCCACGTCGGGCACCAGTGCACGGATCAGGTAGTCGGCATCGCCCGACATCAGGTAGCACTCCATGATTTCGGGCAGCACGGCGATTTCGCGTTCGAACACGTCCAGCGCGGCCTTGCGCTGCTTGTCCAGCGAGATCTGGATGAACACGTTGACCTTCAGGCCGAGTTTGCGGGCATTGAGCAGCGTGACCCGACGGTCGATCAGGCCTTCGGTTTCCAGCCGCCGCACGCGCGCCAGGCAGGGCGAGGCCGACAGGTTGACGCGCGCGGCCAGCTCGACGTTGGTCAGGCGGGCGTCGCGCTGGAGTTCATTGAGAATACGGATGTCGGTGGCATCCAGGTTGATGTCCGGCATAAGTCACCTGTGGTTCTGGAGTCGGCAGTTCATTTGTGCCGAGTATGCATGGAATGGCGGTAAATTGAGGTGAAATATGCTGGGGTTTACCCTATAGACTGTTTCTTTCTTTGGCTAATCGGCCAAAGCACGGAATATTCAAGCGGTAGATGTAGCTGTGAGCCACGAGAGCACGTTGCGCAAGTTGTTGCCCCTGGCGGGGGCGGTCATGATCTGGGGCGGCAATTGGCCCGTCATGAAGCTGGGGTTGGCGCACATGAGCCCGCTATGGCTGGCGGCCAGCCGGTTCGGTTCGGCCGCGCTGATCAGCGTGGCGGTGCTGGCCATGCTGGGACGGCTGCGTTTGCCGACGCGCCAGGAATGGCCGCTGGTGGCAGGCGTGGCCTTGCTGCAGATGGGGGCGTTTACCGCGCTGGCGCTGTGGGCGCTGCAATACGTGGCGCCGGGGCGCGCATCGGTGATCGCCTACGCCACGTCGATCTGGGTCATTCCGCTGTCGTCGCTGGTGCTCAAAGAGCGCCTGTCGCCCGCCCAATGGGGCGCGACGGCGTTGAGCTATGCCGGCATCGGCGTGATCGTCGCGCCGGCGTTCAGCCCATGGCAGGCGCACACAGTGATCGGCCTGGTGATGCTGCTGGGCGCGTCGTTCGCCTGGGCCTGCAACATCATCCAGCTGCGCGGCAACCGCCACGTGCGGCTGGGCGCCGACATGATTCCGTGGCAGACCGCGATTGCCACGGTGCCGCTGGCCGCGCTGGCCTGGCTGCGCGATGGCAGTCCCGCCTTCCTGGCGGTGCCGGATGCCTGGCCGATCATTCTGTATACCGGGCCGCTGGCCACGGCGCTGACGTTCATCGTGGTGCTGGGCATGACGCAGAAACTGCCGCCGGTGGCGACCTCGATTGCGATGCTGTGCGTGCCGGTCATCGGCCTGATCGTGTCGTCGGTGGTGTTCCATGAGCGCATTTCGCCGGACCTGGCGCTGGGCCTGGGCTTGATTGCCCTGAGCGTGGCGGCGTCGGCCGCGGCGGCGCGCATGAAGCGGCCCCTGGCGTTGCGGCCCTCGTAGGGCGCGCATGGCCCGGTTGGCCCGGGGCGGCATGCTATCGTTGCGGTATTCATTTGAGAGTCACCACGCATGGCATTGCATCGTTTCGAGAAGGGCGAACTGGGTCATTGGCTGCGCATCGTTGCCGACAATTCGGAACCGGGCGCCGTCCAGACCAGCGTGCCCGAGCATGTGGCGCAAGCGCTGCAAACCCTGCGCTGCATCGAGGCCGGCGCCGACGGCGCCTGGCGCATCACCGACAAGGGCAAGCTGTCCCTGCGCATGGAAGAACCCGGCGCCATGCATTTGCGCTAGCGCGCATGCGCCATCGGCCTTAGGGCATCAGGCCGAGCCCCTCCTGCATCGTCATCTCCCGCTACGTGTTTGTGACGCATCGCTTCGCGCGCTTCGTGGCGAATTAGTGCGTTTCTTGCGAACTTTGACGCGGTATTGCGCGACTTTCAGTCCTATTTTCGCGCCCTACGGGAATCTCCTGAGACGGTTTGTCTGATTTGGCTGCGTCCGGACGTATCGCGCTGGGGTGCGCGCCGGTAAGATGAACTTGCGTGACGTTTTCAGGTCTATTCATTGCGCGGGAATTCTGCAACCCGCTACGTCACGCGTGGTTCACGCGTTTAGGTAACCGACTGGGAGGTAACACATGCAGCATCGTGACCAGGAAGTACTGATCGACGTTTCCACAGCGGCCATGGATACCGGCGGATATGGCGTACTGCTGACGGTAACGGCTGAGGGCGGCACCGAGGTGGATGCCGCGTTTTCCCACTTGGGCAACTGCGCTTCGTTGGACGAAGCACGAGATCGCGCGGAAATCTTCGCGCAGAACTGGGTCGAGGAAAACATCTTCCGATAGGGCATGGCAAGCCCTTGAAGGAAGTTGAACGGCTGTACCGGTCTGTGTGCGCATGACGCTCCGAATGATGCTTGCACGATGGCGACATAAATTTGGGTTATCGTCGCTGCTCCCTAACAAGCAGCCCTTATCGGGCATGCGTCGTTCCAAGATGACTGCCGCACAGACCAACTCCGCGCTGGCGGAGCACATCAACGCTTTCCGCGCGCATTTCGACTCCGTCATCCTGCCCATGTGGATCGGGCCGGGCTTCAATGACGTGCTGGGTCTGCCCTTTGAATCCCTGGATGCGGCCACGGGCCGGCCGATGCCGGCCGAGCGCTATCGCGCCATGGCGTGCGCGCGTCAACTCTACGTGTATGCCGAGGCGCCGGGCGCTGCGGCCGCGGCGCACGCCGACCGTCTGTTTGCATCGTTGCGGCGGCTGTTTCGCGACGAGTCGCATGGGGGCTGGCGCTACAGCATCGACGCCGCGGGGCGGCCGCTGGACGAGACGCAGGACCTGTACACCCATGCCTTCATCGTGTTCGCGTGCGCGGCGTATTTTCGCCGGTCTCGCAACGCGGACGCGCGCAAGCTGCTGCTGGCCACGGCCGAGACCATCGAGTCGCGCTTCAAGGCGGCCGATTCGCTGTACCACGCCGCGCTGAGCCCGGACTGGAGCCAGGTGCTGCGCGGACCGGCGCAGAATCCCATGATGCACCTGACCGAGGCCTACCTGGCCGCGGCGCAGGTGGCCGAGCCGGCCCTGTTCGCGCAGCGCCTGCGCGGGCTGGCGCAGGCGATGACGCAGTCTTTCCTTAGCGCGCCGACGCAATGCATCTCGGAAGCGCCGCAAGGCGCGGCCGGCAACCGCATCGAACCGGGCCATCAGTTCGAATGGCTGTCACTGGTGCGTGGCGCGGCCGACGTGTTCGACGGACTGGACCTGGCCGAATCCCTGCCGCGCGGGGTCCATTGGGCCCGTGGACACGGCGTGGATGCGGGCGGCGTCATTGCCGCGCTGGACGAGCGCGGCGGGGTGCTGGACGACACGCGCCGGATCTGGGCGCAGACCGAATACCTGCGGGTCCTGGCGGTGGTGGGTGACCTGCCGGCGCTGGCGTCGGCTTTGGGGCATTTCCGGACCCATTTCCTGCATGCGGGCGGCTGGTACGAATGCCTGGACGGCAGCGGCAACGTGGTGCGGGCAGACATGCCGTCGACCTCGCCTTACCACCTGGCAACCTGCCTGGCGGCCTTGCCGGCCGTTGTTTAATTGCGCCGTTAACAATTTTTGTCTAATCGGGGACAGATTTTGATAGAAAAACATTGGTGAAATCCCTTACAATTTGGTAACTATGTTTGTGGGGAAGCATCAATGAGCGTTATGTGCTTGGCTTGCCAACGCATTAACCCCGGGCTTGCGGGCGTTGCACCGCATTCTCATTTGGGGCACCAGGGATTCACCAACCCGACACAGAAGGGCCGCGAGGAAAGCCGCGAAGACCACTTCCGCTGCTTGAGCTGCGGCGCCAAGTGGCTGCGTGAGACGGACAAGTGGGGTGTGGACCTGGGATTCAAGCTGGCCCCCTGACGGGCTGGCGGCGGCGCCCAGGCCGCCTACGTAGTGCAAGTGCCGGGCCCCGCAAGGGGCCCGTTTGTTTTTGTTACGGCATGGCCGCTTCGGGGTCTTGCCGGGCGGTGTCCAGCAGCCAGTCGCGAAAGCAGGCCAGCGCGTAGTGGTCGCGCCGTTGCGGCGGGGCGCACAGGTGGTAGCCGCGGGCGATGGCGATGCGCAGGTCGGGAAAGGGCGAGACCACATGGCCGGCCTGCAGGTCGTCCTGCACCAGGCAGCGCTGCAACACCGCAATACCCATGTCCGCCATGACGGCGCGCACCAGGATGCTGACCTGTTCGAAGCCGCTGGCCAGGGTGATGGCGTCGCGCTGCACGCCGGCCGCGTCGAACCACCGGGCCCAGTTGTCTGGGCCGTTGGAGTGGTAGAGCAGCGGTTCGCCAAGCAGGCCGATGGGCCGGTCCCACAGGCCGCACGCGCGCCGGGTAGCCAGCCGCGCCGGGCTGCAGATGACGACCATTTCGCGACCGATCACGTAGTCCGCCTGCCAGCCGGGCCATTGGCCGGCCACGCCCGAAAGAATGGCGGCGTCCGGCGTGGCGCCGGAGAAGTCCTCGTTGCGGCGGTAGGCGGCAAAGCCCAGCTGGATGTCGGGATGGCGCCGGTGGAAGTCGGGCAGGCGGGGCACCAGCCAGGCACTGGCCAGGGTGGGCACGCTGGCCAGCGTCAGCCGCAGGCGGCGGTTGTCGGCGCGCAGTTCGGCGCTGAGCGCCTCGATGGCCTGCAGCGGCGCCAGGCCGCCTTCGTAGAGCTTGCGGCCGGTGTCGGTGAGGGTCAGGCCGTGGGCGTCGCGGCGCATCAGCGGCTGGCCGAAATGCGCTTCCAGACGGGCGATGGCGCGGCTGACGGCACCCTGGGTGACGCACAGGTGGTCGGCCGCCAGGGTGAAGCTGCCCAGCCGCGCCGCGGTCATGAAGGCGTGCAGCTCGGACATGGACGGCGAGTGCAGGCGCATGGCGCGGCGGTCCTTGGAACCCGTCAAGCGCGGGTCCTAGCATGAGCATTGGTAATGAAGGCGTGCAATATAGTCGTTTGAAAGGCGATCGTAAAGTTTGGACACTGGCGGCCTCGCAGCACGACCTGCACCTTATTTTCGGAGTCGCTCCATGTCCCGCCTTTTCGGCTGTTCCGCGCGCATCGCGCTTGCCGGCGTCTGCGCCGCGCTGTCTTTCGCTGGCACGGCCACCGCCGCCGACTATCCCTCGCGCCCCATCAAGCTGGTGGTGCCGTTTGCCGCGGGCGGCTCGACCGATATCGTGGCGCGCCTGGTGGCCGAGTATGCCGGCCGCGACCTGAAGCAGACCATCGTGGTGGAGAACAAGGCGGGGGCGGGCGGTTCGCTGGGCATGGAGCAGGTGGCGCGCTCGGTGGCCGACGGCTACACCATCGGCATGGCGACGATGAGCACGCACGGCTCGAACCCGGCCGTGTACCGCAAGATGAACTACGACCCGGTCAAGGATTTCGAACCCGTGGCCAACGTGCTGGCCGTGCCCAGCATCTTCGCGATCAACCCGAACATTCCGGTCAAGAACATGGCCGAGTTCGTGGCGCTGGCCAAGGGTTCGCCGGACAAGTACAGCTTTGCCTCGCCGGGCGTGGGCTCGCTGGGCCACGTGAACATCGAGAACTTCATGATGCTGGCCGGCATCAAGCTGCTGCACGTGCCGTACCGCGGTGCCGGCCCGGCGCTGAACGACGTGATGGGCGGTCAGGTGGATGCGATCACCGACAACCTGTCGTCGACGCTGCCCCAGGTGCTGGGCGGCAAGCTGCGTCCCCTGGCCGTGCTGGGCGCCGAGCGTTCGCCGCTGCTGCCGGACGTGCCCACCTACATCGAGCTGGGCTATCCCGACATGGGCACCGGCGGCTGGTTCGGCCTGGTGGCGCCGGCGGGCACGCCGCCCGCGGTGGTGCAGCGCCTGAATCAGGCGGTGCGCGCGGCCATGCAGGACCCGGAGTTCCGCAAGAAGGCCGAGGACGTCGGTGGTACGCTGATGCCCACGACCCCGCAGGAATTCAAGGTCCAGATCGAGCAGGCCCTGGCGCGTTATGCCAAGGTCGCGAAGGCCGCCAACATCCAGGCCGATTAAGGCCTGTCAACCCGACACCCGACGATGACACACGCCGATTTCCAAGCCGTTTCCGTGCACGCACCGACCGCGCCGGCCTTGCCGCTGGTCTGCGATTCGCCGCATAGCGGCGAGCAATATCCCGCTGACTTCAATGCCGCCGCCAGCCTGGCGCAATTGCGCCAGGGCGAGGACACGCACGTGGACGCCTTGTGGTCGGCGGCCCCCGCGCTGGGCGCCACGTTGATCGCGGCGCATTTTCCGCGGGTCTACATCGACCCGAACCGCACGTTGCGCGACCTGGACCCGGAACTCTTGGCCGAGCCCTGGCCCGAACCGCTGGACCCCGGCGAAAAGACGCGGCTGGGCAAGGGGCTGATCTGGCGCCGCATGGACAAGGCCACGCCGATCTACGACCGCAAGCTGACGCTGGCTGAAGTGCGGCATCGCATCCAGGCGTACTACGAGCCCTACCATGCGGCGCTGGCGCAGGCGATCGAAACCGCACAGCGCGATTTCGGCGCGGTCTGGCACCTGAACCTGCATTCGATGCCGAACGACGCCTACGAGCGCCTGGGGCGCCAGAGCGAGCATCCGCTGGCGGACTTCGTGCTGGGTGACCGTGACGGCACCACCTGTGAGCCGGAATTCATCGCGCTGATCGAAACCGAACTGCGCGATCGCGGCTACACGGTGGCGCGCAATGATCCGTACAAGGGCGTGCAGCTGATCGCGCAGATCGGCCAGCCGGCGCTGAACCGCCACAGCCTGCAGGTCGAGATCCGTCGTCCGCTGTACATGGACGAGGCGACGCGCGAGCGCAATGCGGGCTTTGACGGCCTGCGCGCAGACCTGTCGCAGGTGCTGGAAAGGGTGGCCCATTATGTGCGGTCACGCATGACGGCCATATCGTCGACAAAATAGACGCGCGTGCATATTGCGTGGCGGTGCGGCCCCGGTTGATGCAGATCAACCGGGGCCGCGCTGCATGCGCTTAAGTTTCGCCGTGGCGGGCCGTTGTCGCTAACAACGTGCTGCGCCGCCACTGGGCGCGGCCTATAGGGAACCTGTATGGCCGAGAAGATCATCAACGGTTTTTCCGTCGTGGCGTATGCCACGCAGCCTGAAGGCCGTGTGCCCGCGCGCGCTTTCCTGGAAACGCGGCGCTTGCCGGCCAAGCCCGTGAAGCCGGCCAAGGGCGCACCGGTGCCGCCCGAGCCGCAGGTCGAGGACGAACCCGCGCCCGCGGACGAACCGGAAAGCCTGGCGTTCGAGATCTTCGTGACGCGCCGTTTTCGCAGCACCGTCGAGGCCATGTCGGCTGCGCGCAACGCGCTGGATCGCGTGAAAGCCGTGGATGCCGAGGGCGTGCCGGACCATCTGCCGGACTGAGTTCTGCGGCGCACCCGCCGGATTGAACAAGACCCTGGGCGAATCCTCTGCGAGAGGGTCCGCCCATATTGTTATCCCCACTTTGTATTTGTCGAACGCCTGAGCACGGGCCGATGATGCCGCATGGCAAGCATCGCCATTCACAGTCTGCTCAAAAGGAAGGTTGATGAATACGAACGTCCAATCGGGCGCCCAAGCGGCGCGCGGAGTATCGCGGCGCACGCTGTTGCGTGCGGCCAGCCTTGCAGGCCTGGCTGCGCCGCTGGGCATGTTGGGGTCGCGCGTGCTGGCGGCGAACACCGCGCCGCGCACCTACAAGATCGCATGGAGCCAGACCGCGGTATGCCAGTCGCCCGTATCGGTGGCGCTGGAGCGCGGCTTTTTCGACAAGTACAACCTGAAGGTCGAGCGCATCAATTTCAGCGGCTCGACCGACCAATTGCTGGAAGCCATCGCCACCGGCCACGCCGACGGCGGCATCGGCATGGCGCTGCGCTGGCTCAAGCCGCTGGAGCAGGGCTTTGACGTGAAGCTGGCGGTGGGCACGCACGGCGGCTGCATGCGCTTGCTGACTGCGGCGGATTCGCCGATCAAGAGCGTGCAGGACCTGAAGGGCCGCCGCATCGCGGTGTCGGACCAGGCCAGCCCGGTGAAGAACTTCTTTGCGATCCGCGTGGCGCAGCTGGGCATCGATCCGGAATCCGTGGACTGGCGCCAGTATCCGCAGGACCTGTTCGGCGAGGTGCTGCGCAAGGGCGAGGTGGATGCGATTGCGGGCGACGATCCGCTGATCTACACGCTGCGCGAAGACAACAAGCTGCGCGAAATCGCCACCAACATCGAAGGCGACTACGAGAACCGCACCTGCTGCGTGCTGGGGCTGCGCGGCGATCTGGTGCGCAAGGACCCGGAGTCGGCCGCGGCGATCACGCGCGCGGTCATCGACGCGCAGCGCTGGACCGCGTCCAATCCGGACGAGACGGCGCGCATCTTCGCGCCGTACGTCCCGGGCAAGGTGCCAGCCGAGCGCGTGGCGGCGATCCTGCGCACGCACAGCCACGGCCATGCGTCGACGGGCGCGGCGCTGCGCGAGGAAATCGTGGGCTACGCCAAGGACCTGAAGACGATCAAGGTGCTGAGCGCCAACCTGGATATCAACAAGTACGCGCAAGCGGTGGTGCCCAATGTCCTCGGCTGACGCACTGGCGGCGGGCGGGTTGCGCGGCGCGCCGACGGCCGTGCAACCCTGGCGCCTGTGGAAGACCGGCGTGGCGGCCGCGGCCCTGTGGGCCGTGGTGGGCGGGCTGACGCTGCGCTGGCCCAATGTGGAAGTGGGTTTCACGTCGTGGGGCTACACGCAGGAGTTTGGCGTGGCCGCGCTGGCGCTGGCGGCCGTGCTGCTGCTGGTGGCGGTGGCGGGCGCGGCCCATTGGCGGCCGGTGCGCGCGCTGCACCGCGCCGGCCCCTGGCTGCTGGTCCTTGCGGTGGCGGTGGGCGTGTGGGAAGTCGCGACCGCCAAGCTGGCGCTGCTGCCCAGCCCGTTCTTCGCGCCGCCGCAGTCGCTGATCGAGGTGTATGTCAGCGACTACAAGCGGTTGGCCGATAGCCTGGTCAATTCGCTGTGGCTGCTGGCCAATGGCTTCCTGCTGGGAGCGGCCGCGGGTTTTCTGACGGGCGTGGCGATCGGCTGGTCGCGCGGGTTGGGCTACTGGGTGCATCCGGTGCTGCGCTTTCTGGGCCCGGTGCCGTCGACGGCGTTGCTGCCGATGGCGTTCTTCTTCTTTCCGTCGAGCTGGTCCGCGGCGGTGTTCCTGATTGCGCTGGCGACCTGGTTTCCCGTCACGGTGCTGACCTGGTCCGGCGTGGCCGGGGTGAACCGCGCGTACTACGACGTGGCGCGCACCATGGGAGCCAGCGAATGGTTCCTGGTGCTGCGGGTGGCGATTCCGGCGGCGCTGCCGCAGGTGTTCGTGGGCCTGTTCATGGGGCTGGGCGCGTCGTTCTCGGTGCTGGTGGCGGCCGAGATGATGGGCGTGAAGTCCGGCCTGGGCTGGTATTTGTCGTGGGCGCAGGGCTGGGCCTCGTACGCCAACATGTACGGCGCGCTGATCGTGATGGCACTGGTGTTCTCGGGCCTGATCACGCTGCTGTTCCTGGGGCGTGACCGCCTGCTGGCCTGGCAGAAGGGAGTCGTGAAATGGTAGCGGTGGCGCAGGTGTCCAAGCCTTCCCATGCGGCGGCGCAAGCCGATGCGCGCGGCGCCGCCCTGGCGGTGCGCGGCGTGAACCACCGCTTCGACCTGGATGGCGCGGCGCTGCCGGTGCTGGACGGGATCGACCTGGACGTGCAACCCGGCGAGTTCGTGGCCTTGCTGGGCCCCAGCGGCTGCGGCAAGTCGACGCTGCTGCGGCTGGTGGCGGGGCTGGAGCCGCCGGCCGAAGGTGACCTGCTGGCCGATGGCGAACCCATCGACGGCCCGTCGCCGTCGCGCATCGTGGTGTTCCAGGACCCCACGCTGTACCCCTGGCGCACGGTGTGGCACAACGTGGCGCTGGGCTTGCAGGCGCGCGGGCTGCTCAAGACGCAGCGCGACCGCGTCGACGACGCGTTGCAGCGCGTGGGGCTGGCGGCGTTCAGCCAGGCCTACCCGCACCAGTTGTCGGGCGGCATGGCGCAACGCGCGGCCCTGGCGCGTGCGCTGGTGAACGACCCGCGGATCCTGATTTTGGACGAGCCGCTGGGCAAGCTGGATTCGCTGACGCGGATCGCGATGCAGTCCGAGCTGGTGGAACTGTGGCAGCGCACCGGCGTGACGGCCCTGCTGGTGACGCACGATGTGGAAGAGGCGCTGTTCATGGCGTCGCGCATCATCGTGCTGAGCGAGCGGCCGGCGCGGATCAAGGACGAGATCGTCAATGATCTGCCGTACCCGCGCCATCGCGGCGATCCGCGGCTGGCCGAATTGCGCCGCCAGGCGCTGGCGTTGCTGGGGCTGGATGCGACGTGGTGAGCAACGCGGCGGTGGCGCTGGCGGCCGTGGCGGCGCCGGCGGGCATGCTGGCGGGCCTGGCCGCGGCGCGCAGGCGTGCCGGCGGCGCGGCAATTACTGTCGGCGTACCGTTGCCGGGGCAGGCGGCCTTGGCCCTGATCGCGGCTGTCGCCGTGTTGGCCTTGGGCTGGCAGCGGGCGCAGGGTGCGCCGGGCTTGCTGGGGTCGCGCCTGGGGCATCTGGTGCTGGCGACGGTGGCGGTGTTGCTGCTGACTGCGCTGGCGGCTGCCTGGTTGCACAGCCGTGCCACGGGGCGTGCGGCGCAGGCGCCGTGGCGTCACGCCGCGGCCATGCTGTTGGGGGCGCTGGCGCTGTTGGCTGGCCTGCTCGCGGCGGCGATTGCGTGGCAGCCCGAAGAGGCGCTGGCCATTGCGCACTGGCCCTTCGCCTGGCGTTTTGACCCCGACCTGCCGGTAGGCACGCAGACCTGGCGTCGGCTGTGGTTGGCGGCGGGGCTGACGGGGCTGGCGTTGGCATTGCTGTTGGCGGCCTTGTTCGCGCGGCGCGGCCGTCTGGTGTGGCTGACGGCCGCGGCCGGCCTGCTGGCCTGCGCCAGCTGGCCCGCGCCGCAGCTGCTGATGACCGAGGCGACGCGCACGTCGTACCAGCGATCGCCGCTGGCGTTCACGGATCGCAACGTGCTGCAAGGCGGCCGGCTGTATCAGGCGCACTGCGCGGGCTGCCATGGCGCCCAGGCCGACGGCCGCGGGCCGTTGGCGGCGGGGCTGCCCGCCTGGCCGAGCGTGCTGGGGCCGGCGCTGTTCGAGAACCGCCTGGAAGGCGAGCTGCATTGGCGGGTGGCACACGGCGGCGACGGACGCGGCGGGGCGTCGGCCATGCCGGGCTTTGGCGCGGCGCTGGGCCCCGATGAAATCTGGCAGGTCTTGGACTACTTGCGGTTGCGGGCCTATGGCGTGAGCGGCGGCATGGGCATGCCGGCGATTCCGGCGCCGGGCGTGGCGGTGACGTGCCGTGATGGCCGTGCGACCACGCTGGCGGGGCTGCGCGGCCTGCCGCTGTGGATTGGGGCCGCGGCGGCAAGCGCGTCTGCGCCGAACGCGATGCAAGAGCCGCTGGACCCGCGTCTGTTGACCGTGGCCCTGACCTGGGGCGGCGGGTATTCGGCGGACGGCAATTCGGCGGGCGCCGATTGCGTGGCGTCGGGCGAAGACGCCTGGAACGCCTACGCGCTGGCGGCGGGCGTGCCACCCGACGCGCTGGCCGGCGCGCAGTTCATGGTGGACCGCCGCGGCTGGCTGCGCGCGCGGCGGCTGCCAGGCGCGGCCCCGGCCTGGACCAGCGCGGACAACGTCTGCGGCCCGGGCGGCCGCATGGAAAACACATCCGCCCAGGGGCTGGGCGCGCTGTTGCTGGCGATGGACCGTGCCCCCATCGGCATTCCGGATACGCGGCGCTGGCAGTAGCGCCGTGCGGGCACATCCGCTTTAACCCTTCCACTATTACTTACGCGAGGCAGGAACATGAGTACCTTGAACGAATACCTGGGCCAGAAGCGGCAGGCCGTGCTGGTGCGCAATGCGCGCGATCCGCAGACGGTGACGCCGGTGAAGCTGCGCGCCCATGTCAGCGCCGAAGGCCGCAGCGGCGTGCGCCGCATCCGCATCCGCGACCATCAGGTGGTGAGCGACAGCCCGGCCGATTTCGCGGGCTACGACCTGGGGCCGAGCTCGCCCGAGCTGCTTCTGGGGTCGTTGGGCAGTTGCCTGACGCACATTTTCCTCATCAAGGCGGCCGAGCTTGAATTGCCGCTGGAATCGCTGGAAGTCGAGATCGAAGGCGACCTGGACCCGCGCGGCGGCAAGCCGGGCTATGAAAAAGTGCCGTTCTTTCCGCACAACATCCGCTATACCGCGCACATCGTGTCGCCGGCCGATGAAAGCGCGGTACGCGCCGTGCACGAGGCAGTCGAGCAGTGGTGCCCGATCCTGAACCTGCTCAAGCAGCCGCAGCCGCTGGAAGGCAGCGTGCGGCACACGCGGCCGTCGGCACAGTAGGGCATTGCGGGCGCTTTCCAGCCGCCGGCTTGTCGGCGGCGCCCGTGTGTTGCCGCAGCGTCAGGTCAGCGAGCTGCGCATCAGGATTTCGGTCAGCGCGCGCGTGGGCTTGTTGGGCGCGGGGGCCGAGATGACGATGAATTCCACCTGGGGCAGGGCCGGCAGGGCGTGCACGCCAGCCGGCGCGGCTAGCCCGGCCGTGGACAGGTGCGAGGGCTGCACGGTGATGCCCAGACCGGCGCGGGCCGCCGCCTGGCAGCCCGCGTAGCTGGTGCTGGTGCAGACGATCTGCCAGTTGCGTCCGGCCCGCGCCAGCGCGTCCAGCGCCAGCGTGCGGGTGACGCTGGGCTCGCGCAGCAGGATCAGCGGCAGCGGCGCGTCCGGCGCGATGCGCAGGCCTTCCTTGGCGCGCCACAGCAGCGCTTCCTTGTGCAGGGTCTGGCCGCGGCGGTCACCGCGGCGGCGCTTGCCGATCATGACGTCCAGTCCGTTGTCGTCCAGCAGCCGGTAAAGATCGCTGGTGACGCCGATGGTGATGTCCAGTTCCACTTCGGGGTGGGCTTGCCGGAACGCGGCCAGCACGTCGGGCAGCGGCCCCATCGCCAGGTCGTCGGACGTGCCCAGGCGCACGCGGCCACGCAGCCGCGGGGCGTCGAACAGGCGTTCGGCGCGTTCGTGGGCATCAAGGATGATTTCGGCGTGCACCAGGAGGCTGCGGCCGTCGCTGGTCAGGGCCAGGGAATGCGTATCGCGCAGGAACAGGCGGCGGTTCAGCGTCTGTTCTAGCTGGCGGATATGTTCGCTGACGGTGGGCTGGGTCAGGCCCAGCCGGCGTGCGGCTTCGCTGAAGCTGGGCGAGGCCGCGGCCGCGGCGAAGGTCTTGAGCCAGAGCGGGTTGAGCATGGCGGGCTGGTCATAGGATATTCCGATGACAGTTAAAGTAACCAGTGGCCTTCACGATAGCAAGCGGCGCGCCTATAGTGGCGCAAATTTCCCGGAAAACCCCGCCATGCGCCGCTTTTTGCCCGACCAGTTCACACTCATTCTGATCGCCACCGTGGCGTTCGCCAGCTTCTTTCCCGCCGTGGGCAAGGGGGCGTCGTTCATGATGGTGGCCAGCAACGTGGCCATTTCGCTGCTGTTCTTCCTGCACGGGGCGCGCCTGTCCACCGATGCGATCGTGGCGGGGGTGAAGGACGTGCGGCTGCATGCGCTGATCCTGGGCTGTACCTTCATTCTGTTTCCCGCGCTGGGCCTGGGGCTGCGCGCGCTGTTCCCGGGCCTGTTGACGCCGTCGCTGTGGCTGGGCGTGATCTTCGTGTGCACGCTGTCGTCCACGGTGCAGTCGTCGATTGCGTTCACCTCGATGGCGCGCGGCAACGTGCCCGGCGCCATCTGCGCGGCCACGGCGTCGAACCTGCTGGGCACGGTGCTGACGCCGTTGCTGGTGGCGGTGCTGCTGCACCGCCAGGGCGGCGGGCATGGACTGGCCGACGCCGGGCGCATCCTGCTGCAGCTGCTGCTGCCGTTCGCGGTGGGCAGCCTGCTGCGGCCGTGGATCGGCGCCTGGGCGCAGCGCAACAGCCGCGTGCTGTCCAAGGTGGACCGCAGCTCGATCCTGCTGGCGGTGTACACGGCATTCAGCGAGGCGGTGGCGCAGGGCATCTGGCACGCGTTTCCGGCCATCGATCTGGCGACCATGGTGCTGGTCAATGCGCTGCTGCTGGGCGCGGTGCTGCTGATCACCACGTGGGGCAGCCGCAAGCTGGGCCTGTCCAAGGAAAACGAGATCACGCTGGTGTTCTGCGGCTCGAAGAAGTCGCTGGCCTCGGGCATTCCGCTGGCGACGGTGCTGTTCGGCACCTCGCAGATGGGCATCGTGGTGCTGCCGCTGATGATCTTTCACCAGATGCAGCTGATGGTCTGCGCGGTGCTGGCGCGCCGTTATGCGGACCGCGGCGAGCCGGGCCAGGTTGCCGCGCCCGCCCAGGCCTGAGCCTGGCGTGCCGCCGCGCCGGCAACCGGCGCGGCCGATTGCCGCGCGGGGCGGGCGGCCAAGGCGGTGGCGGTCAACCTTCGGCGGCGTCCAGCGGCCAGATCTTGCCACTGGGCTGCCAATAGACGGCGCCCTCGCGTTCCTGCACCGCCAGCACCGTCAGGCGGCCATTGCGGCAGGGGCCGCCCACGCACAAGCCCGTGTCGGGCTCATAGGTGGCGCCGTGGCGCGCGCACATGATCAGGTCGCCGGCGCGGGTGAAGAAGCTGCCTTCCCAGTCGAGTTCGACGCCCACGTGGGCGCAGCGGTTCAGGTAGCCGTGCACGCGGTCCTGGTAGCGCACGAAGAACGCGGTGGTCTGGCCGGCGCTGTCGGTGACGGGCACCTTGACGCCCAGGCCGCCGTTGACCAGGTCGGAGGCGGCGCAGACGCGGATTTCGGGGGCGCTGGAGGAATCCTGCATGGCGGGCCTTGGAATCAAAGGGTGCGATATTCGGATAGGGGGACGGGCTTGTCAATCCGCGGGCGCCGCGGCCGCGCTTTCCTGCTGGCGGGTCCACATGGCAGCGTACAGGCCATTCTGGGCCAGCAGCCGCGCATGGCGGCCGCGTTCGGCGATGCGGCCGTCTTCGAGCACGATGATTTCGTCGGCGTCGGCCACGGTGGACAGGCGGTGCGCGATGATGAGCGTGCTGCGGCCCTGGCTGACTTCGCGCAGGTTGGCCTGGATTTCGCGTTCGGTGTGGGTGTCCAGCGCGCTGGTGGCTTCGTCGAACAGGAAGATGGCGGGGTTCTTGAGCAGCGTGCGGGCAATGGCCACGCGCTGTTTTTCGCCGCCGGACAGCTTCAGGCCGCGTTCGCCCACCATGGTCTGGTAGCCGTCGGGCATGGCCATGACCAGGTCGTGGATGTGGGCCAGGCGGGCGGCGGCTTCGATCTCGGCATCGGACGCGCCGGGGCGGCCATAGCCGATGTTGTAGCGGATGGTGTCGTTGAACAGCACGGTGTCTTGCGGCACCACGCCGATGGCGGCGCGCAGGCTGGCCTGGGTGACGTCGCGCACGTCCTGGCCGTCGATCAGGATGGCGCCGCTGTCGGCGTCATAGAAGCGGAACAGCAGCCGGGCGATGGTGGATTTGCCTGCGCCCGAGGTGCCCACCACGGCCACGGTCTTGCCGGCCGGGATGGTGAAGCTGACGCCCTTGAGAATCTGGCGCCGCTCGTCGTAGCCGAAGCGCACGTCGCGGAATTCGACCTCGCCGCCGGCCACGCGCAGCGGCTGCGCGCCGGGGCGGTCGGCGACCTCGCGGTCCTGGCCCAGCAGTTCGAACATGCGTTCCATGTCGATCAGGGCCTGCTTGATTTCGCGGTAGATGAAGCCGAAGAAGCTGAGCGGCGTGTATAGCTGCAGCAGGTAGGTGTTGACCAGCACGAAGTCGCCCAGCGTGTAGCGCCCCTGCGCAATGCCGCGGGCGGCCATCCACATGACCAGGGTGAGGCCGGCGGAAATGATGACGGCCTGGCCGATGTTCAGCACCGACAGGCTGACCTGGCTGCGCACGGCGGCGCGTTCGTAGCGGGTCAGCGAAGCGTCGTAGCGGCGGGCCTCGTGCTCTTCGTTGCCGAAGTACTTGACCGTTTCGTAGTTCAGCAGGCTTTCGATGGCCTTGGTGTTGGCTTCGGAATCGGTTTCGTTCATCTGGCGCCGGAACTTCGAGCGCCACTCGGTGACGGCCAGCGTGTAGCCCATGTAGAGGATGACGGTGGCGCCGGTGGCCAGCGCCAGCCAGGCATCGAACATCTTCCACAGCACGATACAGACCAGCCCGATCTCGAAGAAGGTGGGCAGGATGTTGAACAGCAGGAACGACAGCAGGGTCTGGATGCCCTTGGTGCCGCGTTCGATGGCGCGGGTCAGGCCGCCGGTCTGGCGGGTCAGGTGAAAGCGCAGCGCCAGGCCGTGCAGGTGGCGAAAGATCTGCAGGCCGACCGAGCGGATGGCGTGCTGCCCGACGCGGGCAAAGATGGCGTCGCGCAGTTCGGAAAACAACAGGGACAGAACCCGGGCCGCGCCGTAGGCCAGGATCAGGCCCAGCGGCACGGTCACGGCGCCCGGCGCGCCCTGGCCCAGTTCATCGATGGCGTGCTTGTACAGGATGGGCACGTAGACGGTGGCCGCCTTGGCGGCGAACAGGCAGAGCAGGGCGGCCACCACCCGCAGCTTGAGCCCCGTCTGGCCGGGCGGCCACAGGTAGGGAAACAGGGTGCGAAGGGTGGAAAAACCGCCGCGGCCGGGCGGCCGGGAGTCAGGTGCGGGCATGGGTCGGCAGGGAGCAATGGTGGGGGCCGGCGCAAGGCGCAGGCCGGGTATGACGGCCATTATCCGGCACGGGCGCTATTATTTAGTGGAAAACCCCTGGGACGGAAGTACCACTTTCTGCCGAATTCCAGGGGTTTTGCATCCGCATTTCGCCTACTTCGGAGGGACTCATGGTGAAGGTACCCGCAGTAAAACTGAACGACGGCAGCAAGATTCCGCAATTGGGCCTGGGGGTCTGGCAAGTGCCCGACGACCAGGCCGCCGCCAGCGTCAAGGAGGCCCTTGCAGCGGGCTACCGTTCGGTGGACACGGCCGCCATCTACGGCAACGAATCCGGCGTGGGCGCCGGGCTGCGTGCCGCAGGCGTGGCGCGCAAAGACCTGTTCGTCACGACCAAGCTCTGGAACGACAAGCACGGTTTCGACGCGGCGCACAAGGCGCTGGATGAGAGCCTGGAAAAACTGGGCCTGGCCTACGTGGACCTGTACCTGATCCACTGGCCGGTGGCCGGCAGCGACAAGTTCGTGGACGCCTGGCGCGCCATGATCGAGATGAAGGAAGACGGCCGCGCGCGTTCGATCGGCGTGTCCAACTTCACGCAGGCCAATCTCGAACGGCTGATCGACGCCACCGGCGTGACGCCGTCGGTCAACCAGATCGAGCTGCACCCGGGCTTTGCGCAGCGCGAACTGCGCGCGTTCCACGACAAGCATGGCATCGCAACCGAGTCCTGGAGCCCGCTGGCGCAGGGCGGCATCACCAAAGAGAAGACGATCCTGGAACTGGCCAAAAAGCATGGCAAGTCGCCCGCGCAGGTGACGCTGCGCTGGCACTTGCAGCACGGCCTGATCGTGATTCCGAAGTCGGTGACGCCAGCGCGCATCCGCGAGAACATCGACGTGTTCGACTTCGAGCTGTCGCGCGCCGAGATGGACGCGATCGATGCGATCAAGGAAGCGGGCCGCCTGGGACCCGATCCGGAGAAGTTCGGCAAGTAAGGCTGGCCGGTCCTGCGCGTAGCGCTACTGCGCCGGCTGCCTGGGCGGGAAGAACCAGTACCGCACGATGACGATGATCAGGACGGTCAGCGTCGTCCAGGACGCCCAGTGCCAGCCGCCGGTGCCCAGCAGGGCGGCCAGCAGGCCGAACACGCTGAGGATGCCCAACAGGATCGGCACGCCCCAGACGAACATGAAGCCACGGCTGTTCTTGCTCATGCGGGGCTCCGTTGGGGCGCGGCGGCGGCCTGGTGCTTGCGCACCAGTTCGGCGATGCGGGCTTCGGTGGCGCGCCGCCGCGCCAGCCACAGGTACAGGCCGCTGACCAGCACCACGATGGTGATCAGGTCCAGCACGGCCCAGATGATCTTGAGCGGCAGGCCGGCGTAGTCGCCGAAGTGCAGCGGCCGCGACAGTTCCAGGGCGGTCAGGTACCAGGGCATCTTGGCGACGGTGGTGAGCTCGCCGGTGCGTCCATCGACCAGGACGGGCGTATTCATCTTGGACGTCAGCGGGGTCGCGCCGCGCATCCAGGTGATGTAGTGGTGCGGGCTGCCGAAGGCGTTGCCGGGGAAGGCGATGAACGACACTTCATTGCCCGGCAGGGCCTTGCGCGCCGTGTCGGCCGCGCCCTGGGCCGAGGCCAGCTGGGCGGGCACGCTCTGGCCCTTGTAGGGTTCCAGGATGCGCACGAGCTCGGTGCCCTGCCACAGGCGGAACAGCGGCGTGGACAGTTCGTTGATGACGCCGGTGACGCCCACCACGAAGGCCCACACCAGCGTGACGATGCCCAGCAGGTTGTGCAGGTCCAGCCACTTCAGGCGGGTGGAGCGGCCGGCGCGCACGGTGCCGAAGTCCAGCTTTTTCATGAACGGGCCGTACAGCACCACGCCGGAGACGATGGCGATGCAGAACAACAGCCCCATGAAGCCCAGGAACAGTTCGCCGGGCAGGCCCGCGAACAGGTCGACGTGCAGGGCCAGCATGATGCCCATGAACGAGAACTTGTCTTCGGTGTAGAGCGGGCCGTCGAGCAGGACGTCGCCGGTGCGGCCGTCCATGCGCACCGCGTGGCCGGACACCTGGCCGTCGCCGGGCTTTTTCGCCATGCCGACGTAGACCTGGGGCTCGTCAGGGTCGAAGAACAGGTAGTCGACGACTTCGCCCGGGTACATGGCCTTGGCGTTTTCCACCAGCTTGTCCAGGTTGGCGGGCGGGGTCGAGGCGGGTACGTCGGACAGCGGCTTGGCGTCGTCCAGCCAGTGCTCGATCTCGTGGTGGAACACCAGCGGCAACCCGGTAAGACAGATGATGAGCAGGAAGATCGTGCAGACCAGGCTGGTCCATTTGTGGACCAGGTACCAGGTTTTGATGGTGGAGGCGGCGGTCATGGCGACGGCGGGGGCGGCAGGCGCGGCCCCGTTCAAGGTATGGTTTGGGAAAGTCGGAACATTATCACGAATAATAGCTATTCTCGTACCGGAATTTGCACGACGAAGCGAATGGGGCCATTAATAAGGGATGCATTCAAAGCGGGTTAAAAAAGAGGCTTGGGCCCGATCGGGCAAGCTGGATCATCATGCAGCAACGTTTTCTGAAAGTGCCGCGCAACGCGCTGGGCCGTGATTTCGCGGTGGGCGATGTGCACGGCTGTTTTACCCGCCTGCAGCAGGGTCTGGACCAACTGGGGTTCGACCCCACGCACGACCGCCTGTTTTCCGTGGGCGACCTGGTCGACCGCGGCCCGGAATGCGAAAGCGTGCTGGCCTGGCTGGAGCAACCCTGGTTCTACGCGGTGCAGGGCAACCACGAAGACTACGCCGTGCGGCACATCCGCACGAAGCAGGTCGACGTGGACAACTGGCGCAGCTACGGCGGCGGCTGGTTCCTGGACCTGCCGCCCGAACGCCAGCAGGTCTTTGCCGATGCCTTCGACCAATTGCCGATCGCGATCGAGGTGGAAACGTCGTCGGGCCCCGTGGGGCTGCTGCACGCGGATTGTCCGGTGCTGTTCTGGCCGCGGCTGGAATCGGCCCTGCAAGACCGCTACAAGCGCACCAGCGCGGCGTGCCAGTGGTCGCGCGATCGCTTGCGCCAGATGGACCGCACCGGCATCCGCGGCGTGCGGGCGGTGGTGGCGGGGCACACCCCGGTGGCCGAGCCGCTGGCGCTGGGCAACGTGTACCACATCGATACCGAGGGCTGGCGCGGCGGCTACTTCACCTTCCTGGACCTGGAAACGCTGACGGCATGGCCGCGCGCGGTGGTGACCGAGCTGGCAGAGACCGAGGATTGACGCCGGGGAGCGGCGCCGCCTGGGCGCCGCGGGCACGGAATGCCGCTCGCGTGAGTCGGCGCGCGATCGCGCACCGACGGATGACGATGACGGGAAAAACGTGGCTTACAGCGGGCGGGCGGCCAGCGGGCCGCTGCCATTGACCGCGCTGGTGCGCACGCCATCGCTGCCTGCGTCCACGCGCGGCACCGGGATCGGCGGAATGGGCGCATTGCCGCCGTTGCTGCCCCCGTTGTTGAGGACGCCGCCGCCGGCCGCCGGCACCGGAATGGGCTGGGCCACGGGCGCTTGCTGCGGCTGGGCTTGCAACGGCTGCCCTTGCGGCGCCTGCGCCTGCGGGGTCTGCGTTTGCGGCACCTGAGTTTGCGGCGCGGCGGCGCCCGGCACCGGCAGGGGCTTGACCGAGTTGTCCACGCCGTCGGTCGAGCGGTTGTTGTTCAGGAAGTCGGTCAGCGCGTCGCCGCTGGACAGGTCCAGCGAGGCCACGGCCTGGCCCGGCGGGAATTCCGAGAAATAGTATTCGCCGTTGTCGACCAACAGGCCGTCCGGCCGGGGCGCGGGCTTGGCTTCGGGCACGCCCTTGAGCACCGGCTGCATGTAGTCGAGCCAGGTGGTCAGGGCCAGACCGCTGCCGAATTCGTTGGTGCCCAGCGACTTGGGCTGGTCAAAGCCCATCCAGACGGTGGTGGCCAAGGTGGGCGTGAAGCCCGAGAACCAGACGTCCACGGCTTCGTTGGTGGTGCCGGTCTTGCCGCCGACGTCGTTGCGCTTGAGCACCTGGTGCGCGCGCGCGGCGGTGCCGCTGGTGGTGACGCCGCGCAGGATGTCGTCCATGACCCAGGCGGTGCGCGGGTCGATGGCGCGCGCGGCGGCGTCGCCGGCCACCACGGGCTGGGCCTGCATCAGCACGTTGCCCGAGCGGTCGGTGACGCGGTCCACCAGGTAGGGCGTGACGCGGTAGCCGCCGTTGGCGAAGACGCTGTAGCCGTTGACCACCTGCAGCGGCGTGGCGCCGCCGGCGCCCAGGCCCAGCGGCAGCACGGCCGGCCAGCGGGCCTTGTCGAAGCCGAAGCGGGTCAGGTAGTCCTGCGCGTACTGCGGCGAGATGGCCTGCAGGATGCGGATGGTGACCATGTTCTTGGACTTGTACAGGCCCTGGCGCAGCGTCAGCATGGGCTCGTAGCGGTTGCCGTCGTTCTTGGGCTGCCAGTCTTTCGAGCCGGTCTGCGCGGCGGTCAGCATGAAGGGCTGATCGGAAATCTGCGTGGCCGGGGTCAGCCCGCGTTCAAGCGCCGCGGCGTAGACGAAGGGCTTGATGTTGGAACCGGGCTGGCGCCAGGCCTGCGTGACGCGGTTGAAGGTGCCGCGGTTGTAGTCGAAGCCGCCGATCATGGCGCGGATGGCGCCGTCTTGCGGAGCCATCGACACCAGCGCCGCCTGCAACGCCGGCATGTTGATGATTTCCCAGCTGTCGCCGTTTTTGTGGATATAGACCACCGAGCCGCGGCTGATGCGCTGGCTGTCGCTGGCCTTGGGGTTCAGGGCGCGCGCCACCACGGCCAGCGCCTTCTTGTCGGAAATGGTGATGATGTCGCGGGCGCTGCGCGCCACGGTGACTTCCTGGGGGCTGGCGGCCAGCACCACGGCGGCGAGCAGGTCTTCGCTGTCGGGCGTTTTTTCCTGCACGCCGTCCAGGATGTCGTCCAGCGCGGCCGGGTCTTTTTCAACGCCGTCGGGCAGCTCGATCTGGTCTTCGGGGCCGGGGTAGACGGCGCGGCGGGTGTAGTCCAGCACGCCGTCGCGCACGGCGCGGTAGGCGGCTTCCTGCGCCTTGGAATCGATGGTGGTGTAGACGTCGATGCCCTTGGAGTAGGTCTGTTCCTGGAAGACGCCGTACATCAGCTGGCGCGCCAGTTCGGCGGGGTAGTCGCCGTGGATGGCGAAGCCGCGCGTGCTGGAGCCGTCGGCGCCGCGGATGGTGATGTGCTGCTTGAGGGCTTCGTCGGCCTGTTCGGGCGTCAGGTAGCCCAGCGTCTTCATGCGGCCCAGCACGTAGTGCTGGCGGATTTCGGCGCGCGGGAAATTGGTGATGGGGTTAAAGCGCGACGGCGCCTTGGGAATGCCGGCCAGCATGGCGGCTTCGGCCGGCGTGACTTCCGCCAGCGGCTTGCCCAGGTAGGTGCGCGAAGCCGCGGCAAAGCCGTAGGCGCGATGTCCCAGGTAGATCTGATTCATGTAGAGCTCAAGGATCTGGTCCTTGGTGAGCTCGGATTCGATCTTGTAGGTCAGCAGCAGTTCGTAGAACTTGCGCGAATACGTTTTTTCGGACGACAGGTAGAAATTGCGCGCCACCTGCATGGTGATGGTGCTGCCGCCCTGGGTCTTGGACTGTTTGACCAGGTTGACGAGCACCGCGCGCACCATGCCCATCCAGTCGACGCCGCCGTGCTGGTAGAAGCGGTCGTCTTCGGCCGCCAGCACCGCCTGGCGCATGACCGGCGGGATTTCATCGAAACGCAGGACGTTGCGGTGTTCTTCGCCGTATTCGCCGATCAGGACCTTGTCGGCCGTGTAGATGCGCAGCGGCACCCGTGGCCGGTAGTCGGTCATGGCGTGCAGGTCGGGCAGGCTGGGCCAGGCCAGGGCCAGCGCCAGGCCGACGAGCACCGCCCCGCAGACGCCGAGGCCGGCGACGGCGACGCCCGCCTTGATGAGGAGTCGTTTCCAGGGGAAGCCCGATTTGCCGCCCGGGGTGGCGGAGGATTGCTGGGGGGTGCTCATTGCTGGCGATTCTAGGGCAGAACCTTCATAGACCGGCGACCGCACCGGAAGGTTTCAGTAACCAAACTTGCCCGGCGGGATGGTCCGCACGACGGGTAAAGGATATAGGGACGGAGTTGAGCATACGCGCTGCGCGGGTTTCGCGCTGCGGCGCTGCACAAGCGCGCCGTGAAATGTATTGCGCGCCGTGACAAACGGCAAGGCCGGTTGCAGATGTCATGCGGCGTTTTGCAGGTAGCGTTGCGGCGGTGCACCCAGCGCGCGGTGGAACATGGCGCTGAATGCGCTGGGGCTGCGGTAGCCGAGATCGGCCGCGATACGCGCCACCGGCTCGCCCAACGATAGGCGGCAGACGGCATCGGCCAACCGCACCTGCTGCACCCACTGTCGGTAATTCAGTCCCAATTCAGCTTGAAACAGGCGGATCAAGGTACGCGCGCTGGCGCCGACTTCGCTGCCCCAGTCTTCGATGCCGCGCTGCAGGCCGGGCTGGTCCAGGATGGCTTCGCAGATGGTCTGCAGGCGGCGGTCGCGCGGCCAGGGAATCTGGATCGGCACCACGCGGGCGGCGGCCAGTTCGGACAGGATCAGCGCGGCCACCTGCTCGGCGCGGCCGCCCAGCGGGTAATCGATGGGTTCGGCGGTGAGGGTCAGGATCAGTTCGCGCAGCAGGCCGCTGACCTCGATGACCTGGCACTGCGGCCAATACGTGTGGGCGGCATCGGGCTGGATGTAGAGCGAACGCATCGAGACCGCGCCGATCATGTCGACCCCATGCGGCACGCCCGCCGGCACCCACAGCGCGCGCAGGGGCGGCAGGGCCCAGAAGCCGCTGGGCGTGGTGACGTGCATCACACCCTGGACGGCATAGATCAACTGGGCGCGCGGGTGCGAGTGGGCGCCGGTGCGGGCGCCGGCCGAAAATTCCTTGGCCATGGCGGTGACGCTGCGCGGACGGTGCTGGTAGTCCTGCGCGTCGATGCTGCGGGCGGGGTCGGGGCGGGTGGGCCGGGTCGGCATGGTGTCACTTCCAGCAATAGGATGAGGCCGAAATAAGGGTGGGAATGAGGCTATTTTGTCACTTTCCCGACGAAAATTGGCAGGCAGGGGAAAGCCGCCGTTCCTACACTGGGGCCTGTGCGAGGCGTCTTGTCGCCCCGATGGCCCCCTGTTCGCGGCGTATCGCCGGCGCAGGGTCCTTTGTTCCTGATCCCGCCACCCCATGAATTCCGCCCAGAATCCCGCCGCCGACCTGCCGGACCTGTCCGCCCCGGCGGCCACGCCGACCCCCGCCGTGTCCGACCCGTCCACCGCCTTCAAGGTGCTGGGCGCGATCAGCGTGGCGCACCTGATGAACGACATGATCCAGTCGATCCTGTTGGCCATCTACCCGATGCTGAAGGAATCATTCAGCCTGTCGTTCGCGCAGATCGGCCTGATCACGCTGGTGTACCAATTGGCGGCGTCGCTGCTGCAGCCCTTCATCGGTTTCTATACCGACCGCAATCCCAAGCCGTATTCGCTGCCGGTGGGCATGGGCTTCACGCTGGTGGGCTTGCTGCTGCTGTCGATAGCGCCGTCGTTCGGCTGGCTGCTGGTGGCCGCGGTGCTGGTGGGCACGGGCTCGTCGGTGTTCCACCCCGAGTCATCGCGGGTGGCGCGCATGGCCTCGGGCGGGCGTCATGGCCTGGCGCAGTCGCTGTTCCAGGTGGGCGGCAACGTCGGGTCGGCCCTGGGCCCGCTGCTGGCGGCGCTGTTCATCATTCCGCACGGCCAGGGCAGCGTGGCCTGGTTTTCGCTGGCGGCGCTGTTCGGCATCGTGGTGCTGACGGGCATTGGCCGCTGGTACAGCGCCAACCGCGTGCGCCTGAAGCCGCGCGCCAAACGCGAAGGGGCCGGCAACGGCCTGACGCGCAACCAGGTGCTGGGCGCGCTGGGCGTGCTGGGGCTGCTGGTGTTTTCCAAGTACTTCTATCTGTCCAGCCTGAACAGCTATTTCACGTTCTACCTGATCGACAAGTTCGCCCTGTCGGTGCGGGAAGCCCAGCTGTACCTGTTCCTGTTCCTGGCCGCGGTGGCGGTGGGCACGGTGGTGGGCGGGCCGGTGGGCGACCGCATCGGCCGCAAGATCGTGATCTGGGTGTCGATCCTGGGCGTGGCGCCGTTCACGCTGATGCTGCCCTACGCCAACCTGTTCTGGACGGGCGTGCTGGTGGTGATCATCGGCATGGTGCTGGCGTCGGCGTTCTCGGCCATCGTGGTGTATGCGCAGGAATTGGTGCCAGGCAAGGTCGGCATGATTGCCGGCCTGTTCTTCGGGTTTGCGTTCGGCATGGGCGGCCTGGGCGCGGCGGCGCTGGGCAAGCTGGCCGATGCGACCAGCATCGGCTATGTGTACCAGGTGTGCGCGTACCTGCCGCTGTTGGGCGTGGTGGCGGTGCTGCTGCCGAATGTGGAGCGCAAGCAGGTAGCGCGCAAGCAGGCCTGATCAGGCCGCCGCGCCCGCCACTGCGGCCAGCCGCGGCCGCGCCGCCTCGATGCCCCGGATTTCGCCATCGCCACTGTGGTGGATGACGGCGACGCGGGCGCCGCGCAGCTGGGCCAGTTGCTGCGGCGTCACCGCGAAGCTCATGGCCAGTTGATGGTCGTTCAGGGCATCGATGGGCTGGCGGCGGTCTTTGCCGCGAAAGCGCAGGTGGTTGTAGACGGCCCAGGCCACCAGCACGGCGGCGTTGGCCAGCGCCAGCAGGGCGTAGCCGGCCAGCGTGTGCAGCGTGGGCAGGAAGGTCGGCCACAGCGGCGCCTGCGGGCCGCTGGCGGCGCCGCGCAGGATGGCGGCGATGCCGGAACCGAACAGGTAGACGAAGGCGAACCAGCCCACCGCGGTCAGCAGCAGGTCGAACAGGTAGCCCGCGCGCGAGCGTTGCGTGGTGATGATCATGAGGCGTCCGAAGATTTGATGCCGCGGTCGGGGCTGGTCCAGCGCGCGCGCCGGGCCTGCTTGCGCAGCATGACTTTGGGGAAACTGACCAGGGTGGTGAAGAGACTGACCATCCAGTACGCCAGCGGATACCAGATGACCCAGTACAGCGCGCGCCACAGGCCGGGCTCGTAGCGGCGGTCGATCAGGATGCTGATGGCGAACTGCAGCAGGCAGACCACGGCCAGCATCATGCCGGTGAAGGCGGGCGGCATCAGGCTGGCGATGTGCATGTTGTGCGGCAGGGTCACGACCTGGCTGACCAGCCACAGCAGCACCGACACGCCAAAGGCGAAGGCCCAGGCGGTGGACAGGCAGAATTCTAGCATCAGCGGCCACAGGCGGCGGTGGCGCCAGGTCCAGATCGACCGCAGGTTCTTCAGGAACACCTCGGCGCCGCCCTGGGCCCAGCGCAGGCGCTGCTTCCACAGCCCGCGCAGCGTTTCCGGCATCAGGATCCAGCACAGGCCGCGCGGCTCGTAGAAGATCGACCAGTGGTCGCGTTGCAGCTTCCAGCTGATGTCGATGTCTTCGGTGATCATGTCCAGGCTCCAGTAGCCCACCCGGTCAAGCGCGGCGCGGCGAAAGGCCGCGACCACGCCGGACACGGTGAAGACCTGGCCGTAGACGCGCTGGGTGCGCTTGATCAGCCCGATGATGGACGAGAACTCGCCCACCTGGATGCGGCCGATCAGGGTCGAGCGGGTGCGGATGCGCGGGTTGCCGGTGACGGCGCCAACCCGCGGGTTGTCGATCAGCGGCGCCACCAGGTAGGCGGCGGCGTCGGGGTCGAGCACCGCGTCGCCGTCGATGCACACCAGGTATTCGCTGCGCGCGGCCAGGGCGCCCATGCGCAGCGCCATGGCCTTGCCCTGGTTCTGCGCCAGGTGCACGACGCGCAGGCGCGGATGCTGCGTGGCCAGGCGGTCCAGCATGGCGCCGGTGCCGTCGCTGGAACCGTCGTTGATGGCGATGACCTCGATGTTGGGATAGTGCTGGCCCAGTGCGGCCAGCAAGGTCTCTTCGCCGTTGTCGGCCTCGTTGTAGCAGGGCACCAGGATCGACACGAGCGGGTCGCCGGCCAGGGCGGGCGGCGGGCGGCCGGGGCCCCAGTCCCAGCGCCGTTCCCAGTGCCACCAGAAGTACAGGCCACCGGCCATCCACATGCCGGACATGAACAGGGGGTAGAAGAAGACGAAGCCCAGCAGCGCCTGGCCGGTCAGCATCATGGTGAAGCCGAACGGCGCGCCAAGCACCGCCAGCAGGATAATCAGGGCGATCAGTCGGTCGATCATCGGATGGGGTACCACGCTTCAGAGATGGCGGGCCGGATGCCTTGCAGCCGGGGCTGGTCTTGCGAGAAGTCGTCGGGGTAGTAGCCGAAGCTGCGGGCGCCGCGCAGTTGCAGGCGCTGCATCCAGCCGGCCAGCACGGCGGTGTCCACCGGCGTCACCTCGGGGCGGCCCGGGCCCGTGCGCCAGTCGCGCGCCTGCAGTTCGAACACGGTGCGGTCCAGGCCGCCGGGGCGTTTGGCCACCTGGTCGACCAGCCGGTCGAGCCAGGCGTTTTCCTGGCCTTTGGGCACGTTTTCCATCAGCGGCATGGCCATCGGCGCGGTCCAGTCGTAGGCGCCCAGGAAATCGTCCAGGTTCTGCGCGAACCAGGCTTCGGACTGCGGGTCCAGGATCGGCATGGCGAAGATGTTGCGCGCGGTCTTGATCTGCGGGCCGCGCACGGCGCGCACCTTGGCGGTCAGTTCGGCGGTGAAGTCGAT
Source organism: Achromobacter deleyi (assembly GCF_902859705.1). Lineage (GTDB taxonomy): Bacteria > Pseudomonadota > Gammaproteobacteria > Burkholderiales > Burkholderiaceae_B > Achromobacter > Achromobacter deleyi. Next base: position 74,243 of record NZ_CADIJO010000005.1, on the reverse strand, counting down.
CAGCGCGCGGCTTTTCACGCGAGTCCAGCGCTGCATCGTGGCCGGGTCGGCGCGCAGCTGCGCGATGTCGCCTGGCAGGCCGGCGGCGCGGTAGGCGGCCAGCGCGCCGGGGCTGGCGTCTTCGAAGTCGGACAGCACCGCGTCGTCGTGGAACAGGATGCCGTCGAAGATCGCGTGGCGCGCCAGGTCTTCGTACAGGTCGCCGATGCGGGCCCGCGCGGTGGCGTCGAACGGCGACAGGCGGCGGTACTGGTCGGGGTCGGGCTGGGGCGCGGCTTGGGGCGAGTCCGGCTGCCAGCGCGTGACCCGCGCGATGGCCGGGTCCAGGTCATAGGCCAGCACCGGCATCCAGGCGTAGACCATCACGTTGGCGCGGTTGTGCAGCTGCCAGGCGGCGCGGTTGAAGAGATCGGCGCGCATCGGCAGCCAGCGGTTGGGGAAGTACACCGAACGCACCAGGCCGTCGCCGGTGGGGTCCGAATAGGCCTGCAGGAACACCGTGTTGATCTGCATGTCCAGAATGCGCTGCACCAGCTCGCCCAGGTTGCGGTCGGTCTGGGCCGGGTCCGGGTCGTAGACGTAGTCCAGGTCCACGTGGGCCACGCGCATGAAGGGCGTGGTTTCCATGCCCACGACGCTGTTGGCGAAGGACTTCAGCGCCGGATCGCTGGCCAGCAGCAGGCGCGGGGTGGACATCAGCCGGTCGAGCCGGCCGGCGCCGTCTTCCAGCGTCAGGGCCAGCTGGTAGCCGTGTTCGGCGGTGATGCGCAGGGTGGTGCCGCCTTCGGCGCCGTAGGGCCAGACCCAGACGCGCGGCGCCTTGCCCGTCACGCGTTCGATCTTGCGGCTGATGGCGGCCACGTCGGCGCCCATGCGGGCGTTGAACTGCGCTTCGGATTCATATTGGCCGGTGGCGGCGTCGTAGGCGCGCACGGCGGCGGCGGGCTCGGTGTTGCCTTGCGGATTGGCCAGCGCGCCGTAGTGCGAGGCGTTGGTGTGCGCGGCGATCTCGACCAGGCCCGACTGCGAGATCTCGCGGATCTCGTCCCAGTTCAGGAAACGGCCGCGGGGTTCGGGGCTGCCGCCGAAGTCCACGGGCTTGTCGGCCGGCGTGTCCATCCAGGTGCCCACGGGCGCCAGCAGGGCGGGCCAGCGGTAGGCCTTCAGGATGGGCAGCACGCGGGTGTAGAAGCTGCGGTAGCCGTCGTCGAACGACAGCAGCACGGCGCGCTCGGGCAGCGGCGCGCCGCCTTGCCGTGCGGCCAGGATCTGGTCGACGGTGACGGCCTGGTAGCCGTTTTCACGCAGCCAGGCCAGCTGGTCGACCAGGCGGTCGGTGCGCACGCTGAGAAAGCCCTGGTCGGGGTCTTCGTCTTCGACGTCGTGGTAGGCCAGTGCCAGGAAGTGGCCGGACTGCCAGGGTTGTTCAGCCGCGGCCACGGGGCGCGCGGATGGCGGCGTGTAGACGGGAATGTCCTTGGCGCAGGCGGTCAGCACCAGGATGAGCCCCAGCAGCAAGGCCGCCAGGAGGATGCGGGTGGGTAGCTTGAGCAGCATGTCGGTCTCAGAAGCGATAGGCAAGGTCGAACGTGATGCGCAGTTCGCGCTCGCGCTGGCCGTCGTAGGGGCGGCTGATGCCGGTGACCATGGCGCCCATGTCCAGCACGTCGTTGGCGCGGTAGCGCTGGCCGTAGCCCAGGGCGATGACGCCGCCGGTGCCGTAGCCCTGCTGGGTGTAGGTGCCGGCGCCGAGCGTGCCGATCTGTTCCCAGGCGGTTTCGTAGCGCCGGTACAGCGTGTGGGTGACGCGTGCGCCGGGCAGCAGCATCAGGTCCGAGCGGGGATTGAAGTAGGGCGCGTCGTCGCGGCTGTTGCGCTGGGTCGACAGGTCCAGCGTCAGGTCGGCCTTCAGGTGCGGCGCGGTGTAGACGCGTTCGCGGCCGGCCAGGCCCAGTTCCCAGCGCTGGTTGCCATCGGAAAAACGCGACGGCGCCAGCGACAGCGTCCATTCGCGCCGCTCGTTGGCGCGCCAGCGCACAAAGCCGTTCAGCCGGTTGGACGAGATGTCGTTGGTCAAGGCGCGCAGCGGCGTCTCGCGCGACATGATTTCGCCGCCACCGCCTACTTGCCAGTGGTCGTCCAGGTCATACGCAGCCGACAGGCGCACGCCGGGTTTGACGCCATGGCCGTAGCTGTGGGTCGAGACTTCGCCTTCCACGGTCAGGTCGCGGCCGCGCCACTCGACGCCGGTGCGCAGCCAGCGGTAGTAGCCGCGGCCTTCCTCGAAATTGCCGGTGGCGTAACCGCCGCCGCCAAAGGCGCGCCAGTTGTAGTCGATGGGCGGCGAGTACAGCACCGCGTCGATGCCGAAGTCGCCATTGCCGTTCACCGGGCTGTCGGACGCCAGCCCGCGGTAGCCTTCGATGCGCAGTTCGGCCTTGTTGTGCACTTCCCATTCGCGGGCCAGGCGGCGGCTGGTCAGGTCGTCGGGCGCGCGCGCCAGCGTATCGGCGGACAGGGCTTCGGCCTGGCGCCATTCCTGCAAATCCATGGCGGTGAAGCCCTGGCCGTTCTCGACCGACAGCGCGCGCGGCGCCAGCGTCTCGGCCAGCTTCAGTTCACGTTCGGACGCCCGGGGCCAGTCGCGCTTGCGGTAGGTGGACGCCAGGTCGGCGCGCAGCGTGGAATTGTTGGGCGCGTTGGCGACCATGTCTTCCTGTTGCTGCTGGGCGGCCACCGTGTCGTCGGCCAGCAGCCGCGCGGACGCCACGGTCTGGGCGCTGGCCAGCTTCAGGTCGTTGGGGTTGCGGGTGGCCTGGCCCCTGTAATACAGCCACGGTGCATAGCCCGAACCGACCGCGTCGGTGACCGGGGCGGTCTGGTCGAACTGTTCGGCTTCGGCCAACGCGTAGTACAGGCCAGTCTCGGTGCTGAGGCGGTCTTCGGGATCGTCCTGGCGCCAGGCGTCGTCGGCGGCAACCTCGCGGTACAGGTCGCGCGCCTTTTCGGGCTGGCGCAGATACAGGTAGGCCGACGCGACGTCGTTCAGCGCATAGCGCGGCACGGCCACGCCCTGCGCGCGCAACGCCTCGTATTCGGCCACCAGGTCGGCCATGCGGACCCGCGCGTGCAGCGCATGCAGGCGGTCGATGCGGGCGCGCAGCACGTCGGCCTGCGCCGGCTCGCCCAGTGCCTGCCAGGCGGGAATCAGGTCGGCGTAACGGGCCAGCGCGCGGTCGGCGATGACGAAGCGTTCGGCTTCGCTGCGGGTGGGCATGGACGCCAGCCGCACCTGCTGGGCGACGGCGTCGGCCTCGAAGCGCCGCAGCTGGGCGGCGTTGTACAGGTCGGGATGCTGGCGGGCCAGCGCCAAGGCCTGTTCGGCCATGCGGGCGCGGCTGAGCGCGTCGATGTATTCGCGCAGCACGTAGGGCGTGCCGGGGGCGATGGCCAGCGCCTGGTCGGCCTGGTGCAGGGCCTCGTACGGCTGGCGCAGGCGCACGTGGACGTAGCTCAGCGCCAGGCGGGCGTCGGCGTTGCGCGGTTCGCGCTTGATCCAGGCCTGGCCGGCCTCGCGCGCCGCGGCGGTCTGGCCGGCGTCGGCCAGGGTCATGATTTCACCGGCGGCAAAGGCGGCCTGGCCGGGGTGGCGGCGCAGGCCGGCGCGGTACGCGGCCAGGGCCTCGGGCCAACGTTGCAGGTCGCGATAGGCGCGGGCCGCGGCCAGCTGGATGTCGGCGGGCAGGGCGGCGGCGGCCGGCAGCGTTTCGTAGGCGGCCACGGTTTCGGCGGGCTTGCCGGCCCAACTGGCGATGACGATATGGTCGTAGACCGCCTGGCGGCCTGCGCCCGGCCCTTGCTGGCGCAGCATGGCCAGCGCAGGTTCGTAGTCACCGGCCCGGGCGCGTGCGATCAGCGCGTCGTAATCGTTGGTCGGCGCGGCCCACGCCAGGGCCGGCGCCAGTACCGCACAGGCCGTCAGCGCCTGCCAGCCGGGGCGGGCCGTGCGCCGTCCGGGCAGGATCTGCTGGGCGGGCAGAGCGTGGCGGGCGTTCTCGCCCCGTCGGGGCGTTCCTTTTTTCAGCATCTGTAGCACTTCCGCAGTTGCAATATGGGCGCTCGTGGCTCCGCCAGCCGGACGCGGGCAGGCCGCGTTGCCGAATCATGCGCAGCACAAGCGCCAATGGCGCCGGCGGCGAAGGGAATGAGCGTTCAGGTTTTTCACTGCGCGGCGCCCGCTACGGGGACCTTCGCACTCGCGCGGAAATCCGGGAGTGCATGGCTAGTACGCGCCACGCCCGCAGGGCGTGATCGCGGCGCTTCTGGCGGCACCGTCGACAGGCCGAACTTTATGGGTTTTCGGCCGATCCAACTGTCAATTAGTGCAAAGGACGGGCCGCGGTGCGAACCCTTGGCGTATTCTTTGCCGCATACCGCACAACCGTCGTGGCGGTATGCCGACAGTCGGGCCGACCCGGCACGGAACGTTTCATGCGACGGAGATGGCAGGTGGCTTTTGCCACGCTGGTAACAAAAAACGTCAAAGATACGGGTGTGTAACGTGTCCCCGACTGTGAATCCGGTGCAACAGATGTTCCAAGCGACGGCGACCGCCCACGGGGGCGAGAAGCCGGCAAACACATGACGACTGCTCTATTTTTTCTGGTCTGGGGCCTGGCGACGGCGCTGGCGCTGCCGCTATTGCTGCCGTTTCACGCGCGCGGCATCGAGGGCGTGCGGGCCTTCACGGCAGCCAACGCGCTGGCGGTGCTGTCGCTCCTGGCCTACGCCTCGTCCGACCTGCTGCCGCCCGGCCTCTACGTGATGGTGTCCAACGCCGCATGGCTGGCCGCGATGAGCCTGGTGTACGTGGGCGTGCGGCAGTTCTTCGGCCTGCGCCCGCACGCACGGCGCGCCGCCGTGGCCGCTGCCGTCGGCATCCTGGCGATGGCGCTGATGCTGTACGCCACAGATAACCTGGTCGGGCGCATGACGCTGTTTTCCGGCTACACCTGTGTGCTGATGGGCGCCACGGGGCGGGTGGCGTACCGCCAGCGCCAACGCATCCAGACGCCGGGCGTGATGCTGTACGTGATGCTGGCGATGTTCGGCCTGGCCGCGTTGAGCGCGCTGCGCGCCGTGGTCTATGGCAGCGGCTGGGTCCATGCGGTGTCGCTGCTCGACCCGGCGCCGTGGGGCCTTTTCTTCATCGTCTGTGGCTCGGTGACGGTGCCGGCGCTGTTCCTGGCGCTGCTGCTGTTGATCCAGACGACGCTGTCCGAGCAGATGCAGGCCGCGCTGACCTTCGACAGCCTGACCCGCGCCTATTCGCGCCGCAGCATCCTGGACGAGCTGGAACATGAATTGCAGCGCTGCGAGCGCGGCGACGGCCGGCTGGCCGTGCTGGTGCTGGACATCGACCACTTCAAGTCCATCAACGACCGCTACGGCCACGCGGCGGGCGACAGCGCGTTGCGGCACTTCGCCCAGGTGGTGCCCAAGGCGGTGCGCGCCAGCGACCGCTTCGGCCGGCTGGGGGGCGAGGAATTCGTGCTGCTGATGTACGGCTGCGATGCCGCCCACGCGCTGGTGCAGGCCCAGCGGGTGTGCGATGCGTTGCGGGATTCGCCGCTGTACCTGCAAGGGCAGGAAGTGCGCATGACCACCAGCGGCGGCGTGGCGACGTTTCAGCCGGGCGATACGGCCGATGGCATTCTGGCCCGCGCCGACCTGGCGCTGTACAAGGCCAAGGAACTGGGGCGCGACCGCATCGAGATGGCCTGGAGCGGGCGCCTGCCGGGCCGCCAGGCGGCCCGGGAGGACGGCGCCGCCGCGTTGGCGACGCCGGTGCAGAACCCTACGGTTTGAGGTGCTGGGTGAAGAACTTTTCCATCGCCTCGTAGAACTCGAACTTGTTTTCGTCGTTGTGGAAGCCGTGGCCTTCGTTGTCCTTGACCATGTATTCCACTTCGACGCCGCGGGCCTTCAGCGCCTTGACCATCTGGTCGCTTTCGTCTTTGTTGACGCGCGGGTCCTTGGCGCCCTGGGCGACGAAGAGCGGCGTCTTGATCTTGTCGGCGTGCAGCGCGGGCGAGGTGGCCGCCAGGCGCGCCTTGTCGCGTTCGGGGTCGCCGACCATGTCCTGCATCTTGGCCAGCATCGGCTTCCAGTAGGGCGGAATCGACTTCATGAACGTGAACAGGTTGGACACGCCCACGTAATCGACCGCGGCGGCGTACAGGTCAGGCGTGAAGGTCACGCCTGCCAGCGTGGCGTAGCCGCCGTAGCTGGCGCCATAGATGCCGATGCGCTTGGGGTCGGCAATGCCTTGCTGCACCAGCCACTGCACGCCGTCGGTGATGTCGTCCTGCATCTTCAGGCCCCACTGGCCGAAGCTGGCTTCCCAGAACTTGCGGCCATAGCCGGTGGAGCCGCGGAAGTTCATCTGCAGCACGCAGAAGCCGCGGTTGGCCAGGAACTGCACTTCGGGGTTGTAGCCCCAGCCGTCGCGGGCCCACGGGCCGCCGTGAGGATTGACGATGCACGCCAGGTTCTTGGGGTCGCGGCCGGCCGGCAGCGTCAGGTAGCCGTGGATGGTCAGGCCGTCGCGGCTTTGGTAGCTGATGGGCTGCACCCGCGCCATGTCGGCCTCGGGCAGGGCCGGGTTGATGTCGGCCAGCTTGCTGAGGGTGTCGGCGCGGGCATCGTAGATGTAGCGCGAACCCGCCGTGCGGTCGTTGTAGGCGGCGACGATGAATTTGTCTTCGTCGCGGTTGGCGCCCTGGATGGCGAACTGGTAGCCCTCGAGCTTGGCTGACAGGTTCTTGAACAGCGTTTCGGTTTCTTTGTCGAAGAACTTGAATTGCGGCTTGTCGGTCTGGTAGGACGCGACGGTCAGGACGCGGCGCTTGCGCGAGAAGCCGGCGGCGTCGAGGTCGACGGTATCCGGGGTGAAGATCTCGTCTTCTTTGTCGGGCGTGGCAGGGTCGATGACCACCAAGCCGAGCTTGTCGCGGCCGCGGTTGGACAGGGCGTAGAACTTCTTGTCGTCGAACGTGAAGAAGGCCGGGCTGACGCTGGTGCGGTAGTCGGTGGTGAGCAGCGGACGGAATTCCGAGGCTTCGTTGTCGCGGTAGAGCAGGGTGGTGTTCAGGCCGTCGCTGGTGACGGCGGCGCGCACCTTGCCGGCGTGGTCGGTCTGCCAGCCGACGATGTTGCCGGGGTTCTGGGCCACCAGCACGCCGGCGCCGGTGTGCACGTTGACGCGGTAGACGTCGAACACCTGCGGGTCGCGCTGGTTGTGGCTGATCAGGATGTGGTCGGGATCGTCTTCGAGATCGTCTTCGATGCTGGCGCGCACGCCGTCATACGGGGTCAGGTCGGTGATCTTGCCGGTCTTGGCGTCCACCGCCAGGACGTGGAAGTTCTCGTCGCCGCCGAAGTCTTTCTGGTAAAGCACGACATCGGGGCCTTTCCAGAAGAAATTGCTGATGTCACGGGCGGTTTCGCTGGTCAGCTTGCGGGGTTCGCCCACCGGCTTGCTGCCTTCCAGAGCCTGCACGTAGATGTTCATGCGGGGCGGCTTGCCGTCCACGCTGGTGGGCTGCATGAAGCCCAGGGTCTTGCCGTCGTCGGCCAGGCGGAAAAAGCCGCGTTCCGGGTTGCGGAAGAAGTCTTTCAGCGGGTAGGCACGGGGGGGCTGCGCGGCGTGAGCGCCCAGCGAAGCGCCGACGATGCCGGCAGCCAGAAGGGTGTGTTTCATGAATGAGAGCAAGGCGGACCTCCGACGGATGCAGCCGGCTGCACTTGCCGCCGGACTCATCGATAATGCCATAGCCGCGCCCGGGGTGTCGAACCGCCGGGTGACCGAATTGTCCCGCCGGGAGCGGTCCCCGGGATTGCCTCGTTTGCGGGATAATCGCGGCTATCAATCTGGAGAAACACATGGTTAGGAATCTGGTCGCGGTGTCGGCGCTGGCCCTGGGCCTGGCGGGCTGCTCGCTCGGCATCTCGCAAGACAGCGCGTCGCCGCACAGCGAATTCAAGGCGCCCGTGAACTACAAGGACGCCTACGCGACCGTCGTGCGCCAGGCCAATGCCTGCCTGCGCAGCACCGACAACGCCTACCGCGTGGTGGCCAACCTGGACGAAAGCGCGCAGTCCGGCGTGGTGCGGGTGCTGGCCCCCTACACCGACAACGAAATGACCCGCGTCGACCTCAAGGCGGCGGGCCCCAAGACCACCGACACCCGCATCGTGATGTGGGGCAAGGGCACCTGGGACGCGGCCGCGATGCGCGCCATGCAGGACGCGATCTACTACAACCTGACGTCGTGCTCGTCCTACATGCCGCTGGATCCGCGTCCGCCAGCCAAGCCTTCCAGGGATCTGAAGTAGAGAATCAATCGCCGCCAGGTCGGCGGCGGATGATCTTGAAGGTGGCGGTGGCGCGGGCGACGAGTTCGCCGTCGGCGCGGCGGATGTCGCCTTCGCAGAAGGCGATGGATGCGCCGCGGCGCAGGCAGCGGGCTTCGATGACCAGGTCGCCGGTGGCGGGGGACAGGAACGTGGTGTTCATGTCGATCGTGGCCATGCCTTCGGTGGCGTCGGCCGACCCGCGGGCGGCGGCGCTGAGAGTGAAGTCCAGCACGCTCATCAGGGTGCCGCCGTGCACGTCGCCGCGGCTGTTGGTGAGGTCTTGGCGCCAGGGCAGGGTGGTGCGGGCGTAGGCCGGCGCGATGCTTTCGGGCACCAGGCCCAGAAAACTCATGAAGGGAATCGCCAGGCCGAAATACTCACCCGGGGCGGGGGTTGCGGTTGCAGTCATGGAAGCGGTGTGCGGGAAAGGAATAAGACAGGAATTTGCCGGTCATAATATCCACTTTTCCGGCGCGCGCATGGCCTGGCACCCCCCAGGTGTCCGGCAAGCGTCCAGTGGGCATTCGATAGTGTTCGTTGATCGAACCCGTTGCGTGGTCCGCGCCCGTTTTGCCTGCAACCGTTTTGCCCCATGAGCGAGCCCAGCCGCAAGATCGTACACATCGACATGGACGCGTTCTACGCGTCGGTGGAACAGCGCGACAACCCCGACCTGCGCGGCAAGCCGGTGGTGGTGGCCTGGACCGGACCGCGCTCGGTCGTGTGCGCCGCGTCGTACGAGGCGCGCCGCTTTGGGGTGCATTCGGCCATGTCGGCCATCCGCGCGCAGCGGCTCTGTCCGCAGGCGGTCTACGTGCCGCCCGATTTCAACCGGTATCGCGACGTCTCGCGCCAGATCCGCCAGATCTTCGCCCGTCATACCGACCTGATCGAACCCTTGTCGCTGGACGAGGCCTACCTGGACGTCACCGTCAACAAGCTGGGCCTGCCGTCAGCGACCGAGGTGGCGCAGGTGATCCGCCAGCAGATCCGCACCGAAACCGGCCTGACCGCGTCGGCGGGCATTGCACCCAACAAGTTCCTGGCCAAGATCGCGTCCGACTGGAACAAGCCCGATGGCCAGTTCGTGATCCGCCCGACCAAGGTGCTGGAATTCCTGCAGCCGCTGCCGGTGCGCAAGGTGCCGGGCGTGGGCAAGGTGACGCAGGCCCGGCTGGAACAGTTGGGCATCCATACCGTGGGCGACCTGGCCACGCACGGCGCCGAAGAACTCGAACACTATTTCGGCCGCTATGGGCGGCGCCTCTTTGAACTGGCGCGGGGCATCGACGAACGCGAGGTGCAGACCGACCAGCCGCTGCAGCAGGTGTCGGCCGAAACCACGTTTTCGGAAGATATCCGGCTGGATGCGCTGGGCGATGCCATCGACCGCATGGCGGACAAGGTCTGGGACCAGGCGCTGAAGAAGGGCGCGCTGGGCCGCACGGTGGTGCTCAAGCTCAAGACCGACCGCTTTCGCATCCTGACGCGCAGCCAGACCAGCCCCAATCCGCCGTCGTCGGCCGCCGAGCTGGCGGCGGTGGCGCGGCTGCTGTGCGAACGGGTGGAATTGCCGGCCGATACGCTGTACCGGCTGGCCGGGGTGGGCATGAGCAATTTCGCCGACCCCGCCGAGCAGTCGCGCCAGCCGGACCTGTTCGGCGGGGCGTTCTAGCGGGGGCGTGCTCAAGCGGAGCGCTGCTGAATCCGTGTGTGCGTCCGAGTATGCGTTCGTGCTTGCGTCCGGGTATGCGGAATCAGCGCATGCTGAATCGGGCTACGCCGGGTCCAGCTCGCGCTTGATGGAATTGTGCTTGATGGCCTTGCGGCAGCGCGCGACGTAGGCCTTGTCCCGCGAGGCCAGCCCCAGTTCCAGCAGCAGCCAGTCGCGCAGTCGCGCATCGCCGTGCTTGAGCTTGGGGTTCATGGCGTTCACGCGTTCGAACAGCGCATCGAATTGCGCGGTATCCGGCGGGTCGGCCGCTTTTTTCTGCTGCTGGCAGAACGCAGGCACCAGGAAGGCCAGGCCGTCGCCGCTGTCGGCGCTGGCCAGGTCGGGGTGTGCGGTCAGCGCGGCCTGCACGGCCTGGTACTGGCCGGCGTCCACGACCGGCCGCAAGGCGTATTCGCGGCAGGCCGGGCCGATGCGTTTGTGGTCGCACAGGTCCAACGCCGCCTGCAGCCCGTCGCGCGCACTGACGCTGGTCACCAACCGGCTCTTGATGATGGCGATCTCGTCGCGTTCGCTGCGGGTGTTGCACTGGGGCAGCAGTTTCAGGGCGGCGGCGGCATCACCGTGATCGGCGGCGTCGCGCAGCAGGATGCGGTAGCCCTGGTAGCGGTTGTCTTCCTCGCGAAAGATGTGGGTGGCGCGCAACTGCTGGACGTAGGGTTCGACTGCCGCGGCGCGGGCGGCCTGGCCGGCGCCGTCCTGCGCGGCCAGGGCCAGCGCGTCTTCGATGATGTGCAGGGTGAGGTGATTGAAGACGATGTCGTCTTGCAGCCCGGCCACGGCTTGCGCCATGCCGGCGGGCGACAGGCGCGCGGCCTGGAACAACAGGTACAGGCAGCGGGAGTAGTCCAGCGCGCCGTCGGCGTCGGGTCGGCTGGAATGATGGCTGCCGCGCCACAGGCCCAACGTGACCTTGCGCGCTTCGCGGTAGGCCAGCGCAGAGCCGCCGCCGCAACCCCAGCCGTAGCCGTTGTCGGGCGCGGCGGCCAGGGCCTCGATGACTGGCGCAATGGCGTCAGACAGACGGCGCAGGGCGTCCGGGTCTGACTTCAGCGGATCGACAAGGGTGGTGTCGTAGCGGGATTCGAAATGCCGGCGGCCGATATTGATGGCCTCGACACAGTCGCGCATCGCCCCGCGCAAGGGCGGGGCGACGGCGTCCAGCGCGATGGCGCTGGCGGGCGGCTTCAGGCGAGCCGCCCTTTGACTTGCTGCGACAGCGCGGTCATGTCGGCGCGGCCAGCCAGCGATTGCTTGAGCAGGGCCATGACCTTGCCCATGGCCGGAGCGCCGGTGACGCCCTGCGCGGCCACTTCGGCCAAGGCGGCGTCGATGGCGGCGGCCACTTCTTCAGGCGTGGCGGCCTGCGGCAGGAATTCCTGCAGCACGACCAATTCGGCCTTTTCCTGTTCTGCGGTTTCGGTGCGGCCGGCCTGCTCGAACGCGGCGATGGACTCGCGGCGTTGCTTGACCTGCTTTTCGATGATGGCGGTGATTTCGGCGTCGGTCAGGTCGCGGCGCTCGTCCACTTCTTTCTGCTTCACCGCGGCCAGCAGGAAGCGCAGGGTGGCAAGGCGTTCGCTCGCCTTGGCGCGCATGGCGTCCTTGACGGCGTCGGACAGGCGGGTCTTGAGCGTAGCGGAGCTCATGGGGGAACCTTTGTGTGGTGTTGCGGCAAAGCGGAAGTTTAACCGGCCCGGGTCAAGGACGGGTGGCGGTCATCCGCGTCGGTGCGCCCCGCAGGGCAGCCGGGGGCAGGGCGTCGGCCCGGGCCCCGGGCAAGGATCACTTCACGTTGGTCAGGTCGCCGCGCAGGGCGACGCCCGCCACGGTGGCGCCGGCATGGCACTCGTAGTTGATCTTGTTGCTGTATTCGTTTTTGCGGTAGTAGCTGACGATATTGGTGACCGCATTGGCGCCGGCCTTCTTGGCGGCTTCGTGCAGGGCGATCACGGCCGACTGGGCGACCCACAGGCACGCTTCGTCGTCGGACTTGCCGACGGCGTTGGTCTTGCGGTTGGTGACCACGCCAGCTTCCACGACCTTGCCTTTGGGGCCGGTGCCGGCCATGTAGAACTTGACGCTGCCGTCGATCTTGCCGCCGGCCAGCGCGGCGTCGACGGCCGCTTGCAGGGGCTGGTAGACCGAGGTGTCCCGGGCGAGCACGGGGGCCGAGCAGGCCAGCGACAGGGCCAGGGCGCCAAACAGCTTATGGGAGACGTTCATGGGTTGCGTTCCAGGTGACAGGTTGAGGGAAGGGCTTCAAGGCCAGCGGCGGAAAATCAGCGACGTATTGATGCCGCCGAAGGCGAAGTTGTTGTTCATGACGTATTCGTGGCTCATGCGGCGGCCTTCACGCAGATAGTCCAGGTCGCCGCAGCGCGGGTCGACGTTCTGCAGGTTGAGCGTGGGCGCGTACCAGTCGCCGCGCATCATTTCGATGCTGAACCAGGACTCCAGCACGCCGCAGGCGCCCAGGGTGTGGCCCAGGTAGCTTTTCTGCGAGCTGATCGGCATGCGCGCGCCGAACAGGCTGTGGGTGGCCTGGGTTTCGGCGATGTCGCCCTGCTCGGTGGCGGTGCCATGGCCGTTGACGTAGCCGATGGCGTCGGGGGCCAGGCCGGCGTCGGCCAGCGCCATTTCCATGGCGATGCGCATCGTGCGGGCTTCGGGCCGGGTGATGTGGGTGCCGTCGGAATTGCTGCCGAAGCCGACGATTTCCGCGTAGATCGTGGCGCCGCGGGCCTGGGCGTGTTCCAGCGATTCCAGCACCAGCATGCCGCCGCCTTCGCCGATGACCAGGCCGTCGCGGTCCCGGTCGTAGGGGCGAGGGGTCAGTTCGGGCGTGTCGTTCTTCTGGCTGGTGGCGTACAGGGCGTCGAACACCAGCGCTTCGCTGGGGCACAGTTCTTCGGCGCCGCCGGCCAGCATCAGGTCCTGGCGGCCGTAGCGGATGGCTTCGAAGGCGTAGCCGATGCCTTGGCTGCCCGAGGTGCAGGCGCTGGACGTCGGGATGATGCGGCCCTTCAGTTCAAAGAAGATGCCGACGTTGGCCGCGGTGGTGTGCGGCATCATGCGCACGTAGGAATTGGCGTTCAGGTCGTCGGTGACGCCGTTCAGCAGCATGTTGCCGAAGGCGCGGATTTCGGCGGTGCTGCCGACCGACGAGCCGCAGGCCACGCCCATGCGGCCATCGGCGATGGTCGGGTCGCCCAGGAGGCCGGCGTCGGCCAGCGCCAGTTCGGCGGCGCGCACGCTCAACTGCGACACACGGCCCATGCTGCGCAGTTGCTTGCGGGTCCAGTGGGCGGGCACCTGGAAGTCGTCGATGGGGCCGCCCAGGCGGGTGTTCAGTTCGGTGTAGCGCGACCAGTCGGGCATGACCCGGATGGCGCTGCGGCCGGCCTGGAACGCCTGCTGGATGGTGGCCCAGTCGGACCCCAGCGCGCTGATGCCGGCCATGCCGGTGATGACGACGCGTTTCATCAGCAAAGACCTCCGTTGACGGCGATGACCTGGCGCGTGATGTAGGCAGCGCCGGGCGACATCAGGAATGCGACCGTGGCCGCGACTTCTTCGGGGCGGCCCATGCGCTGGGCGGGAATGGCTTTCAGGATTTCATCGACGGGCACGTGCTCGTCGATCATGTCGGTGTCGATCAGGCCGGGGGCCACGCAATTGACGGTGATCTGGCGCTTGGCCAGTTCCACGGCCAGGGCCTTGGCGGCGCCGATCAGGCCGGCCTTGGACGCGCTGTAGTTGACCTGGCCGCGGTTGCCGACCAGCCCCGAGACCGATGCCATGCAGACCACCCGGCCGGGGGCGCGGCGGCGGATCATGGGCATCGCCAGCGGGCTGAGCACGTTGTAGAAGCCGTCCAGGTTGGTGCGCAGCACCTGGTCCCAGTCGTCGCCGGTCAGGGCGGGAAAGGCGCCATCGCGGGTCAGGCCGGCGTTGAGCACGACGCCGTAGTAGGCGCCATGGGCGTCGGTATCGGCCTGCAGCACGGCGGCGCACTGGGCGCGGTCGGCCACATCGAACTGCAGCACGCGCGCCTGGCGGCCGCGGGCGGCGACTTCAGCCTGCACGGCTTCGGCCTGGGCGCGTTGCTGGCGGCAGTGCAGCACCAGGTCGTGGCCGGCGTCGGCCAGGGCCAACGCGATGGCGCGGCCGATGCCGCGGCTGGAGCCAGTGACGAGAATGGGAGCGGCGCTCATTGGGGCGAATCTTCCTGGATGAAAACGGTGGGGTCCTTGGGCTGGTAGACGTTCAGCCGGGCGGCCGCCAGCAGGCGGTCGCCGTCGCGCAGTTCGCATTCGAAGACGCTCATGCCGCTGTCGTCGATGAACCCGCGCTTGACGGGAATGGTGAGCACGGCGCCGGCCGGCAGGCTGTCGGCGTGGCAATCGTAGCGGCGCGTGCCGAGCAGAAAGCCGAGCTTGACGGCGGTGCCGGCCAGCCGGGCCTGGCAGCCGGCCCAGGCGCCCACGGCCTGGGCCATGAGTTCCAGGCCCAGCCACGGCGGCAGCGAACCGTCGGGCAGCGAGTAGGGGCCGGGCTTGACGACCGCACGCGCGGTCAGGCTGTCGGCGTCGTGCGCTAGCACCTCGTCGATCAGGATCATGTTGCCTGCGTGCGGCAGCAGGCTGGCGATGGGCCAGGCGGTCATGATGGCGTCCCCAGGATCAGGCTGGCGTTGTTGCCGCCGAAGGCGAACGAATTGCTCATGGCCACGCGCGGCCGGCCCGGCGCATAGCGGTGCTGCGTGGTGGAGAAGTCCAGCGCGGGCAGGGCCGGGTCCGGCTGGCCGTCCCACACGTGGGGCAGCAGCCGGCCGTCGGCGTTGGCTGGCGCCAGGGTGATCCAGGCCAGCGCCGCTTCAAGCGCACCGGCGGCGCCCAGCGCGTGGCCGGTCAGGGGTTTGGTCGAGGCGCACGGCACGCCTTGCGCAAACAGCGCGTGCACCGCCAGGCTTTCCATGGCGTCGTTGTGCTGGGTGCCGGTGCCGTGCAGGTTGACCCAGCCGATGTCGGCGGGCGCCAGGTCGGCGGACCGCAGGGCGGCGCGCATGGCCTGCAGCGCGCCGGCGCCGGTGGGTTCGGGCGCGGACATGTGCCAGGCGTCGGAACTGGCGCCGCCGCCCAGCAGGGCCACCGTGTCATCGCCGGTGGACTCGCGCTGCATCAGGAACAGCACGCCGGCCTCGCCGATGTTGATGCCGCGGCGGTTGGCCGAGAACGGCAGGCACAGGGCTTCGTCGACCGCTTCCAGGGTGGCGAAGCCATTGATGGTCAGGCGGCACAGCGTGTCGGCGCCGCCGCAGACCACGGCATCGGCCAGGCCCAGGGCGAGCAGGCGCCGTGCGGACAGCAAGGCGCGGGCGCTGGAGGTGCAGGCGGTGGACAGCGTGTAGGCCGGGCCGGTGGCGCCCAGCCATTCGGCCAGGAACGAGGCGGGCGCGGACAGCGCCTGGCGCCGGTAGTCGTAGCTGGCAGGCCAGGCGCCCTCGGCCGCCAGGGGGCGGAACGCGGGCGCGTTGTCGTTGACGCCCGACGTGCTGGTGCCCAGCACCACGGCGACCCGGTGGGCGCCATGGCGGGCCACCGCAGCGCGCAGCGGGGCTTCGATCTGGCGGGCCGCGGCCAGCAGCAACTGGTTGTTGCGGCTGTGGTGGTGCGGCGCAAAGGTGTCGGGGATGGCGGGCAGCGGCGTGGCGCAGGCGCCCAGCGTGAGTTCGCGGCCGGCGACCCAGCCGGCCTGGCGGCGCATGCCGCCGGTGTCGCCGGCCAGGGCAGCGCGCGCCACGGTCTCGATGCCGGCGCCCAGCGCGCAGACCACGCCCGGGGTGCTCAACCAGGTGTTCATGGCTGCTCCTTCAGCGGCGCGACGTGCCAGGTGCTGCCGTCGGCATCGCGGATATCGAGTTCGCCCGCGGCCGCGCCTTGCGGCCAGCGTACGGTCCAGCGCGCCTGGCCGCGTTGCAGCAGCTCGCGCTGCGCTGCGCCGTCGGCTGCCTGGCTGGCGCGCCAGCTGCCAGCGCCGTAAGCGGCGTCCAGGTCGGCTTCGGGCGTCCAGGCGAACACCAGGGCGGCGAACAGGTCGCGCGCCTGGGCGTTGGGCCGCAGGAAGCCGTCGTTGCGCCAGCGGCCGTCTTCGAGCATCTGGCGCGCCTGCGGCACGCCCATGGGGTCGAACAGCGACCAGCGCGTGGCGCCGGCCTCGCGCTGCACCACCAGCAGCGTGTCCTGCACGGGCTGGCCGGGGCGCGATTGCACCACGTGCAGCTGGCGCGGCAGGTCGAACGGCGCCAGCCTGGCGGGCACCGGCGGCGCCCCGGCGCACCCGGCCAGCAGCGCCAGGGCCAGCGCGGCTGCGGCCGTGTGGCGGATGGCGCGCGCCAGCGGCGGGAACGGGAAGAAAGCAGGCGTCATGGGCGGGTCAGGCGGGTACCGGTTCGGCGCCGGGCGCGCGGCACAGTTCGCTCAGCATGCGCAGGCGGCGCTGCGGGCTGGCCACGAACGGGTTGGTCTGGTCCCAGGCGTAGCCGGCCAGGATCGAACTGATCATGCGGCGGATCTCGGGTTGGGCGTTTTCATAGAAGACCACATCCTGGAATTCGCCGCTGTACCAGCCTTGCACGTAGGCGCGGAAGGTCTCGACGCCGACCATCAGCGGGTCGGCGAAATCGGCCTGCCAGTCGACGGTGTCGCCGCCCAGCTGGCGGTGCAGGGCGTCGGCGGCCAGCTTGGACGAGCGCAGCGCGATGGTGACGCCGGACGAGAACACGGGGTCCAGGAATTCGGCGGCGTTGCCCAGCAGGGCAAAGCCCTCGCCGTGCAGCCGGGTGACGCTGGCGGAATAGCCGCCGATGGTGTTGGCGGGCGTGTCCCACACGGCGTTGCGCAGCACCCGCTTCAGGTTGGGGGCGGCGTCGGCCATGGCGCGCAGGGTGGTCATCAGGTCTTGGTCGGGGCTGCCGAACAGGTCCTGTCCGCCCACCACGCCGAACGAGCAGCGGCCGTTCGAGAACGGAATCAGCCAATACCAGATGCCGCTCTGTTCGGGGTGCACGCTGATGAGAATCTTGTCGCGGTCAAAACCGGGGTCGTCGATGCGGTCTTCGATGTGGGTGAAGATGGCCTTGCGCGGCGGCATCGACGACGGCCGTTCCAGATCGAGCAGGCGCGCCAGCACGCGGCCGTAGCCGCTGGCGTCCAGCACGAACCGGCTGCGCACCTGGTATTGGCTGCCGTCGGCGCCGCGCACGTCCAGGAGCGGGCCGTCGCCCGAGAAATCGGCGGCGGTCACTTCCTGCTGGTAGCGCACGTCTACACCCTGGCGCGCGGCGTCGTCGGCCAGCACCTTGTCGAACTGGGCGCGCTGCACCTGGAAGGTGGTGCCGGGGCCGGCAGTGAACTTGTCGCGGAAATCAAAGTAGGTATAGCGTTCGCCGCGGGCGAAGGCGGCGCCGTTCTTGACCTGGAAGCCGGCCGCCTGCACGGCCGGCATCATGCCGGCTTCTTCGATGAATTCCAGGCAGTGGGCCAGCAGGCTTTCGCCAATGGAAAAGCGCGGAAACTGCTGGCGTTCGAGCACCAGGACGTCGTGCCCCTGGCGCTTGAGCAGCGCGGCGGCCACCGCCCCGGCGGGGCCTGCCCCGATGACAACCACTTCCCGATGTTCCATGCCGGATGTTTCCTTGAAGAATCGATAGAAAGAATGACGGTGTCAGGCCTTGGCCGCGGGCCGCACCCATGGCGCCCACAGCAGCGAAAAGCCCACGCCCAGCGCCACCGCCATGCCGAAGTTGGCGATGGCGGGGGTGCTGCTGACGGCCAGCAGGCCGAACGACAGCAAGGTGGTCAGGGCGCCCAGGACGATGCCCACCAGGCTGGCCGCCGCACCGGCGACCCGCTCGTACATGAAGATGGCGTAGTCCACGCCGATGGCCGACACCAGCAGCAGCCCGAACAGGCTGAACAGTGTGAGCGGCTGGCCCAGGTAGCCCAGCGCGGCCAGGCTGCACGCGGTGGCGGCCAGCGGCACGGTGAGAATGCGCCAGGCGGCCGCGCGGCCCAGCGTCAGGCACAACAGCAGCGCCGCTACGGCGTACGACAGCAGCTTGAGTTCAGCGGCCTCGATGCGGGTGGCGGTGAACATGCGGTTCAGCTCGCCGCTGCGGTCCACCAGCGTGACGCCGGGCGTGGACTGGGCGATGGCGGCCAGGGCCGCCGGGTCGCGCAGCCCCAGCAGCGTGACCATGCCGGCGGCTTCGCCATCCCGCTGGCCCAGCCACAGCGGGCGCCAGCGTTCACCGACCTGGCCCTGCATGGCGGCGTCCAGCGTGACGGGCGGCAGGGCCGCCAGCGATTGAAGTTCCTGCCGGATGACGTCGAACGGCACGCCGATGTCGGTCAGGGGCTGCCAGGCCTGGGGCTGGTCGGCCAGCTGGTTCAGCGCGGCCGCGGCGGCCTGCTGGTCGGCCATGGGCGCCACGCGCTGGTTGAGGGCGTTGTAGGCCTGCAGGCCGCCGGCAGCGACCAGCGTATCCAGTTGCCGCGCGATCTGCGCTTGCCGGCGCAGCAGTTCGTCCGGGTCTTGGGCGCGCACCAGGAAGAACTGGCTGGTGGGCATGAAACCGGTGATTTCGCCGATCTGGCGCGCCTGCTGCAACAGCGGCGCGGGCAGGGCGAGCCATTGGCGCAGGTCGTCCTGGATGTTCAGGCGGCCGATGCCGCCGGCGGTGGCAGCGGCCAGCAGCAGGGCGCCTGCCCACAGCACGCCGCGGCGGCCGGCCAGGCGTTCGCGTGCGGCCAGCGCCGCCTGGGCCCCACGCAGCAGCGGCGGCCAGGGACGGGGGCGGAAGTTGCGCAGCCAGGCGGGTAGTTGGCATACGGTGCAGGCATAGGCGCCCAGCAAGCCGGCGGCGGAAAACACCGCCGTCTGGGTCAGGGCGGGAAAGGGCGTGAACGCCAGGGCCACGTAGCCCACCAGGCTGGCCGCCAGGCTGATGGTCAGGCCCGGCAGCACGCGGTGCAGCGCGGGCCAGGCGCGCCAGTCGGGCATGCCGTAGCTCTTGCCCAGCCAGTGCATCGGAAAATCGACCGCCACGCCGATCAGGCTGGCGCCGATCACCAGGGTCAGCACGTGGATCGAACCGAACACGGCCACGCAGGCCACCGTGCCGGCGATCAGGCCGACGACCACGGGCGCCAGCGCCAGCAGCGCCTGCCAGCGGCGCAGCGCCAGCAGCAGCACCAGCACGATGCCGGCAACCGCAATGCCGCCGATCCAGCTGCTTTCGGCCACGGCCTGGGCGCGCCCGGCGGCAGCGTACAGCGCGCCGCCGGCCACCAGCAGGTCGGCGCCGGTGGCGGCCAGCGCCTGGCGGTCTTGCGCGATCTGTGCGGCGATGCGCGCGGGGGCATTGCTGTCGAAGGCGTCTTCGCGCGTGGTGGCGCGTACCAGCACCCAGGCGCGGCCGTCATGCTCGGCCAGCAGCGTGCCGGTGGCCACGTCGTACTGCACCGCGCCGCCCGGGCGCAGCGCCTGTTCGCCCAGCCGGGTCAGGCCGAGCAGGTCCTGGTTGACCGGCACGGCGCTGGACGACGCAAAGGGGTCGACCAGTTCGCGCGCGCGGCGCTGGGCAAAGGCAGGAGTGTCTTCGAGCAACTGGCGGCGCTGCGCGGCGGACAGCAGGGCCAGGCGGTTGGCCAGCAGGATCGTGCGCAGCTCGGGCAGGTCGACGTCGACGTCGACCAACGCGGATTCGAACAGGCCGCTTTGCTGCCAGCGCTGCGCCAGCAGTCGCGCCGGGGCTGCGCTGTCGCCGCCCGCGGGGGCCGCCACCAGCGCCACCAGTTGGCGGCTGAGCGGTTCCTGGATGCGGGCCTCGGCCAGTTGGCGGGTGGCGTCGGCCTGCGCCTGCGGCACCAGTTCCATCAGGTTGGCGGACACGGGCCAGCCGTTGCGGCACTGCCATGCGCCCAGGCACAGCAGCAGCAACAGCCCCAGCTTGAACAGCCGCGGCAGCCAGCGTTCAAAGGCCGAAGGCACGTTGCTCCTCGGGCGTCAGCGCGTCGGCCGCCACGGCGTCGGTCATCTGCAGCACGCTGCGGTCGCCTTGCACTTCACGCAGTTCGATGCGGTCGACCAGCTTGCCGCCGTTGATCTGGATATTTTCGAAGATCTGGCGCAGCAGCACCGAGCGCGGCAGCAGCATCAGCTGCCAGGCGTTGGCGTCGCCGGTGAGCGTCAGGTCGAAGTTCTCGCGCAGGCCGCTGGTGTCGCCAGCCAGCACTGACAGGAACAGGCGGTTTTCGCGGCCGGCGCCGGTATGCTGCGGCAACGCCTGCCAGGCGCCGTCGGGGCCGCGGCGCGCAATGCCGTCGGCGCTGATGCGCAAGTCCTGCGCGATGGGGCTGCGCAGCAGCCAAAGCAGCCCGCGGCCATTGGCCAGGGTGAAGTCCCCTCGGCTGGTCAGCGGCTGGGGCAGCGAGCGCAGGAATTTCTGCTGCACGAAGTGGCCGCGCACGATGGGGGTGGCGCGCAGTTGCTGCTGCAGGTCATCCAGCGTGAAGGCGTGGGCGGCCCAGGGCAGCATGGCCAGCGCGACGCACAGCAGCAGGCGCTGCACGATGCGGTCGGCCAGTTTGGGTAGCCGATTCGGCAACCCCCGCGGCCACAAGCGATCCGGCAGCCCGGTCGGCAAACGGTTCGGCTGGCGGTTCAGCCCGTGATGCGGCAGCGCGTTCGGGTAGCGGTTCATGCGGCGTGCTCCGAGGCATCGCTTTCAAGTTTGCGCCGCACCGCATCCACCAGGGCGGCAGGCGAGGCCAGCTGCATCTCGCGGGTCTGCATGCAGACGGCCACCTGCACGGAGCTGGCCCGGGTCAGGCGCTGGCCGGTCGTGGCCTCGCAGATGAGGTAGTTGATCTTCAAGCGGTTTTCCCATTCGACCAGCTCGGCGCGCACCACCAGGCGCTGGCCGAACTGCGCGGCGTGGGCGTAGCGCAGCTGCAGGTCGATGACCGGCCACACGTAGCCGCTGGCGCGCATGGCGTCATAGCCGTAGCCCAGGCTGTCGAGCAGTTCGCAGCGGGCTTCTTCCAGGTATTTGACGTAATGGCCGTGCCAGACGACGTTGATCGAATCGACGTCGTAGAAAGGCACCCGGATCTCGACTTGCGCGCCCAGGGCGCCGCGTTTACGCATCGTCTTTCCAGAAAGGGTAGAAGTTGAACCATTGCAGCGGCGCCTGGCGGCAGTGTGCGCCCAGGCGGTCGGCGTAACGCTGCGTCCAGTACGCGATCTGCGGCTGGCGCGTGGTGCGCGTCCATTCGATGCCGTCGCTCAAGCGTTCCATGGCCACGCGGTAGCGCGCGCCGTGCCGGGTGCAGAACAACAGGTTGACCGGGCAGCGCAGCAGGCCGGCCAGCAGCCAGGGGCCCTGCGGCAGCCGCGCGGCGCTGCCCAGCAGGTCGACCTGGGTCGTGCGGTCGCCGGCCAAGGGCACGCGGTCGCCGGCAATGGCCAGCCATTCGCCGCGATCCAGACGCTGGGCCAGGTCGAGCATGACGCCCGCATCCAGTTCGCTGACCTGGATCATGCGCAGGCCGCCGCCGGCTTCGTCGAGCAGCCGGCCGAAATGCACGGCGTGCTTGGTGTGCACCAGCACGTTCAGTTTGAGCAGGCCGGATTTTTCGGCCAGTGCGCGGCACACCTCAAGATTGCCCAGGTGCGAACCCACCAGGATCTGGCCGCGCCCCACGCCCATCTGCGCATGCAGGGCGTCGGGGTCGATGATGTCCAGGTCGGCCAGCGTGATCTTGCCCTGCCAGACGTCCAGCTTGTCCAGCAGCGCCTGGGCAAATGCCAGGTACTGGCGGTAGACGGGCAAGGACCGGGGCAGCGGCGCGGCCAGGCCGCCGGCCGCGGTCAGCCGGCGCTGGTAGGCGGTGATGGCGCGGCGCGCGCGCGGGCCGAACGCATAGAAATACAGCACCACGAGCCACACCACGGGCGCCACGGCTCGGCGGCCGATGTTGCGCGCGGCCCAGGCTGTCAGGCGCATCAGCAGGGGGCTGCCGCGTTCGGACTGGTCGGCCCAGTGGGGATCGGCGGCGGTCATGCGCGTACGCCTTTGGTCAACCGGCGCAGCAGCAGCGCGGGCGAGCGCGCCAGCATGCCGAAGAACAGGCGGGCGTGCATGCGGCTGATCAGGACGTTGTCGCGCAGCGCCTTGAAATGCGACACCCCGCCTTCGGGGTAGACCACGCGCGTGGGCAGCCAGGCCATGGGCACGCCGCGCCAATGCAGCCGCACCAGAATGGCGATGTCGAAGTCCATGCGCCGGCCGACCTGCGCGCGGTCGATGACCGGCAGCACGGCATCCAGCGGATAGACGCGGAAACCGCACATGGCGTCGGGAATATCGAGCGACAGGGTATTGATCCAGACCCACACGCGGGTCAGCCAGCGGCCGTACAGGCGGCTGCGCGGCACATCGTCGCCATACACCGGGGCGCCGCAGATGACGGCTTGCGGCTGGTTGCGCGAGGCCTGCACGAAGGCGGCGGTGTCCGTCAGGGCATGCTGGCCGTCGGCGTCGACCTGCAGTGCGTGGCTGTAGCCCAGGCGGCGCGCCGCGCGCAGGCCGTCTTGCACGGCGGCGCCCTTGCCGCCGTTCTCTGGACGGCGCACCAGGTGCGTGTCCGGCCGGGTTGCCAGGGCGTCCAGCTCCGCGGCGCAATCGGGCGCCGAGCCGTCGTCCACCAGCACGCAAGGCAGGCCCAGCGCCGCCAGTTGCGCGTGCACGGCGGCCACGGTGGCGCCATGGTTGTACACGGGGATGACCGCGCAGAGCTTATGCGGCGTCATGGCAGCTTCCGTGCAGCACGCGGCCTGACGAGCAGGGGGCGCCGTCCAGCGTGTAGGCGAAATACAGCTTCTGCTTGCCGGCATCCCAGCGCAGGGCCAGTTCGGCGACGTCGCCGGGGCGCAGCAAGCGCTGGAATTTCAGGGCTTCCATGCCGGCGAAACGCAGCCCGGGTTGCAGATCGCGCTGCGTCAGCGACAGGGCCCAGGTGATCTGCGCCACGCCGGGCACCACGGGCGCGGTCGGGAAGTGGCCGCTGAAGTAGGCCAGGTCGCAGGGAATCTCGACGCGGTAGCGGCGTTCGTCGGCGCTGTCGGCGGGCTGGCTGTCGGCCATGGGATGCAGCGGGCGCTCGCCCGCCGCGACATCGAAATCCGCCTGCGGCATCTTGCCCTGGGCATTCCAGGGCAGTTGGCGCAGCAGCCGCCAACTGCGGGGAATGGCCAGCGAATCGACGTTTGCCGCCAGGTGCAGGCGCAGCGCGTCGACCACGGCGCGGCGGCCCTGGTTGCGCAGCGCGTGCAGGCCGGCTGCGGACAGCGCCACCAGGGCCGTCAGGCGCAACGCGTCCGTGGGCCGGCCGACGCGGGCCTCGGCCACGAAGGGGTGGCGCGCCAGCGACTGTTCGATCATGGGCAGCGCGATGCGTTTTTCTTCGATCTTGACGATACGGTCCAGTCGCCCCAGCAGATGGAAGCCGCCCGCGGTGAGGTCCGCGCCGTCGGCGGTCTGCTCGTCGGCGGCCTCGACCCAGGGCGACGCCACGCGCAGCGCGCCTTGGGCATCCAGGCTGATCGCCACGCCGGGAAGAGGCTGCCACGGGGCGGCGCCGCTGCGCCAGGCCACGGCGCCGGTTTCCGAGCTGCCGTAGATTTCGGTGGGACGCAGGCCCAGCTGCTGCTCGATGGCGTCGGAGACGTCGGCGGGCAACGCGCCGCCCGACGAATAGATGCGGCCCAGGCGGCCGCGCAACTGGGCCCAGTCCAGCCGGTCACCCAGCCGGCGCAGCAGCGCGGGGCTGGCGATCCAGGTGAACGCGGCGTGGCTCAGGCTGGCCTGTTGCAGGTCTTCGGGGTAGTGGCGCTGGCGGCGGTCGATCAGTCGGCCGGCGCACAGGGGCCACAGCACGCGAAATGGCAGGCCATACATGTGCTGCGCCGACACGCTGCCCAGCACCGGGCCGATGGCTTCGGGCCATTGGCGCTGCAGGGCGTCGACTTCGCGCGCCAGCTGGCCCCAGCTTTTCAGGATGTGCTTGGGCGTGCCGCTGGAGCCGGACGTGCACAGCACCAAGGCCTGCGCCGGGTCCAGCGCGGCGGGCGGCAGGGCCGGCGCGTCTTGCAGCGTGTGCAGGCGCCAGGCCGGGCGGGTGGTGGGCGGCAGATCGGTGTCGGTCAGCCAGGCATCGACACTGGCGTCGAGCAGGGCGCAGGTGGCGGGCCTTGCATCGCCGGGCAGCACGGCGGTGATGCCGGCGCGCCAGCAGGCATACAGGGCGGTGGCCAGCTCGGCGGCGTCATCGAACCAGAGCGCGGCGCGGCCGATGGCGCGGGCCTGCAGCGCACCGGCCACCGTCAGGCATTGCGCGGCGAATGCGGCGCGCGGCAGGGGCGGGTCGTCGGCGACTGGCGCGTTGTCGGCGCGCAGCAGCAGATGCGTCAGGGGAATCCAGGCCACCGCTCAAACCGCCTTTGCCGCAGCGGGCCGCAACAGCCATTCGCCGCCCAGCAGCAGGCCCATCAGCGCATAGCTGATGGCGCCGTTGTAGGCCGTCCACCAGGTCCAGGGGGCCCAGGCCGCCAGGGCGGCCGCGATGGCGCCGTTGAGGGCGAAAAACCCGCACCAGACCTGCGTGACCTTGCGCGTGTAGCGCACGCCGGCCTCGGGCAGATCGGGGTGGCGCAGCCGCGCCAGGCGTTCGATGACCGGCCGGCCCTGGCGCAGGCTGGCGCCGAACACGGCCAGCAGCATGGCGTTGATCATCACCGGGTACCAGCGCAGCCAGTCTTGCGAATTCGATACCGCCAGCACCAGGCAGAACGCCACGGCGGCCAGCGGCAAGAGGCGCCCGCCGGGCGTGTCGGCGCCGCGCGTCAGGGCGCGCGCCAGCCACAGCAGGGCCAGCGGCAGCGCCAGCCAGGCCGCGTCGACCCGCCCCAGCGTCGCATGCACGACGAAGGGGTAGGCCAGACCGGCTACGGCCAGTGCGGGCGCCGCGCCTCGCATCATGCGGCGGCGTCCTGCTGCTTCTTGCAGATGGCCTGCACCACGTCTTCGACCGTGCGCACGCTGCGGAAGTCGTTGGCGTCGAGCTTGCGGCCCGTCTGGCGGCGCACGTGGTCGATCAGGTCGATGGCATCGATGCTGTCGATTTCCAGGTCGGTGTACAGGTTGGCCTCTGGCGTGATGCGCTCGGGTTCGATCTCGAACAGTTCGCTGAGCGCATCGCGCAGCGTGTCGAAGATTTCGTCGCGGGTGTGCATAGTCAACTCCAATGCCTTAGTTGCGGCGCTGGGCCGCGACGAATTCGGCCAGGTTGGCAATGCTGGCGAAGTGCTCGCGCATGTTGCGCGTTTCGGGGTCGATCGTGATGCCGTAGCGCTTTTGCAGCGCCAGGCCCAATTCCAGCGCATCGACGGAATCCAGCCCCAGGCCGTCGCCGAACAGATGGGCCTCGCGGTCGATGTCGTCGGGCGTGATGTCTTCCAGGCCCAGGGATTCAATGACGAGCGTCTTGAGCTCGGTTTCCAGTTGATTCATCCAGCTTGCACTCCACTTGCGGCGCGGTTCGCGCTTGTTCGTTATCAGGCGTGTTCGTTATCGGTCTTGGCGGCCGGGAAGATGGCTGCCGGCGTTGAGTCAGGCCCCGCGATGCCGCTGGACGCATCGCGCGTCAGTTCGGCTTCGAAATAGGCGTGCAGGTAGTCGTTCATCTTGCGCCCGGCGATGGGCAGCGGGTGCGCATTGGACCATGTTGCCGGATCAATGTCTTCGCCAACCTGAATGACATAGCGCATGCGGCACGGCGGGATGCGATACCAGGGTTCGCCCTTGGTCAGGCTGCGCGGATTCATGCGGATGACCACCGGCGTCACCACGCGGGCGCCGCGCAACGCGATGGCGCAGGCGCCGCGGTGAAACTGCGGCAGGCGGTCGGGCGGCGTGCGGGTGCCTTCGGGGAAGACGATCAGGGTTTCGCCGTTGCGCAGCACGTCGGCCGCGCGGTCGAACATGTCGAAGCTTTCATCGTTGGTGATGTAGCCGGCGTTGCTGATGGGGCCGCGCGTGAACGGGTTGGTCGCCAGGCCGTGCTTGACGATGCAGTTGGCGTTCTTGACATGGCCCACCAGAAACACCACGTCGAGCAGTGACGGGTGATTGGCCAGGATCATCTGGCCGGGCTTGCCCAGGCGTTCGGCGCCCTTGAATTCGACCGTCAGGATGCCCACCCGCACCATGAAGCGGATGAAGAAGCGGAACGTGCCGTTCAGGGCCCAGCGCGCGCGGCGCTGGCGGTCGGCGGCATTGCCGGGGATCAGGCGCTGCGGCGGGAACACCACCAGGCGCAGCAGCAGTCCGCCCAGGCCGAACATCGTGAAGGCCATGCCGGTGGCGATCAGGCGCCAGAGCCAGAAGTCCTGGCGTGCGACGGCGGGAGCGGGGGAAAGAGGCGAGGGCGTCATGCCGAGCGGGTCCAGAGCCATTGGCGGGCGTGGTTTGCGTGCCGCCAGGTGGGGGTGTGCAACGCCAGGTGGCGCAGCAGGTTCAGCGTATTGGGCCAGGGCTGCGACGCACCGGCGCCGGACGCATCGGTGGCAGCCTTGGCGGACAAGGCCGGGCGCGCGGCCGCTTCGAGCCGCCAATCGGTACCGGCGCGCAGGCGGAAGGCGGCCGCGTACGAGAAGGGCACGTCGTCGATCCAGGGCGCATACGGCGCGGGAGGGCGTTCTTCGGCCAGCACCACCAGCACGTCGGCGTGGCCGTCGGCCAGCAGCAGCCCGGCTTCCAGGAAAGCGTGTTCCAATCCGTCGTCTTCGACCGACAGGGCCACGGATTCGGTGGTTTCGCGGCGTATGATCGACCACTGTCCGGCGATGGCGTTGTGCACCGACAGGCCGAAGGCGGTGGGCGACAGCGGTTCGCCGGCAGCCAGGGATTGCAGCAGGCCGAAATTGCGAGTGGTCTCGCCATGGCGCGAGGCAAATACCAGCGGCATGGGGGCGTGGCCATCAGCCACCGGCCAGGCGCATTCGAACACCGAGCGCGCCATCGGGGTCAGGCGACGGCGCTGCATCGGAGGCAGGAATTCCAGGCGGGGCGGGCAGGTTTCGCCAACGGGACAATAAGGATGTTCAGCCCAATGCTTCCAGCTGCTCGCGTCTTCAATACCCGATGTCCAACCCTGCCACTGCGCGATTGAGAAGGTCAGCATAAGCGCGCGATATTACTATGATCGTAAATAGGTGAATTGTTTTTAGACGTTACTAAGATCTTGTTAACGGCACGTATTTGCCATTTTGAAATATCAATTTGTTACTAAACGGCGTGGGTAATCGGGAACTTGCCTTGTGGTGGGCCAGCCAAAGCGCCGCCCATCAATACCGGCCTGAGCAGCTATCCGCCGACGACGCTCGCCGCGCCCCAGCCATCCGCTCGGCCAAGGCCTGGCTTGACTGGCGCGTCAGCCGCGCGCTGCTGCAAGACGTGCGCGCCGCCAGCGCCGGGCCCCACGCGCTGTCGCTGAGCCATAGTGGCGGCCACGCCCTGTGCGCGCAGGCGCCGGCCGGCCAGGCCGTCGGCGCCGACCTGGAACGCCTGCGGCCACGCGATCTCGACGCCCTGGCCGGCTGGGTGTGCAGCGACACCGAACGCGCCTGGCTGCAGGACGCGGCCATGCCGTTGCGGCAGACGCGCTTCTACCTGCTCTGGACCCTGAAAGAAGCCTTCATCAAAGCCGCCGGGCTGGATTTTCCGGCGGACATGGCCTCGGTCGGCCTGGCGCCCCAGCCGGCGGGCCAACCGGCGCTGCGCCCGCCGCCCGGGCGCTGGCGGGCGGCGGTCTGGCAACTGGGCGACGATTGGGTCGCGGCTGCCGCCTGGCAGATCGCCGCGGGCGCACCGGACCCGGGTATCGACTGGCGCGCGGCGGCCGGCTGCGAGCTGCCGCCGCTGCGGCCATTGGGCCAATGGGAGGGCGGTGCCGGCTGAACCGCATCAGGCAGTTTTGCCTCGCGCATTTAAAGATGTATTATTAATGCATGTTTAAAATCGGATGTCCGGCAACCCCGCCGGATCCATCCGCAGCGCAAGGAGCAGTCGATGTTGAGCCCGCAGATCCGCGCCCTGGTCAAGGCCACGGCCCCCGTCCTGAAGACCCATGGGGTGGCGTTGACCCGCCATTTCTACGCCCGCATGTTCGACGGCAACCCCGAACTCAAGCACGTCTTCAACCAGGGGCACCAGGCCGGCGGCGAACAGCAGCAGGCGCTGGCCGGCGCGGTGGCCGCCTATGCCGAGCACATCGACGACCCGTCGGTGCTGGCGCCGGTGGTGACGCGCATCGTGCACAAGCACGTCAGCCTGGGTATCCGCCCCGAGCATTACCCGATCGTGGGCCGCCACCTGCTGGCGTCCATCCGCGAGGTGCTGGGCGAGGCCGCCACCGATGAACTGGTGGACGCCTGGGCGGCCGCCTATGGCCAGCTGGCCGACATGCTGATTGCCGAAGAGGCCCGCCTGTACGCGGATTCGGCGGCCAAGCCGGGCGGCTGGACCGGCTGGCGCGCCTTCCGCGTGGTGGGCAAACAGCCCGAAAGCGCGGACATCACCTCGTTCTACCTGGCGCCGGCCGACGGTGGCACGGTGCCCGACTACCGTCCCGGCCAATATGTGTCGGTGCGCATCTTCGTTCCCGAACTGGGCCTCATGCAGCCGCGCCAATACAGCCTGTCGGACGCGCCGGGGCAGGACCGCCTGCGCATTTCCGTCAAGCGCGAACCCGCGGGCGCAGAGACGCCTGCCGGCCGCGTTTCCAACGCGCTGCATGACCGCCTGCAGGAAGGCGGCGTGCTGGACGTGGCCCCGCCGCAGGGGGATTTCCACCTGCGCGCAGACAACGCCGCGCCGGTGGTGCTGGTCAGCGGCGGGGTGGGCCTGACGCCTATGATGTCGATGCTGAACCACCTGGTGGCCACCGACGATCCGCGCCAGATCCGCTTCGTGCACGGCTGTCGCAATGGCGCGGTGCATGCCATGAAAGACCACGTGAACGCAGTGGCCGCCGCGCGCGGCAACGTGCGCAAAGCGGTGTTCTACGAAGAAGTCGCCAGCGGCGACCAGCCGGGGCGCGACTACGACCATGCCGGCCGCGTCGACCTGCGCGCCATCCGCGACCAGGCCATCGTGCCGGACGCCGACTACTACCTGTGCGGCCCGGCCGGCTTCATGCGGGCCCAGCGTGAGACGCTGCTGGCCCTGGGGGTGGCGGCGGACCGAATCCACGCCGAGGCCTTCGGCAGTGGCGGCGCACCCGCCTGACCGGTGTATCCTGGCGCCCATGCAACTGACCCGATTCACCGACTTCGGCCTGCGCGTCCTGATGTACCTGACGCAATGCCGCGACCGGCCCGCGGCGGTCACCATTCCGGAGATCGCCGCGCGCTTTGATGTGTCGCGCAACCACCTGGTCAAGGTGGTGCACTTCATGTCGCAGCGCGGCTGGGTCAGCACGTCGCGCGGCAAGGGCGGCGGCTTGGCGCTGGCGCATCCGCCGGGGCAGTACCGGTTGGGCGACCTGGTGCGCGAACTGGAACAGCAGGGCCCCCTGATCGACTGCCGCGAGCCGCCCTGTGCGCTGGACGGCGCCTGCCGCCTGGCGGGCGTGCTGGCGCAGACGCTGCAAGCCTTCTACGAGGCGCTCAACGGCCATACGCTGGCCGACCTGGTGCGCGACCCGACGGCCGCCGCCATCATCAAGCTGCATCGCGCGGCGTAGGCCTGCGCCTGTCGCGGCGGACGGCCGGCCTTGTTGTCCGCGGGTTGTCAGTCGCTTGGGCCGGGTCGCGCCCGCCAGGCCCATGAGCCTGGGTTATGGCCACCCCGAACCTGGTGATTTGCTACCGTTCGTCTCACCCTCCAGAATAGAAAGGTTGCCAATCTTTTATTTGGATGCAGGTATGCGCGTGTGCGTAATCGGGGCCGGGGTGGTGGGCGTGACGTCGGCCTATTTCCTGGCGCGCCAGGGACATGACGTGGTGCTGGTGGACGCGCATGCCCATCCGGCCGAGGTGTCCAGCTATGCCAATGGCGGCCAGCTCAGCTACAGCTACGTGGCGCCGCTGGCCGGGCCAGGGGTGCTGCCCAGTGTGCCCGGCTGGCTGCTGCGCAACGATTCGCCGCTGCGCTTTCGCCCGCGGCTGGACCCCCACCAATGGCGTTGGAGCCTGCAATTCGCGCTGGCCTGCCGCGCGTCGGTGGCGCGCGATTCCACCGCGCAACTGCTGGCGCTGTCGTATCTGAGCCGCGACGCCATGCACACCCTGCTGGAACAGGAAAACCTGGAATTCGGCCATCTCAAGAATGGCAAGCTGATTGCCTACCGCAGCGCGGCCTTGCTGGACAAGGCGCGCGCGCTGGTGGCCTACCAGGCCGCCCACGGGTCCGACCAGCAGGTGCTGGATGCCGCCCAGACGCTGGCGCGCGAACCCGCGCTGGCCGGCATGGGCGCCAGCCTGGCGGGCGCCGTCTACACGCCCAGCGAAGAGGCGGGCGATTGCCGCCAGTTCACGCAGGCCCTGTTCGACCGCCTGCAAGGCCTGGCCAATGTGCAGTGCGCCATGTCCAACCCGGTGTCGGGCCTGCAACGGGAAGGCCGCCGCATCGTGGCCGTGCACACCCGCGACGGCGACATCGGCGCGGACGCCATCGTGCTGGCCACCGGCATCGGTACGCGCGACCTGCTGCGGCCGCTGGGCCACGACGTGCCCTTGTATCCGCTGAAGGGCTACAGCCTGACCGTGCCGCTGGCGGGCGACGACACCGTGGCGCCGCGCATCAGCGTCACCGACTACGAACGCCGCATCGTCTACGCCCGCGTCGGCGGGGTGTTGCGCATTGCCGCCATGGTCGACATCGGCAGCGGCAACGCCGACATCGACCCGGTGCGCATCGCGCTGCTCAAGCGCCAGGTGGCCGAAGCCTTTCCGGCGCTGGACCTGGGGCAGGCCATTCCCTGGGCCGGCCTGCGTCCGGCCACGCCCACGGGCAAGCCGCTGATCGGCCGCAGCCCGGCCGCGGACAACCTGTGGCTGAACATCGGCCAGGGCGCGCTGGGCTTCACCCTGGCCTGCGGCA
The DNA here is from genome assembly GCF_902859705.1 of Achromobacter deleyi. GTDB lineage: Bacteria > Pseudomonadota > Gammaproteobacteria > Burkholderiales > Burkholderiaceae_B > Achromobacter > Achromobacter deleyi. Next base: position 42,864 of record NZ_CADIJO010000005.1, on the reverse strand, counting down.
GCGCGGCGCTGCTGACGGCGCGCATGGCGGGGTTGCAGGCGCCGCTGGACGAGGCGATGTTCCGGCCCTGACCGCGGCGCGATCCTGGCTGGCGTCGCCGCCTCGTGACGGCGGGGCTGGCGAAATGTCCATTTCAAGATAGTCTGTGCCAGTTCATCGGCAGACGGGCGCGCGGGCGCTCAATAGGATGGCGGTCATCTGCGGGTCGGGCGTGCGCCCGGCCAGCGGATGTGCCGATTCCCCTCCTGCGAGTGAACTCATCATGTCCTACCTGTTTCCATTGTTCGCCATCCTGTTCTGGGCGGGCAATGTCATCGTCTCCAAGATGGCCGCCAGCGCCATCTCGCCCACCGCCATCACCTTCTACCGGCTGATCCTGGCGCTGGCGATCATGAGTCTGTTCACGGCCGTGCCCGCCTGGCGCAACCGCAAGACCATCCTGCGTCACTGGCCCAAGCTGGCGCTGTACGGTGCGCTGTCGTCGGCCTTGTTCCAGGCCCTGTCGTACCGCGCCGCTGAAACCACCACTGCCACCAACATGGCCATCCTGACCGCGCTGATTCCGCTGCTGAGCATGCTGCTCAGCGTGGTGATCCTGCGCGATCCGCTGACGCTGGGCATGGCGGCCGGGGGCGCGCTGTCGTTCCTGGGGCTGCTCTACCTGGTGGGGCAGGGCGACATGCTCAGCGTGTTCCAGCACGGCATCCACGTGGGCGACGGCCTGATGCTGCTGGCGGCGTTTTCCTATGCGCTGTACGGCGTGCTGCTGCGCCACTGGAAGGTGCCGGTGCCGGCGTGGCAGTCCACCTTCGTGCAGTCGATCTTTGCGTTGTTGTACATGCTGCCGCTGTACCTGCGGGTGCCGGCAGCGCAGGCGGCGCTGGACATGAAGACGATTCCGTTGATCCTGTATGCCGGCATCTTCTCGTCGGTGCTGCTGTCGTTCCTGTGGATCGAAGGCGTGCATCGCCTGGGGCCCAACCGCTGCAGCATCTTCATCAACCTGCTGCCGCTGTTCACCGCGCTGGCCGCCTTCGTGTTGCTGCGCGAGCAACTGCACGGCTATCACCTGCTGGGCGGCGCGGTGACGCTGGCCGGGGTGTTGCTGGCGCAGACGGTGCAGCGGCCCTTGTTCGGCCGCGGCCGGGCGGCGGGGCTGGCCGCCGGCAAGGTCTGACGCAATCGGTTCTGGCCGCGCGGGATTCACTCCTGTTCAAGACAGGTCCGCGCGGCCCTTCCATAGTGGCGCTTTTCGCACGGAGCGCCCATGAGCCTATTCCAGAAAACCGCCATCACGCTGGCGCGCAGCCCGGGCATCGGCCGGGCCATGCGCGGCCTGGCCGCCCGGACCTCGCTGGCGCGGCGCTTCGTCGGCGGCGCCGACATCGACCAGGCCGTGCGCACCGCGGTCCGGCTGCGCGAAGCGCATGGCATCCGCGCGTCCTTGTTCTACCTGGGCGAATACGTGGCCGACCCGGCCGCCATCGAACACAACGTGGGCCAGGCGATCGAGGCGGCAACGGCCCTGGGCCAGGCGGGGCTGGATGTGCACGTCTCCATCGACCCCACCGCCATCGGCTACATGCGCGACGACGCGCTGGGCGCTGGCAATGCGCGGCGCATCGCCGACCGCGCGCGCCAGGCGGCCGGCGGCGGCCGCGATTGGGTGGTGCTGGACATGGAAGATTCGGCCATCCGCGACCGCACCTGCGCGCTGCATCGCACGCTGCTGGCGGCAGGCCTGCCCATCGGCCTGACCTTGCAGGCGCGACGCCGCCGCACCCCCGAAGACCTGGCCTGGGCGATCGGCCAGCGCACCTCGCTGCGGTTGGTGAAGGGCGCCTTTCCGGAACGCGCGCTGGACCATCCGGGCCGCGCCGCCATCGACCACGCCTATCTGGACAGCGCGTCCATCATGTTGTCGCCCGCCGCGCGCGCGGCCGGCTTTCTGCCGGTGTTCGGCACCCACGACGACCGCCTGGCCGGCGCCATCATGGCGCTGGCCCGCGAGCGCGGCTGGGCGCCCGATGCCTTTGAGTTCGAGATGCTCTACGGCGTGCGGCCCGACTGGCAACTGGCGCTGCGCCGGCTGGGCTATAACGTCAGGGTGTATCTGCCGTTCGGCGCCGACTGGTGGCCCTATGCCATCCGCCGGGTGGGCGAAAATCCCCGCAATGCCTGGCTGCTGGCGCGGTCGCTGGCGTCGCAGGCCGACTATTTCGGATAGCCGCCATCATCCTCACGGCGGTGTGCCCTGTTTTTCCTGGCGGTCTTTCGATGGCGGTTTCCCAACATATCTGGCATTGCGGCGCGGGCCTGCCCGGCGACGTGCTGATTGCCGACCTGCGCGCCTACCGCTTCGACGCCCACTTTCACGACGCCTGGTCCATCGGCGCCATCGCCCGGGGGCGCTGTACCTTCACCGTGCGCGGCGACGCCTTCGAGGCGGGCGAGGGCGACCTGGTGGTGATCGCACCCGGGCAGGTGCATACCGGCGGCACCTCGGCGGGCTTGCTGGCGTACCGCATGGCGTATATCGAGCCGGCCTGGTTTCGGGACCATGCGTGGGCCTTGCGTGAGAACGGCCTGGCGTTGCCGGGGCCGGTTATCCGCGACGCAGCGCTGTGCGATCAATGGCTGGCGGCGCTGGCGCCGGATGAAACCGACGACGCCGTGCGCCGCGGCCGCTTGTCGGCGGCGTTGTTCGCGTTGTTGGCCGCGCATGGGCAGCCGGTGGGCGAGGCGATGGACAGGGGCAAGGCAACGGGTTCGACCGAGCCGGATGTCTGTGCGCTGCTGTTCGAACGCATGCGATCCGATCCGGCCTGCGCGCCGGACCTGGAGGCGCTGGCGCGGGCCGAAGGCAAGCACCGCAGCACGCTGGTCAAGCAGTTCGCGCGGCGCTATGGCCTGCCGCCGCAGGCCTGGCTGCGCAACTGGCGAGTGGCGCGCGCCCGTGCGCTGCTGCGTGGCGGCTTGCCTTTGGCGCAGGCCGCGGCGGCGGTCGGGTTCGCGGACCAGGCCCATCTGACGCGGGTATTCAAGCAGGTCTACGGCAGTCCGCCGGGGGTGATGAACCGGTCGGCCGCCCGCGCAATGGGGCTATAGGCATTCCTATAAATCATGTGATGAGCAACGAATAATCGGTTGAATCGGGTGTTTTCTCCGGATTTAATCGAGTTGTTCGCCAGGTTTCTTTGCTTGATCGATTGATAGAAAGGAATGTGAAAATGGAAGCTCAACGCATCACCTTGAGCGCCGCGGACGGGGTGGCGCTGGGCGGCTATATGTGGCGCCATGCGGATGCGGCCGCGAGCGGTGCCGATCCAGAGGCGGCCGGGTTCGACGCCATCCGGCCTGATGAAGATCAGCCTGATGACGCTGAACCTGGGGTAGCCCGGCGGCCCGTCGTCGTCATCAACGCGGCCACTTCCGTGCGCTGCCGCTACTACGCCCGCTTCGCCGCCTACCTGTACCAGCACGGCTTTGACGTCGTCACCTACGACTACCGCGGCATCGGCGAGTCGCGTCCGGACTCCTTGCGCGGCTTCCAGGCCTCGTGGATGGACTGGGGCGAGCAGGACTTCGAAGCGGTGCTGCGCTTTGTCGCGGCGCATTTTCCAGGCCAGCCCGTGGACGTGGTGGCGCACAGCATCGGCGGCTTCGTCACGGGCCTGGCGCCGTCCGCGCAGGGCTTGCGCCGCATCTTCACCATGGGTGCGCAATACGCCTACTGGCGCGATTACGCCGCAGGGCATCGCCTGCGCATGCTGGCCAAATGGCACGTGGCCATGCCGCTGCTGGCCGCCAGCCTGGGCTACTTCCCGGGACGCCGGCTGGGCTGGCTGGAAGACACGCCGCGCGGCGTGGTGCGGGACTGGAGCTTCATGGGCCCGCGCTTCGAGACGCGCGGCGGGCCGGCGGGCGCACGCCGCGTAGCCGCGATGGCGGCGGTCACGGCGCCCATCCTGGCGTTGAGCGTGACCGACGACGAATTCGGCACCGAAGCCGCCATCGGCCGGCTGCTGGGCTATTTCACGGGTAGCGCGCGCACCCATCTGCGGCTGGCCCCCGCCTCGCTGGGGCTGGACGGCATCGGCCATTTCGCCTTCTTCCACGAACGTTTCCGCGACTCGCTCTGGCCCATCGCCCTGGGGTGGCTTACGCGGGGCGAGCGTCGTCTGGCGGGGGCGACCCCCATACGTTGCGACTGCGTGGCGTCTCTAACCGGTAGTCCGAGTATTTCCGCGTGAAGAACTCGGCGCCCAGGGTTTCGGCGGCCTGCAGCGGGCGGCGCGGGTCTGCCGCGATCTCGCCGCGGCTGTTGCCCGACCCGTGCACGCAGCCGACGAAGTCCGCGTGCGTGTAGCGGGCAAATTCCTGCAACTGGTGCACCACGCCTAGCACCGCGCCAGGATAGGTCTCTTCCGACGCCACAGCCAGGCCCAGGCGCTTGCCGGCCATGGCGGCCTTGACCCGTTCCGGTTCCGGGCCAGTGCCGGCGTAATGCGTGAACGAGCGGTCAAAGAACGCCTTGGTCTGGGCCGACATGCCATACCAGTACAGCGGCGTGCAGAACAACACGCCGTCGGCGGGCAGGTAGTGGTCCAGGAACAATTCGGCATAGCGGTCATCGGGCGCCGACGCGCGGCGCAGGTCGGGCAGAAAGCCCTGGATGTAGTCGTCCAGGAACAGCAGCGTGGCGGACGTGCCCGCCGCTTGCGCGCCGCGTCGGGCGGCGGCGCCCAGGGCGGCGCTGTTGCCGTCCCGGCGCGGGCTGCCTGCCAGGATCAACAACTTCAACTGATGATTTGAATTCATGTTCAGTGCCTCGAATGAAGGAAAGGTGGGCGGGCCGGCAAAGCCACCCCGACCGTGGACTAAATGTAGGCACCTGCCCGGGCCGCGACAAACGAGCATTTCTCGCCTACGATGAATTGAATTCATCTACGAGGGCCTCCTCATGTTTGCCTCGTTGCCCGTCACGGCGCTGCGCACGTTCGAAGCCGCCGCGCGACTGCGCAGCTTCAAGCTGGCCGCAGCCGAGCTGTCCGTCACGCCCACGGCGGTGTCGCACCAGATCAAGGCGCTGGAGCGCCATGCGGGGGTGGCGTTGTTCGACCGCGTGCCGCAGGGCGTGCGACTGACCGACAGCGGCGCGCGCCTGTTCGCCAGCGCGCACGGCGCCTTGCTCGATATTGCGCAGACGCTTGACGCCCTGCGCCCGGCCAGCGCGGCGGGGACGCTGACGCTGTCCACCACCCATTCCTTCGCGGCGTTGTGGCTGGTGCCGCGGCTGGGGCGCTTCTACCAGGCGTATCCGCAGTACCAATTGCGCCTGTCGGCCCAGGCCGAAACCATCGACCTGCTGCAGGACGCCAGCGTCGACGTGGCGATCCGCTACAGCAGCCGGCGCTATCCGGCGCTGCACGCGGCCTGCGCATTGCAGGAATGGTTTGGCGTCTATGGCGCGCCGGCGGTGGTGGCGCAGGCGCAGCGCGCGGGCCGAACCCGGCCCGCGCTGGTGACCGTGCGCTGGCGCGACTCCGCGCTGTATGAAGACGGCTGGCAGCAATGGTGCGCGGCGGCCGGGCTGCCGGCGTGGCGCAAGCCGGCAGCGGTACACGCCTATGAGGAAGAACACTACGCGCTACAGGCCGCCATTGCAGGGCAGGGGCTGGTGCTGGCCAGCTCGGTGATGGTGTCCGACAGCGTCAAGGCCGGCACGCTGGTGCCGTTGCTGCCCCAGGTCAGCGTGCCGGGGGCCGCCTACACCGCCCTGTGCGCGCCGGGGCGGGAACGGCATCCGCCGGTCAAGGCGTTCCTGGCATGGTTGCGGCAGGAATTCAAGGGCTAAGGTCCGGAGGGCAGATCTCGCGCCGACGCTCCAAGAGCGCGTGCATGTGTGGCCCGGGCAGGTCGGTATGGGTGGTCGTCGTTCAAGCCCGCGCCGTTCGTGGCAGCAGCGGCAGCGCCGCCAGCATCAACCCGCCTGCCACCCCCCACGCCAGCGGCCAGGACGCCGCCGCCACCAGGTGCGGCAGCGCCAGCGGCGTCAGGAACAGCCCCAGATAGACGCACGTATTGGCCAGCCCCAGCGCGGTGCCGGCGCGCTGCGCGCCGGCCAGCGTAGCCAGTTCGGTATAGGCCACGCCATGCCAGGCCGATACGCAGATGCCCGCCACCGCCAGCAGCACGGCCACCGCCGCCACGGCGGCGGGATCGGTCGCCGTGTCACGCACGGCCCACGCCACGCCGGCCAAGGCGACGAACAACGCGAAACCCAGCCAGATGCAGCCGCGCAGATAGGCGCGGCGGTTGCCGCGGCGGTCGGTCCAGCGGCCGCTGGCGATGCGCGCCACCATCGCACCCACCTGCACCGCCACCATCACCGCGGTCAGCGTGGCGATGCCCGCGCCGCTGTAGTCGTGCAGGAACACGGTGGCGAACGTCAGCACCGCGAATTGCGGGCTGCACAACAGGCCGATGGCCAGCGCGGCCCGCCAGACGCGGGCATCGCGCAGCGGGCTGGAGGGCGCCGGGTGGGCCGGGTGCGAGGCAGAGCGCGTGTCGGACGATGGGGCTTGGACGCGGGTCGCACCAGCAGGAGGGGCGCCGCTGAACGTCCGGCCAGCAATCGTGGCGCGAGCCGGTGTGGCCGACGCCCGATCCGGCTCTCGCAGCCATCCCAACGTCAACAGCGCAGCCCCCGCGCACAGCCCGCCCAGCAGCCCGAACACCGCCGCAAAGCCGACCTGCGAGGCCAGCCACGGTAGCACCAGTGCGCCCAGCCCGCCGCCCAGCGGCACGGCGGTCTGGCGGATGCTCATGGCCAGGCCGCGCTCGCCCTCGTCGAACCACGCCATCACCGCGCGGCCGCTGGCGCCGTTGACGCTGCCGCCCATCACGCCCACCAGCAGCAGGCCCAGCGCCAGCAGCCACAAGGCCGGCGCGGCGCCGTGCACGGGGGCGGCAAACACGCTCATCCAGGCCAGCGCCACCGCTGTAGCGCCCAGGCCGCCCAGCAGCACGGGCCGGTCGCCCCAGCGGTCGGCCAGCATGCCCCAAGGCAGTTCGAACAGCGCCACGCCCAGCCCCATCAGGCCAAGCGCCAGGCCCAACTGGTCGTTGTCCAGGCGATAGCCCGAGCGCATGAAGACCGCCGTGGCGGGCAGCCCGGCCGCGGCGGCCGAAAACGCCGCATTGGCGGCCACGCCCACCGCCAACACCTTCCAGCGATGGGTCGGGCGAAGGGGGGATGAGGCGGGCAGGGCGGCCGAGGCGGACAGGGTGGACAGGGACATGGCGCGTTCCAGGCAGGATTGACGCGTTTCAGTCTGCGCTCGTAAGATGGTTCTGAAAATCAGGAAATTTTCAACTAAAGGTTTTGAAAAACAGGACGATCATGCGATCGATCACTTTTGACCTGGACGTGCTGCGCAGCTTCGTGGCCGGCGTCGAACTGGGCAGCTTCGGCCGCGCGGCCGACCGGCTTGGGCGATCCACGTCCGCCGTCAGCGCGCAGTTGAAAAAGCTGGAAGACCAGGCCGGGGTGCCGCTGCTGCGCAAGGCCGGCCGCGGCCTGGCGCTGACCGACGCGGGCGAGACCATGCTGGCCTACGCGCGCCGGTTGCTCGAATTGAACGACCAGGCCGCCGTGGCGGTGCGCGGCGCGCAGTTGCAGGGCCAGGTGCGCCTGGGCCTGCAAGAGGACTTCGGTGAAATCCTGCTGCCGCAGGTACTGGGCCAGTTTGCGCGCGCGCACCCGCAGGTCCGCATCGAAGCGCGCGTGGCGCGCAATGCCGACCTGCTCGAACGTATCGCCGCGGGCGAACTGGATCTGGCGTTGGCGTGGGATGTCGATGCGTCGCAGCCGCACGCAACGCGGTTGGCGGAACTGCCGATGTGCTGGATCGGGCCGGTCGCCTCTGGCCTGGCCTGGGCGGGCGCGGCCAATGCCTTGCCGCTGGTGGCCTTCGAGGCGCCATGCCTTTTTCGCAGCCGCGCCACCGACGCGCTGGACCGCGCCGGCATCGCCTGGACGTCGGCGTTCATCAGCCCCAGCCTGGCGGGCCTGTGGGCGGCGGTCAGCGCGGGCCTGGGCCTGATGGTGCGAACCCCGCTTGGCCTGCCCGCCAGCCTGCGCGTGCTGGCGCCGGGCGAACTGGGCCTGCCGCCATTGCCCAGCCTCACGCTGTCGCTGTACGGCGCTCAGCGTCAACCCGGCCCTGTCGCCGCGGCCCTGGCTGACATCGTGCGCCAATGCGTGCGCGACAGCGTCGCCGCCTTGCCCGCCACGCCCGGCCTGCCGGCCAGCAATGTCTCGTCCGCACCCCAGCCACGGGCCCTCTCGGCCTGACTGGCCGCTACGCCATCACGGAGGCACGACGCCTTGAACCGATTCCAAGAAATGAGCGTGTTCCTGGCCGTGGCCGAAGCCCGCAGCTTTGCCGCCGCCGCCCGCCGCCTGGCCATGTCGGCCCCCGCCGTCACCCGCAGCGTTTCCGCGCTGGAACGCCGGCTGGGCGCGCTGCTGCTGGTGCGCACCACCCGCAGCCTGCGCTTGACCGAAGCCGGCGAACGCTACGCCCAGGACTGCCGCCGCATTCTCGAAGACGTCGACCAGGCCGACGACGCGGCCGCCGGCGCCATGGCCGCGCCGCGCGGGTCATTGCACATCACCGCGCCATCCCTGTTTGGCGAGTTGCACGTCATGCCTGCCGTGCTGGGCTACCTGCGCGAACATCGCGAGGTCTCGGTGCGCGCCTTGCTGGTGGACCGCGTGGTGAACCTGCTGGATGAAGGCGTGGACGTGGCCGTGCGCATCGGCGCGCTGCCCGACTCGTCGCTGACCGCCATCGCGGTGGGGCACGTGCGGCGCGTCGTCTGCGCCTCGCCCGCTTTCCTGCAGCGTTTCGGCAAGCCGGACACGCCCGACGCGCTGGCGCAGTTCTGCACCATCACGGCCGCCATGGAAGGCCGCGGGCCGCAATGGCGTTTCCTGCAGGACGGCCAGCCGCGGCGCCTGCCGATGGCCTCGCAACTGACGGTCACCTCGTTCCAGGGGGCGATCAAGGCAGCCTGCGAAGACTGGGGCCTGACGCAGGTCGTGTCCTATCAAGTGGCCCGTCACCTTGCCAGCGGCGCACTGCAAGTAGTGCTGCGCGACTACGAACTGCCCCCGATACCGGTACACGTCGTCTACCCCGAAGGCCGCAAAAGCTCGGCCAAGGTCCGCAGCTTCGTCGATTTCTGCGTTGACGCGTTGCGGCGAGACCTGGCGGCGCTGCCGGGTTGATTGCCGATACCCACTTTTTTTCGCAATAGTGTCTTGCGCCCGCTGGCGGTTCTCTGGCGGGCCGGGCCGGTTCAAGATGGAAGCCCGTTTCCATTCTTGAGATTGCGCCATGTCCTCCGCTTCCCTGACGTTCTACAGCTTTCCCCTGTCTGGCCACGCCCACCGCGTTGCGCTGATGCTGTCCCTGTTGCAGGTGCCGCACCGCGTGGTCGAGGTGGACTTGCGCAGTGGCGCGCAGAAGCAGCCTGACTTCCTGACGCTGAATGCGTTCGGCCAGGTGCCGGTCATCGACGACGATGGCGTGGTGGTGGCGGATTCGACCGCCATCCTGGTGTACCTGTGCAAGCGCTACAACGGCCAGGCCTGGCTGCCCGAAGACGCCGTGGGCGCGGCCGCGGTGCAGCGCTGGCTGTCGGCGGCGTCCGGTCCGTTGGCCGGCGGCCCGGCCGCGGCGCGCCTGGTCACTGTGTTCGGCGCGCCCTATGACGTGCCGGCCACGCTGACGCGGGCCCACGCGCTGCTGGCCGTGATGGAACACGAGCTGGCTGCCACCGGCTACCTGGCGGGCGCCACGCCCACCATTGCCGATGTGGCCTGCTATGCCTATGTGGCGCATGCGCCCGAAGGCAATGTGTCGCTGGCGGCGTATCCGCAGGTGCGCGCCTGGCTGGCGCGGATCGAGGCCTTGCCGGGCTTCGTGCCGATGGTGACCACGCCCGTCGGGCTGCTGGCAGCCTGATGCCGCGGCCAAGCGTGTGACACCGCCAAGGAACCCACCATGAACGCTACCATCACAGACCCGGCCCCCGCCGCGCCCTGGCATGCCGGCGAACGCCAATTGCAGGCCCATATCGGCATGGCCGAGCGCATGGCGCAGGTCGGCGCCAAGGTGATTCGCGACTACATGCCCGACCAGCACCGGACCTTCTTCGAGCAGTTGCCCTTCGTGGTGGCCGGCGCGGTCGACGCGCAGGGCGATCCGTGGGCCGGCGTGCTGGAAGGAGAGCCGGGCTTTCTGCGTTCGCCAGACCCGACGACGCTGCGCGTGGCGGCCGTGCCCGACGCCGATGATCCGCTGTCCGCGGGCCTGGGGGCAGGGCAGGCCATCGCCTTGCTGGGCATCGAGCTGCACTCGCGCCGCCGCAACCGCATGAACGGACAGATCAGTGCCTGGGACGGCAAGCGCTTCGATATCTCGGTGGGCGAGTCCTTCGGCAACTGCCCGCAATACATCCAGGCGCGCGAATTCTTTTTCTCGCGTTCGCCCGCGCTGCGCTTTCCCGGCGTGGGGCATGAGCGTGCAGCATTGAACGAGGCCGACCGCGCGCTCATCGCGCAAGCCGACACCCTGTTCGTGACCAGCTACGCCGACACCGAGCCCGCCGGGCGCCGCGTCGATGTGTCCCATCGCGGCGGCAAGCCGGGCTTTGTGCGGGTCGATGGCAATACGCTGACGGTTCCGGATTTCTCTGGAAACCGCTTCTTCAACACGCTGGGCAACCTGGTGATCAATCCGCGCGCCGGCCTGCTGTTCATCGACTTCGAACGCGGCGACGTGCTGCAGCTGTCGGGCCGCGCCGAAGTGGTGTTGGACAGCCCGGAGATCGCTGCCTTCGAAGGCGCGGAGCGCCTGTGGCGGGTGCATGTGCAGCGGGTGCGCGCGCGGCCCGGGGCGTTGGCCCTGCGCTGGCGCTTCAACAGCTATTCGCCGACCGCCCTGGCGACGGGACACTGGCCGGGCGCGGTAGCGGCGTAGCCGAGTGTGCATTGCGCCCGCATTGCATCCAGGCGATCAGTTGTCGACCTTCTGCACCAGCGTGTCGTCCGGCCCCAGCAAGCGGCCATCCTGGGCGCGGATTTCCAGCCGCTTGACGGGCTGGCCGCGCTTGCGGTCGATCAGTTGGGAATGGGCTTCGGCGGGGCCGTAGTAGTGGTCTTCGCCCCATTGGCGCAGGCCGACGATGACGGGAAACAGCGCCTGGCCTTTTTCCGTCAGCACGTATTCCTGGTAGGCGCTGCCGTCCGAGGCCGGCACCGTGGCCAGGATGCCGTGCGCGGCCAGCGTGCGCAGGCGGTCGCTGAGGATGTTCTTGGCCACGCCCAGGCTTTTCTGGAATTCGCCAAAGCGCCGCAGGCCGTCGAACGCATCGCGCACGATCAACAGCGACCACCAGTCGCCAATGGCGTCGAGCGAGCGCGCCACCGGACAGGAAGCGCCTTCAAGGCTGGTGCGTTTGACCATGTCGTGCGGACCTTTGCCGGCCGATGCGGCACTGGGGAAGGGCGTGCGGCCCTTCGGTTGGACGTCAACGTGAATCGCGAATTTGTAGTTGCATTATAAAACCTTAAGGCCTAGCATTCTGGTTTTGTTATGAAACCAATTGAGGCTCCCATGCCAGAACGATCCGACCCCCCGTCCGCCGCCCGCCTGCCCACCGCCGTGGTGCTGCTCCTGGCCGTGGCCTGTGCCCTGAGCGTGGCCAACGTGTATTACGCCCAGCCCTTGCTGGACGCCATGGGCCGTGAATTCGGCCTGGATGAAGGGGCGGTGGGCATCGTGGTCACCGCCACGCAGGTGGGCTGCGCCCTTGCGCTGCTGCTGGTGGTGCCGTTGGGCGATCTGCTGGACCGGCGCCGCCTGATGCTCGGGCAACTGGGCCTGCTGGTGCTGGCGTTGGCGGCGGTGGCCGGGGCGACGAATTCCCCCTGGCTACTGGCCGGCATGCTGGCGCTGGGCCTGCTCGGCACGGCCATGACGCAGGGCCTGCTGGCGCTGTCGGCCGCCCTGGCCGCTCCGGCCGAACGGGGCCGGGTGGTCGGGGCGGCGCAGGGTGGGGTGGTGATCGGCCTGCTGCTGGCGCGCACGCTGGCCGGCGCCGTTGCCGACCTCTGGGGGTGGCGCGCCGTGTACCTGGTGTCCGCCGTGTTGGCCGCCGCCTTGGCGCTGGTGCTGGCGCGCTGGCTGCCGCGCCGTGAGTTGCCGACGGCCGGCCTGCGCTACGGCGCGCTGCTGCGCTCGCTGTTCACGTTGCTGGCGACCGAGCGCGTGCTGCAGGTGCGCGGTGTGATCGCGCTGCTGATGTTCGCCAGCTTCAGCGCTTTCTGGACGGCGCTGGTGCTGCCCCTGAGCGCGCCGCCGCATTCCCTGACGCATACCGCGGTGGGCGCCTTCGGGCTGGTGGGCGTGGCCGGCGTGCTGGTGGCGGCGCGCGCCGGTCGACTGGCCGACCGTGGCCTGGGCCAGCGCACCACCGGGGCGGGGCTGGCGCTGCTGTGCCTGGCCTGGATACCCATTGCGTTCCTGGACCAGAGCCTGTGGGCGCTGGCGCTGGGCGTGCTGCTGCTGGACATTGCCGCGCAGGCCTTGCACGTCACCAACCAGACCATGATCTTCAGCATCGGCGCGCAGGCGCACAGCCGGCTGGTGGGCGGCTACATGATGTTCTATGCGGTGGGCAGCGGCCTGGGGTCGATTGCGTCGACCTATGTCTACGCGCACGCCGGCTGGCTGGGCGTATGCGCGCTGGGCGCGGGGCTGGGCCTGGTGGCCGCCGTGTTCTGGGCCGTGACCTTGCCGCGCAAGGCGGCCATGCCGGCGGCCTGCGCGACGTCTCGCGGGTGAATCGCGCTTTATTCGGGCTTGAATCGCACTTTGGTCGCGCTTGAATCACGCAGGCGGCGAGCGGGCCGGCCTGTGCCGGCGCCGCCGTTCAGTGGTGTTCCAGCGTATGCGAGATCGCCGCCACCTGCCGCGCAAACGCCGGGTCGGCGCGGTCGCGCGGGCGGGGCAGGTCGATGGCGTAGTTGCCCGCGATGTTGGCCGGGCGGCCGCCCAGCACCACGACCTTGTCGGCCAGGAACACGGCTTCTTCGATGTCGTGCGTCACGAACAGTACGGCCGCGCCCGACGCCTGCCACACCCGGATCAGCTCTTGCTGCAGGTTGCGGCGGGTAATGGCGTCGACCGCGCTGAAGGGTTCGTCCATCAGCAGCAGGTCGGGCTTGACCGCCAGCGCGCGGGCGATGCCCACGCGTTGCGCCTGCCCGCCAGACAGCTGGTGCGGCCAGCGGCGGCCGTAGTCGGCCAGGCCGGTCAGTTGCAGCGCCGCGTCGACACGGCGCTGGCGTTCCGCGCGATCCAGGCCCAGGCCTTCCAGCCCATAGCCGACATTGCCGCCCACGGTGCGCCAGGGCATCAGGCGGCTGTCCTGGAACACCACCGCGCGGCTGCGGCGTCCGGGCCGCGCCGGCGCCTGAAAGCGCACTTCGCCCGAAGCGGGCTCGGCCAGCCCGGCCGCGGCGCGCAGCAGCGTCGACTTGCCCACGCCCGATCCGCCCACCACCGCCACGAAGCTGCCGGCCTCGATATCCAGCGACAGGCCCTGGATGACGGGCGCGGCGGCGCCGGGGTGCTGGTAGGACAGCTTGGAAAACTCGATTACGGACGCCATTGCAGCACCTTGCCTTCGACAGCGGAAAACGCCAGGTCGCAGATCGTGTAGACCAGCGAGATGATCAGCATGTACACCACCACCGCGTCGTAGGCGCCCACGCCCGCGGCGGCGTTCATTTCCTGGCCCATGCCGGGCACGCCCAGCAGTTCGGCGGCGATCAGCGTCATCCAGGCCTGGCCGATGCCGGTGCGCACGCCCGACAGCGCGCCGGGGGCAATGGCGGGCAGCGTCACGGTCAGCGCGCGCGCCACGTAACCGCCGTGGCCGAAGGCGCGCGCCAGTTCATAGAAGCGCGGGTCCACGTTGCGCACTGCGCTGTAGGTCGCGAAGTAGTTCACCCAGAACACGCCGATGGCGATCACGAACGCGGCCCCGGCATGGCTGACCTTGAACCAGGCGATGGCGAACACCACCCAGGCCAGCGGCGGAATCGGCCGCAGGATGCGCGCCAGGTAGGCCTGCATCAGATCAAAGCGCGGCAACGTCGCGGCGGCCAGGCCGACGGCAAAGCCCAGCGCCGTGCCCGCCGCCAGGCCCCAGAAATAATGCACCAGGCTCGAACCGATGGCGGGCAGCAAGCGGCCCGACTGCCATTCCTGCATCAGCGTGGCCGGCAGCGCGAACGGGTCGGGCAGGGTGCCCGGGGGCGCCCACTGCCAGATCAGCGCGGCCTTCCAGATGCCGATGAAGATCGCCAGCCCTGCAATGCCGTAGGCGGCGCGGCGCGCGGCGGCATGCCACGGCGGCGTTTCGCCGCGCGGGCGCTCCGCCGGGGCGGCATAGGCCTGGGCGGTCTGGCTCATGGCTTGGCGGCCTTGTCGAAGAAGCGCGTGTCGAACAATTGCTTCACGTCCACCGGCGGCGCCTCGACCGTGCCCAGGCTGGCCTGGAAGGTCTGCAGCTCGGCGGTGGCGTTGACGATGGCGTGCGGGTCCGCCACGAACTGGTCGTGCGAACTGCGGATGGCCTTTTCCACCAGGGCGCGGTCCAGGCGGCCGCCGCCCACATATTTCTGCACGTGGCCGGCGGCGCGCGCCGGGTCGTTCTTGAGCAGGGCCGTGGCGGACAACTGGGCGTTGACCAGCTGCTGCACCACCTCGGGGTGATCGGCGATCAGCTTGTCGCGCACCAGCAGCACGGCGCCGGGCTGGTTCGGAAACAGTTGCGAGCCGCGCGCCACCACGCGCGAATCCGGCGCACGCGTCAGCACCGTGGTCACGGTGGGCTCCAGAATGGCCGCGCCGTCGATGGCGCCCGTCAACAGCGACTGCTGGATCTGCGCCTCGCCCTGGTAGATCAGGTCCAGGCTGGCCGGATCGGCCTTGATCTGCTTGCGCAGCCAGTATTGCAGCGCGGCTTCGGGCACCGCGCCCTTGGGGTAGCTGGCGATGACGGGCTTTCTGCCCTTGTCCTTGGCAAAGCGTGCAAAGGCGGTGGCCGGATCGCCCGACGCGAAATACGGCGCCAGCGCACCCAGCGCCACCACGTTCACCTGTTCCACGATGTTGGACGCCACCACCTTGATGCCGGCGCCCTTGGCGCTGGCCACCAGCGCCGGGCCGATGCCGACGTAGGCCACGTCCAGCTGGCCGGCCAAAAGCGCCTGCGTCAGCGCGGGGCCGCTCTGGAACTGCACCAGCTTGGGGGCGGGGGCGCCCTGGGCCTGCAAGGTGCCTTCTTCCAGCGCCACGAACAACTGCGCGTCCGGCAGGATCGGCAGGTAGCCGATTTCCAGCGCGGGCGGCGCGGCATGGGCGGGGGCAACGGCGAAAGCGGTGGCGATGAGGGCGGCGGAAAACAGCTTGCGAAGCATGGGGAAGGGTCCTGTACTACGCCTTGATACGGCTGGCGTCTTGCCTGCGGGCAGTGTCCGCTTAATAATTTTAGATATGTTTATTTCTTTTCTTTATTCTTTTTGGTTATATGTTTAACCGCGCCGTCCCCCATGAAAAAAGACCGCCTTGGCGGTCTTTGAGGGGAGACGATCGGGGCGATTCAGGGCTGGACCGCGTACTCGATCGACCCCGCCACCACCGCCGCCAGTCCCGGCGCCTGCGTCAGCTTGTGCAGTGCGTAGGTCTGGGCCGTGGCGATCTTGGCCTGGTGAAAGGCCGGGTCTTCGGCCTGGTGGTCCAGCGACGCCAAGAGCGCGCGCGCCATCTGCCAGCCCGCCAGCACGGTGCCGGCCAGCAGCAGGTAGGGCACGGCCGAGCCGAACACGGCATTGGGATGCGCGGCGGCATTGGCCACCACGAAATCCACCGTGTTGGCCAGCGCCAGGCGGCCCTGGCGCAGCGGCGTCAGCACCAGCCGGGCGGCCGGTTCGCTGCGCGCTTGCAGCGCTTCTTCCGTCTTGCGGATCTCTTCGATCAGGGCCTGCGCCACCGCGCCGCCATCGCGCAGCGTCTTGCGGCCGACCAGGTCGTTGGCCTGGATGGCGGTGGTGCCTTCGTAGATGGTCAGGATGCGGGCGTCGCGGTAATACTGCGCGGCGCCGGTCTCTTCGATGAAGCCCATGCCGCCGTGCACCTGCACGCCCAGGCTGGCCACGTCGATGGACGCCTCGGTGCACCAGCCCTTGACGATCGGCACCAGGAATTCCTGCACCGCCAGGTGGCGGGCGCGGGCGGCCGGGTCGGCGCTGGCGTGGGCCAGGTCGGCGTGGCCGGCGGTGTAGTAGGCCAGCGCGCGGCCGGCTTCGGTCAGCGCACGCATCGTGCCCAGCATGCGGCGCACGTCGGGGTGATGGATGATGGTCACGGATTCGCGCGACGACCCGTCCACCGGGCGGCTCTGCACGCGATCTGCGGCATACGCCAGCGCGTGCTGGTAGGCGCGGTCGGCCACCGCGATGCCCTGCACGCCCACCGCAAAGCGGGCCGCGTTCATCATGATGAACATGGCGTCCAGCCCGCGGTTTTCCTGGCCTACCAGGTAGCCGATGGCGCCGCCCGCATCGCCGAACTGCAGCGTCGCGGTGGGGCTGGCCTTGATGCCCAGCTTGTGCTCGATCGACACGCAGGTCACATCATTGCGCGCGCCCAGCGTGCCGTCTTCGTTCACCAGGAACTTGGGCACCAGGAACAGTGAAATACCTTTCACGCCCTCGGGCGCATCGGGCAGGCGCGCCAGCACCAGGTGCACGATGTTCTCGGCCAGGTCATGTTCGCCGTAGGTAATGAAGATCTTGGTGCCCGAAATCCGGTAGCTGCCGTCGCCCACCGGCTGCGCGCGGCTGCGCAGCAAGGCCAGGTCGGAACCTGCCTGCGGTTCGGTCAGGTTCATCGTGCCGGTCCATTGGCCTGAGATCATCGGGCCGATGTAGCGCTCACGCAGCTCGGGCGAACCGGCCGTCAGCAGCGCTTCGATCGCGCCGTTGGTCAGCAAGGGGCACAGCGCGAACGACAGGTTGGCCGCGTTCAGCATTTCGGCGCAGGGCGCGCCCAACAGGCCCGGCAGGCCCTGGCCGCCATATTGCTCGGGATGCGTCATGCCCTGCCAGCCAGCCTCGGCGTACTGGCGAAATGCTTGCTTGAAGCCCGGCGCCGTCGTCACCGCGCCGTCTTTCCAGGCGCTGGGTTCGCGGTCGGCAGGGTGGTTCAGCGGCGCCAGCACATCGGCGGCAAAGGTCGCGGCCTCTTCCAGCACTGCCTGGGCAGTGTCCGGCGTGGCTTCGGCGTATTCGGGCAGCGCCGCCACCTGCGGCAGGCCCGCAAGGTGGTTCAGCACGAACAGCATGTCTTTCACGGGGGCTTGGTACGTCATGGCGTAGCGCTCCTGGCGTGTGGAAGGGGAATCAGGTGGCATCGATCGCGCGGGTGGAACCCACCGCCGCGCGCAGTTCAAACTTCTGGATCTTGCCCGTGGACGTCTTGGGCAGCTCGCCAAAGCGCACCGCGCGCGGCACCTTGAAGCCGGGCAGCAGCAGCTTGCAGTGGGCGATGATCTCGGCCTCGGTCGCACTGTGCCCGGGTTTGAGTTCGACAAAGGCGCAGGGCGTTTCGCCCCATTTCGGGTCCGGCATCGCCACCACCGCCACCGCGGCCACGGCGGGATGGCGGTACAGCGCGTCCTCGACCTCGATGCTGGAGATATTCTCGCCGCCCGAGATGATGATGTCCTTGCTGCGGTCCTTGATGCGGATATACCCGTCCGGCGTCATCACGCCCAGGTCGCCCGTATGAAACCAGCCGCCGCTGAACGCGTCTTCGGTGGCGCGTTCGTTCTTCAGGTAGCCCTTCATGCAGATATTGCCGCGGAACATGATCTCGCCCACGGTCTGCTCGTCGGCCGGCACTTCCTGCATGGTTTCCGGGTCGCGCACCGAGACCCCGGCCTGCAGGTGGTAGCGCACCCCCTGGCGGGCGGTCAGCGCAGCCAGTTGCTCGTCTTCGAGCGCATCCCAGGCTTCCTGGCGGGCGCAGACGGCGGCCGGGCCGTAGACCTCGGTCAGCCCATACACGTGCGTCAGTTCAAAGCCGATTTCCTTCATCTTTGCGATCACCGCGGGCGCCGGGGCCGCGCCGGCCACCATCGTGCGCACCGTGTGGTCGATGCCCGCCCGCATCTCGGCCGGCGCATTGGCCAGCGCGCTTTGCACGATGGGCGCACCGCAGTAGTGCGTCACGCCTTCGCTGCGGATCAGGTCGAACACCGTCTTCGGATCGAACTTGCGCAGGCAGACATTGACCCCCGCGCGCGCCGCCACCGTCCAGGCGAAGCACCAGCCATTGCAGTGAAACAGCGGCAGCGTCCACAGATACACCGGGTGCTTGGGCATATCCCATTCCAGGATATTGCTCACCGCGTTCAGGTAAGCGCCGCGGTAGTGGTAGACCACGCCCTTCGGATCGCCCGTCGTGCCTGACGTGTAGTTCAGCGCAATCGCATCCCACTCGTCCGCCGGCGGCTGCCAGTCGAAGCGGGCAGGGGCCGCCGCCAGGAAATCCTCGTAATCCGTCGCGCCCGGCAACGTGGCCGGCGCGCTGTCCAGGTCGTGCACCGAAATCACCGTCAGGTGCGGGAATTCCGCGCGGGCGCGCTGCGCCACGTCGGCGTATTCGGTGTCCACGATCAGCGCCCGGGCCTCGCCGTGGCCCAGCATGAACAGCACGCTGGGGGTGTCCAGCCGGGTATTCAGCGTGTTGAGCACCGCGCCCAGCATGGGCACCCCGAAATGCGCCTCGACCATGGCGGGAATATTGGGCAGCATCACCGCCACCGTGTCGCCGCGGCCAATGCCGGCCGCCGCCAGCGCCCCGGCCAGGCGCTGCACCCGTTCATAGGTCTGGGCCCAGGTGCGCCGCACCTTGCCGTGCACCACCGCCAGGCGCTGGCCGTACACTTGCGCCGCTCGGGCAATGAAATCCACCGGGGTCAGCGGCTCATAGTTGGCGTCCCGGCGCGCCAGGCCGTGTTCGAACATGCTGCTCATCGTTGTCTCCTGTCGGGCGCGGGGCGCGCCCGGATAGCCTGTGTGCGGAAAGCGTGATCGGAATCGCGGATCTTGCTGTCCGCGTGGGTCCGTTCTTTTGCTGTGTCCCGTTGCCGTATCCCGCTGCTTGCGAGTAGCGTATCCGTCGCCGGAGAAACCTGTCTGTCGCCTGCATGACAGACCTTCCGCGCACGTGCCAACTGCTAGTTTTACACGGTTCTTTCCATGTCCGATGTTTCAAACGCTGTTTCCGCCAACGCGCTTGCCGAGCTGTTCGGCGCCTGTGCCTGGTTCGGCGCGCTGGACGCCCCGCATCAAGCCCTGGTCCTGGCCACGTCGCATGCCGACCACGTCGCCAGCGGCGCCTGGATCGCGCGCCGCAACGCGCCGTCGGACTACTGGCTGGGCGTGCACGCCGGCCTGCTGAAGCTGGCCATCTATAACGAATCCGGGCGCAGTTGCACGTTCTCCGGCGTGCCGCCGGGCGGCTGGTTCGGCGAGGGCAGCGTCATCAAGCGCGAACTGCGCAAATACGATGTGGTCGCCCTCCAACCGTCGCTGGTCCTGCGGGTGCCGGTCGATACCTTCCACGCGCTGCTGTCGGCCAGCCTGCCGTTCTCGCACTTCGTGATCGGGCAATTGAACAACCGGATGGGCGAATTCATCGCCTCGATCCAGAATCATCGGCTGCTGGACGCCGATGCCCGCGTGGCGCAGTCCCTGGCGCAGCTGTTCAATCCGCAGCTGTATCCGTCCACCGACCTGACGCTGGCGATCTCGCAGGAAGAACTGGGATACCTGACAGGCCTGTCGCGCCAGCGGGTGAACCAGGCGTTGCAGACGCTGGCGGACCAGGGAATCCTGGGGCTGGCCTACAACCAGATCCAGGTGCTGGACCTGGGGCGGTTAAGGCTGTTCGGGGCGGATCAGCTTTGAGCGTAGCGCCACTGCGCCGGCAGCGAACGGGCCTTGAACCTGGATGCCGCTACAGGAATTTCTTGATCATGAAACCCACCAGCAGCGACAGGCCCGCGCACAGCCCAAGCGTGCCGGCATAGCAGATCAGCCAGATCCGTTGCGCTTCATCACGCGGGTCGCGGGCGTCCTGTCGCTTCGCGGACCGGCCGAGCCGTTGAATCAGCGCCACCAGCCCGCCCACCAGCACAAAGCCGCCAACCAGGGCAAGCAGCATCAGCAATTCGACAAGGCGGAACGACACGGCGCCGAAACCGCTGGCTTGCAGCCAGGTAGACAGCCGGGTCAGGTGCGACAGCGGCCCGAACACCAACACCAGCAACGCGGCGCCTGCCACGAGCAGAAACAGGCGAACCAGGGCTACCGCCCGCGCGGGCCTGGGCGGGGGCTCGTCCGGCTTCCCGGTAGGCGTCTCGCTCGTCGATTTGAATTGAAGGCCATATTGATGGCGAAAGCTGCGGAGTTGAATCCAGGGCAGGGCGACGCAGGCAACGCCCAGGACCATCAGCTGATTCAACACGTCCTCGGCCGTAAACCCGGCGTCGGGCCAATAGCGGTTGACCAGGATCAGGGCCCCCAGGAAAAGCCCCAGGAAAAGGGCCACGATCACGGGGACGACGCATAGCGCAAACAGCATTGCCCGGGTTTGGGGTTTGATCATGTTGATCGGTCCGATGCAGATGCCATCACCGAATCCAGCGTGATCGACTGCAAGAAGCCGTGAAGGCGATCAAGCCGGGCGGTGGTAGACCGCCTCGACGTTGTAGCCGTCGGGGTCCAGGATGAAGGCGCCGTAATAATGCGGGTGATACTGCGGACGAAGGCCGGGCGCGCCGTTGTCCGTGCCGCCGGCTTCCAGCGCCGCCCGATGAAAGGCATCGACCTCGGCCCGGCTGCGGGCCCGAAAGGCCACATGCACGCGCGGGGTGCTGGGCGTGCCGGGATGAATCCAGAATTCACCGCCCGGGGCGCCGGACTCGTCCGGCTCGCCCACGCCAAAGCCCATGCCGGTAGGCAATGCCTTGCGTGGCACATATCCGATCGCCGCAAGCGCGCTCAGGTAAAACGCCCGACTGCGCTCGAAGTCGCTCACGTTGATTTCGACATGGTCCAGCATTCGCAGCTCCTTGAGAGAGTGTGGGGAAACCCCGGCCGGTCAGCATAGGCTAACGAGCTGAACAGGAACGCTTCGATTTGCAACGCGCGGGCGGGGCCAGGCTAGGGTTCCACCAACGGCCAAACCTCAACCACCCCCTGCGCCACAGCACACGGCGTGCGCGACACCAGCGCTATCGCCTCGGCCAGGTCGGCCGCCTCGATGATGGCAAAGCCCGCCACCGGCAAGGCTGATGCCATGTAGGGCGCCGCGGTCGTTTCCACCCCCGACGCGTCGTGATTGCGCACCTGCACCGGGGCGCCGGCAATACCCATCAAGACGCCTTGGCGCCGCAAATCGGCATCGTGCGCGTGGGCGGCATCGCGCAAGGGGGCGGCGGTGCGGTCGTAGCCGGCCTGGTCTCCGTAGCCGATCGTGATGAACTTGGGCATGCGGGTCTCCTGAAAATGCGGGAGGCCGGCCTGGCAGCTAGCGCGCCGTGCTCTCCCATTGCACATGTTCAATGCGGTTGCGGCCGTTGTTCTTGGCCACATACAACTGTTGGTCCACGGTCTTGATGAAGGCATCCCGCGTGCCGTTGCCGTCAGGAATCAGGGTGCCCGCGCCCATGCTCACCGTGACGCGCCGGCCGTGGGGCGACAGCGCATGCATGATGGCTTTCTTTTCCAGCAGCCGCTGGCAGCGTTCGGCCACTTTCAGGGCGGTCGCGGCATCGGCCTCGGGCAGCAGCACGACGAATTCCTCACCGCCGTAGCGCGCCACGAGATCGCGCGGGCCATCAAGCGCCAGGCTCAGCGTCTGGGCGATATCCACCAGGCATTTGTCACCCTGGGTGTGGCCGTACAAGTCGTTGTACTGCTTGAAGAAGTCCACGTCGAGCAGCAAGATGGACAGGGGTTGGCGTTCTTTGCCGGCCCGTTCCCATTCCAGTTCGAAACTGCTGTCAAAGCGGCGCCGGTTGGCAATATTGGTCAAGCCGTCCTTGAACGACAGGGCTTCCAGCTCTTTTTGCAGGCTCAGCAACTGTTCTTCGGTCTTCTTGCGTTCGGTAATGTCGAACATGAAGCCGATCAGCGCCTGCACTTCGCCTTGCTCATTGCGCATCACATGGACGACGTCGCGAATCCAGACGTAGCCGTTGTCTTTGGTCAGGGCGCGGTAGTCGGCTTCATGGTCGACGCCCGCCTGGGATTGCGAAACGCAGAAATTGACCACGTATTCGCGGTCTTCGGGGTGCATGCGCATGGCCCAGTCTTCGACGCTGACCCAGCTGTCGACGCTCCAGCCCAGCAATGCCTCGATCTGCGGGCCGATATAGGCGAATTTCATGGACGCCCAATCGATTTTCCAGGGAATCGCCTTGGTCGACTCCAGCAAGGTCTTGTATACCGCGTTGTCATTCAAAAGCGTGCTTGCGTCGGCCATGCCCCATCCGTCCTCGATCCACGTGAACAATCACTGTAGCCTGAAGCCCGTTCGCGCGGATTAGAATCCGGCGATTCCATTCCTGTTTTTCCGCGCCATGCCGCTACCTCCGGAACCGTACGCCCCTCGCCACATTGCTCATCTGGACACTTGGCACAGCGAGAGCCATGCGACCAAGATCTACACCATTCACTGCGACTCGGACAACGCCGGCCCAATCCTGTCCGACTCGGTCATTGCGTCGGTGCGCGTCGCCGTGGACGCCGTCCTGGCCGAGCAGGCCGCTGACCCGCGTAGCCATGGCCTGGGCTTCTGCATCGCCCACGTCGGCGAAGAAGCCGTCTGGCTGCTGCTGGATTGGTGGATTTCGGGCGGTATCGTATGCCAGCGCATGCTGTCGGCGCCGCTGGCCGATCCCGGCCGCTTCACGCCTGTCACGGCGCCCGCGCTGGCCTGCGTCTGGGAACTGGTGGTCACCGCGCACGAGCGCGATGCGTGGGTGCGGCACATGTTGACCGCCCGGCCTGATGCCCAGGCCTATCTGGATGACATCCTTGCGGCTGGGCGGTATTGACGCCGCCTTGGGGCATGCGCCTCTTCATGCTCGCCTCAAGACTCGCAGACCCAGCCCAAGGGCTCGTGTTGCGCGGAAAACTGCAGCGACGGCCAGTAGCCGTCCATGAACCAGGCATCGTCAAGCGGCGCCAGGTGCAGGACATAGCCGCCATCAGCGGCCAGCACCAGGTCGGACGGCGCGAAGCCTTGCAGGAAGGTGTCCGGCGGCGCGTCCGGGTCGGCGGGTTCGCGGCCGGCTTCCCATAGGTAGCGCAGGGCCGCGTCGGTGCGCACGGGCAGGGTATCGGCCATGCGCACGGCCTGTTCGAGCAGCGACGCCGCCGATTGCGGGTCTGGCGCCAGCAGCACCAATCTAAGGCGGCCGCCGTGGGCCGCCGCGCAGTCCCGCCAGGTTTCCTGGGCGGCAATGCCGTCGTGCGTGCAGGGCTGCATGGCCGTCTGGCCGGCGTTCGAGCGATCGGTGTCCGTCATCGGGTTGTTCCTGTAAGGTCAGGGCGCCAGCCCGAATTCCTGCCTGCGGTCGAACAGGAACAGGCCTTCTTCATCCCACCCGGACGACCAGCCGCCCAGCCACAAGCGCATGGCGGCCACGGTGGGGTCATCGGCCGGCGCGGTCAGGCGGCTGCACAGCGGCCAGACGATCCAGCTGGAAACGTCATAGGTGGTGGCCAGGCGGTATAGCGGCTCGGAGAGAAAGTAGTACGCCGCGGCCCCCGCCTCGCCCGATTCGTTTTCCGCCATGTCATCCATCGCATCGCGCACGTCGACAAAGGGCGATTCGGCACGGGAATAGGCGTCGTTCAAGGACACCGCCGGGCGGGCCAGTATGCGCACCGGGCCGGCAGGGTCGGGCGTCTCGAAACCCGCCCGCCGGGTGATATCCACGCCCTGGCGCAAGATCGTCGTGGCCTGGTCGGCATCGATGGCCTGGGCCGGGGTCGAGAGATACGCTTCGATGCGGGCCAGCAGTTGATCTGCGCGGGGCAGGATCGCAAAGGCCCGCTTGCGCGCGTCCGCACCGCTGGGCCAGTCGCCCGACCAGAAATTGAACAGCAGGCGAAAGTCATGGTCCAGGTCCGGCAGGGGATCAGGCACGCCTTTGTCATCGGCTACTTCGTCCGGGTGATCGTCGTAGGAATCCAGGATCTGATGCCAGTGACGTTGCCATGCCAGGGGATCCTGCGGGACCGGCGTGCCGGCAGGTGGCGTTTGATTCGGCTTGCCCTCAAGAGAATTCACTGCGATCTCCGCAAGATATTGTCGAGAGATTATCGCTTGCCGGCATGCGCGGCGGCTGCTGGGGCATGTCGCCAGCTTCGGCCTCGCCGAACCCGCTTGACCTTCCCAGCGTAGCCATCTTTACGCTGGCGATATTGTCTTTTTCAGAATCGCCAGGGGCGACGCCATGCCGAAAATCACCGTTCTTGCCCATCCCGACCTCGCGCCCGGCGGCGCCGTGCTGGACGTGCCAGCGGGCATCTCGCTGTGCGAGGCCCTGCTGGATCACGGCATCCCGATCGAGCACGCCTGCGAGCAAAGCCGCGCCTGCACGACGTGTCACTGCATCGTTCGCCAGGGGTTCGACACGCTCAATGCCGTGGACGAGTCCGAAGAAGACCTGCTGGACCGCGCCCGGGGCGTCGAGCCGCAGTCACGGTTGAGCTGCCAGGCCATCGTGGGGGCCGAGGACCTGACCATCGATATACCGAAGTACACGGTCAATCACGCCAGGGAGACCTGAGCGGCGCAGGCACGCACTGCAAGCGTGCGCAAAGGCAGGCGGATCGACACGCCGCGACGGCCGTGAAAAATGTTTGAAATTGTTTTCCGGCTGGGAATCAAGCGGCCTGAAATTGTAGTCTGGCAAGATATTGGCCTGCCGGCGGGTTCGCGCGGCCGAATTCATCTTGTTCGTCTTGTCCGTAGAGGAGATCTCTTAGTGGTTCTATCCGCAACGATAGTATCGATCGCTTTCCCGTTTCGCCAGTTTGCCGCCAGCGTGTGGCGGCATAGGCGAGGCAGGCCGTGGCTGGCGCTGGTGATGGCGATGATGCTCAATTGCGTGGCTTTATCCTGGCAGACCGATGCCAGGGCGGCAACGCCGCTGTTGCCGGCCGCGGCGGCCCCGGCGCCTGCCGCGACCGCTGCCCCCAGCGCGCTGTCTCCCGCCGCGCTGGCCGATCTGCTCGACAATCCCGACGCGCGCAAGGCCCTGGTGGATGCGCTGCGTGCGCAGGCGGCGGGGACGGACCCGGCCGCCTCGCGCGCGGCCTCGCAAGCGCCGCCCGCGCAGGCAACGCCCGGGTTGCAGGAGCGCATGGCCGATGATGTGCAGCGCTTCCTGACCGGCGTGGCCACTGACATGGGCCAGGGCGTGGAAGACATGGTGGCGCTGGCCTCGGGGCGCAGCCTGCGCATGGACAGCGGCACGGCGAGCCATGCCTTGATGCCGCTGCTGCTGGCGGCGGTGGCCACGATCATCGCCTTCCTTCTGTTGCGCCTGATCGCGATGCGCATCTACACGCGCATCGACCATTGGGTGGCGGAACATGGCAGCAAGCCGGCCGTCCCGCCCGCGCGCGGCGCGCCGTTGCCCATCCGTGTGCTGGGCCGGCGGGCGGGCGCGATCATCGGGGCCTTGGCGATCGACGTGGGCGTCGTGGTGCTGGCGGCGATGGCCGGCGGCGCGGCTGCCCTGTGGGGCACGCCGGGGCGCGGCTCGCTGGACACGCTGGCCGCCGTATTCCTGCGCGCCTTCGTGTCGGTCGAGATCATCAAGGTGGTGATTCGCACGGTGTTCGCGGTGCGGCACCCGCACCTGCGGCTCTTGCCGATGGCCGACGCATCCGCCAAGTACTGGAATGGCTGGCTGGTGCGCATCGTGGCGGCGGCCGGGTATGGCACGCTGCTGATCGATCCGGTGATGTCGGCCACGCTGTCGCCCGCGCTGGGCCGGCTGGCCGGCATGGTCATCATGCTGGCGGTCTATGTGTACGCCGTGCGCACCATCTGGCAGAACCGCCAGGCCGTGCGCGAGCATCTTGACCGCCGCGCCGCGGGGGCAGCCACGTTTCTGGGCGCGCGGCTGCATTTCCTGTCGCGCATATGGCATGTGCTGGGCATCGGCTACTTCACCATTCTGCTGGTGGTCAGCCAGGTCGACCCCACCAACGCGCTGCCCTTCATGGCCCGGGCCACGGCGCAGACGCTGCTGGTGATCGGCGTGAGCAGCCTTTTGATCCTGCTGTTGAACGCCTTTCTGGCCAAGCCCATCCGGCTGTCCGACGACCTGCGCCAGCGCCTGCCGCTGCTGGAAGCGCGCGTGAACGCCTACGTGCCGGCCTTGCTGAAGCTGGTCGGCTGGATCATCCGCATCGTGGCGGTGTTGCTGATTCTGGACGCGTGGCGCGCCTTTGACCTGTCGCGCTGGCTGGCGTCGGACGCCGGGGGCGCGGCGATCAAGGTGACGCTCAATATCGTCATCGTGCTGCTGATTGCGGCGCTGGCCTGGACCGTGATCGCCAGCATCATCGAACATCGCCTGAGCCAGCGCGAAGGGCGGGGCATGCCCAGCGCGCGCGAGCGCACGCTTCTGGCGCTGTTTCGCAATGCGGCGCTGATCGTCATCGTGACGATGACGCTGATGGTGCTGCTGTCGCAGATCGGCATCGACGTCGGCCCCTTGATTGCCGGTGCCGGCGTGGTGGGCCTGGCGATCGGCTTCGGCGCACAGAAGCTGGTGCAGGACATCATCACAGGGGTGTTCATCCAGCTGGAAAACGGCATGAACGAGAACGACGTGGTACAGGTCGCGGGCGTGTTCGGCACGGTCGAGAAGATGACCATCCGGTCGGTAGGCATACGGACGCTGGACGGCGGCTACCACCTGGTGCCGTTCTCGTCGGTGGACGTGGTGGCCAACCACATGCGCGACTTCTCGTACCACCTGGGCGAATACACCATTGCGCACCGCGAAAGCGTGGACGACGCCATCGAGCATCTGCGCGCGGCGTTTGCCGAGCTGATGACCGATTCGGTGCTGGGGCCCGAAATCCTGGAAGAGATGACGGTGGCCGGGGTCACGGCCGTCAACGACAAGGGCGTGACCATCCGCATCCTGATCAAGACCACGCCGGGCATGCAGTGGGCCGTGCAGCGCGGCTACAACCGCTTGCTCAAGAAGCACTTCGACGCTGCCGGCATCGAGCTGCCGTACCCGCACACGGTCGTGTACTTCGGGCAGGACAAGCGTGGCTTCGCGCCGCCGGCCAATGTGGCCGTGCAGACCGAGCGCCCCGACGAGGGCGGCAACGCCCGGGCGGCAGGACACACCCGCCGTCCCCTGGTGTCGGAATCCAGCACCGACGATTCGGCCGAGGTCCTGGGCAATGAGCTCGAAGCGCGTCAGGAAGCCGAAGACGAGGCACCGCGCACGTAGCGGTGAAGCGGACAGGAGCGGGTTTCAGGGCAGCCGTGGATGGCTTGGCTGCCAGGGAGCCCGCCACTTACGCCATGATGGCCGGTTCAGTGGGTTGGGCGGAAACGCCGTAAGGGACGTCAGCCCATTCGATCCGGTTGCGGCCCGCCGCCTTGCCGCGGTAGAGCGCGGAATCGGCTTGTCGCAGGGCGTCTTCCAGCGCCTGCACGCCATGGAAGTGCGGCGAAATCCCGATGGTGACGGTGCAGCGCAGCGATTGCTCGGATCCCGCCACCTTGATGGCCTGGCTTTCAATGTTGGCACGCAGGCGTTCGGCCAGGAACGTGACGCCTTGCGTGTCGGCATCCAGGAAGATGGCCACGAATTCCTCTCCGCCGATACGACCCGTCAGATCGCCGCGACGCACGGTGGCGCGCAACAGGTCGGCCACCTGGCAGATGACTTCATCCCCGGTCTGGTGGCCGTAGGTATCGTTGATGCGCTTGAAATGATCCACATCCAGCAATAGCAGGCAGGCCGGCGCGGCATGCCGTGCGTTGAAGTACTGCTTGAGCGCATCCACCAGCCCTCTGCGATTGAGCAGGTTCGTCATGGGGTCGCGCGCCGCAATATTGCGCAGGCTGTCGGTCAGGCGCCGCAGCACCAGCCAGACGATGGCGGGCGGCACGATGGTGGCCAGGGTGGACATGTAGATGTAGAAGATCATCTGGAAGCGGCTGTCCATGTGCAGCGCATCCAGGCCATCGTCCACGATCTTCATGAACTTCAGCGCGTTCAGGACACAGATGCCGCCGATCAGCAGCGAGAAAAAGATCATTTCTCCGTACAGGTCCTTGGCAAACGTGCGCACGCCGTAGATCACGGTCAGGGTCATGGCAAAGAACAGCACGGTCGCCATCGCCGCCAGCATGGCGTAGCGGGCGGCGGGGCCGGCGCTTGCTTGCACCCACCATTGCGCCAGGCCGTAGGCCACGGCAAAGGCGATCAATGGCCGCCACAGGGGAACCTGGCGCCCAAAGAAGCGCATGGCGCCCAGCCAGTACGCAATCGGGGCGGCGAGCGTAAGAATATGGTTGACGACGCTCATCAGGCTCCAGGCCGGCCCGCCTTCGAGCAATTGCAGGATGTAGGCCGACCCCAGCAACAGGTTGCCCACGGCAAAATAATCCATCCCCATCCGGTTGCCGGGCAAGCGACGGCTGATCAACAAGAACATGCCGGAAAAGCACAACAGGTGTGCGCACAGCATGGCAACGAGCGTAGAGGCAACCATAACGGGGAAGGGGGAGAGGGGACGCGGAATTCCGGCTGGGGCGCTAGCTGGCGGCCATGCGTTACCAGACTTTCCACCAGGGTTTGCGGGGCGAGGGCGCATCCGGGGGCGGCATATGTTCGGGCGCCGCACCGGGTTCAAAGACCCACGTGCCGGACGGGTCCGTGATGACCTGTATTTCCTGACGAAAGTCCGCCAGCTTGGCGAAGAAATCCTTCGCTTCTTCCGGAATGGGCGACGTCACGCCCAGCGGCTCGTCCGGTCTCAGTGTCGCAAGCTTGATTTCGGCTCGGCCTGCGAACGTGTAGCCGGGCAGGTCGCCGTCCGACTCGTGAAGGGGAGGAACGAATCCGATCTGCCTGAAAAGCGCGAAGGTCTGCTCGACATCGGGTTCGACAAAGCCGGCATCATCGCCGTCATCCGATAGGTGGGTCATGGGAAGTCTCGTCGATGAATGGCCAGGTCATTCGCCCTGCAACGCGCGCCGCAGCGCCGCCCGGGCCAGGATGCGGGTGGAATCAAGCGTTGGCAGCGCGCAGTTGCCGTCGTTCAGCACCAGCGGCAATTCGGTGCAGCCCAGCACGACCGCGTCGCAACCGGCGTCGCGCAGCCGCGTCACCACGCCTTGCAGCAACGCGACCGACGCCGGCCGGAAATCGCCATAGACCAGTTCGTCCATGATGATCCGCGCGAGCAGGTCGCGGTCGGATGCCGGCGGGCGCACGCATTCCAGGCCCTGGGCCGCCAGCTTGTCGGGGTAGACGGGGCTGTCCACCAGCCAGCGCGTGCCGGTGATGCCGATGCGGCGATAGCCGCGTTGGGCGGCTTCCAAGGCGACTTCTTCGGCGATGTGCAGCCAGGGCAGGGGCGATTGCGGCAGCACGTGGCCCAGCGCCTGGTGAATGGTGTTGTCGGGGCAGATCAGGAAGTCCGCACCCGCGCGCGCGAGCTTGCCGGCCGAGGACAGCATCAGCGCGCCCACGCCGGCCAGGTCGCCCTGGTTGAGGCACGCCACATAGTCGGCCAGCGAATGGGTGTGCAGCGAGACTTCGGGATGGGCATGCGGGCCCAGTGCCTGCGCGCCTTCGGCGCAGATCGTGCGATAGCACAGCGCGGCACCTTCGGCCGAACAGGCGACGATGCCGATGTGCAGGGGCGGGCGGGACGTCATGCGAGGCTTCTCCTTGCGTATGCGGGTCTGCGCCTGGCGGCGGCGCCACGATGGCGTGCCAGGCAAGCGCTGCCGCCGTGTTACTCAACCGTGCTCTTGGTCAGCGCCCGCACATGCCGGGCGATGCCGCGGAACTGTTCGGCCATGGCGTCCTGCTGCGCCTGCGGCAGCCGCGACAGGAACAGCTCGTCAATCGCCGGCCCGTAGATCTTCCACATCTTGCGTCGCAGCGCCAGGCCTTCAGGCGTGATGCGGGCGTAGGTCGCGCGGCGGTCTTCGTCGCTGCGGAACCGTTCGACCAGCCCGGCGGCTTCGATCCGGTCCATCAGCCGAGTCAGGTTGTAGCGCGCGATGACCATGCGTTCGGCCATCTCGAACATGCGGGCGGTGCCCTGCGGCGCGCGTTCCAGCGCCCACAGCGCGTCGTACCACGCGAGCGGTGGCAGGTCGGCGGCGGACAGTCTTTTTTCGATCTCTTCCACCACCAGCGCATGCGCGGTCAGAAAGAGGCTCCACGCGTCGGGCTTGCCCGTGGCCATGCGGTCGTTCCTTGTCTGGAGATTTTGCTGCCGCGATTGTAGAGGCGGCGGCCGGCAAAACCGCCAACAGTTGCACTTGCAATTGTTCGGG
The DNA here is from genome assembly GCF_902859705.1 of Achromobacter deleyi. GTDB lineage: Bacteria > Pseudomonadota > Gammaproteobacteria > Burkholderiales > Burkholderiaceae_B > Achromobacter > Achromobacter deleyi. Next base: position 12,073 of record NZ_CADIJO010000005.1, on the reverse strand, counting down.
AACCTTCATACGATTGCAATTGCACATTATGCAAATGCAATTCACGATATGAAATGAAGGCGCCGGTGCTTTCCGTCCAGGCGCCGCTTTCCCCAAAGGAGCAAGCCATGGAAACCGAGATCGAACCTATCGACGCCGACCCCCAGGAAACCCGGGAATGGCTGGACGCCATGCAGGCCGTGCTGGCGCACGAAGGCCTGCCGCGCACGCACTACCTGCTGGACCAGCTGATCAACCAGGACCGCGAGCGCCTGGGCGGCTACGCCGCGCCGGGCGCCACGCCGTACGTGAATACCATCGGCGTGGCGGGGCAGGCGGCGTTTCCGGGCGACGTGGGCATCGAATCGCGCCTGGACGCCTACCTGCGCTGGAACGCGATGGCCATGGTGCTGCGCGCCGGCAAGACCTCGGGCGTGGGCGGGCACATCGCTACCTACGCGTCGGCAACCACCCTGTATGAAACCGGCTACCGCCATTTTTTCCGCGCGGCCACGCCGGACTACCTGGGCGACATGCTGTATATCCAGGGGCATTCGGCCCCGGGCATTTACGCGCGTGCCTACCTTGAAGGGCGCATCTCGGAAGACGAGCTGGATCGCTTCCGGCGCGAGATCGGCGGCGGCGGACTGGCCTCGTATCCGCACCCGCGCACCATGCCGGGCTTCTGGCAGTTTCCGACGGTGTCGATGGGGCTGGGGCCGCTGATGGCGGCCTACCAGGCCCGCTACATGCGCTACCTGGAAGACCGCGAACTGATCCCCGCGCAAGACCGCCGGGTGTGGGGCTTTCTGGGCGATGGCGAACAGGATCAGCCCGAAACGCTGGCGGCCGTGGCCATGGCCGGGCGCGAGAGACTGGACAACCTGATCTTCGTGGTCAATTGCAACCTGCAGCGGCTGGACGGCCCGGTGCGCGGCAACGCCAAGATCATCCAGGAACTGGAAAGCGTGTACCGCGGCGCGGGCTGGAACGTGATCAAGGTGGTGTGGGGCGGCGGCTGGGACGCGCTGCTGGCGCAGGACCACGACGGCCGGCTGCGGCGCCGCATGATGCAATGCGTGGATGGCGAATACCAGGTGTTCAAGGCGCGCGGGGGCGCCTATGTGCGCGAGCATTTCTTCGGCGCGGACCCGGTGCTGCTCGAACGCGTGGCGCACCTGTCCGACGACGAGATCGGCGCACTGAACCGGGGCGGGCACGACCCGGTCAAGGTGCATGCGGCCTACGCGCAAGCGCTGGCGCACCGCGGCCAGCCTACCGTGATCCTGGCCAAGACGGTGAAGGGCTACGGCATGGGCGCGGCGGGCGAGGCGGCCAATACCAACCACCAGCAAAAGAAGATGGCGGACCCCGCGGTGCGGGCGTTCCGGGACCGCTTCGGCATTCCGGTGGCCGACGAGCGGCTGCCCGAGATTCCGTACATCAAACCAGCGCCCGGCAGCGCTGAACAGGCCTATTTCGACGCGGGTATCCAGCGCGCGGGCGGCCATCTGCCGCGCCGGCCCGCCGGCCCGGGGCCGCAGGCCATGCCGGCGCTGGCCGCGTTTGCCTCGCACCTGAAGGGCAGCGACGGGCGCGAGTTTTCCACGACCATGGCCTTCGTGCGCATCCTGGCGCAGCTGCTGAAGGACCCGGACATCGGCGCCAAGGTGGTGCCGATCGTGCCCGACGAATCGCGCACCTTCGGCATGGACGGCATGTTCCGCCAGGTGGGCATCTATTCGCACGTGGGCCAGCTGTACACGCCGCAAGACGCCGACCAGCTCAGCGTCTATCGCGAAGACCGCCGCGGCCAGATTCTGCAGGAAGGCATCAACGAATCGGGCGCGATGTCGTCATGGATCGCGGCGGCCACGGCCTACAGCACGCACGGCGTGGCCACCATTCCGTTCTATATCTTCTATTCGATGTTCGGTTTTCAGCGCGTGGGCGACCTGGCCTGGGCGGCGGGCGATATCCGCGCGCGCGGCTTCCTGCTGGGCGCCACCTCTGGCCGCACCACGCTGGAAGGCGAAGGGCTGCAGCACGACGACGGCCACAGCCACGTGCTGGCCTCGGTGATTCCGTCGTGCATCGCCTACGACCCGGCCTATGCCTACGAGATCGCGGTGATCGTGCAGGACGGCCTGCGCCGCATGTATCAGGAAGAGGAAGACGTCTTCTACTACCTGACGCTGATCAATGAGAAGACCGCGCATCCGCCGCTGCCCGAAGGCGCCGAAACCGGCATCCTGAAAGGCATGTACCGGCTGCGCGAGGGCGGGCCGGGCGAGGTGCGCGCGCAGTTGCTGGGCAGCGGGGCGATCCTGGCCGAAACCTTGGCCGCCGCCGATCTGCTGCAACAGGACTACGGCGTGGCGGCCGACGTCTGGAGCGTCACCAGCTATTCCGAGCTGCGCCGCGACGGCCAGGAAACCGAACGCTGGAACCGCCTGCATCCGCTGGACGCGGCGCGCCGCGGTTACGCCGAAAGCTGCCTGGCCGCCGCCGCCGGGCCGGTAGTGGCCGCGACCGACTACATGAAGACGGTGGCCGAGCAGATCCGTCCCTTCGTGGCGGGGCGCCGCTATGTGACGCTGGGCACGGACGGCTTTGGCCGGTCGGATACGCGCCAGGCGCTGCGGGCGTTCTTCGAGGTGGACCGACATCACATCGTGCTGGCCACTCTGAAGGCGCTGGCCGATGACGGTGTGTTGCCGGCCGAGCAGGCGGCGGATGCGATCCGGCGCTACGGGCTGGACCCGCAAGCCGTGTCAGCGGCGCTGCCTTGAGTCGGCGCTAAGGCAGGGCAGCGTCAGGGCAGGGCGGTGTCAAGGCAGGGCGGCGGCGCGGCATGCGCTGGCCGCCCTGTTTCCTGGCAGAAACCGCGCCCTCAGGCGCGGCGCGCCAGCAAGGCCCAGATGCCCGCGGCCGACAGCAGCGCGCCGCCGCCCAGGTTGAAGCCGCGCTGCGCCCTGGGCGAGGCCAGCAGGCGGCGGGCCGAACCGGCAAACAGGGCGTAGACGGTGGCATTGATGCCGGCGCAGGCCACGAAGGTGGCCGACAGCGTCCACAGCTGACGGGTCACGTCGCCGGCCGGGTCGATGAACTGCGGCAGGAAGGCCACGAAGAAGATGATGCCCTTGGGGTTCAGCGCGGTCACCAGGTAGGTGTTGGCGAACAGCTTCCAGCGCGAACCGGCGGCATCGGCCTGCGGCAAGGTGGCCGGGGCCACGCCGGCCCGCAGCAGCTTGAAGCCCAGGTACAGCAGGTACAGTCCGCCCACGGTCTTGACCACGGTGAACCAGAACGCCGACGCCGACAGCAACGCGCCCAGGCCCAGCAGCGACAGCGCCAGCGCGGTGGAATCGCCCAGCGTCACGGCAAGCACCAGCGGCAGGCGAGCGCGCTTGCCATGGGTGATGGAATAGCTGATGACGGTCAGGATGGTGGGGCCGGGCAGCATCACCAGCAGGGCGGATGCGCCCAGGAAGGCCAGCCAGGTTTCCAGCGACATGGGTCTTGCTCCAGAGTAGGGGGCGGCGGCGTCGCCCTGGCGGCCAATGTATCGCAAGGCGTGGGGCGATGGGGCGGGTCCAGGGTCAGGTGGTGCAAAATACAGGTTTCCCGGACAGTGAACGCGGCGCCGCAAGGCGGCAGCGAAGGAAACACCATGGCATTCGATTTTGACCTGTTTGTGATCGGCGCGGGCTCGGGCGGCGTGCGCGCGGCCCGTTTTGCGGCCGGTTTCGGCGCCCGCGTGGCCGTGGCCGAAAGCCGCTACCTGGGCGGCACCTGCGTCAACGTGGGTTGCGTGCCCAAGAAGCTGCTGGTCTACGGCGCCCACTACAGCGAAGATTTCGAACAGGCGCATGGCTTTGGCTGGACCGCCGGCCAGCCCAGCTTCGACTGGGCCACGCTGATCGCCAACAAGAACCGCGAGATCCAGCGTCTTAACGGCATTTACCGCAATTTGCTGGTCAATAGCGGCGTGACGCTGCTCGAAGCCCACGCCCGCGTCAAAGATCCGCACACCGTCGAGGTCGACGGCAAGACGTACACCGCCGCGAACATCCTGGTGGCGACCGGCGGCTGGCCGCAGGTGCCGGACATTCCCGGCAAGGAACACGCCATCAGCTCGAACGAGGCCTTTTTCCTGCCGGCGCTGCCCAAGCGCGTGCTGGTGGTGGGCGGGGGTTACATCGCGGTCGAATTCGCCTCTATTTTCAATGGCATGGGCGCGCAGACGACCCAGCTGTACCGCGGCCCGCTGTTCCTGCGCGGCTTTGACGGCGCGGTGCGCGAGCACCTGCGCGACGAGCTCACCAAGAAGGGCATCGACCTGCGCTTCAATGCCGACGTCGCCCGCATCGACAAGCGCGCCGACGGCGTGCTGGCCGCCACGCTGAAAGACGGCTCGGTGATCGAGACCGACTGCGTGTTCTACGCCACCGGCCGCCGCCCGATGCTGGACAACCTGGGCCTGGAAAACACCGGCGTCAAGTTCGACGACAAGGGCTTCATCGCCGTCGACGACGAATACCGCACGGCCGAACCGTCGATACTGGCGCTGGGCGACGTCATCGGCCGGGTGCCGCTGACGCCGGTGGCGCTGGCCGAGGGCATGGCGGTGGCGCGCCGCCTGTTCCGCCCCGAGGAATACCGCAAGGTGGATTACAAGCTGATCCCCACCGCCGTGTTCAGCCTGCCCAACATCGGCACGGTGGGCATGACCACCGAAGAGGCGCGCGAGGCCGGCCACGAGATCAAGCTGTTCGAAAGCCGCTTCCGCCCGATGAAGCTGACGCTGACCGAGTCGCAGGAAAAGACGCTGATGAAGCTGATCGTCGACGTCAAGACCGATCGCGTGCTGGGCGTGCACATGGTGGGCCCGGATGCCGGCGAGATCGTGCAGGGCATCGCCATCGCGTTGAAGGCGGGCGCGACCAAGCAGGTGTTCGACGAAACGATCGGCATCCACCCGACGGCGGCCGAAGAGTTCGTGACGCTGCGCACGCCGGTGGCGAACTAGCCCGCGCCGGGTTTGGCGGTGCGGGGGCTTGGCGCGGACATCGTCCGCGCTACAGCCGTTCGATCATGGCGCGCGCCGCAGCCGGCGCGCGTTCCTTGGCGCCATTGATGAAAAATGCAAAGACGTCCTGCGGCTTCGCGCCGCCGGGGGCCTTGTGCATGCCGACGCGCGGCAGGTCGGCCGGGTCCGCACCGCGCGCCCAGGTATGCAGCCGCTCGGCCCAGGCGTCCAGCACTTTGGGCGCGTAGCCGGCCTTGAAGGCGGTGCTGGCGCGCATCAGCCGCGCATAGACGAATGCGCCGGTGCGGTCGGCCAGCGACGGGTAGTCTTCGCTATCGGTATAGACGGTGGCGGCGCCATGGCGGCGGGCCAGGTCCAGGTATTCCTCGCAGGCAAAACTGGGGTGGCGCACGTCCAGCACGTGGCGCAGCGGCAGGCCGTCGACCGCATCGGGCAGCAATGCCAGGAAGGCGCCGAAATCGTCCGGGTTGAACACCTTGGTGGGCGCGAACTGCCACACGATGGGCCCCAGCTTCGGGCCCAGCTCGGCGATGCCGCCGTGCACGAAGCGATGGATGGATTCACCCGCGCCGGCTAGTTCGCGGCGATTGGTGGCGTAGCGCGAGGCCTTCAGCGAAAACACGAAATCGTCCGGCGTCTCGTCGCGCCATTTGGCGAAGGTGGCCGGCTTCTGGCTGCTGTAATAGGTGCCGTTGATTTCGATGGCGGTGAGCTGGCGGCTGGCGTATTCGAGCTCGCGGGCGTGGGGCAGGCCTTCGGGATAGAAGGCGCCGCGCCACGGGGCGTAAGTCCAGCCGCCGATGCCGACCCGGATGGCGGCCGGCTTGTGCGCGGCGGGCGATTTGCGCAGGGGCATGGGCGGGGTCCTTTCCGATGTTGCGGGGCGTCTCTGCCACTCTATCCCTGACGGGCTGCGCATCCCATCCGTCCACATTTAAAACCGCGGATTGTCAGCGATTGTTCAGCCGGGGTGTTGCCCGGATGCCGCGTCGGGTGGGTGCAACCCGGCGGCGCAACAAAAAGCGTGCTGTTCCGATACAGATTTCAGATAACGTGCAGAGCACTCCCTTCACTGCCGTCCGGCGCGCGCCGGTTCATCATGCCTGACATTGCCAATCTTCTGACGTTCGCCCTGGTCGCCCTGGGCATGGTGCTCACGCCCGGGCCCAACATGATCTATCTGGTGTCGCGTTCGATTTCGCAGGGCCCCAAGGCCGGGCTGATTTCGTTGGGCGGCGTGGCGGTGGGGTTCGTGTTCTACGTGCTGTGCGCGGCGTTCGGCATCACGGTGCTGCTGATGGCGGTGCCATATGCCTATGATGCGCTGCGCTTTGGCGGCGCGCTGTATCTGCTGTACCTGGCCTGGCAGGCGGTGCGCCCGGGCGGACGGTCGCCGTTCCAGGTGCGCGAACTGCCGGCCAGCAGCCCGCGCACGCTGTTCTCGATGGGGCTGGTGACCAACCTGCTCAATCCCAAGGTGGCGGTGATGTACGTGTCGCTGCTGCCGCAGTTCATCCAGCCCGATCACGGCAGCGTGTTCACGCAGTCGCTGGCGCTGGGCATGACGCAGGTGGCGGTCAGCCTGTCGGTCAACGCGGTCATTGCGATCATGGCCGGGTCCATTGCCGGTTTCCTGGCCGGACGGCCGCTGTGGATGGTGGTGCAGCGCTGGCTGATGGGCACGGTGCTGGCCGGCCTGGCGCTGCGCATGGCGCTGGATTCGCGCCGTTGATGGCCGCAGCGCAATCGCAGCTGTCCGGCTGCTGCTGGCCTGGCGAGGCCTGAAAAACCGCCTTACCCGCGTGCCGCCCTCGCCAGCTTGCCCAACTGCTTGACCAGCCCCGGGAAACGATCGGCGCTGGTGTTGCCGTAGCCGATCACCAGGCCGTTGTCCTGCGGCTGCGGCGTGATGGCGAAGGTCGACAGCGCGTTGGGGTTCATGCCCAGCTTGCGGGCCTGTTCGACGATGGCGCGGTCCGGGATGTCGGGCGGCAGACGCACGGTCAGGTGCAGGCCGCTGTGGCCGCCCAGCACCTCGTGGTCCACCCCCAGGTGCTGCGCCAGCGCGTCGCGCAGTGCCGCCTGGCGGTCGCGGTACAGCCGCCGCATGCGGCCCAGGTGGCGCGAGAACTGGCCGTTTTCGATGAAGGCGGCCATGGTCAGCTGTTCCAGCCGGTGGCCGCCGCGCAGCATTTCGATGATCGACGGCATGGCCGGCCCGGCAATCGCCTGCGGCAGCACCAGAAAGCCCAGCCGCAGGGCCGGGAACATGGTCTTGCTGAAGGTACCCACATACAGCACCGGGGCGTCGGGCAGCAGGCCCTGCATGGCGGCGATGGGTTCGCCCTGGTGGCGGAATTCGCTGTCGTAGTCGTCTTCAATGATCCAGGCGCCAGCCTGGCGGGCGCGTTCCAGCAGGTCCAGCCGGCGCGCCAGCGACAGCACCGCGCCGGTCGGGTATTGGTGGGTGGGCGTGGTCTGGATCAGGCGCGGGGGCTGCTTGTCCCAGGCGTCATCCGAAATGGCGATGCCATCGGCGTCCACCCGCATGGCGACCACGTTCAGGTCGCCCGCATGAAACGAGGCCTTGGCGCCGCGGTAGCCGGGTTCTTCCAGCCAGGCGGTGTCGCCCGGATTGGTCAACAGCTGCACGCACAGGGCCAGCGCGCCTTGCGCGCCCTCGGTGATGACGATGCGGTCGGCGTCGCAGCGCACCCCGCGCGACACGCGCAGGTATTGGGCAATGGCCTCGCGCAGCGCCGGTTCGCCCACGGGCGGGCCGTAGCCCAGGGTGGCGGCGGGGGCGGCCTGCAGGGCGCGGTCTTGCGCGCGGCGCCAGGCATTGATGGGAAACTGCGTCAGCGCCGGGGTGCCGGGGGTGAGCGGCAGCGCGCCGTCGTTGGGCGCGCGGGTGGCGACGATGCGCGACAGCCGCTGGGCGGTGCGAAACGCCGGCGCCTCGGGCGCGGCGGCCTGCTTGGCGGCGCTGGCTGCTGCCGCCGACAGGGGCGCGACCCGGGTGCCCTGGCGGTCGGCGATGACATAGCCTTCGGCCGTCAATTGCTCGTAGGCGATCAGCACGGTGTTGCGGGAAATGGCCAGTTCGTCGGCCAGCACGCGCGAGGCGGGCAGTTTGCCGCCGGCCGGCAACTGGCCGGCCAGGATGGCCTGTTTCAGGCGCAGGATGAGCTGGCGCTGGCGCGGCAGCGCGCCGGGCCCGCGCGCCAGGGGGCTGGACAACAAACCGGCACCGTCTATCATGGCTCTATTAAATTCAGGAATCGTGGTGCTTTTTATCATGCCACGATTTCGCTATCGTGAGTGCATGCCAGGGCCGGTTGCCATCATGCAACGGCCCGGCTTGCGTCGCCACCGCCGGCGGCGTTTTCCAACCTGGATGAGGCCAGCAGCATGCAACCCCGCGTCAATGCTTACCAACAACCCGTCGGCCCCGACTTGCCTGACTGGACGCCGCGCCCGCGTCCGCCGGTCACGCCTATCGAAGGCCGCTACTGCCGGCTGGAACCCCTGTCGGCCGAGCGCCACACGGCCGACCTGTTCCATGCCTTCAGCCAGGCGCCGGACGGCAGCGACTGGACCTACATGACCGCGGGCCCGTTTCCCGACGAGGCCTCCTACCGCAAGTTTGCCGAACAGCACCAGGCGCAGCCGGGCAGCGATCCGCTGCACCACGCCGTCATCGATCTGGCCACGGGCCGCGCGGTCGGTTCGCTGTCGCTGATGCGCATCGACCCGAACCATGGCGTGATCGAAGTGGGCCACGTGGCGTTCTCGCGCCTGCTCAAGCGCACCCGCATCGCCACCGAGGCGCAATTCCTGCTGATGCGTCGCGCGTTCGACGAGCTGGGCTATCGCCGCTATGAATGGAAGTGCGACAGCCTGAACGCGCCGTCGCGCTCGGCCGCCGCCCGTCTGGGCTTTCAGTTCGAGGGCATATTCCGCCAGGCCATCGTGTACCGCGGCCGCAGCCGCGACACGGCCTGGTTCTCGATCATCGACAGCGAATGGCCGGCCCTGCGCGCCGCCTACGAACGCTGGCTCAGCCCCGACAACTTCGATGCCCAAGGCGGCCAGCGCCAGGGCCTGGCTGACCTGATCGCCCAGGAAAAGGCCGCGTGCGCCTGATCCCCGTGGCATTGGCCCTGTTCTGGGGCCTGAACTGGCCGGCGGTGAAGATCGTGCTGTCGATCTGCCCGCCGTTCACCCTGCGCCTGTTGGGTCTGGGCAGCGGGGCCTTGCTGCTGCTGGCGCTGGCGCGCGCCAAGCGGCTGCCCCTGCTGCCGCCGCGCGACGCGTGGCTGGGCATCGTGGTGGGCGGCATCCTGGCCGTGGCGGTGTTCAACCTGGCGGTGGCCTGGGCGCAGCTCAGCACCAGCACGTCGCGCGCGGCGGTGCTGACCTTCACCATGCCGATGATGTCGGCGCTGTTGGCCTGGGCCGTGCTGGGCGAACGCCTGGACCGCCGCCGCGGGCTGGCGTTGCTGCTGGGCGGGGCAGGGGTGGCGGTGCTGGCCTGGCCGGTGCTGCACGCCGTTTTCGCAGAACACGACCTGGCCGCCGCGCGCGGCCTGGTGTTTCCGCTCACCGCCGCCTTCGGGTGGGCCGCCGGCACGGTCTACCTGAAGCGCTGGCCGGTGAGTGGCCACCGCATCGTCATCACGGCCTGGCAGTTGGCGGTAGGCGCGGCCTGCGCCTTGGCCGGCGTGCTGCTGGCCGGCGAATCGTTTCCGGTGCAGGGGTGGGATGGCCGGGTGGCGGCGGCGCTGACCTTCCATATCGTCCTGGGCACGGCGGTGGCCTACTGGCTGTGGTTCGTGCTGAGCGAACGGGTCAGCGCGACAGTGGCGGCGCTGACCACCCTGATGGTGCCGGTGGTGGGGGTGCTGGGCGCGATGGCATTGGTGGGCGACCGCCCGGCCCCGGCCGATTGGTGGGGCTTTGCGCTGGTGCTGGCGGGGGCGGCGCTGATCGTGCTGAACCTGGGGGCAAAGAAAAGCCCGGCGCGCGCGCCGGGCTAGAAAACCGGCAAGGGTCAGGCTCAGGCGCGCGGCGGCCGCCGAAACTTCTCGCGCAGCAAGCCCGCGCCGCTGACCAGCGAAATGCCCGCCAGCACCATCACGGCGCCGACCACGAAGGCGCCGTCCAGCGGCTCATTCAGGATCAGCACGCCGAACGACACGCCGAACAGCGGCGTCATGAACGACAGGATGGACAGGCGCGAGGCGAGATAACGGCGCAGCAGCCAGAACCACGCCAGGTAGCTGGACAGCGCCACCACGACCGACTGGAACGCCACGCTGAGCACGGCCGCCTGCGTATAGCGGATGCCAGCGTTGCCGGTGGCCGCGGCATAGCCCAGCAGCAGCACCGCGGCGACCGCCATCTGGTAGAACAGGGTCTTGGCCGGCGCGGCTTCCGACAGCGCGGTGCGGCGGATTGCCACCGTGGTGGCGCCCCACAACAGCCCGGCCAGCAAGCCCAGCGCGTCGCCCAGCAGCATGTCGCTGCCGCCGGCTTGCGGTTTGCCGTTGCCCAGGAAGGCCACAGCGATGCCGCCGAACGCCACCGCCACGCCCAGCCATTGCAGCGGCGCCATGCGTTCTTCGGGCATGCGCCAGTGCAGGCCCAGCGCGGTGAAGATCGGCGCGGTGTACAGGAACACGGACATATGCGAGGCCGTGGTGTAGACCAGCCCCTGTGCGACCGCCAGGAACTCCAGTCCGAACAGCAGGCCCACCAGCAGGCCGGCACCCAGGGTGCCGTCGCGCAGCGCACGCCCGCCTTCGGCCCGCCACACCACCACCGCCAGCACCAGCGCGGCAAAGGTCGAGCGCAGCCCGACCTGCATGATGGGCGAAATGTCGGCGGCCACCAGCTTGATGGCGATCTGCTGGAACCCCCAGCAGATGCACAGCAGCAGCATCACGCTGGTGGCCAGCGTGTCCAGCGGACGGCGCAAGGGCGTCATGGCTGGCCCCGGTTCAAGGCAGTTCGGCGGGGTAGCTGTCCAGCGCCAGGCCGATCTGCTGGCGCAGGTCCCATTCGGCCAGGGTGGCTTGCACCGGGCCGAAGAACGCGCCGTCGCGCGTCACGAACATGGCGGGCAGGTGAAAGACTTCATAGCGTTCGACCAGGCCGCCGTTTTCGCCCGCATCCACCCAACAGACGCGTTCGACCGGCAATTCCAGCTTGGGCAGCTGTTCGCGGGCAATGCGGCAGGTGCCGCAGGTGCGGCTGTGGAACACCAGCAGCGACAGCCCGGGGGCGTCCAGCAGGTAGCGGTCGGCGGTGCTGTCGTTCAGTTCAATCTGTTCCATGGCGTCCGTGGGGGTCTGGGTGGCGCAAGCTTAGCGAGACAGTACTCGATCCAGTTCCAGCACCGTCTGGTACAGCACGCGTGTGCCGTCCAGCAGTTGGGCCGGTTCGATCCATTCTTCGGGGCAGTGGCTGCGGCCGTTCAGGCAGGGGATGAAGATCATGCCGATGGGGCCGGTGGGCGCCATGTAGACGGCGTCGTGGCCCGCGCCGCTGGGCAGGCGCATGCTGGCGTAGCCCAGCTGGTCGGCGGCGGCCTTCACCGCGTCCATCACCAGCGGCGCGCAGTCGGTGGGCTGGGCGCGGCTCAGCTGGGTGAAGCCGGCGGTCAGGCGCAGCGCCTTCAGGTCGTCGGCCACCGAGGCCATCAGCGTTTCGGGAAATGCGTCCAGCACCGCATTGCTGTCGCTGCGCATTTCCAGCGTCAGTTCGACACGGCCGGGCACGGCGTTGGCGGCGTTGGGCGTCATGGCCAGCTTGCCTACCGTGGCCACCACGTAATGCGGATTGCCGCTGGCGGCGCTGGCCTGGCGGCTGGCGGCGTCGATGAGGCGGGCCGCGCCCACCAGGGCATCGCGGCGGATGTCCATGGGGGTGGTGCCGGCGTGGTCGGGCTGGCCTTCGACCACGATCTGCACGCGGCGGATGCCGACGATGTTGGTGACCACGCCGATGGGCAGCTGGCGGCTTTCCAGCACGGGGCCC
>NZ_CADIJO010000004.1 GCF_902859705.1 Achromobacter deleyi | reverse complement strand
CCACCGGCCCCACCGCCACGGCGCCCGCGCCGCTGCCGGGAGCCGGCACCGCACCGGCTGGCAAGTCCGACGACCTGGGCGCCCTGATCGCCACGCTGCCGACGTCCAACAACGCCCCCGCGGCCGCGCCGGCACAGGCCCCTGCGCCTGCCGCCATCGCGCCGCCCACGCCGATTGCCAAGATGGCGCCCAGCCCTGCGCCCGCAGCCAAGGCGCCAGCCGCATCGTCCGCCCCGGCGGCATCGGCCAATGGTTCGTACTACCTGCAGGCGGGCGCGTTCCGCGGCCAGGACGATGCCGAATCCCTGAAGGCCCGCATCATCCTGCTGGGCTTGCCCGTGGCGGTGCAAAAGGCCGAAGTGAACGGCAAGGCCATCAACCGCGTCCGCGTGGGGCCGTTTGCCCGCCTGGACGACATGAACCGCGCCCGCGGCCGGTTGGGCGAAAACAAGATTGAAACAGCGGTGGTGCGCCAGTAACACGGCGCGCCGATCATGGCTTTTTGATTGAACTTATCCGGGCCCGGCCCTGTCTGTAACCTTTTTGTTCAGGAACATCATCCATGCTGTCCCCCAAGCTCATCCGCATCCTGGCAGCCGCCGCGCTGACCGCCACCGCGTTCTTCAGCCCGGTCAGCCACGCCCAAGGCACCCAGGCCTACGTCGCCATCAATCCGCCGCTGCCGTCCGACACCCCGGGCAAGGTGGAAGTGCTGGAATTCTTCGCGTACACCTGCCCGCATTGCGCCGCCATGGAGCCGATGGTTGAAGACTGGGCCAAGACGGCCCCGGCCGACGTGGTGCTCAAGCAAGTGCCGATCGCCTTCAATGCCGGCATGAAGCCCCTGCAACAGCTGTATTACACCCTGATCGCGCTGGACCGCCCCGACCTGCACGCCAAGGTCTTCACCGCCATCCACGGCGAGCACAAGCGCCTGATCGACAAGAAGGCCATGGGCGACTGGGCCGCCGCGCAAGGCGTGGACCGCGCCAAGTTCGATTCGGTGTTCGATTCGTTCAGCGTCCAGACCCAGGTGCAACGCGCCAACCAGCTGGCCGAGGCCTACCGCATCGACGGCACGCCCTCGTTCGCCGTGGGCGGCAAGTTCATGACGTCGCCGGTGCTGGCGGGCAACAGCTACGAAGGCGCCCTGAAGGAAGTGAACCAACTGATCCCGATGGCGCGCGGCAACTGACCCGCACCTGAATCGCAGTACAAGAACGCCCCGCGCCGCATCGGCCGGGGCGTTTTTCATGGGGTCGTCCCTAAGGCCTGACTGCGTTCAACAGCGCCCGCCGCGGGCTACACTTCCCCCACAATAATTCGCCGCCGACGGCGGCATCCAAGGGTGGAAGACACATGAGACAGCAATTCCTGCGCCGCACGGCGCTGGGCCTGTGCCTGGCGCTTGCCGGCGCCTCTGCACTGGCCAATGACGCCGACGGCGTGAAGATCGGCGTCCTGACCGACATGGCCGGCGTCACCGCCGACGCCACCGGCCGCGGGTCCGTCGAGGCGGCCCGCCTGGCCATCGAAGAACTGGGCGGCACCGTGCTCGGCAAACCCGTCTCGCTGGTCTCGGGCGACCACCAGCACCGGCCCGACATCGGCAGCGGCATGGTGCGCAAGTGGTACGACACCGACGGCGTGGATGTCGTGGTGGACGTGCCCAATTCGTCGGTGGCGCTGGCGGTGCAGGGCATCGCGCGCGAAAAGAAAAAGCTGGTGCTGTTTTCCAGCCCCGGCACCACGGCGCTGACCCAGGCGCAATGCTCGCCCTATGGCGTGCAATGGACCTACACGACCTATGCCCTGTCGCGCGGCACGGCCACCGCCGTAGTCAACGAAGGCAACAAGCGCTGGTTCATCCTGGCATCCGACTACGCCTTCGGCAAGCAGTTGGCCGCCGACACCGAGGCGGTCGTCAAAGCCAACGGCGGCGAGATCGTGGGTACCGTGTTCCATCCGCTGAACGCGTCGGACTTCGCCTCGTTCCTGTTGCAGGCGCAGGCATCCAAGGCGCAGATCATCGCAGTGGCCAACGCGGGCGGCGACACCATTTCGGCGATCAAGCAGGCAGCCGAATTCGGCATCACCGGCGCCGGCCAGAAGCTGGCGGCGATGTTGCTGCTGATCACCGACGTACACAGCCTGGGCCTGCAAGCCGCGCAGCAGACCTACCTGACGGTGCCGTCGTACTGGGACATGAACGACGGCACGCGCGCCTTCACCAAGAAGTTCGAAGCCCGCCTGGGCCGTCCGCCCACCTTCCTGCAAGCGGGGGTCTACAGCTCGGTGCGCCACTACCTGCGCGCCGTGCAGGCGGCCGGCACGACGAATTCCGACGCCGTCATGGCCAAGATGAAATCGCTGCCCATCGACGACCCCTTCAGCCTGAACGCGCATATCCGCGAAGACGGCCTGGTGGTGCGCGACATGATGCTGGCGCAGGTGAAATCGCCGGCCCAGTCCAAGGCGCCCTGGGACTACTACAACATCGTGCGCACCATACCGGGCGATACCCTTGCCTGGCCCCTGTCGGAAAGCCAATGCCCGCTGGTCAAGAAATAAATCAGACGTTTTCCCCGCCGCTGGCGTTGGCCGACTTCGGCAGCTTCTACGCCGGCGGGCGGCAGGTGCGCATCGAAGGGCGCCCGCCGCGCGAGATCGCCTTTACCCGCACCGCGTCGCTGCCGTACGACCCCAACGGCCTGTATCACGTGGAACAGGCCTACGTGCAGTACTTCATTCCCGCCGAGCGGCGGCACCCGCTACCGCTGGTGTTGCTGCACGGCGGCGGCATGACCGGCGCCATGTGGGAACAGACGCCTGACGGGCGGCCCGGCTGGGTGCAGCACTTCCTGCGGCAAGGCCATGCGGTGTACGTGGTCGACAACGTCGAACGTGGCCGCGCGGGCTGGACGCCGTTCGAAGAGGTATGGCCCGAATCGCCCATCGTGCGCAACGCCGAAGAAAGCTGGTCGCTGTTTCGCTTCGGCCAAGCGAGCGACTATGCGCAGCGCCGCGCCTTCGATGGCCAGCGCTTTCCGGTGCAGGCCTTCGATGCCTTCATCCGCCACGCGGTACCGCGCTGGCTGGGCAACAACGATGCGGCGCTGGCCGGGTTTTGCGCGGCGCTGGAGCGCATCGGCCCGTGCCTGGTGCTGGCGCACAGCCATGGCGGCGAAGTCGCCTACCGCGCGCTGCAAGCGCGGCCGGACCTGGTGCAAGGGGTGATCGGCATCGAGCCGTCGGGGTTCTCGGAAGCGGTGGCGCCCGCCAGCGTGGCGGGCAAGCCGTTCCTGTTCGTCTATGGCGACTATCTGGACGCCACGCCGCTCTGGACCCGCCTGTGCCAGGCGGGGCAGGCCTATGCGGAACAACTGGCGGCGCACGGCGCGCACGTCGCGACGTGGCGCCTGGCCGGCATGGGCATCGCGGGCAATTCGCACATGCCCATGATGGACGACAACAGCGACGACATCGCGGCGCGCATCGGCGCCTGGATACGGGCCGAGGCGGTTTGAAGGCGAACTAGCCCGTTGCGCCCCATGAACGACGTCAACCTTGTACTGCCGCCGCCTTTTCCAGCGCCTGCGTCAGGTCGGCGATGATGTCCAGCGGCGACTCCAGGCCGATGTGCAGGCGCACCAGCGCGTTCTGGCCTTCGCCCCAATAGCGGTGATGCGACAGGTCCTTGGGCGACACCAGTTGCACCAGGCTTTCATAGCCGCCCCACGAGAAGCCGATGCCGAACAGTTCCAGCGCATCGACGAACGCACGCGCGGCCGCGGGCGACAGGCGCAGTTCGACCGACAGCATGCCGTTCGAACCGGTGCAATCGCGCTGCCACAGGGCGTGGCCCGGGTCTTCGGGCAGCGCCGGATGGAACAGGCGCACGGTTTCGGGGCGGCCCTTGAAGAACGCGCAGATTTCCAGCGCGTGGCGCGCATGCTGCGCCATGCGGATGGGCATGGTGCGCACGCCGCGCAGCGCCAGCCAGGCATCGTCGGCGCTGATGGAATAGCCCATCGCGTACTGCGTGCGGTTCAGTTGCTTGGCAATCTTTTCGTCATTGGTGACCACCGCGCCCAGCATCAGGTCGGAATGGCCGCCCACGTACTTGGTGCCGGCAATGATGGACACCTGCGCGCCCAGCGTCAGCGGCCGGTAGATGTAGCCCGAGCCCCAGGTGTTGTCGGTGGCCAGCACCAGGCCACGGCGCTGCGCGAACGCGGCCATGGCGCCCATGTCGAGCATCTCGAACAGCAGCGAGCCGGGTGATTCCACATACAGCAGCTTGGTGTTGGGCTGCACCAGCGCGTCCAGGTCTTCGCCCGCGGCGAAGTAGGTCACGCTGATGTTCATGCGCTTGAGCACGGCATCGTCAAGCTCGCGCATCGGGCCGTAGACGCAGTCGGAAATCAAGGCGTGGTCGCCCGCCGAGCACAGCGCCAGCATCACCATCGTCATGGCCGACAGGCCCGACGGCGCCAGGTAGGCATGCGTGCCGCCTTCCAGCTGCGCAAACACCTGTTCCAGCGCCGCGTGCGTGTCCATGCCCATGCGGCCATAGGTGGTGGCGCGGCCGCCCGCGGCCTTGCTGCGCTGGGCTTTTTCCAGCGCGGCCAGGTTCTCGAACCGTACGGTGCTGGCGCGCATCGGCGGCAGCGGCACCGGCGCCGTGCCGGTCTCGGGATTGAACGGGGCGGTGCCCGCATGCTGCAGAACCGTATCGATGTGTTTGGTAGGCATCTTCAGAGGGGAATGCTTGGCGTTAGGACGGGAATCCAGAACCATATCAGGAGCGGGCGGGGCTGTCGCCCCATGCCCTTGTGAACGAGCAGGCCTAGTCGACCCAGCGCACCGTCGATGCCAGGTCCGCGCGGCGGGTGCGGTAGCTGTTGGCGGGGTGGGCGGTATCGGCATAGCCGAACGAAATGGCGCACACCACGCGGCGGTCGGCCGCCAGGCCGAGTGCGTCGCGCAGCACCTCGGGGTACATCGCCAGCGACGCCTGGGCCACGGTGGCCACGCCATTGGCTTGCGCCGCCAGGAGGAAATTGGCGACGTATCCGCCGCAATCGATGGCGCCGTATTCGCCCAGGGCCTCGTCGGTCGTGATGATGGCCACGTGCGGCGCATCGAACAGCTGGAAGTTGCGCAGTTCCTGGCGGCGATAGGCCTCGCGGTCGCCGCGGGCCACGCCCACCGCGTTGTACAGCTGGAAGCCCGATTCGCGGCGCCGGGCCAGGTAGTCGCCCTGGTACTCGCGTGGAAACGGAAAGTCGGGCGTGAAACCCGGCTGCTGCGCACGTTGCTGCAATGCCTGGCTCAAGCGGCGGGCGCCTTCGCCCGAGGCCACCGTCACCTGCCAAGGCTGGCAGTTGCACCACGACGCGGTGCGCGCGGCCAGCGTCAGGATGCGTTCGATGACTGCACGCGGCACCGCATCGGGCAGGAAGGCGCGGCAGCTGTGGCGCGCGCGCAGCCAGTCTTCAAGCGCGGCATCGGGACGCGCGGTGGATTCCGGTACAGCGGACATGGTGTCTCCTTCGTGGCTTCGCATTTATTTCCTCGTATGATGCCAGTTCATTTCCGGCGCGCAAGGCGCCGGCCGACCTTCGCGAGACCCTCATGCTGCCCCTTGAATCCCTGACCGCGTTCTTCGGCATTGCCGTGCTGCTGTCCCTGACGCCCGGCCCCGACAACCTGTTCGTGCTGATGCAATCGGCCATCTGGGGACGCAAGGCCGGGCTGTTCGTGGTGCTGGGCCTGTGCACGGGCCTGATGGGCCACACCGCCGCGGTGGCGCTGGGCCTGGCCGCGCTGTTCGCCGCGTCGCCGG
Organism: Achromobacter deleyi; assembly: GCF_902859705.1. GTDB lineage: Bacteria > Pseudomonadota > Gammaproteobacteria > Burkholderiales > Burkholderiaceae_B > Achromobacter > Achromobacter deleyi. The sequence continues at coordinate 388,393 of NZ_CADIJO010000004.1, read as the reverse complement.
TGGCCTTCACCGTGCTCAAGCTGGCCGGCGCGGCCTACCTGGCTTATCTGGCCTGGCAGATCCTGCGCGCGCCGGTGCATGCCGAAGACGGCCAGCGGCCCGCACCGATGAAGACGTCGGCGCTGTATCGGCGCGGCATCGTCATGAACCTGACCAATCCCAAGGTGCTGCTGTTCTTCTTCGCGTTCCTGCCGCAGTTCACCTCGCCCAAGCTGGGCCCGGTGGGCTGGCAGACAGTGCAGCTGGGCGCCGTGTTCATGCTGGCGACGCTGCTGGTGTTCGGCGCCATCGCCTTCTTCTCGGGCGCGTTCGGCGAACTGCTGCAGCGCTCGGTCACGGCCAAGCGTTGGCTCAACCGCATTGCGGCCTTGGTGTTCGTGGGCCTGGCGGTGCGCCTGGCCACGTCGTCGCGCTAGCCGCGCTGTTCGGCGCGGGCCGGGCGTTCGCGCCAGGCCCCGCCAAGAACTCCGGTGACGACAACGGCGGCGATCAGGCCGCCGAGAACCGCACGATGCCGTCGGCGCCTTCTGCCCGAGTCAACTTGCCTTCGAAATACAGCGCGTGCAAGTGCGCCAGCGCCTCGCCCATGGCGAAGGTCAACTGGTGCAGGTCCAGCTTGCGCTTGAACAGCACCGGCACGATGTCCGAGGTGGACTGCGGCTGCACCGCACAGGCCTCCAGCACTTCGGCCAGGCGGTCGCGGTGGTGCTCGTGCTGCTGCGCGATGCGCTCGTGCAGGCCCTTGAACGGGCGGCCGTGCGAAGGCAACACCAGCGTGTCGCGCGGCACGTCGGCGTAGCCATCCAGCGACCTCAGGTACAGGGGCAGGGGGTTGGCGTCCGGCTCGTAGTCGAACACGCTGACGTTGGTGGAAATGCGCGGCAGCACCATGTCGCCCGAGATCAGCACGCCCAGGTCCGGCGAATGCAGCGAGGCGTGTTCGGGCGCGTGGCCGTAGCCCACGATGACGCGCCAATCGCGTCCGCCGATGCGCACCTGGTCGCCGTGCATGATGCGGGTGTAGCGCGACGGCACGGCCGGCACCAGGTTCGGGAAGTAGTTGGCACGCTGGCGGATCTGTTCCTGCGCGTCCGGGTCGGTCAGGCCGTGGCGCGCGAAGTGGTCCACCGCGGACTGGCCGCCGGGGCCGCCGCCGGCCTCATTGCGGCGCGACGACCACAGCGACGCCACCATGAAGTCGGTCATCGTCATCCAGAGCCGGGCGTTCCAGCGCTCGCACAGCCAATAGGCCAGGCCGATGTGGTCCGGATGCATGTGCGTGACCAGCACGCGCAGTACGGGCAGGCCCTCAAGCTCGTTCTTGAAAACGTCTTCCCACAGCGTCTTGACCTCGTCGCGCGAGATGCCGCAGTCGACGATGGTCCAGCCGTCGCGGCCGTCGATGTTGTCGCGCAGCAGCCAGAGGTTGATATGATCCAGCGCGAACGGCAGCGGCATGCGGATCCATTTCACGCCTTCGGCCACCGTGTGCGCCCGGCCGGCCTCGGGCTGGAAATCGGCCCAGGGATACTGCAGCTTCTGTTCGTTGGGGTTCATTGCCTCGCTCTCCACGCTTGACGATCGGGTCAAGTCATCATAATTTACGTTTACGTAAACTGCCACACGCCGCATGCCCTCGTCAACCTGGACCATCTCCGAGCTCGCCCGCGAGTTCGACGTCACGCCCCGCACGATCCGCTTCTATGAAGACCAGGGGATCGTCAGCCCGGCGCGCGAGGGCCGCAACCGCATCTTCGGGCCGCGCGACCGCACGCGCCTGAAACTGGCCCTGCGCGGCAAGCGCCTGGGCTTGCAGCTGTCCGAGATCCTGACGCTGATCGACATGTACGACGGTCCGGGCGACACCGAAGTGCAGCTGCGCCAATACCTGACCGTGCTGGAACAACACCGCGCCACGCTCGAACAGCAGCGCCGCGACATCGAAGACACCTTGCAGGAAATCGCGGTGCAGGAACGCCAGTGCCGCGACCTGCTCGCGCAGCATCCCTGAGGGCGGCATCATGGGCATGCTGCAAACCCTGGCGCTCTTCATCCTGACCGCCCTGGCCGAAATCGTCGGCTGCTACCTGCCTTACCTGTGGCTGCGGCGCGGCCATTCCATCTGGCTGCTCGCGCCCGCCGCGCTCAGCCTGGCGCTGTTCGCCTGGCTGCTGACCCTGCACCCCACGTCGTCCGGCCGCGTCTATGCGGCCTATGGCGGCGTCTATATCGGCATGGCGCTGCTGTGGCTGTGGGCGGTGGACGGCGTGCGGCCCAGCGCCAGCGACTACGTCGGCGTGGGCCTGTGCCTGGCCGGCATGCTGGTCATCATGTTCGGGCCGCGCGGCGGCTGACGCATCGTCCCTCGCGGCCTCGACCTGGCGTCAAGAAAAAGGCGCGCGATCCGCAAGGAACGCGCGCCTTTTTCTTGGCAGCGCCTGTTCAGGCGCCCCCGATCATTCGGCCTTGATGTTGCCTTCCTTGATCAGGCGGGCATTGTTGGCGAATTCGGCCTGCACCTGCTTGGCGAAGGCCTCGCCCGACGCGGTGCCCGGCTGCAGGTACGACTTGGCCAGCAGGTCCTTGAATTCCGGGCTGGCCACGGCCTTGGCCAGGGCGGCCTGCAAGGGGCCGGACACGGCCGGCGGCAGGTTGGCCGGCGCAAAGATGCCGAAGTTCGAGTAGTACTGGGCCTGCGGCAGCTTCAGTTCGGCCATGGTGGGCACATCGGGCCAGGCGGCCAGGCGTTCGGGCGCCATCACCGCCAGCGGCTTGAGCGCGCCGCTGGCCACGTGCGGCAGTACCACGTCGGTGTTCACCACCAGCAGTTCTACCACGCCGCCCAGGCCGTCGGTCAGCGCCTGGCTGTTGCCGCGGTAGGGCACGTGCAGCATCTTGGTGCCGGTCTGCGCCGTCAGCGCCGCCATGCCGATATGGGCCACGGTGCCTTGGCCGGGCGTACCGTAGCGCACGCCGTCCGGGTGCGACTTGGCGTAGTCAATCAGGCCGGCGAAGTCCTTCACCGGCAACGCCTTGGTGGCCACGATGGCGACAGGCGCCACGGCCACGCTGGCCACCGGCGTCAGGTCCTTCATCGGGTCGTAGTTGGTCTTGGCCAGATGCGGAAAGATGGTCAGCGGGCTGGTCGAAGCCAGCAGCAGCGTGGTGCCGTCAGGCTGGGCCCGCGCCACGAAATCGGTGCCCACGGATGCGCCCGCGCCCGGCTTGTTTTCCACGATGACGGTAGCGTTGGCTTCCTTGCGCAGCACGTCGCCCAGGCGGCGCCCGATCGCGTCGGCGCTGCCGCCGGCGGTGTAGGGCACGACCAGGGTGATGGGCTTGGCCGGCCAGGTCTGGGCCATTGCCCCGCCCGCCATGATTGCCAGGGCCGCCCCCGCGGCCGTGAACAGCATCTTCTTTTTCATACTTTCCTTGTGATGTTGCGTAGCACTGCGTCAGGTAAAGCGTGTTGCAAAAAAAGCGTCAGGGCGCCCCGGCGTCCGTAGTGATGCCGGAATCAGGCCGCGAGATAGCGCTGCGCCAGGCGGATCCAATAGGCCGCGCCGGCCGGAATCAGGGCGTCGTTGAAGTCGTAGCTGGCGTTGTGCAGCATGCATGGGCCCAGGCCGTGGCCCGCCATGCGGTGCTCGCCGTCGCCATTGCCCAGGAACACGTAGCAGCCGGGCTTGGCCTGCAGCAGGAAGGCGAAGTCTTCGGACGCCATCACGGGCTCGATGACGCGCGCGCCGTCGGCGCCGGCCACGTCGCGCATGACCTCCATGCAGAAATCCGTTTCGGCCGGGGTGTTCACCAGGGCCGGATAGCGGCGTTCGAAATACACGTCGGCCTCGCAGCCGTGGGCCGCGGCGATGCTGCCGGCAATCTCGTGCATGCGGCGTTCGATCAGGTCGACCACGTCGGTGCTGTAGGCGCGCACCGAACCGCCCAGCCAGGCGCTGCCGGGAATCACGTTGATCACGCTGCCGCCGGCCTGCACCTGGGTGATGGACAGCACGGCGGCGTCCAGCGGCCGCTTGCTGCGGGTCAGGATGGTCTGGAACGCCTGGCCGATGGCAAACAGCGCCGGCACGGGGTCGGCGCAGTCCTGCGGCGCGGCCGCGTGGCCGCCCTTGCCGCGCACGGTGATCTTGAAGCCATTGGCCGCCGCCATCATCGGGCCGGCGCAGACGCCGAACGTGCCGGCCGCCAGGCCCGGCCAGTTGTGCATGCCGAACACGGCTTCGCAGGGGAAGCGGTCGAACAGGCCGTCCTGGATCATCGCGCGCCCGCCCGCGCCGCCTTCTTCGGCGGGCTGGAAGCAGAAATACACCGTGCCGTCGAAACCGCCGGCCTGCTGCAGGTGGCGGGCCGCGGCCAGCAGCATGGCGGTGTGGCCGTCGTGGCCGCAGCCGTGCATCTTGCCGTCGTGGCGCGAGCGGTGGTCGAACTGGTTCTCTTCCTGCATCGGCAGGGCGTCCATGTCGGCGCGCAGCATGATGGCGCGGTCCGAGGTGCCGCGCTTGATCACCCCGACCACGCCCGTCTTGGCGATGCCGGTGTGCGTCTCGATGCCCCAGCCGCCCAGGGCGTCGGCCACCACCTTGGCGGTGCGGTGCTCTTCGTAGCAGAGCTCGGGATGGGCATGCAGGTCACGCCGCAGCGCCACAATATCGTCCAGATCGGATAGTTCGAGCACCGCTTACTCCGTCACAAATTTCAGGTTTCAAGGATCGGCTGGAATAGTACCCAGCGCGCTTCCCCCGGGACGCAAACATTTGCCTAGGGAAAACCCGACTCAAATTTACGTTTACGTAAACGTAATATTTGCGGTGCATCATTGCGTAGCCCCCGCCGATCGGCGCATCATGGGATCACGCGACGAACCGTGGCGCGGTAGCTGGCGCCCATAAAAATGTAAGTACCCACTATCACGGAGACAGCGATGAACCTTCCCGGCCTGAATTTCGACCTGGGCGAAGATCTCGACATGCTGCGCGACGCGGTGCGCACCTTCGCGCAAGCCGAGATCGCGCCGCGCGCCGCCGAAGTCGACCGCAGCGACCAGTTCCCCATGGATCTCTGGCGCAAATTCGGCGACCTGGGCGTGCTGGGCATGACGGTCGGCGAAGAGTACGGCGGCGCCAACATGGGCTATCTGGCCCACATGGTCGCGATGGAAGAAATCTCTCGCGCCAGCGCCTCCATCGGCCTGTCCTATGGCGCGCACTCCAATCTGTGCGTCAACCAGATCAACCGCAACGGCACCGCGGCCCAGAAGTCCAAGTACCTGCCCAAGCTGATCTCGGGCGAACACGTGGGCGCCCTGGCCATGAGCGAACCCGGCGCCGGTTCGGACGTCGTCAGCATGAAGCTGCGCGCCGACAAGAAGGGCGACCGCTACGTGCTCAACGGCACCAAGATGTGGATCACCAACGGCCCCGACGCCGACACCCTGGTGGTCTACGCCAAGACCGACCCCGAAGCGCACCAGCGCGGCATCACCGCCTTCCTGGTGGAAAAGGGCTTCAAGGGCTTTTCGGTGGCGCAGAAGCTGGACAAGCTGGGCATGCGCGGCAGCCACACCGGCGAACTGGTGTTCCAGGACTGCGAAATCCCCGAAGAAAACGTGCTGGGCCAGGTCAACGGCGGCGTGAAGGTGCTGATGAGCGGCCTGGACTACGAACGCGCCGTGCTGTCCGGCGGTCCGGTCGGCATCATGCAGGCCGTGATGGACGTGGTAGTGCCGTACATCCATGAACGCAAGCAGTTCGGCCAGGCCATCGGCGAATTCCAGCTGATCCAGGGCAAGGTCGCCGACCTGTACACCACCCTGCAAGCCAGCCGCGCCTTCTGCTACCAGGTGGGCAAGAACCTGGACCGCCTGGGCGCCGAACACGTGCGCCAGGTGCGCAAGGACTGCGCCGCGCTGATCCTGTACACGGCCGAAAAAGCCACCTGGATGGCAGGCGAGGGCGTGCAGATCCTGGGCGGCAACGGCTACATCAACGACTACCCGGTGGGCCGCCTGTGGCGCGACGCCAAGCTGTACGAGATCGGCGCCGGCACCAGCGAAATCCGCCGCATGCTGATCGGCCGCGAACTGTTCAACGAAACCGCCTGAGCCGCGCCGCGCCATGATCCGCACGTCCGACGTCCAGCACATCGAGCAGGCGCCCGCCAAGGGCCCCTCGCCGCTGGACGTCGCGCGGCTGATCCTGGCCGGGTTCGACCGCCACTACGCGCTGTTTCGCTACAGCGCGCAGCGTGCCAAGGCCTTGTTCGAATCGGGCGACTGGCACGGCATCCAGCACCTGTCGCGCGAACGCATCGAGTACTACGACATGCGGGTGCGCGAATGCGCCACCCAGCTCGAAGGCGTGCTGCGCGGGCGGCCTGAAGGCGCGGTGGGCGCCAACGGCGCGACCAGCCCGGCGCTGACCGAGGCGCAGACCGCCTACTGGCAGCAGATCAAGCAGGAATTCGTGGGCCTCTTGGCCGAGCACCGCCAGCCCGAATGCGCCGAGACCTTCTTCAATTCGGTGTCGTGCCGGCTGCTGCACCGCGACTACTTCCACAACGATTTCCTGTTCGTGCGGCCCGCGGTGGCGACCGAGTACCTGGATAGCCGCATGCCGTCGTACCGGGTCTACTACCCGGCCAGCGAAGGGCTGCAGAAAAGCCTGATCCGCATGGTGGCCGACTTCGGCCTGGCGCTGCCCTTCGAAGACCTGCCGCGCGATGCCCGCCTGCTGGCGCGCACCGCGGTGCACAAGCTGCGCACGCTGCTGCCCCGGCACGTCGGCCGCCGCATCGCCAGCGATTGCCAGGTGCATGCGCTGGGCTCGCTGTTCTTTCGCAACAAGGGCGCGTACATCGTCGGCCGCCTGGTCAACCAGACCACCGTCTACCCCTTTGCCGTGGCGCTGACGCGCAACCCGGCCGGGCAGGTGCGGCTGGATGCGCTGCTGCTGGGGTCGGATGACCTGAGCACGCTGTTCAGCTTCACCCGCGCGTATTTCCTGGTGGACATGGAAACGCCCGCCGCGGTGGTCAATTTCCTGTCCAGCCTGCTGCCGCGCAAACCCAAGGCCGAGCTCTACACCATGATCGGCCTGCAAAAGCAGGGCAAGACGCTGTTCTACCGCGACTTCCTGCACCACCTGGCGCATTCGCGCGATGCCTTCGACGTGGCCCCCGGCATCAAGGGCATGGTGATGTGCGTGTTCACGCTGCACTCGTACCCGTACGTGTTCAAGCTGATCAAGGACCGCATCGACAAAGACGGCATGGACCACGCCACCGTGCGGCGCAAATACCAGATGGTGAAACTGCACGACCGCGTCGGCCGCATGGCCGACACCTGGGAATACTCGCAGGTGGCGCTGCCGCGCAGCCGCTTCGCGCCGGCCTTGCTGGACGAATTGCGGCGCCTGGTGCCCAGCCTGATCGAAGAAACCGGGGACACGGTCGTCATCCGCCATGTCTACATCGAACGGCGCATGACGCCGCTGAACCTTTACCTGACGCAGGCGCCCGACGCGCTGCTCGAACCCGCCGTGCGGGAATATGGCGATGCCATCCGCCAGTTGGCCGCGGCCAATATCTTCCCCGGCGACATGCTTTACAAGAACTTCGGCGTGACGCGCCTGGGCCGGGTCGTGTTCTACGACTACGACGAAATCCAGCGCATGACCGAAATGAATTTCCGGCGGATTCCGCCCGCCCCGAACGAAGAAGCGGAAATGGCGTCCGAACCCTGGTATGCCGTCGGCCCGAACGACGTGTTTCCCGAGGAATTCGGCCGCTTCCTGCTGGGCGACGCGCGGGTGCGCGGCGCCTTCCTGCGCCATCACGCCGACCTGCTGGAACCGGCCTGGTGGCAGGCCTGCCGCGCCCAGGTGGCGCAGGGCCGGATTGAAGAATTTTTCCCTTACGATACGGACAGGCGCCTGCGTCCGGCACCAGCCGGCGCGGCCTCGTAAGCAGACGCTGTCCCGACCCTCACAGGAGCTAGTCATGTCAGATCCCGTTGTTATCGTTTCCATCGCCCGCACGCCCATGGGCGGCATGCTGGGCAGCCTGTCCGGCCTGGCCGCGCACGAGCTGGGCTCGGTCGCCATCAAGGCCGCCGTCGAACGCGCGGGCATCAAGCCCGAGCAGGTCGAAGAAGTCATCATGGGCAACGTGCTGCAGGCCGGCCAGGGCCAGGCGCCTGCCCGCCAGGCCGCGCTGGGCGCGGGCCTGCCGCTGGGCGTGGCGTGCACCACCATCCACAAGGTGTGCGGTTCGGGCCTGAAGGCCGCCATGTTCGGCCACGACCTCCTGGCAGCCGGTTCGGCCAACGTCATCGTCGCGGGCGGCCAGGAAAGCATGAGCAATGCCCCCTACCTGCTGCTCAAGGCGCGCCAGGGCTACCGCTTCGGCCACAACACCGTGTATGACCACATGGCGCTGGACGGCCTGGAAGACGCCTACGACAAGGGCAAGGCCATGGGCGTGTTCGCCGAAGACTGCGCCGCCAAGTACTCGTTCACCCGCGAGCAGCAGGACGCCTTCTCGCTGGAATCGCTGCGCCGCGCCCGCGCCGCCACCGAAGACGGCACCTTCAAGTGGGAAATCGCCCCCGTCACCGTGGCCGGCCGCAAGGGCGACACCGTGATCGACACCGACGAGGCCCCCACCAAGGCCATGCCGGAAAAGATCCCCACCCTCAAGCCCGCCTTCAAGAAGGACGGCACCATCACCGCCGCGAACTCGTCGTCGATCTCCGACGGCGCCGCCGCCATGGTGCTGATGCGCGCGTCCACCGCCGAGAAGCTTGGCGTCAAGCCGCTGGCCCGCATCGTGGCCCACAGCCAGCACTCGCAAGAGCCGGGCTGGTTCACCACCGCCCCCGTCGGCGCGCTGAAGAACCTGTTCGCCAAGACCGGCTGGAAGGCCGAGGACGTGGATCTGTACGAGATCAACGAAGCCTTCGCCGTGGTCACCATGGCCGCCATGGCCGACTTCAAGCTGCCGCATGAAAAGGTCAACGTCCACGGCGGCGCCACCGCCCTGGGCCACCCGATCGGCGCGTCCGGCGCCCGCCTGATGGCAACCCTGGTCGGCGCGCTGCGCAAGACCGGCGGCAAGCGCGGCGTTGCCACGCTGTGCATCGGCGGCGGCGAAGCCGTGGCCATGGCCATCGAAATGGTCTAAGCACGGCCCCACGACGCTGATATGTCCGCCCTGCCCAAATTTTCGGCAGGGCGGGGCCTTCAGCGTCGTGGACTGCCCGCCTGGCGGGCATGCATTCCGCTGCGCCTTTCCGGCATGGCGCTGTCCGCGGCGGGTCGGCCGCGGGCCGTGCAGGAAGGGCGCACAGGAATGCATACCGAAGACCGATAAGACATTGACAAGAAACGCCCGGCCCACCGGGCAGCGAGACAAACCGCTCTCACCCAGAGAGCGCCTTCAAATTCCAATCAAGCAGGACGGGTGGAACCCCATGCCCATCATCGAATCCCGCATCAATCCGCGGTCGCAGGACTACACCGACAACGCCCGCGCCATGCAGGCGCAGCTGGATGACCTGGCGCAGCAGCTGACGCAGACCGCTTTGGGCGGCAGCGAAGCCTCGCGCGCCAAGCACGTGGCGCGCGGCAAGCTGCTGCCGCGCGACCGCGTGGAACAATTGATCGACCCGGGTTCACCGTTCCTGGAACTGTCGCCCATGGCGGCGCACGGCATGTACGACGGCGACGCCCCCGGCGCGGGCGTCATCACCGGCATCGGCCGCATCGCCGGCACCGAATGCGTCATCGTCTGCAACGACGCCACGGTCAAGGGCGGCACCTACTACCCGATGACCGTCAAGAAGCACCTGCGTGCCCAGGAAATCGCCGCGCAGAACCACCTGCCGTGCGTCTACCTGGTCGACTCGGGCGGCGCCAACCTGCCGCAGCAGGACGAAGTCTTTCCCGACCGCGACCACTTCGGCCGCATCTTCTACAACCAGGCCCAGATGTCCGCGCAGGGCATCGCGCAGATCGCCGTGGTGATGGGGTCGTGCACGGCCGGCGGCGCCTACGTGCCCGCCATGAGCGACGAGTCCATCATCGTCAAGAACCAGGGCACCATCTTCCTGGGCGGCCCGCCGCTGGTGAAGGCCGCCACCGGCGAAGAAGTCAGCGCCGAAGACCTGGGCGGCGGCGACGTGCACACGCGCCTGTCCGGCGTGGTCGACCACCTGGCCGCCAACGACATGCATGCGCTGCAACTGGCGCGCGGCGCCGTGGCCCGCCTGAATCGCAAGAAGCCCGCGCCGCTGGCCACCGTGCCGGTGCGCGAACCGCGCTTCGACCCGCAGGAACTGAACGGCATCATTCCCGCCGACACGCGCAAGCCCTACGACGTGCGCGAAGTCATCGCGCGCATCGTCGACGGCTCGGAATTCGATGAATTCAAGGCCCGCTTCGGCCCCACGCTGGTCACCGGCTTTGCCCACATCCACGGCATGCCGGTGGGCATCGTCGCCAACAACGGCATCCTGTTTTCGGAATCGGCGCAAAAGGGCGCGCACTTCATCGAGCTGTGCGCCCAACGCAAGATTCCGCTGGTGTTCCTGCAGAACATCACCGGCTTCATGGTCGGGCGCAAATACGAAAACGAAGGCATCGCCCGCCACGGCGCCAAGATGGTGACCGCGGTGGCCACCGCCGCCGTACCCAAGTTCACCGTGCTCATCGGCGGCTCGTTCGGCGCCGGCAACTACGGCATGTGCGGCCGCGCCTATTCGCCGCGCATGCTGTTCATGTGGCCCAACGCCCGCATCTCGGTCATGGGCGGCGAACAGGCCGCCAGCGTGCTGGCCACCGTCAAGCGCGACGGCATCGAGGCGCGCGGCGGCAAGTGGTCGGCAGACGAAGAGGCCGCCTTCAAGGCGCCCATCCGCGAGCAGTACGAACACGAAGGCCACCCGTACTACGCCACCGCCCGGCTGTGGGACGACGGCATCATCGCCCCGGCCGACACGCGCCGCGTGCTGGGCCTGGCCCTGTCGGCCGCGCTGAACGCGCCCATCGAAGACACGCGCTTCGGCGTCTTCCGGATGTAGGGCGGCGCCCCCGCCCCACGACGCGTTCACGACGAATTCCAGCCAGGACCACATTCATGTTCGACACTTTGCTGATTGCCAACCGCGGTGAGATCGCCTGCCGCGTCGCCGCCACCGCCCGCCGCCTGGGCATCCGCACGGTTGCCGTGTACTCGGACGCGGACGCCAACGCCCGCCACGTGGCCGCCTGCGACATCGCCGTGCACATCGGCGGCCCGGAACCGCGCGCCAGCTACCTGCGCGCCGACGCCATCCTGCAAGCCGCGCGCGACACCGGCGCCGGCGCCATCCACCCCGGCTACGGTTTCCTGTCGGAAAACGAAGCCTTCGCCGAAGCCGCCGAAAAAGCCGGCATCGCCTTTGTCGGCCCGCCCGCATCGGCCATCGCCGCCATGGGCAGCAAGTCCGCCGCCAAGACCTTGATGGACAAGGCCGGCGTGCCGCTGGTGCCCGGCTACCACGGCGACAACCAGGACCCGCAGTTCCTGAAAGAGCAGGCCGACGGCATCGGCTACCCCGTGCTCATCAAGGCCAGCGCGGGTGGCGGCGGCAAGGGCATGCGCGTGGTCGAATCGTCGGCCGCGTTCCTGGACGCGCTGGCGTCCTGCCAACGCGAAGCCGCGTCCAGCTTCGGCGACGACCGCGTACTGATCGAACGCTACCTGCAAAAGCCGCGCCACATTGAAATCCAGGTGTTCGCCGACACGCACGGCAACTGCGTCTACCTGTTCGAGCGCGACTGCTCGGTGCAGCGCCGCCACCAGAAGGTCATCGAAGAAGCCCCCGCGCCCGGCATGACCGAAGAGCGCCGCCGCGCCATGGGCGAAGCCGCCGTTGCCGCGGCCCGCGCCGTGGGCTACGTGGGCGCTGGCACGGTGGAATTCATCGCCGAGCCCGACGGCCGTTTCTACTTCATGGAAATGAACACCCGCCTGCAGGTCGAGCACCCGGTGACCGAGATGATCACCGGCCACGACCTGGTCGAATGGCAGCTGCGCGTGGCCGCCGGCCAGCCGTTGCCGGCGCGCCAGGAAGACCTGCGCATCCAGGGCCACGCCATCGAGGCCCGCATCTACGCCGAGAACCCCGACAAGGGCTTCCTGCCGTCGATCGGCACGCTGGCCTACCTGGGCCTGCCGGCCCACACGGCGTTTGCCAACGGCGATATCCGCGTCGATGGCGGGGTGCGCACCGGCGACACCATCACGCCGTTCTACGACCCCATGATCGCCAAGCTGATCGTGCGCGGCGCCGACCGCGACCAGGCCCGCGCCCGCATGCTGCAAGCGCTGGCGCAGACCCAGGCGGTGGGCGTGCAGACCAACGTCGCCTTCCTGTCGCGCCTGATGCGCGACAGCGCCTTTGCCGCGGCCGACCTGGACACCGGCCTGATCGAACGCCAGCGCGCCACGCTGCTGCCCGAGCCCGCGCCCGCCGACCCGTTGGCGCTGGCCTTGGCCACGGCCGCGGTGCTGGTACGCCAAGGCCTGGCGCAGTCGCATGCCCCGGCCACGGCCCCACGCCCCGCCGACCCCTGGGACGCCCGCGACGGCTGGCGCCTGGGCAACCGCTACCAACGCACGCTGCAATGGATCGACAACGGCGAGACCCGCCACGTGGTGGTCACGCGCCAGGGCGGCGACTGGACCCTGGACAGCGGCGCCGGTGCGCAGCCGTTCACCTGGCGCGTGCAGGCCGACAACGCGGCCGGCACGCCGGGTTTCGTCCATGACGTGCGCGTCACCCTGGGCGGCCTGGAAAGCGCCGGCACGGTAGTGCTGCACGCCGACAAGGCCCACGTCTTCGGCACCGGGGACGCCGGCGGCGCCCACGTGCTGGACCTGTACGACCCGCTGGCGCACGCCCAGGACACCCAGGGCGAGCACGGCGGTGGCCTGACCGCCCCCATGCCGGGCAAGATCATCTCCATCGCCGTCAAGGCCGGCGACAGCGTCACCAAGGGCCAGCCGCTGCTGGTGATGGAGGCCATGAAAATGGAGCACACCATCTCCGCGCCCGCCGACGGCAAGGTCGAAGAACTGTTCTATGCCGTGGGCGACCAGGTCACCGAGGGCGCGGAGCTGGTCTCCATCGGCGCCTGAAGGGTTCCGGGGCCCTTCCGAGCCCCTGCAAGACCCTGCGGCCGGCTGGCGCTTTAGTTTCGCGTCAGCCGGCTGTTTATAGAATGGCGGATTCCGGCGCCGCCCGCGCCTGCCGCGCGTTCTTCCCCGATGCCTGCCCCAGACTCCCCCAGTCCGCTGTACCGTCCCGCATTCCTGCATTTCCTGTCCGCGCGCATCGGCGCGTCGCTGGCCTTCCAGATCGTCTCGGTGGCGGTGGGCTGGCAGATCTACGCCCTGTCCGGCAGCGCGCTCGACCTGGGCCTGATCGGCCTGGCGCAGTTCCTGCCCATGGCGGCCCTGACCCTGGTGGTGGGGCACGTGGCCGACCGCTACGACCGCCGCAAGATCGTCGCCATCTGCATGGCCATCGAAACCCTGGCCACTCTGCTGCTGGCCATTGCCGCGCTGCATGGCTTTGGCGGCAAGCCGCTGATCTACGCCACGCTCATCATCATGAGCTCGGCCCGCGCCTTCGAATCGCCCACCCTGTCCACCCTGATCCCCGCCGTGGTGCCACGCGAATGGCTGCCGCGCGCCACCGCGCTGTCCTCGTCGGCCGGCCAGATCGCGCAGATCGCCGGCCCGGCACTGGGCGGCATCGGCTACGGCCTGGGCGCCGGCTGGATCTACTGCGTCGCCGCGGCGCTGTACCTGTGCGGCTTCGCTTCTATCGCCAGCATGTCGATCGACCGTGCCCCCCCGCGCAAGGAACCCACCACCTGGCGCACCCTGTTCGCCGGCATCACCTTCATCTTCCAGCGGCGCCTGCTGCTGGGCACGCTGTCGCTGGACCTGTTCGCCGTGCTGCTGGGCGGCGCCACGGCCTTGCTGCCGATCTTTGCCAAAGACATCCTGGATGCCGGCCCCTGGGCGCTGGGCGCGCTGCGCGGCGCCCCCGCCTGCGGCGCCATGCTGATGTCGCTGACGCTGGCCCGCCTGAGCCTGGGCGAACACGTAGGCCGCCTGCTGTTCGGCGCGCTGATGCTGTTCGGACTGGCCACCACCGTGTTCGGCCTGTCCACGTCCATTCCGCTGTCGATCGGCGCGCTGGTCGTGCTGGGCGCGGCCGACGCCATCAGCGTGGTCGTGCGCTCGTCCCTGGTGCAGCTGAATACTCCCGACCACATGCTGGGCCGCGTCAGCGCCGTGAACACGCTGTTCATCGGCGCGTCGAACCAGCTGGGGGAATTTGAATCCGGCGTCATGGCCGCGCTGTTCGGCGCGGTACCGGCGGTGGTGATCGGCGGCGTCGGCACCATGGCGGTGGCGGGGCTGTGGATGCGGCTGTTTCCTGAACTGAGAAAGCTCAAGAGCCTGCACGGCGATTCAGCGCCGGTCTAGCTAGCGCCCTTCGCAGCAGGCGGCTCCGGCGGCCGCTTGGCGCCGAGCGCATTATCCTATTGCCACGCAGTACGCAGTGAACGCGCGGGGGTAACGCTCGATCGACCTTCGCGGCATCCTCTCATCACGAAAAGGTTCTTGCCATGACAGCTACTTCCCAGGCCCCGTTGATCCTGATCACAGGCGGCAGCCGCGGCGTGGGCGCCGCTACCGCGCGCCTGGCCGCCGAGCAGGGCTACGACGTCGCCATCAGCTTTGTCTCGAACGAGTCTGCCGCGTATGACGTCGCCGCACACGTCGAAGCCCATGGCCGCCGCGCGCTGGCCGTGCGTGCCGACAGCGCCGACCCCGGCCAGGTCACCGAGCTGTTCGCCGCCATCGACCGCGAATTCGGCCGCATCGACGTGCTGGTGAACAACGCCGGCATCATCGCGCAGCAATCGCGGCTGGAAGACCTGGGCTACGAGCGCATGCAACGCATCTTCGCCGTCAACGCCATCGGCCCCATCCTATGCGCCCAGCAGGCCATCAAGCGCATGTCCCAGCGCCACGGCGGCCGCGGCGGCGCCATCGTCAACGTGTCATCGGGCGCGGCGCGGCTGGGCAGCCCCAACGAATACGTCGACTACGCCGCATCCAAGGGCGCGCTGGAAACCTTCACCATCGGCCTGGCCAAGGAAGTGGCGCGCGAAGGCATCCGCGTGAACTGCGTGCGCCCCGGACACATCTACACCGAGATGCACGCCAGCGGCGGCGAACCGGGCAGGGTGGACCGAGTGAAGGATTCGATCCCGATGGGACGCGGCGGTCAGCCTGAGGAAGTGGCGCGCGCGATCCTGTGGCTGGCGGGTGCGGAAGCGTCGTTTGTGACGGGGACGTTTTTGGATGCGACGGGGGGGAAGTGAGGGGAGAGCTAACGCAGAGCGAGGAAACCTAGAGCAACGACGTCATTGAGCGGCGAACTGGCGCCGGGCTCCTCACACTGCCGCCAGCCGCTCTACCGTATCTGGAAACTTTTCAACCAGACGAATCAGCAATGCCGCCTGCGCGTTCGGCTTAGCGCGACCTTGCTCCCAGTTTTCCAAGGTGCGGGGATTCGTGCGTAGATAGTGGGCGAATACTTGCCTCGATAGATGCAGGCGCTCACGCAAAGCCAGCACCTCTTCAGCTGTCACGTCAGGTGCTGGATTCACTTCCAACTTATGCGTGCGTAAAGTCTGTTTTCCTTCGCGAGCACTCGATAGTGCATCGATGCCTTCGGAAAGCTCCGCATATAGATTTCGCTTCTTCATCTCCTGGCCTCCAGTTCAGCACTCAACATATTCTTAAACGCCTTTTTTTCCTTGGCGTTCAAATCGCTCATTTCATCCTTGTCGTATAGCGTGAACAACCAGAATTGCGAACCACCGTCCCACCAGTAGTAAATGACCCGCAAACCGCCGCGCTTACCCTTGCCGCGCCGCGTATCGCCGAAGCGTAGCTTGCGCAGGCCACCTGTGCCTTCGATCACGTCGCCAGCTTCGGGATTCTTCATCATGGTGTGTTGCAGGCTAAGAAAGCCGTCATCATCCAGATAGTCAGAGCGGTAACGGGAGAAGGCGGGGAGTTCAACGAACAAAGCTCTCATATAAATGTACGCAAGTTGCGTATAAAAATCAACCGACACGAAATGATGTGCGGGATCTACGCCCAATGGAGAAACCAGCGCTAGGCTGATGAATTAGCACGCACCAGCGCCTCGTTGCCTGAAATGCGCTCGCTCCATCATTGTGGCGAGACTTATCGTGCGGCTACGCGCATGAGCCCGGATATCGGACGATCGGAATGATGGGTACACCCCTACCGTATCGGGATTCGCTCAGCCAAATCCAACGAGTTGCGGCGTCTACTGACTGACGTGCCTCTCCAATCAGCCTAGGAATAGGAGAATCAGCTCAATTCAGCTCACCGGTTGAGCTGAATTGAGCTGAATTGGGTTCGAACTCCAAAACACACCGCGAGCAACGGCGCCTTCATCCCCACCCCATCACCCCCGCCACCCCATCCCACAACAGCTTCACCGCCGTCACCACCAGCAAGCCATAGCAAGCCCGCACCATCTGCGTCTGATTCAGCCGATGGTGCAGCCGCCACCCCGCCCACACCCCAAAAAACGCCGCCGGCAGGCAGATTGCCACCAGCCCCCAGAACCCCGCCGTCAGTTCCCCCACCGCCAGCCAAGGCCCCGCCTTGAGCAAGTTGCCGATGGTGAAGAACATGCTGGTCGTCCCGCCATACATTTCCTTGGACAGGCCCAATGGCAGCAGATACATGGCCAGCGGCGGCCCGCCCGAGTGCGCCACCATCGTCGTGATGCCGGACGCGCTGCCGGCCAGCAACGCCTTGTTCTTCGAGCGTGGGCGTTGGCCCGCCACCGCGCCGCCACGCCACCACAGCCAGGCGAAGAGCAGGGTGGTGACGGCCATCAATATCTCGACCACGTGCCGGTTCACGTGGCGCAGCACGACATAGCCAGCCACCACCCCCACCAGCAACCCTGGCACCAGGTACGCCAGGTCGGGCCGCGACCACGTGCGCGGACGCCAGTACCTGAACGCGTAGAAATCGGTCGCCACGAAGATCGGCGCCAGCAGGCTGCCTGCCTTGATCGGGTCCATCACCAACGCCAGCAAGGGAATGCCGATGATGGCGAAGCCGCCACCGAACGCCCCCTTCATGAAGCCGATGACACCGACCGCGACGACGGATACCGCGATGACCTGAAAACTGAAATCCATGATTGAGAACCGCTGACGCTGAAGATCGGATACGCACCGCCCGGTGCGTTGTGCGACGCCATCCTAGGCCCGATAATCGACGCATCCAAATAATCGTCATGGATACGCTTTCCGTGCCTCTGTCCCGCTACAAAGAAGTGGTGGATCGCCTGGCGTCCGACATCCGCGCCGGCCGCCTTCGCCCTGGCACGCGCCTGCCCACGCACCGCGACCTGGCTGCCAGCGAAGGGCTGGCGCTGGCCACCGCCACGCGCGTCTACGCCGAACTGCAGGTGATGGGACTGGTCAGCGGCGAGTCCGGCCGCGGCACCTTCGTCAAGGAAGCGCTACCGCGCGGCCACGGCATTGACCTGCGCGCCTGGAATGACGACACCACCGAACTCACCTTCAATTCCCCGACCCTGCCGGGCCAGTCCGACCTGTACCGCACCGCGCTGCGCCGGCTGGCCGCCAAGGGCGATGCCGATGCGCTGCTGCGCTATCGGCCCCACGGCGGCAGCGATGCCGAACGGGCGGTCGCCGCAGCCCATATGGCGGCCCGAGGCGTACCGGCATCCGCGGACTCAACCTTGCTGGTCAGCGGCGCACAGCATGGCTTGACCATCGCTGCGATGGCCTTGTTCGAACCGGGCGATGTGGTGGCCGTCGACGCGCTGACGTACCCCGGCTTCAAGCTGGCGGCGGAATTCTCGCGATTGGAACTGGCGCCCGTGCCGGCAACGCCAGACGGCATGGATCTGGATGCCCTGGCGGACCTGTGCCGTCGTCGGCGCGTGCGGGCGGTCTACACCATGCCCACCCTGCACAATCCGCTGGGCTGGGTCGCCAGCGACGCGTGGCGCGAAGCCTTGGCGGTCATCATTCGCCGGCACGCGCTGATCCTGATCGAAGACGGCGCCTATGCCTTTCTGGCGGAACACGCGCCGCCGCCCCTCGCGGCAAGAGTGCCGGAAGCCACCGTCTACGTATCCAGCCTGTCCAAGAGCGTGGCCACGGGCCTGCGCGTGGGCGCCATCAGCGCGCCGCCCGCCTGGGTGCCCCAGTTGGAACGCGCCATTCGCGCCACGACCTGGAACACGCCTGCCACCATGACGGCCATCGTCTGCGGCTGGATCGAAGACGGCACGGTCGCCCGGCTGGAAGCCGAGAAGCGGCGCGACGCAGCGCAGCGCCAACGCATCGCCGCCGAGATCCTGGGCAGACTCGGCCCCGTCAGCCATCCCACGTCCTACTTCGTCTGGCTGCCGCTGGCGCAAGAAGTGCGCGCCGACGCCATCGCGATGGCCTTGATGCTAGAGCGGATCTCGGTCTCTACCGCGCATCCCTTCGCCGTCACGCACGTGCCGCACGCCATCCGCCTGGCGTTGGGGTCGGTGGGGCTGGATGACCTGCGACGGTCGTTGACGGCAGTGGCACGCGTCATCGCGGACCAGACCGACCGTTAGCACCCGGGTAAAACCCGTAGGCGGCCCGCTGTGCCACCGCCCCGTTTCCCCCTTATGATCAATAACGCGCCGGCCCTGCCACCCGCGGCCGGCCGCCAGAACGTCACCCCCGTTCCCAGGACCTTCCTATCGGATACCCGCCATGTCCTCACGCGTTGAATCCGGCCATACCCTCGTGCCGGCAAAAACCGCCTTGCTGGTCATGCACTACCAGACCGACATCACCACGCTGTTCCCGTCGGTTGCCCCCACCTTGCTCGCCAACACGCGCCAGCTCTGCGATGCCGCGCGGCGCGCCGGCATTGCCGTCTATTTCGCCAAGATCCACTTCAGCCCCGACTACCCCGAGGTCAGCCCGCTGAACAAGAACGGGCAGGGCATCAAGCAGATGGGTCTGTTCACCGACGACGAAATCTCGCCCGAACTGGGCCGGCAGATCAGCGAACCCGTCATCATTGCCCACCGCGCCAGCGTGTTCTTCGGCACCGACCTGGAACTACGCCTGTCCGCACAGGGGGTCGATACCCTCATCATGGTTGGCATCGCGTCTACCGGCGTCATGCTGTCGTCCATCGCCTACGCCAGCGACGCGGACTTCCAGCTCTACACAGTCAAGGACTGTTGCTACGACCCGGACCCAGTCGTGCACGAACATCTGTTTGCCACGGCCTTCGCCTCGCGCACGCACGTGCTGTCGCTGGATCACGCCTTGTCGTTGCTGGCCTGACGACGCGTCGGCGCAGGCCGATATCAACGGCCGGCACCGGCCCGGCGCTCCGTGAGCCATGCCCAGCTCTTGCAGTCCGACACAATTGGCAAACTGCTGTCCGACGCGTAACCGGGCTGCCCACTAACATGGCGCCGCAGATTGCGCCAAGCCGCTGGCGGTACTGACGATCCAGGCCGTCTCCCGGGAGGGGCACCCTCTTGCAACCCAATGCAAGGGCAGGCAAGCACAAGGCGCTTTTCACGAGTCCGACAAGAAGATATCCAACATGCACACCCGTCTGAACGCCCGCTTTTCCGCCCGCCTGCGCACCGCCGTGGCCGGCCTGTGCGCTGCCACGCTGGCCGCCGCATTCGCCCCTGCCGCCCACGCCGCCGAGCCGGCCGCCCCCAAGCTGGACGTCGCCCAGGCCGCCGCCGTGACGCCGCCCGACGGCCCCACCGTCCTGTACTTCATCTACCAGATCGACGGCAAAGGCGCCGATTCCTATGAGGTCGCCAACGGCAGCGTCGCCACCTACTGGTTCGGCCACGCCTTCGACCTGGATGGCACCCGTTATTTCACCGGCTTTGCCTGGGACACCCGTGAAAAATACGGCAAGCCCGGCGAAGACGACGTCGGCCCCGACACCCAGGTCAACCTGGCCGAGGCCACCTTCACCCTGACCGGCTCGTCGCCCGAACGCCCCTGGAAGTTCCGCGGCATGGAGCACACGATCGGCCAATTCGGCGCCTACGAGCGCCCCGAAAACGTCGACACCCGCCGCAAGCCCCTCGAATACCGCACGCCCGCCGGCAAGCTGGTGCTGGCCGTGCCCACCGAAGGCTTCGAGAACGGCGTCAGCTTTGAAGGCTACGCCCTGTTCGTCTTCAACATCGGCCCGCGCGACGAGATCAAGGAAAACGTCTGGACCTACGTCGGCAGCATTCTCACCGGCGACGACAACGCTGCGGCCTGCGACGGCGGCGACGTCATGCCCTGCGCCACCCGCAGCGGCAAACTGGGCTTTGCTGCACAGGCCGGCAGCGACATGCCCCGCCTGACCGTCACGCCCAGCGGCACCATGATCACCGGCCCGGGCAAGACCCGACCGCTGAGCGCAGCCGACACCGTCACCTACGTCTACGACGCGGCCACGAAGAAGTACGCCGAGAAGTAAGCCGACAAGCAAGCCGAAAGGCGAGCCGCAAAGATCCCATCGCAATGCCTGCGGCCAGTACCGCGGCTTGCGATGCATAAGGCCACTTATGCCGACCCACGCATCGACCTGAACCAGCCAATGCGCGAGCAAACGATGCAGAAAATCGAAGGCGCGGCATTCCAGATGGCCCATGACAAGGGCCAATCCCACTTTCAAGACCTGCATCTGCACGACTGCACGTTCGACAACTGCAGTCTGTCGATGGTGAAGATTCCCGCACGCATGTCGCGGGTGCAACACGTCCACCTGTCCGGCTGCCGCGCCGTCAATTCGATGATCATGCCCTGCGTGTTCGAAGACGTGGTGGTGCAGGACCTGACCACCAACCCCATCCTGCTCGTGTGGGCCTCGTTCTTTCGGCGCGTGAAACTGGTTGGCAAGATCGGCAAGATCAACCTCAACCTCACGCCCGAAGCCTTCTGCCAGGACGCCTCGCGCCTGGCGCAGTTCGACGCCGCCCGCGCCGCGTTTTACGCCGACACCGACTGGGCCCTGGACATCAGCGACGCCAAGCTGCTGGGCCTGCGCTGCGAAGGCGTGCCCCTGCACCTGATCAAGCGCGATCCGCAGACCCAGGTCATTTTGGACAAGCGCGGCCGCTATCCCGGCCACCAGGCCTTGGACAAACGCTTTGCGCAGGCCTTTCCCGTCGCTGACAGCGTGCTGAGGGGATTCGACGAATCCGACCGCCCCGCCATGCTGATGGCCGCGTCGCTGGCCGCGCCCAAGAAGCGGCGCGACGAAGAGCTGGGCGCGATTGCCGAGCTGCGAACGTTGGGATTTCTGGAAGACGCTTGACGCTAGCGCAGCGCCGCGACTTCAACCGAGCGGGCGCCGCACGCCTGCACCAGTTCGGGATCATGGCTGGCGAACAGCACCACGCGATCCTTGGCCCAGGTCTTGAACACATCGGCCAGCACATTGCGCGCCGCCGTATCCAACCCGTTGCTCGCGCCATCGGCAATCACCACCGCCGGATGCCCCAGGTTTGCCGCCGTCAGGTAAACCTTGCGGCGCGTGCCCGTCGACATCTGCTCGAAGCGCTTGTCCAGGTGCGGTTCCAGGCCCAGGCGGCGGGCCAGGTCTAGCGTGGCGTCGTCCAGCGGCACACCTTTTTCGGCGGCCACCTGCTCAAGCAAGCCGCGGCCCGTCTGCATCGGCGCCGTCAGGCAGTTGTCGGGCACATAGGCCAGCCGGGCACGAGCTGCTTGCGGCGCATGGGTCAACGAATGGCCGTCGATCCAGACGTCGCCGGCATCCGGCGCGATCACGCCCGCGATGATGCCCAGCAGGCTGGACTTGCCCGTGCTGTCTTCTTCGCACAGCGCCACGCAGCCCGGCGGGAACGTGTGCGTCAGGCCCTGGAAGACGAGATAGTCGCCGTAGCGCTTGGTGAGGTTTTCGATGCGTAGCATGCGGGCAAGTTTACGCAGGAATACTGTGCGCGGCCAGATCGACGGGTCTTCGGACAGAGCTAATCGCGTGACAGTGCGCATACCCGCCCGCACGGGCGGATCAGGGCCGCCTGTTCACCGCGGGGGTAGTAGATGGGTGCCAGGCCGAAGCAGCAGAACGAGTTGCTGCGGTGAGTCATCCGCGCAAATACACCTGGTTTTTTGCCGGTTTATTTTCCAACTGGGAGGTCTATATTTCATTGATTTTTCAATGCCGTAGACGATCCTAGCCGAATCGTATTTGCCGATTATTCTGCCAGTATTGAGCGATTGTTCGGTCCTCTTTTTGCAGGGTCCATAATTTTCGGCCCGCACTGGCCATGCGCTCGCGCGCCCAGGCCCGCGTCAGAACGGCTTCACCACCACCAGCAGCACAATCAACACCGGCGCCGTCAGCACCACAGGCAATAGCCGTCCGCGTCCCACCTCGCCCGCATCCCCCGCCGCCTCGGCCAAACGCCGCAGCCGCCCCGCCTGCATGCCATGCACCGCCGCCAAGCCCAGCACCAGCGCCAGCTTCACCGACAGCCACACGCTGCCAAACCACTCCGCGCTGGTCGCAAGATACACCCCGCTGGCCAGCGCGCCCACCATCGCCGGCGTCGTCAGCATGCGTTCCCACTTGCGCAGCAAACGCAGCCGCGCCAGTTCCTGCGGCAACGCCGGCCCCGGCAGCTTGTCGGCCGCCGCCAGCACGAACGCCTGCACCACCATCCCCGACACCCAGAACAGCACCAACACCACGTGCAGCGACTTGATCAGCAGATACGCCATCGCCTACCCCCGCACCGTGCGGCCCAGCGACCGCGCAATCACAAAGCCGCCAAACGGCACCACCGTCGCCACCAACGTCCACACCAGCCGCTTGCGCGGCCAGCCCTGCGCCGCCGCCACATTGCAGGCCAGCGCGAGGTAGACCATGAACGCCACGCCGTGCACCGGCCCCACCCACGACACCACATTCGGCACACCGGCCAGGTGCTTGAGCGGCACCGCAATGCCCAGCAGCACCAGCAGCGTCACGCCTTCCAGCATGGCCGCCCACTTGAACAGGGCAGGGGTTGAGGGGTCGGGGTCTTTCAGTGGCATGGCGGTTGTGGCTTGTGATGGGACCAGCCGCATTGTCGGGGGTGGCGGCATTGACGGCCATTGGCCAAAATGCCAATCTTCGAAAGAAATCGGCCAAGTGGGTTTTATCGGTGGATGCGTCGGCCGCTGTCGTCCAAAGTGGGGCTGGCGTCCTTATCCGGCGGCTATTGCCGCCTCAAGGGGGCCTGGCGCCCAGATTCGCCTGTCCCTGCCATCCCAAACGGGTCTGGCCCTCTGCTCTGCCGGCCCCTGCCGTCCCAATTGGCCCTCCAGCGCAACCCTTCGGAACTTGATGCATGCCCAAGCCAGCTCCCCACCGCGTCGCCGTCCTCGCCTTTGACGGCCTGGTCGCGGGCGACCTCGCCATGCCTTGCGAGATCTTCCAGCTTGCCGAAACGCTGGACGGAGGTTTGCCGTACCAGGTCGACGTCTGCGCCAGCCGGCCGCGGGTCAAGACCCATGCCTACGACCTGCACGTTCGCGCGCGGCTGGACGTGGCGCGTGCGGCGGATACCGTTGTCATTCCCGGGTTGGCAGACCCCAGGCAAGACATACCGAAAGACATCGTGGACGTCGTGCGACACGCCCATTCAGCGGGCGCGCGGATTGCCTCCATCTGCACGGGCGCGTTCGTCCTGGCCGCCAGCGGCATCCTAGACGGCCTGAAGGCCACCACGCACTGGAAAGCCGCCGACCTGTTGGCACAGCGCTATCCGAAGATTCAGGTAAACCCCAATGTGCTGTTCGTCGACAACGGCCAGGTGCTCACGTCCGCGGGCGCGGCGGCCGGCATGGATCTGTGCCTGCACATGATCAAGCGCGATCACGGCACGGCCGTCGCGGCCAATAGCGCGCGCTTGGCGGTGGTGCCGTTGGAACGCGCGGGCGGTCAGGCGCAGTTCATCGTCAGGCCGACGCCGACATCGCATACGGATCTGACGCAGTTGCTGCATTGGATAGAGGGCCGGCTGGGCGAGAACCTGACCGTACGCGCGCTGGCCGACCAGGCTGCGGTCAGCGTCAGGACGTTGAATCGGCGGTTTCAGGAACTGCTGGGGGTGAGTCCGCTGCAGTGGGTGATCCAGGCCAGGGTGAATCGTGCGCGGGGGATGCTGGAGACGACGGACCTGCCGGTGGAACGGGTCGCGATGGAGGTGGGGTTTGGATCAGCGGTGTCGCTGCGGGAGCATTTCTTGGGGATCGTGGGGACGAGCCCGATGATGTATCGACGGGCGTTTCGGAAGGTGGGGTGAGCGGTTGGGTGGCGGCTGGTATGACGGATCGAAGATGACGGCTGGGGCTTGATGCGTGTTGCGTTGTCAGGCCCAAGCCGTCACAGCAGACCTACTGCATCGACCTGGGCGCGTCGTGGGTAGGGCAGCTGAAACTTGCATCATCCGCGCAGGCTCGCGCCGATTCCAGCAGGGCGTCGGTCAACGTGCCCACATGAGCACACAGGCCTTCTACGCCGCCCATCAATGCAGCGACGGTCCATGCATCCAGCGGCTGTGCGCCGGTCGCGTCAGGCTCAGAAGCGCTGTTGCCGACGAGGCGCGCAATGGTCTCGATCGCGAAGCGGGCGCGTTCGATGTTGTAGAGCGGGGCAAGGGGAACCAGGCCGTGTTCAGGATCAGTGTCGATTAGCCACGGGTTTTGGGTGAGGGGGTGGGATTGCATGAAAGGCTCCAAAGACTGATGAAGCCCGCTCCCCACTTCCAAATGGGGTGGGCGGGCACGAGGCAAGGTTGGAAGACCGGCGTCTTTGGAAACCGGCGTGCGCGAACGCACCCTCGCCAAGGCCCGCCCATAGGGACGTGCAAAGGCGCTCGGACATGAAAAAGCCGCCAGAACGGCGGCAGTCCGCCAAAGACATTGCCGGCTTCCAAACCGGGCTACCGGTGGTGCGGTAGTGGGGAAAGTATACGGCGATGACGTTAGACGTACGAGTGATGCGAGACAAATTAGCTGCACGAGTAAAGTGGCCCACACGGGACAGCACCCCCCTTTACCGCCTACTTGCGCATCAAGCTACGTCAGGTCAGCCTTCATACTGCAAGCATCCGGCGTAGTAGCCACTCCGCACCCCAGCGCCCTATTTTTTGCCCGATTCGAGCCTATTGAAGTCGTCTACAAGCGGCAACTTAACCGGCTCTGCAAAAAACAAACGGAAAATATTAAATCCAACAGGATTCTCACGGATCATGCCGAAATATTAACGTAATTCTGACGCCCGAGCTAAGCTCAGTTGGAAAAATAGGCGAACCCATAGCTTGGAAAAACTTCCTCTCAAGTCATTCCAAACTCTCCCATTCCTTGTAAACATTTAAAATTGGTTTATAAGAAGAGGTTATGGGATGAAAATGTTCTTGAAGATCTTTATTTTCTACCAAATTGCGAATCTCATTTCTATAGGTCTTTTTAAAACGTTCTTTATCAAGTTTTTCGTCTACGTATTTCGAACACGCATCATCATACGTATTGATTAAAGTTTGAATGGCGGCTTCAAAACTTTTTTTGTACGAGTCCAAAGTGATTGCATTTTCAACAGTAATGGTCTCACTTTGCTTTTGAGATAAAAATGGAGCCATGATTACAGCTATGTCATTGACCTTAGTCTTGGCATTTTCAATAGCTTGTCGAATTTCGAGCTCTATCATGCCATTTTGCAATTTCAGATTCGCCTTTGCTGCCCCGTTCGCCGCAGAAGAGGATTTCCACGCAAAAATCGCCGAAACAAAAGAAACAAGAAGACTTAAGCTGGCAATAATATCACTAGTTTCGATTGTCATTTTGCATACGCCTGTTTCATTGCACTAATAACATCCAAAATACTGCTGTTATCTGAAGCAGTAATGCTTTTTTCAAAAGTTTTAAATTCAATACTCTCAGCTGAGTATCGCGTATTTTTCGCTTGAAGCTCAAGCTCCTCAATAATACGGAGCTTATCTTCCGTGGTTAGCGCAGCCTGATTTTTTGAAAAAACCAGGCTATCCAACTCCGCCTTGATACTTTGGATTGCTGCATACTTATCTTTTGCAGCCAGCAATTTCTCCAAAAAGTAAGCAGCTCTTTGTTCTGTAGTCATGGATGCCAACGTCTTCACCTTAATTAGAGGATTGGCTTACAGCGGATTGTAAGCAAGAGCACATTTGTATCTCTTTGATACTCATATGTCAAGATGAGTGTAGACTTTATCGGAACCACAACCGCTTCACTTTCTTCAGTCTTCAAGTATTTCAGCTAACGGTGAAATCCAGCTTAAAAAGATTAGTTTGAACCTGAGGAATCAAAGAAATTATCCGAGAAACTTATTTTTAATCAATGACTTGCTGTGTGAGCTGGGACCTGCAGTCACTCTTGTAAATGATCGAGGTGTACGTAGCCGCAGTCCTCAATCCCTCATGGAGCTGATAAATAGAATCGCGGTTTTGCGTCTTCTAGGTCTCGCAGGCACGTCACCCCCCACCTATGCATCAACGATAGATTTCATAATCAAACAGAGCCCACTAATTGGTGCACTGCTATTCATGCCTTCGTATGCCCTTCGAGATGTAGGCAGTTCCCCCTCAGAAGTGGCTAGCAGGTGATTGATGTATTAGTGCCAAATTAAGAGTGTCAAACTACGGTTTCGCCCTCGAAAGTTCAGTCTGGACTAACCCGGATTTCTCGGGCCGGGCGGTTAAGTAGCTCGCGCACTCATGGCTATGGAAGACCTGATAGTGTGTTAACTCGTTCTCCTGGTTGCTAGAGATGCTCTCCGCTACCGTGCTGTCGTAGGAACCGCCTTTGGCGCTCGTGCTGATGGCAATACCGTGCTCGGCCAGCAGTCCGTAATATCGTGCAGAGCTGTACTGAACACCGCGGGCACTGTGGTTGATCAAGCCCTAGCCGCGTTGCGCGTGGCAATAGCCATTTGCAGTGCACTGATAAGCAGATTTCGATTGACCGTTTCCACCATGCTCCAACCGACCAAGTAAAGATTGAACAGCACCGCCATATATGGCCCGCCTGCCCGCTTCGGAACGACCGTGATATCCCCGCACTTTATTAAGGCATAGCACGGTGAGCGGCAACTGCAGATGGTTGGATGCCGGTCTGAGCAGCGAGTGTTTTCCCAAACCAGCGGAGCCGTTGCTCGCGCAGTGCCTTGACATCTGCTTGGCTCTTTAATCGCACGACCCGGTGCTTGGCGCAAGCGATCCCATTGGTATTGAGCACAGGCCAGGCTCTGTCAGCCCCGTACGCCTCCCGGTTGGCGTGATGCGTGCATTCAATGACCGCTAGCAATCTGGCGTCCCCTTGCGCATGCTCGCATGGCAATCGACGCAGCCAATCGTGGAAATAGAAACAATAAAAAGGTGTCAGACTACAGTTTTCGCTCGAGGGACGATTCGGCAACTTGACAGCTCGCGATGCCTCAAGAATGGTCCGCCTCTGGGATAGAGGTTGCTCTCGCTTACACTCTACGCAAAGCTACAGGAGAAGAGAAGGATGACCGAGTCAGTTCCAATTCTGGATATCGCTGCGCCTCAACTGGTTATCGTTGCTGAGGGCGAAACTTCTGGCGCACAGTCCAATGCGCGTGGCCACTTGTTCGAGCAGTTCATCGCACGCCTATTTCAATCTCTAGGTTGCGAGTCACCCTCCGCAAGCTCACTCAACGTCAAGCAGAATGGCTATGAGTTGGATGTAGCTATGCGCATTGCGTTGACCGGCGAACCTGCTATCGCCGAGTGCAAGGCCTATAGCTCGCCTCTGCCCTCTCACGCACTGAGCGCCTTCTATGGCAAATTGCACACGGAGCGCCTCGATTCGCCTGAGACGCGAGGCTGGTTTGTAGCGATCCCCGGTCTGACCTCCGACGGCCATACTCTGGCGCGTAGGCTGGAGAAGGGCGACACAAAGTTTCGTCTTTTGACTGCGACAAATATCTATGCACTTGTGCAGGAGCGTGGATGGGTCGAGCCTATACAAGAAGACGAGTCAACCACGCTTTCGGATCACGCAATATTGATCTCGGTGCACGGCGTAGCTGCTCTCGCCAAGCAAATCGACCGTTCGACTCGATTGCCGATACGGGTCTTAGTGAGCCGTTCGAGCGAAGCAGTCTCCCAACCAGAGTTACGTCTGCTCGCCATGTCCGACTATGCCGCCGGTTTGGACGTCTACGATATACACGTACCGAGAACCGAGGACGTGCATGCAACTCCCAGCGAGGCGATAACGCTGGTCACGGTGTTTGGAAGCCGGGAAGACTTCGAATATCAATTTCCGGCTTCACCTGCGTATTTTGTTGGCCGTGAGTCGTTGCTTGCACAGGTCCGGCGTGCTTCGGACGAGAATCGTGATCGCGGAAGTTCCATTGTCTTGAATGCGCAGTCAGGATGGGGAAAGAGCTCACTCGCCTTACGAATCGCTCACGAAATAGAGCGCGGAGGTGGCTCTTCTATCGTCTTTGATTCACGCACTGCGTCATCCGTACCATTTGTAGCTTCTGCACTTCGCCGAGCGCTGGAAGAAGCTAAGAACTCCAAATTACTGCAACTTCCTGCGGACGCCTCATTTGCATCGTTACAGAGTGCTGTACGCACGCTACAGTCATGTCAGTGGATGAGGCGCGCACAGTTGCTCATTTTCTTCGATCAGTTTGAGAACGTTTTTCGTGATCAGCGCCTGACGCAAGAGTTCAGGGACTTAGTCCTTGCCGTTCGGGAAGTCACGTCGCCGGTAATGCTCGGTTTCTGCTGGAAAACAGATCTTGTCGGAATGACGGAAAACTACCCCTATCGGCTTCGGGACGAAATACGAAGCGTTTCTCTCGTGCTCAATGTCGAGCCATTCGGTCCGAAGGATGTAAACACTCTTCTTGGTCGATTGGCCAAGGCGGCCGGCCATGATCTCTCTGCGGATCTGAAACAGCGGCTGCGAGAATACTCGCAAGGTTTGCCCTGGCTCTTGAAGAAGCTAGCAAGTCACATCCTCAAGGAATTGCAGAGCGGAACTTCCGAAGAAGCACTTCTGGCTGATTCACTGAATATTGAGAGCCTGTTCCAACAGGATCTGGCAACTCTAGAAGCCCGGGAACAGGAGGCACTCCGTACGATTGCGCGCGAAGCGCCTGTTCTCGTGTCTGACATAGTCGAGCGTGTTCATCCAGGCGTCATTCAGTCGCTTGTTGATCAACGCTTGGTCGTACGTGTCGGCGAGCGAATCGACGTGTACTGGGACACCTTCCGGGAATTCCTGATAACGGGAAAACTGGCGGTGGAAGACACTTATATCCTACGCCTTCGCGCTGCTTCAACCAGCAAATTGCTGCAGTTGATTGTTCGCCAAGGTGGCGAAGCGACAGTGCAGGAAGCTACGGCCAGTCTATCAACAACGCAGCACGTGATCTTTAACAGTTCACGCGAGTTGCGACTCTTGGGAATTTTGTCCCCGAGATCGGGTGTCCTCATGCTGTCGGAGCAATTTAGAGGACGAGAGCCGAGAGAGGCCGAAATACGCGAGCGAGTCGCTCGATCGCTCCGGCGCCACGCCGTTTTCGGGAAGGTCCAGCAACTGATCTCTACTTCGGCAAAGGACGAGACTTCGATCGATGCCTTAGCGGCCGAAATGCCAGCACTGTTTCCTGCGGTCGCAGCAACGCCAAAGACCTGGCGTCTCTATGCGTTCGCCTTTGGTACTTGGCTCGATTACAGTGGCCTTTTGCGACTGCGGGGACAAATGCTGTCTTCGGCCGACACGGGGAGCAAGGTAGCGTTGCTTGCTTCAATTGAGTCACATCGACGCGGCAAGACTTTCCCTCACAGCCGACCCGATGCTTCGCTCGCCTACCTCCGATCACTGCGAGCATCGCAACCGACCGAGTTGACGAAATCGGTACATCAGAAAGTGTTGACTGACCTATTTGTTCTCGGTGTCCTGGACGTGAATGGTCTCCTAGTCGATGACCAGCACGAGTTGATCGATAAATTGGCCTCCGAACCGCCTGACGCAGCCGCGATAAGACAAGTTCTCATGCGAGTGCCCGGCGGAGCCGAAGCGCTGGCCCAATTGACCGCAAACCCAGCAGCCAGGCCCGAATTGATTGGCACCACACTTCGCGACGCGTTTGGCCTACCGTGGGCATCCAGCACTACGAAGATGGCCGGTAATAAATTCCGCGCCTGGGCTCGATCAGCGGGCGTCTCAGTTATGAACCTACCCCGAAGACCGGTGGGCGCGCCCTAACACGACTAGCCCGCAGTCGGTTAGGGACGGCGACCGGGGGGAGCTAGAGGGCAGCTACGCAGCGGGCGGGTATATGACGACATTCCAGTATTCTGAAAATCTCTCGACTTACTTGCCTGAAAGCAACCACAGGCCAATGTCAGCTTGTGGCCGAAAGCGGGCTTTAACTCATTGCCGACGCTACATAAATAACCATGTAAACAAAAACAAGGGTCGCAAAATGCGACCCTTGTTTTATCTACCATCAAACTCCAATCAAGCCTTACGCACCTGCGCAATCAACCCATCCAGCTGCGTCAGCATCGTCTCAATCTCCTCACCCGTCACATTCAACGCCGGCATAAAGCGCAGCAAATTCGGACGCGGCGCATTCAGCAGCAACCCGGCCGGCGCGAGGTTACGCGCAGCTTCGACGATCGCGGGGCCGTCGTCCCGGTCCATGATCAAGGCACGCAGCAGGCCCATCCCACGCTCGCCCTTCATGCCGTACTTGGCCGACAGCGCCAACAGCCCTTCCGACAACTGCTTGGCACGCGCATTAACCGACTCCATAAAGCCAGGCGCAGCCAGCGCATCAAACACCGCCACACCCACCGCAGCCATCAACGGATTGCCGTTATACGTACCGCCCTGGTCGCCGTGCGAGAACACGCAGACTTCCTGACGCGCCAACAAAGCCGCTAGCGGCACGCCGCCGCCAATGCCCTTGGCCAGCGTCATGATGTCCGGCACCACATCCGACTGCTGATAAGCGAACATCGTGCCCGTACGGCCCATACCCGTCTGCACTTCATCCACGATGAACAGCAGCTTGTGCTCATCAGCCAGCTTGCGCAGGCCCTGCATGAATTCCTTGGTGGCAGGGATGACACCAGCCTCGCCCTGGACGGGTTCGAGCATGATCGCGACGGTCTGGTCGTCGATCAGCGCGCGCACCGATTCCAGATCATTGATCTCGGCCTTGGGGAAACCTTCGACCTGCGGCGCGAACATCTTGTCCCAGCCCGGCTTGCCCGACGCGGACATAGTCGCCAGCGTGCGGCCGTGGAAGCCGTGGTTCATGGTGATGATCTTGTAGGCGCCTTTCTTGTTGACCTGGCCCCATTTGCGAGCGAGCTTGATGGCGCCTTCGTTGGCTTCGCCGCCGCTGTTGGCGAAGAAGACGCGGTCAAACACCGATGCGCCGGTCAGGCGCTGGGCCAGCTCGATGGACGGCAGGTTGTAGAACGCCGGGGACGGGTTCATCAGCAGCTTGGACTGGTCGAGCAGGGCTTTCTGCATTTCCGGGGCGCTGTGGCCCAGGGTGTTGACGGCCCAGCCCTGGACGAAGTCCAGGTATCGCTTGCCCGCGTGATCCTCCAGCCAGGATCCCTGGCCTCGCACGAACACGAGGTCCGGGCGGGAGGTGATCTCCATGAGGGCGTTGACGTTGAACTGGCTGAATTCCATGGCGGTTCCTGCGGAATGAGAGAACAGGGGTTGAAAAAGGGTGGGAAACGCTAAAAGGTGAATTTAGCACCGGCGGGGGAATGCTATCGTGACGCACCCCCAGCCGATCCGCCCCAGGGCCGCCCCAAAAGGGCCGCCAGCGCGGGGCTCTCTATTTTATGCAACAGGCGCGGCCCTGCGCGGCGCCTTCTGTCGCTTTTTACTGACCGATCATGACAAGAATTCTTTCCAGTCTCGCTGCCGGCCTGGTGCTGGCCGCGGCCGCGACCGCGGCGCATGCCGAGTATCCCGACCGTCCCATCCGCCTGATCGTGCCTTTCCCGCCGGGGCAGGCCACCGACATTTTTGCCCGCGCCCTGGCCGAAAAGCTGGGCACGGCGCTGAAGCAGCCCATCGTGGTGGAAAACCGCGCAGGTGCCGGCAGCAATATCGGCATGGAGCAGGCCGCGCGCGCGACGCCGGACGGCTACACGCTGGTGATCGCGGGCTCTGCCGCGGCGGTGAACCAGACGCTGTACAAGACCATCAACTACAGCCTGACGAACGATTTCGCGCCGGTGTCGGGGGTGTTTTCGGTGCCGCTGATGTTCCTGGCGACGCCGGCATCGGGCATTACGTCGCTCAAGCAACTGGTGACGCAGGCGCGCGCCAATCCGGGCGAGCTGGCCTACGCCAGCGCGGGGATCGGCGGCACGCAGCATCTGTCGGCCGAGATGTTCAAGGCGGCGGCCAATATCGATATCCGCCACATTCCGTACAAGGGCAGCGGCCCGGCGCAGGCGGATTTCCTGGGGCACCAGGTGCCGCTGATGGTGGATTCGGTGACGGCGGGCCTGCCGCACGTGCAAAGCAAGAAGGCGGTGGCGCTGGCGGTGACGACGGCCAAGCGCCTGCCGCAGCTGCCGGACGTGCCGACGGTGGCGGAAAGCGGTTATCCGGGTTTTGAGGCGATTGGCTGGGCGTCGGTGCTGGCCCCGCGCGGCACGCCGCCGGCGGTGACGGGCTATCTCAGCCAGCAGATCGGCCATGTGCTGAGCACGCCGGAAATGCAGAAGTTCTTCCGTGATCGCGGCGCAGAACCGATGCCGCTGACGCCCGAGGCCACCGGCACGTTCATTGCCGGCGAGGTCGACAAGTGGGGCAAGGCGGTGAAGCAGTCCGGCGCGCAGGTGGATTGATCGGCCGCTGAATCTCGGTGATGACAGGCCCGCCAGCGTCGCGGGTCTGGCATGCAATCCCAGCCCCGCCGACCCGTTTGCCGATCAGCGCCCCTTGCGGGCGCTTTTTGCTGTGTGGCCCAGCGCATCCATGGCGGACGCGATGATATGGCCGCGCCATTCACGTTTGACGTCCATGCGCGCGGCCGTGAGGGCGGCGATGCCCAGGCCACAGAAGGCGCTGGTGACGCGGACCACGCGTTCCAGTTCCAGGTTGGCCATGTCGATGCCCAGTGCGGCGTACAAGGTGACGCCGATCTTGATCAGTTCGGGTTCGACGTCGGCACCCTGGTCGGACAAACGGTTGGCCAGGGCGGACAGGCCGGGCCAGTCGTAGGTGAAGTCGACCGAGGCTTCGACCACGGCGCGGTCTCGTTCGATGCCGACGGGGATGTCCTGGACGCTTTCCAGCAGGGCCTGCATGTGGTCCGAACCGGTCTTGAGCGCCGCTTCGTAGATGGCCTGTTTGCTGGGGTAGTGGTGCAGCAGGCCGGCCTTGGAGTAGTTCACGGCGTCGGCGATCTGCTGCAGCGAGGTGTGCGCAAAACCGTGGCGGGCGAAGAGGCCGGCGGCACGGTCGAGGATCTCGGCGTCTATTTCGGATTTGGTGGGTTTAGGCATGGTCGATTCTTCCGGTACGGCGCATTTTGCCTGATGCGGCCCTATAGCGCTGTGCGGGGCAGCGCCGACATGATGCCGAAGAAGGGCACCACGCGGGGTGGCGGCTCTGCCAGGCACAGGTAGGCGGCCAGACCAAGGAGTAGCGCGAGCGCAAGGGCCATCTTCAAGGATCCAGGGTGACGGGCCGCGCCAAACCTGCGGGCAGGGCGCGGCCGGGCGGACGGGATGCGGGAACGGGTCAATGCGGGTTCCTGGTCGTTCGAACAATCCGGCCCGCGGTCTGCATCCCGGGCCAGGCACATTCCCAGAACGGGGCGTGCCTGGCCATATTAAACCAAATTGGTATTTTTCCAACCATTATGGTTGGTTTGTACTGAAAACCGGGCTGCCCGGCGTCGGTGCCATTCCAGTGCGCACGATGCGCCGTGACGACGCAGCGGGCACCACACTGGTGCGTATCCGGGAGCCTGCTTCATGCCGTCCACGGCAGCGCCGAAATGGCACGGAACTTGCTTTTCCAGTTTTGTATACCGAATTGGTGTGCAACGCCGAACCCCGTCCGGGGACGGCGCGCCCTGGAGAGTTCCTCATGAAGCGTAGAACCCTGTTGCTGTCCCTTTGCGCCGCCGCCAGCCTGTTGGCCGCGCCGCTTTCGCATGCCGACACGCTGGACGACATCGTCAAGAGCGGCACCATCAAGATCGCCGTGCCGCAGGACTTTCCGCCGTTCGGGTCGGTGGGCTCGGACATGAAGCCGCTGGGCTACGACATCGATACCGCCGCGCTGATCGCCAAGCAGCTGGGCGTGAAGCTGGAACTGGTGCCGGTGACCAGCGCCAACCGGGTGCCGTATTTGCAGACGCGCAAGGTGGACCTGGTGATTTCCAGCCTGGGCAAGAATCCGGAACGCGAGAAGGCGATCGACTTCTCGGACGCGTATGCGCCGTTCTTCAATGGCGTGTTCGGCCCGGCCGACCTGAAGGTGGCGTCGGCCGCGGACCTGGCCGGCAAGACGATTGGCGTGACGCGCGGCGCGGTGGAAGACATCGAGCTGACCAAGATTGCGCCGCCCACGGCCACGCTCAAGCGCTATGAAGACAACAACGGCACCATCACGGCCTTTCTGTCGGGCCAGGTGCCGCTGATTGCGACGGGCAACGTGGTGGCCGCCGCCATCCTGGCGCGCAACCCGCCCAAGAAGCCCGAGACCAAGTTCCTGATCAAGGATTCGCCCTGCTACATCGGCCTGAACAAGGACGAGCCGAAGTTGCGCGCCAAGGTCAACGAGATTCTGGCGGGCGCCAAGCGCGACGGTTCGCTGGCGGCGATCTCGAAGAAGTGGCTGGGCGCCGACCTGCCCAAGGATCTGTAAGGCAGGCGCGAGCGCCGGGGCGCCCTGATGGCTTACCAATTCGACTTCGCTTCCGTGCTGGACTACACGCCGGTGCTCATCAAGGGCATCGGCGTGACGGTCGAGCTGATCGCCTTTGGCGCCGTGGCCGGTGTGGCGCTGGGCATCGGCTGCGCCTGGGCGCGCACGCAGGGCCCGCGCTGGCTGCGCGCGCCGGTGACGGCGTATGTAGAGGCGGTGCGCAACACGCCTTTCCTGATTCAGCTGTTCTTCGTGTTCTTTGGCCTGCCGTCGCTGGGCATCCAGCTGGGCGAGATGCAAGCGGCCTGCCTGGCGATGGCGCTGAACCTGGGCGCGTACAGCGCCGAGATCATCCGCGCGGGCATCGATGCCACGCCCAAGGGCCAGTACGAGGCCGGTGCTAGCCTGGCGATGACGCGCTGGCAGGTGTTCCGGCACATCGTGCTGAAACCCGCGCTGGCGCGCATCTGGCCGGCGCTGTCGTCGCAGATCGTGATCGTGATGCTGGGGTCGGCAGTGTGTTCGCAGATCGCGGCTGAAGACCTGACGTTTGCGGCGAACTTCATTCAGTCGCGCAATTTTCGCGCGTTCGAAGTCTATTTCGTCACCACCGGCATCTACCTGGCGTTGTCGGTGCTGCTGCGCCAATTGCTGCGCATGACCGGCAGACGGCTGTTTCGCAAGGCGGCGCGATGATCGAGTTTTCAACCTGGGACATTGTCCGCAACCTGCTGCTGGCCGCGCGCTGGACCGTCGTGCTGTCGCTGGTGGCGTTCGTGGGCGGCGCGCTGATGGGGTCGCTGGCGCTGATGATGCGCACGTCGCGCGTGACGCTGATGCGGCGCATCAGCTGGGCCTACATCGAGCTTTTTCAGGGCACGCCGCTGTTGATGCAGCTGTTCCTGGCGTTCTTCGGGCTGTCGCTGGCGGGCATCGAGGTGCCGCCGTGGCTGGCCGCGGGCGCGGCGCTGACGCTGTGGTCGGGGGCCTTTCTGGCCGAGATCTGGCGCGGCTGCGTCGAGGCGATTCCGAAAGGGCAGTGGGAGGCCTCGGCCAGCCTGGCGCTGGGCTACGTGCAGCAGATGCGCTACGTGGTGCTGCCGCAGGCGCTGCGCATCGGTGTTGCGCCTACCGTCGGCTTTGCCGTGCAGATCGTCAAGAGCACGGCGCTGACCTCGATCATCGGCTTCACCGAGCTGTCCAAGGCCAGCACGGTGATCACCAACGCCACCTTCAGCCCCTTCACCGTCTATGCCTGCGCCGCGCTCATCTACTTTGCGCTGTGCTGGCCCCTGTCGCGCCTCAGCCTTTTGCTGGAAAGGAAGTTGCATGCCCCTCATCGCCCTTGAAGACGTCCGCAAGAAGTTCGGCGACAACGAAGTCCTGAAAGGGGTGACGTTGCGCGTAGAGCCCGGCGAGGTGATCGCCATCATCGGCAAGAGCGGCTCGGGCAAGAGCACGCTGCTGCGCTGCGTGAACGGGCTGGAACAGATCGACAGCGGCGCCATCATGGTGGCCGACGCCCAGCTGGGCGATGACGAACTGCGGTTGCGCGCCTTGCGGCTCAAGGTGGGCATGATCTTTCAGCAGTTCAACCTGTTTCCGCACCTGACGGTGGGACGCAACGTGATGCTGTCGCCGATGGTGGCCAAGCGGCTGCCGGAAGCGCAGGCGGCGGACCTGGCGCGCGCCATGCTGACGCGCGTGGGGCTGGGCCACAAGTTCGATGCCTGGCCCGAGGAATTGTCGGGCGGGCAGCAGCAACGCGTGGCGATTGCCCGCGCGCTGGCGATGCAGCCGCTGGCGCTGCTGTGCGATGAAATCACGTCGGCGCTGGACCCGGAGCTGGTCAACGAGGTGCTGGCGGTGGTGCGCGAGCTGGCTGCCGACGGCATGACGCTGCTGATGGTGACGCACGAAATGCGCTTTGCGCGCGAGGTCTGCGACCGCGTGGTGTTCATGCACCAGGGCAAGGTGCACGAGATCGGCCCGCCCGAAGAACTGTTCACGTCGCCGGCCACGCCGGAACTGCGGCAGTTTCTGGGGATGACGGATCTGGCGCGATAGGGTGCCTGGGGGGTGCGGCTCAGGCGGCTGACAGCCGGCCCGGCAGGGCATCGAATTGGCCCAGGCGCACGTGACGCTGTTGCCCGCCTGCCACCACCTCGCCATCCGGCAGGATGAAGACACGCTGGATGCCGCTGTCCAGGTCAAGCGCGCCATGGCGGATGCGCAGGACCTGGCCGGATTCAAGATGCCATAGCTGACCCAGGTCCAGGCTGCGATGGGGCGCATGCCAATGGCCCAGCAGCAGCCAGCCCTGCGGCAACGGCTGCAAGGTCATGCCGCCGCAGGGCAGGTGTTGGGGCTGCTGCCGGCTTACGGCCAGGGCATCCAGGTTCGCGTGGCAAAGCGTATCGTCTTCGAGCCACGCGAGGCTGGCGTCACCACAGGCCACGGGGTACGAGATATCCCCGGATGCGATATCGGGATAGCGCCATGCCAAGGGCTGCAATTGGCCGTCGCGCCAAAGCAGCAGCTGGCCCCGGCACAACACGCAGAGACGCCCGTCTGCCAGCGGTATCACGGCCGAGCGGTCGCTGACGGGGCGCCGTTGCGGCGGCGCGGTGTAACGCAGCGTGGGCTCGATCGTGGCCGGGTCGTCCTGCGTGGCGAAAGCCTGATACGCGAACACCATGCCGCGGTCGACCAGCAGCAGATCATCGCCCGCAAAGCCCAGGCTGAATTCCGGCGTGCGGCGTTGCGCCTGCGACGCACGCGGCGGCAGCGCGATGCCGGGCCGGTCGGGTGACACGCCATCGACCTGCCGCGCACGCAGCAAGTGGGCGTAGGGCGTGCTGGCGATGCCGTCGGGGCCTTGTTCGATCCATGCATGCACGCCATTCGCGGCCACCGCCGACGCCAGCAAGCCGCGACGCGGCTGGAACTTGCCGGCAACGGCATGCAAGGTTGGCCAGTCGCGCAGATCCATCAACTCCGGCGTTGCCGTGTCACGATTGGCCACGCAGGCCCAACCCGGCGCCAGCGGAACGCATTGAGACAGGTCCAGATAGTCGCTGGTCCGGGCTAGCGGGCCGGATGCGGGAAGGGGCAGCGCGGCCTGGGCGCCCTGCTGTGCGCCGTCCTGCCGACGCCGCACGGCTTGCCCGCCTTGCCCGATGATTCGTGCCACGGTGTCGCGGGCGTCGGCCAACGGCACGATCAGCAGATGAATGCCGTCGTCGCCTTCGTCCTGCTCGATCAGCGCCAGGCCCAGCGCTTCGAGGTCCTGGCCCAGCAGGGGCAGGTAATGGTCGGCGCCGTCATCGCGCAACGCGGCGCACAGCACATCCAGCCGCGCGGCGGCCAGGGCCGGGTAGCGCGTGGCATACGCCTGCCGCAGTGTGCCCAGCAGCTCCGGCAGCGGCGCTTTCCAGTCGAAGGACAACGGCTCCATCACGATCTGCCAGGCCGGTATCAGCGCGAGAAGCCGCGCGCCGAGATTTCCCAGATGTCTTGCACGATGCCGTCGCGAACCACCACCAGGCCGTCGTGCAGGTTGAAGGTGGGGTCGACGTGCGACGGCACCAGCAGCAGTGTGTCGCCCAGCGCGGGGGGCTGCGTGCCTTCGGCGACGCGCACCACGCCGTGCTCGTCGTTGATGGCCGCGTACTTCAGGCCCGGCGCGCCGTGGATTGCAGGCGGGCCGCATTCGGCAGTGGTGGATTTCAAGCCTGCGTCCAGGATGACGCGGTCGGGCGCGGGCGTGCTCATCACGGTGGACAGCACGAAGAGGCTGTTCTTGAAGGTGAGCGGGCCGTCCCATTCATTGGCGCCGTAGTCGCCGTCCATGAACGCGTACGACCCGGCCTGCAATTCGGTGAAGACGCCGCTGGCGGCGTCGAATTCGGCGCTGCCGGTGCCGCCGCCCGTGATGGTGTCGCAGGCGATGCCGCTTTCACGCAGCAGCAGCTGGTATGACGCAGCGATGCGCGCGGCCTGGCGGCAGACCTCGGCGCGTTCCTGGCGGGTGCGGAAATGCTGCACCGACCCGTGATAGGCCTGCAGGCCGGCGAATTCCACGCCCGGCAGCGCCCGTGCCTGTTGCGCCAGCGCCAGCACGGTGGCGTCGTCCGCGACGCCGCAGCGGCCCTGGCCGACGTCCACTTCTACCAGCACGTCGACCTGCGCGCCGGCCGCGGCCATGGCTTGCGAGATCTGCGCCAGGTTGGCAGCGTTGTCGACACAGACGCTGATCTTGGCCACGCGCGCCGACTGGGCCAGCAGTTTCAGCTTGGCGGGGCCGACGACTTCGTTGCTGATGTGGATGTCGCGGATGCCGGCAGCCACGAAGGGCAAGGCCTCGCTGACTTTCTGGCAGCAGATGCCGCGCGCGCCCAGCGCCAGTTGGCGCAGGGCGATTTCGGGGCATTTGTGGGCCTTGGCATGCGGGCGCAGCGCGACCTCGTGGCGGTCGGCCCAGGCCTGCATGGCGCGCAGGTTGGCCTCGAACGCGGCCAGGTCGAGCACCAGGCTGGGCGTATCGACGCTGGCCAAGGGGTCGCCCACCTGGGCGGGCGGGGGCAGCGCGATGCCGCGTATGACTTCCTGGGACATCTGGAAACTCCGTTTTCTGCTGTGCGAGAGAAGTCGCCACCCCCAGGTAAACGATAGCCCTGCAAGCATTGGCTGGGGGGTGCCGCCATGCCAGAATTTCACCACAAATAGAGCCCCTCACGGCGGGCCCGCGACAAGCGGGCCTTTTGCTCGATAGAGGGGCCAGGTCACGAAATGGCAACGCAGCACAAAGCATGCCCCTTATCGAACCCTGGAGAAGCTCGCATGAAATCAAAAAGCTGGATCACCACCCTGGCCCTGGCGCTGTCCCTGACGGCCGCGGCCGGCGCGGCGCAGGCGCAGCAGTTCTTCCGCATCGGCACCGGCGGCACCGCCGGCACCTACTACCCCATCGGCGGCATCATCGGCAACGCGGTGTCGCAGCCGGGCAAGCTGATCGCCACCGCGGTGGCGTCCAACGGCTCAGTCGCCAACATCAACGGCATCATCGGCGGCTCGTTCGAAGCCGGCTTCACGCAATCCGACGTGGCGTTCTGGGCCTATAGCGGCACCGGTACGTTCGAAGGCAAGCCCAAAGCGCAAGACCTGCGCTTGATCGCCACGCTGTATCCGGAAAGCATCCACCTGGTGACGCGCAAGGGCGCGGGCATCAAGGGCGTGGCCGACCTGAAGGGCAAGCGCGTGTCGATGGACGAGCCCGGTTCGGGCACGCTGGTCGACGTGCGCCTGATCCTGGGCGCCTACGGCCTGACCGACAAGGACATCAAGGCCGAATACCTCAAGCCCAACCAGGCGGGCGACAAGCTCAAGGACGGCGGGCTGGACGCGTTCTTCTTCGTGGGCGGCGCCCCCGCCGGCGCCATTGCCGAACTGGCGTCCACCGGCGGCATCGAATTGGTGCCGCTGGTGGGGCCGGAAATCGACGCGCTGCGGGCCAAGCAGGAATTCTTCACGCCTGACGTGATTGCCGCCAACACGTACCAGAACGTGCCCGAGGTGAAGACCATCTCGGTCAACGCGCAGATGGTCACGTCGGCCAAGATCCCCGAGCAGACCGTGTACGAGGTCACCAAGGCGCTGTACAGCGACGCCACCCGCAAGACGCTGGATTCGGGCCACGCCAAGGGCAAGCTCATCACGCGCGATAACGCGGTCAAGGGCGCGGGCATTCCGTTCCATCCGGGCGCCGAGAAGTTCTACAAGGAAGTGGGTCTGCTGAAGTAGTCCGCGGTAGTCCGCGAACGCAGTCCGCGCTCCGCAGGCCGCGACCAGCAGGTCTGAGACCGGACCGCAACACCCCGCGCGCATTGCCGCGCGGCGTCTGGGCAGGGCCACGCGGCCCTGCCCGCGCAGCCCTTGCCGAGAACCATGGTTATGGAAATCGACCACCAGAAGACCCAGCAGTTGGCGGAAAAGTACGATTCGGAAATCCGCTTTCGGCCGCTGGACAAGACCGCCACGTGGATCGTGTCCGGCCTGCTCGTCACGCTGTCCCTGTTCCACTACTACACGGCGGGCTTCGGCTTGCTGCGCGAGGCCACGCACCGCGGGGTGCACCTGGCCTTCGTGCTGAGCCTGATCTTCCTGGTGTTCGGGTTTTCCAAATCGCACTACCAGCGCGAGCCGCGTTCGACCTGGTACGCGCCGGGCGGCATTCCGCTGTACGACTGGATCATCGCCGTGGCGCTGGCGCTGTCGGTGCTGTACATCCCGTACATCTTCGAAGACCTGGCCTTCCGGGTGGGCAATCCGCTGCCGATCGATGTGTTCATGGGATCGATTCTGCTGATCGGGCTGCTGGAAGCCACGCGCCGCGCCATGGGCTGGCCGCTGCCCATCATTGCGCTGGTCTTCATGGCCTATGCGATGTTCGGGCCGTATTTCCCCGGGCTGCTCAAGCACGCGGGCAACAACTGGTCCCAGATCGTCAACCACATGTACCTGACCAGCCAGGGCGTCTACGGGGTGGCGGTGGGCGTGGTGGCGACGTACGTCTTTCACTTCGTGCTGTTCGGCGTGCTGGCCACGCGCATCGGGCTGGGCCAGCTGTTTCTGGACGTGGCGTCCACCATTGCGGGGCGCTATGCCGGCGGCCCGGCCAAGGTATCGGTGTTTGGCTCGGCCATGTTCGGCATGCTGTCGGGTTCGTCGGTGGCCAACGCCGTGACGGTGGGCTCGCTGACGATTCCGGCGATGATCCGCATCGGCTATCCACGGCATTTCGCGGCGGGGGTCGAAGCGGCCAGCAGCACCGGCGGCCAGATCACGCCGCCCATCATGGGCGCGGCCGCTTTCCTGATGATCGAATTCCTGGGCATTCCGTATCAGCAGATCGCCATCGCGGGCATCTTCCCGGCGTTTCTGTATTTCTTCGGCATGTTCATGCAGGTGCACTTCGAGGCCAAGCGCGAAGGCCTGCGCGGGCTGACCGAAGCCGAAATGCCCAAGCTCAAGCAATCGTTCAAGATGCGCTGGCCCACGCTGATTCCGCTGTTCCTGTTGATCGGGGTGCTGGCCAGCGGCCGCACGCCCTACCTGGCGGCGTTCGCCGGCATCACGGGCTGCATCGTGGTGGGATTGTTCAACCCGTTCCAGCGGCTGCGCCTGCGCGACCTGTACGAGGCCTTCGAGACCGGCGCCAAATACGCGCTGGCGGTGGGCGCCGCGGCCGGCACGGTCGGTATCGTGATCGGCGTGGTGACGCTGACGGGCGTGGGCTTCAAGATCTCGTACATCGTGATCGCGGCGTCCCAGGCGCTGGCCGGCGGCGCGGCGATGTTCATTCCCGATGCCCTGGCCGACATGCAGTCGCTGACGCTGATCGCCGCGCTGATCATGACGGGCGTGGTGTGCATCCTGATGGGCTGCGGCGTGCCCACCACGGCCAACTACCTGATCATGGTCGCGGTGGCCGCGCCCACGCTGGTGCAGCTGGGCGTGCAGCCGATTGCCGCGCACTTCTTCGTGTTCTATTTCGGCATCCTGGCCGACATCACGCCCCCCGTGGCGCTGGCGGCCTACGCGGCCGCAGGCATGGCGGGCAGCGATCCGTTCAAGACCGGCAACACCGCGTTCAGGCTGGGCATCACCAAACTGATCGTGCCGTTCGTGTTCGTGTTTTCGCCATCGCTGCTGATTTCGGTGCAGGGCTTCACCTGGTACGACTTCTTCGTGACGCTGTTCGGCTGCATGGTCGGCCTGGTGCTGCTGTCGGCGGCGTTCTCGCGCTACATGCTGGTGGGCATGAAAAGCTGGGAACGCTGGCTGTGCACGGTGGGCGCGCTGCTGACCATCATTCCGGGCCTGGCAAGCGGGCTGGTCGGCCTGGTCATCTGCATACCGGTGTTCATCCGCCAGCTTGCCCAGCTCAAGCTGCAGGCCGCCCCCAAGGCGGCCGAAGGGGTAGGGCCTTGAGGGGGACGCAAGGCGCCCGGGCGTTAAAAAGGGGCAGACCCTCAAAGGCTGCCCCTGGCGTAGGGGAATCGCTTATTTTGTCAGCATCGAGGCGCAGAATGTGTGACTGTAGCGGGCCGGCGACGGCCCGCGCCATTCCGCCTTTTCGCCGGTTGCCCGGCTAAATAAATCAGCGTAAAGTAAAATTCATGTTTGCTGGTCTGCCGATATGCGGGCCGACTGTGCAAACAGGCACAAAACTGCGCCATATGTTCGATATCCTGGTTTATCTGTACGAGAATTACTACACGCCGCAAGCCTGTCCCGCCGCTGACGTGCTGGCCAAACGGCTGGCCGCTGCCGGGTTCGAGCACGAAGACATCGACGATGCGCTCGGGTGGCTTTACGGCTTGGCCGAAACCACCGAACGTTGCGTCGATCTCGCCCAGGCGCCCACCACCGGCACCCGGATCTACACCGATAACGAATACCAGCAGCTGGGTTCCGAATCCATCGGCTTCATCGCCTTCCTGGAATCGGCCGGCGTGCTGCCCGCGCCGCTGCGCGAGATCGTCATCGACCGGGGCCTGGCTTCGCCGGAATCGCCCGTGCCGCTGTCCAAGATCAAGATCATCGCCCTCATGGTTCTCTGGAGCCAGGAAGCCGAGATCGACAACCTGGTCCTGGAAGAGCTGCTCGACGAAGACGGCGTGCGCTTGCTGCACTGAACGACAGGCGCCGGCCCGCGCCTGGTTCTGTATTTCGAAGGCGCCGCGTGCCTTTGCGCGCGGCGCCTTCACGTCTCAACTCCGTTGATCCCCATCGCCGCACCGTGACCTACATCGGCCGCTTCGCCCCCAGCCCCAGCGGCCCGCTGCACGCGGGGTCGCTGGTCGCCGCCCTGGCCAGTTGGCTGGACGCCCGCGCCCATGACGGCCGCTGGCTCTTGCGCATCGAAGACGTGGACACACCGCGCACGGTGCCGGGCGCGGCCGAATTCATCATGCAGCAGCTGCGGGCACTGGGCCTGCACTGGGATGGCGACGTCATCTGGCAATCGCAGCGCGGCGACGCCTACCAGGCGGCCTTCGATGCGCTGGCGGCCCGTGGCCTGGTGTACGGCTGCGGCTGCACCCGCCGCGAAATCGCCGATTCCGCCCTGCGCGGCCAGACCGCCCCCGGCGCGGACGGAGAACGCCCGTATCCCGGCACCTGCCGCCATGGCCTGCCGCCCGGCCGCGAGGCTCGCGCCTGGCGCCTGGTGATGCCGGACGGGCTGGAACGCTTCG
The DNA here is from genome assembly GCF_902859705.1 of Achromobacter deleyi. Classification (GTDB taxonomy): domain Bacteria; phylum Pseudomonadota; class Gammaproteobacteria; order Burkholderiales; family Burkholderiaceae_B; genus Achromobacter; species Achromobacter deleyi. The sequence continues at coordinate 343,989 of NZ_CADIJO010000004.1, read as the reverse complement.
ACGACCGCTGGCTGGGCCCGCAAGAGCAGGACGTGGCCCAGGCGGTAGGCGACATCGCCCTGAAGCGCGCGGACGGCCTGTGGGCCTACCAGCTGGCGGTGGTGGTGGATGATGGCTTCCAGGGCGTGACCGACGTGGTGCGCGGTGCGGATCTGCTCAGTTCCACGGCGCGCCAGCGCGTGCTGGGCCGGCTGCTGGGGCTGCCCCCGGTGCGCTACCTGCACGTGCCGCTGATTCTGGACCCCGCCAGCGGCCTGAAACTGTCCAAGCAGAACGGAGCCCCGCCCATCGACATCGACGCGCCCCTGGCGTCGCTACAGGCCGCCTGGCGCGCCTTGGGCTTTGCGCCCTTGGCGGCCGACAACGTGGCGGCCTTTCTGCGCGAGGCCACGGCGGGCTGGGCGGCGCGCTTTCCCTAGGCCCTGTCGGCACCCCCGCGCGCCGTACGTGCCGGCTCGGGTTTGCACCGCGACGGCCGTGGCGCCGCGGCCCGTCCGCTACAGCGGCTGCAAGTCTTCGCCCAGCATCCGCACCAGCAGCGCTTCGCCGTTTTCGGCCACGCGCAGTTCACCGAACCTGGCGACCTGATAGCGTTCGGCCTGGCCTTCGGGGAAGAAGTAGGCGTTGGTGACGATGCGCACGCCGTTGTCGCGCACGCGGTAGCGCAACGGCACTTCGATATCGGCGTGCGGCTGCGCATCAGGCTGGATGCGCACGGCCTGCGACACGCCGCGCGCATCGGCGGTCAGCATCACGTAGCCGTCGGGCTCGAAGCCCATGATCGAGTCGTCGTCTTTGCGCTCGCCGCCCAGCCGCATCCGGGTGACTTCGCGGCCCGCGGCGAAATTGAGCGCCATGTAGTCGCCCTGCATCAGGGACCGGGGGTCGACCGGGGCGAGCTCCAGGATCACGACCTTGCCGGTGGCCAGCAGCTTTTCACGCTGCCAGATGCCGCCGTTGGCCACCACCAGCACCAGCGCCAGGCCGCCCAGGATGGCCAGGGTGCGCCAGCGCAGGGCGCCGGACACCGGCGGCAGGGGCGCGCGATGCGACGGCGCCTGGGTGCGCATCAGGCGCGGCACCAGCCACACCAGGCCGCGCAGCACGAACAGCAGCACGGCCGCGCCGCCCAGCCACAGGGCCTTTTGCAAGAGCGGCACGTCCAGCTGGTAATAATAGATACCCAGGTAGGCCAGCAGGCTCAGCACCCCGAACAGCGCCACCCGCGGCTGGTTCAGGCCAAAGCCCAGCAACAGCCAGGCCAGCGCAAAGCCCACGCCGGGGCTCGGCAGCCAGAACAGCGCCAGCAGCAACAAGGCAATGGGCACGCCAACGGTCACGCCGGCCGTCAGCAGGCGACGGCGCGGCCACAGCACCGCCAGGGCCGCGGCCGCGGGCAGCAACGCGCCCGCGCACACCAGCACCGCGGTCGGCGCATTGACCTGCCACATGGCCGGCAGCTGCAGCACCGACAGGCCGCTGGCCAGCCAGACCATGCCTTGCACCGACAGCAGGAAAGCCCAGGCCAGCGGTTGCAGCGCGTGGCTGCGCTTGCCGCCCAGGCGATGGCTGACGGTCAGGAGCACCGCCGTGGCCCAGGCCCCGGTCACCGCGATGGGCAGCCAGACGAAGGCGGCATGCGCCATGTCGAAGTCCAGCAGGGCGTCCAGCATGTCGCGGCGTATCAGTTCAGGCGCCAGACCGCGCCAGATCAGGCCGGCGCCGGCCATGGCGATGAGCAGGCCGCTGAGAAAGCGCAGGATCACGTCCGGCCCCAGCACGTAGACCGCGGTGGCCAGCAGCAACACGAACAGGCACGCATTGACGAACGAGGCCGAGCTGGACATGCCGTAGATGATGAGGATCTGCCCCGCAAAGGCCATGGCCGTGCCGCACTGGCGCCAGAACGGCCCGGCGTCGCTGCGCAGCACCGCCACGCCGGCCGCGCACAGCACCAGCCCGGCGATCAGCGCGCCTTCCTCTGAATTGATCACGCCGGAGAACGCCACGAACACCAGCAGCAGCAGCGTCGCCAGCCAGGCACTCAGGCCCAGCAGGCACTGCACGTACCAGGGCGGTTCGGTATGCGGCACGGCGGGCGGGGTCACCTGGGCGACGGGTTCGCCCGCCTCGGCGGGGTCGACCGCGTTGCCGGCCGAGGCGGCGGCAGGCTCGGCGTCCGCGGGCGCCACGGCTGCTTGTGGCGACTGGGCGGCCAGGCTGCGCAGCCAGCGGGCCGCCAAGACGGCTTCGGCGATCAGCAGCGCCGCCAGGGGCAGGGCCGCCCAGACGCCGGGTTCCAGGCGCATCAGCCATTCGCCCACGATCGGCAGTGTCACGCAGATGACGCCGGCGGCCAGCATGGCCAGGATGACCAGGTCGCGCCGACCGCGCTGATAGTAGAAACCCAGGCCCAGCGTGACGGCCAGCCAGGCGATGCCGTTGGTGGCGTTGGAACCGCCGAAGATGAAATCGCCGACCATCCGCGCCGAGACCAGCACGCCGATCACCAGCGCGGCCAGGACCCGCGGCCCGACGAGTGTGCTGGCGCGCCAGCGGCGGGCGGCGATTTCCCAGCCCAGCAGCATGAGCAGGTTCAACCCCGCCACGAACAGGCTGACCAGGCCCGGCCCGCCCAGGATCAGCCACCCGTTGAAGGCGCGTTCGCCCAGCCACAGGACCAGCGCCACGTTCATGACCAGCGCCCACAGCAGCCAGACGGCCTGGCTGGCGGCGGCCAGCGCCCAGGGCAGCAGCAGGACCGCCCACCAGGCGAACAATTCCCAGGTATCGGCGCCAGTCTGGTAAGTTTGGCCTAATAACGCGAGCAGGGCGCCGAGCAACATGCCCGCCAAAGCCAGCAGGGCGCCGGGAATGCTGCGGCGCACGCCCGGGGTGCCGCGAAGGCGCAGTCCGGACCAGGCGGCCACCAGCGCGCTGACGGCCAAAAGGCCTTGCACGCCGGCAAAGCGCTGCACTTTTGTCATGTCTTGCCAGTTGGCCGCCACCCAGCAGACGGCGGCGCTGCCGAGCAGCAAAACGCCCAGCCACAGCGTGCTTCGCGCCAGAAATTGACGCCAAGCGTGCAGTTCGGATCCCGCTTGTCTTTCAGTGCCGACTTGCATCTGGCGAATCTCCGATCTTATTATCCGCGCTACTAAGGCGGGACTACCGCCACTGGATACACATGAATAAAACGCTGATTATTGCCGAGAAGCCCTCGGTGGCCCTTGATATATCACGCGCCTTGGGAGGCTTTGCGCGCGAGGGCGACTATTTTGAAAGCGAACGTTACGTACTCGCGTCCAGCATAGGCCATTTGCTGAGCCTGGTCGCGCCCAACGATCCGGTCAAGGGAAAGTGGAGCTTCACGCACCTGCCCGTGATTCCGCCTGAATTCGAACTGGGCCCGACCGACAAGAAGTCGGCCGAGCGCCTGAAGCTGCTGGTCCGCCTGGCCAAGCGCAAGGACGTCGATGCCATCATCAACGCCTGTGACGCGGGACGAGAAGGCGAACTGATCTTCCGCTACATCATTCAGTACGCTGGCGTGAAAAAGCCGATCCAGCGCCTGTGGCTGCAATCGATGACGCAGGCCGCCATCCGCGAGGCCTTCGCCAACCTGCGCGACGACAGCCAGCTCAAGCCGCTGGAGGCCGCCGCGCGCTCGCGCGCCGAAGCCGACTGGCTGGTGGGCATCAACGGCACGCGCGCCATGACCGCCTTCAACAGCAAGGACGGCGGCTTTTTCAAGACGCCGGTGGGCCGGGTGCAGACCCCCACGCTGGCGATCGTGGCCGAGCGCGAAGAGCGCATCCGCCGCTTCGTGCCGCGCGACTACTGGGAAGTGCGCGCCACCTTCGTGGCGGCCGCCGGCCTGTACGAAGGCCGCTGGATCGACCCGGATTTCAAGAAAGACGACCGCGACCCTGAAAAGCGCGAATCGCGCCTGTGGTCGCAGGCCGCCGCCCAGAGCGTGGTGGCCGCCTGCCGCGAGCAGCCGGGCAGCGTCACCGAAGAATCCAAGCCGTCGACCCAGATGTCGCCGGCCCTGTACGACCTGACCTCGCTGCAGCGCGAAGCCAACGGCCGTTTCGGCTTTTCGGCCAAGACCACGCTGGCGCTGGCCCAGACCCTGTACGAACGCCACAAGGCGCTGACCTACCCGCGTACCGATTCGCGCTACCTGCCCGAGGACTACATCGCCACGGTGCAGGAAACCATGCGGGCGCTGGCCAAGGGCGGCTCGAACGCCGTGGGCGGCCTGTCGCGCCACGCCGAAACCGTGGTCAGCCAGCACTGGGTCAAGCCGAACCGCCGCATCTTCGACAACAAGAAGGTGTCGGATCACTTTGCCATCATCCCCACGCTGCAGATCCCGCACGACCTGAGCGAAGCCGAGGCCAAGCTGTACGACCTGGTGCTCAAGCGCTTTTTGGCCGTGTTCTTCCCCGCAGCCGAATACCGCGTCACCACCCGCCTGACCGAAGTGCAGGGCCACCGCTTCCGCACGGACGGCAAGGTGCTGGTCAACCCGGGCTGGCTGGCCGTCTATGGCAAGGAAGCCCAGGGCGAGGATGCCAACCTGGTGCCGGTGGGCGACGGCGAGACCGTGCGCACCGAAGACGTCGAAGCCGTGGGCCTGACCACCAAGCCGCCGGCGCGCTTTAACGAAGGCACGCTGCTGTCGGCCATGGAAGGGGCCGGCAAGCTGGTGGACGACGAGGAACTGCGCGAGGCCATGTCCGAGCGCGGCCTGGGCACGCCGGCCACCCGCGCCGCCATCATCGAAGGCCTGCTCAACGAGGTCTACCTGCGCCGCGAAGGCCGCGACCTGGTGCCCACCGCCAAGGCGCGCCAGCTGATGACGCTGCTGTCGGGCCTGGACGTGTCGGAACTGACCTCGCCCGAACTGACCGGCGAATGGGAACACAAGCTCAAGCAGATCGAGCAGGGCGCGCTGGACCGCCAGGCGTTCATGCGCGAGATCGCCCAGATGACCCAGGTGATCGTCAAGCGCGCCAAGGAATACGAGCGCGACACGGTGCCCGGCGACTACGCCACGCTGCAGACGCCGTGCCCCAAGTGCGGCAACGTGGTCAAGGAAAACTACCGCCGTTACGCCTGCACCAACTGCGACTTCTCGATCGGCAAGCACCCGGGCGGACGCACGTTTGAGATTCCGGAAGTCGAGGAATTGCTGGCCAAGCGCGAAATCGGTCCGCTGCAAGGCTTCATCAGCAAGATGGGCCGGCCGTTCGCCGCCATTTTGCGCATCAGCGACGAATTCAAGCTGGAATTCGACTTCGGCCAGAACGACGAAGACGACAACGAAGCGGTGGATTTCTCGGGCCACACGCCGGTGGGCAACTGCCCCAAGTGCCAGTCGCGGGTGTTCGAGCACGGCATGAGCTATGTCTGCGAGAAGTCGGTCGGCCCTGAAAAGAGCTGCGACTTCCGATCGGGCAAGGTCATCCTGCAGCAGGAAATCTCGCGCGAGCAGATGGAAAAGCTGCTGACCGACGGCCGCACCGACTTGCTCGACGGCTTCGTGTCCAGCCGCACCAACCGCAAGTTCAAGGCTTTCCTGGTGCGCCAGCCCGACGGCAAGATCGGCTTCGAGTTCGAACCGCGTCCGGAGAAACCCGGCCGCGGCCGCGCGCCGGCCAAGACGGCAACGAAGACCGCCACCAAGACGGCAGCCAAGACCGCCGCGAAGAAGGCCCCGGCCAAGAAGGCGGCGGTGAAAAAGGCCGCCACCAAGACCGCGACCAAGACGGCAGCCAAGACCGCCGTCAAGAAAGCGGTGAAGAAGGCCGCCCCCAAGAAGACGGCGGCCTAGGCCCCCGACGCACCGCACGCTTGCCGCGTGCGGCGCCAGCAAAACGCCCGGGCGACCGGGCGTTTTCCATTGTTGGACCGGAATCGCTGCGGTATTGTTTCGCCAAACAGCTGCAACCCAATCAACGCCGAGGATGACATGCGCAATCGCCCTGACTTCACCACCCGCCGCCGTGTGCTGGCCGCTGCCGGCGCGCTTGCCGGCGTCAGCCTGCTCGATGGCCGCGTGGCCTTTGCCCAGCCCAAGCTGGGCCGCGTCGTCTACGGCCAGGGCAGCATCGACCCGTTCTTTGCCGCGGGCTACGTGGCGCTCAAGAAGGGCTATTTCGGCGATGCCGGCCTGGAAGTCGAATACCTGAACTCGCAAAGCGGCCCGCGCACCAACCAGTTGCTGGCCGCCGGCCAGATCGCGTTCGGCGCCACCGCCGCCACGGCAGCCCCCGCGCTGACCCTGGCCGGCAAGCCCGCCACGCTGGTGTTCGGCTTTGACCGCAAGCTCACCTATGCCAACGTCATCGTGCGCCGCGAAGACTTCGACAACGGCAAGATCAAGTCGCTGAAAGACCTGGCCGGCAAGCGCGTGGGCGCGACCCAGCCGCAGTCCAGCACCTGGCTGATGGCGCTGTACCTGATGCAGAAGGCCGGCGTGGCCGACAAGGTCGATATCCGCCCCCTGGGCGACCTGGCCACCATGCTGGGCGCCCTGAAGACGGGGTCGGTGTCGGCCAGCATGGCGACCATGTCGATGATGGAACAGGCCCGCCAGGAAGGCTGGGGCGTGCCCATTTTCGATGCCACCACGGAAAGCTCGTGGAACGAATTCATGGGCGGCGACGTGCCCGGCATTGCCGCGCTGACGCTGCAGGACACCATCCAGAAGCGCCCGGAAACCGTGCAGGCCTTCGTGACCGCGCTGGTGCGGGCGCAGGACTTCATTTCGGGCAATAGCGCCGCCGCCGTGGCCGACGCCATCTACGACGACTACCTGAACGCCTTTCCGCGCGCCGCCATCGAGAAGACGCTGGGCGTGTACCAGGAAACCGTGTTCCTCAAGGACAACGTGATCACCCAGGACGCCTATGACCGCATGACGGCCATCATGGGCGACGGCCGCCAGTTCTCGAACGACGAGATCAAGACCGTGCCCTACGCCAAGTGCGTCGACATGAGCTTCGTGCGCAAGGCGCGGGGGCTTTGATGATTACGCTGGACAGGGTCGGCAAGGCCTACCAGTCGCGCCAGGGCACGACCCACGCGGTGGGCGAGGTCAGCCTGGACATCGCCGCGGGCGAGTTCGTGTCCATCGTCGGCCCGTCCGGCTGTGGCAAGAGCACGCTGCTGAACATGATTGCCGGCTTTCTGCCGCCCACCACGGGCCAGATCCGGGTCGATGGCCGCGTAGTCGACGGCCAGGTGCCGCCCGCGCTGGGCTACATCTTCCAGAAAGACACGCTGCTGCCGTGGTTCAGCGTGAAAAAGAACGTGGCCCTGGGCCTGAAATTCCAGGGCGTGCCGCCGGCCCGCATCGCCAGCCGCGTGGCCGAGCTGCTTGAGCTGGGCCACCTGACGGCCTTTGCCGACGCCTTTCCGCACCAGCTGTCGGGCGGCATGCGGCGCCGCGTGGCGCTGTTGATGAGCCTGGCAGTGGAACCGCGCATCCTGCTGCTGGACGAACCCTTTGGCGCCCTGGATACGCACACCAAGACCCACCTGCACCGCGAGCTGATGGAAATCTGGCGCAAGCTGGGCCAGACCGTGGTGCTGGTCACGCACGACCTAGACGAAGCCATTTTGCTGTCGGACCGGGTGGTGGTGCTGTCCGGCCCGCCCAGCCGCGTGCTGCTGGATGAGCGCATCCGCATTCCGCATCCGCGCGACGTCTTCACCGTGCGCGAAACGCCGCAGTTCGTCACCCACGTGCAAAGCCTCTGGAGCGTGCTGGGCCAGCAGTTCCGCGCCGCCGCCTAGGTCTTCCATGAACGCTACCCCTATCGCCGATTCCCTGCAGGACCAGCTGCGGCTGGACCGCCGCGCCAGCGCCGCACGGCGCGTGCGCATCACGTTGTGGCAGGTGCTGATTCTTGCCGTCATCCTGGGTTCGTGGGAAACGCTGACGCGCATTCCGTGGTTCACCCAGAACACCCTGTTCGACCCCTTCTTCATCAGCCAGCCATCGCGCGTGGCCGTGCGGCTCTGGGAATGGCTGCAACCCGGCCCGCGCTCGGTCTGGCCGCACCTGTGGCTGACGCTGCAGGCCACGCTGGTGGGGCTGGTGGTGGGCGTAGGCAGCGGCTTCATCGTCGGCATGACGCTCAGCCGCAGCCGCTTTCTGGCCGACGTCTTCAACCCCTTCATCGTGGCGTTCAACTCGATGCCGCGCATTGCCTTCGTACCGCTGATCACCATGTTCTTCGGCCTGGGCCTGGCGTCCAAGGTGGTGACGTCGTGGTTCGTGGTGTTCTTTCTGGTGTTCTTCAACACCTACAAGGGCGGACGCAGCGTCGAACGCGAGCTGGTCGACTTCTGCCGCACGCTGGGCGGATCGCCGCGGCAGATCCTGTGGCGCGTGCGCATTCCCACGGCAGCGGCCTGGACCTTCGCGGCGCTGCCCAACGCCATCAGTTTCGCGCTCATCGGCGTGGTGCTGGCCGAGTTCGTCGGCTCGACCACCGGCATGGGCTATTTGATGATCACCGCGCTGGCGACCCTGAACGCCACCGACATGTTCGCAGCCGTCACGCTGCTGTCCATCGTCGGCATCGCGCTGGTGTATTGCGTAACCTGGCTGGAACGGCGGCTGCTGCACTGGGCGCCGGAGTTCCGCGAATGAACGGAGCCGCCTCCATGACGACCGCCTTGCCCTACCTGAAACAATTCGACCTGAGCGGCCAGGTCGCGCTGGTGACCGGTTCGGCCCGCGGGCTGGGCCTGTGCATCGCCCGCGCGCTGGCCGGCAGCGGCGCGCGCGTGCTGATCAATGGCCGCAGTGCCCAGGCGGTGGACGCCACCGTGGCCGGGCTGCGCGCCGACGGCCTGGAGGCCCACCCGCTGGTGTTCGACGTCAGCAACGACGCGGCCATGGCGCAGGCGTTCGAACGCATCGACCGCGAGCACGGCCGCCTGGACATCCTGGTGAACAACGTGGGCGCGCGCAACCGCAAGACACTGGCCGACACCAGCGCCGCCGAGATCCGCGAATTGATCGACACCGATCTGGTGGCCGGCATCCTGCTGGCCAAGCTGGCCGCCGAACGCATGGTGCGCCAGGGCAGCGGTCGCCTGATCGCCATCACCTCGGTCGTAGGGGAACTGGCCCGCGCGGGCGACGCCGTCTACCCGGCGGCCAAACAGGGCCTGACGGGCCTGGTGCGGGCGCTGGCAGCGGAATTCGGCGGACGCGGCATCACCAGCAACGCCATCGCGCCGGGCACCTTCGCCACCGAAACCAACGCCGCCATGGTGGCCGACCCCGACTTCGGCCCCCGCGTCGCGGCGCGCAACCCCACCGGCCGCTGGGGCGAGCCGGAAGAGATCGCCGGGGCGGCAGTCTTCCTGGCCTCAAAGGCCGCGTCGTACGTCAACGGCCATGTGCTGGTGGTGGACGGCGGCTTGTCGATACAGTTCTAAAGAACGAGCCGAGCACCGCGCACCGCGAGCAATTGGTTTTCCAGTTGCCCGCTGGAACAGTCGCCCGGCCGCCCGGCCGCCCGAAGGCCGGGCAGCCCCCTCGGGGGGCAGCAAGCGCGCGAAGCGCGTGCGGCGTGGGGGTCAACCCTCCTCCTGGTACCAGACGCCTTCGGCCAGCATCATCTTTTGGTGGCCGTGGCCGGCGGGCATCATGGGGAAGCAGTTTTCCTGGGCGGTGACCGCCACGTCCAGGAAGTAGGGGCCATCGTGCGCCAGGCACTCGGCCAGCGCGGCGTCCAGCTTGGCCGGGTCGTCCACCCGGGCTGCGCCCCAGCCGAACGCACGTGCCAGCGCCACGAAATCGGGCAACGACGCGTTGTAGCTGTGGCTGTAGCGGCCGCCGTGGATCAGCTCCTGCCACTGGCGCACCATGCCCATATAGCCGTTGTTGCACAGCACGACCTTCACGGGCGCCTGGTGCTGCATGGCCGTGGACAGTTCCTGGATGTTCATCAGCACCGAGGCGTCGCCGCTGACGCACACCACCGTCTTGTCGGGATGCGCGATCTGCGCGCCGATCGCGGCCGGCACGCCGTAGCCCATGGTGCCGGCGCCGCCGGACGTGAGCCAGCGGTTCGGCTGGTCAAAGCGCAGGTACTGCGCCGCCCACATCTGGTGCTGGCCGACGTCGGTGGACACGATGGCGTCGCGGTCTGCCAGCGCCGTATTCAAGCGTGACATCAGGTGCTGCGGCAGGATCGCATCGGCGGCCGGCGTGTAACCCAGGCAGTCCTGCGCGCGCCAGGTTTGCACCCGCGCCCACCAGGGCGCCAGGCGGGCCGGGTCCAGCGGCGTGTCGCCCAGTTCGGCGTGCAACGCGCGCACCAGCGGCAGGCAATCGCCCACCAGCGCCACGTCCACCCGCACCACCTTGTTGATGGATGCCGGGTCGATGTCGATGTGGATCTTGCGCGCATGCGGGCAGAATTCGGACAGCTTGCCCGTGATGCGGTCGTCAAAGCGGGCGCCGATGCACACCACCAGATCGGAATTGTGCATGGCCAGATTGGCTTCCACCGTGCCGTGCATGCCCAGCATGCCGACAAACTGCGGATCGGACGCCGGAAACGCCCCCAGGCCCATCAGCGTCAGCGTGCAGGGCGCACCGCTGGCGCGCACCAGCTCGGTGAACGCCGCGCAGGCCTCGGGGCCGGCATTCACCAGGCCGCCACCGCCGTAGAAGATCGGCCGCTTGGCCTGGGCGATCAACGCGGCCGCGCGGCGCACGGCCGATTGCGGCAGCTTGGCCGCCAGCTTGCCCGCCTGGCGCCGGGCGCGCAGCGCGGCCAGCTTCTGCTGCGACGGCGCATACGAGTCATCGTCGGCATCGCGCGGCACCGCCAACTGCACGTCTTTGGGAAAATCGAGCAGCACCGGACCGGGCCGGCCCTGGCGCGTCAGTTCGAAGGCGCGGGCGGTCACGGCCGCCACGTCGTCCACCGCGCGCACCTGCGTATTCCATTTGGTGACCGACCGCGAGATGCCGATGGCGTCGCATTCCTGGAAGGCGTCGGTGCCGATGGCCGCCGTGGTGACCTGGCCGCTGATGCACAGCACCGGGATCGAATCGCACATGGCATCCAGCAAACCGGACGTGGTGTTGGCCATGCCGGGGCCGGACGTGACGAACACCACCCCGGTACGGCCGGTGCTGCGGGCGTAGCCCTCGGCCGCATGCACGGCCGCCTGCTCGTGGCGCACCAGCACATGGCGCAGGCGCGGCTCGGCGTACAAGGCGTCATACAGCGGCAGCACAGCCCCGCCGGGATAGCCGAAGACGGTATCCACCCCGTGCGCAATCAGCGTATCGAGCAGAATCTTGGCCCCGTTGGCAGGGGGCAGTTCAGGGGCGGCAAGCGCGGTGACGGCGGAGGGGTGCAGGCGATCGTTCATGCTATCCATCTTAGGGGCAAGTCCGAAGAATTTTTATCTTCTTTTCCACGGATTGCCGCCAAACGCAGTAAATTTGTCTGCAAATCGGAGGGATTGAAGAAAATGAACCTGGACAAGTTTGATTTGGCGATTCTGCGGGTGCTGCAAGAGAATGCCCGCGCCAGCCTGAACGACATCGGCGCCGCCGTCGGCCTGTCGTCCACCCCATGCTGGAATCGGATCAAAAGAATGGAAGCTGCCGGCGTCATCCGCGGCTACACGGTCGACATCGACCCGGCCAGCCTGGGCTTCATGGACACCGTCATCGTCCACGTCACCCTGGAAAGCCACAGCGAAGAAACGCTCTATGAATTCGGCCGGGCGCTCGCCCAGATCCCCGAAGTGCTCGAAGCCTTCCTGGTCTCTGGCGACTACGACTACTACATCCGCATCGCCGTGCGCGACACCCGCGACTACGAACGGCTGCTACGCGAACAGCTCTACCGCATTCCCGGCATCCGCCACAGCAAATCCTGCTTCGTATTGCGCCGCCTGAAGGAAACCATGCTGCCCCTGACCGGACCGGCCACCTGAGCGGGCCCCGCCCTCAACGCAACACGTAATCCACCGGCTTGGCCGGCTCGGGCAGCGGCCGCACGCCCAGCCCTTCCAGCAGGTCCGTCTCGATTACCCGGGCCAACGCCGACAGCGGCAGGTCGTTTTCCTCGAGCCCGAACGGATCTTCCAGCTCGTCGCCCAGCGCGTCCAGCCCGAAGAACGTATACGCAATGATCGTCACCGCCACCGGCATCAGGTATTCCAGCGTGCCCACCAGCCCGAACGGCAACAGCAGACAGAACAGCCACGCCGTGCGATGCAGCAGCAGCGAATACGCAAAAGGCGAGGGCGTGAACTTGATCCGCTCGCAAGCCGCCTGGATCGCCGCGCACTGCGCCACCCGCTGCGTCAGCCCCTGGTAAAGAATGTCGCTCAGTTCCCCGCGCCGCAGACAGGCCGCCAGGTCCCGGTTGATCGCCATCAGCAGCGCGTCCGGCACATTGCGGCAACCGGCCAGCGTCTCCAGCTCGTCCGGCTGCACCCACGGCTGCACCGCCGCCACCATGTCTTCATCGCGCAACCGCGCCGCCAACGCATAGCCAAAGCCAATACAGCGCCGCACCAGCCTTTCCTGCAACGGATTCGCCGTGCTCGCCGCCAGCAGCACCGCGCTTTCACGCGCCAGGCTGCGCGCCTGCACAATCAGGTCGCCCCACTGCTTGCGCGCTTCCCACCAGCGGTCATAACAGACGTTGTTGCGAAACCCCATGAACACCGACAACGCCAGCCCGAACAGCGAAAACGGCACCGCCGACAGATGCGTCGGCGAAAACCATTGCCGGTGGTACATCCACACCACCACGCACGACAGCAGCGTAATGACAAGAATCCGGCTCAAGATGCGGGGAATGATGGAGCCGCGCAAAACAAAGAACAGAGCCAGCGCGGAAGGACGCGGACGGACAATCATGGTGCGTATCGGTAAGAAACAAGGCGGCGCTCACTATACGCCTGTCATCCCGTCATAAGCACGCCGATATAATTCTGTTTCGTCTCACCGCCCACCCGCCGCCAATGACCACCGAAGACACCCCCATCAAGCCCTGGCACGTCGTGCGCCGCTCCAAGCTGCACGGCAACGGCGTCTTCGCCGCCCGCAAGATTCCCGCTGGCACCCGCATCATCGAATACGGCGGCGCCCGCATCAGCGCCAAAGAAGCCGACCGTCGCCACCCCACCAACCCCGACGATCCCTTCCATACCTTCTTCTTCGCCCTGAGCTCCGGCCGCGTCATCGACGGCGGCGACGAAGGCAACGACGCCCGCTGGATCAACCACTCCTGCGACCCCAACTGCGAAGCCCAGGAAGGCAAGCACGGCAAACGCGTCTACATCGTCGCCCTGAACGACATCCCGCGCGGCACCGAACTGTCCTACGACTACGGCCTGGTCCTGGACGGCCGCATCACCAAGGCCCTCAAGCAAGGCTACCGCTGCCTGTGCGGCACCCCCCCGTGCCGCGGCACGATGCTGGCCCTGCCCAAGAAAAAGAAAAAGAAAGAACCCGAGCAAGAAGCCACGCCGCAAGCCGCGGAATAAATCCGGCCCCGGGAACACCACCACGCTGCCGCCGCAAGGACGGCAGCCTACCCCGCAAGATCCTCCACCCCCACCAGCCCTTGGCTAGAACGCCAAGCACACCCCCCGCCCCAACAACCTCCAGGCTGAAACCGATCGAGCCCGGGGCGGCGGGGCCTTGGGGTGCGCGGGGCGTGTAGATGCGCCCGAGGGAATCTGAAGGGAAGGCCGAAGGCCTGGACGAAGATGACGAAGGGGGGGGCCGCCGAGGCCAGTCCGGAGCGAAGGCTCCGGACCGCAATCGTAGCCCCGCGCACCCAAGGCCCAGCCGCCCCGGGCGTCAACAGAACCCCGCCCGACGCAAGCAGCCATCAATCCCCGATACCCATACTGCCCATAAGCATATTCTTCCCCCCTTCGAAGACAGGCGTAAAATCAAAAAGTCGTGAAAAACACGACAAGCAGTACGTCTTCAGGGCGGGGTGCAATTCCCCACCGGCGGTAAGCCATGCAATGTGGCAAGCCCGCGAGCGCCCGGCGTCCACCAGGACACCGGGGTCAGCAGATCTGGTGAAATGCCAGAGCCGACGGTCATAGTCCGGATGAGAGAAGATGTGCCGTCACATAACCAGCTGCCCGGGCCGCCAAGCGCCTGGCCAGCGGCTTTGCGTTCGGCTGTCCAATAGCCCTGAAACGTTTTTCGCCCACTTAATCCGCGAGAGCGTTTCAATGTCCAACACCATCGTCACCCAGCAGTCCGCCATCCCCAGCCTGGCTTCCCAGCCCTTCGCCGTGCGCCTGCAACGCGCCCTGCATCACCTGCGCCTGGGCCGTCCCGTCATTCTCATGGATGACTTCGACCGCGAAAACGAAGCCGACCTCATCGTCGCCGCCGACAAGCTCACCGTGCCCGTCATGGCCCAGCTCATCCGCGACGGCAGCGGCATCGTCTGCCTGTGCCTGCCCGGCGAAGTCCTTGACCGCCTTGACCTGGCCCCCATGGTCCAGCGCAACCAGAGCCGCTTCGCCACCGCCTTCACCGTTTCCATCGAAGCCCGCGAAGGCGTCAGCACCGGCGTATCCGCCGTCGACCGCGTCACCACCATCCGCGCCGCCATCTCGCCCACCGCCCAAAGCGAAGACATCGTCAGCCCCGGCCACGTCTTCCCCCTGCGCGCCCAGGCCGGCGGCGTGCTCACCCGCCGCGGCCACACCGAAGGGTCCGTCGACCTCGCCACCCTGGCCGGCCTGCGGCCCGCCGGTGTGCTGTGCGAACTCATGAACGCCGACGGCACCATGATGCGCGGCGCCGCCCTCGAGCGTTACGCCGCCCAGCATGGCCTGGTTGCCCTGACCATCGCCGAACTCGCCGACCACCTGCAACGCCTGCGCGACGGCCAGGCCGAAAGCATCGACGACCAGGTCCTGGAAATGGCCGCCACGGTCTGACGAAAAACGGCGCCCGCACAAGCGGGCGCCGTCAACGACGCATCAAGCCACGCGCGGCCACATCAATCGTCGGCCGCCACCCCTCTTGCTACGGAGCCGCCACCCGGCCCCGCAAGGCCATGGCCACCGCCACCGCGCCCAGCGCGCACGCGCCCCCCATCGCATACACCGCACCGTAGCCTTGATAGCCGGCCAGCCATCCGGCCAACGGGCTCGCGATGCCCAGCGCCACGTCCAGGAACGCCACGTACGCCCCCATCGCCGCACCACGGCTTGCCGCCGGCACCCGCCGCACCGCCTCCACCCCGAACGCCGGGAAGGCCAGCGAATAGCCCGCGCCGCTGAGCAACGCACCCGCAAACGCCCAGACCGGCGTCGCGCTCGTCCAGATCAGCCACTGGCCCACCGCCTCGATCAGCACGCACACCAGCGCCACCCGCGCGCCGCCCAGCTTGTCAGGCAAACCGGCAAAGAACACCCGCGCCAGAATGAAGCCGCCGCCGAACAACGTGAACATCCACGCCGCGCCGCTCCAGCCGCGTTCGGCGAACAGCAGGCTGATGAACGCCGTGATCACCCCGAAACCCACGCTGGTCAGCGCCAGGCCCAGCCCGGGCAGCAGCACCAGCCCCAGCACCCGGTAGAACGGCGTGCGCACGCCACCCGCCGCGCGCACACCGCGTTGCGGCAGCACCAGCGCCAGCGCCGCCACCGGAATCAGCACCGTCGCCCAGGCGATGCCGCCAAAACCCGCCGCACCGAACAATCGCATGCCAGCCGGCGCCCCCAGGCCGAATGCGGCGTAGATCGCCACGCCCACCCAGGCCATCACGCGGCCCGCGTTCTGCGGCCCCACACGGCCCACGCCCCAACTCAGCGCGCCAGTGACGATCAGGCTTTCGCCGCAACCCATGATGGCGCGGCCGGCCATCAACGCGGCCAGCGCGGCCTGGGGCTGCTGCTGCGCCAGGCCATCGGCCAGCAGATAGAACAGGCCCGCAAGCGAGCCCAGCAGAAAGCCCACCACCACCGCAAGCTTGGCGCCGCGGCGGTCTGCCAGCGACCCCGAATAGGCCCGCGACAGCAGCGCGGCTGCGAACTGCATGCCGGCCACCACGCCCACCATCAGCGCGCCTTGCGCCAGCACGCCGTCCACATATAGCGGCAGCACCGGCATCGGCAGGCCCACCATGAAAAAGCCGACGAAGACCGCCAGCGCCAGCGGCAGTATCTGCATGAAAACGGGGCGCGCGACCCCGCCGGCCGCGGGCATAGCCCCGGCCGTCGATGAATTCGACATAGGTATTCCTTGAAAGGGAGAAGTGCAGCGAGATGCCTGGCCGCCGGAATCGGCGATGGCATAATCCGCCAGTACAGGGCGGACTCAAGCTGCCTGCCAGAAATTTTATGAGCCAACGCTCAGGTTTGAAACTCGCTTTCCCCGAACTCCATGACCAGCATCCCGCAGCCCCGTAAATCGCCGCGCCAGCAGCGGTCGCAGCAGACGGTCGAGACCATTCTGCAAGCGACAGCTCGCGTTCTGGCCGAACATGGCTACGCCGGCACCAATACCAACCTGATCGCCGAGACGGCGGGCGTCAGCGTCGGTTCGCTGTACCAGTACTTTCCCAACAAGAATGCGCTGATCGCCGCGCTGCACGACCGCCACGACAACCAGATGCTGGATGTCATCGACCAGGCGCTGCTGGGCAACCCGGCAGCCACCCTGCGCGAGCGCGTCGCGGCCATCGTCGGCGCCTCGCTGCATGCGCATCTGCTCGAGCCCGCGCTGCACCGCGTGCTGGAACGAGAATTCCCGTTGTTTGACCAGCCGCGCGACCACAGCCGCGCCGACCAGGACATCCATCGGCGCATGCGCCACCTGCTGGAATTGCACCGTGCCGAAATCGCGCAACACGATCGCGAACTGGCCACCTACGTGGTGCTGCGCATCATCGAATCGCTGGTGCATGCCGCTGCGCTGGAACCGCCGGCCGGCTTCACCCCGGCGCAGCTGGAACAGGCGGTGGTGGATGCCGTGATGGGTTACCTGGGCACGCCGCAGGCGGCGGCCCCGGCTAAGCCGGCCCGCAAGACGGCAGGCAAGGCCGCGCGCGGCGCCAAGGCGCAGGCCTGAAACCCGGCCTGACACTCGGCCTGGCACCCGGCGGGCGCATCGCGCCGCCCGCCACCCTTATTCATGCGGGATCTTGCCGGGCTACGCCCGCGCCATGCGGGCCAGGCAATCGGCAGCGTCGCCCACCACGATGTGCGCGCTGCACGCCAGCATCAGGTTCAAGTTCATGCCGAAGTCTTCGACCGTGAACCCTTGCGCGTCCACGGCGCGTGAGGCGTCGTCGGCCGCCACGCCCACGGCGGACTGTTCGAGCAGGCTGCCGGCCTGCGAGGTATAGCCCCATACCGGCTTGCCGCAGGCGATTGCGTAGCCGACCTCGAACGCCGTACCGGAATCGGGCTCGGCGCCGCGGAAGGGGTTCAGGTTGGCCATGACCAGGTCGGCCCGGCGGATCATTGCCACGTTGGCGCGGTAGATCCATTGCGCCAGCGGCGCGCCGGCCAGGCCGGGCGGTGGCACGTTGTCCAGCGGGTACAGGCCTTCGAAACCGTAGGTAGCCACCAGCGCCTTGAGCCGCTGGCCGTGCGCCACGGCATCGGGCAGGAACACGTCGAAACCGGCCAGGTAGACGCGGCGCATGGCGGGTTATTCCGGGTCGGTAACGGTGAACGCTTCGCCGGTGGCGAAGAACGAGCCGCCCGCCAGGTAGTGCACGGACCGGCGCGCATCATCGTTGAAGTGCCAGCGGTTGCCCGAAAACACATCGGGCGCGGCCCACGCGGCCACGACTTCGCCGATGAACAGGTCGTAGGCCTGCTGGTTGTGGGGCTCGGGCACGACCTTGCATTCCAGCCAGCCCAGGCAACCCTCGACCAGCGGCGCGCCGATCTTGCTGGCGGCAAAGGTGGACAGGCCCGCGGCCTTGAACTTGTCGGCGTCAGTGCCCGAATGCGACCCCACCTGCAAGGTGGCCTGCGCCTGGGCGCGCGACGGAATGCACAGCGCAAATTCACCCGAGGCCTCGATCAGCTTGCGGGTGTAGGTGTTCTTGTCCACCACCACCAGCATCTTGGGCGGGCTGAAATCCAGCGGCATGGCCCAGGCCGCGGCCATGACGTTGCGCTCGCCACCGTGCGCGCTGGTGACCAGCACGGTGGGGCCGTGGTTCAGCAGCAGGTAGGCGCGGGGCAGGTCGACGGGTTCGATGGCGGACATGGGGGGCCTGTGAAAACTAGAACATGCCGTTCTTGTTGGCGGGGTTTTCCGGGATTTCCTGGCTGACGTCCCAGTGCTCGACGATCTTGCCGTTTTCGACGCGGAAGATATCCACCACGGCCTGGCCGCGGTCTTCGGGCGATTCTTTCCACAGGTTGTGGATGACGACCAGGTCGCCTTCGGCGATCACGCGCTTGATGTCGACCGTAGCTTGCGGATGCTGTTCGAAGTAATGGGGGAAGAAGTCCACCATGGGTTCGACGCCGTCGCGCATGTAGGGGTTGTGCTGCGTGTAGTTGTTCTTGGCGACGTACAGGCGCACCGCCTCGTCGATCTCGCGGTCCTGGAACATCATGCGGAAAAACGCCACCACGATGTCCTTGTTCGACTGCGGGGCGGCCGCCTGCGCCGGCGCAACCGCCAGGCAGCTGGAGGCCAGCAGCATACAGAGGGCCAGCGATTTCAACTTCATGCTCATACAACTACTCGGGTCGTGACGCCTGGTGGCGGCCTGCCAGTTTACAAACAAATGGGGACCATTCGACCCTACTGGCAGCGCGGCATTGGCGCAAAACGAAGCCCCCTTGGGGCGCAAGGGGGCAACGGGGCGGCGGCTATCGCGCGCAAACAACACTGGCGGCGACGCCGCCGAAATCGCTTGCCCGGGTCAGTAGCCCACGGTAAAGCGGCGGCGCGAGTGCTTGGGCGTCTCGATTTCGTCGGCCAGGGCGATGGCGTAGTCTTCCATCGAGATCCAGCTCTTGCCGTCATCGTCGGCCAGCAGCGAGTCGTCGCCGATGCGGAAGGTGCCGGTGCGCTCGCCGGGTTCGAACAGCGCCGAGGGCGACAGGAACGTCCAGTTCAGCACTTTTTCCTGGCGCAGCGTATCCAGGAACACGACGCCCGCACGGGCCTCGGGCTTGTAGGCGTCGGGGAATTCGGGGGTGTCGATCAGCATTTTGCCGGGCGCCACTTGCAGGCTGCCTGCACCGCCCACCACCAGCAGGCGCGGCACGCCGGCGTCTTTCACGGCGGCCAGCAGCGGCTTGGCGTCGGCCGACACGAAGCGCGAGGCGCTGACCACGGCGTCGTGGCCCTTGAGCAGCGGGGTCAGGCCTTGCGGGTCGGTGGCGTCGCCCTGCTGGATGGTCAGGCCGGGCTGGGGATTGACGTCGCCCAGGTTGCGGGCAATGCCCGTCACCTGGTGGTCACGCTTGAGCAATTCGTCTGCCACGCGCGAACCGACGCGGCCGGTAATTCCGATCAATGCGATTTTCATGGTCTTGCTCCTTGGAAGGTTGGACAAAGCCATACTATTCGGCCAGATCGGTTCCAGGAACTCACGGAGACGGAAGAGTTTTTTGCATTCCGTGCACCAATGAGCCCCTGGCGGCCCGGCCGTATCAGGTCGCGGCGCGCTGCGCCTGATACACCTGCAGATGCGCGTAGGCCGTGCGCAGCGTGGTGGCGTCCACGCCCAGCGTCTGCGCGCGGCGCACCATGTCGCCGACGATGTGGTCGGCCTCGACTGGCAGGCCCTGGCGCAGGTCGCGGAACATCGACGCGGTCATGGGCTGGGTCGGATCGGTCAGGATCTTGAGCGCGGCGGCATCGGCATCGGGCCGCACCGCGTGGCCGCTGGCGGCCGCGACCGACTGCGATTCGCGCAGCAGGCCGCGCACGATGTCGGCGCCGTCATTGGTGGACACGATCTGGCCGACGGTGCCGCGCATCAGGCAGGTGGCGGCGGCCAGGGTGGTCAGGAAAACGTATTTTTCCCAGATGTCCTGGTGGATGTCTTCGCTGAGACGGCTGACGTATTCGCCGCCGTCCAGGGCGTCAGCCAGGGCCGTGCAGCGGGCGCTGCGGGCCGGGCCCGCGCGTTCGCCGAAGACGATGCTGGCGTGCTTGCCCAGGTGGATGACCTGGCCTTCGGCGCCCAGCGTGGCGTTGATCTGGCACAGGCCGCCCAGCACCCGGTGGGGTTCGAATTCTCGGTCCAGCACGTCGTACTGCAGCACGCCGTTCATGATGGGCAGCACGGCGGTGTCCGGCCCCACGGCGGGGCGGATGGCGTCGATGGCGCTTGGCAGGTCGTAGGCCTTGCAGCTGAGCACCACCACGTCGTAGAAGCCTTGCAGCGTGTCGGCGGTGGCCAATTGGGGTTGCAGCGTCACATCGCCGAACGGGCTCTGGATGCGCAGCCCCTGTTCGCGCAGCCGCGCCGCGCGGGCCTCGCGCACCAGGAAGGTCACGTCCGCGCCCGCCTGGGCGGCGCGTCCGCCGAAATAACCACCGGTGCCGCCGGCACCCAAGAACAACAACCGCATGCCTGTCTCCTGTGCCCGTCGGAAGCGCGGGCCGATAGCGAAATTATGCGCCCGGGACGGCATCCGGCGCAGGGCCGGCCGTGCAGGCTGCCCACGGCCCGGACAGGCGGGCGGCGGGTCAGGCGGGTGTCAGGTGAAATGACCGTGGCGCGGCCCCGGCCGGCCCCGAAGGCCCCGGGCCGGTCAGGCAGGGTGGATGTGCCGCACCCAGGCCTCATAGCCGCCGCGCAGGGCCCAGGTATTGGGATAGCCGGCAGCCCGCAGGCGCGCGGCCAGCATGGCCGCCGAGACCTCGTTGGGGCAGGCGCAATAGACCACGATGTCGGCGGCCTGCGCATCGGCCGCCAGCGCCGGCAAGGGCGCGCGCAGGTCGACGGCGATCGCGCCGGGGATGCGGTCGGCCTCTTGCTGCGCCTCGGGCCGGACGTCGAACACCAGCGTGTTGCGGCCGTCCTGGCGCCACTGCATCAGTTCGTCGACCGACAGCCGCGGAATCACGCGCAGGTTGCGCTTGAGCACCCAGCGGCGCAGGCCGCGCGCCGTGATGTACAGCGCCAGCACCGCCGCCAGGATGGCCAGCCCCATCGGGCCGTAAGTGCCCAGCACGTCCAGCACATCGTTGACGACGCTGTGGAACAGGCCGCCCAACAACAGGGCAGAGCCCGCCCAGATCAGGGCGCCGACCAGGTCGTAGGCCAGGAAGCGCCGGTAGGGCGTATTGGTCAGGCCCGCCATGACGGTGGACAGCGCCCCCGCGCCAGGCAGGAACTTGCACACCAGCAGGGCGCGCACGCCGATGCGCAGGTACAGCCGCTGGGTCTGGCGGATGCAGGAATCCTGCGACAGCGACAGCTTGCAGACCACGCCCAGCAGCCGCGAGCCATAACGCCGCCCGGCCACGTACCAGAGCGTGTCGGCCAGCAGGCAGGCGACGGTGGCGGCCAGCCAGGGCGTCAGCCAGCCGCCCGCGCCGGCCAGGGCGCCCGCGGCGATCAGCATGGGGTAGGCGGGCACGGGCAGCCCGGCCTGCTCGACCAGCACGTTGGCGAACACGAGCCACCCGCCGTACTGCTCGAGCAGCAATTGAATGTCTTGCATGGTGTTTTCCGGCTTGCCGCGCCCAGCGCGGCTCTTTGCTGGAATTTTAGGCTTCTGCCCAGCCCGCGGACGCTCAAGCGGACCGCAACAGGCTGTTCCAGCACGAAAGTGTCCACGCCCCGCGACGGTGCGCACCATCTTGGTGCCACCTTTCCCCGCCAGGGTGCCTATAATCCCGCCCGGCCATCAGGATTCCCCCGACTTGCCGCGGGAATGCCCCATGGCATACAACTTGCTTCGCCAGGACTGGCTGCGAACCCGCCCATTCGGATGGGGCGCGCTGCCCCGGCAGCCCCCCTTCCGATGACCGATCCCACGCCTTCGTTTCCGCCCGCCCACGCGTGCCGCGCCGCGACGCCCGGACATCGCCGCCTTTCTCCCCATTCCCTTTCCATCCCCGCGAAGGAGCCTTCCGCATGAAATCCTTTTCCCTCCCGGCTGCAGGCGGCATTGCCCGCCGCGGCCTGCTCAAGCTGGCCGCGGCAGCCGCCGCCGGCGCGCTGCTGTTCTCGGGCGCTGCCCAGGCGCAAGCGCCCGCCAAGCTCAAAGTGGCCGCCATCTACACGGTGCCGGTCGAGCAGCAATGGGTGTCGCGCATCCACAAGGCGCTGACCGCCGCGCGCGACCGCGGTGAAATCGACTACACCTTCTCGGAAAACGTCACCAACGCCGACTACGAACGCGTCATGCGCCAGTACGCCGAGCAGGGCAACAAGCTGGTGGTGGGCGAAGCCTTCGCCGTGGAAGCCGCCGCCCGCAAGGTGGCCAAGGACTATCCGCAGACCGCCTTCCTGATGGGTTCTTCGGGCAAGCCGCAGCAGCCCAACTTCTCGGTGTTCGACAACTACATCCAGGAACCGGCCTACCTGACCGGCATGATCGCCGCCGGCATGAGCAAGACCGGCAAGATCGGCCTGGTGGGCGGCTACCCCATTCCTGAAGTGAACCGCCTGATGCAGGCGTTCATCGAGGGCGCCAAGGAAGTGAACCCCAAGACCGAATTCACCGTGACCTTCATCGGTTCGTGGTTCGATCCCCCCAAGGCCAAGGAAGCCGCCTTCGCCATGATCGACAAGGGCGCGGACGTGCTGTACGCCGAACGCTTCGGCGTGTCGGACGCCGCCAAGGAACGCGGCAAGCTGGCCATCGGCAACGTCATCGACACCCAGCCGCAGTACCCGGAAACCGTGGTGGCCTCGGCGCTGTGGAGCATGGAGCCCACCATCGACGAAGCGCTCAAGCAGGTCAAGGGCGGCACGTTCAAGGCGGCGGATTTCGGCCAGTACTCGCTGATGAAGTACAAGGGTTCGTCGCTGGCGCCGCTGGGCACCTTCGAAAGCAAGATCCCGGCCGACCTGATCGCCAAGGTGCAGGCCAAGCAGAAGGCCATCCTGGACGGCAGCTTCACGGTGCAGGTCGTCGACAAAGAACCCAAGTCCTCGGCACGATGAACCAAGCGCCTCTCGCCCTGCGTCTTGCGGGGATCACCAAACGCTTCGGCAGCCTGACGGCCAACGATGATGTCTCGCTGACCCTCGCGCAGGGCGAGGTGCTGGCCTTGCTGGGCGAGAACGGCGCCGGCAAATCGACCCTGGTGTCGATTCTGTTCGGCCACTATGTGGCCGACGCCGGCAGTATCGAAGTCTTCGGCCAGCCCTTGCCCCCCGGCCGGCCCGACGCCGCGCTGGCGGCGGGCGTGGGCATGGTGCACCAGCACTTCACGCTGGCCGACAACCTGACCGTGCTGGACAACATCATGGTCGGCACCGAATCGCTGTGGAAGCTGGCGTCCGGCCGCGGCCAGGCGCGCCGCCGCCTGGTCGAACTGGGCCAGCGCTTCGGCCTGGGCGTGGACCCGGATGCGCGCGTCGGCGGCCTGTCGGTCGGCGAGAAGCAGCGCGTCGAAATCCTGAAGGCCCTGTACCGCGGCGCCAAGGTGCTGATCCTGGACGAGCCCACCGCGGTGCTGACGCCCCAGGAAGTGCAGGACCTGTTCGCAACCCTGCGCGGTTTCGTGGACGAGGGCCTGGCCGTCATCTTCATTTCGCACAAGCTGGACGAAGTGATGGCCGTGTCGCGCCGCGTCGCGGTGCTGCGCCAGGGCAAGCTGGTGGCCGAACGCGACACCGCCGCCACCACGCCGGCCGAATTGGCCGAGCTGATGGTGGGCCGCAAGGTCGCCATGCCGCACGCCGAAGCGATGGCGGCGGCCGGCCAGGCCGCGCCGGTGGTGACGCTGTCGCAAGTCACCGTGCGCGACAGCCGCGACGGCGCGCCGCGCCTGGACAGCCTGGACCTGGTCGTACACAAACACGAGATCGTGGCCATTGCCGGCGTGGCCGGCAACGGCCAGCAGGCGCTGGTGTCGGTGCTGACCGGCCTGCGCCTGCCGTCGGACGGCACCATCCGCCTGGGCCCCGAGCATGCGGCCGCGCCCACCACGCCGGCCGGCTGGACGACGGCACAAGTGGGCCGCATTCCCGAAGACCGCCACGGCGAAGGCGTCATCGGCGACAGCCCGCTGTGGGAAAACGCCATTGTCGAAGACCTGAAGGACCCGCGCTTCGCCCGCTACGGCGTGGTGCGCGCCAGCGCCGGCCGCGCCTACGCGGCAGCCCTGGCCAAGCAGTTCGACGTGCGCGCGGCCTCGCTGGACGTGCGCACCCGCAGCCTGTCGGGCGGCAACATGCAGAAGCTGATCCTGGGCCGCACGCTGGCGCGCGAACCGCGCCTGATCGTTGCCGACCAGCCCACCTGGGGCCTGGACATCGGCGCGGTCGCCTACGTGCGCGAGCAGCTGCTGGCCGCGCGTCGTCGCGGCGCGGGCATCCTGCTGGTGTCCGAAGACCTGGAAGAAATCTTCGCCCTGGCCGACCGCATCGCGGTGCTGTGCGGCGGCAAGCTGGTCGCGGTCAAGCCCGTCGGCCAATGGACGCCCGCCACCGTCGGCCTGGCCATGACGGGCACGCGCGCGTGACGCGCCGCGCCCTTACTCATTGAGCATTTCTAGAATGAAACTGACCCTGGAACGCCGCCCCGAGCCCAGCCGCGCCGCGCTGGCCCTGGCGCCTATCGCGGCCATCCTCTTCACCCTGGCCATCTGCGCGCTGCTGGTGGCCTGGGCGGGCGCGCCCGTCGGCCGCACCTACGCGCTGCTGTTCGAAGGCGCGTTCGGCTCGCGCTTCGCGCTGTCCGAAACGCTGACCCGCGCCACGCCGCTGATGCTGACCGGCCTGGCCTGTGCCGTGGCGTTTCGTGCACGCTTCTACAACATCGGCGCCGAAGGCCAGCTGTACCTGGGCGCGCTGGCGGCCGTGGCCGTGGGCGGCATGCATGACGGCACGGGCTTTGACCTGCCGCTGCCCGTGCTGTTCTCCGGCATGATGCTGGCCGCGGCGCTGGCCGGCGCCTTGCTGCTGCTGATTCCCGCCTTGCTCAAGACCCGCCTGGGCGTGGACGAGGTGGTCACCACGCTGCTGGGCAACTTCATCGTGCTGCTGTTCGTGTCGATGATGCTGGATGGCCCCATGAAGGACCCGATGGCCATGGGCTGGCCGCAGTCGGTGGCGCTGAACCCCGACCTGGAGCTGGGCAAGCTGATCGAACGCACCCGCGCCCATACCGGCCTGCTGTGGGCCGCCGGCCTGGCGCTGGGACTGTGGCTGCTGAACCGCTACACGGTGTTCGGCTTCCAGATGCGCGCGGTGGGCGCCAATGCGCATGCGTCGCGCTTTCTGGGCCTGCCGGTCAGCCGCGTCATGCTGGGCACGGCCATGCTGTCGGGCGCGCTGGCCGGGTTGGCCGGCGCCATCGAAGTGGCGGGCCGCACCGGCTATGTCACGCTGGACATGTCGCCGGGCTATGGCTACACCGGCGTGGTGGTGGCCATGCTTGCCGGGCTGCATCCGCTGGGCGTGATCCTGGCCAGCATCTTCGTAGCCGGCATGCTGGTCGGCGCCGACAGCATGAGCCGCGCCATTGCCGTGCCGAACTACATCGCCGACGTCATCGTCGCCACTTCGTTGCTCGCCATGCTGGTCGCGACGCTATTCGCGCAGTACCGCCTGCGCCGCCACCGGGCTTGAGGAGCACGCCATGGAATGGATGGACCTGTTGAGTTCCGCGGCCTTCTGGGTCGCCGTGTTGCGGCTGGCGACGCCGCTGATCCTGGGCACGCTGGGCGTGCTGCTGTGCGAACGCGCCGGTGTGCTGAACCTGGGCATCGAAGGCATCATGGCCGCCGGCGCCTTCACCGGCTGGCTGGTGGTGTACCTGGGCGCGCCGCTGTACGTGGGCGTGCTGGCGGCCGCGTTTGCGGGCGCCGTGTTCGGCCTGCTGCATGCCGTGCTGACCGTGCCGCTGGGTTTGTCGCAGCACGTGTCCGGCCTGGGCGTGACGCTGCTGGCCACCAGCCTGAGCTACTTCGCCTACCGCGTCACGTTTCCCAGCGTGAACACGCCGCCCACCATCACGCCGTTCGCGGAAATGAAGTTCCTGGATGGCATTCCGCTGATCGGCCCGGTACTGGCCGGCCAGACGCCGATGACGCTGCTGGCGCTGGCCGCCGTGCCGATCCTGGCCTGGGTGCTGAACCGCACGCCGGTCGGCCTGGCCATCCGCATGGTGGGTGAAAACCCCGCCGCCGCCGAAGGCCAGGGCCTGTCGGTCACGCGCTTACGCATGGGCGCCATCGTGGCCGGCTCGGCGCTGATGGGCGTGGCCGGCAGCTTCCTGACGCTGGCGGCGTTCAATGCGTTCTTCTTCAATATGGTCAATGGCCGCGGCTGGGTCTGCGTGGCGCTGGTGGTGTTTGCCTCGTGGCGGCCCGGCAAGGCGCTGCTGGGCGCGCTGATCTTCGCGTTCTTCGATGCGCTGCAGCTACGCCTGCAGCAGGGCGGGGCGGCCTTGCCGGGCCTGCCCGAACTGCCGTATCAGGTGTACCTGATGCTGCCCTATATCCTGTCCATCCTGGCCCTGGTGGTGATGGCGCGCCGCGCCGCCTACCCGCAGGCCCTGATGAAGCCCTACCGCAAGGGCGAACGGTAATCCACAAGGTGTGACTATGCTCGATCTCATCATCAAGAACTGCACGCTGCCCGACGGCCGCCAGAACATCGACATCGGCGTGGCCCAGGGCCGCATCGCCGCGCTCGAACCGGCGCTCAAGGCCCAGGCAGCCCAGACGATAGACGCCGCCGGCCAGCTGGTCGCGCCGCCGTTCGTCGATGCGCACTTTCACATGGACTCCACCCTGTCGTTCGGCCTGCCGCGCGTGAATCAGTCGGGCACGCTGCTCGAAGGCATCGCGCTGTGGGGCGAGCTCAAGCCGCTGCTGACGCAGGAAGCACTGGTGGAACGTGCGCTGGCCTATTGCGACTGGGCCGTGGCCCGCGGCCTCCTGGCGATTCGCTCGCACGTGGACGTATGCGACCCGCGCCTGCTGGCCGTGGAAGCGCTGCTGCACGTGCGCGAAAAGGTCAAACCCTACCTGGACCTGCAACTGGTAGCCTTCCCGCAGGACGGCGTGCTGCGCGCGCCCGGCGCGCTGGACAACCTGAAGCGGGCGCTGGACATGGGCGTGGACGTGGTGGGCGGCATTCCCCACTTCGAACGCACCATGCAGGACGGCGCGGAATCCGTGCGCATCCTGTGCGAGCTGGCCGCCGAACGCGGCCTGCGCGTGGACATGCACTGCGACGAAAGCGATGACCCGCTATCGCGTCACATCGAGACGCTGGCGTATCACACGCAGCGCCTGGGCCTGCAGGGCCGCGTGACGGGTTCGCACCTGACGTCCATGCATTCGATGGACAACTACTACGTGTCCAAGCTCATCCCGCTGATGCGCGAGGCCGGCGTGTCGGCGATTGCCAACCCGCTGATCAACATCACGCTGCAAGGCCGCCACGACACCTATCCCAAGCGCCGCGGCATGACACGCGTGCCCGAGCTGCTGGCTGCCGGCGTGCCGGTGGCCTTCGGCCACGACTGCGTGATGGACCCCTGGTACAGCCTGGGTTCGGGCGACATGCTGGAAGTGGCGCACATGGGCCTGCACGTGGCCCAGATGACCGGCCAGGACGCCATGCGCGCCTGTTTCCAGGCCGTGACGGCCACGCCGGCCGCCATCCTGGGCCTGGACGACACCGGCCTGGCCGTGGGCAAGCGTGCCGACCTGGTACTGCTGCAAGCGCGCGATCCGGTCGAAGCGCTGCGCCTGCGCGCCACGCGCCTGATGGTGCTGCGCGCCGGCAACGTGGTGGCGACCACGCCGCCGGCCACCGCCACGCTGAACCTGCCCGGCCGTCCGGCCCAGGTCAGCTTCCAGACGCCGGCTCGCTGACCCTGCTGCGGGCCGCCCCGGATCAGGCTTCCGACACCGGCCCGCCAACGTACCCCGGCCGCTTGGCGGCCGTGACGATGATCTCGACCAGCAGGTCGGGCGAGGCCAGCTTGGCTTCGCAGGTGGCGCGGGTGGGCAAGGCATTGGCCGGCGCCCACTCGGCCCACACGGCGTTCATGCCGGCGAAATCCCGGTCGATATCCTTCAGCCAGATCTGCACCGACAGCAGCCGCGTCTTGTCGGTGTCGGCCTTGGCCAGGTAGCCGTCGATCTTGGCCAGCGCGTCGCGCGTCTGTTCGGTAATGCCGCCGGCCGCCGACGAGGTGACGCCGGCAACGTACACCGTGTCGCCGTGGATCACGATGCGGCTCAGGCGCTGGTTGGAGTCCTTGCGCACGATATCAGTCATGGATGCTGCTCCTTGGGGGATGAGGCCGGCGCCTGCGCGGCGCTGGCGAAACGATCAATGGCGAAGGGCACGATCGGAAGATCGGTCGCCCCGGTAGTGATCAGGTCGGCCATGATACGGCCCACGATGGGGCCCAGCTCGAAGCCGTGTGCCGAAAAGCCGAATGCATGGAAGGCGGTCTCGTGACGCTGGCTGCGGCCGATGACAGGAATTTCATCGGGCATGGCGGCTTCGATGCCGGCCCAGCCGCGGTTCACCACCGCGCCGCGCATGTGCGCAAACAGATCGCAGACGGTACGCGCGCCTTCGGCCAGCGAGCGGAAATCCAGCTCGGTCCATTCCGCGTCGCGGTCGACCCAGGCGCGGCGGCCGCCGCCGATCAGCACCGTGCCGTTGGCCCGCTGCTTGAACGACAGCGGACGGCCGGTACCCAGCACCACCGCATCCAGGAAGTGATCCATGCGCAGCGTCACCAGCATCATGGGGCTGATGGCGACGAGCGGCACCGGTTCGCCCCAGTCGGCCGCCACACGGTCGGCCCAGGCGCCCGCGCAATTGAGGATCTGCGGCGCGGTGTAGACCCCGGCGTCCGTCTCGACGCGCCACTGGCCGGCTTCGCGTGCGGTGCGCTGCACCCGTACCCCTTCCAGGAAACGCGCACCCAGGCTGGCGGCCTTGCGGCGAAAGGCCAGCGTGGTGCGGTAGGGGTCGGCGGCCGCGTCCTCGCGTGCGATCAGGCCGCCGTGAACGGTAGGCGCCAGCGCCGGAATCATCGTGAGCAGATCCTCACGGGATATCCATTGCTCGTGGGTGTAGCCATGTGATTGCATCGTGGCCAGCCGCTCACGCAGCGTGGCCGCGTCCGCCTCGTTTTCGGCCACGCGCACCTGGCCGTGCTGTTCGAAGCCGCAATCGTCGTCGACCAGCTCGCCGATGCGATACCAGAGCTCGCGCGAGGCCAGCGCCAGCGGCACCTCGGCCAGATGCCGCGCCAGCGTGCGCACGCCGCCCGCATTCACGCCGGACGCATGGCGGCCGACGTAGTTCTTTTCGATCACCAGCGCCGGCACGCCCGCACGCGCCAGGTGCAGAGCAGCCGAACTGCCATGCAGGCCGCCGCCGATGATGATGACCGCGGCCGACCGGGAAGCGTCCGTCATGTCGGCCCTCCTATTTTTTCAGGCGCACCACTGCCTGGCGGGAATCATCGGTCTGCGGCAGCGACGCCAGCTCGCCCAGGGTCAGCGGCTTGGTCGGAAAGCGCAGCCGGTAGTAGCCCACTTCCTCGACCGGCACGCCGCGTTCCTCGGCGATGATCTCCGACACGGTCAGCCCGCAGAACCGCCCTTGGCACGGACCCATGCCGCAGCGCAGGAAGGCCTTCATCTGGTTCGGACCGCTGCAGCCCAGCTTGACGGTGTCGCGCACCTGCGCCGCGGTGACTTCTTCGCAACGGCAGACGATGGTGTCGCCGGTGGGGCGGCGCAGGGCTTCGGGTGCCTTGTAGAGCGCGTCGAAGAATTCGCGGCCGCGCACGGCGCGCGCCAAGGCGGCGCGAGGTGCAGCGGCCTCGTTGTCGCGGCGGGCGGCGTCGATGCGGCCCAGCAGATGCGCCGCTTGCAATGCGGCCAGCCGGCCACGCTGTTCGGCCGCCAGCGCGCCGGCAATGCCGGCGCCGTCGCCCGCCATGCCCACGCCATCCACCGACGTCAGGCCCCAGTCGTCCACGTCGGGCTCCCAACAGTCCAGCGCGCCGTTCCAGCGGTGCTCGATGCCGATGGCACGCGACAGGTTGACGTTGGGCACCACGCCCTGGTGCAGCATCAGCTGCTGCGCCGGCAAGGTCTTGGTCACGCCGCCCACGGTGTAGCGCACGCTTTCCAGCTTGTCGTCGCCCAGCGCTTGCAGCGCCGTCACGCCCTTGACGATGGGCACGGCGGCTTTCACGGCGCGCAGCAGCGACAGGCCCTTGCCCAGGTAGGGCGACCGCAGAAAGCCCCACACCTTGGGCAACGCCTGGCGCAAGCGTCCCGGCGGGGTGGTTTCGAGCAGGGTATCGATCTTCACCCCTGCGTTCAGGTATTGCCAGGCCACCAGGTACAGCAGGGGGCCGCTACCGGCCAACACCGTGCGGTCGCTGGGCACCATGCCGGCGGACTTCAGCAGGATCTGCGCCGCGCCCGCGGTGATGACGCCGGGCAGCGTCCAACCCGGAATCGGGAAGGGCCGTTCCTGCGCGCCCGTGGCCAGCAGCAACCGGCGCGCATGCAGGATGCGTGCTTCGCCCGCCACCGAATAGGCCACCTCGAAACCCTGTTCGGGCTGCGGCGCGGTGCGTTCGGCCACGGCCCACACGGTGGCGCCCGGCACGTAACGCGCACCGGATTGCTTGAACGGTTCGACCAGCGAGGCGCCGTGCCAGTAGTCCTGCCCCAGGATCGTACGGTTGGTGACCGGCGTGGTGGTGATGGCGCGGTAGATCTGCCCGCCGGGCGCGGGTTGCTCGTCCAGCAGCACCGTATCCACGCCCAGGCGCGCGGCCGTCGTCGCGGCAGCCATACCGGCAGGGCCGGCGCCCACCACCAGCAAATCGCATTGCGTCGTCTCGATCATGCCTGCACCTTGCGCGCGCCCAGCTGGCGCTCGATCTTCATGCCTTCGCGCACGGCCGTCATGCAGCCCTGCTGGTTCGCCTGGCCATCGATGGTGACCAGGCAGTCGTAGCACACGCCCATCATGCAATAGGGTCCGCGCGGCACCTCGCCCACGGCCGTATCGCGACAGGCCTGCATGCCGCCGGCAAACAGCGCCGCGGCGACGCTGTCGCCCTGGCGGCATTGCAGGTCGGCGCCGTTGACCGTTACCCGCACCGGCGCGCCCTGCGCCTGGCGCTGAGCCTCATCAAGCCTCTTGAACATGGAACCTCCGGGTCGAGAAGGGCGCCATGTCGTCGGCCAGCTTGCCGGCGGCGATCATGGGCGCGAGTTTGAGCGCATGCGCGGCGGCCAGCGTCACGCCGCTATGACAGGTGGCCACGAAGGCCCCGGGACACGTTTCGGATTGCTGGTAGATCGGAAAGCCGTCTTGCGACATCACCCGCAGCGCGGCCCAGCTGCGCACCACGCGCACCTCGCGCAGTGCCGGCAGCGTGCGCAGTGCCCGATCGGCCAATGTACCCAGGATGGGCAGGCCCACCAGGTTGTCCACATAGCCGGCCTCTTCCTGCGAATCGCCGATCAGCCAGGTGCCTTCGTCGGTCTGGCGCAAGGTCGACAGCGGCGTTTCCAGCAGGCGGCGGGTGCGTTCCAGCACGACGATCTGGCCGCGTTGCGGGCGCACCGGCACGGTCAGGCCCACCTGTTCGCCCAGCGCCTTGTTGGACAGCCCGCCGGCCAGCACCACCTTGTGCGCGCGCACGGTGCCGGTGGGCGTGGCAATCTCGAACACGCCGTCGCGCTGGCGGATCTGCTGCGCCGGACTGCGCGGCAAGTAATCCACAACCCGCTGTGCAAAACTCATGTGCAGCGCGCGCAGCAGCTTGAGCGGATTGGCGATGCCGTCGACCGGCGTCCAGGTCGCCCCGCGCACGTCCGGGCCGATGCCCGGCACCAGGTCGGCCACCTCGGCGCGGTCCAGCATCTTCCAGTCGTATTGCGCCATGCCGGGCTGGGCCAGCAGCGTCTTCATGAAGGTGGCGCGTGCGTCCATCTCTTCGTCGCTCAACAGCACGTGCAGGCCGCCGCGCTGTTCCAGGTGCACGTCCACGCCGGTTTCTTCGTGCAGCTGCGCCGCCAGCTGCGGCCAGGCCGTGGCCGACGTCATGGTCCAGACGCCGTAGCGCGGCAGGCCCATGCCTTTGCTCTGCACCCACACCAGGCCGAAGTTGCCGCGCGACGCGCGGTACGCGACATCGCCCTCGTCCAGCACGGCGACGTGATCCAGTTCGCGCCGCAGCCCGTAGGCCACGGCCGAACCGACCAGCCCGCCACCGACCACCGCGGCATCGTAGATGCCCCGGTGCGTCGGCGCACGCGGCGTCCGTTCTTTCTCGTCCGTCATTAGCGTCCCTTTCCAACAAACAGCTTTTCCAGGCCGACCAGGCGGTCCAGGATGAAGATGGCGATGATCGTCACGTAGATCAGCACGGCCGACACCGCCGTCACCAGCGGATCGATGGTGTCTTCGATGTGCAGGAAGATGCGCACCGGCAGCGTGGTGGTCGACGGCGAGGCAATGAAGATCGACATGGTCAATTCATCGAAACTGGTGATGAAGGCAATCACCCAGCCGCTCACCACGCCTGGCAGCAACAGCGGCAGCACCACGCGCCGGAACGCCGTCCAGTTCGAGGCGCCCAGCGATTGCGCGGCGCGCTCCAGCGCCGGGTCGATGCCGGTGGCCGACGCCAGCACCAGCCGCAGCGCATAGGGCATGACCAGGATCACGTGCGCCACGACCAGCCCCACATACGTGCCGGCCAGGTTCACGGTGGTGAAGAACTTCAGGAAGGCCAGGCCCAGCACCACGTGCGGAATCATCAGCGGCGACAGGAAGAACGCCACCAGCGCCTCGCGGCCGCGAAAGCGGTTGCGCGCCAGCGCCAGCGCGCTGGGCACGGCCAGCGCAATCGCCACGGTAGCCGACAAGGTGCCCAGGCCCAGGCTGAACCAGAACGCCTCGATAAAGCGGGGGTTGTCGAGAATGGCGCGGAACCACCGCAGCGACAGGCCGCCGCTGGGCAGCGAGATGAAGCCTTCGGACGTGAAGGCCACCGCGCATACCATCACGATGGGCGCCAGGATGAACAGGATGAAGACGGTGTGGAACAGCAGGCCGATCGGACCATTGCGAAAGTTCATGTCAGGCCCCCGATTGATTGAAGACCGCGCCATAGCGACGCTCGATGATCCGGTTGGCCGACAGCAGCACCACCACAGTCGCCAGCAGCAGCACCACCGCCAGGGCCGCGCCCAACGGCCAGTTCAGCGTGTTCAGGAATTCGTCGTACGCCGCGGTGGCCACGTTCTTCAGGCGGCGTCCGCCGATGATGGCCGGCGTGGCGAACGAGCTGGCGGCCATGGCGAACACCATGATCGCGCCCGACAGAATGCCCGGCATGACCTGCGGCACGATCACGCGCCGGATCACGGTGAACTGGCTGGCCCCCAGCGACAGCGCCGCGGCCTCGGTGGACGGATTGATCCGCTGCAACGAAGCCCACACCGAGATCACCATGAACGGCACCAGCACGTGGGTCAGCGCAATGCCCACCCCCAGGTTGCTGTACATCAGGTCAATCGGCGTGGACACCAGGCCGATGCCCATCAAGGCCTTGTTGATGAGACCGGTGGACCCGAACAGCAAGGCCCAACCCAGCGTGCGCACCACCACCGAAATCAGCAGCGGCCCCAGCACCACCATCAGGAAAAGCCCCTTCCACGGATTGGCCATGCGCGACAGCACATAGGCTTCGGCCGTGCCCAGCACCAGGCAGGCCACGGTGACCAGCGCCGCCACGCCGAAGGTGCGGGCGTAGATCTCGTAGTAATAGCCGTCGCCCAGGATTTCCAGGTAGTTCTTCCAGGTGAACGTGGCCTGCATGCCGCCGTAGAACTGGAAATCGAAGAAGCTGATGAGAAACACCAGCGCCATCGGCACCACCAGAAAGGTGGCGTACACCGCCAGCGCGGGCGCGCTCAGCAGCCAGGGGTTGGCGCGTGCGCTCATGGCGTGGGTTTCCCGGCGACAAGGCACATGTCCTGCGCGCGCCAGCGCAGGTGCACCGGCTGGCCTTCAGCCGGCACCGGCACGCCGTCGTTCTGGCGGATCACCATCACTTCGCCTACCGACGTTTCCACCTGGCAGAGCCAATGGTTGCCCTGGAACACGCGCGTTTTCATGCGGCCGGGCAGGGCACAGGCGCCCGCGTCGGCAAACAGGATCTTCTCGGGCCGCACGATCACCGCACCCTGCGGCACCGGCAGGCCGTCCATGGGAATGTGGGCTTCGCCGATGCGTGCGCGCGTCTCGCCGTCGAACGGCTGGGCGGTCGGCGTGAACACGTTGGCCTTGCCCAGAAAGCCGCCCACGAAATGGCTGGCCGGCCCCTCGTAGGCCTCGAACGGCTCGGCCACCTGTTCGACCCGCCCCTGGTTCATCACCACGATGCGATCCGACAGCGCCAACGCTTCGGACTGGTCGTGCGTGACCAGGATGGTGGTGGTGCCCACCGTGCGCTGGATGCTGCGCAATTCCAGCTGCATTTCCTCGCGCAGCTTGGCATCCAGGTTGGACAACGGCTCGTCCAGCAGCAGCACGCTGGGCCGGATGACCAGTGCGCGGGCCAGCGCCACGCGTTGCTGCTGCCCGCCCGACATGCGCGCCGGATGCCGGTCAGCCAGATGCGACAGGCCCACCAGCTTGAGCGCATCGGCCACGCGAGCCTGGCGCTCGTCCTTCTTCACGCGCTGCATCTCCAGGCCGAACGACACGTTCTCGGCGGCGGTCATGTGCGGAAACAGGGCGTAGTTCTGGAACACCATGCCCAGCCCGCGCTTGTTGGCCGGCATCTTGCTGACGTCTTTGCCGTCCAGCACGATGCTGCCGCCGCTGGGTTCGACAAAGCCCGCGATCATCTGCAGGGTGGTGGTCTTGCCGCAGCCGGATGGGCCCAACAGGGAAATGAACTCGCCGCGCTTGACGGACAGGCTCAGGTCCTCGACAGCCGTCAGGTCGCCGTAGCGCTTGGAAAGGCGGTTCAGTACGAGATAGCTCATGGATGCTCCTGCGGGCGGCGCATGCGCCGCCGTTGCCTCAACGCTCGATTTCCCGCGTCCAGCGCTTGTTCCAGTCGTCCCGGTTCTGATTGACGGTGTCCCAGTCGATCACGATCAGGTCGGCGGCGCGCTTGCCGATCGGCAGCGGCACGCGCGGATCATCGGCCACCTTGGCCTGCTTGTTGACCGGGCCGTAGCCATAGGCGGTGGCCAGCTTTTCCTGCACCGCCGGGCTGACCAGGTAATTCACGAAGGCCTGCGCCAACGGATTGGCGTTGGCCTTGGCCACCGGACACACCGACGACAGCAGCGCATAGGCGCCTTCCTGGGGATACACGAAGCCCACCGGGAAGCCGGTGTCGGCAAAGGCCTTGACGCGGCCGCTGCCCCAGACCGCGATGGTGGCCTGGCCGCTGGAGAACAGCTCGGTCATCTTGCCCGGCGACGGCTCGTACACCAGCACATTGGGGCCGACCTCGTCCTTGAAGGTCTTGAAACCGGCATCGATCTTCTTTTCGCCGCCGCCGCCTTCGCGGGCGTACTCCACCAGCGCGTGCAGGCCGTAGGTATTGTTCAGCGGCGGCACCACCAGCTGCTTCTTGTACTTGGGGTCCTTCAGGTCTTTCCAGGACGTGGGCGCGGCCCATTTGCGTTCGTCGAAGACCTTCTTGTTGTACATGATGCCGGTGGCGACGATGCCGATGGCCACGGCCTTGTCGTCCTTGTAGCGCGCGGTGCCATAGATATCGTCGGCGGGCAGGCCCTGGATCGGGGCGCAGAAGCCCAGCGCGATCGCCTGGTACATGGGGCCGTCATCGATGATCGCGACGTCGATCTGCTGGTTGCTTTTCTGGGCCTGCAGGCGCGCCACCGTGTTGGTGGAATTGCCGGCGACGTAGTCCAGTTCAACGCCGTGCTGCTTGGCAAAGGGCGGGAAGATGTCCTGCCGCATGATGTCTTCGAACGAGCCGCCGTAGCCGGCGACCACCAGTTTCTGCTGCGCCTGCGCATTGGCGCCCACGCCGGCGGCCATCGTCGCCGCCGCGAGCACTGCAAGTACCTTGCCCATGAAAACCCCCGTGTATTGGAAGAGAACTGCAAGAACTGCCTGATGCCGCTAGATCGGGAAAGGACGCGCCGCTGCAAAAAAAGAACCGCCCCGCTTGCCCCGCGAACCCATGTCGGCCGTACAATTTGTCCGTACATGAATGTCCGGACAAATAATGGATCGGACGAGACAGCGTTGTCAATCGGTTATTGTCCGTACAAACCCCGATAGAACGAGCCAAAAAGGAGCCCCCATGACCCGATCTTCCGAACGCGTGGCCGCGCCCAATGGCGCGCGCGAAGCGCGCGGCCGGGCCGAGGCCCCGGACGCTGACGCCGGCGGCCCGCGCTACAAAAGCATCTATCAGCAGCTGGCGCGCGACATCGGCGCGGGCCGCTATCCGGTCATGACGCTGCTGCCTACCGAACACGAACTGTGCGACCAATTCGGCGCCAGCCGCCACACCATTCGCGAAGCCATCCGCATGCTGACCGTGGCGGGCATGGTGTCGCGCCGGCCCGGCGTGGGTACGCGCGTGGAAACCGCCAGCGCCAGCACCCGTTTCACGCAGCGCATTTCGCAGTTCCCCGACCTGCTGCAATACGCACGCAATGCCGCGCTGCTGGTGCAGGACGTGCGCACCATCAAGCTGACACGGCGCCTGGCCGAAACGCTGGGGTGTGAAGCCGGCCAGTCGTGGCTGCACATCAATTCGATCAAGACGCTGGGCGACCAGGACACGCCCGTGGCCTGCACGCTGATCTACGCCGACCCCGCGCATTCCGACCTGCGCGCCGACATCCAGCCGCGCATCTCGTTGCTGCGCCTGATCGAAGACCACTTCGGCAACCGCATCCACGAGGTCAACCAGGAGTTCTCGGCCACGCCGATTGCAGCCAGCATCGCGCGGCAACTGCAGGTCGAGCCGAAGACGGCGGGCTTTGTCATCACCCGCCGCTACTACGGCAGCGGCGGGGTCCTGCTGCTGGCCACCATCACCACGTTCCCGCACGACAAGATGAAGTACTCGATGTCGCTGAACGTGGCGTAGCGCGGGCCTAAACGCCGTAATCCGCCCTTGCGGCCGCGGCGCTGATCTTGCCGTCGGCCAGGTCGCGTTCGATGCGGGCACGGCTGCGCTGGGCCGGCGCGCCGTAGCCGCCCGCGCCCGGCGTTTCGATGCGCACGCTGTCGCCCGGCGCCAACGCGATGTTTGCGGTCTTGGAAAACAGCTCTTCCTCGCCGGGCGTGCCGAAATTGCGGATGAGCCGAGCCCGACGCCCATCGCCACCGCCGTCCACCCCCGCGGCCACGCCCACCGTATGGCTGTCCGAGCGCGCCGAGAACACGATGCCCGGCCCCACCGCGCGGATCTGCTTGGCAATGCCCATGCCGCCGCGCGTGCGGCCCGCGCCGCCCGAGTCCTGGATCATCGCGTACTCGTCCATCAACAGCGGATATTCGTTTTCCAGCGCTTCCACGGGCAGGTTCGATGTGTTGGTCATGTGCACGTGCACCGCATCCATGCCGTCGGCATCGAAGCGCGCGCCCGCGCCACCGCCCAGCGTTTCCAGGTACACGAAATGGCCCGCGCGTTCGCGCCAGCGGCCCGAGAACACGATGGCGGGGCAGCAGTCGTTGCTGGATGCCATGGTCTTTTCTGCCGGCAGCAGGCCGCGGAATGCGCCGAAGATGGCGCCCGCCACTTTCTGCGCGGTGATCGAACGCGCGCCCACCGCCGCCGGGTGTTCGGGGTTGGTGATCGTGCCGACCGGCGCCGACACGCTGATGGGATCGAACAGGCCGGCGTTGGGCGCCAGGTCAGGGTCCAGCAGCGCCTTCACGGCGTAGTACACGCAGGCCCGCAAGGCGTTGAACGGCAGGTTCATCGCGCCGCGCGCCTGTTTGCCCGAGCCTTCGAAATCGAAGTGCAGCCCGTCACGGCTGACAGTCAGCGTCACCTGGATCGGCACGGGGTCGCCGCCCATGCCGTCATCGTCCAGATCGCTGCGGAAGGTATAGCTGCCCAGCGCCAGTTCCTGGATGCGGTTGAGCAGACGGCGACGCGTATAGGTGATGACGTCGTCCACCGAACGCAGCACGGCGTCCAGGCCCATCTGGCGGATCAGGCCCTGCACCGCGGCCGCGCCGCGGCGGTTGGTGGCCATCTGCACCCGCAGGTCCAGCACACGCTCTTCGGGGTCGCGGGTGTTGGCGCAGATCAGGCGCAGCATGTCTTCGTCGACCTCGCCGGCACGCGCGATGCGGCAGGCGGGAATGCGGATGCCTTCTTCGAAGATCGATTTCAGCCCGCCCGCGATGGACCCCGGCACCGCGCCGCCCACGTCGGAATGGTGCGCGATGTTGGCGGCAAAGAACCGCAGCGCGCCGTCCCAGAACACCGGCGTGACGATGTTGATGTCGGGCAGATGGCTGCCGTCCGCCAGGTAGGGATCGTTGCAGATGAACACGTCGCCGTCGCGAATCTCGGCCTGCGGAAAGGTGCGCAGGATTGCACCCATGGCGCCATCCAGCGAGCCCAGGTGCAGCGGAATCTGCGTGCCTTGCGCGACCAGCCGGCCGGCGGCATCGAACAGCGCCACCGAGCAATCCTTGCGTTCCTTGATGTTGGTCGAGAACGACGCGCGCACCAGCGTGTTGTTCATGTCTTCGGTAATGGACAGCAGGCGGTTGCAGAACACCTCCATGCCGACGGGGTCGGCCAGCGCCGCGCCCGATTCTTCTTTGGCTTCACGCATCGGAGCCTCCTTGCAGACGGATGATCAGGTTGCCGTAATCGTCGACCACGACGTCCTGGCCGGCGCCAACGACAGTGGTCGAGCTCATTTCTTCCAGCAGCGCCGGGCCGGTGAAGCGCACGCCGGTGGGCACGCGGTCACGGTCGTACACCGGCGTATCCAGCCAGCCATGGCGGGCGCCGAAATAGGCGCGGCGTTCGCCGATGCGGGCCTCCTGCAACGTGCCGCCGACATGGCGCGGCGCCAAGGGCGCCTTCACGACCTGGCCCACGGCCTGCATGCGGCAGTTGATGATCTGCACCTTGCGGTCATCGACCGTGTAGCCGTATTCGCGCTCGTGCGCCTCGTTGAAGCGGCGCGCGAATTCCGCATAGCCGCCGGCGCCGGTGTCATCCAGGCTGACCTGCACTTCGAAGTTCTGGCCTTCGTAGCGCGCATCGATGGCGCTGCGATATAGGCGCAGCGCGGGTTCGACGCGTTCCTCATCCAGCCAGCGTTCGGCCAGGCCACGCAGGCCCTCGAAGATGGCGGACACGCCCGTCCACGTGGCCTCGCTGGCCAGGGATATCTCGCTGCGCACGAAGTCGAACGAGATATCGCTCAAGAGAATGCCGCGCGCGCACATGGTGCCGGGCTCCTGCGGCACGATCACCACGGGAATGCCGCATTCCTCGGCGACTTCCACCGCATGCAGCGGGCCGGCGCCGCCATAGGCATACAGCGCAAACTGCGACAGGTCGTAGCCCCGCTCGGTGGACACGGCGCGGATGGCACGGCTCATGTTGGCCGCCGCGATCCGCAGGATGCCTTCGGCGGCCGTTTCCCGGTCCAGCCCCAGCGGCTGGGCCACGCGCGCATCGATCACCTGGCGCGCGGCCTCGGCATGCACCGGCATGCGTCCGTTCAAGAGCGCCACCGGGTTCAGCCGCTGCAAGGCAATCTCGGCGTCGGTGATGGTCGGCTCGGTACCGCCACGCCCATAGCCCACCGGCCCGGGCACCGCGCCCGCGCTGTGCGGCCCCACCTTCAGGGCGCCCGCGTCGTCCAGCCAGGCAATGCTGCCGCCGCCCGCGCCGATCACATGGATATCCACCATCGGCGTCTTGACCGGATAGCCGGCCACCTGGCGATGTGACGTGAACAAGGGCCGTCCGTCGCAGATCAACGACACATCCGTGCTGGTGCCGCCCACGTCGAACGTCACCAGGTTCAGGCTGCCGATGGCGCGCCCCACCGCGGCGGCGCCCACCACGCCCGCGGCCGGCCCCGACAGGCAAGTGCGCACCGGATACTGGCGCACGGTGGCGATCGACATCAGCCCGCCGTTCGAATGGATGGTGTGCGGCTCGTGGGCGATGTCCAGCTCGCGCACGCGTTGCAAGAAACGTTCGAGGTAGCGCGCCATCTTCGGCCCCACCGCGGCATTGAGCACCGTGGTGGACAGGCGCTCGTACTCGCGGAATTCCGGCAGCACGTCGGACGACAGGCTCACGTACGCATCGGGCATTTCCTCGGCCACGATGCGCGCGGCGGCCTGCTCATGCGCGGGATTGCGGTAGGCGTGCAGAAAGCAGATCGTCACGGCATCGATGCCAGCCTGGGCGAACTTGCGCGCCGCGGCGCGCACCTGTTCGGTGTCCAGCGCGGTCAGCACGTCGCCCTGCGCGTTGATGCGCTCTTGCACCTCTACGCGGAACTCGCGCGGCACTGCCACCGGCGGCTTGCCGACGCTGTAGTCGTACAGGTGCGGACGGGTCTGCCGGCCGATCTCCAGCACATCGCGAAAGCCCTGCGTGGTGATCAGCCCCACGCGGGCGCCCTTACGCTCGATGATGAGATTGGTGGCCACCGTCGTGCCGTGGCCCACGTGCGACACCTGCGACGGCGACACGCCGTGGTCCGCCAGCATCTGGCCGATGCCGGTGGCAATGGCCTCTGACGGGTCCTGCGGCGTGGACGGCACTTTGTGAAAGTGCACCACGCCCCGGTCTTCGTCGATCATCGTGAAGTCAGTGAAAGTGCCGCCGACGTCTATCCCTATGCGATACATGCTTGTGCTTCCCAGAGAAAAATAAAGGGCGCCGACGCGCTCAATCCAGGTGGATGCCGGCCTGCTTGACCACGCCGCACCACTTGCTGATTTCGTCCTTGATCATGGCGCCGAAGGCCGGGCCAGATACGTCCGATACCTGCGCACCCTGCTGTTCCAGATAAGTCTTCATGGCCGGCGCGTGCAGGGTCTGCACCAACGCATCAGTCAGCTTCTGGCGCAGCGGCTCGGGCAGCTTGGCCGGCGCCAGCATGCCGAACCACACCATGGCCTCGTAGCCTGGATAGCCGGACTCGGCCACCGTGGGCACATCGGGCAACATGCTGGAGCGCTGCGGCGAGGTCACCGCCAGCGCCTTGATCTTGCCGTCCTTGATGTAGGGGTAGGACGTCATCACCACGTCCATCATCATGTTGATCTGGCCGCTCACCAGGTCGATCAGCGCCGGGCCCGAACCGCGGTACGGCACGTGCACCATGGACACGCCCGCCGTGCTCTTGAACAGCTCGGCCGCCAGGTGGTTGGAGGTGCCCTGGCCGTTGGAGGCGAACGAGTACTTCTCGGGATCCTTCTTGAGCAGCGCCACGAATTCCTGCAGCGTGTTGGCCGGCACCGACTGGTTGACCGACATCACGTTGGGAATGGTGGCCACCACGGAAAGCGGCGTGAAGTCCTTGACCGGGTCGTAGGGCAGCTTCGAATACACGCAGGGCGCGCTGCCGTGCGTGCTGACGGACCCCATCAGGATGGTGTAGCCATCGGGCGGCTGGCGCGCCACGTAGTCGGTGCCGACGGTGCCACCCGCGCCGGGGCGGTTTTCAACGATGACATTGGCGGACAGGCGTTGGCCCAGTCCTTCGGCGACCTTGCGCGCGATCAGGTCGGTCGAGCCGCCCGCCGCGAAAGGCACGACGATGCGGATCACTTTGTCGGGCCAGTCGGCTCGCGCCGGCAGGGCGGCCGCAGCTAGCGCGACGCTCCCGAATACAAGACAGCACTTGCGAATAAACGCTGCGTTCATGGCTTGGTTTCCCCTTGTTGATAGAACTTCCTTGCGGCCGGATCATGCGTGTCCAGCCTGAGAGGCATTGCCTCGGGTTCACTGCAACAACGGGAACATCCTAGGCTTGGCGGGCATCTGCCAGCAGCCCTGGCGGTTTATATTGGTATAGATGCCATTTATAGGTGGGCAGTCGTGAAGAATCCGGACCTGAATCTGCTGCTGCATTTCGATGCGCTGATGGCCTGCCGCAATGTGTCGCGCGCGGCCGAGCAGCTGGGCATCAGCCAGCCCGCGATGAGCGCGGCGATGAACCGGCTGCGGCAGTTGTTCGGCGATCCGCTGCTGGTGCGCGAGGGCGGTTCATGGCAACCGACGCTGCGGGCACAGGAGCTGCACCAGGGCTTTCAGCCGCTGCTCGAAAGCTGGCGCCGCGCCACCCGCACGCGCGAGGTGTTCGACCCGGCGCATTCGTCGCGCAGCCTGTCGTTCTATGCGACCGATTATGTGCAGTACACGCTGCTGCCCAAACTTATCCCCAGGCTGGCGGTCGACGCACCGCATTTCCAGTTGCTGATCGTGCCGGCGCGGCCGCAGCACGGCTTGAGCATGCTGGACACCAATCATGTGGAATTGATCGCGGGCTACTTTCCCGACCCGGCGCCGGATCTGCGCACGCGCTTCCTGTACCAGGAACCCGCGGTGTGCATCGTGCGCGAAGGCCACCCGTGCCTGCGCAAGCGCTGGAACCTGGACGCCTACCTGAGCTACGGGCACCTGGACCTGGCGGCCCACACGCGTTATTTCAGTACCGCGATCGATCGCATCCTGATGGGGCAGAACCGCAGCCGGCGGATCGTGGCGACGTTGTCCAGCTACATGGTGTGCCCGTTCATCGTCGAGGCCTCGGACCTGATCGCGACGATGCCGGTGAGCATTGCGAAGGCGATGTCGGGCAGCGCGCGCATCGTGACGCTGAAGGCGCCGCTGAGCCTGCCGGCGATCACGGTGTCGCTCTATTGGCACGAGCGCTACCAGGACGATCCGGCGCACGCGTGGCTGCGGCAGTATCTGGCGGGGGTGTTGGGCTAGGGCCTGTTAACACTAAAAGGAGCCTCGCATGAGTACCCAAATGAGTGGCTATCAAGGCGCGAAGCGCAGTCGTGGCGGCACCACGGCGAGCATTCGCAACGCTGAGAGGCACTCATTTGGGTACTCACCCTTCGGGCAGGCCAGTAATCGGTCGCCAGGCGTCGTTGCGCTCACCTTGCGTGGCACAGCCACGCGGCGGCGACCGCGCCTAGCCTGGCGACCGATTACTGGCCTGTGCGAGGCTCCTTTTAGTGTTAGCAGGCCCTAGGGCCTGTTGTCGGCAACAGGCCCCGGGGGGTTGCGAACGCCGGGGTGGCGGGCCTATTTCAGCGGCATGCAGATGCGCGTCTGCAATTGGGCGGGCGGGGTGGTGCGCGGGTCGTTCAGGTATTGCTCGAACATGGGAAAGTCGGCCGGCACGGCGCCGCTGGCGGGCAGCCATTCGGAGAACATCCAGTTATAGGGCTTGTCCATTTCGTTGTAGGGCCCGGTGTAGGTGAGGATGGCGCAGCGGCCGGCCGGGATCTCGAAGCGTTCAAGTTCATCGCCCAGGTCGGCGTCGGGCGCGACGGACATGCCGGCCAGGGACCGCAGCTGGCCGACGGGTACTTGTTCGGGGTCGTCGAAGTAGACGCCGAAGCCGATGGATTCGGGGCGGGCGAGGCCGCGGCTGCCAGCCAGCATGAAGGCGCGGGTGAAGACGGGGCCGATCTCCTGGTAGCTGCCACGGTGCGGCAAGGCGGCCAGGATGGCGCCAGGAAAGGTTTCGATGGTGATGGGGTACATGCCTAGCTCCTGAGGGTCAAAGGGACGGGAGCGGGCTTCGCGATAGCGCCCCGGCGAGATGCCGAAGGTGGCGCCGAAGGCTCGGCTGAAGGCAGCGTCTGATTCGTAACCGGCTCGCTGCGCAACGTCTCGCAGTGAAGCCCCGGTGCCACCCAATGCGACGGCCGCGCGATGCATGCGGATGCGCTGCACGGTGGCGTTGACCGTTTCACCCATCATCGCGCGGTAGACGCGGTGGAAGTGATACGGGGACAGGCAGGCGAGGTCGGCCAGCTGATACAGGTCTGGGTCGGCGTCGGGGTTGCTTGCCAGCCAGCGCAGGACGGGGTCCATGCGGTGGGCATATTGGGTTTTGGTTTGGGGTTTCACTTGCGGGCTCCTTGGGGAGCAATGTAGGTTTTGTTCGTTTGCAGATTTTGCGGTTTTTTTGCTGATGGGGGGTGGAGTTCTTTAGACGCCTGGGGCGCCGGGGCCGTGGGGGTGCGGGGCTACGATTGCGGTCCGGAGCCTTCGCTCCGGACTGCCCCTTCGTCATTCTCGTCCGCCTGCGGCTCCCTTCGAATTCCCTCGGGCGCATCTACACGCCCCGCACCCCCACGGCCCCGGCGCCCCAGGCTCTGCTCGTTTCAGCTTCACGAGGGCTGGGCGAGTTGTGTGCTTGGCGTTCTTGCCTGTGCCCTGCGTCAGTAGC
The DNA here is from genome assembly GCF_902859705.1 of Achromobacter deleyi. GTDB lineage: Bacteria > Pseudomonadota > Gammaproteobacteria > Burkholderiales > Burkholderiaceae_B > Achromobacter > Achromobacter deleyi. Next base: position 299,330 of record NZ_CADIJO010000004.1, on the reverse strand, counting down.
CGCGTGCGGGGTCGTAGATGTTGGGGAGGGCTTCGCCGCGTTCGTTTGCTTCGATCAGCCAGGCGGTGTGCCTGGCGCGTTCTTCGCGGTCGGGGATGGCGGCGCAGTGGGGGGTGATGATGATGTTGGGGTGGGTCCAGAGGGGGGAGTCTGGGGGCAGGGGTTCGGGGTCGAAGACGTCCAGGACGGCCTGGTGCAGGTGGCCCGAGTTCAGGGCGTTCAGGACGTCTTGCGTGACCATGTGGGCGCCGCGGCCGGCGTTGATTAGGCTGGCGCCGCGGGGGAGTTGGGCGAAGGTGGTGTGGTTGAGGATGCCGCGGGTGGATTCGGTGGCGGGCAGGAGGCACACGAGGAGGTCGGTGCGGGACAGGAATTCGCCGAATTGGGCCTGGCCGGCGTAGGACGGCAGGCCGTCGGGCAGGGTGCTGGCGCCGCGGGACCAGCCGGCGACGGGGAAGCCGACGCGGGACAGCAGGCGGGCGGCGGCGATGCCGAGGTGGCCCAGGCCCATGATGCCGACGCGGATGTCGGCGGCGACGCGCAGGGAGTCGTACAGTTCCCAGTGGCGGCGGGCTTGCTGGTCGATGGCGCGTTTGACGTCGCGGGTCAGCATGAGGGCGCTGGTCAGGACGTATTCGGCCATTTCGGTTTCGGTGCGCGGGGTGACCATGCGGGCGATGCGCAGGTGGCGAGGCCAGGCGGGGTCGGAAACGATGTGGTCGACGCCAGCGCCGGCGCTGATGATGAGTTTGAGGTTGGGGAAGGTGGCGAGGCGGCCGGGGTCGGGGGCCCAGACCAGGGCATAGTCGACGGTGGCGGGGTCGATGTCGTCGTGCCAGTCGACCACGTCCAGGGCGGGCGCGTGGATCTTGAACTTTTCGCGCCATTCGTCGATGGCGCGAGGGCTGCCTGACCTGATGATGAGCCGCATGCCTGGCTTACTCCGTAGCGGGCGCGGTCGCGCCCTGGGGGGATCGGCGCCGCGCCGTTCTCGGTGGGGACGGTGCGGCGCGCCTGTGGTCAGCGTTCGACGGTGCGGTTCCAACGCGCGTTGAAGGCGGGACGGGTGGCGTTGATCTGGTCCCAGTCCAGGATCTTGGCGTTGGCCATGTAGCCCTGGAAGCGCGTGAGCGCCTCTTCGTTGCCGGCCGGCGGCTGAACGTTCTTATTGGACGGGAAATGGCCGCCCATTTCCAGTGCCTTGGCCTGGGCCTGGGCAGACAGCAGGTACAGGGCCAGTTTCTGGGACAGTTCGGGTTCGCTGTTCTTGGCGATGACGCATTCGCCGACCATCAGGATGACCGAGCCTTCCTTGGGCTGGACGTATTCGACGGGGATGTCGCGCTTTTTCAGGCGGGCGATGGCGGTGGGGGTCAGCGGGAAGATGGCGGCTTCGTTGGACTGGATCATTTCGGCCAGCTTGGCCGAGTTGGGGATGTATTCCAGCACGTTGGGGCCGATGGTGGTGGGCCACTGCTTGAAGCCGGGTTCGGTGTTCTGGTCGGTGCCGCCCTGGATGCGGTTGAACATCAGGAAGCCGTGCAGGCCGAAGGTGCTGCCGGAGGCGGATTGGAAGACGACTTTGCCTTTGTATTTGGGGTCGGCCAGGTCCATCCACGAAGTGGGCGGGGCCCAGCCTTTGTCGGCGAACAGCTTGGTGTTGTAGCCCAGGCCGGTCATGCCGATGTCGATGCCGGCGGCCATGCGGTCTTTCATGACGGCGGTGGGGTACAGCTCTTTGAGCACGGGGTCGTCGTTGAGCTGTTCGCACAGGCCCATGGTGATGGCGCGCGCCATGATGCCGTCGTCCAGGAACATGACGTGCATCTGCGGCTTGTCCTTGAAGGCCTGGGCCTTGGCCAGCACGTCGGTGGACGTGCCGGGCACGACGACGATCTTGACGTTGTTGGCCTTCTCGAAATCGGGAAACACGTACTGGGTGAAGGCGCGTTCCATGTCGCCGCCGTTCATGCCGACGTACAACGTTTTTTGCTGCGCCATGGCGCCGACCGACAGCGCAGCCAGCGCAGCGCCCAGCAGCCACTTCCCCTTGTGCAGGCGGCCCTTGCCGCCCTGTTTCTTGTCCATCATGGTGACTCCAGCGTTTGCTCACGAACAGGCCCCAACCGAGGCACGGCGCCGTGAGCGGCCCCCGTGTATCGTCCAATGCCGAAGGCATCGATGGGAATGGAAGACCGGCCGTGCACGACCAGTTCGGAAAGCGCTTCGCCCACGGCGGGGCCGATCTGAAAGCCCGCGCCCGACAGGCCGAAGGCGTGGAACAGGCCCGGCACGGTGGCGCTGGGGCCCAGCACCGGGTTGTGGTCGGGCATGTTGCCTTCGACGCCGGTCCAGAAGCGGATGACCTGGGCGCCGCGCAGTGCGGGCAAGAGGCGCTGCGCGTTGGCCATGAGCGTGCCGGTGGCGTCGCGGCCGGGGCGGGCGTAGTCGGGGCCGGACGCGACCGCGCGGCCGCCGCCGATGACGCAGTTGCCGCGCGCGACCTGGCGCGCATAGATGCCGCCGCCCTGCATGCCCAGGCTGACATCCATGAACAGCGGCAGGGGTTCGGTCACCATCATGAGCGGATGGATCGAGGTTTCGGGTACGGCTTCGCCAAAGCCCTGGGCGAAACGGCCGGCCCAGGCGCCGGCGCAGTTCAAGAGGAAACGCGCGCGCACTTCCAGCTCACCGGCGCGCAGCACGAAGCGGTCGCCGTCGTGGATGGCTTCGGTGACGGCGGTGCCTTCGCGCACATCCGCCCCCAGCGCGCGCGCGGCACGGCCAAAGGCAGGCGATACCAGCCGCGGATTGGCGTGGCCGTCGTCGGGGCAGAGCGAACCGCCTACGACCTGTTCGCCGAGCCAGCCAAAGCGGCGCGCCAGCGTGCGCTGGTCCAGCATCTGCAGGTTCATGCCGAAGCCGCGAGTCTGTTCGCGATAGGCGTGCAGTGCTTGCAGGTCGGCATCGGAACAGGCCAGCTTGAGGTGGCCCGAACGCACGTACTCGCCGTCGATGCCGATCAGCTCGGGCAGCTGGCCCCAGAGTTCGTGCGCACGGCGTGCCAGCGGCATCTGTTCCAGCCCGCGGCCCTGGCGCCGCACGCCGCCGTAGTTCACGCCGCTGGCGCGGGCGCCGCATAGCGCCGCTTCCAGCAGCACCACCGGCACGCCCAGGCGGCGCAGGAACAGCGCGGCGCTGCCGCCGACGATGCCGCCGCCGATGATGGCGACTTCGGTGTCGATGCGTTCGATCATGGCGCGGCCCTTGCGGAACGGTCCAGGCAGACGATATCCACCGGGATGGGCTTGACCGGGGGCTGGTTGCGCAGGCGACCCACCGCGTCGGGCGACGCGCCGCAAGCGTGCGCCAGCACTTCGGCGGCGCCCGCGCCACACATGCGGCCCTGGCAGCGGCCCATGCCCACGCGGGTCAGCGCCTTCAGGCGGTTCATTTCGCGCGCACCGGTCGTGTGGATCGCGGCGCGCATCGTGCCCGCGGTGACTTCTTCGCAGCGGCACACCACCGTGTCGTCGGCGATATCGGCCGCCCAGTCGTCGGGAAACGGAAACGCGCGTTCCAGCGCATCGCGCACGCGGCCGTTGGCAGCCAAGCGGGCTTCGAGTTCGCGCGCGCGGCCGCCGGGCTGTGGATAACCTGCGTCTTCCAGCAATGCCAGCGCGGCGCGCTCGCCGGCCAGCTCGGCTGCATCGGCGCCGCCGATGCCCGCACCGTCACCCGCCACGTAGACGCCGGTGACGCTGCTGCGCCCGGCGGCATCGCGGCGCGGCGTCCAGTTGCGGTCGCGGGCATGGAAGTCGAACTGGCAGCCCACCAGGCTGGCCAATTGCGTTTCGGACCGCAGGGACAAGCCGTAGCCCACCGCGTCGCAGTCGATGCGGTGCTGCCGTGCGCCTTGCCGATAGACCAGGCCGGTGACACGCGCGTCGCCGTCGACCTGCACCGGCCGCACCCCGCTTTTCATGGGCACGCCGTGCGCACGCAGCCACGCCATGTAGTACAGCCCCTTGGCCAGCAGCCCTGGTGCGCGCAGCAGGCCGGGCAGGGCGGCCACGCGGTTCGCGAAGCGCGAGGTATCCAGCACCGCGGCCACCGTGGCGCCGGCCTTGGCGTATTGATAGGCCACCAGGTACAGGAGCGGACCGGTGCCCAGGAACACGACGCGCGAACCGATGGCGCAGCCCTGGTGCTTCAACGCCACCTGCGAGCCGCCCAGGGTATAGACGCCGGGCGTCAGCCAACCGGGAAAAGGCAGCACGCGGTCGGTGGCGCCGGTGGCCAGGATCAGGTGCGTATAGGGCACCGGGGCGCTGGCGCCGGCTTGCAGCACGTCCAGCACCTTGCCTTCGGCGTTCCAGACCAGGCTGCCGGGCCGGTAGTCGATGCGCGGCAGCAGTTCGTCCATCTGGCGGTGCAGGGCATCGGCCTTGCGGTGTTCGAAGCCGTACAGCGCCTTCTTGGGCCGCGAGAAGCCCGGTGGCGGCTGGCGGTAGATCTGGCCGCCGGCGCGCGGCGCCTCGTCCAGCACCACGGGCCGCAGGCCCTGCGCGACCAGCGCCTGGGCCGCGCGCACGCCGGCCGGGCCGGCCCCCACGATCACGGGCAGGATGATGCTCATGGCGTCTCGCTCTCGGGCCACGCCGCGGCCAAGGTGCCCGGCACTGCCGTCGGCAGCAGCGCGCTGCTGCGCAAGCGCATGCCTGGCTCGATATAGGTGGAACAGGCCCGCAGCCGGGTGCCGTCTTCGCGCTGCATCCAGCAGTCCTGGCAGGCGCCCATCATGCAGAACCCGGCGCGCGGCGCGCCGCCGAATTCCGACAGGCGCAGGCGCTCGGCCTGGGTCAGCACCGCCGTCAGCACCGTGTCGCCGGCCAGCGCTTCGCAAGGCTTGCCGTCCAGCGTGAACGCCACGGTGGGCCGGGCCGTTTCGGCCAGCCGTTTCAGTATCGCCATGGTTCCCGGGCCTCCCGTCCCGCGTCCGGCATGGAATTCATTTCTGCCCCACCAGCACCCGGTCCAGCCCGTAGGCGCGATCCAGCAGCAGCATGGTCACCGCGGTCAGGCCGATGACCAGCGCCGACACGGCCGCCATCATCGGATCGATCGATTCGGTGGCGTACATGTACATGCGCACCGGCAGCGTGATGGTCGACGGCGCGGTGATGAACACCGACATGGTCAGTTCGTCGAAGCTGTTGATGAACGCCAGCAGCCAGCCGCCGGACACGCCGGGGATGATGAGCGGCAGCGTCACCTGGAAAAACACCGTGGCGCGACTGGCGCCCAGCGACAGCGCCGCGTGCTCGATCGAACGGTCAAAGCCCACCAGCGCGCCGATCACCAACCGCATCACGTACGGCGTGATGACCACGACGTGGCTGAACACCAGCCACGGAAAACTGCCCGTCATGCCCAGCAGCGCAAAAAAGCGCAGCAGCGCCACGCCCAGCACCAGGTGCGGAATCATCAGCGGCGACAGGAACAATCCATTGAGCGCATCGCGCCCCGGAAAGCGGTAGCGCGTGATGGCAATCGCCGCCGGCACCGCCAGGCACACGGCGATGCTGGCCGACAGGAACGCCAGCCACAGGCTGTTCTGGAAGGCCTGCATGAAATTGGGATGCTCGAACACTGCGCGGAACCAGCGCAGCGAGAACTGCGTGGTCGGCACCGTCAGCGTCGACTCGGGCGTGAACGCCACCAGGCACACGATGACCAGCGGCGCCAGCACGAACGCCACCACCAGGAAATTGAACGCCAGCGCGATAGGACCGTTCTTCTGCATGATCGTGTCCCCTTCAGCCCAGGCTGCGCCGGTAAGAGCGTTCCACCACACGGTTGTACGCCATCATGATGATCACGTTGACCACCAGCAGCACGATCGCAATCGCCGCGCCCAGCGGCCAGTTCAGCTCGGTCAGGAACTCGTCGTAGACCACCGTGGCCACCATCTTCAGGCGGCGTCCGCCCAGCAACGCGGGAATCGCGAACGAACTGGCCGACAGGCCGAACACGATCAGGCTGCCCGACAGAATGCCCGGCATCGCCTGCGGTAGCACGATGCGCAGCAGCGTCTGAAAGCGCGAGGCATTCAGCGACAGCGCGGCGTGTTCGACGGCCGGGTCCAGCTTCTGCAACGACGTCCACACCGGAATCACCATGAACGGCAGCATCACGTGCACCAGGCCGATGATGACGGCGGTGGGCGTGTACAGCAGCGGACCCAGGCCCACCGCGGCCGCCGCACGGCCGATCACGCCGCCAGGTCCCAGCAGCATGCTCCAGCCGAACGCGCGCACCACCAGCGAGATCAGCAAAGGCGACAGCACCACCAGCAGGAAGATCGAGCGCCACGGCTTGCCCATGCGCGACAGGATGTAGGCTTCGGGCGCGCCGATCAGCACGCAGATCAACGTGGTGACGCCCGCGATCCAGAACGTGCGCCAGAAGATCTCCAGGAAATAGCTGTCGGTCACCACCGCCAGGTAGTGCTCGAACGTGTGCCCCGGCAGGATGCCCGCGCCGTAGTCGAACGGCCGGAACGACAGCACGAACGTCAGCGCCAGCGGCGTCAGCACCAGCGTCAGGAACACGATGGCCAGCGGAATCGAGCCCAGGATGGCCAGGAGGCCGTCGGTGCGCGGCTTGGGCGCGCTGGCGGCGCCGGGTTGGGTCAGCGTCGCCATGTCAGGCCTCTTCGGCCACGGCCGGTGCGCGCAGCACACGCAGCACGCCCTCGGCCCAGTCCAGCCCGATGGCGTCGCCATCTTCGTGCGGCCGGCGGCCGTCGTTGGGCGTCAGCACCGTCAGCGCCCCCACCGGCGAATCCAGGTCATACATCCACTGGCTGCCCAGGAAATAGCGCGTGCTGACCACACAGGCCAGCTTGCCCTGGCCTGCCGCCACCGGCACCAGCTTTTCCGGCCGCAGCGACAGCTGCACGCTGTCGCCATGGCGCAGGCCCGTGCCATCGACCAGCACGCGCAGCGCGCCGGTTTCCACTTCGGCCTGTTCGCCGCAGCGCGTCACGCGGCCGGGCAACAGATTGGTCTTGCCCACGAAGCGCGAGATGAATTCGGTCTGCGGATGCTCATACATGCGATAGGGCGCATCCACCTGCGTCGCACGACCCTCCTGCATCACCACCACCCGGTCGCTGATCGACAGCGCCTCGGCCTGGTCGTGCGTCACCATCACCGTGGTCGTGCCGATTTTCTTCTGAATGCTGCGCAGCTCGAACTGCATGTCTTCGCGCAGCTTGGCGTCCAGGTTGGACAGCGGCTCGTCCAGCAGCAGCACCGGCGGGCGGATCACCAGCGCACGCGCCAGCGCCACCCGCTGACGCTGGCCGCCCGACAATTCGCGCGGAAAGCGGTCCGCGTGCTTGTCCAGCTTGACCAGAGCCAGCGCCTCGCGCACTCGCGCCTGGCGCTCGGTGCGTTCCACCTTGCGCATCTTCAACCCGAAGGCCACGTTGTCCGCCACCGTCAGGTGCGGAAACAACGCATAGCTCTGGAACACGATGCCCAGGCCGCGCGTGTTGGGCTTGGCGTGCGTGATGTCGCGCCCATCCAGCGTGATCACGCCCCGCGTCACATCGGCAAAGCCCGCGATCATCTGCAGCGTGGTCGTCTTGCCGCAGCCCGACGGCCCCAGCAACGACACGAATTCCCCTTTCTCGACCGCCAGGTTCAGATCCGACACGACCCGCAGGTCGCCGTAATTCTTCGAGACGTTATCCAACCGCAAAAATGACATAGTCCAACCCCGTGGCCCGATATGGAGCGGTGCGCGGACCCGCCGGCTCAGCCGGACACCACCGCGCATTCGATGAGGCAGTCTAGGAGTCGCCGAAAAGGGCGGTCAATTAGGGTTTTCCGAAGAATCGAATTTTCTTAAAGTTATTTCCGCTCAACCGAATTTACTGATAAAAATACAGCAAGATATTTTGATTATCGGAATTGAACAATGAAGAAATCAGAAACCAACGAAGACGCCAGCGGCCAGGGCGTCCTGCAACGCGCCTTTGCCGTGCTGCGCGTGCTGGCCGACGCCAAGGGCGAAAAACTGCGCCTGACCGACATCGCCTCCCGCACCGGTCAGGCCCAGGCCACCGTCCACCGCGTGCTGCAGGGGCTGGTGCAGGAAGGCATGGTCGAGCAGCCTGCCAACAGCAAGGGCTACCAGCTCACCGTCGCCTTCTTCTCGCTGGCCGCTGCCGCCGGCAACCACCAGTCCACCCTGCGCTCGATCTACCGCCCCGCCATGCTGCGCCTGTGCGGCATGCTCAACGACACCGTCTTCCTGCTGGTGCGCAGCGGCTTTGACGCCGTCTGCCTGGACCGCATCGACGGCGCCTTCCCGGTGCGTTCACACACCGGCGACATCGGCGGCCGCGTGCCCCTGGGCCTGGGCCAGGGCGGCCTCGTCCTGCTCGCCAACCTGCCCCCCGCCGAACGCGAAGAAGTCCTGCGCTTCAACATCCCGCGCCTGCACCACCTGGGCTTCGTCGACGAAATCTCCATGCGCGTCGGCATCAAGGAATGCCTGGAACTCCAATACGCCCGCAGCAAAGGGCAGGGCGTCTTCCCCAACATCGCCGGCCTCGCCGTCCCCGTCCACGACCCCAACGGCGTCACCGTCGCCGCCCTGAGCGTCGCCGCCCCCGTCGAACGCATCAGCGACGAACGCCTCCCCCTGATCGTAGAAATCCTGCGCCGAGAAGCCGCCGGCATCAGCGCCCAACTCAACCCCTTCGACCCCGCGCTGCGCCGCCCCAGCCAGTTCCTGGGCACGGGCAACCGCGAATAGACAAAACGCCCTCACGCACGTCACGCCCCAGCCACGAAAGAGCAGCCGCCCCCGCAACGCAAACCAGGCAAGCACAGCAACGCCACGCAAACGCGCAGCGAACCCCGTCACGACGCAGCACACTGCGTAAGCTCAGACCCGGCCGCCCGCGCGGCCGGTCTGAGCGGGCGACGCAAACCCCTCCCCCATCCCCCGGCCTGGCAGCGCCCCATTTCTCCACGCCGGTAGCCCGGCACGGGTGGTGCACACATGGTGCGCGCCGTCGATGCGCCCGAGGGAATCTGAAGGGAAGGCCGAAGGCCTGGACGAAGATGACGAAGGGGGGGGCCGCCTAGGCATGTCCGGAGCGAAGGCTCCGGACCGCAATCGTTGGCGCGCACCATGTGTGCACCACCCGTGCCGGGCGGCCTACGAAGCAATCCCAGCCAACAAAAAACAAAGGCCGAGCAAGTCGCGCCAAGCGACTCCCCCGGCCTAGACAGCCCAAAAGAACTCAGACCGGATAGGTCCCAGGCAGCAAGATGCTCCGATCCCCCACCTCGATGCTACGACGCCCGCAAAGCGCCATCGTCGTATCCATTTCCTTGTACAGAATCTCAAGCACCCGGCGCACGCCGTCCTGCCCATAAGCCCCCAACCCATACAGGAAGGCCCGCCCGATCATCGCCCCCCGCGCCCCCAGCGCCACAGCCTTCAGGATGTCCTGGCCAGAACGCACCCCGCCATCCATCCAGACTTCGATCTTCGACCCCACCGCCTCCGCAATACCCGGCAACGCAGCGATCGACGACATCGCGCCATCCAGCTGACGCCCCCCGTGGTTGCTGACGATCAGCGCGTCGGCCCCGCTATTGGCCGCCAACTGCGCATCCTCGACATCCAGGATGCCCTTGATGATCAGCTTGCCGCCCCAGCGCTGCTTGATCCATTCCACATCGTCCCAGCTCAGCCGCGGATCGAACTGCTCGGCCGTCCATGCCGACAGCGACGACAGGTCGCTCACGCCCTTGGCGTGGCCCACGATATTGCCAAACGTGCGGCGCTTGGTGCCCAGCATGCCCATGCACCAGCGCGGCTTGGTCGCCAGGTTGATCAAGTTGCGGATCGTGGGCTTGGGCGGCGTCGACAGCCCGTTCTTGATGTCCTTGTGGCGCTGCCCCAGGATCTGCAGGTCCAGCGTCAGCACCAGCGCCGTGCAGCCGGCCGCCTTGGCGCGGTCGATCAGGTTGGCCACGAACTCGCGGTCACGCATCACGTACAGCTGGAACCAGAACGGCTTGCCGGTGGCCGCGGCCACATCTTCCAGCGAGCAGATGCTCATCGTCGACAACGTGAACGGCACGCCGAAGTCTGCCGCCGCCTTGGCCGCCAGGATCTCGCCATCGGCATGCTGCATGCCCGTCAGGCCCGTGGGCGAAATGGCCAGCGGCATCACCACATCGTGACCCACCAGCGTCGTGCGCAACGAACGGCCTTCCATGTTCACGGCCACGCGTTGGCGCAGCTTGATCTTCTGGAAATCGCTTTCGTTGGCGCGGTACGTGCCTTCCGTCCAGGCGCCCGAATCGGCGTAGTCGTAGAACATGCGCGGCACGCGCTTTTGCGCAATAGCGCGCAGGTCTTCGATGCAGGTGATCGTGGAGAGATTAGCGGTCATGGTTATTTTTCTGGGAGAAGAGGGACGCAGTCCCAGAGCGGCCTGCCTGCTGCGCGAACGCCCCGCGCATCGATGCGCACCCGCCGTCCGCGCAAGGCGGCGACGCCCTGCGGCGCCGCCCAGTATACGCGCCGGGGGCGGCAAGCGCCCCTTGCCGGCCCCGATTTCCCCTTGTTTACAGGCCTCGACCGGGCCTCTTGGCGCCGCTTGCGCTAGCGCGGCCAGACCTTGCTGACCGCGCGTATCGTGGCCCATGCCACCCAGCGCGGGCTGGTCAGGCGCGCCCCCGGCAGGCGCCGCAGCACGTCCACCGCCAGGCCGCCGCGGCGGTGCCATTCCTTCTTGCGGGTCTGGCTGTCGGTCCAGCGTCCCTCCAGCCACGGGAATTCGCGTCGTCCCGGCTTGTAGACCGGCGGCGTGTTGTAGATAAGGATGTACGCCAGCCGCGGCTGCGGCGACGTATTGGCGCCCGTGAAATGCAGCGTGCGCGCATCGTGCACCGTGCAGCCGCCCGGTTGCAGCGGTTCGGCCACGGCCTGGCTGCGCGGAAAATCGGCGCAGCATTCCAGCGGATGCAGCGTCTTGTCACCGCCCGGCGAGCGGTGTTCCAGCACGTCACCCTTGTTCGAGCCGGGAATGAACTGCATGCAGCCGTTTTCCAGCGTGGCCGGCTGCAACGCCAGCCAGATGCTCAGCTCGTTGTAGACGAAGTCGGGCGAGCGAAATGCCTCGTCCTGGTGCCACGGCGTTTCGGGGCCATTCAAGGCCGGCTTGAGCAGCGCATGCTCGCCATACAGCGCGGCATCCTCGCCCAGCAGCTGGCGCGCCAATTCCAGCGTGCGCTCGTGATAGCTCGTCTTCAGCAGCCCCGGGGCATAATGGCGCGGATCGTGCAAACTGGGAAACTTGGCCGGCTTGGATGGGTCGTCACGGCTGATGAAGTCGTATTGGGCCCCCTCGTTGTAGCCGGTCTTGTTCGCGAACAGTTCCAGCAGCGTGCGCCGGATGTACCCCACTTCATCCTGCGGGCACATGTCCGGCAGGGCCAGGTAACCCTGGTCTCGATAGCGCGCTGTTTCTGCTTCCGACAACAAACTGGTCTCTTCCATAATGGCTTCTCCAAGCTTTGCTTGCGGGTGGTCCCGTTGGCACGTTTTGACATGTGCTCTAACGTATCGCTTCGATGCCCAGAGGGCCTATCGACCATCCGCTGTAGCCGGAAGCGCCTAATGCTCCGGTGCGCTGCGGCGCATCATCCGAAGGAAATTTCCATGCAAGACCCTCATTCCGACAGCCATATCGAAACTGTTCATGTCACCGTCAGCGGCACCGTCCAGGGCGTGGGCTACCGCCATGCCGCCGTGCGGCGCGCGCACCTGCTGGGCGCCCGGGGATGGGTGCAGAACATGCTGGACGGCACGGTGGAAGCGCTGGTGCAGGGCACGCCCGACCAGGTGGATCACATGCTGGAATGGCTGCGCCGCGGCCCGCCGGGCGCCTATGTGGCCGAGATCATCACGCGCCGGGAATTCACCGACAAGCGTTACGCCCACTTCGAACAGCTATAGGCGCCGCGCACGGCACACCCCCCCTGTCATCCGAAAGCGGGGTGGAGCGCGCGAAGCGAAAGGATGAACTGCAGGGATGAACCGCCGTGATGAACCGTGGGAATGAACTGCGGCGGATGAAGCCGGCGCGAGGCCCGCGCCGGCCAGGCGGCACCCCGGGGCGATCAGCGATTGCGCAGCCAGCGCCCGCCGACCTGGTTGATGATCAGGCCCGCCAGCACGCCGCCCGCGCCCAGCCATTGCAGGGGTTGCAATTGCTCGCCGAAGGCGGCCGACGCCGCCCACAGGCCCACCACCGGCACCAGCAACGAGAACGGCGCGATCTTGGCGGCGGGGTGGCGCGTCAGCAGCTGGGTCCATAGCGTGTAGGCCAGCAGCGTCGCCAGCACCGCCAGATACAGCACGGAAAGCGCCTCGCTCCAGCCGATGCCGGTGATCATGCCGGCCACGGCGTCCCAGCCATCCGCCCACACCGCCAGCGCCAGGAACGGCAGCACCGGCGCGGCGCTGCTCCAGGCAATGAAGGCAAAGGGGTCGTAGCCGGGCGACTTGCGGCTGGCCAGCCGCACGATCATGTTCGATACCGCCCACATGAATGCGCCGCCCAAGGTCAGGGTGAATCCCAGCATGGTCATCTGGCCCGGGCCCTCGCCGCGGCCGGCGGCAATGACGGCCAGCCCCACCGCGGCCACGCCCAGCCCGATCCAGTGGTGCCGGCGCGCGCGCTCGTGCAGCACGGGCGCGGCCAGCAAAAGCGTGAAAAATGCCTGGGTCTGGATCACCAGCGAGGCCATGCCCGCCGGCATGCCGAATTTCAGCGCCGTGAACAGCAGGCCGAACTGGCCCAGCCCCTGCACCAGGCCGTAGGCCGCGATCCAGTGCCACGGCAGGCGAGGGGGCCGCACGAACAACACCAGGGGAAATGCCGCCAGCGCAAACCGCAGCGCGCCGAGCATCATGGGAGAGAGGCCTTTCAGGCCGAACTTCATGACGACGAAGTTCAGGCCCCAGATCACCACTACCGCCAAAGCGCAGAGATAATCTTTCCTGGAGAGGTGGGTCGCGGACATGCGTCATTATCGCATCGCCGGCCCTCTCCAAAGGCAATTTCAACGGCTGGAAAGCACCTTTTTGAAGGCGTCGATCGCGGCGTCGATACCGGCGTCATCGATGTGCCGGTGGGTCACGCAGCGCAGCCGCGTACGGCCCCACGGGCGGGTCAGGAGGCCCGCCGCTTCCAGCGCCGTCACCCAATGTGCGTTGGTCATGCCGGTATCGGCGGTCTCGACCTGCACGATGTTGGTCTGCGGCACCGTCGCCGACAGCGCCGGGTCCAGCCGGTTCAGCCCGTCGCTCAGGCGGCGCGCGCGGACATGGTCTTCGCCCAGGCGGGCGCCCATGTGCTGCACGCCTTCCATGCCGGCCGCGGCCATGATGCCGGCCTGGCGCTGCGTGCCGCCCAACATGCGGCGCAGCGTGCGTGCCCGCGTCATCACCGCACGCGGCCCCGACAGCACGGCGCCCACCGGCGCGCTCAGGCCCTTGGACAGGCACAGCGATACCGTGTCGGCATGGCGCGCGATTTCGACGGGTTCCACGCCCAGCGCCACCGCGGCGTTGAACATGCGCGCACCGTCCAGATGCACCGCGATGCCGCCAGCATGCGCCATGCCGTAGACGGCCTGCATGTGATCCAGCGGCAGCACCGTGCCGCCAGCGTTGTTGTGCGAGGTTTCCATCGCCACCAGCGAGGTCTTGAGCTTGTGGCCGCCGGACAGCAACGCGTCTTCCAGGCGGTTCAGGTCCATGGCGCCGTCGGTGCCGGGCACGCCCTGGTAGAACAGGCCGGTGAAGGTGGCCGCGCCCCGTTCCGACGTGTACATGTGCGCGGCAGATTCCAGCACCACCTGTTCATTGCGCTGCGTCTGCGCCAGCACGGCCAGCAGGTTGGCCATGGTGCAGCTGGGCACGAACAGCCCGGCTTCCTTGCCCAGGCACGCCGCCACGTGGGCTTCCAGCGCACGCACGCTGGGGTCGCCATCCAGCCCGTCGTCGCCGATGGGCGCCGTTCGCATGCGCTCGTACATCTCGGCGGTGGGCTGGGTCACCGTGTCGCTGCGCAGGTCGACAAGTGCGCGGGATGGGTCGTCGGAGATCCGCTGGGTCATGACTATCAGTGCTGCAAAATTTTGGAAAGGAATTGGCGCGTGCGGGGGGCACGTGCGTCTACGTTGCCGAAGAACTCGTCCTTGACGCAGTCTTCGACGATCTTGCCGCCGTCCATGAAGATCACCCGGTCGGCGACGCGGCGGGCGAAACCCATTTCGTGGGTCACCACCATCATCGTCATGCCGTCGCCGGCCAGGTCGGTCATCACGTCCAGCACTTCATTGACCATCTCGGGGTCCAGCGCCGAGGTCGGTTCGTCGAACAGCATCACGACCGGGTCCATCGACAGCGCGCGGGCGATCGCCACGCGCTGCTGCTGGCCGCCCGACAGTTCGCCAGGGTGCTTGTCCTTGTGCGCCGACAGGCCCACGCGTTCAAGCAGCGTCAGCGCCCGCGCGCGGGCCTCGTCCTTGCCGCGCTTCAAGACCTTGACCTGGCCCAGGCACAGGTTTTCCGTCACCGTCAGGTGCGGGAACAGCTCGAAATGCTGGAACACCATGCCGGCCACCGAACGCAGCTTGGGCAGGTTGGTGCGGGGATCGCCCACCGCAATGCCGTTGACGATGATCTCGCCCTTCTGGAAGGGTTCCAGCGCGTTCACGGTCTTGATCAGGGTGGACTTGCCCGAGCCCGACGGGCCGCACACCACCACCACCTCGCCGCGGCCGACGGTCGTCGTGCAGTCATCCAGCACCTGGAAGGCGCCATACCATTTGCTGACCTGGCGGATTTCGATCATCGGAGGGTTCGAAGAAAGTTGCATCGTTGGACCTGTGGATAACCCGGGGCGCCTAGCGCAGCACCCGGACGCGCTTTTCCAGCCGTTTGACCAGACGGGATGCCGTGAAGCAGATCACGAAATACACCACCGCCACGAAGAGATAGAGTTCGACCAGCCGGCCGTCGCGCTGGCCGATCTTGGACGCCGCGCCCAGGAAGTCGGTCAACGACAGCACATACACCAGCGACGTGTCCTGGAACAGGATGATGACGCGCGTCAGCAGCGCCGGCACCATGTTGCGCACCGCCTGCGGCAGGATCACGTAGCGCATGCCCTGCCAGTGGTTCAGGCCCAGCGCCATGCTGGCCGAGACCTGGCCGCGGGCAATCGACTGGATGCCGGCGCGCATGATTTCGCAGAAGTACGCCGCCTCGAACAGGGTGAACGTCACCACCGCCGAATTGAACGCCCCCACGCGCAGCGGCGTGGGCGAGCCGACGATCCAGGCCGCGATGTACGGCACCAGGAAATAGAACCAGAAGATCACCAGCAAGAGCGGCACCGAACGCATCACGTTCACGTAGATGCCCGCCGGCACCGACAGAATCTTGTAGCGGGACAGCCGCATCATCGCCAGCAGGGTGCCCAGCGCCAGCCCCATCACCGCTGCCAGCAGCGTGAGGGTCAGCGTGAACGTCATGCCGGTCTGGAACAGGTACGGCAGCGCGCTGCCGATGACGTCGAAATCGAATTTGCCCATGGCTGCCCCTAGCGACCGTTCTTGGCCGCCGCGCCGATCTGGCCGGGGACCGCCACGTGGCGTTCAAGCATGCGCATGCCAAGCACGACGATGCCGTTCAGGATCAGGTAGATCACCGTCGCGGCCGAGAAGGCCTCGAAGATGTGGAAGCTGAATTCCGCCATGGAACGGGACTGGCCCGTCAGCTCCAGCAGGCCGATGGTCAGCGCCACCGACGAATACTTGACCGTGCCCATGAACTCGGAAGTCAGCGGGGGCAGGACGATGCGATAGGCCTCGGGCAGGAGGATGTAGCGGTACACCTGCACTTCGGTCAGGCCCAGCGCCGTGCCCGCCTGGAACTGGCCGCGCGGCAGCGACTGGATGCCGGCGCGCAGCTGTTCGGCCACGCGCGCCGAGCCATAGAAGCCCAGGCACATCACCGCCGGCACGAACTGGCCCCAGGGCTGCGGCATCTGCTTCATCGCCAGCCCCCAGGCATGCGGCAGCAGCTCGGGCAGCACGAAATACCACAGGAACATCTGCACCAGCAGCGGCACATTGCGGAAAATCTCGACATAGGTCGCGCCCACGGCGTTGGCCAGGCGCGACGACGCGGTGCGCAGCACGCCCAGACAGGAACCGAGCAGCAGGGAGAACACCCATGCCGTCAGCGCCAGCGCCAGGGTCCAGCCCACGCCGATCAGGATGGTCTCCAGGAAGGTATGCACGCCGTCGGGCGACATCTCCAGGAAGACGCTCCAGCTCCAGTTGTAATTCATGCTTCGGGACCTGTAGAACTGAAAGGAGGCGCCGGCGGGCGGCGCCTTGTCCGCACATCGCCGCGATGCCCGAACGGGCATCCACGGCGAGGCCGGCTTACTCGTAGGCCTTGGGGTCGCCCGAGTCGGTCGGATGAGCCAGGGCGCGCTTGAGCGCGTCGCTCATCGGGTACTTCAGGTTGATGTTCTTGGGCGGGATCGGCGAATTGAAGTACTTCTCGTAGATCGCCGCGACGCGGCCGTTCTTGATCAATTCCAGCACGGCCTCGTCCACCACCTTCTTGAAGGCGACGTCGTCCTTGGGCTGCATGATGCCGTAGGGCGCCAGTTCCAGACCCTTGGTGCCGATCACGAACACGTCGGGGTTCTTGGCCGAGGCCACGGCGCCGTAAGCGATGCCGTCGTCATTGGCCGAGCCCGCTGCGCGGCCCGACTCCACCATCAGCAGCGTTTCCGCCGTATCCTTGGTGGGCGCCATGGTGATGCCCAGGCTGCCCTCGGCGTTCAGGCGCGAGATCAGCTTGAACGTCTGGCCGCCGGCCTGCGCCGCGATCGACTTGCCCCGGAACGAGGCCAGGTTGTTCGGGTCCACGCCGCCGTCCTTGCGGGCCACCAGCACGACCTGCGCCACGAACGTGGTGGGCGCGAACGACACCAGCTTGTGGCGTTCCAGGTTATTGGTGGTGTTGCCGCATTCCAGATCGATGGTGCCGTTGGCCAGCAACGGGATCCGGGTGGCGGAAGTGGTGGGGTTGTAACGCACGTCCAGCTTGGGCAGCTTGAGCGCGGTTTTGACGTATTGGGCGATTTCCTGGCAGATCTCGACGGTATAGCCCACCGGCTTCTGGTTGCCGTCCAGGTAGGCGAACGGCACCGAGGTCTCGGGGTGGCCGATGGTGATCACGCCGGTTTCACGGATCTTGTCCAGGCGGCTGGGGCCTTCGGCGTGGGCGGCGGCGCTGCCGAGCAGGGCGGCGGCGACCGAGATCGCGG
This sequence comes from Achromobacter deleyi, assembly GCF_902859705.1. Lineage (GTDB taxonomy): Bacteria > Pseudomonadota > Gammaproteobacteria > Burkholderiales > Burkholderiaceae_B > Achromobacter > Achromobacter deleyi. The sequence goes on along the minus strand of NZ_CADIJO010000004.1, from coordinate 281,869 downwards.
CAAATGCTTTCATCGTATTCCCTTGGCGCCATGCGAGCGGCGCGTGTTTATGTTCACGAACAGCGGTACCAGACTGCCTGAATACCGCCGCGTCCCGCGATGAGCCCCGCGGCTGGCAAAAAGTATCAACTAGCGTTATGGTTTTATCCAGTTCCAATCGGGTATTCCTCTATACGGATTTGATATGGCCATTACACGAATGGGCTTACGGCACATCGAGGCTTTCCGGGCCGTCATGATGACCGGCTCCATGACCGCGGCCGCCAGGCGAGTACACACCTCGCAGCCGCACGTTAGCCGCTTAATCGCGCAATTGGAAGCAATCACCCAGTTTCCCCTTTTCGACCGCAACGGCAGCCGCCTGACCCCCACCCAGGACGGTTCGCGCTTCTTTCAAGAGGTGGAAAAGACCTTCATCGGCCTGGCCGGCCTGGAATCGGCGGCGGCCAGCATCCGCTCGTTCAGCGCCAGCCGCCTGAGCGTGGCGGCCATGCCGCGGCTGGCCGGCGGCCTGCTGGCGCGCATCGTGGCCGCCTTCAAGACCGAATACCCGGATGTGATGGTGTCGATCCACTCGGGCAACGCCAGCGCGGTGCACAACTGGATCAGTTCGGGGTTCTGCGACACCGGGCTGGCCATGCTGTCGGGCGATTCGCCCGGCATCCAGGTCGAACCCGTGCTGACCATGAATTGCGTGGCGGTGCTGCCCAAGGGCCACCGGCTGACCAAGCTGAAAAAGCTCAAACCCGCCGATTTCGCGGGGGAACCTTTCATTGCCTTCCCCAGCGCCACGCCGCTGCGGGAAAAGATCGACGCGGTCTTCAAGGCCGCCAAGGTCGAACGCCAGACGGTGGCCGAAGCCGGCCTGGGCTCGTCGGTCTGTGCGCTGGTCGGCGCCGGACTGGGCGTGGCGCTGATCAACCCGCTGGCGGCGCGCGAGGAATACGAGGCCAACGGGGTCGAGGTACGCCCCTTCAGCCCCGCCGTGCCGGTCACGGTGGCGCTGCTGTACCCGCCGTACCACACCCGCACCCGCCTGGTCAGCGTGTTCTCGCGCTACGCCCACCAGTTGATGCAGGAAGAAATGGCCGACCTGAAGGCCCGGCCGGCGCGCTAAATGCCGCTGGCCAGCCTGGACGGGAAGCCGGCGGCCGCGCCCGCCCTCAAGCAGGTGTGCGCGGCGCCCCAGGCGGCGTAGCCGCGGCCTCGGGGGCACGCAAGTCCAGCCAGGCCACCAGCAGCAAGCCGCCCGCCAGCCCCAAGTGCTCGAAGAAGGCATTGGCGGCCATGAAGCGGTCTTGCCCCAGGGGCATTTCCCAGAACCGCAACGCCAGCCCGGTGGCCGCCAGCGTGAAACCGGCCAGCGCCACCGCCCCCAGCCAACGCAGCCGGCCGGTCAGGATCATGGCCGACGCCGCCAGTTCCAGCACAATCACCAGCGCCGCGAAGAGCGGCTCGGGCGACAGGCCGAAATGCGCCATCTCGCGCAGGGCGCCAGGAAAGTCCGTGAGCTTGACCCAGCCGCCTTGCAGATAGGCCGCGCACAGGCCCAGGTACGCCAGGAACCGCAGGGCAGGGGAACCGAACAGCGGCCGGGCGGCGCCGGCCAGCCGCTGTTCCCAGGAAGAAGACGCTTGCATGGCCGGACTCCCTTAAACCGCCCAGCACGCGCAGCCCAGCGCGCCGAAAAAGCCCTGCAGATCGCCGCTGGGCGCCTTCGAGGCCCACGCCTTGGCATGGTCGTGGCCATGCACGCCGCAAGCGCTGGCGCAACCGCAGGCGGCCATGTTGCGATAGCCCAGCGAATTGCGGCCGGCGCCGTCAGGATCCCCCCAGGCGGCATAGCCGCCGAACAGGCGCGTGGGCGACCAGTCCGGCATCGCAGGCGGCAACGGGTTCTCGTCCAGCGGCCCGAAATCACCGCCGCCATAGACCACGCGGCCGCCCACCACCGTCAGGTCCGACGTCAGGAACGAGATGTCGTCTTCGGCGCAGCTGAAATAGTCTTTGCTGGGCACGATGAAGTCGGCAAGCTGGCCGGCCTGGATGCGGCCGCGCTTGCCTTCCTCGTTCGAGAACCAGGCGACGTTCTCGGTCCACATGCGCAGCGCCGTCTCGCGGTCCAGGCAGTTGCGCGCCGGATACAGGCGCGTGCCGCCCACGGTCTTGCCGGTGATCATCCAGGACAGCGATACCCACGGGTTGTAGGATGCGACGCGCGTGGCGTCCGTGCCTGCCGATACCTTCACGCCCCGCTGCAGGATCTTGGCCACGGGCGGCGAGGCCTCGGCGGCGGCCGCGCCGTAGCGCTCGATGAAGTATTCGCCCTGGTAGGCCATGCGGTGCTGCACGGCAATGCCGCCGCCCAGCGCGGCAATGCGGTCGATCGACTTGTCGGAGATGGTTTCGGCGTGGTCGAAGAACCAGTTCAAGCCGGTCAGCGGCGTGTCCTGGTGCACCTTCTCGAACACGTCCAGCGCCCGCGAGATGGTCTCGTCATAGGTCGCGTGCAGGCGCCACGGCCAGCGGTTCTGCGCCAGCACGCGCACCACTTCTTCCAGCTCGCCTTCCATTTCCGCCGGCATGTCGGGCCGCTCGACGCGGAAGTCCTCGAAGTCGGCCGCCGAGAACACCAGCATCTCACCCGCGCCGTTGTGACGGAAGTAGTCGGTGCCTTGCTTGTACTTCACGCTGGACGTCCAGTTCAGGAAGTCTTCCTTTTCCTGCTTGGGCTTCTGGGTGAACAGGTTGTAGGCCAGGCGCACCGTCATCTGGCCATCGTCGGCCAGCTTCTGGATGACGGCATAGTCGTCGGGATAGTTCTGGAAGCCGCCGCCGGCATCGATCACGCCGGTCACGCCCAGGCGGTTCAATTCCCGCATGAAATGGCGCGTCGAATTGAGCTGGTAGTCGAACGGCAGCTTGGGCCCCTTGGCCAGCGTGGCGTACAGAATGGTCGCGTTGGGCTTGGCCAGCAGCAGCCCGGTAGGGTTGCCCTGGCTGTCGCGGATGATCTCGCCGCCGGGCGGGTTGGGCGTGGTCTTGGTGTAGCCCACGGCACGCAGCGCGGCGCCATTGAGCAGGGCGCGGTCGTACAGGTGCAGGATGAACACCGGCGTGTCCGGCGCAATGGCGTTGATCTCGTCGATGGTGGGCAGGCGCTTCTCGGCAAACTGATGCTCGGTGAAGCCGCCCACGATCCGCACCCACTGCGGGGCCGGCGTGATGGCCACCTGGCGCTTGAGCATGCCCATGGCATCGGCCAGCGAACGCACGCCGTCCCAGCGCAGTTCCATGTTGTAGTTCAGGCCCCCGCGCACCACGTGCGTGTGGTTGTCGAACAGCCCCGGCAGCACGCCGCGGCCCTTCAGGTCGATGCGCCGGGCGGTGGAGCCGGCCAGCGCCATGACCTCGGCATCGGTGCCGACGGCAACAAAGCGGCCGTCCTTGATCGCGACTGCGCTGGCCTGTGGCCGGGCGCGGTCCAACGTGGTGATGCGGCCGTTGTAGAAAACGACATCCGGGGTGGCGTTTGACGTGTCGGACATGGAGGAATCTCCTTGGGATCGGGCAATGGCGCGGCTGCCCAGCAGGCTATTGAGCGCCAGGGTAGAAGCAACACCAATGAGGTCGCGGCGAGTAGGCATACGATATTCCTTTGGTGCGTGATTGGGGTCAGCTCTGGGCCTTGTCCCCGGGATCTTTGGCCTGTGCCTGGCGGCCGGGCAGTTGCCCGAAGACATGGCTCACCGCCTTCTCTTTGTCGCAGGCGGCGACAAACGCGGTGCCGCTGAGCCATTGCTTGCCCACCGGCACGATCTGCTCGCCGACCAGGATGCCGAGCAGGCCGATCAGCGCCACCAGCGGCGGTGCCGGCGAACGCACCTGCAGCAGGCTGTACACCACGCCGACCAGCAAGCCGGCGCCAAGGGAAAGTAGATAGATCTTCATGGGTGTCCTTGCGGGATGAATGGGGTCAGGCATGGGTATCGGCCAGCAGAACTTCGGTGTCGTCCAGGGCCATGAGGCGTAGATCGGTTTCATCGTGAATGGCAACGCCGTCGCCGCCATCCACGGGGATGTCGTTGACGGTCAAGCGCCCCTTGGCAGCCACCAGGTAGCCGCGGCGCGCGCCTTGCGCGAAACGATAGGTGGCCGCTTGCCCGGCCTTCAGCGCAACCGCCAGCACGCGCGCGTCGCTGCGGATCGGCAACGCGTCGTCGTCGCCCTCCAGACCGCTGGCCAGCGTGACGAACTGGCCATGGCACGCCTCGCGGGCAAAGGTCTTGCGGCCCCAGCTGGGCGGCACGCCGCGGCGGTCCGGCTCGATCCAGATCTGGAACACGCGGGCAGGGCCGCCTTCCATGTTGAATTCGGCGTGCGTCACGCCGCTGCCCGCGCTCATCACCTGCACATCGCCCACGCGGGTGCGGCCCCGGTTGCCCAGGTCGTCTTCGTGCGTCAGCGCGCCTTCGCGCACGCAGGTGATGATTTCCATATCCGTCTGCAACAGGGGCGGAAAGCCCGCGCCTGCCGCGATCGTTTCATCGTTCCACGCGCGCAGCGCCCCCCAGCGCATCCGCTTGGGGTCCTGGTAGCCGGCGAACGAAAAGTGGTGCTTGGCATCGAGCCAGCCGCGACGGGCATGGCCCAGGCTTTCAAGAGGACGGCGCTCAATCATGGCGAGCCTCTTTCGATGATCCTGGTTTCAACGCCAGGAAGTGATGGACTTCCGGCTTGTCCGGCCCGATATGAAAGCGCAGCGTCTCAGCCTGCAGGTCGGCATCGGCATGCGATACCCGATGATGCTGGCGCAGATGTTCGGCCCACGATTCCACGAAGAACCACTCGACCACGCGCTCTGGATCGTTCGTGTGTTCGACCACGCCCCAGGCATAGGCGCCATCGCGCAACCGTTCCTGCGACAAGCGTTGCATCGCATCCAGGAACGCCGGGCGGTCTTCCTGGCGAATGCGGTATTCCACCTGCACCATCACCGGCCCGCGGTCGTTGGCCACCGATTCCGCCACCAGCGGCTCGGGCCAGTGGTTGGATGCCTGCAGATCCGCTTCGCCCACCGGCAGGCGAACACGGTGGAACAACAGCGCCACCAGCACCAGGCCTGCCGCGCTGGCCGCCAGCGCGTACGGCACGCCGATCTCCCGGGCCACCAGGCCCCAGCCCAGGCTGCCGGCGGCCATCGCGCCGTTGAACACCATCAGGTACACGGCCAGGCCGCGGCCACGCACCCAGTTCGGCAGAATCGCCTGGGCCACGCTGTTGAAGGTCGTGAGCGCAGTGATCCAGCCCATGCCCAGCAGCACCAGCAACAGCACGGCCAGCCACTTGGGGGGGGCAAACACCAGCATCGCCATGACCGCCGCACTGACCACCGACGCCAGCAGCACCAGTCCGTCCGTATCCAGATGCGCGCTCAGCCGCGGCATCACCAGAGCGCCGATGATGGCGCCAGCGCCCACCGCGCCCAGCAGCACACCGTAGAACCCCGCGGTGCCGCCCAGCATCTGCCGTGCCACCAGGGGCAGCAGGGCCCACACGGCGCTGGCAAACAGGAAGAACACGGCGGCGCGCAACAGCACGCGGTGCAGTTCTTTGCTGGCCCGTGTGTAACGCAGGCCGGCGCGGAAAGCCCCCAGGAAGTTTTCCGACAAGGCGCTGTCGCCAGCGGCCGGGCGCTTCCACCAGAGCAGGGCGGCAATCACGAAGACGTAGCTCAGCACATCCATGCCGTAGGTCACCGCGGCGCCGAAGCTGGCCAGTATCAGGCCGCCTGCGGCCGGGCCGATGGCCCGCGCAATGTTGATCCCCAGCGAGTTCAGCGCCACCGCGCCTTTCAGATTCTCGCGCGGCACCAGCTCGGGCACGATGGACTGCCAGGTCGGCCCCATCAACGCCGCGCCGATACCGCCCACGAAGGTCAGCGCAATCAGGTAATCCACCGTCAATGCGCCAAAGTGCGACAGCACCAGCAGCGTGCCGCTGACCGAGGCCAGCAGCAGCTGCACCACTATCAGGAAGCGCCGCCGGTCCAGAATGTCCGACAGCACGCCCGCCGGAATCGCCAAGAGAAAGATCGGCAGCGTCGCCGCCGTCTGGATCAGGGCCACGGCGGTCGGGCTGGCGGACAGGTCCGTCACCAGCCAGGAGCTGGCCACGTCGCGCATGAAGCTGCCGACGTTGCCCAGCACCGTGGCCGCCCACAACACGGCAAACACGGGCTGGCGCAGCGCCACGAAGCTGCCTCCCGCGGAATGGTTCTTCTGGTCTGGCACGGTGCGCTCCTGGTTCCGGGATTACTTGGCCGGGTTGGGGCCGATGCGTTCGCCGTGCTGCACGCGCTCGGCCAGCTTGTGAACGTGGGTCACGGCGTAGTCGATGCCCATGCCGTATGCACCGGAGTGTTCCTTGACGATGGCGGTGACGGCGTCATAGGTTTCCTTGCGGGCCCAGTCGCGCTGCCATTCCAGCAACACTTGCTGCCAGGTCACCGGCACCACACCGGCCTGGATCATGCGGTCCATGGCGTACTTGTGCGCATCCGCCGAGGTGCCGCCCGAAGCGTCGGCCACCATGTAGATCTCGTAGTCGCCTTCCAGCATGGCGCACAGCGCGAAGGTGGTGTTGCAGACTTCGGTCCACAGGCCCGCCACGATGACCTTCTTGCGGCCGTTGGCGGCCAGCGCGTCACGCACGTTCTGGTCGTCCCACGAATTCATCGAGGTGCGTTCCAGGATCTTGTTGTCCGGAAACACGGCCAGCAGTTCAGGGAAGGTATTGCCCGAGAAGCTCTCGGTTTCCACCGTGGTGATGGTGGTGGGGATGTTGAAGGTGCGCGCGGCCTTGGCCAGGCCCACCACGTTGTTCTTCAGCGTCTGGCGGTCGATCGACTGCACGCCGAATGCCATCTGCGGCTGCTGGTCGATGAAGATGATCTGGCTGTTCTCGGGGGTCAGGACTTCGAGGTATTTGCGGTTCGACATGGCGGGTCTCTCTTTCAGGGGATCAGTCAAAAAAGGGGCGGCGAAATGAATTCGGGGTCCTCGCAGGCGGCTTGTGCCTGCACCGTTTCAGGGCTGCTGGAAGCGCCGCTTGAAGCTTCCGTCTGCGTTGTCTGTCGGTGTAGGCATATTAGGGATGGGTCCGTCCCCTGAGAATCCGCCGCACGGAATTCCATCCTTTCCATTTTTTGCATGATCCCTCTGGCGTACTGCGATTGCGTGACCCTTTGCAAGGCAATCTTGTATGGGCAATAGGCAGCCGCTATCATCGGCGCGAACTGATACCTGAGAGCGCACGATGAATAAACTGCCCGATCTGGAAGGGTGGGCGATCTTCGCCAAGGTTGCCGAGACCGGGTCGTTCGCCAAGACCGCCACGGAACTGTCGGTGGCCCAGGCCACGGTTTCCAAGACCATCACCCGGCTGGAAACCCGCATGAAGACCACGCTGTTCCACCGCACGTCGCGCAGCATGACGCTGACCGAATCGGGTTACGCCGCCCTGGAACGGGCCGCCCGCATCCTCGAGGAAGGCGAAGCGGTCGAAGCCGAGGTCACGGAAAAATCCACCAGCCTGCGCGGCAAGATCCGCCTGGCCGCACCCATGTCGTTCGGCGTCACGCACCTGGCGCCGATGCTGCCGCCCTTCATGCAGGCGCATCCCGACGTGGGACTGGAGATCGAATTCAACGACAAGCAGGCCGACCTGGTGTCCGAGCGCTTCGACGTGGCGCTGCGCATCTCCAACCTGGTGGATTCCACCCTGCTGGCGCGGCGCCTGTGCTCGGTGCGCATCCTGCTGGTGGGCGCGCCCGGCTACTTCAAGCGCGCGGGCAAGCCCAAGCACCCGCGCGACCTGGCGCAGCACAACGCGCTGCAATACATGTACGCCCGCAACGGCGCCAGCTGGCGCTTTCGCCACGAGAAGCACGGCGAGTTTTCGCAGGCCTTGCCCATCCACCTGAACGTCAACAACGCCGAAGCCCTGGCGCCCGCTCTGCGGGCCGGCATGGGCCTGGCGCTGCAACCGGAATTCCTGGCCTGGGAAGACCTGCAATCGGGCGCCCTCGAAACCGCCATGGACGACTGGCAGGTGGACCCGATCGCGCTGCACATCGTCACACCACCGGGGCGGCGCCGGCCGGCCCGGGTGCAGGCGCTGATCGAATACCTGGCACAGCGCCTGACGGCCGAGCCGTGGGCGAATGACGTGCAGGGGTAGTCATCCCGCAGGACCTGATCAATGCAAAGAGGGGCCGCACCTGCGGCCCCTCGATGACATGGCATACGGACTACTTGGAACGCTTGAGTTCGGCTAGCAGATCAAGCCCCAAGAAGTGGTCAAACCCCATCCAACCGTACGTGATGACGATGGCCCAGACCAAACTGAACAGAGAACCGACCAGAAAATATTCCGCGTCGAGCTTCTGATCCAGTTCCTTGAAGCGAGCCACTGTCTTCAGCGCAATGACCGCAACCAGAATTTCCCACGCCCCCACCAATACACCTGCGGCGATAAGCAGTCGCTCAAGGCTGCCTATCAAGTGACCCACCCTGGGATGACTGATCAATGGCGACGCCGCGGGCGCCTCACCAGCAGGACTGGAACTTGCCTGCAGGGGCTTGTTCTTCATGGCCGTAATCAGCCCGCTCCACTCAAGCATTCTCTTGCAAATTCTGTTGCCGGTGGCAGTCAGCAGAAATAGCGCGACAATCGTTGAGGCGATCGATAGTACCCATTCGCAGGTCATAGCAGTCCGTAATGTCTGTCCAGCGCCGCGGCGCTTTCCGTCAACGCACGCCACTCGTGTTCATAGAGTTCGAAACGGCCGGCTCGGCGAATCTTGTAGTAGGTGGCCGTAGACATTCCGAGCTGAGTCACCAGATCTCCGACCGCCTTTCGCTCCGACAACAAAATGACCTGCCTTTGGCGGTCGGTCCAATCACTCTCGATATCCGTCAGCGCAGCGCCCACACCGTCCATCAGAATCTGTACGGTTGGCTGATCCGGCAATACAAAACGGTATGCGTTGCTGTCTCGCTTGTCAGCAAGGCGTTTGCGACTCGCTGCAAGACCCGGCCCCATCATGTTCCATGCCCGATCGTTGTTGATGGGTGTTTCCAAAGAGATGACACCCAACACAAACCGGCATTCGAGCAGCTTGAGCAGCATGCCTGCCCTGAGCTTTCGCAACAGCGCCAGGCCATCGGACAGATTCGCACAAATGCCTTGGAATTCGTCACCCAGTGTGATCGTGAGCGGCGAGACGAGCTTGCGCTGGTCGTCTTCATTGACCTGATCGATCACCTCATTGAATACACGATGCAAGTCGGCCACTGAGGGCGAGCGCTCACTGGATACGAGGTCTCCCATGACAACGGTGTGCGAATATCGAGATGTCATCATAAGTTACATAATTAACCCATAATTGGGATATTTTTGTAATGTAGCCCATTTTTGGTACTCCTGATCGAATCTGCCAGCAGGGCGAGAACAGAGCAAACCCGCAAAAAAAGGGGCTGCCTGAGCAGCCCCTTCTTGTGTCATCCCGCCGCCCGGGCGGGCAGCACGATGTTTGCCTGACCGCAAGCGATCAAACGTCGATGTTGCCCGCCGACAGCGCGTGCGCTTCGATGAAGTTGCGGCGCGGTTCGACGTCGTCGCCCATCAGCGTGGTGAATACCTCGTCCGCCGCGATGGCGTCTTCGATCTGCACGCGCAGCAGGCGGCGCACCTTCGGGTCCATCGTGGTTTCCCACAGCTGTTCCGGGTTCATTTCGCCCAGACCCTTGTAGCGCTGCTTGGAGATGCTGCGGTCGGCTTCGCTGCGCAGCCACTGCATGGCTTCGCGGAAGTCGGACACGGCCTGTTCCTTGCGCTTGTCGCCTTCGCCACGAGCGGCCAGCGAGCGCGGGCCCACCTTGCCCGAGAAGCTCTTGGCGGCCTTGGACAGGATGGCGTAGTCGCTGCCGTTGACGAAGTCGGCGTCGATGATGCTGACGCGCACGTTGCCGTGGTGCATGCGTTGCACCGACAGGCGGTGGCGTTCGGTGGCTTCGTCGAATTCGGGCACGACGTCCACGCCATTGCCGCTGACCGGGTCACGCATGGCATCGGCCAGGCGCTTGGCCGAATCGGCGGCGGCTTCGGCCGAGTCCAGGTTGATCTCGACGCCTTCGGCCATGGCCGACAGCGCGGCCACGTCGAACACGCGCGCCAGGCGGGCCATCACGCCGTCAGCGGCCACGTACTGGCGGGCCAGGTCGCTGAGTTCTTCACCGCGGATGATGTTGCCGCCCGAGATGATCTCGGCGTCTTTCAGGGCCAGCTGCAGCATGAACTGCGCTTCTTCCTGGGCATCCTTCAGGTAGCGTTCTTCGCGGCCAACCTTGACCTTGTACAGCGGCGGCTGGGCGATGTAGACGTAGCCGCGTTGCACCAGCTCGGGCATCTGGCGGTACAGCAGCGTCAGGAGCAGGGTGCGGATGTGCGCACCGTCGACGTCCGCGTCGGTCATGATGATCAGGCGGTGGTAGCGCAGCTTGTCGACGTTGAAGTCGGGGCCGATGCTGGTGCCCAGCGCGGTGATCAGGGTGGCGATCTGTTCGCTGGCGATCAGGCGGTCAAAGCGCGCCTTTTCCACGTTCAGCACCTTGCCGCGCAGCGGCAGGATGGCCTGGAACTTGCGGTCGCGGCCTTGCTTGGCCGAGCCACCTGCCGAGTCACCCTCGACGATGTACAGCTCGCACAGCGCCGGGTCTTTTTCCTGGCAGTCAGCCAGCTTGCCGGGCAGGCCGGCGCCTTCCAGCACGCTCTTGCGACGCGTCATTTCGCGCGCCTTGCGGGCGGCTTCGCGGGCACGGGCGGCTTCGACGATCTTGTTGCACAGGGCCTTGGCGTCGTTCGGGTGTTCGAGCAGCCAGGTTTCCAGCGTGCGGGCCACGGCTTCTTCGACGGCCGGACGCACTTCGCTGGACACCAGCTTGTCCTTGGTCTGGCTGCTGAACTTGGGCTCGGGCACCTTCACCGACAGCACGCAGGCCAGGCCTTCGCGCATGTCGTCGCCGGACGTCTCGACCTTGGCCTTCTTGGCCAGCTCGTTGTCGGTGATGTACTTGTTGATGATGCGGGTCATCGCCGCGCGCAGGCCGGTCAGGTGCGAGCCGCCGTCGCGCTGCGGGATGTTGTTGGTGAAGCACAGCACGCTTTCGCTGTAGCTGTCGTTCCACTGCATCGCCACTTCCACGCCCACCGACACGCCGCCCGCGGCGGACTCGGTGCTGACCGAGAACACGTTCGGATGCAGCACGGTCTTGGCGCGGTTGATGTATTCGACAAAGCCCTTCACGCCGCCCGAGAAGGCGAAGTTCTCTTCCTTGCCCTGGCGCTGGTCGATCAGGCGGATCTTGACGCCGTTGTTCAGGAACGAGAGCTCGCGCAGGCGCTTGGAGAGAATCTCGTAGTGGTATTCGATGTTGTTGAAGATGATCGGGTCGGCCAGGAAGCGCACTTCGGTGCCGCGCTTGTCGGTCGTGCCGGTCACGGCCAGGGGCGCGACGCGCTCACCCTGGCGGAATTCCATCTGGTGCACTTCGCCGTTGCGGCGGATGGTCAGGCGCAGCCATTCGGACAGGGCGTTCACGCAAGACACGCCCACGCCGTGCAGGCCGCCGGACACCTTGTACGAGTTCTGGTCGAACTTGCCGCCGGCATGCAGCTCGGTCATGACGATTTCCGCCGCGCTGCGGTGGAATTCATCGTCCTTGTGGATATCCGTGGGGATGCCGCGGCCGTTGTCGGTGACCGAGATGGAGTTGTCGGTGTGGATCGTTACGACGATGTCGTCGCAATAGCCGGCCAGTGCTTCGTCAATGGCGTTGTCGACGACTTCGAACACCATGTGGTGCAAGCCGGTGCCGTCGGACGTGTCCCCGATGTACATGCCGGGGCGCTTGCGCACGGCCTCCAGCCCCTTGAGCATCTTGATCGAGTCGGCGCCGTAGCCGCCGTTCTCGGGAGTGGTGTTCTGCTGATCTGACATGTCTGTATCGATAACGCTTTAAAGAACGGCCTGGCGGCCGGACCGCCGACGAGCCATCAGGCCCGTGGCGGCACAAACCCACATGAGCGCGGACTTAGATCCGCATGGGCATGACGACGTATTTGAACTGGTCGTCTTCGGGCAGGGTGATGAGCGCCGACGCGTTGGCATCGGGCATGACCGACCACTGGATGTTGTCCACTTTGACGTTGGCCAGCACGTCGAGCAGGTAGCCGACGTTGAAGCCCACGTCCAGCGGCTCGTGGCCGTAGTCGATGTCGATTTCTTCCTGCGCCTCTTCCTGCTCGGCGTTCGAGGACGAGATCTTCATCTGGTTCTGCGCCAGCTGCAGGCGCACGCCCTTGAACTTGTCGGTGGTGAGAATGGCGGCGCGCTGCAGGCTGCCCTGCAAGGCTTCGCGGCCCACCAGGAAGTGGCGCGAGTAATTCGTGGGAATCACGCGCGTGAAATCGGGGAACTTGCCTTCGACCAGCTTGGACACCAGCTCGACGTCGCCGAAACGGAAACGGATCTGGCCCGGCGCCACGTCGATCGACACGACTTCGTCGGAGTCTTCGAGCAGGCGCTGCATTTCAAGCACGGTCTTGCGCGGCACGATCACTTCGTGGCGTTCGCTGATGCCGTCTGCTTCGGTGGAGCAGTGGGCCAGGCGGTGGCCGTCGGTGGCAACCGCGCGCACACGGCCCGGTTCAAACACCAGCAGCATGCCGTTCAGGTAGTAGCGGATGTCCTGTTGGGCCATGGCGAAGTGCACCATGTTGAACAGATGGCGCAGCGTGCGTTGCGGCATGGTCAGCGACACGTCCCACTGCTCGGGCTGAGCCACGGTGGGGAATTCGCTGGCGGCCAGCGTCTGCAGGGCAAAGCGGCTCTTGGCCGATTGCACCGACAGCTTGTTGCTGGCCAGCGCCAGGCGCACGTCGCCCGTATCGGGCAGGGCCTTCAGGATGTCGAGCAGCTTGCGCGCCGCAACGGTGGTGGACTCGTTGTCGTGGCCCACGCCGAAGTCGGCATGCGTCGTGATCTGTACTTCGAGGTCGGTCGCAATGAAGGCAACCTTGTTGCCTTCCTTGCGCATCAGGATGTTCGCCAGGATGGGCAGGGTATGGCGTCTTTCGACGATGCCCGCCACGGTCGACAGCGGTTTCAGCAATGCATCGCGTGTGGTTTGTACGAGTTGCATGGTCATCCTTTTAGAGTTTGTTCCAACACGTGCAGGGTATGGTTGAGCTCCGCTTGCTTTGCGCGGGCGTCGGAAATCTTGCGTACGGCGTGCAGGACGGTGGTGTGATCACGACCACCGAACAGGTCGCCGATTTCCGGCAGGCTTTTCTGGGTCAGCTCCTTCGCCAGGTACATAGCGACCTGGCGCGGCAACGCGATATTGGCCGGCCGGCGTTTCGAATACATGTCGGCCACTTTGATCTTGTAGAAATCCGCCACCGTCTTCTGGATGTTTTCCACGGTGATCTGCCCGTTGGACACGGACAGCAGATCCTTCAGGGCTTCCTTGCAGACGTCTACCGTCAGCACGTCGCGGCCATGGAAGCGGGCGTAGGCCAGCACCTTGCGCAACGCGCCTTCAAGTTCGCGCACATTGCTGCGCAGGTGCTTGGCGATGAAGAACGCCACTTCCTCGGGCATGGGCACGCCTTCGGACTCGGCCTTGCGCAGCAGGATCGCCACGCGCATCTCGAGTTCGGGCGGCTCGATCGCGACCGTCAGGCCGGAATCGAAGCGCGAGATCAGGCGGCTGTCGATGCCCGACAGTTCCTTCGGGTACGTATCGCTGGTGATGATGATCTGCTTGCGCTGCGCGACCATCGCCTCGAACGCGTAGAAGAATTCTTCCTGCGTGCGGTTCTTGCCGGAGAAGAACTGGATATCGTCGATCAGCAGCAGGTCCAGCGAGTGGTAGTAGCGCTTGAAATCGTCGAACGCCTTGCGCTGATACGCCTTGACCACGTCGGACACGTATTGGTCGGCGTGCACGTAGCGCACGCGCACCCCGGTGCCGGCCGCCACCATGGCGTTGCCGATGGCGTGGATCAAGTGGGTCTTGCCCAGGCCCACGCCGCCATACAGGAACAGCGGGTTGTAGGACGTACCCGGGTTCTCGGCCACCTGCAGCGCGGCAGCGCGCGCCAGCTGGTTGGCCTTACCCGTCACGAAGTTCTCGAACGTCAGGTCGGTGTTCAGGCGCGAGCGCTCGTACACGATGTTCGCGGCATCCGCGTTGACGGCAGCCGCGCCCGCACTGGGTGCGGGGGCTGCCGGCGCGGCGGGCTGCGCGGCCATGCCGGGCGGCGGCGCACCGCCTGACGGCGTGGCACCGGACAGTGGCGTATGCGCGGGCTGCTGGGCGCGCACGGGCGCGACAGGCATGCGCGGCGTCGCGCCCTGCGAGGGCAACTCGAACAAAACCTGTACCGGACGCTCGAACCACTCCGCGGCCAACGCTTCGATCTGGTGGGAGAAGTTCTTGCGCACCCAGTCCAGCTTGAACCGGTTGGGGGCGGCAACGCGCAGCACCGCCTGCGTCTCGTCATACGCAAGCGGGACCAGCGGTCGTATCCACGCGCTGATTTGTTGGGGGGGGAGTTCCTGCTCAAGACGACTGACGCAGGTCTGCCAGAATTCTTTCATGTCGCTCTTATTCAAACCTCGATTCTACCTTGCCTGGGCATGGGTTATCCACAGGGTAGGGCATAAGCTTGCACATGCCGCCAGCTTAACTGTTTGACAAGACAGGGAAAACTTGCTGAAATGGTGGGCTTTTCCGAATTCTGTCTGTCAGAAGGTTTCGCAGAAGGCCCAGTATCAACGTGAGCGCTACACTAGCGTTCGCCTGGAATCCTGGCCTTGCTGAATAGGTCGCCCGGGGAATCCCCGGCCCCCAAGCCCCGTCTACAAGTCTGATTTTGCTGGCGTTTTTGCACCTTGGTGCCATGACGCGGCGCAATCGCTTACTAGATACCCGCTTTGGATCCGCGACCAGGAACCCTCCGGGCAGGTCCCTTCTGACTTTTGTTCTTTTTGTGGATCGTCCATGAAACGTACCTACCAACCTTCCGTTACCCGCCGCAAGCGCACCCATGGCTTTCGCGTGCGCATGAAAACCCGCGCTGGCCGCGCCATCCTGAGCGCCCGCCGCGCCAAGGGCCGCAAGCGTCTGGCCGTCTAAGTCCCGCGTTTCCGGTCTTTTGCCGGAAGCCTGACTTTTTTTGCACGGACCGGCCATATTGCAAGACCTCTCGCAATCCCGTCCCGGTTCCGCGCAAAAGCCTGACCCGCAGTCCATGCCGCGCTCCACGCTTCCCCCGGAGGCGCGGCTGCATCGCCCCTCCGAGTTCGCCGCCGCCCTCAAAGGCCGGCGTCTTGCCCGAGGGGCGTTTTTCGTTGTGAGCGCCGCTCCCAACGATCTGCCTCCCGGCCAGGACGCCTGTGCCCGCCTGGGCCTGGTGATCGCCAAGCGGTTCGCCGCCCACGCCACCACACGCAACGCCTTGAAGCGGGTCATCCGCGAGGCGTTCCGTCATCGGCGCCTGGCGCTTCCGGCAAAAGACTACGTCGTGCGGCTGCACTGCAAGGTGGCGCCCGCCTCGCTCACCGCGCTTAAACGCGCGGCCAGAGCCGAAGCGGACGCTCACTTCGAGCGGATCGCACGATGAACGGCCCATCCCCCCGGCAGGCAAGCCGTCCGCGACGCGGGCGTTCCGTGGGGGCCGCAATACTCATTGCCCCGATCCGGTTCTACAGGTTCTTCCTGAGCCCCTGGATCGGCCGGCAGTGCCGCTTTACCCCGACCTGCTCGGCGTACGCGATCGAGGCGATCGAACGCCACGGTCCCTGGCGCGGCTTCTGGCTGATGGTCCGGCGCATCGGCCGTTGCCATCCCTGGTCGCCCGGCGGCTGGGACCCGGTTCCGCCGGCCAAGGGAACCAACGGCGACGCTTGCTGCTCCCATGGCCACCGCACCGAGCACGATTGACGCTAAACTGGCGGGCTTTGCTGGCCCGTATTCACTTCAGTAGGCACCATGGATATCCGACGAACCGTCCTCTGGATGATTTTTTCCTTCTCGCTGTTGCTCCTTTGGAACAACTGGCAGATCCATAACGGCAAGCCGTCGTTGTTCGGGGGCCCCACGCCCGCGGCCAGCACGAACGCCAACGGCACGCCGGCCGCCGCGAACAACGCGACGCCTTCGGTGCCCAATGCGCCCACGGCCGCCAGCGCGCCTGCGCCCTCGGCCGTGCCGGGCGCCGCCACGCCGGCCCCGACGCGCTCGGAAGAAGTCGTCATCACCACCGACGTGCTGCGCCTGACGTTCGACACGCTGGGCGCCCAGCTGGTGCGGGCCGAACTGCTGAAGTACCCGGCCACCGGCCAACCTGACAAGCCCACCGTGCTGCTCGATCGCGCCGCCGGCCTGAACTACGTCGCCCAGACCGGCGTGGTCGGTGCAGGCAACGGCCAGAGCTTCCCGACGCACCAGACGCCTTTCCGCGTCGTCTCGACCGATCGCCAGCTGACCGGCGACAACCTGGACGTGACGTTCGAAGCCGAATCCGGCGGCGTCAAGGTCACCAAGACCTTCACGCTGCATCGCGGCCGCTACGACATCGACGTGCGCCACGACCTGGCCAACGTCGGCTCCGCCCCCGTGACGCCCGCGCTGTACCTGCAGCTCGAGCGCGACGGCAACGACCCGGCCGATACCTCCAGCTTCTATCACACGTTCACCGGCATGGCCGTCTACTCGGAACAGGACAAGTTCCAGAAGATGACCTTCGCCGACATCGAAAAGAAGAAGGCCAACTACATCAAGCAGACGGACAACGGCTGGATCGCCGTGGTCCAGCACTACTTCGCCACCGCCTGGGTGCCGCCGCAAGGCAAGCCGCGCAGCAACGAAGTGCTGGAAGTGCAGAAGAACCTGTACGCCGCCCGCACCATCGAAGCTGTTGGCGAGATCGCCCCGGGCGCCGCTGCCCGCGTCGATTCGCACCTGTGGGTCGGCCCGCAAGACCAGAAGGCCATGGCGGCGCTCGCCCCCGGCCTGGAACTGGTGGTCGACTACGGCTGGCTGACCATCATCGCCAAGCCGCTGTTCACGCTGATGACCTGGCTGCATTCCATCCTGGGCAACTGGGGCTGGACCATCGTCGCCCTGACCGTGCTGATCAAGGCCCTGTTCTACCCCCTGGCCGCCGCCAGCTACCGCTCGATGGCCCGCATGAAGCAGGTCGCCCCGCGCCTGCAGGCCCTGAAGGAAAAGTACGGCGACGACAAGCAGAAGCTCAATGCGGCCATGATGGAGATGTACCGCACCGAAAAGATCAACCCGCTGGGCGGCTGCTTGCCGATGGTGGTGCAGATCCCGGTGTTCATCTCGCTGTACTGGGTGCTGCTGGCCAGCGTGGAAATGCGCGGCGCGCCCTGGATCCTGTGGGTCCACGACCTGTCGATCCGCGACCCGTTCTTCATTCTGCCCGCCATCATGATGGCCACCATGTTCCTGCAGATCAAACTGAACCCGACGCCCCCGGACCCCGTCCAGGCCAAGGTCATGATGATCATGCCGCTGGTGTTCGGCGGGATGATGTTCTTCTTCCCGGCCGGCCTGGTGCTCTACTGGTGCGTCAACAACACCCTGTCGATCGCCCAGCAGTGGTCGATCACCCGCGCCATGCAGCGCAAGGCAGAAGCCGCGGCCAGCCGCTGATCGCTTCGCGCCACGAAAAACCGGCCTCCTGGGGCCGGTTTTTTTTCGCCTGCGTTCCGGGATGGTTGGGCGGCGATGGGTGTCATGTCGCACCATCGATAGTTATTTTTAATCAAATTTACTAGTTCAATCAACTTCACAGTGGAAACATAGACCCCTATGATGTGTCGGAGATATTCCCCGGCCGGCTATGTCCGGGGCGGTATCCATCACGTTGCGCGGCCCGGCCCAGGCGCCGCGCATTCCAGGAATTACGTAGGGAGTGTGTGCCATGACCGACAAGAAGCAGCATCTGACCACCGCCTCTGGCGCCCCGGTGGCCGACAACAACAACACGCTGACCGCGGGCCCTCGCGGTCCCGCGCTGTTGCAGGACTTCTGGCTGATTGAAAAGCTCGCCCATTTCGACCGTGAACGCATCCCCGAACGCGTGGTGCACGCCAAGGGTTCGGGCGCCTATGGCACCTTGACCATCACCCACGACATCTCGCGCTACACCCGCGCCAGCATCTTCTCCAAGGTCGGCAAGCAGACCCCGCTGTTCCTGCGCTTTTCGACCGTGGCCGGCGAACGCGGCGCGGCCGATGCCGAACGCGACGTGCGCGGCTTCGCCATCAAGTTCTACACCGACGAAGGCAACTGGGACCTGGTGGGCAACAACACGCCGGTGTTCTTCATCCGCGACCCGCTCAAGTTCCCCGACTTCATCCACACCCAGAAGCGCGACCCCAAGACCAACCTGCGCAGCGCCACCGCCGCCTGGGACTTCTGGTCGCTCAGCCCCGAATCGCTGCACCAGGTCACCATCCTGATGAGTGACCGCGGCATTCCCGCCAACCTGCGCCAGCAGCATGGCTTCGGTTCGCATACCTTCAGCTTCGTCAATGCCAACAACGAACGCTTCTACGTGAAGTTCCACTTCAAGTCGCAGCAGGGCATTGCCTGTCTGAGCGACGATGAAGCGGCACAAGTGGTCGCTCACGACCGCGAAAGCTCGCAGCGTGACCTGTTCAACAACATCGAACAGGGCAACTTCCCGAAGTGGTCGCTGAAGGTGCAGATCATGCCCGAGGCCGAAGCCGAGACCTACCACATCAACCCGTTCGATCTCACCAAGGTGTGGCCGCACGGCGACTACCCGCTGATCGACGTGGGCGTGCTGGAACTGAACAAGAACCCCGAGAACTACTTCGCCGAAGTCGAGCAGGCCGCCTTCACGCCGGCCAACGTGGTGCCGGGCATCGACTTCTCGCCGGACAAGATGCTGCAGGGCCGCCTGTTCTCGTATGGCGACACGCACCGCTACCGCCTGGGCATCAACCACCACCAGATTCCGGTGAACGCGCCGCGCTGCCCGTTCCACAGCTACCACCGCGATGGCGCATCGCGCGTGGACGGCAATGCCGGCGGCACGCTGAACTACGAGCCCAACAGCGCCGGTGAATGGAAGGAAACCCCGTCGGCCGGCGAACCGCCGCTGGCGCTGGACGGCCAGGCCGCGGCCCGCTGGAACCACCGCGTGGACGACGACTACTACTCGCAGCCGGGCGCCTTGTTCCGCCTGATGACGCCGGCACAGCAAGAGCTGCTGTTCGGCAACATCGGCCGCCACATGGCGGACGTGCCCGAGGAAATCCAGCGCCGCCAGCTGGAACACTTCCGCAAGGCCGACCCGGCCTATGCCGCGGGCGTGGCCAAGGCGCTGGGCCTGAAGCTGTAACGCACCAGCACGGATGCCGCGCGGTATTGACCGCGTGGACCTGGCGGGCGGCCTGCGGGCCGCCCGTTTTCATTGCTGCCGTGCCGTTTGGCGCCGAAAGACTCCGAAAAACCCTTCCAGCGACTTATCCCCAGAGGGTGGGGTGGAAAGTTATTCTTTTTTATCCACAAGCCTTTCACAGGCAATCCACAGGACTTTCACAGGGATATCCACAGCTTCGCCCGCTTTTGACCCGATTTTGCATCGGGACGGGTGTCCCGGGCCTAATACTTCAAGCCGGTGTCGCACAACACGGTAGCCACCGTCGCATCCGGCCGCAGCCGTCCGGACTGCAACAGCTTCGCCGCCGCGCACACGTTGGCCGCGGCCGAAAACCCCACGTACAGCCCCTCGCGCACGGCCAGCGGGCGGCGCCAGTCCTCGGCCTCGTCGTCGGTCACCGCCAGGCTAAGGTCCATCAGGGTGGCGTCCCAGTGGGGCGGCACGGCGCCGTAGCTGGTGCCCTGGATCACGTGGCGGGCCTTCAGGACGGGCGCCCCCGCCAGCACTTCGCAGCCCTGCGGCTCGACTGCCGCGCAGACCGTCGCCGGATTGGCCGCCTTCAATGCGCGCGCCACGCCCATGAACGTGCAACCCGTGCCTACGGCTGCGACCCAGCCATCCGGCGCACTACCCAATTGATCCAGGATTTCCCGGCCCGTGCCCGCTTCGTGCGCCGCAATGCATTCGACGGCGTTGAACTGGTCGACATAGAAGCCGCCGCGTTCGGCCGCGATGCGAGCCGCGACATCAGCGGCGGCCTGCACGTCGGCGCCGGTGACCTGCCCGGAGGCGCCATCCACTTGCGCCACCAGCACCACCTCGGCGCCCAGGCCTTCCAGCATGCGGGCGCGGGCAGGGCTGTTGCCGGCGGACATCGTCACCACCAGCGGATGCCCCAGCGCGGCGCAGGCCACGGCCAGGCCCGCCCCCATGTTGCCGCTGGTCATCTCCACCACCGGCATCCCGGGCTGCAGCCGGCCGTCCGCCCTGGCGGCCAGCAGGATCGCGCGGGCAGCGCGGTCTTTGACGCTGCCGCCGGGCTGCAGGAATTCCGCCTTGGCGACGATGCGCCCGGGGCCGTCGTGGATACGGCCCAATGTCACCAGCGGGGTATTGCCGATCAGGTCGATGGAAGAGGTTGCAAGCATGTCGGTCCAGGAAAGCCCGCTGCAGCAGCCCGGCGGGAATGCCGGACGGCGGGGGAGCAGGCGTCCCGTCATTGTAGGGAGGCGAGGTCGACGCCATTGACAGCGGTTGGCGCCGGTATCAATAATGATTACTATTCATTACTCATCGCCTGCTGCCCGTCCGGGCCCAGGGCGCAGCCACCGCCATCGAGCCGGACCGTGAACCCGCAGGGATATCCCTCAACGCCTTCCATCGAAACCCTGTACCAGGACCACCACGGCTGGCTGCGTGGATGGTTGCAACGGCGCCTGGGCAACGCCGCCGACGCGGCCGACCTGGCCCACGATTCCTTCCTGCGCCTGATCCTCAAGCCGGCGCCGCGCGGCTTCGGCAGCCCCGGCGAGGCCCGGGCCTACCTGCGCGCCATGGCGCAGGGCATGTGCATCAACCTGTGGCATCGGCGCGAAATCGAACAAGCCTGGCTCGACACGCTGGCCGCCAGCCCCGAAGCCTGCGCCCCGTCAGCCGAGCGGCAGGCCATCGTGCTGGAAGCCTTGCAGGAAATTGGCGCCTTGCTGCGGGATCTGCCGCCCAAGGCGGCACAGGCATTCCTGATGGCTGCGGTGTGCGACGTGCCCACCTGCGACGTCGCTTCGGAGCTCGGCATTTCGCCCCGCATGGTCCGCAAGTATGTTGCCCAGGTGATGCTGCGCTGCATGCTGACCGAGGCCAGCGCCACCGCTGCCGCCCTGCAAGACCCGTCCTTCGCCTGACGGCATGGCCACCTTGCCCATCGGCGGCTCCCGCCCCCTTGCATCCGCCAGCCCGCCGCATGACGTCATGGAGCAGGCCGCCGAATGGTATGCGCTGCTGATCTCCACGGACGCCGTGCCCGCCGACCGCCAGCGCTGGCATGTCTGGCTGGACGCCCATCCCAGCCACCGCCAGGCCTGGACCTATGTGGAACAGGTCAGCCAACGCATCCTGGCGCCGCTGCGCGACACGCCCGACCCGCGCCTGACCACCGACACCCTGCACGCGGCCGCCCAACGCGTCATGCGGCGCCGCCGCGCCCTGGCGCGCATGGCCACGCTGGCAGGAGTGGGGCTGTTCGGCTGGCTGGGCTGGCGGCAAACGCCGCTGGGCGGACTGGCCGCCGCGTGGCGCGCCGACTATCGCGCAGCCACCGGCGAGATCCGCAGCGCCACGCTGTCCGACGGCACCCGCGTATGGCTCAACACGGCCAGCGCCTTCAACCAGGCTTATCAGCCCGACCTGCGCCGGCTGCAGCTGGTGCAAGGCGAGATCCTGATCGAAACCGGGCCAGATCACTCTCGGCCGTTAGTGGTCGATACCGCCCAAGGGCGCTTGCGCGCGCTGGGCACCCGCTTCACGGTGCGCCAGGAGCAGGGCGCCACCTTGCTGGCGGTGTATCAGGGGGCGGTGGAAATCCGGCCATCCGCCGCCGCGTCGTCGGTCATCATCACAGCCGGCCAGCAGACCCGCTACACCGCCACCACGGTGGCGCCTGCCACTGCCGCCGACCCGGCACGCGAAGCCTGGAGCCGCGGCGACCTGGTGGCCGCGGACCTGTCGCTGCAAGAGGTCGTGGACGAGCTGGGCCGCTACACCCTGGGCCATATCGGCGTGGCACCGGAAATCGCACAGCGGCGCGTCTTCGGCACCTTCCCGCTGCGCGATGTGGACAGCGCCCTGGCCATGCTGGCGCAAGCGGCCCAGGCGCAGATACGACGCCCTTTGCCCTGGTGGACGACGCTGGCCGCCGATGAGCGTGGCCGGCCGCATTGAGACGGGCGGCCAAGGACGCAGCAGGCCCGATCGAAACCCGCTTTACAAATTTTCTGCCATCAATCGGGGCCGCCAGGTTCCGTTTTCGGCTGCTCGATTGATTCAGGAGGTGAAAGCACATGGCATCGATGGCCGACGGCCGGCGGCCCGTCGATGGACATGCGCTGACGACACCCGAACCTCCCGCAAGGATTGAACGCCATGTCCCCCCGCTTGTTCCATTCCCGCTTCGCCGTTGCCGGCGTGCGCCGCGCGCGCCAACCACGAAGCGGACAGCCCGCCGTGCTGGCCCTGCATATCGCCGTCGCCGCCGCCCTGGCCGGCAGCGCCGCTGCGGTACACGCCCAGGCCGCTTCCGGCCGCACTGCGCCAGCCCCTGCAGCCCGCAGCTACGACATCCCGGCAGGCCCGCTGCAACCCGCCCTGATTCGATTCTCGGCCGAGGCGGGCATCTATCTCGCCGGATCCACCGACCTGGCCAGCGGCAAGCACAGCCCCGGCCTGAAAGGCCGCTTCGGCGCCCAGGAAGGCCTCACCGCGCTGCTGGCCGGCACCGGCCTGCAAGCGGTGGCCAACGAACAGGGGCAGTACGTGCTGAAAGAAGCGCCTGCGGCCGGTGTTGCCACGTTGCCGGCCATCGCCGTCACCGGCGCCGAGATCGATCCCGTCGTCCAGCGGCTCAATCCGCAGACCAGCGTCGCCTCGAAGATCCCGCTGGCACAGCGTGAAATCCCGCAGACCGTCAGCGTGGTCACGCAACAGCAGATCCAGGAACAGAACTTGCAATCGCTGGACGAGGCCATGAAACGCACCCCGGGCGTGATGGTGCTGCAAAGCGACGCCGACCGCGTTCAATACTATGCGCGCGGCTTCCCGATCAGCTCGATGGTCGTGGATGGCTTGCCGGTCGTGATGAATTCCGACATGTCTTCCACCGCCGGCACCAACGCGCCCAGCCTGGCCATGTACGACCGCGTGGAAGTACTGGATGGCCCGGCGGGCCTGTACGGCGGCTTCGGCAGCGTCGGCGGCGTCATCAGCCTGGTGCGCAAACGCGCGCCGTCGGAATTCTCGACGCAGTTGAGCACCACGGTGGGCACCCGCGACAACTTCGCCGGCCAGGCTGATATCGGCGGCCCGCTGAACGACGCCGGCACGCTGCGCGGACGCTTCGTCGCATCCGCCCAGCGCAAGGATCTGGAGCCCGATTCGACATGGCGCAAGGACCAGTCGTACTACGGCACCCTGGAAGCCGACCTGGCGCCGGGCACGTTGCTGCGCACCGGCGTGAGCTACAGCCAACGCGATTCCAATGTCGGCTGGGCCGACAAGGTGCCGCTCTACGGCGACCTGACGCTGGCGGGTGGCCGGTCGGACTTCTTCGGCGCGCCCTGGAACCACGACCGCTACGCCAACACCAATGTGTTCGCCAGCCTGGAGCACAAGCTGGCCCAGGACTGGAAGGTCACGCTTGCCGGCAGCTTCGACCACAACACGGCGCGGGTGTTGTCAGGCGAAACCTTCGGCAGCGTCGACAAGGCCACCAACGAAGCCACCTTCGGCACCACCAACACCGACTACTACGAAAACAATCAAAGCTACGACTTGAACCTGACCGGCAAATACGTGCTGCTGGGCCGCCAGCACGACCTGGTGATCGGCGCGAACTACAGCCGCATGTACAACTACGGCACCAGCTATTACGGCACCGACGACCTGTTCAATTTCCAGACGGTCAACATCAAGGATTATTCCTACGCCAAACCCACCTGGAGCGGCCTGCCCGAACACACCTCGAAAGGCGCCGTCGAACAAAGCCAGTACGGCATCTACGGCAACACGCGCTACCACCTGACCGACGCATTGACCGCCATCGTCGGCGCCCGCGTGTCGTGGTGGGATACCCGCTACAAGCAGGACGCGACCTACAACCCGTTCAACAACCAGTCCAGCAGCGACACCTACAAGAAGAAGGTCACGCCATATGCCGGCCTGATCGCCGACATCGACGACGCGCATTCGGTCTATGCCAGCTATTCCACCATCTTCCAGCCGCAGGCCTTGCGCACGCCTTCGGGCGAACTGCTCAAGCCGATGGAAGGCGAGCAATATGAAGTGGGGGTGAAGGGCAGCTACCTGGACGGCAGGCTGCAGACGTCGGCCGCGCTGTACCAGGTCACGCAGACCAACCGCGCGCTGCCCACCGACGATACGTCGCAGTACTTCGAGGCGGCGGGCAAGGCCCGTTCACGCGGGTTGGACTTGCGCGCATCGGGTCAGATCACGCCCGGCTGGACCGTGACGGCCGGCTACACCTACAACGACAGCAAGCTGCTGGACGAGGCCAGCCTGGATACCAGCGCGTCCGCGTTCTCTCAGATCGCGCCGCGCCATCTGTTCAGGGTCTGGAGCAACTATCGCTTGCCGGGCGATCTGAGCCGTTGGGAGGTCGGCGGCGGCATCAATGCCACCAGCAAGCTGTACGGCGGCACCAATGACGCCAAGATCACGCAGGGCGGCTTCTACACGGCCGATGCGCGGCTGGCCTACAAGATCGACGAACACATGACCGTGGCACTCAATGCCACCAACCTGTTCGACCGGCGCTACATCACGCCGATGACCCAGGGTGCGCTGTTCGGCGAAGGGCGCCGGGTGGCGCTGACGCTACGCGCCAATTTCTGAGCGTCGCCAGGCGTTTGTGCGCCAGCATTGTCCCGGGCCGGCAGGTTATCCCCAGCCCCGGCCCGGGCAGTCGGATTACTTCGTCACCGATGCGGCGCTGTGCGGTTGCGATGCAACCGCCTGGCCGGCTTGCGCCGCGACGGACGGCGTAGGCGAAGCCAGTGCAACGAGGCCTAGCGCCAATGCCAGGCCCGCACCGGTCGCGGCGCGAACCAGGCGTTCACGTAGTTCAGAGGAAAGACGCATGGCGGTCCTTGTGGATAAGTACGGGGGGCGGTGAATGAACCGGCGTCAGACCGGCACATCGCCTTCAATCGTGGTGCGGTACAGCTTGCGCCGCAGGTGATCGGGCGTGCCGCCGGCCAGGTGGATCAGCGAACGGTTGTCCCAGAACACCAGGTCATGCGGCTGCCAGCGATGGCGGTACAGATGTTCCGGCCGGATGCTGTGGGCAAACAATTCGTCCAGCAACTGGCGGCTTTCGTCTTCCGGCAGGCCTTCGATGCGCGTCGTGAATCCTTCGCTGACGAACAGCGCACGGCGTCCGTTCTCCGGATGCGTACGCACCACCGGATGCACCACTTCCTGCACCTGCGCCACTTGCTGCGCGCTCAGGTTGGGGCGCCAATTGCCTTCCTTCTGCAGCTGGCCGTACTTGGCCAGGTAGGAATGCACCGCGCGCTTGCCTTCAATGGCGCTGCGCAGCGCCGCGGGCAGGGTGTCGTAGGCCAGGTGCATGTTGGCGAACAGCGTGTCGCCGCCTTCGGCGGGCAGCTCCTGCGCATGCAGCAGCGACCCCAGGCTGGGCAGTTCCTTGTACGAGATGTCCGAATGCCAGTACTTGCCGGCATCGCCCAGACCGACAGGCTTGCCGTCTTCGACGATGTTGGACACGATCAGAATTTCAGGGTGTCCGGCCAGATGGAACTGGTGCAGCACGTGAATCATCAGGCGGCCAAAGCGGCGGCTGAAATCGATATGCTGCTGCGGCGTGATGCGCTGGTCGCGAAACACCAGCAGATGGTGATCCAGGTGCGCCTGGTGCACCCGCGAGAAGTCGGCCGATGTCAGCTCGCGCGACAGGTCCAGGCCGATGATCTCCGCGCCCACCGGGCCGGCCAAAGGCCGCAGCTCGAACGTCCGCGGTTGGGGGATGGCGGCGCCAGCCTCCACACGCCGCACGGCATTGCTCTGGGACATCGATCGCTCCGGTTCGCGTGGCGGCAATGCCGCCTGCGCTGGCTCTGCGACCCGCCCACGGGCGGATCAGGAATGATCGATTATGGAAAGCGTGCCTTGTATCTCAAACGAAGATATCGGCGTTTGAACAAAGCTTCCCGTCATATAGAAAAGCCGCCCGGGGGAGGCCGGGCGGCTTCATGCGCTGCACGCATAAGCTAATAGCGCTCATGGCTGAAGGGCGGTGCAAATCCGCCGCAAGGATGCAAACGAATCACTTCTGCGCGGGCAGGAAGGCCTCGACCAACTTGACCCAATACGTCGCGCCCACCGGCAGCAAGGCATCGTTGAAATCGTAGTTGGGGTTGTGCAGCTGGCACGGCCCCATGCCGTGATAGCTCTCCATGCGATGGTCGCCGTCGCCGTTGCCCAGGAACAGGTACGTACCCGGCAACGCTTCCAGGAAGAAGGAAAAATCTTCCGCCCCCATGAACGGCGGCATCTCGCGCACCACGTTCTCGGCGCCAAAGGCGTCTTCGGCCACCTGCGCGGCAAACGCGGTTTCTTTTTCCCAGTTCACCAGCGGCGGATAGGCACGCACGAAATCCAGCGTGCCGGTGCCGCCGTACACCTGCGGCAGCGTCGTGGCGATACGCCGCATGTCGGCTTCGATCTTGTCCAGCACCGCCACCGAATAGGTGCGCACGGTGCCACGCAGCACGGCTTCGCCGGGAATGACGTTGTAGGCATCGCCCGCGTGAATCTGCGTGATCGACAGCACGGCCTGCTCCAGCGGGTCTTTGCTGCGCGAGATGACGGTCTGCAGCGCATGCACCATGTCGGCGGCCACGATGATCGGATCGACCGACGCGTGCGGCTGCGCGGCATGGCCGCCCACCCCCTTGATGACGATGTCCCAGCGATTGCTGGACGCCATGGTGGGGCCGGTACGGAAACCGAACTGGTTCACCGGCATGCCCGGCATGTTGTGGATGCCGAACACGGCATCGCACGGAAATCTGTCGAACAGGCCGTCCTGCATCATTGCCCGCGCGCCGGCATTGCCGCCTTCTTCGGCGGGCTGGAAGATGAACACCACCGTGCCGTCGAAATTGCGATGCTTGGACAGATACTGGGCTGCGCCCAGCAGCATCGTGGTGTGGCCATCGTGGCCACAGCCATGCATGCGGCCGCTGATGGTCGACTTGTGCGCGAAGCGATTGTGCTCGGGCATGGGCAGCGCATCCATGTCGGCGCGCAGGCCCACCGTCTTGCCGCCGTTGCCGCCGCGCAATACGCCGACCACGCCGGTTTTCCCCAGGCCGGTGTGCACTTCCAGCCCCCATTCGCGCAGGCGCTCGGCCACCAGGTTCGACGTACGCGTTTCCTGGAAGGCCAGTTCGGGGTGGGCGTGGATATCGCGGCGCAGGGCGGTCAGATCGCCGTGGGCGCGTTCGATTTCGGCTAGGGTTTTCATGGCTGTGGATAAGCGGTCGGTAGAGGTTCGGATCGAAAAGGCAACGTCTGCATAAACGGACTATCGCAGGAATTCTCGCGCTGGCCACCCGCCGCGTCCAGCCCTGTTACGGATGAGGGTCAGGCCGCATCGTTCAGATGGCAGGCGCTGAATTGCCCTGGCGCAATCTCGCGCAGCAGCGGCCGCTCGGTCTTGCAGCGCGCCATCGCCTGTGGACAACGCGGGTGAAACGCACAGCCGCTGGGCGGGTCCAGCGGCGACGGCAACTCGCCCTTGATGGGCTGGTAACTGCGACGCCCCGGCGTCAACGTGGGCAGCTCTTTCAGCAACGCCTGCGTGTACGGATGGTTGGCACGCTGGAACACCATGTCGGTGGGCGCCAGCTCGACCACGCGCCCCAGGTACATGATGGCCACGCGATCCGAAATATGGCTGACCACGCTCAGGTTGTGGCTGATGAACAGGTAGGTCAGGTCCAAGTCGTCGCGCAGTTGCTCGAACAGGTTCAGCACCTGCGCCTGGATGGACACATCCAGCGCAGCCACGGCCTCGTCGCAGACGATCACCGACGGCTTGAGCGCCAATGCCCGCGCGATGCCGATGCGCTGGCGCTGGCCACCCGAGAATTGATGCGGATAGCGCTGCGCAAAGCTTGGGTCCAACCCGACCTGGCGCATCAGGCCTGCCACGTACTCGGCCTTGTCGCGGGCCCGTATCAAACCATGCGCCACCGGCGCCTCGCCGATGATCTCGCGCACCCGCATGCGCGGATTGAGCGAGGCATACGGGTCCTGGAAGATCATCTGCACGCCCAGCTCGTAGGCGCGTCGTGCCGGCCCCGCCATGGCCTTCACGGCCTGGCCCTGGTAGTGCACTTCGCCGGAAGAGGGCGGCAAGATGCCGGACACGATGCGGCCCAGCGTCGACTTGCCGCAACCCGATTCGCCAACGATGCCGATGACTTCGCCCGGCTGCACGTTCAGGTCGACGCCGGCCACCGCGTGCACGACCTGCGTCTTCAGGCCCGCCCCCAACAGGTTGGCGATGCGGCCGGCCAGGTCCACGGGCTGCGTGAATCGCAATTCCACACCGCGCAGGGACAGGATGGGGGCGGCGGCGCCGCGTTCTGCTGCGCTCATTTGATGTCAGGGTCTCCGGCATGCCAGCAGCGCACCCATTGCGCCGGGCGGACTTCCACGGGTTGCGGCTCGACCAGACAGGCGTCGGTCGCGCGCGGACACCGCCCGCGAAACGCACAGCCTTGCGGCAGGTTGAGCAGCGACGGCGTCATGCCGGGAATCGGCACCAGCGGACGGCCACGCGATTCAGGCGTGGGAATCGACGCGATCAGGCCATGCGTATACGGGTGCATGGGGTGGCTGATCACGTCCTGCGTGCTGCCGGTTTCCACGACGCGGCCGGCATACATCACCGACACGCGGTCGGCCAGGCCCGCCACCACCGCCAGATCATGCGTGATCCAGATCAGGCCCGTGCCGGTCTCGCGGCACAGCTTCTGCACTTCGAACAGAATCTGCCCCTGGATGGTCACATCCAGCGCCGTGGTGGGCTCGTCGGCAATGATCAAGCGCGGCGAATTCAGCAGCGCGATCGCGATCGCCACGCGCTGGCGCATGCCGCCGGACAACTGGTGCGGATACGCACGCAGCCGTTCCTGCGGCGACGGAATGCCGACCATCGTCAGCGTCTGCAACGCCCGGTCGCGCGCTTGGTCGCGCGACACCTTATGATGCGCCTGCACCGCCTCGATCATCTGCGTATCGACGCGCAGCACCGGGTTCAGCGTCATCATCGGGTCCTGGAAGATCATGGCGATCTCCTGCCCGCGCAACTGGCGCCAGCGCGCGGGCGATGCGCCGCGCAGGTCTTCGCCATTCAAGCGCAATTCACCGTCGACGATGCGGCCCGGTTCGTCCAGCAGGCCCATCAACGAAAATCCCGTGATGCTCTTGCCCGACCCCGACTCGCCCACCAGCCCCAGAATCTCGCCTTCGGCCAAGGTCAGGTCGACGCCATCCACCGCCTTCACCACGCCGTTGCGCGTGAAGAAGTGCGTCTTCAGTCCGTGCACTTGCAGCACGGGGCCTGGCGTGGCCAGCGGCTTTTCCACAGCTTGGGTCTGCATCGCGTCCGCCCTCAATTCGCGTGGCGCGGGTTGAGCACATCGCGCAGGTGGTCACCCACCAGGTTGATGGCGATGATAGCCAGCGCCAGCGCAATGCCGGGAAAGAACGAAATCCAGTATTGGCCCGACAGCAGGTATTCGAAGCCGTTGTAGATCAGCATGCCCAACGACGGCTCGGTCACCGGCACGCCCACCCCCAGGAACGACAGCGTGGCTTCCAGCGCGATGGCGTGCGCCAGGTCGATCGTGGCGATCACGATGAGCGGCGGCATACAGTTGGGCAACACGTGGCGAAACAGCACCCGTCCCCACGAGAGCGACATGCAGCGCGCCGCCTCGACGTATTCCTTGCCGCGCTCGACCAGCGCCGCGCCGCGGGCCGCGCGGGCAAAATAAGCCCACTGCACCACGATCAGCGCGATGATCACCTTATCCACACCCTTGCCCAGAATCGCCAGCAGCATCAACGCCACCAGGATCGCAGGAAACGACAGCTGGATATCCACAATCCGCATCAGCAGCGCGTCGATGCGGCCGCCAAAGTACGCGGCGATCAGCCCCACCGTGGCGCCGATACCGAAGGCTGCCAGCACCGACACCGTTGCCACCATCAGGCTGGTGCGCATGCCATACAGAATGGCCGACAACAGATCGCGCGCCTGGCCATCCGTGCCCAGCCAATAGCGCATGGCGCCATCGCCGCTCTCGCTGCCGGGCTTGAGCTTGGAGTCCATGATGTCCAGCGACGCCAGGTCGTACGGATTCTGCGGCGCGATCCACGGCGCCAGCAGCGCTGCGCCGACGATCACCACCAGCATCACCAGACCCAGCGTGGCCAGCTTGCTGGCAAAGAAATCCGCCACGAAGCGGCGCCAGGGCGTCTGCTCCTTGGCCGCGGCGGGCGGCGCGCTTGCGGTCGCGGGCGTATTCATCGGCGGCTATCCAGGCGTACGCGGGGGTCCAGCACCGTATAGATGATGTCCACCACGAGGTTCAGCATGACAAGGAAAAACACGATCAACAGCAGATACGCCACTACCACCGGGCGGTCCAGGTTGATGATGGAGTCGATCAGCAGCTTGCCCATGCCCGGCCACGAAAAGACGGTCTCGGTCACCACGGCAAACGCCATCACCTGGCCGAATTCCAGGCCTGCCACCGTCACCACGGGAATCAGGATGTTCTTGAGCAGGTGCACGCCCAGCACGCGCTTTTCCGACAGCCCCTTGGCGCGCGCGAACTTGATGTAGTCCATCGGCAGCGCCTCGCGCGTGGCCGCCCGCGTCACGCGGATGATCATGGCGCACTTGGCAAATGCGATGGTGGCCGCCGGCAGCGCCAGGCTCAACCAGCCGTTCAGCGTCAGCACGCTCAGTTGCAATGACCCGATGCTGACCGTCTGCCCGCGACCGCCGGCCGGCACCCAGCCCAGCATCACGGCGAACACCATGATCAGCATCAGGCCGACCCAGAAGTTGGGCAAGGAAAAGCCCAGCACCGAACCCGTCATGATGGCGCGTGAGCCCGCCGCCTTGGGCTTGAGCCCGGCCAGGATGCCCAGCGGCACGCCAATCAGCACCGACAGCAGCATGGCCACACAGGCCAGCTCGACGGTGGCCGGCATGCGCTCGAGAATCAAGTGCATGGCCGGCTCGCCAGTCAGGAAGCTATTGCCGAAATCGCCGCGCACCGCCTGGCCCATGAAGATCAGGTACTGCCGCCAGAGCGGCAGGTCCAGGCCCAGCGATGCGCGTATCGCGGCGCGTTGCGCTTCGGTGGCCTCCGGACTGGCCAGCATCGATACCGGATCGCCCACCATGTAGATGCCGGCGAAGACCAACGCCGACATCACCAGCATGACGACGATGGTTTGCAGCAGCCTTCGTACGATTGTCGCTAGCACGGGAACCTGCCCAACGACCGCATTACTTCTTCAACGTCGCGAACTGCGCCAGCGTCACCTGGTCAGGACGGCCTTGGTAACGGATGTCGTTCTTCATCGCCCACACCGACAGTTCGAAGTGCACCGGCAGCATCGCGTAGTCGTCCATGGCGATATTGCTGGCCTGCGACAGCAGTTCGGCACGCTTGGCATCATCCATGGTGGACGAGGCTTCCTTCACCAGCTCGTCCATCTTGGGGTTCGAATAGCGGCTGCGGTTGGTGGTGCCCAGGCCCGCCTCGGGATTGCGCGTCACCAGCAACGACGTCAACGCATTGGACATCTCGCCGCTGGTCACCGACCAGCCCGCCAGATAGGCCGAGAACGCATAGCTGTCGCGGTTCTTGAAGAACACCGGCGGCGCCATCGCATCCACGCTGGTCTTCACGCCGATACGCGTCCACATCGACGCGATGGCCTGCGCCACCTTCGAATCGTTGACGTAGCGGCCCGACGGCGAGCCCAGCGTGATAGAGAAGCCGTTGGGATAACCCGCTTCCTTCAGCAGCGCTTTCGCCTTTTCGACGTCAGCCTTGGGCGCCTTGGAATGTTCCTTGCTGGATCCGAACATGGGGTAGGGCAGCAGGTTGCCGGCTGGCAATGCCACGCCCCCCATCACGCGTTCCACCAGCGCATCGCGGTTGATCGCCAGGGACAGCGCTTCACGCACGCGCTTGTCCTTCATCGGATTCTTTTCGGTGCCCTGGATGCCGGGCGAGGGCTCGGCGTATTGATCCAGCGCCACGTACACCACGCGCACCGACGGCGTCTCTTCGACGTACAGCTTCTTGTCGCCCTTCAGCTTGGGCAGGTCATCGGTGGGGGGATCCTCGATCATGTCGACGTCCCCGGCCAACAGGGCGGCCACGCGCGCCGCGGCATTGCTGATCGGGCGGTAGATCACCTTGTCCCAGGTCGGTTTCTTGCCCCAGTAATTGTCATTGCGCGCCAGCACGAATTCCGCGCCGCGCTTCCACGACACGAACTTGTACGGGCCGGTGCCCACCAGGCCATCGCCGCTGTTGAGTTCCGTCGTCGTCTTGCCTTCGGCTGCAGGGCCCGATGCGGCTTTCTTGGACATGATCGGCAATTGCGCCAGGTTCACGAGCAGGTTGGGCGCGACTTCTTTGGTGGTCACACGCAGCGTCATCGGATCCACGGCTTCCGTCTTGGCGACAGACCCCAGATACAGCGTGAATGGCGACGGGCTGTTCGGCACCTTGGGTACGCGGTCATACGTGAACACCACGTCTTCGGCGGTGAACGGCGTGCCATCCGAGAATTTCACCCCGGGGCGCAGCTTGAACGTCCACACCTTGCCGTCCACGGTCCAGGATTCGGCCAGCGCCGGCACGGGCTTGAGCTGGGCGTCGGTCGCGACCAGCGTATCGAAGATGGTCTGGGATATCTGCGTATTCGGCGTCAGGGCGTGGTACTGCGGATCCATCGACGACGGCTCAGTTTTCAGGGCAATCACCAGATCGCGCGCCAGCGCCGAACTGAAGGTGCCGAAAGCCAGCATTACCGCGGCCGAACCACAGGCCAACGCACGCGAAAACCGATATGCCATCGTGATCTCCCTGAGCTGTTTTGGGTTTTAAACCTCGGGGCCACCATAACCAGCAAACAAGCCGCCGCGCAACAGTTATATTCCCCTATTGTTCTCGCTTAGCCTTGTCCCTGATATGTCTGTCCACGCCCCCATCGCCGCCATTGCAACCGCCCCCGGAAGAGGCGGCATCGGCGTCGTGCGCGTTTCTGGTGCGGACCTGTCCGAATTGGTGCGCCGCCTGTTCCAGCGCGACCTCACGCCGCGCCACGCCCATTACCTGCCGTTCAAATCGCAGGACGGCGAACTCCTCGACGAAGGCATCGCGCTGTACTTTCGTGCGCCGCACTCGTATACCGGCGAAGACGTGCTGGAACTGCAGGGCCACGGCGGCCCGGCCGTGCTGCGCCGCGTGCTGGAAAGCTGCCTGGCCGCGGGCCGCGACCTGGGCGCGCGCCTGGCCGAGCCCGGTGAATTCACGCGCCGCGCGTTCCTCAATGACCGCATGGACCTGGCCCAGGCCGAAGCCGTTGCCGATCTGATCGAAGCCTCGTCGGTAGCGGCTGCCCGCGGCGCCATGGCCTCGCTGTCCGGCGAATTCTCGGCCCACGTCAACGATCTGTCCGACCGCATCATCCACCTGCGCATGCTGGTCGAGGCCACGCTGGATTTCCCAGAAGAAGAAATCGACTTCCTCGAGAAATACCAGGCCCGGCCCACCCTGGAAAAGCTGGCCGACGACCTGAACCGCCTGATCGCCCAGGCCCGTCAGGGCGTCATCCTGCGCGAAGGCCTGCACGTGGTGCTGGCCGGCCAGCCCAACGTGGGCAAGTCCAGCCTGCTCAACGCCCTGGCCGGCGACGATATTGCCATCGTCACGCCCATTGCCGGCACCACGCGCGACAAAGTGGTGCAACAGATCCATATCGACGGCGTGCCGCTGCACATCGTCGACACCGCCGGCCTGCGCGAGACCGACGACACCGTCGAAAGCATCGGCATCGCCCGCACCTGGCAGGAAATCGAACGCGCCGATGTCATCCTGCACCTGCAGGACGCCACCGCCCCCGGCGACGAACTCGACGCCCAGATCACCGCCCGCCTGCCGCCGCGCACACCGGTGCTGAAGGTGTTCAACAAGGTCGACCTGTTATCCACAGCCTTCGCGCCCGGCCCGGGCGAACTTGGCATCTCTGCCAAGCGCGGCGCCGGCCTGGACGCGCTGCGCGCCGAACTGCTGCAGATCGCCGGCTGGAACCCCGGCGCCGAATCGCCCTGGCTGGCCCGCGAACGTCACCTGCACGCCCTGCAAGACGCCGCGGAACACCTGGCCCTGGCCGCAGAACACGCGGAACAGGACGACCGGGTGCTGGACCTGTTCGCAGAAGAATTGCGGCTGGCGCATGACAGCCTGTCGAGCATCACCGGAAAATTCACCAGCGACGATCTGCTGGGGGAGATCTTTTCAAGCTTCTGCATTGGCAAATAGCGCAACAGAAAGCCGTATTTGCCGATTTTTCCTACAGTCGATGAGCCCCGCCGACACGCACAATGCGTGTTTCCGGCGTGATGCAGAGCAGCCTGCAGAGGTCGGTCCATCTGAACATAGGGCTCATCACCAGACTATGACGCGACCGTCCTCGAAAAGAGCCGCGGCCTTGAGGGCCATCAGCGTGCAAGACGAGATCGTCTACTTATTGGCATCACAGAAAGACCCCGTCATTACGGCATTCCGAGACCACTGGAACAAGCACTGCGACCTGTGGATTCAAGAGATGGACGCGGGCCAGCTGTCTGTCGCGACATTGACCGGTAACGTCATGCTGTCATTGCGGGAAAGCCTGCCCATTTTCTTGCGCGCTATCCCACCAAAAGATCGCCGTGCGTTCAATCTCGCGTACCGAGGGATGGTCATCGCTACCTTCCCTGATTTTTACGAGCAGGACGAGAGCGAGCTTGATGCGATCATCGCGCGCGGGAAGATCAGGAATGACGATGAGTTCCATCTCATCGAGTTCTATTTCGAGCAACAGCAGAACATCGACCCTGATAGTTCCGCAAGCGCAGCACTACGCCAACTCATGGACGATTTCGAGTTCAGAGAGCACTGAGGATCAGCGCCATCCTGGGACTGCGCATCCTCGCCTAACCCTGCAACGGCCTCGCCGTCAGCACCCGCAGTTCGTCCAACAGCTTCACCGCCGGCCCGGGCAGCAAGCCCTGGCTGCGCCGAAACGCCGTGAGCGTACGAGTATCGGCGGTGCCGGGAATGTCCAGCCTGTCGATCAAGCCGGCACGCCGTTCCGCGTCGAACATTGGCTCGGGCATCCACCCCAGGAAGTCCGAGTGCGCGATCAGGCTCTTGAGCACCGTGATGGAGCGCGTTTCGACCACCACATTGGGCATCGGCAGCCCATGGTCGGCAAAGACCTTTGTCATGTGATTGAACGGCCCGGTGCCCTTGGGCAGGATGGCCCATTTGTGATCCAGCGTGTCGGCCAGCGCCAGTGTGCCACGCGCCCGCAGAGGGTGGCTTACGCCGGCCACGACATGGCTGACGTCCTCCCAGCGGCAGTCGGGCACGGCCACGATGTCGTCGCTGTCTTCTCCCAGCACACCCAATGCCAGATCGATCTCGCGCGATATCAGCGCGCCGGCCAGGCGATCCCACACGCCTTCGATCACCTCTACCCGCAGGTTCGGCCACTTGCGGCAGGCGCGGTCGATGGCCAGCGGTAACAGCAGACAGGCAATGCTGCCCACCGCGCCGACGCGGATGGTGCCCTTGGCCAGACCCAACATGGCATGGATTTCTTCTTTCGCGGCTTGGGCCTCGCGTTGCAGCAATCGTGCGTGCGGCAACAAGGCCTGCCCGATATCGGTCAGTTGCATGCCTTTGGAGTGACGCTCGAACAGGGGCGCGCCGACCTGTTCTTCCAGGCGCCGGACGATACGGCTCAACGCGGGCTGCGTCACGCTGAGCTGGTCCGCAGCCCGGCCCAGGCTTCCGGCTGCTGCGATGGCATTGAATGCCGCGAGTTGCTGAAGATCGAAAGTCATACCAAAGCGTAATGACTTTGTGCAGATATATCAATTCTCAAGAATGGCGCGCCCCGAGACACTAACCCCGTCTTCCATTTCAGGCCATGCCGGCCCATCAGCCGACCGCCTTCTCCTGAAAATCATGATCGAAACCCTTGATCTCCAAACCTCGCCAACGGCTTGCGATGCCGGTGCAGTGACCTTCACGGTGCGCGACGCCGTCTTCGATCTGATGCGCCGGTTCAACCTGACCTCGGTGTTCGCCAACCCTGGGTCGACCGAACTGCCGATGTTCCGAGATTTCCCGGCGCAATTCCGATATGTGCTGGGCCTGCAAGAAGCGACAGTGGTCGGCATGGCCGACGGCTACGCCCAGGCCACCCATAACGCGGCCCTGGTGAATCTGCATTCGGCCGCAGGCGTGGGCAACGCCATGGGCAACCTGTTCACCGCGCACAAGAACCGCACGCCGCTCGTCATCGTGGCGGGCCAGCAGGCGCGCGCCATTCTGCCGTTCGAGCCTTTCCTGTGCTCCAGCCAGGCCACAGAGCTGCCCAAGCCGTACGTGAAATGGAGCATCGAGCCTGCCCGGGCGCAGGACGTGCCGCTGGCCATCGCCCGTGCGTACTACATCGCCATGATGCCTCCGCGCGGGCCGGTGCTGGTGTCGGTGCCGGTGGATGACTGGGATCAACCGGCGGAACCGGTGGCGCCACGGCTGGTCAGCGATGCTGTGCGGCCCCAGCCATCGGTCCTGGACAAGATAGGCGCCATGCTTGATGCCAGCGAGCGCCCGGCCATCGTCGTCGGCGCGGCCGTCGATCGCGACAATGCCTGGGACGATATCGTCGCGCTGGCGCAAGCCCACAATGCCCGCGTCTGGGCGGCTCCGATGTCGGGGCGTTGCAGTTTTCCCGAAGACCATCGCCTGTTCGCGGGCTTTCTTCCTGCGATGCGTGAAAAGATCGTCAGCCTGCTGGCCGGCCACGATGTCATTCTGGTCGCTGGCGCACCGGCGTTCGCGTACCACGTCGAAGGCGCGGGCCCGCACATTCCCGAAGGCGCGGCGCTGTGCCAACTGACCGAAGACCCTGACACCGCGGCCTGGACGCCGGTAGGCACCACCGCCGTGGGCAGCCTGCGCTTGAGCCTGCGCGACCTGCTGGCCAGGCCCGCCCCGGCGCCCAGGCCTTTGCCCGCGCCACGGCCTTGCAGGCCCGCGGCGGCGCCTGACACGCCCATGACCACGGCGTTCGTCCTTCAAACCCTGGCCGAGGTGCGCGGCCCTGACGACATTGTCGTGGAAGAAGCGCCCAGCGCACGTCCCGTCATGCAGATGCACTTGCCTCACGTCCGGCCTGAAACCTTCTACACCATGGATAGCGGCGGCCTGGGCTACGGCATGCCCGCGGCGGTGGGCGTCGCGTTGGGCAAGCCGGGAAAGCGGGTGGTCGCGCTGATTGGCGACGGCTCGAGCATGTATTCGCTGCAGGCGCTCTGGTCGGCCCGGCAGCACAACCTGCCCATCACCTTCCTTATTCTCAACAACGGTCGCTATGCGGCCTTGCAGGACTTTGCGCCCGTGTTCGGCTTTTCGGCCGGGGACGTGGTCGAGGGCACGGAACTGCCAGGCCTGGATTTTCCTGCCCTGGCCGCGGGGATGGGATGCAGGGGCATGCGCATCGACGATCCGCACCGACTGCGCAGCGCGCTGACCGAGGCGCTGACCAGCGGCGAACCTGTGCTGATCGAGGTACCCGTGGTCTGACACATACCGCCAGAACAAGGGCGCCCGGCGAGGCCAGCCCGCTATCAATAAGGAGACAACCCCATGCAAGTATCCATGCTGATCAACGGCGAAAAATCGCAGACGGCCAACGGCGCCCATTTCGAACGCCGCAATCCGCTCGATGGTAGCGTCGCCTCCCGCGCCCCTGCGGCACGCCCCGAGGATGCCGTCGCCGCCGTCGAGGCCGCCGAAAAGGCATTCAAGACCTGGTCCAGGACCGGCCCGGGCGAACGCCGAGCGCTGCTGCTCAAGGCCGCGCAAACACTCGCTGCCAAGTCCGCTGACCTGGCAACGGCAATGGCAGCGGAAACGGGCGCATCCGCCGGCTGGTCTGACTTCAACGTGCAGTTGGGTGTCAACACGCTGCTCGAAGCCGCATCGCTGACGACCCGGATCAACGGCGAAGTCATCACCTCGGATGTGCCAGGCAGCCTTGCCATGGCATTGCGCCAGCCGGCGGGCGTGGTGTTGGGCATCGCCCCCTGGAATGCGCCCGTCATCCTTGCGGTACGTGCGATCGCCACGCCGCTGGCCTGCGGCAATACAGTGGTGCTCAAAGGTAGTGAAACCTGCCCCGCCACACAGGCACTGGTCATCGATGCGCTTCATGAGGCAGGCCTGCCCCGGGGCGTCGTCAATTTCATCACCCATGCGCCGGCCGACGCGGCCTCGGTCGTGCAAGCCATGGTCGCCCATCCCGCCGTGCGCCGAGTCAATTTCACCGGCTCGACTCAGGTCGGAAAGCGCATCGCCGCCACTTGCGCCCAATATCTCAAGCCCGTGGTGCTGGAACTGGGCGGCAAGGCGCCGTTCATCGTGCTGGATGACGCCGACCTGGACGCGGCCGTCAATGCGGCGGTGTTCGGCGCATTCGCCAACAGCGGGCAGATCTGCATGTCGACCGAGCGCGTGATCGTCGATACGCGCATCGCCGACGCCTTCGTCGCGCGGCTGGCGGCGCGCGCGGCGGCCCTGTCGCTGGGCGATCCACGCGAAGGCGACGTCGTGCTGGGCTCCGTCGTGGACATGACCACGGTGCAGCGCTGCAACGCGTTGATCGATGATGCGCTGGAGCGGGGCGCCAAACTCGTGGCGGGCGGCAAGGCAGACAGCACCCTGATGCCGGCCACCTTGCTGGATCACGTGACGGCAGACATGCGCATCTATCACGAAGAAGCCTTTGGACCGGTCAAAGGCATCGTCCGCGTCGACGGCGTGGAAGCAGCCATCTCCTGCGCCAACGACAACGAATACGGGCTCGCCGCGGCAGTGTTCGGCCGCGACGCAGGGCGAGCGATCGAAGTCGCCAAACGGATCGAATCTGGCATCTGCCATGTCAATGCGCCGACGGTGCACGACGAACCCCAAATGCCGTTTGGCGGCGTCAAGCATAGCGGCATCGGCCATTTCGGCGGCCAAGCGGGCATCGACGCCTTCACCGACCTGCGCTGGATCTCGGTGCAGACGACGACGCGCAGCTACCCCTTCTAATTCTGCTTACCGAGACAATCCTATGCGAACCCAGGTGGCAATCATCGGCGCAGGCCCGGCGGGTCTGACCCTGTCGCACATGTTGCATCAGCAGGGCATCGAATCCATCGTTCTCGAAACACGCGCGCGCGATGCCGTGGAAGCGACCATCAGAGCCGGCGTTCTCGAACAAGGAACCATTGACCTCCTGACGGAGATCGGCGTTGGCGAACGCATGCAGCGCGAAGGGCTGCGACACGCCGGTACGGTGCTGCGCTATGACGGCCGCGACCATCGGATCGACTTTGCCGAACTCACCGGCGGCAAGACCGTCATGGTGTATCCCCAGCACGAGGTGTTGAAAGACCTGGTTGCCGCGCGGTTGGCCACGGACGGAGATATCCGCTTCGAAGTCTCGGAAGTCAGCGTGCACGATATCGACTCGGACAAGCCTTATGTCCGGTACCGCGACAGCCTCGGGAACACGCAGGTCATCCACGCCGATTTCATCGCGGGCTGCGATGGCTCTCAAGGCGTATGCCGGCCGGCCGTGCTGGCAAGCCATCCCACGTTCCACGAACACGTCTATCCCTATGCGTGGCTCGGCATCCTGTGTCATGCGCCGCCATCCTCCGACGAACTCATCTATGCACACGGCGGCGGTGGCTTCGCATTGGTCAGCACACGCTCGCCCCGGGTTCAGCGGATGTACCTGCAGTGTGATCCCCAAGACAAGACC
This sequence comes from Achromobacter deleyi, assembly GCF_902859705.1. Lineage (GTDB taxonomy): Bacteria > Pseudomonadota > Gammaproteobacteria > Burkholderiales > Burkholderiaceae_B > Achromobacter > Achromobacter deleyi. The sequence goes on along the minus strand of NZ_CADIJO010000004.1, from coordinate 241,342 downwards.
GAAAATTGGCCCGAGGCTCGCATCTGGACCGAACTTCGCACCCGGCTGCGTACCCACGACGGGTGGGCGCCCAATGAAGGAGAGATCTTCAGCAAGACAGTCGTCGGCATGCGCAGCTTCGTGATCGATTCGATGCAGTCCGGACGCTTGTTCCTGGCGGGGGATTCGGCCCATATCGTTCCCCCCACGGGCGCCAAGGGGCTGAATCTTGCCATATCGGACGTGTGCATCCTGGCCCGTGCCTTCATCCCGTTCTACAAGGACAGCACCCGCACCCTGCTCGATAACTACAGTGCTACGGCATTGGCCCGGGTATGGCGGGCGCAGCGCTTTTCGTGGTGGATGACATCGTTGCTGCATACCGCCCCCGGCGCCGATCAATTCCAGAAACGACTGCAGTACGCGGAACTGGACTATCTGGCCAGATCCTCGTCCGCACGCGCCGTACTGGCCGAAAACTACGTTGGCCTGCCCATGGATTTTCCCGTGAACTAGCACCATCTTTTCCACCGCAGCACATCATCGCGGGGCGCCGCAACAAAGTAGAGCGCCCCCGATCGGAGACAACAATGACATCACCTTCTTCCTTGCCGTCGGCACAGCGGGCCATGGCGGTTCCACCCTTCGGCGCATCCGCGCAGCGGGGTCCCGTTGCATCGGAACGTCCGGCGGCGGGTACAGCCGATATCGGCAAGATGCTCGACGACGGCCCCTACACCAGCATGCAGAAGTTCGTCGTGCTGCTTGCCGCCTTGTCGATCGTGATGGACGGCTTTGATGGCCAGCTCATCGGCTTTGCCATTCCGATGATGATCAAGGAGTGGGGCATCACGCGCGAAGCGTTCGCCCCCGCCGTCGCTGCGGGATTGATCGGGATGGGTATCGGCAGCGCCTTCGCGGGATTGTTCGCCGATCGCTTCGGGCGCCGGATGGCGGTGATATGCAGCGTGCTCGTGTTCGGTACAGCCACTTGCGCGATCGGACTGGCGCCGGACGCCATGACCGTTGCCGTCCTGCGATTCATCGCCGGATTGGGTATCGGGGGTGCGTTGCCCAGCTCCACCACGATGACCGCCGAATTCACACCGGCACGCCGACGCACGCTGGCCGTGACCGCCACGATTGTCTGCGTCCCCTTGGGCGGAATGCTGGCAGGTCTTTTCGCCGGCCAGGTCTTGCCCGCATATGGCTGGCGCGCGCTGTTCTTCATGGGCGGCGCATTGGCCATCGCCCTGGGCATTCTGTTGCTGATCATGCTGCCCGAGTCCCCCCGCTATCTGTCGCGCCATCCACGCCGTTGGGCCGAGTTGACCAAGCTGCTGCTCAGAATGGAACGCCCCATGGCCGATGGCGTGCGCTACACCGACGTGCGTGAGCAAGCCAACGAAAAGCAGGGCGGCTTCCGCGCCCTGTTCATCGCCGGCTTCGCACGCGACACCATCGCCATCTGGGTCGCGTTCTTCATGTGCCTGACGGCCGTCTACAGCGCATTCAGCTGGTTGCCGACCATGCTGGCGTCCGAAGGTTTGCCGTTGGGTATCGCCGGTTCGGGCTTGACCGCCTACAACCTGGGCGGCGTCATCGGCGCACTGGCATGCGCGGTCGCCATGACGCGCTGGGGCTCGCTCTGGCCGCTGGCGATCTGCTGCCTGGGGGCGGCCATCAGCGCATTCGCCATGCTGCAGGTCGACGCGACGCAAAGCAGCAGCCTGTTGATCTTCGGCTTCGGCGTGCATGGCCTGTTCGTCAATGCCGTGCAGTCCACCATGTATGCGCTCTGCGCCTTCATCTATCCCACCAGCGTGCGGGCGACCGGCACGGCATCCGCGCTGGCTTTTGGACGCCTGGGGGCGATTTTGAGCGCGTTCATCGGCGCAACCGTCATTACCCGAGGGGGTGCGCAAGGCTATCTGACACTGCTGGGCTCTGTCATGGTGGTAGCACTGATCGCGTTGCTGCTGGTGCGCCGGCACATTCCTGCACAAAAGGAGCACGCATGAACATCGCAATTCTCGGTGCTGGCGCAATGGGTTCATTGTTCGGCGGCCTGCTGGCCGAGGCGGGTCAAGATGTCATTCTGCTGGACATCAACGAAGGACATCTGAACGCCATCCGCAACAACGGCCTGGGCCTGTGCACCGACAGCGGTGATCGCCAGGTAACGCGGTTGACTGCCATGCGCCCCGAGCAGGCGCAAGTATCCCCCGATCTGCTGATTGTGTTCACCAAGACTTTGCACACGGAAGCGGCGCTGGCAGGCGTACGCAGACTGCTCTCACCGGATACCTTGGTGCTGACCCTGCAAAATGGACTTGGCAACATCGAAGCGGTCGGCCGCCATGTGCGGCAGGACCGCATCCTGATCGGAATGACCACCTGGCCTGCCGATCTTGTCGGCCCCGGCCAAGTGCGTTCACACGGGCAGGGCCTGGTCCGCATCATGCCGGTCGAGATCCAGCAGCAGAAGGCTGCAACTCAGGTGGCAAAGATACTGAGTCTGGCCGGCTTGCGGTGCGAAGTCGATCCGCAGGCCTGGACTGCCATCTGGGAGAAAGTGGCCTTCAATGCCGCCTTGAACAGCCTTTGCGCGGTCACTGGCTGCACGGTGGGGCAGTTGAACGCAGTATCCGACGGCCTGGCATTGGCGCGGGCGGTGGTGGCCGAAGTGATCGCAACCGCGCAGTCAGCCGGCATCAACGCCGACGCTGCGCATTGCATGGCCAGCGTCACCGATGCCCTCGCCAGGCACAAGGCGCACAAGCCATCCATGCTGCAGGACGTCATTGCAGGACGCCAGACCGAAATCGAATCCATCAACGGCGAGGTGGTGGCCCGCGCTCACCGGGCGGGGATAGCGGTGCCGCATACCGAGATGCTGCTGGGACTGGTGCGGTTGATCCAGGCCCGCAAGGCAGAAGACGCATGACCTTGTTTGAATCATTTCTGTCACATGCGTCATGCCGCGAGTGCTTTTCCGATCGAGAAGTGCTGGCCGCCATGCTGCGCGTGGAGTCCGCGTTGGCAGAAGCTCAGGCCGAACACGGCGTGATTCCCGTCGATGCCGCCCGCGTCATCGCCAGGCATTGTGATATTGCCGGCTACGACGTGGCGGCGATCATGGCCCAGGAAGCCGGCGCCGGCAGCGTCGCGATTCCGCTGATACAGGCATTGAAACAGGCGGTACAGGCGCAAAGCGAAGCCGCCTGCGCGTTCACGCATATGGCCAGCACCAGCCAGGATATTGCCGACACGGCCCTTGCACTGGTGACCCGCGACGCGCTGGCGTTGATCGCCAAGGATCTGCGCCGGGCGGTATATGCCGGCCTGGCGCTGGCCCACAGACATGCGCGGGACCCCATACTGGCGCGCACATTGATGCAGCCGGCGTCAGTCACCAGCTTCGGATTCAAATGCCTGGCCTGGACCGCGCCATTGGTGCGCGCGCACTTGCGATTGCATCGTACGGCCGGACAAGCCCTGCAGCTGCAGCTGGGAGGCGCCGTCGGCACCTTGGCGCAGATGAAAGGCAAGGGCCCGGCGGTCGCCGCGAGCATGGCACGTTCGTTGGGATTGCATAACCCGGAGATCTCCTGGCACACCCAGCGCGATGCCTGGGTCAGCCTGGGCTGCGAACTGGGTGTCCTGGCCGGCAGCCTGGGCAAGATTGGCCGCGATCTGTCGCTGGCAGGACAGTTTGAACTCAGCGAGGTCTTCGAGCCGTCCGGGCCTGGACGTGGCGGTTCGTCCGCCATGCCGCACAAACGCAATCCTGTGTCCTGCCTGACCGCCATCTCGGCTGCGGCGCGCGCCCCTCAGCAGGTCGCCAGTCTGTTGGCCGCCATGCCACAGGAAAACGAGCGCGCATTGGGACTCTGGCAGGCCGAGCTGGCCGAATGGCCGGCGCTCGTCATGACCGTGCATGGCAGCCTGGCCGCCATGGCCGATGCGCTGCAAGGGCTGGTCGTCGACACCGCCCGCATGCGCCAGAACATACAGCGGCTTGTCCAGGCACTGCCGTCGAGCGTGGCCGGCCAGTGGTTCAACGCTGAATTGGCGGATGACATCGCCGTAACTACGCAGCAACAGGCCGACAGGCTCCGGCGCGAATTCGACAGTGTCGATGCGGGCTGACCGTCATCAGGAACTTATCCACAGGACGTTCGCCATGAACCCAAAGCCATTGCCAGATTCTGTCCACGCCTCGGATGCCGAAAACGCCGCATGTCAGGCCGGCGAACGCAATCGCCGCCGCATTCTCGGCGACGCCTGGGTGGACCGGTCAAAGGCCGCACGCAATCCGTTCACGGCCGACTTCCAGGACCAGATCACGCGTCATGCCTGGAACGACATCTGGGGCCGTCCCGGCCTGGGCGACAAGACACGGCGATACCTGGTGTTGGCAATGATGCTTGGCACCCACGCCTATGACGAATTCATGCTGCACGTGCGTGCGGCGTTGGATGGCCCCCAGGAATCGCGCCTCTCGCCGGACGACATCAAGGAAATCATCTTGATGGCGGCCATCTATTGCGGCGTGCCGGTAGCCAATCACGCATTCGGCCTGGTCGCGACCCTGTTGCGCGAGAGAGGCCTGATCGACGCCCCCGTCGGGGCACAGCCCCCATCGCGGGGATGAATCCGCTTCATTTACCCATGGAGACTTCGATGAAGACCGAAATCGCCCCCCTGACACCGCGAGTTGCAGCTGCCAGCCTGTCTGCACGAGACTGGCACAGCCATCCCGCCTATCTTTACGAGGGCTACCGCTCGACCGCCAAGCGCGGACCGCAGCAGCCCTTGGTACCGTTGAAGTCGGCATTGGGGGAACTGCGTCGTCCGGTTTACGGCCATGATTGCGTCGGCGAACTCGATCATGACCTGACCCGAAATGCCCGCCGCAATGGCGAGCCCATCGGTGAACGCATGGTACTGGCAGGTCAGGTGCTCGATGACCGGCGTCGCCCAGTGCGCAATACGCTCGTGGAAATATGGCAAGCCAACGCCGCCGGTCGCTACGTGCACAAGGCGGACCAACACGACGCGCCATTGGATCCCAACTTTCTGGGAGCCGGCAGGTGCATGACCGACGACGAAGGGCGCTATCGCTTCCTCACGATCAAGCCGGGCGCCTACCCGTGGGGCAATCACCCCAACGCCTGGCGCCCGCAACATATTCACCTATCCCTGTTTGGCCAGTGCTTCGGCAGCCGCCTGGTCACGCAGATGTACTTTCCCGGGGATCCGCTGCTGCCATTCGACCCGATGTATACCGGGACGCCACCAGCCGCTCGCAGCCGGCTGGTGGCGGATTTCAGCCTCGACTTGACAGTGGAGGGCTACGCCCTGGGGTATCGCTTTGACATCGTATTGCGTGGCGTGGATGAAACCCCGTTTGAAAACCAGTGAGACTCGCTCATGATGCACGGACTTGAAACCAATTTTGGACAGACCCCGTCACAGACCGTCGGCCCGTACTTCGCCTACGGATTGGCGGCCTCGCAGTACGGCTACGACTTCAACCAGCCCTACGGCAGCGTAGTGGCCCTGGGTCATGCGCGCGGTGAACGCATCCGGCTCGAAGGCCGGATACTCGATGGCAATGGCGAAGCGATATCGGATGCGCTGGTCGAGATCTGGCAGGTGGACGGCGAAGGCGCGTATCCATGTAGCGCCGACGATGCATTGAAGGGCGGTTTTCGGGGAATTGGCCGTAGCGGTACTGGCACCGATGCACAACATCGATATCGCTTCGATACCGTAAAACCAGGTGCTCAATCGCCAGGCGAGGCGCCGCATATCGACATGGTCGTCACCATGCGTGGACTGCTGCTGCATGTATTCACACGCGTCTACTTTGACGATGAAACCCAGCGCAATTCTGGCGATGCCGTACTGAAGGCCGTGCCGGTCGGGCGCCGCCACACCTTGATCGCCCGGCGCGTGCAGAAGGGCAATGAGGTAACGTATGAGTTCGACGTGCATATGCAGGGCACGGACGAGACTGTCTTTTTCGACCTTTGAACCCCTGCAGCTCCCGAGAGCCGGCATGACCGCGCACCGCATCCGCCAAGCCACTACTGCCGACCTGGCCGCCATCGAGCGCATCGTCCACGACGCGTATCGCCATTACATAGACCGCATCGGGGCAACGCCCGGTCCGATGCGTGACGACTACCGCCAACGCATCTCGCAAGGCCAGACGCAAGTGCTGGAAGACGACGCCGGCATACAGGCCGTGCTGGTGTTGGTGCGCGAGCCGGACTGCTTGCTGCTCGACAACGTAGCCGTTTCTCCGGCCGCGCAAGGCAAGGGGTATGGACGCGAACTGATGCAGTGGGCCGAGATTCAGGCGCGCCAGGCGGGCTATCGGCAGATACGGCTTTACACGCAGGAATCGATGACCGAGAACATTGGCATCTATCAACGCTATGGCTACGTTGAAACGCATCGCGCCGAAGAGATTGGTTTGAAGCGCGTTTTCATGACCAAGTCTCTGCGATGAGACTCCTTTCAATAAATTAGTAATTACTCATTTATTGAAGATCACGAACGCGCATGAATCATGCGCGCCCCAACGCCATATTCAACTCTGAAAGCCAAGAAAAATGGCGATGAATTCGACGATATCGCTTTCATCATTTCTTGGGAAAAAAGAACAATATGAGCTTTTACTCATAAAATATAAAATGGGGGATTACTTATGCAAAACCCCTGTATTCAAGCACTTTTCTCAAGAGCTCCCTGGCTTGTCGGCATGCAATGACGGCACTGCACGGATCTGCTCCCGAGCGATCCGGTTGCTGGCCAACGACTTGGCATACACCGAATCCGGCCGAATTTTCTGCGCAATGACAAAGCCCGTGATGCAGGCGAGCATCAGCGGCAACATGACCTCGTAGCTCAACGTCATCTCGAAGATCATCAGTATCGACATCAACGGCGCATACGTCGTGGCAGCGAGCAGCGCCCCCATGCCCACCACGGCATAACTCGACACGGCAGACAGGTCACCAGCGGGAAACAGCGCATGCAATCCGCTGCCATAGAGGGCGCCGACGGCCGCGCCTACAAACAGCGTCGGCGTGAACACGCCGCCGATTGCCCCCGAGCCCACGCTGGCGCCGGTCGCCACGATCTTGAACAGCAGTACCGCCGCCACAGCCTGCCAGGCCCACTCGCTGTGCAGCATGCTGTTCACCACGCTGTAGCCGTTGCCCCAGACTTCGGGCTTGAACACAGACAAGGCCCCAACCACCAGCCCGCCGACCGCCATGCGGGTCCACAACGGCAGCGGCATGCGCCGAAACAGTGCCTTGGACGCATCCAGAAAACGCAGGAATTGCGGTGCCACCAGGCCGGCGATCAGCCCCAGACCCAGATAATTGACCACTTCCCAGCCCGATACGAAGTCGAAAGGCGGCATATGGAAAACCGCGTCGTAGTGCAGGATCTGGCGGGTCACGATGTTGGCGACCACCGACGACACCACCAGCGGAACCAGGGTGGCCGACGAAATCGCGCCATAGACAATTTCCGAAATGAACAGGGCGCCCGCGATCGGCGCGTTGTACGCCGCGGTGATCCCGGCCGTGGCGCCGCAGGCCACCAGCAGGCGCAGGTGGCGCGGCGGCAGCACCAGGTAGCGACCGGATAGCGACGAGAACATGGCGGCCAGCTGCACCATGGGGCCTTCACGCCCAATGGATGCCCCGGAACCAATTGAAAACAAAGAAGAAATGCTGCGCGCCACGGTTTGCCGAAAGCCGATGACACCGCGGCCGATGGAGATCGCTTCCATATAGTCGGCAGCGCCGCGCCTGGGCAGGCGGCTGGCCGCCCATTGCAAGATCAGCCCGGCAATCGCGCCTCCTGCCGCCGGCAACAGGAATCTTTGCCAGGCTGACAGGCCCCGCGCAAGCGAGACCATGCCATGCGGTTCGTCCGCACCGGCCAGCAGCATCTGGATCCCGCCCAGCAATTCCCGAAATATCACGGTGGCCAGTGCGCCAGCCAGTCCCATCAACGCCGCCGCGCACAGTGTGGCGGGCAAGTTGTCGGCCAGCAAACGGCCTCTCAGCCAGGTCGCCCAGGCTGGTTTCTTGATTCTGATTTGTCGTGCCATGGCCGAATTCTACGGCGGAAAGCTGCTCACTTTTTGTTCAGGCAACCGTCAACCGCGGCAGGGATTCCTCCCCAGGCAGGGCCAATTTCCCAGGCGCCTGCAGGGCCCTTTACGGGGCTGGAAAGGGGCGAAAACCAGGGTAGGCAATAGGCGGTTTTTCGGGGTAAAAGTGCCGCTTCCGACCCCGGCTTCCAGAAAAGGGCCTGTGGATAACTCCTAAGGCGGCAGGTTGTGCACATTGTGTGGAGGCAAGTTGAACAAGCGGAGGTTTTGGGCCAGGTCCGAAATCTTGTCCAACTTCAACTTTTTTCCCACACAGAGTTCTTGCACAGCCAAAAACGGCCGCAAGTTCATGAAAAAAAACAGGTTTCCAAGGTTAAGGTAGTTATCCACAGGCCTTATTAATCATTAGTCTTTATATAAAGAGAAATACAGGGAAAAGACAAACATGCTTTCTCCTAGCTCCCAGCCACGCCCCCCCGGACTCCGTCCATGCGCATCCTCCTGATAGAAGACGAAGCTGAACTTGCTCGCTGGTTGGCCAGAAGCCTGGCCCGACATGCGGGTTTCGTCGTCGAGTGGGCCGATGACGGCCTGGTTGCCGAAAGAAGGTTGGCCGTCGAAGAATTCGATGCAATCGTGCTGGACTTGGGATTGCCAGGCATGGATGGCCACACTTTGCTGGCGAAGATTCGCGCGCGGGACGATCGAACGCCGGTCCTGGTCCTGACCGCGCGCGATTCACTGGCCGAAAAAATCGGGACACTTCACCAGGGCGCAGACGATTTCCTGCCGAAACCGTTTGTTGTGGAAGAGTTGGAGGCGCGTTTGATCGCGTTGGTACGACGCAGCCGAGGTCGCGAACACCCGCGACTTGCCCTGGGGAACCTGGTTTTCGAGACTTCCGCGCAAAAATTTTCGGTCTCGGGACAGACTTTGCAGTTATCCCCACGTGAACACGCGGTGCTTCGGGTCTTGATCCAGAAAAGCGGCGAACCGATCAACAAGCAGCAGATCCTGGATCGGATCGTGACCGACGATGCCGACATCAACCTCGAGGCCATCGAGGTTCTGGTGCACCGGTTGCGCAAAAAATTGGCGGAAACAGGCGTGCAGATCACAACCATGCGCGGCATGGGCTACTGCCTGGAGAACGCTGTTGACAACTAGTTTTCCGGAAAAAACCCGGTTTTCCAGGAAAAAAAACCGCACCCGGACCCTGAAGACCCAGCTTCTCTGGTGGCTGATCCCCACATTAGTTTTAGTAATGATGGGTGCCTTGTGGCTGTCGAACCACCAGTTGCGCAACCAGGTCGACATTGCGTACGACCGCTCGCTTGCCGGCGCGCTGCGCGCGATCGACCACAACATATCCACAGCCAGCGGTGGATTAGCCATGGAGCAGCCGTACCTGATGCTGGAATTTTTCGAGCTGACGGCCAATGGCAGCGTGTTCTACCGGGTGGCGACCGAAGACGGGCTGGCCGAAATCGGCCATCCTGAGCTGCCCATGCCCACTCAGCCGCTGGTGTCTGGCGAACCGCAGTTTTTTTATGCGACGTATCTGGGCATGCCGGTCCGGGTCGCCGCGCTGGCGCGGGCGATGGATCCGCCGCTTTACGCGAACAAAGGGGGACGGGTTATCGTCCAGGTTGCCGAAGGCCTGGAAAGCCGCCAGGCGTTCCTGCACCAGGTGCTGGTGCGGTCGGTAGAGCGTGACCTGGCCGTGATCCTGATCAGCGTCCTGGTGATCATCCTGGGCGTTTTCATGGCCTTGCGCCCCCTGGCGCGGCTGAGGCAAGAGCTGGAAAGGCGTCCTGCAGACGATTTAAGCCCCGTCAGCGCGTCCGACCTGCCGGGTGAGGTCCTGCCCCTGGTTGGCGCCGTAAACCTCCACATGGCCCGCTACGCGGCCCAGGCGAGGGTCCAGAGCCAGTTCCTGGACGACGCATCCCACCAATTGCGCACGCCGCTGTCGGTTTTGCGTACCCAGACCGCCTATGCCTTGCGGGAAACATGCCCCCAGGAGGTCCGTACAGCCCTTCTGGCGATGCAAGAGGGGTTGGACAGGGCCGTACGCACCACCAACCAGATGCTGGCTCTGGCGCGCGCTAAAGACGCTTCTCTGGCCGAAGGCGGCTTTTCGCTGGAACCCGTCGACCTGGCCGCGCTGGCCGACGGGGTCATCCGCAGCTTGCTGCCTACGGCCCGTGCCCGGCAGATGGACATCGGCCTGGAAGCCGATCCCGGTCCGGCCATCGTCCCGGGCGCCGAATGGCTGCTGCGCGAAGCGGTCGGCAACCTGGTGGACAACGCGATCCGTTACACCTCCCCCGGCGGAACGATCACCGTGCTGGTACGGCGCGAGCCGGGGCAACTGCGGTTATCTGTGGAAGACAGCGGTCCCGGCATGTCGGCCGAGGACATCGCCCGTGCCGGCATCCGCTTTCGCCGTGGCGCTGCCGGCAAGAACAAGCCGGGGGCCGGCCTGGGGCTGGCCATTGTCGGCACGATCGCCGAAGCCCTGGGCGCCCGCCTGGTGCTGGAGAACCGCGCCCCCTTGCCCGGGCTGCGCGCATCCCTGGTGTTTTCCCTGCAATCCGCCGCCGATGTTGCGGCGCGTCAGGAAAAACGCGTTTTTTGAAAGGTGTTAGAAAGCTTCGGTTTTGTACGGTTGCATCCGCTGGACCCGCCTTGTCGTGCTTCGCCGGGTCGCCAGCCATACCTAGACCTATAAATCACGGAGACACCACAATGCAGACCAGCCTGAAGCTGCGCCTGGCCGCCGTCGCGGCGCTTGGCGCACTGACCTTGCCCCTGGGCACCGCCCAGGCGGCCGACGAACCGCGCCGCCCCGAATGCATCGCGCCGGCCCAGCCCGGTGGCGGATTCGACCTGACCTGCCGGCTGGCCACCGAAGGCCTCAAGCAGAGCGGGGCGCTCAAGAGCGCCATGCGCATCGTCTATATGCCGGGCGGCATTGGCGCCGTGGCCTACAACAACATCGTGGCGCAGCATCCCAACGAGCCCGGCACCATCGTGGCCTTCTCGGGCGGTTCGCTGCTGAACCTGGCGCAGGGCAAGTTCGGCAAGTACAACGTCGACGACGTGCGTTGGCTAGCCGCCATCGGCACTGACTACGGCGTGGCCGTGGTGCGCAACGATTCGCCCTATACCGACCTGAAGGGCCTGATGGACGCGTTCAAGCAGGACCCGACCAAGATCGTGCTGGGCGCCGGCGGCACGGTCGGCAGCCAGGACTGGATGAAGGCAGCCTTGACCGCCAAGGCGGCGGGCGTCGACTTCAAGAAGATGCGATTCGTGGCCTTTGAAGGCGGTGGCGAAGCCGTGACGGCGCTGCGTGGCGGCCACATCCAGGCCTACATGGGCGATGCGGCCGAAGCCTTCACGATGCTCGAGGGCGGCGCTCCCATCCGCGTGCTGGCCGTGTTCAACGACCAACGCCTGCCGGGCAAGCTGGGCACCGTGCCCACCGCCAAGGAACAGGGCTACGACATCGTCTGGCCGATCATCCGCGGCTTCTACGTCGGTCCCAAGGTGTCGGATGCCGACTACCAGTTCTGGGTCACCGCGTTCAATCGCGTCACCAGCGCCCCCGAGTTCTCCAAGCTGCGCGAACAACAGGGCCTGTTTCCCTTCAACAAGACGGGCGCCGACCTGGATGCGTACGTGAAGCAGCAGGTCAAGCAATACGCTGAACTGGCCGACTCTTTCGGCCTGGTCAAGAAATAAGCCGCAAGGCGTTCCTTTCAACCGCGCCTGCAGGCGCCCCCCCGTTGCCGCCGGTACTGCCTGCGGCCGGGGCGGGCTTGCGCCGCGCGGTCCTGCTACCAACGGAAATCTGATCATGAACGATCGCATCCTGGGCATCGCCGCGCTTGCGCTGGCGGCCTTCATGACATGGGCGGGGTGGGGCATTGAAGCGCCATTCGCCTACGAACCGGTGGGGCCGCGCGCGTTCCCGCTGCTGCTGGCATTGATCATCGGCCTGTGTGGCCTGCGGCTGGCCTACAAGGGCGGCAATGCCGTCGAAGCCAACCCGGCCGGCGCCAACGTGCGCATCGTGATGATGGTGCTGTTCGCCACGGCGTATGCCTTTCTCTTCCAGTGGCTCGGCTTCATCATCGCCACCGCGTTGATGACGGTGTTTGTCGGCCGCCTGTTCGGCGGCGGCTGGGCCAAGTGCGCGATCGGCGGCATCGTCATGAGCGCTTTCTTCTACGTGTTGTTCGACAAGGTGCTGGACGTGGTCCTGCCCGGCGGGCTGCTGGAGAACCTGATATGAGCGGAATTCTTGATCACCTGTCGATGGGCTTCGGTGTTGCGTTCTCGTGGACCAACATCCTGGTGGCCGCCATCGGCTCGTTCTTCGGCACCATGGTGGGCGTGTTGCCGGGCCTGGGGCCGATCAACGGCGTCGCGATGCTGATTCCCATCGCGTTTGCGATGAACCTGCCGCCCGAGACGGCGCTGATCCTGCTGGCGGCGGTGTATGTCGGCGCGGAATACGGCGGCCGCATCACCTCGATCCTGATCAACGTGCCGGGCGAAGCCAGCGCCATCATGACGACGCTGGACGGCTATCCGCTGGCGCGCCAGGGCCTGGCCAACGTGGCCCTGTCGCTGTCGGCATGGTCGGCATTCTTTGGTGCGCTGGTATCGGTGGTGGGCGTGGTTCTGCTGGCGCCGACCTTGGCCAAATGGGCATTGGCATTCGGTCCTGCCGAATACTTCGTGCTGATGATCTTTGCGTTCTGCTGCCTGACCAGCCTGCTGGGCAAGCAGCCCGTGAAAGGCGTGCTGGCCGCGATGATCGGGTTGTCGATTTCCGTGATCGGCGTGGACGCGAACTCGGGCGTATACCGCTATACCTTCGACTCCGTGCATCTGGCCGACGGCATCGATTTCGTGGTGGTGGTGATTGCGTTGTTCGCGGTCAGCGAAATGCTGGAAATGCTGGAAAAGGTGATGGCCGGGCATAGCGTCGAGGTCGAGTCCAGCGGCCGCAAGATCTTCAATCTGAAAGAGATGGCTTTCACCTGGTGGAGCGTGGTGCGCAGCGCCTTCGTGGGCTTCGGCGTGGGCGTGTTGCCCGGCGCCGGCGCCAGCGTGGCGGCAGCCGTGGCCTACTCGCAAGAGAAGCGCATCATCGAGGCCAAGGATCCGGATGCCAAGTTCGGCCGTGGCGACATGCGCGGCCTGGTGGCGCCGGAAGCCGCGGCCACGGCCTCTGCCATCGGCTCGTTCGTGCCGATGCTGACGTTGGGCGTGCCGGGGTCGGGCACGACCGCGGTGATGATGGGGGCGTTGACGCTCTACAACATCACGCCGGGGCCCGTGTTGTTCGAATCCAAGCCGGAATTGGTGTGGGGATTGATTGCGTCGCTGTTCGTGGCCAACGTGCTGCTGTTCATCATGAACGTGCCGCTGGTGCGCGTGTTCTCGAAGGTGCTGTCGGTGCCGGGTTGGCTGATGGTGCCGGGCATCCTGTGCATCAGCTATATCGGCGTGTATGCCATCAATGCTGGTACGTTCGACCTGTTGCTGGTCGCGGCCATCGGCACGCTGGGCTACCTGCTGCGCAAGTTCGGCGTGCCGATGGCGCCGCTGGTGCTGGGCGTGGTGCTGGGCAACATGATGGAACAGAACCTGCGCCGCGCCTTGTCGATGACCGATGGCAACGTGTCGGTGCTGTTCTCCAGTCCCGTCGCGATCACGTTGTGGGTGGCGGCCGCCGCAGTGGTGGTGGTGCCGCAGATCATGCGGCGAGTGCGCCGCGCCAGGAAGATTGCCGCCGATCCGGTGTGAGCAAAAGAAAAGCCCCGCAAGGGGCTTTTTTCTGCAAGACGTATTGCTCGGTCAGACTTGCGCCAGGCGTTCCAGCGCCGCGTCCAGCGTGGTGTCTTTCTTGGCGAAACAGAAGCGCACGATGCGGTGGTTCGATTCCGGCGCATCGGGCTTCTGGTAGAAGGCCGACACCGGGATCACCGTCACACCGTGGCGCACCGTCAGGTCGCGCGCAAAATCGGCTTCGCTCTGTTTGGAGATATCGCTGTAGTCCGCCAGCAGGAAGAAGGTGCCGGGGCTGGGCAGCGGCTTGAAACGCGTCTTGGCCAGGCCTTGGGCCAAGCGGTCGCGCTTGGCCTGGTAGAACGCGGGCAGGTCCAGGTAGGGCTTGGGATCGCGCATGAATTCGGCCAGCGCGAATTGCATGGGCGAGGGCACCGTGAACACCATGAACTGGTGCACCTTGCGCAGCTCGGCGCTCAATTGGCGCGGCGCGCAGCAGTAGCCGATCTTCCAGCCGGTGGTGTGGTAGGTCTTGCCGAACGATGAAATGACAAAGGCGTGCTCGGCCAGCAGCGGGCGACGCGCCACGCTGGCGTGCGGCTTGCCGTCGAACACGATGTGTTCGTAGACCTCATCGGACACCAGCAGCACGCCGGTGTCGCGCACAATGGCTTCCAGCGCGTCCAGGTCGCTGTCGTCCAGCACGGCACCGGTGGGGTTGTGCGGGAAGTTCAGCATCAGCAGGCGCGTCTTGGACGTGATGGCGTCGCGCACGCGCTGCCAGTCGATGCGGTAGTAGGGGTCGTCCGTGGTGGGCGCGCGCAGCGGCACCGGCACGGCCGTGCCGCCGGCCAGGCGAATGGCGGGCAGGTACGAGTCGTAGCAGGGCTCGATGACCACGACTTCGTCGCCGCTGTTCACGGCGGCCAGTACCGTGGCCATCAGGGCTTCGGTGGCGCCGCTGGTGACGGTGATTTCGGTTTCGGGGTCATAGGCGCGGCCGTACAGGGCCTGCGTCTTGGCGGCGATGGCTTCGCGCAGAGGCGCCACGCCGGGCATGTAGGGGTACTGGTTATGGCCGTCGGCCATGGCCTTGCTGACCAGCGCGCACAACGCCGGGTCGGGATCGAAGTCGGGAAAGCCCTGGCCCAGGTTGATGGCCTTGTGCTCGATGGCCAGGCGGCTCATGACGGTGAAGATGGTGGTGCCGACGTCGGGAAGTTTGGATCGGATCATGGTGGACGCGAAGGTGAACGCTAGGTATGCACGGGAGTTTTCGTAAGTATCCCACTAACTCATAATTCCGGTTTCTCATGAGCTTATGGCGTGGACGGTGTCGTGGTGCAGAACATGTTGTTGAGAGTCTTCGGCGGATTGGCGATCGCGTTGACGGGGGCCTTGCTGGCGGTGTGGGCGCACATCCCGCTGCCCTGGATGCTGGGGGCGCTGCTGTTGACGGCGGCGGTGCGGATCGGCGGTCTTCGCACGGTCTGCCCGCGCCCGGCGCGCAACGCAGGGCAGTGGGTCATCGGCACGTCGCTGGGCCTGTATTTCACGCCGCAGGTCATCGGGCACATCGGCACCAACGCCGGGCCGATCATCGTCGGCATGTTGTTCGCGTTGGGGCTGGCGTTCATCGGCACCGCCATCCTGCGGCGCTACACCGATGTCGATTTCAAGACGGCGTGGTTCTCTTGCGCGATGGGCGGCGCCAGCGAGATGGCCAGCCTGGCGGAACGGCATGGTGCGCGTATCGATCGCGTGGCGACGGCGCACAGCGTGCGTGTGCTGATGGTGGTGTTGACGGTGCCCTTCATCTTCCAGTGGTGGGGCGTGGCGGGCATCGATCCGACCGTGCCAGGGCCGCGTACCGTGGATGGTGCAGGCCTGGCTGCGCTGGTGGGCCTGACCTGCATCGGAGGCCTGTTCTTCATGAAGCTGAGGCTGCCCAATCCGTGGGTGCTGGGGCCGATGCTGGTGGCCATGCTGCTCACCAGCAACCGCATCGAACTGTCGGCGTTGCCGGACTTCGTGCCCAAGATCGGCCAGCTCTTTATCGGGTGGTCGTTGGGTGATCGCTATCGGCCCGATTTCTTCCGTGCGGCGCCGCGCTTCATTGCCGCAGTGGCCGTGTTCACGGTCATCGCGTTGGCGTTGGCATTTGGCCTGGGCGCCTTGTTGTCGCTATGGTCCGCGGCACCGATTCCCACGTTGATCCTGGGCACTACGCCAGGTGGCATCGCAGAGATGGCCATCACCGCGAAAGTGCTGCAGCTAGGGGTTCCCGTGGTCACCGCGTTCCACGTCACGCGCATGGTATTCGTCGTGATCGTGACCGGTCCGATGTACGCATTGCTGGCGCGTCGGCAGGCTAATTCCGCGTGACGGGATTGCGTTTCCAGTCAGAAAAATACGACATTGGGGTAAACAACTATATGAGTCTGTAATGTCGGATGAGTATGCTGATTCCGCAGTTGATTCAAGCAGCGCGCGGACTCGTTCTGCTGCTTTTGCGGCATGCGAGAACGCAGCAGCAACGCAGGTATCCCTACCGGTCGTTCAGTTCTCACGGCGTCCTTGATTCATTGCATTTCGAGTTAATTACAGGACGCTAGGAAAATGGCTCAGAAGGGCAAAGTTAAGTGGTTCAACGCTGACAAGGGTTACGGTTTCATCACGCCGGACACCGGCGGTACCGATGTTTTCGCACACTTTTCCGCCATCCAGGGCCGCGGCTATCGCAGCCTGAACGAAGGGCAGGAAGTCGAATTCGAAGTCAAGGATGGTCCGAAAGGACCTCAAGCGGCCGAAATTCGCCCGCTCTAAATCGGGAAATCCCAATTTCCCGTCTGCCAGGCCAAGCCTGGCTACGACGCCCCAGAACCTCACGGTCTGGGGCGTTGTTTCATTCCGGCCGAGCTTTGTGCCGCCTTAGATGCGCTCAATGTTAGTGTTCACTAACATATCCTCCAACCTTGGATAAGTTTGTGGATAATTATTTTCGGGCATGAGTATCCGGCTGCTCAGTAATGAAGCAACCGTGAATTTGAAATCACGGTTTTGCACATTTTTAGACACCTCATGAATTGCGTTCTTGACGTCGATCCCCGCACTGACAGCACCAGGCTGCCAGCTTGCCGTTCCATGGGAAACAGCGCTTTTCCGTAGGGAAACCATGTGGTTACGCGGCTTTTGTTGATTGTTTTTCTGCGCGGGCCGATCTTTTTTTACGCCGGCGGGCCGAGGTAAGGACGGCGGTTCGGGTCGCCTCGGTGGCGGTTGTTCACAAAGATATCCCCATCCCGGTTATGCACAGAATTAGGCCTTCGGCGCCCAAATGATGGGTGCTCAACCTGTGGATAGAAATGGGGATAGCAGTCCTCGCGTGACCTCGGCCGGGGGGAATCTGGTGTTCTGAGTGGGGCCTGGCCGGCGCCCATGATCGGGCTGCTGTGGATTTCACGTGAAAGGAAAATTCGCGTCGAATTTCCTTTCGTCGACTTTTCCACAGGTGGCTGGCATGCCGCCTCAGCCAAATGGATGATGGCGTTGCCCGTGAGGGGAGGGCAAGATATTTGTTGCATCAAGCGTCCCCGGCAACTTGTGCACAGGGCAGCGCTTGATCGCAGATCTGAATAAGGTTGGGGATAAGTGCGGCGCGCGTACGGCAGTCGGATCCAGACAGAGCGGCGATTGGACTTCGGCAGGGAGATGAAGTTCCCGAGGGGGTGTGACCCGCATCGAGCATGTTTGGTACGCGGCCTAGTTGGGGCACATGCGCATTGCGGGCAGGCGCATCGAAGATTTTAAGAAAGCCAATGGGTTCGATAGCGCTGACTTATCCACAATTTTTTCCACCGTTTTTCATAGGCTGATTAGCGCGTCACCATATCCTCCAGAAAGGGCGGCGAAGCGGGCCGGACGCGTAGCAGAGTACGGGCTCTAAAGACAATTTCCCTGGGAAGGCATTGCCGTTTTGTGCGTTTTGCCAAATCTGGGTATTTGAATTGCCGTCGGTACTTCGTGGCTGATTACGGGGCAATCTCTCCTGTTGAATCGAAGCCTCTTCCCAAGTTATCCCCAAAGTTGTTCCACGTGAAACCGGCCGATTGCAGCCCGAGCGGACTGTGGATTGATATGTTGATAAATCATGGTTGCCCTGGATGCTGGGCGTGGCGACGTTCTCAGTGCGGGATGAAGTTACTGCTGCGGTCCTGCCTTGGTTTGCGGTTGCACTGGGGGTTGGGCCGGATGCACCAGGACGTAGTCGTGCCCAATTGCGGGGACGCATAAGGGATTGAGCCGATCCTGTGTTGGAGGGGCTGCGGACCCTGGTTACGGACTGCCCGCAGTGTTCGAAATTCTTGCCTTGCTATGTTTCAGTCGGATGACGGGAGATGGTCAACCGGCCTGGTGCTGCCCGTAATCTTCCGAGAGGTTCTTGAATTTTCCGTTGACTGGGACAGGAAGCTTGGGTGCGGCTTCGGTCCATGTTTCACGTGAAACCCAAAAATTCACCATATTTTGGGGTAAGGGGTAGGGTAGGGCTCTGAAAACTGTCTTCTTTTCAACGTGGATGGATTGGATGGGTGCGCGAATGTCTTGATGGAAGGGCGTGTCTTCGTGATCAGGCCCTAGCGTCGAAGCTGTTTTGACCTTTCCGACCTGTGCGAGCACTCATATTGGTCCCTACGGCCTGATGGATTTGCTGTGTTCCACGTGAAACGTCACGGGAGGGGCCGCGCATAAGGTCTGCGAAGCTGAATGATCTGCCTCAGTTTTCGCGTGTTTCACGTGGAACATTCTCGATAGACTGATGAACTACAGGGTTCGGGTGCGTTCACTTCACGCGTTGCAGTGTGCAGCGGGATCGGGGTTTCGATGCTGAGTGCTACTGCTTCCTTGGTATGTTTCACGTGAAACATTGGCGGTGCAGCCTTTCGGTCACCTTATCAAGTAGTGCGGTGTGGCATTCCACCTAGCCTCTCCCGCTGGTCTCAAGCCCCGTTCAGTGAATTATGTTCCACGTGAAACATACAACGATGATCATCGTTTCCATCATTGAACAGCGCCTGGGGAGGTCATTCATATTCTTGGATTCTGAATGGCAGATATCAGTACGAAGGCTATGCTCAATGTTTCACGTGAAACATGCCGCTTGAGAATGACGAAGATCTCTAACCTTGGTTGCTCGCCATCGCTTGTGTAGGAACAGACCGAGCATGCGGACCATATGACCGGTCATAGATTGTGCTTGAGCGCAGGGTGATCTTCTATGTTCTACATGAGGGCAGCACGCCCCGAGCACTGCTGGTGGGCTCATGTTTCACGTGAAACATGCCCGGGTAAGAGCAGGGCGCCGGTGTGTTTCACGTGGAACATCCACTCAACAGAGGCAAATGCCGACATATTTGGCCGCACCAGGAGGCCACCTCGTTGCCTTTTGCACACGAACAAGGGAAGACCTCTGGGCCCATTGCTGCACCGAACCATGTTTCACGTGAAACATGCCCCCCCTGCCTCTATAATGAGCACCGAACGCTCTCTTACCTCCCCATCATGGATTATCCCCGCGAATTCGATGTCATCGTCGTTGGTGGCGGCCACGCCGGCACCGAGGCGGCGCTGGCTGCAGCGCGCGCTGGCGCCCAGACGCTGCTGCTCACCCACAACATCGAAACCCTAGGTCAGATGTCTTGCAATCCCTCCATTGGCGGGATCGGCAAAGGCCATCTCGTCAAAGAAGTCGACGCCCTTGGCGGTGCCATGGCACTGGCAACGGACGAGGCGGGGATTCAGTTCCGCATCCTCAACGGTTCGAAGGGGCCGGCCGTACGCGCAACCCGCGCCCAGGCAGACCGGGTGCTTTACCGCCAGGCCATCCGTGGCCGTCTGGAAAACCAGCCCAACCTGTGGCTGTTCCAGCAAGCGGTCGAGGATCTGATGGTGGAAGGCGACCGCGTGGTCGGTGCCGTCACCCAGGTCGGACTCAAGTTCCGAGCCAAGACTGTGGTGCTTACCGCCGGCACGTTTCTGAATGGCCTGATTCACGTGGGCCTGCAGAACTACTCGGGTGGCCGCGCGGGAGATCCCCCCGCCATTTCGCTGGGCCAACGCCTGAAAGAACTGCAGCTGCCCCAAGGCCGTTTGAAGACCGGCACTCCGCCGCGTATCGACGGTCGCAGCATCAACTACAGCATTCTTGAAGAACAACCGGGCGATCTCGATCCGATTCCCGTCTTCTCGTACATGGGCAATGTGGCGATGCACCCGCGGCAATTGCCGTGCTGGATCACGCACACCAACGCCCGTACCCACGACATCATCCGTGGTGGCCTGGATCGCTCGCCCATGTACAGCGGCGTGATCGAAGGGGTAGGGCCGCGCTATTGCCCGTCCATCGAAGACAAGATCCACCGTTTCGCTGACAAGGAATCCCACCAGGTCTTCCTCGAGCCCGAAGGGCTGGACACGCACGAGGTCTACCCCAACGGCGTATCGACCAGCCTGCCGTTCGACGTGCAGCTGGACTTGATCCATTCCCTGCCCGGCCTGGAAAACGCGCACATCCTGCGCCCGGGCTACGCCATCGAATACGACTACTTCGATCCACGTGGATTGAAGAGCACGCTCGAAACCAAGGCCATCTCCGGGCTGTTCTTCGCCGGCCAGATCAACGGCACCACCGGCTACGAAGAAGCTGCGGCCCAGGGCTTGCTTGCTGGCGTGAATGCCGCGTTGCAATCGTTGGGCCGCGATTCCTGGACGCCGCGCCGCGATGAAGCCTATCTGGGCGTGTTGGTCGACGACCTGGTGACGCGCGGCGTAACCGAGCCGTACCGCATGTTCACGTCGCGTGCCGAATACCGCCTGAGCCTGCGTGAAGACAACGCCGATCTGCGCCTGACCGAAATCGGCCGCCAGCTCGGCATCGTCGATGACGCCCGCTGGGAAGCCTTCAACCGCAAACGCGATGCCGTCGCCGCCGAAGTCGAACGCTTGAAGTCGTCGTGGGTGAACCCGCGGCTGTTGCCGCTGGAAGTGGCTGAGCCGCTGCTCGGCAAGGCCATTGAACGTGAGTACTCACTAGCTGACCTGCTGAAACGTCCGAATGTTTCCTATGAAGCCTTGATGGCCGCCCGCAATGTCGACGGTACGCTCCTGGCCGGCCCCGGTGTCGTGGCCGACGAGGTGCTGGCCGAGCAGGTCGAGATCCAGGTGAAGTACGCCGGCTACATTGCCCGCCAGCAAGACGAAGTGCAAAAGCAGATTGCCCACGAACAACAGCCCATCCCGGCGGACGTCGATTACGACGCCGTGACCAGCCTGTCGTTCGAAGTGCGCCAGAAGCTGAAGACGCATCGGCCCGAGACCATCGGCCAGGCCGCCCGCATTTCGGGCGTGACGCCGGCGGCGATCTCGCTGCTGCTCATCCACCTGAAGCGCCTGCATTACGGCTCGCGCAAGCAAGCCGCATGAGCGCCCATCCCAATCCGGCCGGCGCAGACATGGCCGGCCGTCTCTCCCTTGCCTTCGAGCAACTGGGGCTGCAGGCCGATGCCGGCGCCGCCCCCAAGCTGCTCGACTACCTGGCGCAGATGCAGCGCTGGAATCGAACCTATAACCTGACCGCCATCCGCGATCCGCAGCAGATGCTGGTGCAGCACCTGTTCGACAGCCTGGCCGCGGTGGGCCCGTTCAGCGAGGCGCTGGGCCAGCCCGGCACGCCGGCCAAGGTCTACGACGTCGGATCCGGTGGCGGCTTGCCTGGCGTCGTCCTGGCCGTCATGCGGCCAGAATGGTCCGTGACCTGTGTCGACGCCGTAGAAAAGAAAACCGCATTCGTTCGGCAGATGAGTGGCGCGCTGGCCTTGCCCAATCTGCAGGCCCGCCATGCACGCATCGAAACGCTGGACCCCGCCGACTGCAACATTGTGACGTCGCGTGCCTTCGCATCCTTGGATGATTTTGCGATGCTCGCGGGCAGGCACGTGGGCAACGATGGTACCCTCGTCGCGATGAAGGGCAAGGTCCCCGATGATGAGATCGCAGCGCTGCACGCGCGCGGGGAATGGCAAGTCGACCATATTCAGCAGCTCCGGGTGCCGGAGCTGCAAGCAGAACGCTGCCTGATCTGGATGCGCCGCAGTCAAGGAACCCTATGAAGAACTTACCCCCCAGCTCGTCCGCCCGCGTTTTCTGCATCGCCAATCAAAAAGGCGGTGTGGGCAAGACGACGACCGCCATCAACCTGGCGGCCGGCCTGGCGACGCACAAGCAACGCGTGCTGCTGGTGGACCTGGACCCGCAAGGCAACGCCACGATGGGCAGTGGCATCGACAAGAATTCGCTCGAGTCGAACCTGTACCAGGTGCTGATCGGTGAATCCACGATCGAGCAGGCGCGCGTGCGCTCGGAATCGGGCGGCTACGACGTGTTGCCCGCCAACCGTGAATTGTCCGGCGCCGAGATCGACCTGGTGCAGATGGACGAACGCGAGCGTCAGCTCAAGGCTGCCATCGACACCGTGGCCAGCCAATACGATTTCGTCCTGATCGACTGCCCGCCCACCCTGTCGCTGCTGACGCTGAACGGCCTGGCGGCCGCGCACGGCGTCATCATCCCGATGCAGTGCGAATACTTCGCGCTGGAAGGCCTGTCCGACCTGGTCAACACGATCAAGCGCGTACATCGCAACATCAACGACGACCTACGCGTCATCGGTTTGTTGCGTGTCATGTTCGACCCGCGCATGACGCTGCAGCAGCAAGTGTCCGCGCAGCTCGAAGCGCACTTCGGCGACAAGGTCTTCAAGACCGTCGTGCCGCGCAACGTGCGCCTGGCCGAGGCCCCCAGCTATGGCATGCCCGGCGTGGTCTACGATCGCGCCTCGCGCGGCGCACAGGCCTACATCGCCTTCGGCGCCGAAATGATCGAACGCGTTCGCGACCTGAATAAATAAGCCGTACAGCATGTCCGCCGCACCGCGCCATTCTTCGACCCACGCCTTGCCCCACACGCCGCCCGCCGACGTGCGCGATGCGCTGCGCGTGCGTCTCGAAGAAGCCGCGCTCAATGCCACGGCGGTACGCGCGCAAGTGCTTTACGACGGCTGGCTGGTGCGTTTTTCGCAGTCGTCCGCCAAACGGGTACGCAGCATCAATGTGCTGGGGTTATCCACACGTCCGCTCGATGAGCGGCTGGCGTATTGTTCAACGTTGTATGCGCGCCATGGCTTGCCCATGGTGCTGCGCATCACCTCCATCGGTCCCGATTTCGCCCTGGACGCCGACCTGGAGTCCCGTGGTTACATCCTCACTGGCGAGACCCGAGTCATGAGCATGCCGCTCGCCCCCAGGCCTGGCGCCCGGGGCGATCTGCTTTTCAAGACAGTGGACGCTGCCCGATTCGCGGCGGCGGTCGGACGCATGCGCGATTCACGTCCGGAACACATCGCCGAGCATCAATCCCGTCTCGAAGGGCTGGCTGTGGATATCTCGCCGGTGCTGGCGCTGGACAGCGCCGGACATTGCGTGGCCGCTGGCATGGCCGTGCGCGATGGCGATGTCGTGGGGATGTTCGATGTGGTGACGGACCCGGGGCAACGGCGCAAGGGGCACGCCGCGATGTTGGTCGAGCATCTGTTGGCACAGGGCGCCGCTGGCGGCGCCACCACGGCTTATCTGCAGGTCGAGCCGGAAAATACCGCGGCGCGCGCCTTGTACGGCCGCTACGGTTTCAAAGACTGTTACGCGTATTGGTACCGCCTGCCCGCCGAGCAGGCGGACGCCTGAGCCTGGCTCGGGATACAAAAACAGAAGGAAAGAGGATTTAACTATGGCCACCAAGAAACCCAAGGGTTTGGGTCGCGGACTTGACGCCTTGCTGGGCGCCGACGCGCCTGCGATCGACAATATCGGCAAGGCTGCGGCCAAGCCCGAGGGTCTGCCGTCCACCTTGCCTGTTTCGAAGATGCGGGCCGGCAAGTATCAGCCGCGCACCCGCATGGACGAGGGCGCGCTGGGCGAGCTGGCCGAATCGATACGCACACAAGGAATCATGCAACCCATTCTTGTGCGCGCGCTGGGCGATGCGCCCGGCCACTACGAGATCATCGCGGGCGAACGTCGTTTCCGCGCGGCGCAGCTGGCCGGCCTGAAAGAAGTGCCGGTGCTGGTGCGCGAAGTCGCCGACGAAAATGCGGCCGTCATGGCGCTGATCGAAAACATCCAGCGCGAAGACCTGAATCCGCTGGAAGAAGCGCATGGCGTGCGCCGCCTGCTCGACGAATTTGGTTTGACGCACGAGCAGGCCGCGCAAGCCATCGGCCGCTCGCGTTCGGCCACCAGCAATCTGCTGCGGCTTTTGAACCTGGCCGCTGCCGTGCAGACCATGCTGTTGGCCGGCGACGTCGACATGGGCCATGCTCGCGCGCTGCTGGCCGTGGATGCCGCCACGCAGATCCAGCTGGCCAACCAGATCATCGCGCGTCGCCTGTCGGTGCGCGAAGCCGAAAAGCTGGTCGCCAAGACCGCCAAGGAAGCCGAGACCGCGGCGTCGCCCAAGAAAAAGACCAACGGCGCGTCGCGCGACCTGACGCGCCTGGAAGAGGCCTTGTCCGATCATCTGGGCACCCGTGTGGCACTGAAGGTCGGCGCCAAGGAAAAGGGCCAGATCGTGATCGACTTCCATGGTTGGGAACACCTGAATTCGCTGCTCGAGCGTCAAGGCTTGTCCGGAGTGGTCGATGCCTGATCAGGCTTTGCCGGTCATTGCCGTACTGGCCACCGGCGGCACCATTGCCGGCGCCCAGGCCGACGCCACCGCGGCCGGCTACAAAGCCGGCTCGTTCTCGGTAGGCGACCTGCTCGCAGCCGTGCCGCAGTTGGCGGGCCTGGCGGACATCCGCGCCGAGCAGGTGGCCAACGTGGGCAGCCAGAACATGACGCACGACGTCTGGCGCGCGTTGGCGCAACGCGTGGATGCGCTGTGCGCCGATGCATCGGTGGCCGGCATCGTCATCACCCACGGCACGGATACGCTTGAAGAAACCGCGTACTTTCTCAGCCTGGTGATCCAGCACGACAAACCGGTGGTGCTGGTGGGTGCGATGCGTCCGGCCACCGCGCTGGGCGCCGAAGGCCCTGCGAACCTGTACAACGCGGTAGCGCTGGCGCGGCACCCTGACGCGCGTGGCCGCGGCCCACTGGTCGTCATGAACGAAGACGTGCACTACGCACGCGAGATCCAGAAGATCGCCAGCGCCGGCATCAGCGCCTTCGCCTCGCCCAATCGCGGACGCGCAGGCGTCATGCACGGCGGCGTGCCGTGCTTCTATTCGCGCAACACCACGACGCACACGGCACAAAGCGAGTTTTCACTCGCATTGTTGGAAAAGGCGGGATGGCCGCGCGTGGATATCGTCTATGCGCACGCCAATCTGCAAGCCGATGTCATTGCATTCATCGCCGGCAAGGCCGACGGCATCGTGCTGGCCGGCGTGGGCGATGGCAATGCCACCGACCTGGCCGTCGAGGCCTTGACCCGTGCGGCTGCCGATGGCGTGGCGGTGGTGCGCTCCAGCCGCACCGGCAGCGGCCTGGTGGCGCGCGATGTCGAACTGGACGACGCGGCGCTTGGCTTTGCCGCCGCCCGCGACCTGAGTCCGCAAAAAGCCCGCATCCTGCTGATGCTGGCGCTGTGCATCACCCGTGAACCTGCCGCCGTGCAGGGTTACTTCGACCGCTATTGAAGGCTTGCGGGGTTGGGTGCGGCATCCGCATGCCGCGCCAACCCCAGGCTGGCCTTGAGCATGTCGTAGACCTGCCGCGTCAGCGGATTGATCAGGTCACGCCTTATCCACAGGAAGTACGTTACGTCCGGCAAGGGCGGCAGGCCTTCCTTTTCACCCAGCACCCGCATTTCCGGCCCCAGCAGCTCCACGCTGCGCGCCGTGACGCCCAGGCCCGCCCGCAGCGCGGCCTTGATGCCCACCAGGTTCGGCGCCACGTAGTTGGTGTGCCAGCGCACTTGCGCCTGTTCCAGCGCCGTCAACGCCAGGCGGCGGAAGATGCTGGGTTCATCGGCCAGCACCAGCGGCACCGGCGCGTTCACATCGTGCACGTAGTCGGCCGACGCCAGCCAGACGGTGGGCGAGGTGCGCAGCGCCACGCCTTCGAAGTCCTGGTCAAAGCGGGTCGATATGGTCAGGTCGAGTTCACCGGCCCGCAGCGCGTCCATCAGGAACGGGCTGCGATCGGCGCGAATCTCGAGTTTCACGCGCGGCGCCGAGCGCGCGATGTGCGTCAGCAGTGTGGGCAGGATGGTGTCCGCGACGTCCAGCGGCGCACCCAATCGCAAATCGCCTTCCAGCGGCCCGTCCTGCAATGCGCGCAGCGCCTCGTCGTTGATGGCCAGCATGTGGCGTGCGTATTCGACCAACCGCCGGCCGTGGGTGGACAAGGCCTTGTTGCGCCCTTGCTTTTCGAACAGCGGCAGGCCGATGGTGGCCTCCAGGCGCTGCATTTGCTGCGTGACGGCCGATTGCGTCTTGTGCAGCCGGTTGGCCGCTTCGGAAAACGTCTCGTAGCGCGCGATCGCGGTCAGCGTGCGCAGCAGGTCCAGATCCAGATTACGCATGTCGCTTGAAATCTAAAGTATTAGCAATGCTTATGGAATCTTAAGGCAATTTAAATTGTTGCGCCCCGCCCGGGGCGATACAGTGACCGAAATAACTCATGAAACAAGAGGGAAAGTCACTGTGGGCAACGCGCATCCTCACCAGCAGGGCATCGACAGCATCGTTGGAAATATTAAAAATACTTTAGGAAATAAGGGCCTGAACCGCGACAGCCTGAAGGCCGTGCTGGACGACCTGATCCAGCTGGCAGGCCACACCGACTGGTGGGCCCAGGACCGCTACCCGGCGCCGGAAGAAGGCGAGCGCCAGGCGCGCTACCTGATCAGCGAAGACGCCGACAAGCAATATGCGCTGTACTTGAACGTGATGCGGCCGGGCAAGCAGATCGTGCCGCACAACCACACCACCTGGGCCTGTATCGCGGCCGTGGAAGGGGTGGAATACAACTACGTCTACGACCGCACCGACGACGGGTCGGTGCCTGGCGTGGGGCATCTGGAAAAGACCGGCACCGTCGTGGTCGGCCCGGGCGCCGGCATCGCACTGATGCCTGACGATATCCACGCCGTCGAGATCCAGGGCGACAGCGTCATCCGTCACCTGCATATGTACGGCCGCGCGCTGGAAACGCTGACCGAGCGGCTGGCCTTCGATCTGGCCGCCGGCACCTGCAAAGTCATGCCTATCGGCGTGCAGACCCGTCGCTGATCATGGACAAGCCCTATCGGTCCGCGACGCGGCTGCTGCGTGCCGGGCGCCCGCATGGCGGCTGGGTCAACACCCCGGTCACGCGTGCCAGCACCTATGTGTTCGACAGCGTCGCGGCCTGGCGCGACACGCGGGCGCGCCGCGAGCAGGAACGCCTGCCGTCCTATGGCGCGCGCGGCACCGACAGTACGCACGCACTGGAAGATGCGCTGGTCGAACTGGAACAGGGCTTTCGCGCCAAGCTGTTTCCCACGGGGCAGGCGGCCATCGCCACCGTGTTGCTGGCCTATCTGCGCGCCGGCGATCATGTGCTGGTGACCGATGCCGTGTACGAGCCGGTGCGCCGCTTTTGCGCCGAACATCTGTCGCGCCTGGGTATCGAGTTCTCGTATTACCCGCCGGATGGCAACGGCCTGGCCCAGTGGGTGCGTCCGAACACCCGCATGATCTACGCCGAATCGCCGGGTTCGCTCACCTATGAAATGCCGGACCTGCGCCGCCTGGCCGAGTTGGCGCGGCAACACGATTGCTGGCTGGCTGTGGATAACACCTGGGCTTCCGGATTGCTGTGCCAGCCGCTGTCGCTGGGCGCCGATATCTCGATTCTTGCCGCCACCAAATATCTGGGCGGCCACGCCGACGTGATGATGGGCGCGGTCGTGACCAACCCGCGCGCCTGGCGGCCGTTGGACCGCGCAGGCATCGACTTCGGCCAGACCGTCGGCGCCGACGACGCCTTCCTGGTGCTGCGCGGCATGCGTTCCCTGCCGTTACGCCTGGCCCAGCATGCCCGCAGCGCGATGCGCGTGGCCGAATGGCTGCAGGGCAGGGCAGAGGTTGCGCGCGTGCTGTGCCCGGCGCTGCCTGGCGATCCGTCGCATGCCGTCTGGCAGCGTGAATGCTCCGGCACCAACGGCCTGATGACACTGGAGTTCGCGGCGCCCATCACCGACGCCGATATGGAGCGCGCCATCGATGCACTGCGACTGTTCGGCATCGGCGCTTCGTGGGGCGGCTTCGAAAGCCTGGTGATTCCGGTGCAGCTGGGCAATGCGCGATCGCTGCCGGCACCGCAGGCGCGCGGTCCGATGCTGCGCCTGCATATCGGGCTGGAAGACCCGGAAGACCTGATCGCCGACCTCGAACACGCGTTGACCCAGTTGCGGCCCCAGCGCTGATATCCGCCATTCCCCCATTTCCGATTCCAGAGAATTCACTGATGCATCCCCATTCCGACCTGAACACGGCCGACGTCGATTCCCACACGCTCAAGGGCTGGCTGCATGACGGCAGCGAGATTGCGCTGCTGGACGTGCGCGAACATGGTCAATACGGCGAGTCTCACCTGTTCTATGCCGCGCCGGTTCCGTACAGCCGGCTTGAAGCCGACATCGTGCGGCTGGCGCCGCGTCGCGGCGTGCGGGTGGTGGTCTATGACGAGGGCGGCACGGACGACACGGCGGCGCGCGCGGCGCACGCATTGCGCGGATTGGGTTATCCACAGGTGTATCGCTTGGCAGGCGGCATTGCCCAATGGCTGCGCGACGGCTATGCGGCATTCGCCGGCGTCAACGTGCCCAGCAAAACCTTCGGCGAACTGGCCGAAGAAGTTTTCCACACCCCCCGCATCGGCGCACGTGAATTGGCCGAACGCCAGCGTCGCGGCGACGATCTGATCGTGCTGGATGGCAGGCCCTTTGCCGAATACCAGAAGATGAGCATTCCGGGCGGCATCTGCTGCCCCAACGGCGAACTGGCCTTGCGCGCACACACGCTGGCCAAGGACCCGGCCACCACCATCGTGGTCAATTGCGCCGGGCGCACGCGCAGCATCATCGGCGCGCAGACGTTGATCAATCTTGGCGTGCCCAACCCTGTCTACGCGCTGGAAAACGGCACTCAAGGCTGGTATCTGGAAGACTTCAAGCTCGACCATGGCGCGCAGCGCCGCTACGTCGATAGCGTGGCGCCCGAAGACCTGCCGGCGCTGGTGCAGCGTTCAGCCAATCTGGCCGAGCGCCATGACGTGCCGCGCGTCGATGCACGTCAGGTGCAGCACTGGCTGGATGACGCCAACCGCAGCACCTTCCTGTGCGATGTCCGCAGCGCCGAAGAATTCGCGCAAGGGTCCTTGCCCGGCGCACAGCACACGCCGGGCGGACAGCTGATCCAGGCCACCGACCAATATCTGGCTGTGCGCGGCGCGCGCATCGTGGTGTTCGATGCCGAAGGCGTGCGCGCACCGGTCGTGGCCAGCTGGCTGCGCCAGATGGGCTGGGACGCAAGCGTGCTGCAAGAGGGTGTCGCTGCAGCATTGAATGTCACTGCGGCTTCGGTCGACGTGCCGACCGTGCCGGTGCTCGACGATACCGCGCTGGCCGCTGCATCGGCCCAAGGGGCGCAACTGGTCGATATTCGCGCCAGCATGCGTTATCGCGCCCAACATATCGCGGGGGCGCAATGGTCGATTCGCCCGCGCTTTGCCGATCTGGCGCTGGATCCCGCGCAACCGGTGGTGCTGCTGGCCGACGAGCAGGCCGTAGCCGCCTGGGCGGCGGCGGATCTGCGGGCGCTGGGTGTGCGCGACGTCAAGGTCAATCTCGGATCGCCCGCTGGCTGGTCGGCCGCAGGCCTGGCCCTGCAAGCCACACCTGACGAGCCCGCCGACCGCGATTGCATCGACTACCTGTTTTTCGTGCACGACCGCCACGACGGCAACAAGGCCGCGGCGCGTCAGTACCTCGCCTGGGAAACCAATCTGGTCAAGCAGATCGACGAGCGCGAACGCGCCGCGTACCGCTTCCCGGCGCAGTAACCCGCGCGCTGCGCAAGCGGCCGCACGACATGCTTCATCCGATCAGCACGCCCCGGCGCCAAGCCGCCGGGGCGCGGACGGTTCCTGGCGAACCGAAATGCAACGGACGGCCGAGTATCCGGCCGCCGACAACAAGGGGAAGTACCGATGACAAAGCAACACGTGCTGCAAGCTTGCAGAACCGCGGCGGCCCTGGCCTGCCTGGCATGGGGGGCCAGCGCCCACGCCCAGGCGCTCGCGCCGCTGGCCGACTATCCCAAACAGGCGATCACGGTCGTATCGCCGTTTCCGCCCGGGGGCGGCAACGACGGCGTGGCGCGCCTGATCGCGCAGGAACTCGGCGCGATCACGGGGCAAAGCGTGGTGGTGGAAAACCGATCCGGCGCCGGTGGCAACGTGGGCACCTCCCAAGTCTCGCGCGCCAAGCCGGATGGCTACACGCTGGTGATGTCGCAGACCAGCGTCATGGCCGTGAATCCGCGTCTGTACAAGAACGTGGGCTTCGATCCCGTCAAGGACTTCGTGCCCATCTCGCAGATCACGTCCGCGCCGCTGGTGCTCGTGTCGCGCAGTGAAAGCGCCTACAAGTCGTTGAGCGACTACCTGGACGCTGCGCGCAAGCAACCGGGCGTCATCACCTACGCCACGCCTGGCAACGGCACCATGAGCCACCTGATGGGCGCGCTGCTGTCGCAAAAGGCGGGCGTGAAACTGGTGCACGTGCCGTACCGTGGCGCCGCGCCCGCCATCACCGATCTGATGGGCGGCACCGTGGACATGCTGATCACTTCGCCCGCATCGGCCGAACCCATGGTGGCCGCCGGCAAGCTGCGCATCCTGGCGCTCAGCCACGACAATGGCATCGGCATCTTCAAGACCGCGCCCACGCTCAAGCAATCGGGCCTGGACGGCATCACCGCCGACGACTGGTATGGTCTGTTCGCACCCGCCGGCACGCCGCCCGACCGCATCGCCTATCTGGCAAAGGCCGTGGCCCAGGCCATGAAGTCGCCCAACGTGATCGCCAAGATTCAGGCGGGCGGCAGCCAACCCGTGGGCAGCGCGCCCGATGCTTTCCAGAAGCGCTTGCAGCAAGATACGGTGTACTGGGCAGACATGGTGAAGGTGGCGGGCGTGTCGGTGGACTGACCCGTCTTGGGAGGCTGTCAGAGCACCTGCGCGCCCCAGGCCTCGCCTGATTTCAGATCGCATCGGAACAGGCGGCCCTGCGTATCGACGACCACCAGATCGGATCCGGCGACCCGCAGTGTCATGACGGCGTCCGCCGGCCAGTCCAGCCGGGCGCGCGGCACGGAGACGCTGGCGTCATACGCGAACAGTGTCCAACGTAGGGTATGGGCATCGAGCGGCGTGCCGACGAATAACCAGTTTTCTTCCTGTCGCAGGCCGTACTGATCGTCTTGCGCCGGGTCCAGCGGACTCACCGGCGGCACCCAGCTGAAGCCGGAGGCATTGGTCAAGCGCAAGCACCGGGCGCCCGTGTTGTCGCGCTCGAAGCCGACGGCGATGAGTTCGCCGCGCGGCGCCAGGATGCGGGCGCTGTCGCTGTCGGCGACGTCGTTGCGCGCAATCAGGCGCCGGCTGGGCAGGGCGTAACTCCACATCTGCGCGGCCGTCCGCTCGTGATCGACGATCAGGAAGTGTTCCTGGGTGCCGAACCGTTGATACGCCGCGATGCTTCCGGGCAGGTCGCCTACGCGCCAGTGCGCGGAAAACGCCTTGTCCACATCCACCACGCGGATTTCTTGCCGGGTTGCGATGACCCAGTTGGTGCCGTCGAAATCACGAGCATGAAAATCGAATGCCAGCATGCCCAGGTCGGTGGCGTGTCGCGTCGCCAGGTCCAGCTTGCTGATGCGCCACAGATGATCGCGGCGCGCCAGCGCCAGGGCACTGCGGCGATTCTTGGCGATCACCAGCAGGTCGGCGGGCACGGCAAAGCGGAACAGCGTGCGGCCGCGCCGGTCGACCACCAACGCGCCGGATTCGCCCAGCGCCAGCAGCGTGCGGTCTTCATCCAGCGCCGCGGCGTCCAGCAAAGGCATGGCGCCGGGCTCGGGTGCAAACCATTCCTTTGCCCTTTCCGCCTCGCTGAGCTGCCGGGCAGGCATGGACGGCAGCTTGGACGGTAAGTCCGCCTGCAACAGCGCGTCGCCGCTGAGCGCGATCAGTGTTTTCAGGTCCTTGGATGCCAGCGATGCGCGTTGCGCCACGTGGTCTTCGAGGAGCGGCGCAATCAACAGATTTGCCAGCCGTGCGATGGCCGACTGCTGTGCGCCGGATTTCTTCGGCGTTTGCGCCTGCACCAGCAGCAACGCCTGCAGCATCTCCGAGCGCGCGTGGCTGGCGGCGGGGTCTTCGCACAAGGTCGGCAGCAGGTCGGACTGCGGATCCAGCGTGTCCGGCAGCAGCATGGCACGTTTGACTAACGCCCTGGCTGACAGGCCGCCGCCGGCGCGTTCGGCAAGGCAAAGCCACTGCGCGGCGCGCTCGCGTTCCTCCGGCAGCGGCCAGATCGCCTCAACGGCCTCCAGCCAGTCACCCCGGGCGCACAGCATCTCGGCCCACTCCATTCGCAGCCGGTTGGCGGCCTCGGGCCACTTTTCCTGCATCTGCGGAATCGCTTGCGCGAAGGCGTCGTCGCGCCGCACGATCTGGATCGCCCGCTTCCAGTCGCCAACCAGGCAATGCAGGCGCACGATGGTGGCGGGCGCGCAGTCCCACGCCAGTGACAGCCGCGCCGCCTGTTCCAGACGGCCGTGTTTTTCCAGATAGTCCAGCGCCTCCTGTCGCGCGTTCAGCAGTTCGGCCAGCACGAAGACTGCTTCGTCGATTCGTCCGGCGCGATCCAGCTTTTCGAAGCTCTGGCGGTACAGCGTGCGCAGATGGGCATTGAGCGTGGGGTCGAACATCATCGACGGTCCCGCGGCGCGCTGTTCCTGCAGGCTCAGGCTGTCGCGGCGGCCCGGTGTGTCGAACGCCTGCCCGGTGCTGTTCAGGTCTCCGTCCAACGGGACGGCATGACGCAAGGCTTCTTGCAGGTTGCCTTCGTCGAACATCTTCATCATGCGTCGCAAGTAGGCGGCCTGCTTTCTGCCCACCATCTTGCCCAACAGGGTCGCATTCGCCAGCCGCGCCAGCCAGTTGCGCCAGGCCTGAGGCTTGATGGGACCTGCGCGGGGGGCGACGCCGGCGTGGGAATGGCCGGAGTGGGCGTGACCCGCCGCCTGGGCCGCGCGAGCGGGCATCGCCAATCGTTGCAGCAGCGTTTGCCAGAACGATCCGCGCGACGACTGGCGGGCGCCAGGGGCGGCGGCCGCGTCTGGCCGGCGGGCCTGTTGCCGGCGCCGCGCCATGTCGGCCAGGAACTCGCTGCGCTCGGCGCTTGGGGGCGGAATTGCGTCGCCCAGCACCTCGCGCAGATCCTGAACCGGCGACGGCATGTCGGCGGCGGGCGGGGCGAGGGCCTGGCTGCAATCGTAGGTGTCCAGCAAACCGTAGCGGTCGACGTCCATCCAGGCTTGCAGGGCCAGTCTGCTGCCCTGGGCGAGTTGCCGTGATTGCGCCTGGGCCCCGCGGACCAGGTGCAGGTCGGCAACCGGCAACGCCGCAATCTCGTCCTTGGCCAACACCGCCGAGCACAACGCCGTGCCCACGCGTAGCAACGGCCACCCCAGGCTGCGGTCGCAATCGACATGAGCGGGTGCCGCGAATATCAGCAGATCGCCGTCGTCATAGCGATAGGCGCGCGCGCCGTTCTGCCAGTGCGAGACGAGTTCGCGTATGCGCTGCCCGTTATCGAATCGCTCGGCGGAGAACCACAGCGCCGCGATCAACTGATGGCCGCTGAGCAGCGGACGCCGGATGGGGGCGCTCGATGAGACGTTCATGCCTGAGCCTTTGCAGCGGATTCGCTTGCGCTGTGCAAGTGCAGCAGCAGCCGGGGCGGGGTGATGGAATGGACGATCAACTGCCGGTCGTCGGTCAGCATGGCGACCACGCCGGCCTGGGTCGCAACCGACAGGCGGGCGATCGGGCGTGGCGCGGTGTAGAGCGTGTCCAGGCCGTCGCGGTGCAGCAGGCTAACCGAGAGCCTGGACGCGTTCAGGACGACCAGGCCAGCCTGGTGGCTCTCGGATGACAGATGCAGGCCGACCACCGACCAATTTGCCGGGATACGCCACGTTTCGGCCGGCGCGTCGACGCCGGGATGGACGCGCCAGGCATCCTGCTTATGCGTTTTTTCCTGTACGGCGCAGGCCTGCCGCAGCAGGCCGCGGTTCGACTGGCGCAGGCTGGCGAAGAACACGGCGGGATTCTTCTCGGGGGCGGGACCCAGCGCCACGGTGCGTGGATCCTGCAGCGCACCGTCGACCGTCACCCACTGCAGCAATTGGCCGTGGCGCCGGATATAGGTCAGCCCGGTATCGCCATTGACCGCGCTCATGCCCAGCACGTCCAGATCCAGGGTCTTGGTGATGGCCGGTTGCGCGCTGCGTTCCTTGGCCAAGAGGCTGCGCCGGGCGGTCCAGTAGACCAGCCTGCCGGCCTTGTCGAGCAGGAACAGCCGATTGCCTGTAGACGAGGTGATCCAGGCGCAAGGCAGGCGGGCTGCCGTGCCAGGAGGAATCAGCAGCGTCTCGCGTGACGGAAGCTCCACGGATTCGAAGTCGGGCAGTTGCCAGAAATGCAGTTTTTCCTCGGCGCTGACGATGCCGCACAGTTGGCGTCCGGCGAAGGTCAGGGTGAGCGGCGGGCGTCGCGCGCTCCAGCGCACCGGGCTGCTCTTGGCCTTGGTATCGGGCCGCGACAGGTTGGGCAATTGAATCAGCAGCACACCGCGCTCATCGAGCAAGGGCGCGGCGATGCGTGCGCCATCGGGCGAGAGCAACGGCGCGGCCAGAAGCGACAGGCGTTGCGAGCTGGCCTGGTTCAGTTGCGCGCCCGCTTCGTTCTTGAACTGGCCTTTCAGCAACCGCACCGCCGCCTTTTCTTCGGGTAACGGCAGGCGTAGTTTGCCGTTGCCCAGATCCAGTTCCAGGCCGCCGCTTTCCGGTGTGCGCCACAGCATGGCGTGGCGGGGCGCTGGCAGCGTCCGTGACTGCTCGCGCAGACCTGGCGGGCCGATCAGCCAGCATTCTCCCGGAGGCGAGGGCAGCCGCGCGATCGCCGCGTGCCATTCGTCGATATCCGCCGCGCTTGGTGATTGATAGCAACGGCTGGAAAGCAGTTTCTTCAGCTGCGCCGAGGACTCCAGCGGCAGCAATTTGCCAGGCGCCTGGAGCAGGCCCCAGCGCAGTTCGCCGCCAGCTTGGGCGGCGCGGCGCGCCAGCAGGATCAACATCGCCAGCTGGGCCAGCCGGGGGGAGCCTAGTTGCCGCGGACCGGCATCGAACAGCGCGATGATGAGGCGGTTGGCTCGGTGAGCCTGCCGTGCCGGCGCCAGGAACAGATGTTCGCCGTTGGCGGCGCGGCGCAGGAATTCGTCGGGCAGTTCGTCGGCCAGCAGCCACTCGGTGGCCAGCAGATGCTCATAATTGCCGCGCCGTCGCAAGTCGCCCAACCCTTCGAATTCCGGTTGGCCGGCCGTGTCCTGTTCGCGGATCGGACCCAGCAGCGGATGAACCCGGCTAAGCAGATCGCCCACGGCCGGCACCAGTTCGGAATCGAACCAATCCAGCCAAAGCCGCCAGGGCTGCAGGGATTCAGGAAGTTGCACGGGTCAGACGATTACGGAGCGGGAAGAGGAATCAACGGCCGCGCCAGAGCGCATCGATGCGCTCCAGCAGCTCGGTGTTGACGGGCAGTTGGCGATCCAGGGGAATGCAGACGGCGGGGTCGCGCCACAGCAGCATGGGCTTGCGTCCATGACGGCCCTGCAACGCCAGCGATATCAGGTCCAGGGGCAGGTCGGGTTGCCAACGCGTAGGCAGCCATAACGCCGGGTCGACGCTGGCGGCGGCATAATCCGCCCCGTCCACCCAGGGCAGGTCCGCGCTTGCGCCCAGCACGACCAGCGCATCGGGGGCCGCCGTGGCATGCAGGCGTGCCCGGCGCGGGCCGGGCAGTTCGGCCAGGCGCGTCAGCAGCTGCGCGGCGGCATCGCCCCAGGCGATGGCGGCACCAGGTTCCGGTACGGGATCGCGGGGCCGCCAGGACCACCCCAGCAGGTCGGACGGGTTCATGCCGGCGCGATTAGCTGCGCCATCAGGCGCAGCCGCAGCGCCTGCAGTTCGGCAGGCAGTTCGTCGCGCGAGAAATTCGCGTCGATTTCCCTGAGCAACGCTTCCAGTCGAGCGGGGCCTTCTTCGCTGGTATCGGCCAGGCAATGACGGGACGCTTCGATCAGGCGGCTGGCTCGGGAATGCGGTTGCAGCGTGGCTTCTTCGATGGCGCTGAACAGATTGGGATTGCCGGACGCCGCCAGCGAGGCGCGCAGCGTGTCGCGGCCGGACTCCTGGGTTTCCTTGGTCGGCAGCATATACAGCAGCGGCCAGAGATCGGCCGGCGTGGCGTGCAGGCGGCCGCCCAGCAGCGCCGCCGCCGCCACCAGCCGTTGCGACTTGACGATACGCCGGTCGGACAGCGGGATGCCGGCCTGGCGCAGGCTGCGTATCGCATTGGCCAGCGGGGGGCGCGCCGCGGTCAGATCCACCTGCGCCAACGAGCGTCCCAGCGTATCCAGAGGCGCCAGGCCGATAGAGGCAGCCGCGGCGGATTGCTCCGACTGCCAGCCGCCTTCCAGCATGGCTTCCAGCAGATTGTCCGGCAGCGGCTCGACGAACAGGCGCAGCATGAAGCGGTCGGCGAATGCCGACAGCGACTCATCGGACGGCAGGGCGTTGGCGGCGCCCACGCACACGCGCATCGCGCAAGCCACGTCCGTGTGGCCGCGGCGGAAGCGCCGCTCGTTCAGCACGCCCAACAGGGAATTGAGGATGGCCGTCGAACCCAGGAATACCTCGTCCAGGAACGCCACGTCCGCCTGCGGCAACATGCCGGTGGTGTCGGTTTCGACGGTACCTTCGCGCAGCTTGCGCAGGTCGACGGTGCCGAAGATCTCGGACGGCTCGGTGTAGCGGCCCAGCAGGTATTCAAAGTAGCGGCCGCCCAGCGATTGGGCCACGCGCCGCACGACCGCGCTCTTGGCGGTGCCGGGAGGGCCGATGACCAGCAGATGTTCCTGCGCCACGGCGGCCAGCATGATCAACTCGGCCAACTGCTCGCGTCCGACCAGGCCGGTGGTGGCACGCCGTATACCTTCGCGGATCTGTTGCGCCGCGACTTGAATCGATGAGGTCAAGATAAGGGTTCCCTGCGCAAAGGCCGAACGCGACTGAGGGTCTTGGGCCGGAGGTGCCGCTGGGCGGCGGCGTGCCCGGAGGGCGTCGCCGATTATAGGGGAGGCTTGCTGCAGGAAAAGGGTAGGAAATTTCCGCTTCAGGCCGTGGTAACGGCGCCCACCGCAGTCTTCAACGGCGCGAACGCGGGCATCTTTTCCGCGTTGACGTTGGTGACCAGGTGATCGATGCGGCCCACCTCGCAATACGACACGCGGCTGCACAGGCCGATCTTGCTGAAGTCGGCCAGCAGCACGCGTTGCTTGGCGTTGGCGGCCATGGCGCGGGCGACTTCGGCCTCGCGCAGGTCGTAGCTGGTGGCGCCGCATTCCGCATCCACGCCGACCGGCGAGAGCAGCGCCAGGTCGGCGCGGTAGCGGTGGATTTCGGCGATGGTGATGTCGCCGGCCGTGGCGCACACCGGGCCGCCCACCGAGCCGCCCAACATGATCAGTTCGTTGGCGCCGTTGCCGGCCGCGCCGACCTTCAGCGCCACGTCGAACGAATTGGTGATGATGGTCAGTCCGGTCAGCTTGGCCAGTTCGTCGGCCAGCACGCTGGTGGTGCTGCCCGCGTCAAGAAACAGTGTCTGTCCGCTGCTGACCAGGCCTGCCGCGGCGCGTGCGATGGCGCGCTTGTATTTGACGCGCGTGTGCACGCGTTCGGTGATGGGCGGCTCGCTGTGTACCGGCACGGCGCCGCCGTGCACGCGGCGCAGTTCGCCCATCGCCTCCAGTTCCAGCAGGTCTCGCCTGACGGTTTCCCGTGATACCCCCAGTTCGCCGACGATACGGTCGGTCGATACCTGCTGCAGGGAAGACAGCAGGGCGCGGATTCTTTGATACCGCTCTTCTTGCCACATATCGGATGCTTCCTAATCTATTTGCGGCGCCGTGCCGCCAGCGCGATCAACGCGCGCATCGCCAGCAGGGAACCGCCCACGACCAGCATGATAAGCGTCGAATACGCTGCCGCCTGCGAGACGAACCCCGCTTCGTCCAGCCGCAAGACAGAAACCGGCGCCACGCTGACCGAGGGCGTCACCAGGAAAATCACCGCGGACAACGTGACCATGGACCGCATGAACAGGAAAAAGAACACGCCCAGCACCGTGGGGGCGATCTGCGGCAGCACCGCATCGCGCAGTATCTGCCAGGTGCCGCCGCCCAGGCAGCTGACCGCTTCTTCCAGGGCCTGCGGCACTGCGCGCATGCCCGTCATCATCGTCAGGAAACCCTGCGTGTGATAGTGGTAGAAATTGCATAGCGCGATCAACGCGGCGCTGCCATACAGGGCATAGAGCGGCGTGGCCGGCGAGTTGAAGGCGAAGATATAAGACAGCCCCAGCACCAGACCAGGCACGCCTACCGGCAGCACCGACACCAGGTACACCAGCTTGGCCCAGGCCCGCGGAATGCGGCATACGCCGAAGGTCAGGAAGAACAGCAGCAGCACGCCGCCGGACGCGGCGGCCAATGACAGGTACAGCGACGTCCACAGCGGCGCATAGCCACCACTGACCGTGATGTCGTAGTGCTTCAGCGTCCATTCCATGCGGTAGGGCCACAGCCGCATGAAGCTGGCGAACACCACGGTGGCGACCGTGGCCACGATCGTGCTGGTACACAGCAGCACTCCCACCGTGAAGGCTCGGTCGCGTCCGCGCGCCGGCTGCGGCGTCACGCGCAGGCCGCTGGGCGAGGCGGCGCCGAACTGGCGCTGCGACGCCACGCGTTCGATCTGCACCGAGATCAACGACGGCAGCAGCAGCAGGATGCCCACCACCGATCCCATGCCGAAGTTCATCTGGCCAGACACCTGGCTGTAGATCTCGGTGGCCAGCACCTTGTAGTTGCCGCCGATCACCGCAGCGTTGCCGAAGTCGGTGATGGTGATGACGAACACGACGAACGCGGCGCTCAGCAATCCGAACTTGCAGTTGGGCAATGTGATGTCGAAGAACTGCCTCGTGCTGGATGCGCCCATCACTTCGGCCGCGTCGTAATAGCGTGCGTCGGTGTTGCGCAGCGCCGCCTGCAGGATCAGCACCGCCTGCGGCAGGGCGTAGAACACATTGGAAATCAACAGGCCCCAGAAGCCATAGATATCGAATTCCCAGCCGGTCCAGCGGTGCACCAGGCCATTGCGGCCCAGGATGAAGATCAGGCCCAGGCCCTGTACCAGTGAAGGCGCCAGCAACGGCAACACCAACGCCAACTTGACGTAGGCCTTGCCGCGCATGCGGCTGCGGTCCAGGCCGTAGGCGATGGCAAAGCCCAGCAGCAGGCTGACGACGGTGGTGGCCGCGCTCATGGTCAGGCTGTTGGCGGTGGCGGTCAGGATGCCGCGGGTCGCAAATACCTCGGCATAGTTGCCCAGGCCGATCCCGCCATCTTTTTCCACCAGGCTGCGCCAGGCCACGGTCGCCAGCGGGAACAGGAAAAACAGCGCCAGGCCCGCCATCGGTATGCCGACGCAAGTCCACAGCAGCACCCGGTCCAGCGACCAGGGCGCGCGGGCGGCGGGGGCGGATGCGGTCGCGCTCATGCGGGCGGTGTTCACGCGGCGGCTCCCGGCCGCCTTGTCGCGGCAGCCGGCGTCATACGCGGACCCAGGCGCATTGTCCCGGCTCCATGTCCAGGCGTACCGGCGCGCCTTGCGACAGTCCGGCCGCGCCCTGTTGTTCCACCAGCAGTTCACGGCCTTGCCAGTCCACTCGCAAACGCGTCAGGTTGCCCATGAAAGTCATCTCGCGCACGCGGCCAGGGCCCTCATCGTCGGCGGCGATGCGCAGGCTCTCGGGGCGCAGGCAGGCCTCGAAGCGGTCGCTGGCGCCATCGGGCCGCGTGGCCAGCAGCGCCGGCATTGCCTGGCGTACCCAATCGGTGGGCAGCAGATTGCTCAGCCCCACGAAATTGGCCACGAACCGCGTCTGGGGGCGCAGATACAGGTCGGACGGCGATCCGACTTGCTCCACGCGCCCGTCATTCATGCACACGATCTTGTCGGCCAGCGTCAGGGCTTCTTCCTGGTCGTGGGTCACCATGATGGTGGGAATTCGCAGCCGGCGCTGCACCTCGTGAATTTCCGCGCGCATGTCCGTGCGCACGCGGGCATCCAGCGCTGACAGTGGTTCGTCGAGCAGGATCAGGGCGGGGTCCACCGCCAGCGCGCGGGCCAGCGCCACGCGCTGCTGCTGGCCGCCGGAAAGCTGGTGCGGATAGCGCTGTGCATAATCGGGCAGCTTGATCAGCGCCAGCAGTTCCGTCACGCGCGCTGCGATGCGGTCGCGGCTTTCTCCGCGTATGCGCAGGCCGTAGCCGACGTTCTCGGCCACGGTCATGTTGGGAAAAAGCGAATACGACTGGAACACGATGCCGAAGCCGCGCTTGCGCGCCGGCAGCGCCGACAGATCGTGGCCGCCCAGCATGATGCTGCCCGCATCGAAGGGCAGCAGTCCTGCCACAATGCGCAGCAGCGTGGTCTTGCCGCAGCCGCTGGGGCCCAGCAAACAGACGAATTCGTGTTCGCCAACGGACAGGTCGATGCCTTCCAGCGCTACTGCGCCATCGAAGGTCTTGCGTATCCCGCGCAGTTCCAGGTACATGGCTGCTCCAGCCGGCCGCATGCCATCAGCGTTTGATGGTGTCTTGCCAGGTCTTGATGGTGGCGTCGCGCTCGGCGGCCGATTTCTGGAAGTCCACGGGGTACAGCACCGCGGTCAGGTCCTTGGGCAGGCCGGCGGCTTCGGCGGCCTTGTTCGGCGCCGCGCCGGGAATGGTCACCAGTTCCTTGTACTTGCTGTAGAGCCCGCCGGCCTGTGCCGACAGCGTCCAGTCCAGGAAACGCTTGGCGTCCGTCGGGTTCTTGGCGGTCTTCATCAGGCCGGACGCCTCCAGCTCGTAGCCCACCCATTTCGACGGAATCACCATCTTGACGGGGAAGCCTTCCTCGATGGATTGCATGGCAGGGAAGGCGAACGACACGCCGATCGCATATTCGCCGGCGCGCGCCATCTTGCATGGGCGCGAGCCGGATGGCGTGTACTGCGCCACGTTCTTGTCCAAGTCCTTCAGGTACGCCCAGCCCTTCTCGGCGCCCAATCCCTGCAGCAGCGCCACGATCTGCAGGTAGCCCGTGCCGGATGCCGCGGGGCTGGGAATGACGATTTCACCCTTGTAGACGGGTTTGGCCAAGTCTTCCCACGATGTGGGCATGGGCAGGTTCTTGGATTTGAGCCGATCGGTATTCACACAGAACGCTGCCACGTAACCTGTGGCGGCGAACCACTTGTTGTCGGCGGCCTTGTACTGGGCGGGCAGGGCGTCGATGCCTTTCGCGGCATAGGGTTCCAGCAGCTTCTGCAGCCGCGGGTCCAGCATGTTGCTGACGGCAAAGCCCCAGATCACATCCTGCTGGGGGTTGCCCGCTTCGGCGATCAGGCGCGCGCCCAGGTCGCCGGTGGACAGGCGCAGCACGTTCACCTTCACGTCCGGCATGGCGGCGTTGGCGGCCTTCAGGTAGGCGGCGATCTCGTCTTCTTCCAGCGCGGAATAGACGGTGATGGCGCCCGCGTGGGCGGCCTGTGCACAACTTAGGGAAATTACTGCAACCACAAGGCTAAGCTTCTTCTTACATTGCATGATGGAACTCCGGAAAGGAATACACGGCAACGGCGGTGAGCTACGGTTTGCGGACAGCGGCCTGCTGTAAGACGGTTGGGTTGCGTTTTTAGGTATATTTGCAAATTTGTGGCAACGTGTCTAGACTGGAAAAACCTTAATCGCATGGGTTTTTTTGGCGCTGCGCCACGCCTGGGAGCTCGTCAATGCAAACTTCGCCGCCGCTTACCGCGCAGCAACTGGCCGCTTTTTCCTCGTTCGCCCAATCGCTGGCGGACCAGGTCCGGCCCTTGTCGCGCCAGTGGTTCCGCCACCCGCTGTCGGTGGATACCAAAGCGGACGAAAGTCCCGTCACCCAGGCCGACCGCGAGGTCGAAGCCGCCTTGCGCGCAGCCATCGCCAGCCAATACCCTGATCACGGCATCTTCGGCGAGGAATTCGGCGCCAGCCATGCCGAAGCCGAGCTGGTGTGGTCCCTTGACCCCATCGACGGCACGCGCGCCTTCATCTCGGGCAACCCGTTGTGGGGCACCCTGCTTGCGCTGCTGCACCGCGGCCGCCCGGTGTTGGGGCTGATCGATATCCCGATGCTGGGCGAACGTTGGCTCGGCGCAGCCGACGCCCCCGCGCGCTTGAACGGCGAAGTCTGCCGCGCCAGCGGCTGCACCGAGCTGGGGCAGGCGATTCTCTACGCCACCTCGCCCGACATCTTCGAAGGCACCGATCTGGCCGCGTTTGATACGCTGACCCAGTCGGTGCGCATGCGCCGCTACGGCGGCGACTGCTACAGCTACGGCCTGCTGGCCAGCGGCCACGTCGAC
Source organism: Achromobacter deleyi (assembly GCF_902859705.1). Taxonomy (GTDB): domain Bacteria; phylum Pseudomonadota; class Gammaproteobacteria; order Burkholderiales; family Burkholderiaceae_B; genus Achromobacter; species Achromobacter deleyi. The sequence goes on along the minus strand of NZ_CADIJO010000004.1, from coordinate 198,442 downwards.
CTGGTGGTCGAGGCCGGCCTGCAGCCTTATGACTATCTGGCGCTGATGCCCGTCATCGAAGGGGCGGGCGGCGTCATTACCGATTGGTCGGGGCAGCCGTTAGGCCTCGCGTCGCAGGGCCGCGTGATCGCGGCCGCCACACCGCAACTGCATCGCGAAGCGATGCGGGTGCTGGGGGCGGCCAACACCTGAAACGCCACGCCCCGCGACCCCGCAAGTCAACGCAACGCTTCAGCCACGGACAAGGTGAACAAGCATGCATGCACTAGGGGTAGCAACGGTGGAAGACGCAGAGCGGCTGGTGCAAGCCAGCACGCTCTCGCATATCAAGGTCGGCCTGTCTGACGTCGATGGCGTCATGCTGGGCAAGTACATCCGGCGCGACAAATTCCTGTCTGCGCTGCGCGGCGGGCTGGCATTCTGCGATGTCGTGTTCGGCTGGGACCTGGACGACCAGCTCTACGACAACACCAAATACACCGGCTGGCACACGGCGTATCCGGACGCCAAGCTGCGCATCGTGCCGTCCACCGGCCGCCGGCTGCCGCTGGAACAAGGACCGGGCGGCGAAGACATGCTGCTGTTCCTGGCCGAGTTCGAAGGCCCAGCGGCCGAGATCTGCCCGCGCCGCCTGCTTCACCGCACGCTCGATCGCGCGGCCGACATGGGCTTCGAGGTCTACGCTGCGCTGGAATACGAGTTCTTCATGTTCCGCGAGACGCCGCATTCGGTGCGCGCCAAGCACTATCGCGACATGGAGAACTGGACGCCCGGCAACTTCGGCTATTCCATGCTGCGCAGCACGGTGCAGGGCGATTTCTATCGCAAGCTGCTCGACATGTGCGAGCGCATGGACATGCCCATCGAAGGCCTGCATACCGAGACGGGCCCGGGCGTGCTCGAAGCCGCCATCGCGGTGGACCAGGCCGCGGCTGCCGGCGACAAGGCTTTTCTCTTCAAGACCTTCACCAAGGCGCTGGCGCAGCAGAACGGCCTGATGGCCACCTTCATGGCAAAGTGGTCGCATGACCATCCCGGCCAGAGCGGCCATATCCATCTTTCGCTACGCGAGCGCAAGAGTGGCCGCTCGGCCTTCTACGATGAATCGCAGCCCCACGGCATGAGCGCGACGCAGACTGCGTTCATGGCAGGCGTGCAGCGCTACCTGCCGGAATTCATGGCGCTGTACGCGCAGACCATCAACAGCTACTCGCGGCTGGTGCCGGGCTATTGGGCGCCGCTGGATGCCACCTGGGGCATGGAAAACCGCACTACCGCGTTGCGGCTCATTCCGGGCAGCGACAAATCGCAGCGCGTCGAAGTGCGCATCGGCTCGGCCGATGCCAATCCCTACCTGGCGCTGTCCGCCGCTTTGGCATCGGGCCTGCACGGCATCGAGCAGGGCCTCAAGCCCGAGCCCATGGTGCAAGGCAACGCCTATACCCAGCAGTTTCCCGCGCACCTGCGCTTGCCCACCACCTTGTGGGAAGCGGCGCAACGCCTGCGTGAATCCGAGGCAGCGCGCCACCTGTTCGGCGACGCCTTCGTCGAGCACTACGCCGCCACGCGTGAATGGGAAGAGCGCCAGTTCCGGCGCCACGTCACCGATTGGGAATTGGCGCGGTACTTCGAAATTATCTGACCACGAAGACGCGCACCACACTTATCCACAGCTTGTACGCATAGGGTCGCCATGACGCAGGAACTCATCACCATCAGTCCCATCGACGGCCGCGAAGTCGTGCGTCGTCCCTACGCCAGTGAAGCGCAGATCGCGCAGGCGTTGGCCGACGCGCAGGCCGCGCAAGCGCCATGGCATGCGTTGGGCATCGAACAACGCGCACGCATTCTGTCAGAGGCCGCCACGCGTTTCGTCGCGGCAAAGGCCGAAGCGGCGCGCGCAATCACGATCCAGATGGGGCGGCCGCTGCGCTATACGCCTGGCGAGGTCGACGGCTTCGAGGCACGCGCGCGCCACATGATCAGCATCGCCGCCGCCGCGCTGGCACCGATACGCGTGCCCGAGCTGACGGGCTTCACCCGCTTCATCAGCCGCGAACCGATCGGCGTGGCGTTGACGATCGCGCCGTGGAACTACCCGCTGCTCACGGCCGTCAACAGCATCGTGCCGGCATTGATGGCGGGCAACACCGTCATCCTCAAGCACTCCGACCAGACACCGCTATGCGCCGAACTCATCGGCCGCGCATTCAGCGAGGCGGGCGTGCCGCCGGGCGTGTTCCAGTACCTGCATGCCAACCACGACATTGCGCAGCGGCTGATTCGTGCGCCGGAAATCGGCTACGTGTCGTTCACCGGCTCGGTGCGTGGGGGGCGCAGCGTGGAACAGGCTGCCGCCGGCCGTTTCATCGGCGTAGGCCTGGAACTGGGCGGCAACGATCCGGCCTATGTGCGCGCGGACGCCAAGCTCGACCACGCCGTCGAAACCCTGGTGGATGGCGCGTTCTTCAATTCGGGCCAGTCTTGCTGCGGCATCCAGCGCATCTATGTGGCGCGCTCCCGCTACCAGGAATTCGTCGACCACGCGGCGAGCCTCACGAACGACTACGTGCTCGGTGATCCGCTGCGCGCCGAAACGACCTTGGGTCCCGTGGTGCGCACGCGCGCTGCCGACGAGGTGCGGGAAGTGATCGACGAAGCCCTGTCGCGCGGTGCCCGCAATCTGGTCGACGCCAACCGCTTCGAGGCCGCCCGTGCCGGCACGCCTTATGTGGCGCCCGCGCTGCTCACGCAGGTCGACCACCACATGCGCATCATGAACGACGAGTGCTTCGGACCCGTGGTCGGCGTGATGCCGGTGGACAGCGACGAAGAGGCCATCGCACTGATGAACGACAGTCCCTACGGCCTGACCGCGGCCGTGTTCACGCAGGACGAAGACGCCGCGCTGCATCTGGGCCGCCAGGTGCGCACCGGCACGTTCTTCATGAATCGCTGCGACTACCTGGACCCCGCGCTGGCATGGACCGGCGTCAAGCACACCGGCCGCGGCGTATCGCTGTCGCAGGTCGGCTACGAACAACTCACCCAAGCCAAATCCTTTCATCTGCGCAGCGTGGCTTAAGGCCGCGCGACCAGGAGCCGACATGACTGTCCCCAGCGTCAACTGGAACTATCCCACCGCCATCAAGGCGGGCCCCGGCCGCATCAAGGAACTGCCGCACTGGTGCCGCGAACTCGGCATGGCAAGACCCTTGCTGGTCACCGACCCGGGCTTGGCGGCATTGCCCATGATTGGCGAGGCCGTGCGCGCATGCCGGCAGGCGGGCTTGGAATGCGGCCTGTTCCACGAAGTGAAGGGCAACCCGACGGGGCGCAATGTCGACGATGGCGTGGCACGTTATCGCGAAGGCCACCATGATGGCGTGATCGCGTTCGGCGGCGGCTCGGCGCTGGATGCGGCCAAGGCCATTGCGCTGATGGCGGGCCAGAACCGTCCGCTATGGGACTTCGAAGACGTGGGCGACAACTACCTGCGCGTCAATGTCGCCGGCATGGCGCCGGTGGTGGCGGTGCCGACAACGGCGGGCACCGGTTCGGAAGTGGGCCGTGCATCAGTCATCACTGACGAGGCCGCGCACGTCAAACGCATCATCTTCCACGCGCGCATGCTGCCCGCCATCGTCATTCTCGATCCGGAACTCACCACGGGCCTGCCGCCGAAGATCACCGCGGCCACCGGCATGGACGCGCTGTCGCACAACCTGGAAGCCTACTGTTCGCCGTTCTTTCATCCCATGGCCGCCGGCATCGCGCTGGAAGGCATGCGCATCATCAAGGAATACCTGCCGCAAGCGGTTGCGGACGGAGCCGATCTGCAGGCGCGCCAGCAGATGCTGGTGGCTTCCAGCATGGGCGCCACCGCGTTCCAGCGCGGCCTGGGCGCGATGCATGCGCTGGCGCATCCGCTGGGTGCGTTGTACGACGCGCACCACGGCATGCTCAACGCCATCCTCATGCCCTATGTGCTCAAGGCCAACCAGCATGCCGTCGCGCCGCGGCTGCAGGCGCTGGCCCGCTACCTGGCGCTACCGGACGACGACAACCCGGGCGCGGTGCTGGACTGGGTGCTGGCCTTGCGCGAAACCGTGGGCATCCCCCATACCCTGGCCGACATCGGCATCAACGACTCGGAAGCCGAGCGGGTAGGGCGCATGGCCAGCGAGGATCCGTCGGGCGGAACCAACCCTGTGACCTACACGCCAGACCAGTACGCTGAACTTTTCCGTGCAGCCGTTCGCGGAATCTTGTAAGCTTCGCCCCCTCTGCGCGGAAACGCGGCGGAGGTAGAACAAAAGATTTGAATATTTTTCGTCCCAGGCGTTTGACAGCGGATTTGAAAGTGTTCATAATCTCAAGTTCTCCGCTGGAGGGGTGCCCGAGTGGTTAAAGGGGGCAGACTGTAAATCTGTTGGCCTTGCGCCTACGTTGGTTCGAATCCAACCTCCTCCACCAGAGACCCATACCTGAATCCAGGCGATGTTTGCCTGGATTTTAAAATGTAGGCCTAGGGAACTGGGCGGCCTTCGCAACGAAGGTTGAAAAGTTCCCCGGGCCTTGATTTTGAAAGTCTGGGATAGAGATGGTGAAAGGGTAGCCCGCGGGTGTAGCTCAATGGTAGAGCAGAAGCCTTCCAAGCTTACGACGAGGGTTCGATTCCCTTCACCCGCTCCAAGATTTACATGCCCATGTGGCTCAGTGGTAGAGCACTCCCTTGGTAAGGGAGAGGTCGCGCGTTCGATCCGCGCCATGGGCACCACTAATTTCCAAAGTTCTTTTCTTCAGTCAGAAGCGCAATCCAGGTCAGGAGTCAGCCATGGCAAAAGGCAAGTTTGAACGTACCAAGCCGCACGTGAACGTGGGTACGATTGGTCACGTTGACCACGGCAAAACGACGTTGACGGCGGCGATCACGACCGTTCTGTCGAGCAAGTTTGGCGGCGAAGCCAAGGGCTACGACCAGATCGATGCGGCTCCTGAAGAAAAGGCTCGCGGTATCACGATCAACACGGCACACGTCGAGTACGAAACGGAAGCGCGTCACTACGCACACGTTGACTGCCCGGGCCACGCCGACTACGTCAAGAACATGATCACGGGCGCTGCCCAGATGGACGGCGCGATCCTGGTCGTGTCGGCCGCTGACGGTCCGATGCCGCAAACGCGTGAACACATCCTGCTGAGCCGCCAGGTTGGCGTGCCGTACATCATCGTCTTCCTGAACAAGGCTGACATGGTTGACGACGCCGAGCTGCTCGAGCTGGTGGAAATGGAAGTTCGCGAACTTCTGTCGAAGTACGACTTCCCGGGCGATGACACCCCGATCGTCAAGGGTTCGGCCAAGCTGGCGCTGGAAGGCGACAAGGGCGAACTGGGCGAGCAAGCGATTCTGTCGCTGGCGCAAGCGCTGGACACCTACATCCCGACGCCTGAGCGTGCCGTTGACGGCGCGTTCCTGATGCCGGTTGAAGACGTGTTCTCGATCTCGGGTCGCGGCACCGTGGTGACCGGCCGTATCGAACGCGGCATCATCAAGGTTGGTGAAGAAATCGAAATCGTCGGTATCGTTCCGACGGTCAAGACGACCTGCACCGGCGTGGAAATGTTCCGCAAGCTGCTGGACCAAGGTCAAGCTGGCGACAACGTGGGCATCCTGCTGCGCGGCACCAAGCGTGAAGACGTCCAGCGCGGCCAAGTTCTGGCCAAGCCGGGCTCGATCACCCCGCACACGGACTTCACGTCCGAGGTGTACATCCTGTCCAAGGAAGAAGGCGGCCGCCACACCCCGTTCTTCAACGGCTATCGTCCCCAGTTCTACTTCCGCACGACGGACGTGACGGGCACGATCGACCTGCCGGCCGACAAGGAAATGGTTCTGCCGGGCGACAACGTGACGATGACCGTCAAGCTGCTGGCCCCGATCGCCATGGAAGAAGGTCTGCGTTTCGCCATCCGTGAAGGCGGTCGTACCGTCGGCGCCGGCGTCGTCGCCAAGATCCTGAAGTAAGCAATACCCGGATGGGTAGAGTGGGCTCTCAAGCCCCTCTATCCATCTTTGCTGTAAAAGTAGTATTATGTATGGTTCCGCAAGCCGTCACGCAGACGGCACGGGCGGAAAGTGGTTGAAATGTAGTGCACGTGTAGTGTTTTAGGGGCATAGCTCAATTGGCAGAGCGTCGGTCTCCAAAACCGAAGGTTGTAGGTTCGATTCCTACTGCCCCTGCCACCGCCAGGATAAACCCGCGGGAGATCATCGCGAGTTACGCATTCACGGCGGCTCGCGTCGCAATATGTCTAATACCAGCGTAGAAACCGTAACCAGTACCGCCGACCGGGTGAAGCTCGGGCTGGCGGTTCTTGTCGTTATTGCTGGCATCGTCGGGTTTTCCGTGCTTAGCGCGCAACCGATGCCTGCACGTGTCGGCGTGTTCGTTGGCGGCCTCGTGATCGCAGCTGTGATCGCCTGGTTCAGCGAGCCCGGCCGCCGCACCCTGAGCTTCGCCAGCGAGTCCTACAACGAAGTCAAGCGTGTCTCGTGGCCCACCCGCAAGGAAACGACCCAGATGACGGGCATCGTTTTCGCGTTCGTGGCGATCATGGGCATTTTCATGTGGGTGCTCGACAAGGGCATCGAATGGATTCTCTACGGCCTGCTGTTGGGCTGGAAATAAGGACGGCGAATGAGTAAGCGTTGGTATGTCGTCCATGTGTACTCCGGCATGGAAAAAAGCGTACACAAGGCCCTGAACGAGCGCATCGAGCGCGCGGGCCTGCAAACGTCTTTTGGCCGCATTCTTGTGCCCTCCGAGGAAGTCGTCGAGGTCAAGGGTGGCCAGAAGTCGATCACCGAGCGCCGCATTTTCCCCGGTTACGTCCTGGTTGAAATGGACCTGACCGACGAAACGTGGCACTTGGTCAAGAACACCAACCGAGTCACCGGCTTTTTGGGTGGCTCGGGCAATCGTCCGACCCCGATTTCCGAAAAGGAAGTCGAAAAGATCCTCTCCCAGATGGAAGAGGGTGTCGAGAAACCCCGCCCCAAGATCCTGTTCGAAGTGGGCGAGATGGTTCGGGTCAAGGAAGGTCCGTTTGCGGACTTCAACGGCAACGTCGAAGAAGTCAACTACGAAAAGAGCAAGGTTCGCGTGTCGGTCACGATTTTCGGTCGTGCCACGCCCGTCGAACTCGATTTCAGCCAGGTCGAAAAGACCTGATTTCAAACCCCGGGGAGCCCTGGCCTTTGCGCTAGGGCGATATAACCCGCAAGGAGCAAAGCATGGCGAAGAAGATCGTCGGCTTTATCAAGCTGCAAGTACCGGCTGGTAAGGCTAACCCCTCCCCCCCGATTGGCCCGGCCCTGGGTCAGCGTGGCCTGAACATCATGGAATTCTGCAAGGCGTTCAACGCCAAGACCCAAGGCATGGAGCCTGGTCTGCCGATTCCGGTGGTGATCACCGCTTTCGCCGACAAGAGCTTCACCTTCATCATGAAGACCCCGCCCGCGACGGTCCTCATCAAGAAGGCCGCCGGTGTGCAAAAGGGTTCGTCCAAGCCGCATACCGACAAGGTCGGCACGCTGACCCGCGCCCAGGCTGAAGAAATCGCCAAGGCCAAGGGTCCCGATCTGACCGCCGCTGATCTGGACGCCGCCGTCCGCACGATCGCTGGCAGCGCCCGCAGCATGGGCATCACGGTTGAGGGGATCTAATCATGGCAAAACTGTCCAAGCGCGCCGCCGCCATTGCACAAAAGATCGACCGTACCAAACTGTACCCGGTCGCCGAAGCCCTGACCCTGGTCAAGGAAACCGCTGTCGCCAAGTTCAATGAATCCATTGACGTGGCCGTGCAGCTCGGCATCGACCCGAAGAAGTCGGACCAACTGGTCCGCGGTTCGGTCGTGCTGCCCGCCGGTACCGGCAAGTCGGTCCGCGTGGCCGTGTTCGCCCAAGGCGACAAGGCTGAAGCCGCCAAGGCCGCCGGCGCCGACATCGTCGGTCTGGACGACCTGGCTGACGCGATCAAGGCCGGTCAAATGGACTTCGACGTCGTCATCGCCTCGCCCGACACGATGCGTGTCGTGGGTGCCCTGGGCCAGATCCTGGGTCCCCGTGGCCTGATGCCGAACCCGAAGGTCGGCACCGTGACGCCCGACGTCGCCACCGCTGTCAAGAACGCCAAGGCCGGTCAGGTTCAGTACCGTACCGACAAGGCCGGCATCATCCACGCAACGATCGGCCGTGCGTCGTTCGGCGTGGAACAGCTGCAAACCAACCTGGCCGCTCTGGTCGACGCCCTGCAAAAGGCTCGTCCCGCAGCGTCCAAGGGCATTTACCTGCGCAAGCTGGCCGTTTCGTCCACGATGGGCGGCGGTGCGCGCGTGGAAATTGCCTCGCTGTCGGCTTCCAACTAAGCCAACAGCAGTAAACGTACTTTGGGCTGCATCCGGATTCCTCCGGATGTTGCTGTCAAAGACCGCTGGAGCAGGGCAGTGCGAAGGTTCTCCTTGCACTTGAAGCAGTTCCCCCGCTGCCCCGCTTAATCCCGAAGCTCGCAAAGTTCGGATCCAGCGTAGACGGCGTCCCCAGGAAGATTTCTTTACCCGAAGAACTCGACCAGGCGCCGCATTCGGTTGACGCGCAAGGCTCAGGCCCCAAGCGTCTTTTGATGGAGTGTTCAAACCGTGAGTCTCAATCGTCAAGAGAAAGCGGTGGTAATCGAGGAAGTCTCGGCCGAAGTGGCCAAGGCGCAATCGATTGTTATCGCCGAGTACCGTGGTCTGGACGTCGCCTCTGTCACCGTACTGCGCAAAACTGCGCGTGAATCGGGCGTGTATCTGCGTGTTCTGAAGAACTCGCTGGCCCGTCGTGCTGTTGCCGGCACGGCTTTCGAGCCGTTGGCTGAGCAACTGACCGGTCCGCTGATCTATGGCATCAGCGCTGATCCGGTTACGGCGGCCAAGGTCCTCGCAGGTTTCGCGAAAAGCAACGACAAGCTGGTCATCAAGGCGGGCGCTCTGCCCAACAGCCTGCTGAACCAAGAAGGTGTGAAGGCTCTGGCCACCATGCCCTCGCGCGAAGAGTTGCTGTCGAAACTGCTGGGCACCATGCAAGCCCCCATCGCGCAATTCGTGCGTACGCTCAACGAAGTTCCGACCAAGTTCGCCCGTGGCCTCGCCGCCGTGCGCGACCAGAAGGCAGCGGCTTAATCGCCCGCCTTCACGGAATTCGCTGAACGACCGAGCGACACCCAAACCCTGGCATTACCAAAATTTTTGGAGTTCTGAAAAATGGCACTTAACAAAGCTGAAATCCTTGACGCCATCGCTGGCATGACCGTGCTCGAGCTGTCCGAGCTGATCAAGGAAATGGAAGAGAAGTTCGGCGTGTCGGCTGCCGCCGCCGCTGTCGCTGTCGCTGCTCCCGCCGCTGGTGGCGCTGCCGCCGCTGCTGAAGAGCAAACCGAGTTCACCGTCGTTCTGACCGAAGCTGGCGCCAACAAGGTTAGCGTCATCAAGGCCGTGCGCGAGCTGACCGGTCTGGGTCTGAAGGAAGCCAAGGACCTGGTCGACGGCGCTCCGAAGCCCGTCAAGGAAGCTGTGGCCAAGGCTGACGCCGAAGCCGCCAAGAAGAAGCTGGAAGAAGCTGGCGCCAAGGTCGAAGTCAAGTAAGACCTGCGTCAATTTGCCCGGGGACAGCGCAGTTTGCAGTCCCCGGGCTTTTGCGTTTCCAGGAAACCCCTGCTGGGGTCATGCCCTTTCAGAGGGGTTTCCTGGAGTCGTATCACCTGGGGCCGTGGTTGACGGCCCATGCAACCTCGAGTCGGAGTGCTCATGCCTTACTCGTACACCGAAAAAAAGCGCATCCGCAAAAGCTTCGCCAAGCGTGAAGACGTTCAAAACGTTCCCTTCCTGTTGGCGACACAGCTTCAATCCTACCTAACTTTCCTGCAGGCGGATACCGCCCCGTCCGATCGCGTAGCCGACGGTTTGCAGGCGGCGTTTTCGTCGATTTTCCCGATCGTTAGTCACAACGGTATGGCGCGCTTGGAGTTCGTGAGCTATGTGCTCGGCGAACCGGTGTTCGATGTCAAGGAATGTCAGCAACGTGGCTTGACCTATGCCTCGCCCCTGCGAGCCAAGGTCCGCCTGGTGCTGCTTGACCGCGAAGTCAGCAAGCCCACCGTCAAGGAAGTGAAGGAACAGGAAGTCTACATGGGCGAAATTCCGCTCATGACCGGCACCGGTTCGTTCGTCATCAATGGCACCGAGCGTGTCATCGTGTCCCAGCTGCACCGCTCGCCGGGCGTGTTCTTCGAACACGACCGCGGCAAGACGCACAGCTCGGGCAAGCTCCTGTTCTCGGCCCGCGTGATTCCCTACCGCGGCTCGTGGCTGGACTTCGAATTCGACCCGAAGGACGTCCTGTTCTTCCGCGTCGACCGTCGTCGCAAGATGCCTGTCACGATCCTGTGCAAGGCCATCGGCATGACGCCGGAATCCATCCTGGCCAACTTCTTCGATTTCGACAATTTCGAATTGAAGAGCGAAGGCGCCATGATGGAATTCGTGTCCGAGCGTTGGAAGGGCGAAATGGCCCGTTTCGACATCGCGGACCGCTCGGGCAAGGTGATTGTCGAAAAAGACAAGCGCATCAACGCCAAGCATCTGCGTGACTTGGCTGCCGGTGGCATCCAGCGCATCTCCGTGCCGGAAGACTTCCTGTACGGCCGCGTGCTGGCCAAGAACATCGTTGACGCGGACACCGGCGAAGTCATCGCCAACGCCAACGACGAGATCACGGAAAGCGTGCTGGGCGCCCTGCGCGCCGCCAACGTGCACGACATCCAGACGCTCTACACGAACGACCTGGACCGCGGCCCGTACATCTCGCAGACGCTGCGTACCGATGAAACCGCCGACCAGATGGCCGCGCGTGTTGCCATCTATCGCATGATGCGTCCTGGCGAACCGCCCACCGAAGAAGCCGTGGAAGCGCTGTTCCAGCGCCTGTTCTACAGCGAAGAAACGTACGATCTGTCGCGCGTCGGCCGCATGAAGGTCAACAGCCGTCTGGGCCGTGGTGAAGACATCACCGGCCCGATGACGCTGACCAACGAAGACATCCTTGAAACCATCAAGGTGCTCGTCGAGCTGCGTAACGGCCGTGGCCAGATCGATGACATCGATCACTTGGGCAACCGCCGCGTGCGTTGCGTGGGCGAACTGGCCGAAAACCAGTTCCGCGCCGGCCTCGTGCGTGTCGAACGCGCCGTCAAGGAACGTCTGGGCCAGGCCGAGACCGAAAACCTGATGCCGCACGACCTGATCAACTCCAAGCCGATCTCGGCTGCCATCAAGGAGTTCTTCGGTTCGAGCCAGCTGTCGCAGTTCATGGACCAGACCAACCCGCTGTCGGAAATCACGCACAAGCGTCGTGTTTCCGCACTGGGCCCGGGCGGTCTGACCCGCGAGCGCGCCGGCTTCGAAGTCCGCGACGTGCACCCGACCCACTACGGCCGCGTGTGCCCGATCGAAACGCCGGAAGGCCCGAACATCGGCCTGATCAACTCCATGGCGCTGTACGCTCGCTTGAACGAGTACGGCTTCCTGGAAACGCCTTACCGCAAGATCATCGACGGTCGCGTCAGCGAGCAGATCGATTACCTGTCGGCCATCGAAGAAAGCCACTACGTCATTGCGCAGGCTAACGCCGCGCTCGACGAAGAAGGCAAGTTCGTGGACGACCTGGTTGCTTGCCGTGAAGCCGGCGAAACGATGCTGACCGCTCCGGCCAACGTGCACTACATGGACGTTGCCCCGTCGCAGATCGTGTCGGTTGCTGCCTCGCTGATTCCGTTCCTGGAGCACGACGACGCGAACCGCGCACTGATGGGCGCCAACATGCAACGTCAGGCCGTGCCTTGCCTGCGTCCGGAAAAGCCGGTCGTGGGTACGGGTATCGAGCGCACCGTGGCCGTTGACTCGGGCACCACCGTGCAAGCGCTGCGTGGCGGCCTGGTCGACCACGTCGACGCCGAACGCGTGGTTATCCGCGTGAACGACGAAGAAAACGTCGCCGGCGAAGTCGGTGTCGATATCTACAACCTGATCAAGTACACGCGTTCCAACCAGAACACGAACATCAACCAGCGTCCTATCGTCAAGCGTGGCGACAAGGTCGCCAAGGGTGACGTGCTGGCCGACGGCGCATCGACCGACCTGGGCGAACTCGCCCTGGGTCAGAACATGCTGATCGCGTTCATGCCCTGGAACGGCTACAACTTCGAAGACTCGATCCTGATCTCCGAAAAGGTTGTTGCCGACGATCGCTACACCTCGGTGCACATCGAGGAACTGACGGTCGTGGCTCGCGACACCAAGCTCGGCCCTGAGGAAATCACGCGCGACATCAGCAACCTGGCTGAGACGCAACTGAACCGCCTGGACGATTCGGGCATCACGTACATCGGCGCCGAAGTCAGCGCCGACGACGTGCTGGTCGGCAAGGTCACGCCCAAGGGTGAAACCCAGCTGACGCCGGAAGAAAAGCTGCTGCGCGCCATCTTCGGTGAAAAGGCGTCCGACGTTAAGGACACCTCGCTGCGCGTGCCCTCGGGCATGACCGGCACCGTGATCGACGTGCAAGTGTTCACGCGTGAAGGCATCGTGCGCGACAAGCGCGCCCAGTCCATCATCGACGATGAACTGCGCCGCTATCGCCAGGACCTGAACGACCAGCTGCGCATCGTTGAAAACGACCAGTTCGACCGTATCGAAAAGATGCTGGTCAACAAGACCGTCAACGGCGGCCCGCGCAAGCTGGCCAAGGGCGCCACGATCACCAAGGCTTACCTGGCTGATCTGGACCGCTGGCAGTGGTTCGACATCCGCCTGGCCGACGAGCCGCATGCCGTGGTGCTGGAACAGGCCAAGGAATCGCTCGAGCAGAAGCGTCACCAGTTCGATCTGGCCTTCGAAGAGAAGCGCAAGAAGCTGACGCAAGGCGACGAGCTGCCCCCGGGCGTGCTGAAGATGATCAAGGTCTACCTGGCCGTGAAGCGTCGTCTGCAGCCTGGCGACAAGATGGCAGGCCGTCACGGTAACAAGGGTGTGGTCTCGCGCATCACCCCGGTGGAAGACATGCCGCACATGGCTGACGGCACGCCGGCCGACATCGTTCTGAACCCGCTGGGCGTGCCCTCGCGGATGAACGTCGGTCAGGTGCTGGAAGTGCACTTGGGCTGGGCTGCCAAGGGCGTGGGCCACCGCATTGCCGATCTGCTGCGCGACGAGCGCACTGCGCAGGTCAAGAACGTCCGCGCCTACCTGGACAAGGTCTACAACACGACCGGTACGGGTGCACGCATCGACGAGCTGACCGACGAAGAAGTCATGGAAATGGCCCAGAACCTCAAGAACGGCGTGCCGTTCGCGACGCCCGTCTTCGACGGCGCGACCGAAGAGGAAATCACCACGATGCTGGAACTGGCCTATCCGGACGACGTCGCCAAGCGCATGGCACTGACGCCTTCGCGTACGCAAGCGTGGCTGTACGACGGCCGCACCGGCGAGAAGTTCGAGCGTCCTGTCACCGTCGGCTACATGCATTACCTGAAGCTGCACCACTTGGTCGACGACAAGATGCACGCGCGTTCGACCGGTCCGTACTCGCTCGTTACCCAGCAGCCGCTGGGCGGCAAGGCGCAGTTCGGCGGCCAGCGTTTCGGGGAAATGGAAGTGTGGGCGCTGGAAGCTTACGGCGCCGCCTACACCCTGCAGGAAATGCTGACGGTGAAGTCCGACGACATCACCGGCCGTACCAAGGTATACGAAAACATCGTCAAGGGCGACCACGTCATCGACGCCGGCATGCCGGAATCGTTCAACGTGCTGGTCAAGGAAATCCGCTCGTTGGCCCTGGACATGGATTTGGAGCGTAACTAATGAAAGCGCTACTCGACCTCTTTAAGCAAGTCTCGCAAGACGAGCAATTCGATGCCATCAAGATCGGCATCGCCTCGCCCGAGAAGATCCGTTCGTGGTCTTACGGCGAAGTTCGCAAGCCCGAGACCATCAACTACCGCACGTTCAAGCCCGAGCGCGACGGCCTGTTCTGCTCCAAGATCTTTGGCCCGATCAAAGACTACGAGTGCTTGTGCGGCAAGTACAAGCGCCTGAAGCATCGTGGCGTGATCTGCGAAAAGTGCGGCGTTGAAGTTACCGTTGCCAAGGTTCGCCGTGAACGCATGGGCCACATCGAGCTGGCCAGCCCCGTCGCGCACATCTGGTTCCTGAAGAGCCTGCCGTCGCGTCTGGGCATGGTGCTCGACATGACCCTGCGCGACATCGAACGCGTGCTGTACTTCGAAGCCTGGTGCGTGATCGAACCTGGCATGACGCCGCTCAAGCGCGGCCAGATCATGTCGGACGACGATTTCCTCGCCAAGACCGAAGAATACGGCGACGACTTCCGTGCCCTGATGGGCGCCGAAGCCGTGCGCGAACTGCTGCGCACCATCGACATCGACCGCGAAGTGGAAACGCTGCGCGGCGAACTGAAGGCCACCAGCTCGGAAGCCAAGATCAAGAAGATCTCCAAGCGCCTGAAGGTGCTGGAAGGCTTCCAGAAGTCGGGCATCAAGGCCGAGTGGATGGTCATGGAAGTGCTGCCCGTGCTGCCGCCGGACCTGCGTCCGCTGGTGCCGCTGGACGGCGGCCGCTTCGCGACCTCCGACCTGAACGACCTGTACCGCCGCGTCATCAACCGCAACAACCGCTTGAAGCGCCTGCTGGAGCTCAAGGCGCCGGAAATCATCCTGCGCAACGAAAAGCGGATGCTGCAGGAAGCCGTTGACTCGCTGCTGGACAACGGTCGCCGCGGCAAGGCCATGACCGGCGCCAACAAGCGCCAGCTCAAGTCCCTGGCCGACATGATCAAGGGCAAGAGCGGTCGTTTCCGTCAGAACCTGCTGGGCAAGCGCGTCGACTACTCGGGCCGTTCGGTCATCGTGGTGGGTCCGCAGCTCAAGCTGCACCAGTGCGGCCTGCCCAAGCTGATGGCCCTGGAACTGTTCAAGCCGTTCATCTTCAATCGACTGGAGATGATGGGCCTGGCCACGACCATCAAGGCTGCCAAGAAGCTGGTGGAAAGCCAGGAACCGGTGGTCTGGGACATCCTGGAAGAAGTCATCCGCGAACACCCGGTCATGCTGAACCGTGCGCCCACGCTGCACCGTCTGGGCATCCAGGCGTTCGAGCCGGTCCTGATCGAAGGCAAGGCCATCCAGCTGCACCCGCTGGTTTGCGCGGCGTTCAACGCCGACTTCGACGGTGACCAGATGGCCGTTCACGTGCCGCTGTCGCTGGAAGCCCAGCTCGAAGCGCGCACGCTGATGCTGGCCTCGAACAACGTGCTGTTCCCGGCTAACGGCGAACCGTCGATCGTGCCGTCCCAGGATATCGTGCTGGGTCTGTACTACACGACGCGCGAGCGCATCAACGGCAAGGGCGAAGGCATTTTCTTCACCGACGTCGCTGAAGTGCAGCGTGCCTACGACAACGGCGAAGTCGAACTGCAAACCCGCATCACCGTGCGTCTGAAAGAGCACGAGCGCGACGAAGCAGGCGAATGGCAACCGGTTATCCGCCGTCACGAAACGACGGTCGGCCGCGCGCTGCTGTCCGAGATCCTGCCCAAGGGCCTGCCCTTCACCGTCTTGAACAAGGCGCTGAAGAAGAAGGAAATCTCGCGCCTGATCAACCAGTCGTTCCGCCGTTGCGGCCTGCGCGACACGGTGATCTTCGCTGACAAGCTGATGCAGTCCGGCTTCAAGCTGGCCACGCGCGGCGGTATCTCCATCGCCATGGGCGACATGCTGATCCCGACGGCCAAGGAAGGCATCCTGGCCGAAGCCAGCCGTGAAGTGAAGGAAATCGACAAGCAGTACTCGTCGGGTCTGGTCACGTCCCAGGAACGCTACAACAACGTGGTGGACATCTGGGGCAAGGCTGGCGACAAGGTCGGCAAGGCGATGATGGAACAACTGGCCACCGAGCCCGTGATCAACCGTCACGGCGAAGAAGTGCGCCAGGAATCGTTCAACTCCATCTACATGATGGCTGACTCGGGCGCCCGCGGTTCGGCCGCCCAGATCCGCCAGCTGGCCGGTATGCGCGGCCTGATGGCCAAGCCGGACGGTTCCATTATCGAAACGCCCATTACCGCAAACTTCCGTGAAGGCCTGAACGTACTCCAGTACTTCATCTCGACTCACGGTGCGCGTAAGGGTCTGGCCGATACGGCACTGAAGACCGCAAACTCGGGCTACCTGACTCGTCGTCTGGTCGACGTGACGCAAGACTTGGTGATCACCGAGGACGATTGCGGTACGTCGCAGGGCTACAACATGAAGGCCCTGGTGGAAGGCGGTGAAGTCATCGAGCCGTTGCGTGACCGTATCCTCGGCCGCGTGGCTGCCGTGGACATCGTCAACCCGGACACGCAGGAAACGGCCATCACCGCCGGCACCCTGCTGGACGAAGACATGGTCGACATGATCGACCGCATCGGCGTGGACGAAGTCAAGGTCCGCACCCCGCTGACGTGCGAAACGCGTCACGGTCTGTGCGCACACTGCTACGGCCGCGACCTTGGCCGCGGCTCGCCGGTCAACCAGGGCGAAGCGGTGGGCGTTATCGCCGCCCAGTCCATCGGTGAACCGGGCACGCAGCTCACGATGCGTACGTTCCACATCGGTGGTGCGGCATCGCGTTCGGCTCTGGCCAGCGCGGTGGAAACCAAGTCCAGCGGCGTGGTTGGCTTTGCCAGCACGATGCGCTACGTCACCAACGCCAAGGGCGAACGCGTTGCGATTTCGCGCTCGGGCGAACTGGCGATCTTCGACGACAACGGCCGCGAACGCGAACGCCACAAGATCCCGTACGGCGCGACCGTGCTGGTGGGCGATGGCGAAGCCGTCAAGGCCGGCGCTCGCCTGGCTACGTGGGACCCGCTGACCCGTCCGATCGTGTCGGAATACGGTGGCGCCGTGCGCTTCGAGAACATCGAAGAAGGCGTGACCGTTGCCAAGCAGGTGGACGAAGTCACCGGCCTGTCGACGCTCGTCGTCATCACGCCCAAGACCCGTGGCGGCAAGATCGTCATGCGTCCGCAGATCAAGCTGGCCAACGAGAACGGCGAAGACGTCAAGATCGCCGGCACCGATCACTCGGTGAACATCTCGTTCCCGGTGGGCGCGCTGATTACCGTGCGCGACGGCCAGCAGGTTGCCGTGGGTGAAGTTCTGGCGCGTATTCCGCAAGAATCGCAAAAGACCCGCGACATTACCGGCGGTCTGCCGCGTGTGGCCGAACTGTTCGAAGCCCGTTCGCCGAAGGATGCCGGCATGCTCGCCGACGTCACCGGTACGGTTTCGTTCGGCAAGGACACCAAGGGCAAGCAGCGCCTGGTCATCACCGACCTGGAAGGCGTGAGCCACGAGTTCCTGATTCCGAAGGAAAAGCAGGTTCTGGTGCACGACGGCCAAGTGGTGAACAAGGGCGAAATGATCGTGGACGGCCCGGCCGATCCCCACGACATCCTGCGCCTGCAAGGCATCGAGAAGCTGGCGACGTACATCGTCGACGAAGTGCAGGACGTTTACCGTCTGCAGGGCGTGAAGATCAACGACAAGCACATCGAAGTGATTGTTCGTCAGATGCTGCGCCGTGTGAACATCGTCGATGCGGGCGATACCGAGTTCATCCCGGGCGAGCAGGTCGAGCGCTCCGAGCTGCTGAACGAGAACGACCGCGTCAACGCTGAAGACAAGCGTCCGGCTTCGTACGACAACGTGCTGCTGGGTATCACGAAGGCCTCGCTGTCGACCGACTCGTTCATCTCGGCCGCTTCGTTCCAGGAAACCACGCGTGTCCTGACCGAAGCCGCCATCATGGGCAAGCGCGACGACCTGCGTGGCCTGAAGGAAAACGTCATCGTCGGCCGCCTGATTCCGGCGGGTACCGGCCTGGCGTACCACCACGCCCGTCGCGACAAGGAAGCGCTGGAGGCGGCGGAACGCGAAGCCGCTCGCCAGCTGGCCAACCCGTTCGAAGACTCGCCGGTCACGGTGGGCTCGGACGCCGATGTCCCGTCGCTCGACGTGGGCAGCGACGACGCCGCCGAGTAATCGGCCCGTCCGGAACATCCCCCGCGCAGTCCTGGCGGGGGAGGCCAGAAGCAAAAAGGCCGCTGATGCGAATCAGCGGCCTTTTTTTCGCCTGGCGGCGGGACTGCGTGCCTACTTGGCCGATTGGCTCTTGGCGCGCTGGAATGCCGGGCCCCAGGCGGGGTGGCCGGCCTCGTTGGGGGCCAGTTCGAAAGCCGGGTCCAGTTGCAGGATCCGGGCGAAGCTGTCTTCGCAAAGCTGGGGATAACGGCTGACGCAGTAGCTGAACGCCTGCAGCTTGTAGGCTTCGATGCGCACGGCCTTGCTGGATGCTGCCAGCTCGTCGGACTTGGCCACCCGCCGGATGACCTCGCCATAGTGGCCGGCGCTGTACTGGTCGCGGACGTCCTGCAACTGTTGCAGCGCTTCGGGCGTGGGTGGCTTTTCAGGGGCGGCGGAAGGCAGGCCGGCGCAGCCGGCCAGAAGGGCCGATAATCCAATCATGGTGCCGAAGAGGCGAATTTTCATAGGCGTTCAACGAATCAAGGGAATTTGGCGATACGCTATCGTGCCACAGCCTGATGCGCTCGGACATTTTCGGCAATGTCCTTGCGTAACGGATTGGATAATATCCGCTTATCAGCCCTAAACCCGTCTTGCGACCGTCTTCGCAGTATTTTGAATATGTCTTCATCCGTCGGCCTGCATACGCCGCGTAGCCCGTTTTCCGGGGCTGCGCCGCTCGCCTTGCGCCCTTTGAGCGCCATCGCTGCCAGCGCGGCGGGTGGCGTGCCGGAATCGCGCATCAAGCGTTTGCTGTCGGATTTGCTGCCCTCGCTGATGGGCCTGCATGCGCAGGGTGAAATATGCGGCGACATTTCCGTGGATACGGTCGGCATGGACGAAGGCGCCCGCGCGCATTTGTTGCCCGAACTGGCCGTGCCGCGGTCGCGCCGCGCCGGCGTCACGCCGGCACCGGGATTCGCGCCGTTCGAGCTTTACACCGATTCGGCCGAGTGGCCACGCGGCCCCTGGACAGACGTCTACGCACTGTGCGCCGTCATGCATGCCCTGGTCATCGGCCAGCGGCCGCCGCCGGCCCCCGAACGCCGGGCCACCGACAGCTACGAACCGCTGGCATCGTTGGGCCTGGCCAAGTACACCCCGGCCTTTCTGGCCGTGATCGATCAAGGCTTGTCGATGCTGCCCGCCGATCGGCCGCAAACCTTGGCCGAGTTGGCCGCCATGTTGGACATCTCGGCCTATGCCGAAACGTCTCCGGCGGCCAACGAGGCATCGGTTGCCGAAGTGACCGCGCCGCCGGCTGCGCCCGTGTTGCCCGCCGCCAGCAAGCCGCGCGGCGCCGGCCGCCCGTTGCTGGCGTTGCTATTGCTGGTGGCGCTGATGGGCGGGGGGATCTATGCCTGGGTCCATACCGGCATGGGTTCGACCAATTCCCTCATCACCCGTTCCGAAGTGGTGCAGCCCAATCCGCCTGCCGTCCAGCCCGCGCCGGGCGGGTCAACGCTGACGCCGGAATTGCCGGTGGCGGCCTATCGCGGGGCCGAATCAGGCGCGGCCAATCCGGGCACGCCGGGTCCTGATCCTTTTGCCCCTGCATCGACGACGCCAGGGACGGCGACTCCGGGAACGGTCGCCCCGGGCGCTGCGCCTGGACCGTCTGCATCAGGGCCCGCTGCGTCCGGACCGGCTGGCGCTTCGCCCGCGGCTGCCGGCCCGACTGGCCCGACGTCTGAAAACACGCCTTCCGCGCCGGCTTCCGCAGACCCGGGACAGGGCAGCGCGGCACCCGCGCCCGAGCTGGCACCGCCCGCTGCCGCTGCCCAGGACGAGACCCCCAAGCCCAAACCCGTACCGGTTCAGGTGCGTCTGGATATCCGCCCCTGGGGCGAGGTCTGGATCAACGGCATCGCGCGCGGCATCAGTCCGCCGGTGAAGGAAGTGCGGCTGATTCCCGGCAAGTACCAGGTCGTGCTGCGCAATGCCGATTTGCCGCCTTATCGGGCGACGCTCGAGGTCAAGGCGGGGAAGCCCACTGTCATCTCGCACGTTTTCCAATAGCGCGGCAGCCAGCCTGCGGTGCCGCCGTGCGCGCGGCTAGTCGGCCCGGGCTTCGTCGGGCGCCATCGGCAACTGCAGTGTGAAGACCGAGCCCGTGCCCAGTTCGCTGGTCACTTCGACCTCGCCGCCGTGGCGCTGCGCCACCGTACGCACGAACGCCAGTCCCAGTCCGGCCCCGCCCACATCTGCCTTGGTGTCGACGCCGACCCGGGCGAACGGTTCGAACAGCCGCGCCAGGTCCTGTGGCGCAATGCCCTGTCCGTGATCACGCACCGACGCACGCCAGTAGCCAGGCGCGGCGTCGATGCCGCACTCGATGCGGGTCTGCGCAGGGCTGTACTTGATGGCGTTGTCGATCAGGTTGCACAGCGCCCGCATCAGCAGTGTCTGGTCGCCTCGCACATACGCCGCCGGTAGCGGCGTGCGCACGACCAATTCGATGCCCCGTTTGTGCGCCGATGCCCAGAACTCATCCACACCGTCCTGCAAGAGGCTGCCCAGGTCCAGTTCGACGGCGTTGATGGCCATCGACTCCGCCCGCGTGAGATGCACGAAATCATCGACCAGATGCAGCGTGCGGTTGGCCAGCGCCGCGATACGCGTCAAGGTCTCGTCCTTGCCGGGCGCTACGCCGTTTTCCTGCGTCATCTCGACCAGCGCCAGGATCGAGCTTTGCGGCGCACGCATGTCGTGCGAGATGAAGCGCAGGGTTTCCTCGCGCTGGCGTTCGGCGTGACGGATGCCGGAAATGTCGGTCAAGGTGGCGACCGTACCGGCGAAATTGCCCTCGGCGGTGTGGATCGGCGCGCATTTCAGGATCAGGTCGCGGCCGGCGCGATCGCGGACTTCCAGGTCCGCGCTCCAGGGAGATTGGTCTGACGCCGGACCCTGGCCGCTCAGCACCTGCGCGACGCGTTGACGTGTCGAGTCGTCGCTGATGGTCTTCTCGAGCAGGTGCGTGGCAGGATGGCCGACGCGGGGCGGACGCATGCCCAGCCGCTGAAAGTACATGACCGCGGCCTGGTTGCGAAACTGCATCCGGCCTTCCTGGTCGAACACCAGGGTTGCGTCCGGCATGCCATCCAGGCCGTCGGCCAGGAATCGACGCAGGTTGCGCACGCGCGCCAGCGCCCGTCGCAGTTCGCCGACTCGGCTTTCGAGCGATGCGGTCGGGCCGTTGAACTGCGCCCGGGCTTCGTTCAGCACGGGAGGGTATTCGCGCTGCAGTCGGCGCAACTCGGTATCCATGTAGCGCAGGGCTGCCTCCTGGCTGCGCCAGCTCCACAAGGGATAGCACAGCGCCACGCCGACCAACGCAGCCGTCGGCGCAAACCATAGATAGCTGTGGCCCAGCAGCAGCAGGCTGGATATCAGCACCAGGGCCAGCAGGCCGATGTTGACCAGTAGCGCCTGGTTGGGCGACAGCCGCCACAGAGCCAGACAGGCAAGCAGCACGGGCAGTGCGGAAAACAGGGCGTTGAGCCAGGGGGCGGGCGGCTGAAAGGCGATGTCGTCGTTGGCGGCTTGCAGGAGATTGGCGATGATCTCCACGCCAGGCATGCCGCTGACCTCGTGCGAGACGGGCGTGGTGTAGGCATCGCCCAGGCCGGTCGCCCACGCGCCCACCAGCACGTATTTGCCCCGCAGCTGCTCGGGGGGCACATCGCCGCGCAACACGGAAAGATAGGACACCGCCCGCGTATGCGCGGCGGGGCCTGCGTAGGGGATCAGGATGCTGCCGTCCGGCCGGGCGCGCCGCAGCAGGTTGTCGCTCAGCGCCGCCTGTCCGCCGACATCGAGCATGCTCAGGGCGAAGTGACGCCAGTGCTCGCCGGCAAAGCCGACAGTCAGCACCGCCGATCGCAACACGCCGTCGGCATCCATGCTGGCGTTGATGAAGCCGCTGCCGGCCGCGGCCTGCGCCAGGATGGGAATGGGCGTGCTGATGGAAGACGGATAGACCAGTCGATCGAGCACCACGGGCAGCACGGTGTGGCCGTTGCGCCGGATGCTGTCGGCCAGGATGGCGTCGTCGCCAGGGTGGACGGTGTCGGGTTCGGCAAAGATCAGGTCCAGCCCGACCGCACGCGCGCCTTGCAGGCGATCCAGCAACGCCGCGTGCACGGCGCGGCGCCAAGGCCAGCGTCCCAACGCTTCGATGCTGGTGTCGTCGATGGCCACGATCAGGATGTCCGGCGACATGTCGCGTCCGGTCAGGGCGACGGCCCGATCATAGAGAATCTGGTCGATCCGCCCCAGGCCGTTGAACGAACCCAATAACGCCGCCAACAGCGCCAGTACCACCGTCAACCACAGCCCTGATCGCGAGGTCCGGTCGATGGGGTCGGTGGCGTCCGGCATGCCGCTAGAACTCAGTCAACGTCACGAATCCGCCGGAGCCGGTGGCCACACCCAGGCCGCTGCTGGTCATCAGCAGGTTCACGCCCGTGAAGGTGGCCGTGGCATCCGTGCCGCCCAGGCCCAGTTCGTCGATGGCGCGCACCGACACATAGAATGTGCCGGGACCGGGGGCGCTGAAACGGATATCAGGGCTTTCGAACTGCCTGGATGACACGGGCTGCGTGCCATCGGCGTCGCGCGACACGCGCACCAGGTAGCCCTTGGCGCCGGGCACGGGGGCGAAGGCGCTGGTCCAGGCGCCGCCGCCGGCTCGAACAGGTTCGCCGAGCTGCGGGGCTGCCAGCAGCGGCCGCACGCCGGATACCTGGCCATTCGCGCCGATGGCCGCGCCAAAGCCCTTTGCCACCGCGACAGGCCGCGCCGGCGCTTCGCCGGGCGCGTGCGGCTGCAGCCGCACGCTGCCTTCCAGGACTTCGCTGTGTACGCCGTGGCTGCCGCTTTGCACGCGGAACCGCGTGCCGCGCACGCCGGTGACAGCGACGGGTGTGCGGACCTCGAAGCGGCCCACGCCTTGCCCGGTCGGCGCGACGGTGGATTCGACACTGCCGCGTTCGACGTGGATGACGGAATCCGTCAGGTCGGTGCCTTCGAACTGGCGCAGGCGAGTCAGCTCCACGGCGCCGTCGGCCGGCAGCGTCAGCTTGGAGCCATCGGCCAGTTCCAGCGTGACGAAGCCGTTGGGCGCCGTGACGACCTTGCTGCCTTCGGCCACGTTGGCGCCAGGCTTGAGCGCCTGACCATTCAGGTTGGCCTGGCCGCTGACGTGCACGACACGCGCGTCGGCTGGCCGCTCGGGAATCATCGACAGCGGTATGCGCAGCTCCAGGCCGATGGGCAGGCGCTCCGGCGTGGTGACGCTGTTCAGCGTCTGCAACGGACTCCAGTTGGCCTGGTTGCGCGTGTAGGTCGAGGCGATGTTGATCAGCGTGTCGCCTTGGCGCACGCGGTAGATGAAGTTCTCTCCCAGCGCGCCGGCGGGTTGGCTATGCGAGGAAGTGGCGAGCAGCAGGCCGGAAAGCAGGGCAAGCAAAGAAAGCGCGCGGCAGCGGCTCATGACTTTCAAATCTCCAGGTAATACCCGCCAGGCGCTAAGGCGCGGGGGGCGGACTGTCTTCGGACGGGCTGATCAATTCCAGCCGGTAGCCGAGCGCATACGACGAGCTAAGACGCACGCCATGTTCCGGACGCAGCTGCAGCTTTTGCCGGATGTTGGACAGGTGCGTGTCCAGCGTGCGGGAGGTCGCGGGGATCTCGCGGTTCCAGACGCACTCGGCCAACACGTCGCGCGACATGAGGCGGCCCAGATTGCGAAAGAACAGCAGCGCAAGTTCGAACTCCTTGGGCGCCAGCGCAACCGGCGAGCCATTGAGCGAAATCGTGCGGGGGGCGGGCTCGATGCGGTAGTTCGCGACATCGAACGCCTCGTTGGCGGGCTCGGCGATCTGGCTGCGACGCAGCAGGGCGGCGACGCGCGCCAGCAATTCCAGCGGCCGCAGCGGCTTGACGATGTAGTCATCGGCGCCCGCCCGCAGGCCTTCGACCAGGTCGTCCTCGCTGGACCGGTTGGTCAGGAAGATGACCGGCACGCGCGGTCCGATGTTGGCGCGCAGCCAGCGCACCACATCATCGCCGTCGATATCGGGCAGGTGCCAGTCCAGCAGCACCAGGTCGAAGGTCTCGTTGCGCAACGCGGCAAGCAGGTCGCGGCTTTGTTGATAGCTGGTGCAGGTGTATCCGGCGGCAGTCAGGACTTGCTGGATGCGTCTTGCCTGGTCCAGGTCGTCTTCCAGCGACGCGATTTTCATCAGACGTGGTCTCGCGAAGGTTGGCTGCGCAAGCGCGCCCTGTGGCGCCCTACTGCAAGAAGGGAAAGGAATTGTGTAATGGAATGATAACTCGCGTCGCGTCACTGTTGGCTACGTTGTGCCAAGAACTGTCAAACATTGCAAAGTTAACGAATCTTGACTGGAGTTGTTGCACAACAACGGGCCAAACTGTCCTTACCGTCCAGTCAACCGGCGCGGTCTGCCGGGAACTGGGGGGACGAAGGGATGGAAAGAACATATGAATCAATTGCGCGTACTGATGATGTCGCCGGACGAGGCTGCACGTAACACCGCTGTGTCCGCACTGCTTCAAGCTGGGATTTCGGCCCGTGGCTGCTCGACGTCCCTGGAACTGTTTGGCCTGCTCAGCAATGGCACCTATGACGCCGTCGTGTTGAACGTGGGCACGCTGGGTGAGGTGGGCTATGCCCTGGTTGCCCGCCTGCACGGTTCTTCCTCGCTGGGCATCGTGGTGATGGGGAACAATCTGTCCCTGGATACCCGCCTGCGTTGCCTGCAGAGCGGCGCCGACGCCTGCCTGCCGCCGCCGCAGGACCCCCGTGAACTCGCCTGCATCCTGCTGGCCCTGGCTCGCCGCTTGCCGGCCGGACAGGACACGGCCACCGCCGAGGAGCCCGTGATGGGGCAGTGGGAGCTGCGCGACCAGGGCTGGACGCTGGCGGCGCCTTCGGGCGCGACGATCTCGCTGTCGGCCAACGAACGCCTGATCGTGCGGTCTCTGCTGGAAGTGGCAGGCCGGGCCGTCGGGCGCAACGAGCTTGGCGATGAACTGCGGGTCGAAGGCGGGGGCGCACGCTCCAGCGGCTCGCGCAGCATCGATGTGATCGTCAGCCGACTGCGGCGCAAGGCCGAACTGGCCGGCGTGATGTTGCCGATCCGCACGGTCTACGGCAGCGGTTACCTGTTCGCCGACCAATAACCGCCCGCGCCGCCAGGCTCGGGGGTACACTGCCCACCGGACTTCCGGTTTCAACCGATCCGGCCCAACGCTCGCGCGCCTGCCGCGGCCCTCTCGGCCCGCTGGCAACCTGCGGCGGCACCACCGCCCAGGGGCATCGCCTTCTGTCGCGATAATTTGGCCCCATTTTTGTCGACCTGGGTCCGACCTGCGCCTAACACGCTGTCTTTTGCCGGCAACGCGCTTGCGCGTGGCGCTTACAAAAGATTTTGACAGTGCGCCCTGATCTAAGCTATGCTAAAGGGCTTACTGCTTTATTCGCGCGCAAAGTTTGATACCACCGACTGGCGTATCAAGGCGCCAGGAAGACAGGTCCGGCCAATCCCAAGCAATGCCTTGCCATGCATCACCTGCATGGCGCAGCTGAACTTGGCGGCCCAAGGCCAAAGGGGTGCGTCACGAGCCCCCGTCGACCGACGCTGCCATTTGACGGTCTCAGGTTTGTGCGTTTGTCATGGTTTGTTGGCAAGCCCGCTCTTTTACGTATACGAACGTTTGAGGCGGTTTTGCGCGAACTGCCTTCTCCGAAAGTTCTTTGCTTGAGGAGACGAGTACGTAAGTACTTACCAGTGGTACGTAAAAGGGATTTCAAAGGTCATGCCTACCATTAGCCAACTCGTGCGCAAGCCGCGCGAAGTCAGCATCATCAAAAGCAAGAGCCCCGCGCTCGAAAACTGCCCGCAACGCCGCGGCGTGTGCACTCGCGTGTACACCACCACCCCCAAGAAGCCGAACTCCGCTCTGCGCAAGGTTGCCAAAGTGCGTCTGACCAACGGTTACGAAGTCATTTCGTACATCGGCGGTGAAGGCCACAACCTGCAAGAGCACTCGGTGGTTCTGGTGCGTGGCGGTCGTGTGAAGGACTTGCCCGGTGTGCGTTATCACATCGTGCGCGGTTCCCTCGACCTGCAAGGCGTCAAGGATCGTAAGCAAGCCCGCTCGAAGTACGGCGCCAAGCGCCCGAAGAAGGCTTAATAACGAGTCAGCAGTACCCCCGCGTGGCGGCCATCCGCCATCAGGGAAGTGCAACCGCGCCGTCCGGAGTATGGGAAGGTGCGCGGCACGTAAGGGGTCGTCCTATTGGGCGGCCATGGCCGTGTAATGAAACACGGTTCAACTGAACAGACACAAGGAAGCAACAATGCCCCGTCGTCGCGAAGTACCCAAGCGCGAGATCCTGCCCGATCCCAAGTTCGGCAGCGTCGAGCTCGCCAAGTTCATGAACGTCGTCATGCTGGACGGCAAGAAGGCCGTCGCCGAGCGCATCGTCTACGGTGCCCTCGAGCAAGTGCAAACCAAGACCGGCAAAGAGCCGATCGAAGTTTTCAGCCTGGCGATCAACAACATCAAGCCGATCGTCGAAGTGAAGAGCCGCCGCGTTGGCGGTGCCAACTACCAAGTGCCGGTTGAAGTGCGCCCCGTGCGCCGCCTGGCCCTGGCTATGCGTTGGCTCCGTGAAGCCGCCAAGAAGCGTGGCGAGAAGTCGATGGATCTGCGTCTTGCTGGCGAACTGATCGACGCCTCCGAAGGTCGTGGCGCCGCGATGAAGAAGCGCGAAGACACGCACAAGATGGCAGAGGCCAACAAGGCCTTCAGCCATTTCCGCTGGTAATTTAAGGACTAATCCACCATGGCCCGCAAAACCCCGATCGAGCGCTATCGCAACATTGGTATCTCTGCGCACATCGATGCAGGGAAAACCACCACGACCGAACGTATCCTGTTCTACACCGGCGTCAATCACAAGATTGGCGAAGTGCATGATGGCGCAGCCACCATGGACTGGATGGAACAAGAGCAAGAGCGTGGCATCACCATTACGTCGGCAGCTACGACGGCGTTTTGGCGTGGCATGGCCGGCAACTACCCCGAGCACCGCATCAACATCATCGACACCCCGGGCCACGTGGACTTCACCATCGAGGTGGAGCGTTCCATGCGCGTCCTGGACGGTGCCTGCATGGTCTACTGCGCGGTGGGCGGTGTTCAGCCCCAGTCCGAAACCGTGTGGCGTCAAGCCAACAAGTACGGCGTGCCGCGTCTGGCGTTCGTCAACAAGATGGACCGCACCGGCGCGAACTTCTTCAAGGTCTATGACCAGCTGAAGACGCGTCTGCGCGCGAACCCCGTGCCCATCGTGATCCCCATCGGCGCCGAAGACACGTTCCAAGGCGTGGTCGATCTGGTCAAGATGAAGGCCATCATCTGGGACGAAGCCAGCCAAGGCACCAAGTTCGACTACAAGGACATTCCGGCTGAGCTGGAAGGCGTCGCGAACGAATGGCGTGAAAAGCTGGTTGAAGCCGCCGCTGAGTCGTCGGAAGAGCTGATGAACAAGTACCTGGAAACGGGTTCCTTGGACGAAGCCGAAATCAACCTGGCCATCCGTCAACGCACCATCGCTGGCGAAATCCAGCCGATGCTGTGCGGCACCGCCTTCAAGAACAAGGGCGTGCAGCGCATGCTGGACGCGGTCATCGACTACCTGCCTTCGCCCGTGGACATTCCCCCGGTCGACGGCATGGACGACGACGGCAATCCCGTGCAGCGTAACGCTGACGACGGCGAGAAGTTCTCGGCTCTGGCTTTCAAGCTGATGAGCGATCCGTTCGTGGGTCAGCTGACCTTCGTGCGCGTTTACTCGGGCGTTCTGAAGTCGGGCGATACGGTCTACAACCCCATCAAGGGCAAGAAAGAACGTATCGGCCGCATTCTGCAGATGCACGCGAACAACCGCGAAGAAATCAAGGAAGTGTTGGCAGGCGACATCGCCGCCGTGGTGGGTCTGAAAGACGTGACCACCGGCGAAACGCTGTGCGACATCGACTCCCACATCCTGCTCGAACGCATGGTGTTCCCGGAGCCCGTGATTTCGCAGGCTGTTGAACCCAAGTCGAAGGCTGACCAGGAAAAGATGGGTCTGGCGCTGTCGCGTCTGGCTCAGGAAGATCCGTCGTTCCGCGTGCGCAGCGACGAAGAATCCGGCCAAACCATCATTTCCGGCATGGGCGAGCTGCACCTGGAAATTCTGGTCGACCGCATGAAGCGCGAATTCGGCGTGGAAGCGAACGTCGGCAAGCCCCAGGTGGCTTACCGTGAAACCATCCGCAAGACCTGCGACGAAGTTGAAGGCAAGTTCGTCAAGCAGTCGGGCGGTCGTGGTCAGTACGGTCACGTGGTTCTGAAGGTCGAGCCGTTGGCTCCTGGCGGCGGCTACGAATTCGTGGACGCCATCAAGGGCGGTGTGGTTCCTCGCGAATACATCCCCGCGGTGGACAAGGGCATCCAGGAAACGCTGCCTTCGGGCGTGCTGGCTGGCTACCCGATCGTCGACGTCAAGGTCACGCTGTTCTTCGGTTCGTACCACGATGTGGACTCGAACGAAAACGCGTTCAAGATGGCCGGCTCCATGGCATTCAAGGAAGGTCTGCGCAAGGCCAG
This sequence comes from Achromobacter deleyi, assembly GCF_902859705.1. Lineage (GTDB taxonomy): Bacteria > Pseudomonadota > Gammaproteobacteria > Burkholderiales > Burkholderiaceae_B > Achromobacter > Achromobacter deleyi. Next base: position 169,505 of record NZ_CADIJO010000004.1, on the reverse strand, counting down.
CCCCGTGCTGCTGGAACCGATGATGGCCGTTGAAGTCGAAACGCCTGAAGACTACGCTGGTACCGTGATGGGCGATCTGTCCTCGCGTCGCGGCATGGTTCAGGGCATGGACGACATGGTTGGCGGCGGCAAGACCATCAAGGCCGAAGTTCCGCTGGCCGAGATGTTCGGTTACGCCACGAACCTGCGTTCGCTGACGCAAGGTCGTGCCACGTACACGATGGAATTCAAGCATTACTCCGAGGCCCCCAAGAACGTCGCTGACGAAGTCATCGCCGCTCGGGCCAAGTAAATAACCCTTGTCGGGGCTGCCCATCCGGGCGGTCCTGGCAGAAATCCAAGTTTCCTTGAAAGTTAAAGGATAGAGATCATGGCAAAAGGCAAGTTTGAACGTACCAAGCCGCACGTGAACGTGGGTACGATTGGTCACGTTGACCACGGCAAAACGACGTTGACGGCGGCGATCACGACCGTTCTGTCGAGCAAGTTTGGCGGCGAAGCCAAGGGCTACGACCAGATCGATGCGGCTCCTGAAGAAAAGGCTCGCGGTATCACGATCAACACGGCACACGTCGAGTACGAAACGGAAGCGCGTCACTACGCACACGTTGACTGCCCGGGCCACGCCGACTACGTCAAGAACATGATCACGGGCGCTGCCCAGATGGACGGCGCGATCCTGGTCGTGTCGGCCGCTGACGGTCCGATGCCGCAAACGCGTGAACACATCCTGCTGAGCCGCCAGGTTGGCGTGCCGTACATCATCGTCTTCCTGAACAAGGCTGACATGGTTGACGACGCCGAGCTGCTCGAGCTGGTGGAAATGGAAGTTCGCGAACTTCTGTCGAAGTACGACTTCCCGGGCGATGACACCCCGATCGTCAAGGGTTCGGCCAAGCTGGCGCTGGAAGGCGACAAGGGCGAACTGGGCGAGCAAGCGATTCTGTCGCTGGCGCAAGCGCTGGACACCTACATCCCGACGCCTGAGCGTGCCGTTGACGGCGCGTTCCTGATGCCGGTTGAAGACGTGTTCTCGATCTCGGGTCGCGGCACCGTGGTGACCGGCCGTATCGAACGCGGCATCATCAAGGTTGGTGAAGAAATCGAAATCGTCGGTATCGTTCCGACGGTCAAGACGACCTGCACCGGCGTGGAAATGTTCCGCAAGCTGCTGGACCAAGGTCAAGCTGGCGACAACGTGGGCATCCTGCTGCGCGGCACCAAGCGTGAAGACGTCCAGCGCGGCCAAGTTCTGGCCAAGCCGGGCTCGATCACCCCGCACACGGACTTCACGTCCGAGGTGTACATCCTGTCCAAGGAAGAAGGCGGCCGCCACACCCCGTTCTTCAACGGCTATCGTCCCCAGTTCTACTTCCGCACGACGGACGTGACGGGCACGATCGACCTGCCGGCCGACAAGGAAATGGTTCTGCCGGGCGACAACGTGACGATGACCGTCAAGCTGCTGGCCCCGATCGCCATGGAAGAAGGTCTGCGTTTCGCCATCCGTGAAGGCGGTCGTACCGTCGGCGCCGGCGTCGTCGCCAAGATCCTGAAGTAATTCGGATCTCTTAAGCAGCACACAACCAGCGAGAGCGCTCGCCGCTCTCGCGTCTCGTTCTTTAGGAAACGCCATGAAAAACCAAAAGATCCGTATCCGCTTGAAAGCCTTCGATTACAAGCTGATCGATCAATCGGCCGCTGAAATCGTCGACACCGCCAAGCGCACGGGCGCCGTTGTCCGCGGCCCGGTGCCGCTGCCCACGCGTATCCGTCGTTACGACGTGCTGCGTTCGCCGCACGTCAACAAGACGTCGCGTGACCAGTTCGAAATCCGTACCCATCAGCGCCTGATGGACATCGTTGATCCCACCGACAAGACCGTTGACGCCCTGATGCGTCTGGACCTGCCGGCCGGCGTCGACGTCGAAATCGCGCTGCAGTAAGGCGTATCGGGTCCGCTACCTTCGCCAGTGGACTCGCAAGAATGGCCGCAATCCTCCGGGACTGCGGCCATTTGTTTTTCTGCCACAGCCTGGTCCCCAGGGGGCAGGACAGGGCGCATTTCACGCTAAGTGCTTGTGTTGCCTGAAAAAATCGTGCTAATATGCGAAGCTTGCCATTTTGTGGCGAGTCTAACTATGGCGAAAGCCTGAGTTACCTCAGTGTTTTCAAGGTGCCCCCGGGTGCCTTCTGAAAAGACCCGGGGTGCAAAGGTTCAGCCAGGTTGAACATAGTCGTAGGGCAAAGGCCGTTACCTTTTGCCTGATTAGCCCCGACCAATCGCAGTCGGGAATGGAGAATACGATGTCGAATTCGACACCCACGCCCGCCGCTCATCGGCTGGGGCTGGTGGGTCGCAAGGTCGGCATGACCCGCATTTTTACCGAGGAAGGTGAATCCATCCCGGTGACCGTGCTGGACGTGTCGAACAACCGCGTGACCCAAGTTAAGTCGCTGGAAACCGACGGCTACGCCGCGATCCAAGTGGCTTATGGCACTCGTCGTGCCTCGCGTGTGGCTCAGCCGCAAACGGGCCACTACGCCAAAGCTGGCACTGAAGCCGGCAGCATCCTGAAAGAATTCCGCCTTGATCCCGCTCGCGCCGCTGAATTTGCGGCCGGTGCCGTGATCGCCGTGGAATCGGTGTTCGAAGCCGGCCAACAGGTCGACGTCACGGGCACCACCATTGGTAAAGGCTTCGCCGGTACCATCAAGCGTCACAACTTCGGTTCGCAGCGCGCGTCGCACGGTAACTCCCGTTCGCACCGCGTTCCGGGCTCGATCGGTCAAGCTCAAGATCCGGGCCGCATTTTCCCGGGTAAGCGCATGGCAGGTCACCTGGGTGACGTCACCCGCACCGTTCAAAACCTCGACGTCGTTCGCGTTGACGTTGAGCGCGGCCTGCTGCTGGTCAAGGGCGCTGTCCCCGGCCACGCTGGCGCCGACATCGTCGTGCGTCCGGCCATCAAGGCCCCGGCCAAGAAGGGAGCGTAAGTAAATGGATCTCAAGCTCCTGAACGACCAAGGTCAGGCCGCGACTTTCAGCGCGCCCGACACGATCTTCGGCCGTGACTTCAACGAAGCGCTGATTCACCAGATCGTGGTGGCTTTCCAAGCCAATGCCCGTGCCGGCAACCGCGCTCAGAAGGATCGCTCGGAAGTCAAGCACTCGACCAAGAAGCCCTGGCGCCAGAAGGGTACCGGCCGCGCTCGCGCCGGTATGACTTCGTCGCCGCTGTGGCGTGGCGGTGGTCGGATTTTCCCGAACTCGCCGGAAGAGAACTTCAGCCAGAAGGTCAACAAGAAGATGTACCGCGCCGGGATCCGTTCGATCCTGTCGCAGCTGGCTCGCGAAGACCGCATCGCCGTCGTCGAATCGTTCGATCTGGAATCGCCCAAGACCAAGGCTGCCGCTGCAAAGCTGAAGAGCCTGGGCCTGGACTCGGTCCTGATCATCACCGACAGCGTTGATGAGAATGTTTACCTCGCCACCCGCAACCTGCCGCACGTTGCTGTTGTCGAGCCCCGTTATGCCGATCCGTTGTCGCTGGTCCACTACAAGAAAGTGCTGATCACCAAGCCGGCCATCGCTCAACTCGAGGAGATGCTGGGATGAACGCTGAACGCTTGATGCAAGTCATTCTGGCTCCGATCGTGACCGAAAAGGCCACGTTCGTCGCTGAGAAGAATCAGCAAGTCGCTTTCCGTGTCGTGGCTGACGCTACCAAGCCGGAAATCAAGGCTGCCGTCGAACTGCTCTTCAAGGTGCAGGTCGAGTCCGTGCAGGTCCTCAACCGTAAGGGCAAAGTCAAGCGCTTTGGCCGATTCGTTGGCCGCCGCCGCAATGAGCGCAAGGCTTACGTTTCGCTCAAGGACGGCCAGGAAATCGACTTTGCGGAGGTGAAGTAAATGGCCCTCGTAAAAGTTAAGCCGACTTCGGCCGGCCGCCGTGGCATGGTGAAGGTTGTCAGTCCCAACCTGCACAAGGGTGAGCCCTACGCGCCGCTGCTGGAAAAGAAGACCCGTGGTTCTGGCCGTAACAACAACGGTCACATCACGATCCGCCACCGTGGCGGCGGTCACAAGCAACACTACCGTGTCGTCGACTTCCGTCGCGACAAGGACGGCATCCCGGCGAAGGTCGAGCGTCTGGAATATGACCCCAACCGTACGGCGCACATCGCTCTGCTGTGCTACGCCGACGGCGAGCGTCGTTACATCATCGCTCCGCGTGGTCTGGAAGTGGGCGCTACGCTGCTGTCGGGCGTCGAAGCCCCGATCCGCGCTGGCAACACGCTGCCGATCCGCAACATCCCGGTGGGTACGACGATTCACTGCGTCGAAATGCTGCCCGGCAAGGGTGCCCAGATGGTCCGTTCGGCCGGCGCTTCCGCCGTCCTGCTGGCTCGCGAAGGCATCTACGCTCAGGTGCGTCTGCGCTCGGGTGAAGTCCGCCGTGTGCACATCGAATGCCGCGCCACCATTGGTGAAGTCGGTAACGAAGAACACAGCCTGCGCCAAATCGGCAAGGCCGGTGCAATGCGTTGGCGCGGTGTCCGCCCGACGGTTCGTGGCGTGGCCATGAACCCGGTCGATCACCCGCACGGTGGCGGCGAAGGCCGTACCGGTGAAGCACGCGAACCGGTCAGCCCGTGGGGCACTCCGGCGAAGGGTTTCAAGACCCGTCGCAACAAGCGGACGAACAATATGATCGTCCAACGGCGCAAGCGCAAGTAAGAGGCGAACACTATGTCACGTTCGATCAAGAAAGGCCCGTTTGTCGATGCTCACCTGATCAAAAAGGTGGACACGGCCGTCGCGGGCAAAGACAAGAAGCCGATCAAGACCTGGTCGCGTCGCTCGACGATCCTGCCCGAGTTCATCGGTCTGACGATCGCTGTGCACAACGGCAAGCAGCATGTTCCCGTTTACATCAACGAGAACATGGTCGGTCACAAGCTGGGCGAGTTCGCGCTGACCCGTACGTTCAAGGGTCACGCCGCGGACAAGAAGGCGAAGAGGTAAGCGATGGAAACTACTGCCATTATCCGTGGGGTTCACATCTCCGCTCAAAAGACGCGTCTGGTTGCGGATCTGATCCGCGGCCAGAAGGTCGGCCGTGCGCTCGAGATCCTCACCTTCTCGCCGAAGAAGGCTGCCGTCATCCTGAAGAAGGCTGTCGAGTCTGCCATCGCCAACGCCGAGCACAACGACGGCGCCGATATCGACGAACTGAAAGTCACCACGATCTTCGTGGACAAGGCTCAGTCGATGAAGCGCTTCTCCGCTCGCGCCAAGGGCCGCGGCAACCGTATCGAGAAGCAGACCTGCCACATCACGGTCAAGGTCGGAGCTTAAGGAGTCACGATGGGTCAGAAAATTCACCCCACTGGGTTCCGTCTCGCGGTCACCCGTAATTGGTCCTCGCGTTGGTTCGCCGACGACAAGGCCTTCGGCGCCATGCTGGCCGAAGACATTCGCGTTCGCGAGTACCTGAAGAAGAAGCTCAAGAGCGCCTCCGTTGGTCGCGTGATCATCGAGCGTCCGGCCAAGAATGCCCGCATCACCGTCTACTCGGCTCGTCCGGGCGTGGTGATCGGCAAGCGCGGCGAAGACATCGAAAGCCTGAAGGCTGATCTGCAGCGTCTGATGGGCGTGCCCGTGCACGTCAACATCGAAGAAATCCGCAAGCCGGAAACCGATGCTCAACTGATCGCCGACTCGATCTCGCAACAGCTCGAGAAGCGCATCATGTTCCGCCGCGCCATGAAGCGCGCCATGCAGAACGCGATGCGTCTGGGTGCCCAAGGCATCAAGATCATGAGCTCGGGCCGTCTGAACGGTATCGAAATCGCCCGCACCGAGTGGTATCGCGAAGGCCGTGTGCCGCTGCACACCCTCAAGGCCAACATCGACTACGGCACCTCCGAAGCCCACACCACGTACGGCGTGATCGGCATCAAGGTCTGGGTCTACAAGGGCGACATGCTGGCCAACGGCGAATTGCCGCCGGAAACCGCTGCCCCGCGTGAAGAAGAACGTCGTCCGCGCCGCGCTCCGCGTGGTGATCGTCCGGACGGTGCTCGCACCGGTCGTCCGGGTGGTCGTGGCCGTGGTCCCCGCAAGGCGGACGCTGCTCCGGCGCCTGAAGGAGAATAACCATGCTGCAACCCTCTCGCAGAAAGTATCGCAAAGAGCAGAAGGGCCGCAACACCGGTCTGGCGACCCGTGGTACCCACGTGTCGTTCGGCGAATTCGGTCTGAAGGCCACCGGCCGTGGCCGTCTGACCGCCCGTCAGATCGAAGCTGCTCGTCGTGCCATCAATCGTCACATCAAGCGTGGCGGCCGTATCTGGATTCGCATTTTCCCGGATAAGCCCATCTCGCAGAAGCCTGCCGAAGTCCGTATGGGTAACGGTAAGGGCAACCCGGAGTACTGGGTTGCTGAAATTCAGCCCGGCAAGGTGCTCTACGAAATGGAAGGGGTTAGCGAAGAGCTCGCGCGTGAAGCTTTCCGCCTGGCCGCTGCCAAGTTGCCGATTTCGACCACGTTCGTCGCGCGTCATATCGGTGCTTAAGGAGTACTAAGACATGAAAGCCAGCGAACTCCGTTCGAAAGACGCCGCCGAGCTCGGCAAAGAGCTCGAAAGCCTGCTGAAGGCGCAATTCGGTCTGCGTATGCAGAAGGCCACGCAGCAGCTTGCCAACACCAGCCAGCTGCGTAACGTGCGCCGCGACATCGCGCGCGTGCGTACCTTGCTGACCGAGAAGGCAGGGAAATAAAGATGAGCGAAACTCAAAACACCCAAGTGGCCAAGCGCCAGCGTACGCTGGTCGGCAAGGTCGTCAGCAACAAGATGGACAAGACTGTCGTCGTTCTGGTTGAGCGCCGCGTCAAGCACCCCATCTTCGGCAAGATCATCATGCGTTCCGCGAAGTACAAGGCGCACGATGAATCGAACCAGTACAACGAAGGCGATACGGTTGAAATCGCTGAAGGCCGTCCCATCTCGCGCTCGAAGTCGTGGCGTGTGGTGCGTCTGGTTGAAGCCGCACGTATCATCTAAGTAAAAGCAGGCCATCGGAACGGTTCACCGTTCTGATATAAAACGGCAAGGGCTCATCCCCTTGCCGTTTTTTTTCGTTTACGGATATCCAAGGGCATCATGCGCGGTTTGATGAAGAGGGATGGGCGGGTGCTGTTGATCGTGGTCGGATTGGCGTTGGCGCCGATGGCGGTCGCCGCGGACCCGGCCACCGTTGGCAGGAACGTGCTGAACGCGGGTCCCGATCCTCGCGTCCAGCTCGATGGCCTGTCACGTGATCACGCCGCCATCTTCGGCACCCAGGACGAAGACGAGCAGGCCGTGCTGGATCAGGAGCGCGCGGTGCAGACGCAGCAGGATCAATTGCGGATGCTGGAGCGGCTGTTGACCCAGAAGCCGGCTGCAGCCAATCCACCAGCTGCGGCCACCATCCCGTTGAGCAAGCCGACGGATGCACCCATGAATATGGCGCCTTTGGCGCCGACCCCGTCCGGCTCGAAACTGGGTGGGGAGGCGCAGCGCAGCATCGACCAGATGCAAAAGCGCGTCAATGAACTGCGCCGTGGCGTGGATACGTCGGCACAAGGCGCACGCTGAATGCGCAGCCGCGTAAAGTAGTCACGGGCAGGTCGCCTGAACGCGCTTTGCGCATGTTCAGGCCGCCTTCGCTGTGTAGCCGGGCAGGCCTGTGTGTTCGCTACGGACGCCGGGCCAGTTCCCGCAGCCGCCCCGCAACGCCCGTGGGAAAGTAATACACCGACAGCACGAACAGAATGCCCAGCCACAGCAGCCAGCGGTCCGGTTCGAACAGCAGCGCCAGCGGCGCGACGCCCGCGACGGCGTCGTGGATCACGTGCAGTCCATCCTGCAGGTAGCTTTGGGCGAACACGAACAGGCTGGCGCCGATGATCGCGCCGTACATCGTGCCCATGCCGCCGATCACTACCATCAGCAGAATGTTCAACATGATCTCGAACGACAGCGATGTGTCCGGACCGTTGTAGCGCAGCCAAAGTGCATAGAGGGCACCCGCCAGCGTCGCGAAGGCCGCGGCAAGCAGGTTGGACAGGCTGCGGTACAGCACGGTGCGGTAGCCGATCGCTTCGGCACGGAAGGGATTTTCGCGAATCGCCTGCAGCACGCGGCCGAATGGCGAATTGACGATACGCAGCAGCATCAGGAACAGCACCACGCACACGGCGGCGATCAGGTAGTAGGTGATGATGCGGCCGTCGATCGTGACACCGAACAGCGGTTCCGACAGCGGCCGGTAGGCCGGGCGCAGCATCTGCGGCACCTTGAAGTTCAAGCCATCCTCGCCGCCGGTCAGGTTGGACAACTGCGAGACCAGCGTCTGGAACGCCGCAGCCACGGCCAGTGTGATCATCGCGTAGAAAATGGCCCGCACCCGCAAGCTGGCCAGGCCGATGATCAGCGCGAAGACCAGCGATACCGCCAGGCCGGCGCCCACGCCTGCCAGGACGGACAACCAGCTGGCGTCCAGGCGCACGCTGGCAATGGCCACGCCATAGGCGCCGATGCCGAAGAACATGGTGTGGGCGAAGCTGACGATGCCGGTGTAACCCAGCAGCAGGTCATAGCTGGCGACCAGAATCACGAACACCAGGATCTTGGCGGCCACGGCCAATGCCTTGGGGCCCGGGAACAGGAAGGGCGCGGCGGCCAGGGCCACGACGATGGCGATCAGCATGAGCGCCAGCAAGGTGCTGCGCGGAGGATCGCCGGAGAGCAGACGGAAGGACATGGCGGCGGTTCCTAGCGATTCGTGACCGGATACACGCCTTGCGGGCGCCACAGCAAAATGGCGACCATCAGGGCGATATTCGAAAACAGCGCGGCCTTGGGCATCAGAAAGCCGGTGTAGTTGGCCATCAGGCCCACCAGCAGTGCGCCGATCAGGCAGCCTACCGTGGACCCCAGGCCGCCGATCATGATGACGATGAAGATCAGCACGTTCACCTGCGCGCCCAACTGCGGCACGATGGATTGCTGGTACAGCCCCCACAGCACACCGCCCAGGCCCGCCAGCATCGACCCGGCGACAAACACGCCGACGAACAGGTGGCGGATGCGGTAGCCCAGGCTTTCGACCATTTCGCGGTCTTCGACGCCAGCGCGAATGAGCAATCCCAGCTTGGTGCGATTGAGCAGCCACAGCATGCCGCCCAGCACGGCCAGGCCAACCACCAGCGCGACGATGCGGAATTTCTCGATGGCGGCATCGCCGACCAGTACCGCGCCGCGCAACGCGTCAGGCAATGGCAGCGACAGCGTCTGCGGCCCCCACAACATCTTGATGATCTCTTCGCCGATGATCATGCCGCCCATCGTGATGAGGATCTGCTTGAGATGCTGGCCATAGACGGGCCGCACAATCACGCGTTCGAACGCGACGCCCACGGCGCCGGCCACCAGCATGCCCACGATCAGGGCAGGGAGCACCGCGGCCAGGTTCAACCACAGGCTGCCGGATTGGGTCCAGTCGGCCATCGAGCCCAGCACGGTGGCGGCCATGTAGGCGCCGATCGCGATGAACAGGCCATGGCCGAAGTTCAGCACGTCCATCAGCCCGAACACCAGCGTCATGCCCGAGGCGACGATGAAGATGATCATGCCCATGGCCAGGCCGGCGAAGGTCAGCGTGACCCAGGTCGAGAACGAGCCGACGAGCGGCAGGGCGATGGCGGCCAGCGCAAGCACCAGCAGCACGGGGCGCAGGTCAGCGCGCGTGCGCGGCAGCGGCGCATCGATATCGGCGGCAGTCATTGGTGGGCTCCCAGGGACAGGCCCAGCAGGCGGGTCTGCAGCGCTTCGTCTTGCGCCAGCTGCGTCATGCTGCCGGCGTGCACGACGCGGCCATTGTCCATGACCGCCACGTGATCTCCCACCTGGCGCGCGAAATTGAAGTTCTGCTCCACCAGCAAGATGGTGGTCGAGGCTTGCTTGAGTTCGATGAAGGCGTCGATCATGTTCTGGATGATGGCGGGCGCCAGGCCCTTGCTGGGTTCGTCCACCAGCAGCAGGCGGCGCGGCTCGATGATGGCGCGGGCAACGGCCAGCATCTGCTTCTGGCCACCCGACAGCTTGCCGGCGGGGTGCAGCCAGAATTTCTTGAGCGCCGGGAAGAAGCCGAAGATCCATTCCAGCCGGGCGGTGTCGAGCTGGTTGGCGCTACGCGCCTGGCGGGCCGCGAGCAGGATGTTTTCCTTGACTGACAGGTCGGCGAAGATGCCCATGTTTTCGGGGACGTAGGCGATGCCCAGCCGCGCCATATCGGGCGGCGAGGTGCGTACGCCAGGACCGCCGGCCGGCGCGCCGTCGAAGGCGATGCGGCCTTGTGTGGCCTTCCACAGGCCCATGATCGTGCGCAGCGTGGTGGTCTTGCCGGCGCCGTTGCGGCCCAGCAGCATGGTGACGGCCGCAGGCGGCACGGCCAGGTCCACGCCATGCAGGATGTGATACGCGCCGATATGCGTGTGCACATCGTTCAGTTCCAGCAGCGGGGCCTGGGTCACTGGGGCGTCCTCACGGAAGGGGCGGCCGACGGGCTGACGCCCAGGTAGGCCTGTTGCACGATGGGCGAGGCGATCACCTCGGCGGGTTCGCCGTCGGCCATCAGTTGGCCGTTGTGCAGCACCACGATGCGGTCTGCCAGCTCGCGCACCACATCCATCTTGTGCTCGACCAGCAGAATGGTCTTGGTGGGGTCCTGCTTGATTTCGCGTATCAGGTCCAGCACCACGGGCACGTCATCCACGCTCATGCCGGCGGTGGGTTCGTCGAACATGAATACTTGGGGTTCCAGTGCGATCAGCATGGCGATCTCGAGTTTGCGCTGGTCGCCATGGGGCAGGTCGGCGGCAAGCTGGTCGCGACGAGCGGTCAGCCGGGTGCGTTCCAGCAGCGCGTCGGCGCGCGCCAGCAGCGTGCGGTCGTCATCCCAGGTACGCCAGAAGCGAATCTGCCGCCAGCCCAGGCCTTGTTGGCGCGACTGCAGTGCCAGCCGCACGTTCTCGTGCACGGACAGGCGCGGAAACAGTTGCGTGAGCTGGAAGGCGCGGCCCAGGCCTGCGTGCATGCGGGCCGGCGCCGACAGCCCGGTCAGATCGCGGCCGTTCAGGTGTACCGAACCCACACTGGCGCGCAGCTGTCCGGAGATCAGGTTGAAGTAGGTGGTCTTGCCCGCGCCGTTGGGGCCGACGATGGCCGTCAGGCTGCCGGGCGTGAAGCGGCAGCTCACGGCATTGACGGCCACGTGGCCGCCAAAGCGGATCGTGAGCGATTGGGTTTCCAGCATGGAAGGCGAGGCTCAGCGTTTGTTCTGGATCGGCACGGCCATCTGGTCGGGCGTGATTTCCTTGACCAGGTCCTGCACCGCCCACGGCACGGAGGGATCATTCTTGATGCGGAAGTGGTACATCGACTGCATGGCCTGGTGGTCTTCCGGACGGAAGGTCATCTTGCCCTTGGGCGTGTCGAAGCTCATGCCTTCCATCGCCTTGATGAGCGTGTCGGTATCCGAATTGCCCGCCGTCTTGTTCAGCGCGGCCACCAGGGCGATGCCGGCCGACATACCGCCTGCGGTGAAGAAGTCCGGCGGCTGGCCGAAGCGCTTCTGGTGTTCGGCTACCAGCCAGTCGTTGACCGGATTCTTCGGAATGCCGTAGTAGTAATAAGTGGCGCCTTCCATGCCGGCCAGCGGCTTGAGCGGCGTCATCGCGGCCAGCGTGTTGCCGCCCGTGGCGATTTCAATGCCGAAGCGCTTGGGGTCCAGGTCGGCGATCTTGAACGGATTGCCGGCGCCTGCCCAAAGGATGAAGATGATCTTGCGGCCGGGCTTGTCTTTCAGCGCATCGAACAGGCGCTGGGCGCCCGCCGTGAAGTCGGTGGCATTGGCCGGCAGGTATTCCTCGTGCACGATCTTGGCCTGCTTGAGCGCGCCCTTGAAGGCCTTGACGCCGTCGCGGCCGAACGCGTAGTCCTGCGCCAGCATGGCGATGGACGTGCCCGCCTGGTCGAAGGCGACCGCGTTGGCGATGGCGTCCTGAGACGAATTGCGGCCGGTGCGGAAGATGTACTTGTTCCACTTGTCGCCCGTGATCGAATCGGCGACGGCGGGCTCGACCAGCAGGATCTTTTCGTATTCTTCGGCGATGGGCAGCATGGCCAGTGCCACGCCGGACGACGTGGGTCCCACGGCGATGTCGGCGTTATCGTCGGCATACGCGGACGCGAGTTGGGCGCGCGCGACATCCGGCTTGCCCTGGTTGTCCTTTTCGATGACGCGGATCTTGCGGCCGGCCACCGTCATGCTGCCCTGAGTGGCGTATTCCAGGCCCAGCATCAGGCCGTTGTGGGTCTGCTTGGCGTAGGCTTCCAGCGGGCCCGTCTTGTCGTAGACGTGCGCCACGACGAAATCCTTGGCCGCGGCGGCCGAACTCAGGCACAGGCCGACCAGCGTGGCGAGCAATAAGCGTTTCATGGGAGTCTCCTTGTTCTACTGATTGCCGGCGGCGCTGATGGCGGCCGAGGTGGCGAGAAAGCGGCGGATCGCGTCGATCTGCGGCGCGACATTCAGGGCAGGAGCGTGACCGCAATCGGGGAAGTCGATGCGTTCTGCGCGCGGTCCGCGCTGGGTCATGGCATGGGCGACCTCGGGCAGCAACAGGTCGGAATCGGCGCCGCGCAATAACAGCAGCGGCATATCCAGGCTGTCGTATTCCGTCCAGCGCTCGTAGTCGGTGGGGTGATGGCTGAACTGCCCGACAATCGCCGGGTCGTAGTGCGCGGTGACGCGCCCATCGGGCAGCCGGCGTACCGATGTCTCGGCCATGCGGCGCCATTGCTCGTCGCTCTGCCAGCCATAAGGCTTGTAGGCGGCGCGCAGCCAGGTCTCGAGTTCCGTGACGGTATCGAAGGCGGGCGGGTTGCCGGCATAGGCCAGGATGCGTGCGATGGCCGGCTGCGGCAACGTCGGGCCGATATCGTTGACCACCAGGTGCGAGACGCGCCCTTTGAGCGTAGTGGCGGCCGCAAGCATGCCGGTGGCGCCGCCCATCGACGTGCCGACCCAACGCACGCGCGTCAGCGCCAGGCCATCGAGCAGGGCGCGCGCCAGCCGGGCGTAGAACCCAAGCTGGTATTCCGCGACCGGGTCCGGGCTCCATTGAGACAGGCCGCGGCCGATCGTGTCGGGGCAGATGATGCGGTAGTCGCCCGCCAGCGCCTGCGCCAACTCATCGAAGTCACGACCAGTCCTGGCCAGGCCGTGCCACATGATGAGCGCAGGGGCATCGGGGGCGCCCCACTCGGTGTAATGCAGCTCGCGGCCTTCGCAGCGCAGGTAGCGCGAAGCCGGGGCGTGGCGGGCGGCCTGTGCCGGCGCGTTAGCCATGAGTCTCCTCCCGGGTTGTCCAGGTTGTATGCTTATCGGGCTGAATATAGACTTGCCCCCGGCGCGGCCACAATGCGCCAGACCGCCCGCGGCAGGGTGAGTCAAGAATATGTAGACGCAGGATCACAAGCGTCCAGCCCCCGCGAACCAGGAGACCGCGCCATGCCCGATACGGAATTTGCCATTTCGGCCAGTGCCGGCGCCGAGCGCCACGAGCAATGGCGCGCGGCCCTGTCCGACGCCTTCGGGCCGTTCGAGGTGCATCACGGCCAGGGCGGCCGTTTTGCCGGGCACGTGCGCTACGTGCGGCGGGCCGCCTTGCAGTTCAATGACCTGCACTATCAGGGACAGAAGATTGAGCGCACCGCCGGCAATGTGTCGCGGCTGGACCAGGAGTTCTATACCTTCGGCCTGCCTTTGACCGGGCCGTTGGCGGTGGTGCAGCAGGGGCGTGAATTCCAGGTCGAGCCGGGTTGCGTCTACCTGATGAACCAGAGCCTGCCTTATCAGGCCACCGCCCTGGGCGCCGACGGCTACCGCAGCCTGAGCGTGTCGTTTCCGCGCAGCGCGCTGTCGCAGCGCGATTCTCGCATCGGCCCGTTCTACAAGCTGCGCGTCGATGACGGCTCGCCAAGGGGGGCGATGCTGGCCAGCTATATGGACCACCTGTTCAAGGGCCTGGATGGCTGGACGGCAGCCGAAGCGGCCGAACTGGGCGAACGGCTGATCGACCTGATCGTGCTGTTCGTGGTGCAGCCGGGGCAGGGCCATGCGTCGGCATCGGACAGCAGCGTCACCATGGCGCACCGGCAACGGGCCATGGCCTACATCCGCCAGCATCTTGCCGACCCGGCGCTGACACCTCAGCGGGTGGCGCAGGGCTGTGGCGTGTCGGTGGCTTATCTGCACCGCATCTTCCAGGCAGGCGACCTATCCGTGGAAAGCTTCGTGTTTGACCAACGCCTGGAGCGCTGTCGTGAATTGCTGTTGAATCCGGCGCAGCGTCACCGCGGTATCGCCGAATTGGCCTACCAGGCCGGTTTCGCGCATCCCTCGCATTTCAGCCGGCTTTTCAAGCAGCGCTTTGGCGTGTCGCCGCGCGAGTGGCGCGCACGCGGCTAGACCGGGGGCGGTACGACAGCGCAAAAAAAGGCCCGCTTGCGCGGGCCTTGTCGTCTCCGGCGCCAGGCCGGGCACCGCCCTTAGAAGGGCGAGGGCTGGGTCGACAGATTGACCACGGTGTTGCTCTTGAGGTCAACGAGGATGTGCTCGGACGGCAGGCCGTCGGCCAACTTCAACATGATCGCCATCAGCGGCTTGAAGCGCGCCTTGTACATGTCGGCCAGCGTGTTCGCGTCGCTGACGCGGTCACCGTTGAGCTGCAGGCCGGCGTTGGTCTGGCTCAGTGCCTGGGCCAGCAGCTTGTATTGGCTGGCGCGCTGGGCCGGGATGTCGGCATAGGCCAGGTCACCGGCATTGGCCAGGCGCACGAAGTCGCCCGCCAGGTCCAGCGCCTGCCACTTGCCGAAGTCGGCCAATTGCATGCCATGCGCCTGGGCCAGGGCCTGTGCGCGGTTCTGGGCATCGGCCAGGTCCGCGGCGTAGGCGGGGTTGCTGGCACTGGCGCCACCGGCGGTGTACAGGCAGTTGAAGAACTCGGGCGTCAGCTTGTTCTGGTCACCGGTGTTCTTCAGTTCGGCCAGCGTCACCGTGGTGCGCAGTTGCGACAGCACGAGCATGTCGGCGCCGGTCAGGGGGCTCTTGACCAGCTCGCGCATTTCGCAGCGCCAGTCGTCGTTGAGCAGGCGCAGGCGCACCAATTCGCTCATGTAGCGATAGTTGAAGTCGCCGTAGTCCTTGGCGTCCAGGATGGACACGTTCCAGCGCGGCGGCACGTCATACGCGTTCTCGGCGCGGTACAGGTCGAACAGCTCATCGAAGCGCGGCACCTTGTCCAGGCGAATCGTCTTGACCTCGATCTCGCTGGCGCTTTGCATCGTCATGATCTTGTAGGCCGGCACGTAGGCGGCCATGGACGGCGCCTGGATGTTGAACAGCGCCTTGTCGCCGCCATACGTGCGGACCGCCATGTCATTGAAATGCATGTGGCCGCCCACGTGGATCTTCAAACCGGTCTCGGCCAGCGCGCGGGTGGTGTTCTCCGCCGGGCGGCGCACCATCTGCATCTTGTTGGCACCCAGCAGCGCTTCGATGTCGTCCGAGGCGCCGTTGAAGAATTCCGTCATCGGGAAATGGCTGAACGCGATCACCTGCTTGCCCTGCGCCTTGCCGCGGGCCACCACATCGGCCAGCCACTTGATGACGTGGGACTTGTGCGTGAGCATCTTGTTGTAGCCCTGGTCGCCCGAACCCGTGAAATCATTCGGGCCCGTACCCGTCGGCACGTAGACGTTGGCATCCAGGCCGACCAGCCACACGCCCTTGACGGGTTCGACCACGTAGGACGTATCCGGCACCATCTTGCACAGGGTGTAGTTCGACGGCTTGTTGGGGCCGCCCGTGCCCTGGGCGCAGATTTCGTACTGGCGATTGATCCACCCGGCCTGCGACAGCGCGGTGTTGTAGTTGTAGTCCTCGTACTTGTAGGTGCTGTACGGGGTTTCGTAATACACATACTGCGGCTTGGGCATGAAGCCGTGCTGGGCGAGGGCGTCGGTGATGCCCGCATAGCCCATGTGCAGCACTTCCTCGGTGCAGTAAGTGTCGCCCACGCGGGCCCAGTCGCCGGCATAGGGCGTGCTGCAGGCGGCGTTGCCGCCGCGGCTGTAGATGGGCTGCGAGAAGCCGATGGCGCCGGTGACCGGGTCCAGGCCCAGGTAGTCGCTCTTGCCGTTGGCCTGGTTGAAGGGGCGCACCGGATCGTGGTTGCCGGGGGCGGCGAAGAACTGGATGCCGTACTTGGCGGCGTACTCGTCCATCACCTTGACCAGGCCGCGCATGTGCACCGGCTGGCCGTCGTCCGAGAAGTCGCCGGGCAGGGCGATGTACTTCACACCGCGCGTTGCCGCATCATCCAGCGCCGCCAGGAAGGCAAAGTAGTTTTCGTTGAACAGCCGCGTCGACGTCAGCTGGGCATACATCGTGCGGATGGTGGCGTTGTCGCCACGCTTGGGATTGGGAATGCCCGGGAACGAACCATCCTTGAAATCCGCATAGATGTCATGGAAGTGGATGTCCGGCATGAAGGCGACCTGCACGGGGGCGGGCGGCTGCGGGGTGGCGGGCGTCTCGGCAACGGGCGGCTTGCTGCCGTTGTCGTCATCATCCTTGTCGCCGCCGCAGGCGGCCAGCAAGGCCATGAGCGCCATCGCGCCCGCGGAGCGGGCGAAACGTTGATATCGGTTCATTGTGCTTCTCTCTCTTTCGGAACACGTTTTTCTTCAGGCGACTGTTTCCCCGTTCCTGGGAAGTCGCGCCCTCGAGCGAGGCGCAATCCTGGGGGTTCAGGATGACAGCGTGATGAAAGAATGGCGCCAAAACGGTCCGCGTCGCCTTGGGTGACGGGCGAAAAAAAAGCCCCTTGCGGGGCTTTTTGCGAGAGGGCGCTTGGGTCAGACGTGCGTGATGAACTTCGTGACCAGGTAGCCATCGAACGTTTCGAGGCCGCCTTCGCTGCCGATGCCGCTGTCCTTGATGCCGCCGAAGGGCGTCTCGGCCAGGGCGCTGCCGAAATGGTTGATGTTGACCATGCCGGCTTCCAGGCCGTTGGAGACCTTGGTAGCGGTCTGCAGCGAGTTGGTGAACACGTAGGACGACAGGCCGAACGGCAGGCTGTTGGCGCGCGCCAGCACTTCATCGGTGTCGGTGAAGCGGACCACCGGCGCGACCGGGCCGAAGGGTTCTTCGGTCATCAGCATGGAGTTGTCGGGCAGGTCGGTCACGACCGTGGGGGCGAAGAAGAAGCCCTTGCGGTCCAGCGGGCCGCCGCCGACCACCACCTTGCCGCCGTGCTTCTTGGCGTCGTCGATGAAGGCGCTCATGGCGGGCACGCGGCGCTCGTGGGCCAGCGGGCCCATGTCGGTGCCGGCTTCCAGGCCGTCGCCGACCTTGATGTTCTTGAGCACGTCGGTGAAGCGCGCCAGGAACTGTTCGTAGGCGCCGTTCTGCACGTAGAAGCGGGTGGGCGACACGCAGACCTGGCCAGCGTTGCGGACCTTGAACTTGGCCAGCATGGTGGCGGCGCGATCGATGTCGGCGTCGTCGAACACCAGCACGGGCGAATGGCCGCCCAGTTCCATCGTGACGCGCTTCATGTGCGCACCGGCCAGCGCGGCCAGCTGCTTGCCCACCGGCACGGAACCGGTGAACGAAACCTTGCGCACGATGGGCGAGCGGATCAGGTAGTCGGAAATCTTGGCGGGCTCGCCCCAGACGATGTTCAGGCAGCCCTTGGGCAGGCCGGCGTCGTGGAACATGCGGGCGATGGCCATGACGGCGCTGGGCGAGTCTTCCGGACCCTTGAGCACCACCGTGCAACCGGCGCCGAGCGCGGCGGCGATCTTGCGGATGGCCTGGTTGTACGGGAAGTTCCAGGGCGTGAACGCGGCGCAGACGCCGATGGGTTCGCGCACGACGATCTGGCGCACGTCGGGGTTGCGCGGCTGAATCACGCGGCCGTAGATGCGGCGGCATTCCTCGGCGTGCCAGTCGGCGTGCTCGGCGCAGGAAGTGACTTCGCCGACGGCTTCGGCCAGGGGCTTGCCCTGGTCCAGCGTCATGTTGCGGCCGATTTCCTTGGCGCGTTCGCGCGACAGCGTGGCGACCTTGCGCAGGATGGCGGAACGATCCATGGGAGAAGACTTCTTCCAGGATTCGAACGCGCGCTGGGCGGCGGCTAGCGCGCGATCCAGATCCGCTTCGGTGGCGTGGGGCAGCTGGCCGAGCACTTCCAGCGTGGCCGGGTTGATGACGTCCTGGGTGCGCCTGCCCTCGCCGGCAACGAATTCGCCGTCGATATACAGCGCCAACTGTTCATACATGCCTGTCTTTCCTTGCGAAATAGGAGTGGGTAGCGATCGCAGTCGCCCATGCCAGTCTAAACCAGCTTGCCGGCCGCGGGGAGGTCCAATTCCGGCGGCCGCCTAGGAGCCAATGGCCGGCACTTGCGTGCAACGGGCACCGTCGACAAAATGGTGCATCTTTGGCTGTCTATATAGATACCTATTGTGCAACCCGTCGATACGCGTCCGCCGAGCCAGCCCAGTGTCTATTCCCGTGTTTTCTTCCGTTTCATAGATTGGTTGCGCCACCGGATCGCGCTGGCGTCCCTGGTGGGTGACCATCCCATCTTCAAGAACAGCCAGTTCCCCTGGGTGGCCGCCCTTGAGGCCCAGGCACCCGCCATTCGCGCCGAGCTGGTGGCCCTGTTGGCCGAGCGCCAGCAGCTGCCGTCCTTCCATGAACTGTCCCCCGATGTCGGCATGATCACGTCCGATGACCAGTGGAAGACTTTCGTCTTCATGGGCTACGGGCTGCGATCCGAGCGCAATCTGGCGCGCTGCCCGGCCACGGCCCGGGCGCTGCAGGGCATTCCGGGCCTGCGCACCGCGTTCTATTCCATTCTGGAACCAGGCAAGCGCATCCCTTTGCACACTGGCCCCTACAACGGCGTGTTGCGCCTGCACCTGGGGCTGGTGGTGCCCGAGCCGGCCGATCGATGCTGGATCGAGGTCGGCGGCGAGCGCTACTGCTGGAAAGAGGGCGAGGCCGTGGTGTTCGACGACCTGTACCCCCACCAGGTGCACAACGACACTGCGGGCACACGAGCCGTCCTGTTCGTCGATTTCGAACGGCCCTGTCGGGTGCCGATACGCTGGCTCAACCGGCTGGTGCTGATGGCCGCGCCGTTCACCGACGAAATCCGCCGCGGCAAGGCCAACCACGACGCCTGGGAGCGAAACTACTACCGGGATAAAACGGGGGCAGATTGAATCCCCTCGTATCGCGGCCTGGACGGGCCTTCGGAAGTGCCCGTCTGTGTCGAGTTTTCCACAGGCGCTGTCGTGTATTTGCTCACTAACTCAACAAAGGGCTTGCGCTCAAAATCTAACCACGCTAGAATGGTCAGCTTTCCCAGATTGTCGATTGGCCAGGACTAGCCCGGGCCAACGTGTTGGGGGAATACCCGCAGGATTTCAACCCAGGGTCGTTGCGTTGCCACCAGTTGATGGTCTTTGAAGCGAAAGCTCGAAGCACCAGCCAACAATAAAGCAGGGCGGCTGACCTGACGGGACCAAAACTGGCAGGAATTGCAGTGTTCCCTTTTTTGGGGAAAACCGTATTTCCAGTTAAGTTGGAACAGGAAAAATCATGATCCAAATGCAGACCACGCTGGACGTGGCCGATAACACTGGTGCGCGTCATGTCATGTGCATTAAGGTGCTCGGTGGCTCCAAGCGCCGTTATGCCGGTATCGGCGACATCATCAAGGTGAGCGTCAAAGATGCGGCTCCGCGCGGACGCGTCAAGAAAGGCGAAATTTACAATGCCGTGGTGGTTCGTACCGCCAAGGGCGTGCGCCGTAAAGACGGTTCGCTGATTCGTTTCGGTGGCAATGCCGCCGTGTTGCTCAACGCCAAGCTGGAGCCCATCGGCACCCGCATCTTCGGACCCGTTACGCGTGAACTGCGTACCGAGAAGTTCATGAAGATCGTGTCGCTGGCCCCGGAAGTGCTGTAAGGAGCCCTACGATGAACAACATTCGTAAAGGCGACGAAGTCATCGTCCTGACCGGCCGCGACAAGAAGCGTCGCGGTACCGTGCTAGCCCGCGTTGATGCCGACCACGTCCTGGTCGAAGGCGTCAACGTCGTCAAGAAGCACGTGAAAGCAAACCCGATGGCCAACAACCCGGGTGGCATCGTCGAAAAGACCATGCCGATCCACATCTCGAATGTGGCGCTCTTCAACCCCGCTACCGGTCGTGGCGACCGCGTCGGCGTGCAAGAAGTCGAAGGCCGCAAGGTTCGCGTGTTCCGTTCCAATGGTGCCGTTGTCGGCGCCAAGGCGTAAGGGGCGAAAGACATGTCTCGTTTGCAAGATTTCTACAAGAGCAAGGTCGCTGGCGACCTGCAGGCCAAGTTCGGCTACAAGAGCGTCATGGAAGTGCCGCGCATCACCAAGATCACCCTGAACATGGGTGTCTCGGAAGCCGTCGCCGACAAGAAGGTCATCGAACACGCTGTGGGTGACCTGACCAAGATCGCTGGCCAAAAGCCGGTCATCACCAAGACCAAGAAGGCTATCGCCGGTTTCAAGATCCGCGAAAACTACCCGATTGGTTGCATGGTCACGCTGCGTGGTCAACGCATGTACGAATTCCTGGATCGCCTGGTGGCGGTTGCGCTGCCTCGCGTGCGCGACTTCCGCGGTATCTCGGGTCGTGCGTTCGACGGCCGTGGCAACTACAACATCGGGGTGAAAGAGCAGATCATTTTCCCCGAAATCGAGTACGACAAGATCGACGCGCTGCGTGGGCTGAACATCAGCATCACCACCTCCGCGAAGACCGACGAAGAAGCCAAGGCGCTGTTGACGGCCTTCAGCTTCCCGTTCCGTAACTAAGGGGCTGATGACGTGGCTAAACTTTCCCTCATCAATCGCGACATCAAGCGCGCCAAGCTGGCTGACAAGTTCGCTGCCAAGCGCGCTGAGTTGAAGTCGATCATCGACGACCAGTCGAAGACCGACGAAGAACGTTACCAAGCTCGGCTCAAGCTGCAACAGCTGCCGCGCAATGCCAACCCGACGCGTCAACGTAACCGTTGCGTGGTCACCGGTCGTCCGCGCGGTGTGTTCCGCAAGTTCGGCCTGACGCGCCACAAACTGCGTGAAATGGCGATGAAGGGCGAAATCCCCGGCATCACCAAGGCCAGCTGGTAGGAGAAACAATATGAGCATGAGCGATCCCATCGCCGATATGCTGACCCGCATTCGCAATGCGCAGCAAGTGGACAAAGTTACGGTGAGCATGCCCTCCTCGAAGCTGAAGGCGGCTATTGCCGCTGTGCTGAAAGACGAAGGCTACATCGACAGCTTTGAAATCAAGGGCACCCAGGCCAAGCCTGAGCTCGAGATCACCCTGAAGTACTACGCTGGCCGTCCGGTTATCGAGCGCATCGAACGCGTCTCGCGCCCTGGTCTGCGTATCTACAAGGGCCGTACCAGCATTCCTCAGGTCATGAACGGCCTGGGCGTGGCTATCGTTTCGACCTCGCGCGGCGTGATGACCGACCGTAAGGCTCGCGCCAACGGCGTCGGCGGCGAAGTGCTGTGCTACGTGGCCTAAGGAGAAATTCGAATGTCACGTATCGCTAAGTATCCGGTCGAACTGCCCAAGGGTGTCGAAGCTGACATCAAGCAGGATCAGATCACTGTCAAGGGCCCGCTGGGTTCCTTGACCCAAGCCCTGACTGGCGACGTCACGGTTGAGTTGGACAACGGCAAACTCACGTTTGTCGCCGCCAACGAAACCCGTCACGCCAACGCCATGTCGGGTACCGTGCGCGCGCTGGTGGCCAACATGGTCAACGGCGTGAGCAAGGGATTCGAGCGCAAGCTGAATCTGGTTGGCGTGGGTTACCGCGCCTCGATTCAAGGCGACGCCGTTAAGCTGCAGCTCGGTTTCTCGCACGACGTTTTGCACCAGTTGCCGGCCGGTATCAAGGCCGAATGCCCCACCCAGACGGAAATCGTCATCAAGGGCTCCAACAAGCAAGTCGTCGGTCAGGTGGCCGCTGAAATCCGCGCGTACCGCGAACCCGAACCCTACAAGGGCAAGGGTGTGCGTTACTCGGACGAACGCGTCGTCATCAAAGAAACCAAGAAGAAATAACGGCGCACGCAAGGACGAATCATGGACAAAAAAGTTTCCCGTTTGCGTCGTGCGGTTCCGACCCGCCGGAAGATCAACGAGCTGCGCGTTCACCGCCTCTCGATCTTCCGCTCGAACCAGCACATCTACGCCAATATCATTTCGCCGGAAGGCGATCGCGTTCTGGTCAGCGCCTCGACGGTGGAAGCCGAAGTGCGTGCGCAACTGGCCGGCCAAACCGGCCAGGGCGGCAACAAGGCCGCTGCTTCGCTGGTTGGCAAGCGCGTGGCCGAAAAGGCCAAGGCTGCCGGTATCGAACTGGTCGCTTTCGATCGCTCGGGCTTTCGTTACCATGGCCGCGTGAAAGCGCTGGCCGATGCCGCGCGTGAAGCCGGCCTGAAGTTCTAAGCGAGGATCTGTCAAATGGCTAAAGTACAAGGCAAGAACGCCGCGGAAAAAGAGAACGATGACGGCCTCCGCGAAAAGATGATCGCGGTCAACCGCGTGAGCAAAGTGGTCAAGGGTGGTCGCACCATGAGCTTTGCCGCGCTGACCGTGGTTGGCGATGGCGATGGCCGCGTCGGCATGGGCAAGGGCAAGGCGCGTGAAGTGCCGGTGTCCGTTCAGAAGGCTATGGAACAGGCCCGTCGCGGCATGTTCAAGGTGGCTCTGAAGAACGGCACGCTGCACCACACCGTGGTCGGCAAGCATGGCGCCGCTACCGTGCTGATCTCGCCCGCTGCTGAAGGTACTGGCGTTATCGCCGGCGGCCCGATGCGCGCTATTTTCGAAGTGATGGGTGTGCGTAACGTGGTTGCCAAGAGCCTGGGCTCGAGCAACCCCTACAACATGGTTCGCGCCACGTTGAATGGCCTGCGCGCCTCCCTGACCCCGGCGGATGTTGCTGCCAAGCGCGGCAAGACCGTCGAAGAAATCCTGGGGTAAATCATGGCTCAGAAGCAGATCAAAGTGACCCTCGTGCGCTCCGTGATCGGTACCAAGCAATCGCACCGTGACACGGTTCGCGGTTTGGGCTTGGGCCGCATCAACAGCAGCCGCGTGCTGGTCGATACGCCCGAGGTGCGTGGGATGATCCGTAAGGTGGATTATCTCGTTTCCGTCTCGGAAGCCTAAGGAATCACCATGTCGGATATGCAACTTAATTCGCTGAAGCCCGCTGAGGGCAGCAAGCACGCCAAGCGCCGCGTCGGCCGTGGTATCGGTTCGGGTCTGGGTAAAACCGCCGGCCGTGGCCACAAGGGTCAGAAGTCGCGCTCGGGCGGTTTCCATAAGGTTGGCTTCGAAGGCGGTCAAATGCCGCTGCAGCGTCGCCTGCCCAAGCGTGGTTTCACCCCGCTCGGTCAGCACCTGTACGCCGAAGTCCGTCTGTCGGACCTGCAAGCCCTGCCCATCGACGAAGTCGACGTGCAAGTGCTGAAGGCGGCTGGCGTGATTGGCCAGGCGGTTCGTTACGCCAAGGTCATCAAGTCGGGTGAACTCTCGCGCAAGGTCGTGCTCAAGGGCATTACCGCGACGGCCGGCGCTCGCGCCGCCATCGAAGCCGCGGGCGGCTCGCTTGCTTGATCACGAGGTGACGAGTGGCTAACGCGCAGGCATTGGGCAAAACCGGAGCACGGTACGGCGACCTTAAACGCCGCCTCGTGTTCCTGGTGCTCGCCCTGGTGGTTTACCGTTTGGGTACACACATCCCCGTACCGGGTATCAACCCGGATGCGCTGGCGGACTTGTTCCGTCAGAACCAGGGCGGGATCCTGGGCCTGTTCAACATGTTCTCGGGCGGGGCGCTCTCGCGCTTCTCGATTTTTGCCCTGGGGATCATGCCGTACATTTCGGCATCCATCATCATGCAGTTGATGTCGGTGGTGGTGCCGTCGCTGGAAGCGCTCAAGAAAGAGGGCGAAGCCGGCCGTCGGAAGATTACCCAATACACCCGCTACGGCACGGTCGTGCTGGCGCTGGTGCAGGCTGTGGGCATTTCGGTAGCGTTGGAGTCCCAGCAGGGACTGGTGATCGATCCGGGCATGCTGTTCCGCTTTACGACCGTCGTGACTCTGGTCACTGGCACCATGTTCGTCATGTGGCTGGGTGAGCAAATCACGGAACGTGGTCTTGGCAACGGGATTTCCATCCTGATCTTCGCAGGTATCGTTGCGGGTCTGCCCGCGGCGCTGGCTGCACTGTTGGACCTGGTCCGCACCAACGCGATGTCCGTGCTTTCCGCACTGTTCATCGTGGCTCTGGTGGTGCTGGTTACCGCTTTTGTGGTGTTCGTGGAACGCGGACAGCGCAAGATCACGGTGAACTACGCCAAGCGTCAGGTCGGCAACAAGGTCTACGGTGGTCAAAGCTCGCATTTGCCGCTGAAGCTGAACATGGCCGGGGTGATTCCGCCGATCTTCGCATCGTCGATCATCCTGTTCCCGGCAACGATCACGAGCTGGTTCTCCAGCAGCGAGAACATGCGCTGGCTTAGCGACCTGGCTGCGGCCCTGTCGCCTCGTCAACCGCTCTACATCACGCTGTATTCGGTCGCGATTATTTTCTTCTGCTTTTTCTACACGGCTCTGGTGTTCAACAGCCGCGAAACGGCGGACAACCTGAAGAAGAGTGGTGCGTTTGTTCCGGGCATTCGTCCGGGTGAACAAACAGCGCGCTACATCGACAAGATCCTGATGCGTCTGACGCTCGCAGGTGCCATCTACATCACGTTGGTGTGCCTGTTGCCGGAATTCTTGGTGATGCGCTGGAACGTTCCCTTCTACTTCGGTGGTACGTCTCTGTTGATTATTGTGGTGGTGACGATGGATTTCATGGCGCAGGTTCAGGCCTACATGATGTCTCACCAGTACGACTCGTTGCTCAAGAAGGCTAACTTCAAGGGCGCGGGTTTGCCGATGCGGTAAGCAAAAGAATGTCCAAGGACGACGTCATTCAGATGCAAGGCGAGGTTCTTGAGAACCTCCCGAACGCGACATTTCGCGTCAAGCTCGAAAACGGCCACGTGGTGTTGGGCCATATTTCCGGCAAGATGCGTATGCATTACATCCGGATCCTGCCGGGTGACAAGGTCACAGTGGAGCTCACGCCCTATGACCTGACGCGAGCCAGGATAGTTTTCCGCTCCAAATGAGCGGAACCGGATTACGGAAAATTAGGAGTCAACCATGAAAGTAATGGCATCGGTTAAGCGGATCTGCCGCAACTGCAAAGTTATCAAACGTCACGGCGTGGTGCGCGTTATCTGCACCGACCCGCGTCACAAGCAGCGTCAAGGCTAACTCGGGTTAGCGACTACGCAACGGATTTATTCAAGGAACAGTCATGGCCCGTATTGCTGGCATTAACATTCCGCCGCAACAGCACGCCGAGATCGGCCTGACCGCCATTTTTGGCATCGGTCGTACGCGCGCTCGCAAGATTTGCGAAGCGGCAAACGTACCCTTTGACAAAAAGGTCAAGGATCTGAGCGACGCTGAATTGGAACGCGTCCGCGAACATGTTGGTTTGTTCACGGTTGAAGGCGACCTGCGTCGTGAAGTACAGCTCTCGATCAAGCGTTTGATCGACCTGGGAACCTACCGCGGTATGCGTCACAAGCGCGGTTTGCCCGTGCGCGGCCAGCGCACTCGCACCAACGCCCGGACCCGCAAGGGCCCGCGTCGTGCTGCTGCGTCCCTGAAGAAATAATCGAGGAACTGGATTATGGCGAAAGCTTCCACCAGCGGCGCTTCGCGCGTGCGCAAAAAGGTCAAGAAGAACGTCTCGGACGGCATCGCGCACGTTCACGCTTCGTTCAACAACACCATCATCACCATCACCGACCGTCAGGGCAACGCTTTGTCGTGGGCCACTTCGGGCGGTGCTGGCTTCAAGGGTTCGCGTAAGTCGACCCCGTTCGCCGCGCAGGTTGCTGCTGAAACGGCTGGCCGCGTTGCGCTGGAATACGGCATCAAGACGCTGGAAGTTCGCATCAAGGGCCCCGGTCCTGGCCGCGAATCCTCCGTTCGCGCTCTGAACGCGCTGGGCATCAAGATTTCGAGCATTGCCGACATCACGCCCGTTCCGCACAACGGCTGCCGTCCGCCGAAGCGTCGTCGTATCTAAAGGGAATCCACATGGCACGTTATATTGGACCCAAATGCAAGCTCTCGCGCCGCGAGGGTACTGACCTGTTCCTGAAGAGCGCCCGTCGCTCGCTGGATTCCAAGTGCAAGCTGGATTCCAAGCCTGGCCAACACGGCCGCACTTCGGGTGCCCGCACTTCCGACTACGGCCTGCAGCTGCGCGAAAAGCAAAAGCTCAAGCGCATGTACGGCGTGCTGGAAAAGCAATTCCGCAAGTACTTCGCTGAAGCCGAGCGTCGCCGTGGCAACACCGGCGAAACGCTGATCCAGCTGCTGGAATCGCGCCTGGACAACGTCGTCTACCGCATGGGCTTCGGTTCGACCCGCGCTGAAGCTCGCCAGCTGGTGAGCCACCGCGCCATCGAACTGAACGGCCACACCGCCGACATCGCTTCGATGCTGGTCAAGGCTGGCGACGTCGTCTCGATCCGTGAAAAGGCCAAGAAGCAAGGCCGTATCAAGGAATCGCTCGACCTGGCTACCAGCATCGGCATCCCCCAGTGGGTGGAAGTCGACGCGACCAAGCTGACCGGTACGTTCAAGTCGGTCCCCGATCGCGCTGACGTCGCTCGCGACATCAACGAATCGATGGTCGTCGAACTGTACTCGCGTTAATCACGCCTGCCGGCGCCTCCTTCGCAAGGCGCTGGCGAGCTGGTCTCGCGACCCGTTTGCACGTCTCGCAGCAGCCCGCTTTCCGCCTTTTGGCGGGGCGGGCTTTGCGGTAAGTATCGGCCGGTGTTTTTGCACCGTCCGAGTTTCACGTTTCACCCTGTCCATCAGCCTTATCGGTGTAACGAGCCGAGGGTATTGAAAAGGAACACAGTACATGTCCACTCAAGGTTTCCTGAAGCCGCGCTCCATTGAAGTCGAACCGGTCGGCACCCACCATGCCAAGATCGTGATGGAGCCGTTCGAGCGTGGCTACGGTCATACGCTGGGCAACGCCCTGCGCCGCATCCTGCTGTCTTCGATGACCGGCTACGCGCCGACCGAAGTCCAGATGACGGGCGTGGTGCACGAATACTCGACCATCCCGGGCGTTCGCGAAGATGTCGTCGACATCCTGCTGAACCTGAAGGGCGTGGTCTTCAAGCTGCACAACCGTGACGAAGTCACCCTGGTCCTGCGCAAGACCGGCGCCGGCACCGTGCTGGCCAGCGACATCGAGCTGCCGCACGACGTCGAGATCATCAACCCCGGCCACGCCATCTGCAACCTGACGGATGCAGGCAAGCTGGAAATGCAGATCAAGGTCGAAAAGGGCCGCGGCTACGTGCCGGGCAACGTGCGTGCTCTGTCGGAAGACCGCACCCACACCATCGGCCGCATCGTGCTGGACGCGTCGTTCAGCCCGGTTCGCCGCGTGAGCTACGCAGTTGAAAGCGCCCGTGTGGAACAGCGCACCGACCTGGACAAGCTGGTCCTGGACATCGAAACCAACGGCGTGATCTCGCCCGAGGAAGCGGTGCGCCAGTCGGCCCGCATCCTGATGGACCAGATCTCGGTTTTCGCCGCCCTGGAAGGCGCTGGCGATTCGTACGAAGCCCCGGTCCGCGGCACGCCGCAGATCGACCCGGTCCTGCTGCGTCCGGTCGACGACCTGGAGCTGACCGTGCGTTCGGCCAACTGCCTGAAGGCCGAAAACATCTACTACATCGGCGACCTGATCCAGCGTACCGAAAACGAGCTGCTCAAGACCCCGAACCTGGGTCGCAAGTCGCTCAACGAGATCAAGGAAGTCCTGGCTGCACGTGGCTTGACCCTCGGCATGAAGCTCGAGAACTGGCCGCCCCTGGGCCTGGAGCGTCCCTAAGTCTTGAAGGGTGGCGCCCCTGGAAGGGGGCGTCTCCCGCAGCGCCTGGCGTCACAGCCGGGCGGTTTGCGAAACCGTCGTAAAATGCACCGTTTTCTACCGGACCGCGGCCTGATTGCAGGTTGATAGAAGAGCCGGACAACCCGATGGCGGAAACGCCTTCTTTAGATTCAAAGGATACTTATCATGCGTCACGGTAATGGCTTGCGTAAGCTCAACCGCACCAGCAGTCACCGTCTTGCCATGTTCCGCAACATGGCCGTTTCGTTGATCACCCACGAAGCCATCAAGACCACGCTGCCGAAGGCGAAAGAATTGCGCCGCGTCATCGAACCCCTGATCACGCTGGGTAAAGAACCCACCCTCGCGAACAAGCGTCTGGCTTTTGCCCGTCTGCGCGATCGCGACGCCGTGGTGAAGCTGTTCGCCGAAATCGGCCCGCGCTACGCGGCCCGTAACGGCGGCTACACCCGCGTGCTGAAGATGGGTTTCCGTCAAGGCGACAACGCTCCCATGGCTTTCATGGAGCTGGTCGACCGTCCGGAAGTCGATGAAGCCGCTGAGGACAGCGCCGCCGAATAAGCTTCGGTTGCGCGATGAGTAGCAAGGGCGGGTCTTCGGACCCGCCCTTGTTTTTTGTGGCGCCGCCAAGGAGGCGCCAGAACGGCCTGCAGGCGCGTGGGCTACGACGCGTGCAGTTCGCCTCGCAATTGCGCCGCGGCGGCCTCCAGCGCCTCTTTGGGGGCCTGGGGCGGCATCCGGAAGGTCAGGTCCTGCTGCTCGATGTACTGGGTCGAGGTCACGTCCTGCGGATGGTGCATCGGAATCACGTGTGCATGGGTGTGGGCCACGTGGATGCCCGTGAACGCGAACGCCACGCGATCCACGCTATACAGGCGCTTCATATGGCGACCCAGCTTCTGGCCCAGGTTGACGATGTGCCCGGCCAGGTCGGCCGGCATGTCTTCGTAGTACGGGTAGTGCTGCTTGGGAATGATGAGCGTGTGCCCGGCCCGCACGGGCTGGATGTCCAGGAACGCCATCAGGCGGTCGTCTTCGTGGATGATGTGGGCCGGGATTTCGTGGCGGGAGATGCGGCAGAACAGGCAGTTATCGGACATGCTTGCCTCGGTGGGAATGGGAGTGCGCGACGGCGCGGCGTAGCCGCAAGTCCGGCCGTGGCGGACGGCGGCGGCAATATCGATAAAATACCCCGAGTTACATCCCACACGGCTACCCCAAGGAGGCCCCATGTTGCGCGATG
Source organism: Achromobacter deleyi (assembly GCF_902859705.1). GTDB lineage: Bacteria > Pseudomonadota > Gammaproteobacteria > Burkholderiales > Burkholderiaceae_B > Achromobacter > Achromobacter deleyi. The sequence continues at coordinate 139,984 of NZ_CADIJO010000004.1, read as the reverse complement.
ACGACGTCGTGCTGGTCATCAGCAACGCGCCGGACCTGCTGCTGGCCAAGCGTATCGCCCATGTGCTGGTCGAAGACGGACTGGCGGCCTGCGTGAACCTTGGCGCCCCGGGCCTGTCCATCTACCTGTGGCAAGGCGTGGTCGAGGGGACGGAAGAAATCCCCATCCACATCAAAACCACCTACGCGCGCCACCAGGCCGTGGTCCAGGCCCTGGCGCAGATGCATCCCTACGACGTGCCCGAAATCATCGTGCTGCCGGTCATCGGCGGCGCGGCGCCCTATCTGGATTGGGTGCGCGAACAGACGGCCGTCCCGCAGAACAAGAGAGACTGATGTTGCAACTCGCGGTTCCAGCCGGCGTCCCGGCGCGTGCCTTATTCCCCAGACTGCTGGCCCTGTTGGCCATGGCGCTGCTGCTGTGGGGCTGGAACGCGCCCGCGCGCGCCGATGCCGAATTCCTTGAACCGGAGAAGGCCTTTGTCTTCAGTGCGGTGATGGCGGCGCCGGACACGGTCGAGCTGCGTTTCAAAGTGGCGCCCGGCTATTACATGTACCGCGAGCGCTTTGGCATCACCATCAGTCCGCTGGGCGCGGCGACCTTGGGCGAACCCGTCTATCCGAAAGGGGACGTCAAGTACGACCCGACCTTCGAGAAAGACATGGAGGTCTATCACAAGGATGTCGTGATCCGTGTGCCGGTGGCTCCTGGCGGGCAGCCCTTCACGCTGACGCTGACGGGCCAGGGCTGTGCCGATGCCGGCCTGTGCTACCCGCCAATGGACAGCAGCGTGAAGCTGACGCCCGTGGCGGGCGGGTACGCCGTGGCTGGCGCAGGCGGCGCCAGCGCTGGCGCGTCGACCGCCCCGGCATCGTCGGGCGGCTTGAGCGCGCTGGTGAACGCGGGTGACACCGGCCTGGCCGATGCGCTGGGCGGGCTGGGCTGGGCGAAGACGGCTGGCGTGTTCCTGGTGCTGGGCCTGCTGCTGGCGTTCACGCCCTGCGTCTTGCCGATGATTCCGATTCTTTCGTCGATCGTACTGGGCGGGGCCAGCCAGGCCCGCCCGAGTCGCGGCCGGGGCCTGGCGCTGGCGGCGACCTACGTGCTGGGCATGTCGGTGGTCTATACCGCGCTGGGCGTGGCGGCAGGCCTGAGCGGCGCGGGCCTTGCCGCATGGTTGCAGACGCCCTGGATACTGACCCTGTTTGCCATTTTGCTGGCGGTGCTGGCACTGGCGATGTTCGATGCCTTCACCTTCCAGATGCCGTCGGGGATTCAGGCCAAGTTGGCTGAACGTTCGTCGCGCGTGCCCGGCGGGCGCTACACCGGCGCGCTGGTGATGGGGGCACTGTCTGCCCTGATCGTCGGGCCCTGCGTGGCCGCGCCGCTGGCCGGAGCGTTGCTGTACATCTCGCAGACCGGCGACGTGGTGCTGGGCGGATCTGCCCTGTTCGCCATGGCCTGGGGCATGGGTGTGCCGCTGTTGATCGTGGGCGCGTCGTCGGGGACCCTGCTGCCCAAGGCGGGGCCCTGGATGGATGGCGTCAAGCGGCTCTTTGGCATGTTGCTGCTGGCGACCGCCTGGTGGATGCTGATTCCGGTCGTGCCCACCTGGGTGCAGATGACGGGCTGGGCCTTCCTGGCGATTGTCGGGGCCGTGATGCTGCGGGCATTTGATGCGCTGCCCGCCGGTGCCGGCTCGGCTCGCATGTTCGGCAAGGGCCTGGGGCTGCTGCTGGCCCTGGCCGCCGCCGCGTGGCTGGTGGGGGCGGCCAGCGGCGGGCGCGACGTGCTGCAGCCTTTGTCCCATTTCGCATCGGGCGGTCCGGCCGCGGCAGGCGTGTCGGCCAATGCCGGCGAGGTGCATTTCAAGCGCGTGCGCAACAATGCCGAGCTCGACGCGGTGCTGGCGCAGAGCCAACAGCCGGTGATGCTGGATTTCTACGCCGACTGGTGTGTGTCGTGCCGCGAGATGGAGCGCTTCACCTTCACCGATCCGGGGGTAGCGCAGCGCATGGCGGGCATGCTGCTGGTGCAGGCGGACGTCACGGCCAACAATGCCGACGACCGCGCGCTGCTCAAGCGGTTCCGCCTGTTCGGCCCGCCGGGCATCATGTTCTTCGCGCCGGGCGGCAAGGAATTGCCCGAGGCCCGCGTGGTGGGTTTCCAGGACGCCAAGCGTTTCACCGAGTCGCTGGACCGCGTGCTATTGCGTTGAGCGGCGCCCGGCCGCTACCATGAGGGCTCGCGCCGCGTGGGCGGCGCCCTCCATCCACCAGGCCGGCGCCCGTGACGTCTCCGACAGTTGCTGCAAGCCAGGACCGCACCGGTCTTATCTATCTTCAATTGATGTTCGTGATGGCCACGTGGGGCCTGAACATCGTCTCCATCAAGTACCTGACGCAACACATGGACATCCGGGCCCTGGCGGCCGTACGGATTGCCGTGGCGTTCGTTGCGGTCACCTTGATCGTCAAGGCCCGCCGCGGCCGCATTCCCCGGCTAGGCCGCGTGGAACTGGGCTGGGTCGCGCTGGCGGGCTTTCTGGTGGTGTATGCGCACCAGACCGCGCTCGTCTACGGCCTGCAGTTCTCGTCGGCCGCCAATGGCACGCTGTTGATGGCCACCAGCCCGCTGTTGTCGGCGTTGTTGGCGGCCTTGTTCTACCGTGAAAAGCTGACGTGGCTGCGCATTGCCGGCGCCTTGCTGGGCCTGGCTGGCGTGGCAATGGTGGTGATCGGCAGCGGTGCGCAATTGGGCCTGACAGGCTGGGGCGACGCGATCGTGTTCCTGGCGGTCGCGGTGTTCGTGTTCGGCGGGCTGGTGATCCAACGCATTTCGCGCACGCTCGATCCGCTGGCGATGCTTTGGTACATGTACCTGGCCGGCGGGCTGATGCTGGTGGTGCATGCCATCCTGACGCCCGGCTCGTACGAAGCCGAGGGCTGGCGCATGACGTGGTGGCCGTGGATGGTGCTGCTGTTCTCGGCCGTCATCGCCTCGGGCGTCAGCAACATCATCTGGAATGCAGGCATCGCGCGGCTGGGGATCAGCCGCGCGGCGCTGTTCGTGAACTGGCTGCCGATCTTCGGCCTGCTGTTCGCCGCGCTGTTCCTGGATGAACACGTGACGCCGGTGCACGTGGCCGGCCTGGCCTGCATCTTGAGCGGGACCTGGCTCGGCCTGCGGCGTAGCGCCTAGTCGCGGCTCTTGAGCAGCTTGGCCGCTTCGATGGCGAAGTAGGTCAGGATGCCATCGGCGCCGGCGCGCTTGAACGCCAGCAGGGCTTCCATCATGACCTTGTCGTGGTCCAGCCAGCCGTTGGCGGACGCGGCCTTGATCATCGCGTATTCGCCGCTGACCTGATAGGCGAAGGTCGGCACGCGGAAGGTGTCCTTCACGCGGCGCAGCACGTCCAGGTAGGGCATGCCGGGCTTGACCATGACCATGTCGGCGCCTTCCTGCAGGTCGGCGGCGACTTCGCGCAGGGCTTCGTCCAGGTTGCCCGGGTCCATCTGGTAGGCCATTTTGTTGGACTTGCCCAGGTTGGTGGCGGACCCGACGGCGTCGCGGAACGGGCCATAGAAGGCGCTGGCGTACTTGGCCGAGTAGGCCATGATCTGCGTGTGGATGTAGCCGTTGGCTTCGAGCGCGCGGCGCACGGCGCCGATGCGGCCGTCCATCATGTCGCTGGGGGCGACCATGTCGACGCCTGCGGCGGCCTGCGTGAGCGCCTGCTTGACCAGGATTTCGACGGTAGGCTCGTTGACGACGTAGCCGTTTTCGTCGATGACGCCGTCCTGGCCGTGGCTGGTGTACGGGTCCAGCGCCACATCGCACAGCACGCCCAATTCAGGGAAGCGCTTTTTCAGCTCGCGCACCACGCGCGGGATCAGGCCGTCGGGGTTGGTGGCTTCGATGCCGTCGGGCGTCTTGAGCGACGGATCGATGGCGGGGAACAGCGACAGCACCGGGATGCCCAGCGATACGCATTCTTCGGCCACCGACATCAGCGTGTCCGGCGAATAGCGGACCACGCCGGGCAGCGAAGGCACGGCCTGCTTCAAGCCCGTGCCTTCGGCCACGAAGACGGGGTAGATCAGGTCGTCCACCGTCAGGGTGTTTTCGCGCACCAGGCGCCGGGTGAAGTCGTCGCGGCGCAGGCGGCGGGGGCGGGAAACCGGGAAGTCGGGGGTGATGATCTGCGGGTTCATGGTACGACCTTGGGAGAGATCCAGTTTTCTATGTGCGCGCCAGCTTCTTCCAGGCCGATGCGCTCGGGTGCCGAGAAGGGGATGGTGTGCAGGGCGCCGATGTCCGCCAGGTCTTTGCGCACGGAAAACACGGTGCGCATGCGCTGGCCGTAAGGCAGCTTGTCGGCTTTGGTGAGCAGCGCCAGCACCGGGCGGCCGGTGGGGGCGATGAAATTGGCCAGGCGGCGATCCAGTTCGGTGACGCCGCGGCGGATGTCGATGAGCAGCACGATGCCGACCAGCGATTCGCGGTCGCGCAGGTATCCGCCCAGGATGTCGGCCCACTTTTCCTTCTCGTTGCGGGCCACCGACGCGTAGCCGTAGCCGGGCAGGTCGACGAGATAGCCGATGTGGCTTTCAGGGTCCAGCGGGTCGGGCAGGCTGAACATGTTGATCAGGCGCGTGCGGCCCGGCGTCTTGCTCGAGAAGGCAAGGCGGCGCTGGTTGCACAGCACGTTGATGGACGTGGATTTGCCCGCGTTGGACCGGCCGACAAAGCAGACCTCGGGTGCGCCGGCGGGCGGCAACTGGTCGAGGCGAGCTGCCGACGTGAGAAAAGAGGCGCGATGTAGGAGGGACACGGATGGCTTTGGATACGGTTGGTTTCGAGCCCTATTGTATAATCCGGCGTTTGCAACAGTGGTCCCCGTGCGCGGAGCCGTCTCTTTTGCTTACTGTTCAGGGCATTTCGGTACCTACCGGCATGTTCCAGGCAGGCAAGACGGGCAAAGCAGGTTCGATACGGTTTTCCAGATGTGCGGGTAGGCGTGGGCGCCTTTTTGCGCCTTGAGCGATGCGATTCGTCGAGGTCTTCATGAAGCGTGTGCTGTCCCGGATGTTGGTTGCGAGCGGGCTGTTGCTCGGCGCCTCCGCCTTATCTACTACGAGTTTCGCCGCCGACGGTGCTGCGGGCCCGGCCAAGCCAGATGCCGCCAAGGGCGGACAGCTGTTTGACCAGGGTGACGCCTCCCGAGGCATCATTGCCTGTGCCTCCTGTCATGGCGCGGCGGGCAACAGCACCATCCCGGTGAACCCCAACCTGGCCGCGCAACCCCACGAATACCTGGTCAAGCAACTGACCGATTTCCAGGTCAAGGCGGGCGCCAAGTTGCCGGTGCGCAATGGCGCGGGCGGCAACCCCACCCCGATGACCGCCATGGCGCAGAACCTGACGCCGGCCGACATGCAGAACATCGCGCTGTACCTGGCGCAGCAGCCTCTGAAAGAGCCCGCCACGGCCGGCTACGAGAAGCTGGTTGATCTGGGTCAAAAGATCTGGCGCGGCGGTTTGCCTGAACGCAATGTTCCCGCGTGCGCGGCATGCCATTCTGCCAACGGCGCGGGCATTCCGGGCCAATACCCCCGTTTGTCGGGTCAGTTCCCCCTGTATATTGAAGAGCAGCTCAAGCTGTTCCGCAGCGGCGATCGCGCCAACGACGTCATGCACGCCGTGGCCGACCGGATGTCGGATGCCGACATCAAGGCCGTGGCGGATTACGCGGCTGGCCTGCGGTAGCCGCTTGCCGGCAACGCGCGCGGCTGGTCCGCGTTCACGCAACCTGAGCGTACGGAACCTGGTTCCGTTACGCGCTGTCTACGAGGGGGGTAGCCGATAGCGCGGCCCCCCTTTTTTCATGAATTCGACTCAGACACACTCTCGTCCCTCTCTGCGCAGCCTGCCCCGCGATCTGTTCGAACTGCTGGGTTCGATGCGTTTTGCCGTCAGCCTGCTGATGTTCATCTGCGTGGCCAGCCTGGTGGGGACGGTACTGCAGCAGAACCGGTCGTCCAGCAACTACATCGACCAGTTCGGCCCGTTCTGGTACGAGGTGTTCGACAAGTTTTCCATCTGGCACGTCTACAACAGCTGGTGGTTCCTGTTGATCATGGCGTTCCTGGTCATTTCGACCTCGGTCTGCCTGATTCGCAACGCGCCCAAGATGCTGCGCGAGGCCAGCTCGTTTCGCGAGCACGTGCGTGGCAGCAGCCTGCGAGCCTTCCCGCACCGCGTCGAAACCGAGGTGTCCAGCGACGTGCCCCAGACCGCGGCCGGCCTGACGGCGCTGCTCAAGCGCATGGGCTATGCGGTGCGCGAGCGCCAGGACAATACGGGGGTGCTGCTGGCGGCCAAGAAGGGCAGCGCCAACCGGCTGGGTTATGTGTTTGCGCACGCCGCCATGGTCATCATCTGTATTGGCGGGCTGCTCGACAGCGAGCTGCCCGTGCGCCTGCAGGTCATGTTCGGCGGCAAGAAGCCCATCGTCGAGAACATGCTGATCTCCGAGGTGCCGGAAAGCGGCCGCCTGTCGGTGGACAACCCCAGCTTTCGCGCCAGCGTGCTGGTGCCCGAGAACGGCCAGGCCAGCACGGCGGTCGTGATGGTCGGCGACGGCGCGTTGGTGCAGCCGATGCCGTTCACGCTCAAGCTCAAGAAATTTGTCGTCGATTACTACTCGACCGGCATGCCCAGCCGCTTTGCCAGTGAAGTGGAAGTGACGGATCCGGATACCGGCAAGTCGTTCGATTCCACCATCGAAGTGAACGAACCGCTGCGCTTCAAGGGCATGACGGTGTATCAATCCAGCTTCGACGATGGCGGCAGCACGGTCGTACTCAAGGGCTATCCGCTGGTGGGCGCCGACAGCGCTACCTTCAACGTCGACGGCACCGTGGGCAAGACCGCCGAAGTCAGCGCGAACACGGCCAAGGGCCCGCGCAGCATGGGCGTGGAAATCACGGCGCTGCGGCCGATCAACGTCGAAGACCTGACCCGTGGCGACCCCAAGGGCGCGAACCAGAGCTTTGCCGAGCACGTGGCATCGGTATCCGGCAGCGCGGCGGGCAAGAAGAATGAAAACCTGCGCAACGTAGGCCCCAGCGTCGAATACAAGCTGATCGACGACGCGGGCCAGGCGCACGAATTCCAGAACTACATGCTGCCGGTGCAATTGGACGGCGCCAGCGTGTTCCTGGCCGGCGTGCGCAACAACGCGTCCGAGCCGTTCCGTTACCTGCGCATTCCCGCGGACGACGACAGTTCGGTAGCGGAATTCATGCGGCTGCGCGCCACCTTGGCCGATCCGGCGGCGCGCCAGGAAGCGGCCCGCCGCTTTGCCGAGCGCAACAGCCCCACCGGCGCCGACCGCCAGCCCTTGCAGACGGCCGCCGAGCGCGCGTTGGAAACCTATTCCGGCGGCGGCTTGCAGGCCGTGGCCGCATTCCTGCAGGCCAATACGCCGCCCGCCGACCTGGAGCGCGCGGCTGACGTCGTGATCCGGCTGATCGGCGCCAGCATGAATGAACTGCGGGGCGTCGAACGCGAACGCGCCGGCTTGCCGCCTGTGCCGACCGAAGGCGCCGATGGCGAGCGCGCCGCGGTGTGGTCGCGCCTGGCGGTGGCGGCCTTGTCCGACCTGACCGTCTACCCGGCGCCGGTGTTCTTCTCGCTGGCCGATTTCAACCACATCCAGGCCAGCGTGTTCCAGGTCAGCCGCACCCCGGGCAAGAACACGGTCTACCTGGGCAGCCTGCTGCTGGTGCTGGGGGTGTTCTCGATGTTCTATATTCGAGATCGCCGTGTCTGGATCTGGGTCCGGCCGCAAGACGGCGGCAGCGGCATCCTGGCGGCGATGACTTCGCAGAAGCGTACACTCGACTTCAATCAAGAGTTCGATCGCTTCAAGCAGGCGCTGCTGCGCCAGAAAGGGTCTTAAGGTTTCTTATGTCCACGACGACCACCACGCATTCCCCCACGCCCGACATGCCTGTGCATGCCGCCTCGCCAGGCAGCCCCTGGGACGAAAGCCTGTCCGAGACCGGCGACAACCGCGCGCAACGCGGTAAACCCGACTGGACCGACGTCGTCTTCTTCCTGTTGCTGGCAGTGGGGGCGGGTTTTGCGCTGACCCGCTACGCCGGCGCCATGGACTACTACGAGAAGATCATCCTGTGCGGCACGGTGCCCGCGCTGGCCTGGCTGGGCTGGCTGTGGCGCCCCTTGCGCCGCCTGATGGTCGCCTGTGCGATCGCGGCCGGCCTGGCGCTCATGCTCTACGGCAACGACCTGGCGCGGGCCGAGCAGGTGTTCTTCCTGAAGTACCTGTTTTCGTCGCAGTCGGCCATTCTCTGGATGAGCGCGCTGTTTGCGCTGGCCATGGTGTGCTACTGGATCGGCGTGGTCAGCCCGACGGCCGCCTGGCTGGGCACGGCCCTGACCTGGGGCGCAGTGTTCGCGGGTGTCACGGGCCTGCTGGTGCGTTGGCGCGAAGGCCACCTGATGGGGCCGGACCTGGGCCACATTCCGGTCAGCAACCTGTACGAAGTGTTCGTGCTGTTCTCGCTGATCACGGCGCTTTTCTACCTGTACTACGAACGCAAATACAAGACGCGCGCGCTGGGCGGCTTCGTGCTGCTGGTGGTGACGTCGGCCGTCGTGTTCCTGCTCTGGTATTCGTTCACGCGCGACGCGGGGCAGATCCAGCCGCTGGTGCCGGCGCTCAAGAGCTGGTGGATGAAGCTGCACGTGCCCGCCAATTTCATCGGCTACGGCACGTTCTCGCTGGCGGCCATGGTCGGCTTTGCCTACCTGGTCAAGCAGCATGGGCAGACCACGTCGTGGTTGAAACTGGCGCCGCTGTTTGTGCTGGGCGTGCTGCTGTGCGCCGAACCGATGGTGTTCCGCACCGACGGCCTGTCGGCGACCTGGATGCTGTATTTCGGCATTGGCGCCGTGATCGTCGGCGCGATCCTGCTGGCGCGGCGCCATATCGCAGCGGCGCTGCCGCCGCTGGAGGTGCTGGACGACATCATGTATCGCGCCATCGCCATCGGTTTCGCCTTCTTCACGGTGGCCACCATTCTGGGCGCGCTGTGGGCGGCCGATGCCTGGGGCGCGTACTGGCAATGGGACCCCAAGGAAACCTGGGCGCTGATCGTCTGGCTGAACTACGCGGCCTGGCTGCACATGCGCCTGATCAAGGGCTTGCGCGGCACCATGGCGGCCTACTGGGCCTTGACGGGCCTGCTGATCACAGGCTTCGCCTTCCTGGGCGTGAACATGTTCCTGTCGGGCTTGCACTCCTACGGCCAGCTCTGACGCCTGGATGACCCACGAAAAAGGCCCCGACGGGGCCTTTTTCACATCTGGACGGCATGCCGCTCAGGGCAGCGTCGATTCGCCCCGCAGCAGATCGTCCAGCGTTTCGCGTTGGCGCACTACATGATAGTGGTCGCCGTCGACCATCACTTCGGCCGCGCGGGGGCGTGTGTTGTAGTTGCCCGCCATGGTCATGCCGTAGGCGCCCGCCGATTCCAGCGCCAGCACGTCGCCTTGTTCCAGAGCCAGCACGCGCTGCCGGGCGAGCCAGTCGGCGCTTTCGCAGACCGGGCCGACGATGTCGTACTCCGTGGCATCGCCCGCGCGCGGCCGAAGGGGGCGCAGCCCGTGCCAGGCCTCGTACAGGGCGGGCCGCAACAGGTCGTTCATGGCGGCATCGACGATGGCGAAATTGCGGGTCTCGTTGTGCTTGAGGTACTGCACGGTGGTCAACAGCACGCCGGCATTGCCGATCAGCGAGCGGCCCGGTTCCAGCACCACGTGCAGGTGGCCTTGGCCGCGGGCCTGCAGCCGCTGGAACACCGGGTCCAGCAAAGCCTTGGGCGAGGGGGGCGTTTCGTCTGCGTAGCGGATACCCAGTCCGCCGCCCAGGTCCAGGTGCGACAGCGGGATGCCGATGGCGTCCAGTTGCTCGACCAGGTCGAGCAGCTTTTCCAGGGCATCTAAATAGGGACTGATGTCGGTCAGCTGTGACCCGATGTGGCAATCCAGGCCGGTGATGTCCAGGCCCGGCAGCAGGCGGGCGCTGCGGTAGGCGTCCAGCGCGCAATCGATGGGGATGCCGAACTTGTTTTCTTTCAGGCCCGTGGAGATGTACGGATGGGTCTGGGCATCGACATCCGGATTGACGCGTAGCGATACCCGGGCGCGCTGGCCCATTTCCTGGGCAACGTCCGACAGACGTTGAAGTTCGGCCTCGGATTCGACGTTGAAGCAGAGCACGCCGGCCGCCAGGGCCGCGCGCATTTCCCAGGCCTGCTTGCCCACGCCGGAGAACACGATCCTGGCGGGGTCGGCGCCGACGGCCAGGGCGCGCTTGAGTTCGCCGCCGGAGACGATGTCGAAACCCGCGCCCAGCCGGACGAATTCTTTCAGGATGGCCAGGTTGGAATTGGCCTTCATGCCGTAGCAGACCAGCACGGGGCGCTGGCCGATGGCGCTGCGGTAGGTATCCCAGGCGCCCTTGAGGGCGGCGCGGGAGTAGACGTAGAGGGGTGTTCCCAGTTTTTCGGCCAGGTGGTCCAGCGGCACGTCTTCGGCGTACAGCACGTTGTTGCGGTACTGGAAGTAGGGGTGCCCGGCCAGTTCGGGCGGAACTGGGAACGCGGCGGTCATGGTAGCGAGGGAGCCGCCGGAATCTGGGGAACCTGGGGCGTCTGCTGCCGCTGCTGGGTACGCTGAGGCGGCTTGCCATCAGGCGTCGGCATATACAAAGGACCCTTGTACCCGCAGGCCGCAACCATGCCGGTCGCCACAAGCGTGGCTACAATGCGAAGAGACATGCGGCTGAATGCCAAATGGAACACTGGGAACTCCGTAATTCTTGCAGGCTCGATTATGACCGAAACCGAATTTCTTGCGTTGATCGACCAGGTGCTGGAAAGCATCGAAAGCCAGGCCGATGACTGGGCGGCTTCGCTCGACGTCGACGTCGAAACCAGCCGCAGCGGCAATGTGCTGACCATGGTGTTCGAAGACAATACCCACGTGGTGGTGAACAGCCAGGCCGCCATGCAGGAACTGTGGGTGGCCGCGCGCAGCGGCGGCTTCCATTACCGCTACGACGGCCAGAACTGGAACGATACCCGAGGCGGACCGAAATTGCCGGACGCCTTGTCCCAGATCTGTTCCGCGGCGGCGGGTGTGCCCGTTACGATCCGCCTGTAGCATTCAATAAAAAAAGGCCGGTTCATGCGAACCGGCCTTTTTCTTTGCGCGTCAGAAAGGAATTTTCTGCGACCAGGGCTGCGCGTTCTGCGTGCCCACGCCCGGCGCGACCTTGATGCGGTTGTCGGCGCCGCTGTCGTTGTTCAGGCCGTTCAGGAACTCGCCCAGCGTGTCGGCCTGGGGCAGGCCCAGACGGGCCACGGCTTGTCCGGGCGGGAATTCCGAGAAATAGTATTCGCCGTTCTCGACGATGATGCCGTCCGGACGGGGGCGCGGCTTTTCTTCCGGCACGCCCTTGAGCACGTCCTGCATGTAGTCGACCCAGATCGGCATGGCCACGCCGCCGCCGGTTTCGCGCGAACCGAGCGACTTGGGCTGGTCAAAGCCCAGCCAGGCGGTGGCGACGAGAGACGGGGTGTAGCCCGAGAACCAGGCATCCACGGATTCGTTGGTGGTCCCGGTCTTGCCGGCGATGTCATTGCGCTTGAGCAGTACGCGGGCGCGGGCAGCGGTGCCGTAGGTGGCCACGCCACGGAGCACGTCGTCCATGATCCAGGCGGTGCGCGGATCGATGGCGCGGGCAGCGGCATCGCCGGCCACGACGGGCTTGGACTGCATCACGATCTTGCCGTTGCTGTCGGTGACGCGGTCGATCAGGTAGGGCGTGATGCGGTAGCCGCCGTTGGCGAACACCGAGAACGCGCCGGCCAGTTGCAGCGGGGTCACGGAACCGGCGCCCAGCGCCAGCGGCAGCACGGCCGGCTGACGCGCCTTGTCGAAGCCAAAGCGGGTCAGGTAGTCCTGGGCGTACTGCGGGCCGATGGCCTGCAGGATGCGGATCGAGACCATGTTCTTGGACTTGTACAGGCCCTGGCGCAGCGTCAGCATGGGCTCGTACTGGTTGCCGTAGTTCTTCGGGTTCCAGGCCTTGGAGCCCGTTTGCGCGGCGGTCAGCTCGAACGGCTGGTCGGAAATCTGCGTGGCCGGCGTCAGGCCGCGTTCGAGCGACGCGGCGTAGATGAACGGCTTGATGTTCGAGCCCGGTTGGCGCCAGGCTTGCGTCACGCGGTTGAAATTGCCGCGGTAGAAGTCGAAGCCGCCGACCATGGCGCGGATGGCGCCATCCTGCGGCGACAGGGCCACGAACGCGGCCTGCACCGACGGCAGGTTGATGATTTCCCAGTTGTCGCCCAGCTTGCGGATGTAGACGACGGAACCGCGCTTGATGCGTTGTTCGGGCTTGGCCTTGTCATTGAGCGCACGGGCCACCACGCCCAGCACCTTCTTGTCGGTGACGGTGATGACTTCGCGCGAGCTGCGGGCCAGCTTGACCTCGGTGGGGCTGGCCGACAGGACCAGCGCGGTCAGCAGGTCGCCGCTGTCGCTGAACTTGTCGAACACGCCGTCCAGGAATTCGTCCAGGGCCTGCGGGTTGTTCTCGGTGCCGGGGGGCAGGTCGAGCTGCTCTTCGGGGCCGGGGTAGGGGGCGCGGCGGGTGTATTCCAGCACGCCTTCGCGTACGGCGCGGTAGGCGGCTTCCTGGTCCTTGGACTGGACCGTGGTGTAGATGTTGATGCCGCGCGAGTAGACGTTGTCCTGGTAGACATTGAACAGCAGCTGGCGGGCCAGTTCGGCCACGTATTCGCCATGGATGGCATAGCCGCCCGCGGGCGTGCCTTCCGCCGACTTCATGACGATCTGCTGCGCCATCGCCTGCTTGTACTCAGGCTCGGTCAGGTAGCCCAGCGACTGCATGCGGCCCAGCACGTAGCGCTGGCGCAGTTCGGCGCGGGGGCGGTTGGAAATCGGGTTGAAGCGCGAAGGGGCCTTGGGGATGCCGGCCAGCATGGCGGCTTCGGCCGGGGTGACTTCCGACAGCGGCTTGCCGAAGTACGTGCGCGAGGCGGCGGCGAAGCCGTAGGCGCGATGCCCCAGATAGATCTGGTTCATGTAGAGCTCAAGGATCTGATCCTTGGTGAGCTCGGATTCGATCTTGAACGTCAGCAGCAGTTCGTAGAACTTGCGCGAGTAGGTCTTTTCGGACGACAGGTAGAAGTTGCGCGCCACCTGCATGGTGATCGTGCTGGCGCCCTGCGTCTTGGACATGTTGATCAGGTTGGTCAGGCCTGCCCGGACCACGCCCGTCCAGTCGATGCCGCCGTGCTGGTAGAAGCGGTCGTCTTCGGCGGCCAGCACCGCGGACTTCATGACGTCCGGGATTTCGTTGAAGCGCAGCACGTTGCGGCGTTCTTCGCCGAACTCGCCGATGAGCACCTTGTCGGCCGTATAGACGCGCAGCGGCACCCGCGGGCGGTAATCCGTCATGGCGTTCAGGTCGGGCAGGTTGGGCCACGCCAGCGCCAGAGCCATCCCCGCCAGCAGGACGCCGCACAGGAACAGGCCGGCACAGAAAATGCCGGTCTTGACGAAAAATCGCAATATCGGGGAACCGCTCTTGGCGGGCTTGTCTTTTTTGGAGGAATTCTGGGGCTTGCTCATCGCGGCGATTTTACGGGTATCTCCGGTCCCGCCTTAGCGAGGCGGATCGGTTTCTGTAACAAGATAGTTCAGTGTGGTGCGCGGGCAACTTGGCGGCAGATGTGATAATGCCGTCATGAACTTTTCCGCTCACTCATGTCCGGAGGCTGACCCGGACCTGGCGCCCTCCGGCGAGGCGCCCGAAAACTTGCCTTGCGCCTCGGAATGCGCAGGCAAGACCGTGTCGTTGCCGCATGACCTGCCCGTCTTCCTGGTGGGGATGATGGGTGCCGGTAAAACGACCATCGGCCGTGGCCTGGCGCGTGCCCTGGGGCGCGAGTTTGTCGATCTGGATCATGAGCTCGAGGCGCGTTGCGGCGTACGGGTGCCGGTAATCTTCGAAATCGAGGGCGAGGCCGGTTTCCGTCGCCGGGAGGCCGCCGCTTTGGAAGAGTGTACCCAACGGCGCAACATAATTCTTGCCACGGGCGGCGGCGCCATCCTGGCGGCCGAAAACCGCCTGCGGTTGCGCCAGCGGGGCATCGTGGTCTATTTGAGGGCCAGCGTGGACGAATTGTTCCGCCGGACTTGCCGCGATCGCAACCGTCCCCTGCTGGCCACCGCCGATCCCCGTGGCACGCTGCGCGATCTGATGACGCTGCGCGAGCCCCTCTATAAAGAAGTAGCCGACCTGGTGGTGGAAACGGGCTCGATGCCCATCCACACCCTGGTCAAGGCGCTGCTGCCGCAATTACAAGCCTTCGAGAAGCAGATATGAACGTTGTTGAGGTCGACACCCCGGGCGGGCAGTACCCGATCCGCATCGCGCCGGGCCGCCTGGACGCCCTGGACCAGAGCATTCCCGCCGACGCCACCGCCATCGCCGTGGTCACCAACCCCACGGTGGCCGCGCTGTACGGCGAACGCGCCGAGGCCGCCCTGGCGCGCACCGGCAAGCGGGTGCTGCGCATCGAATTGCCCGACGGCGAGTCCTATAAAGACTGGCAGTCGCTGAACCTGATCTTCGACGCCCTGTTGACACATCGCCTGGACCGGCGCTGCGTGCTGGTGGCGCTGGGCGGCGGCGTAATCGGCGACATGACCGGGTTTGCCGCCGCGGTGTACATGCGCGGCGTGCGCTTCGTGCAGGTGCCCACGACGCTGCTGGCCCAGGTTGATTCGTCGGTGGGCGGCAAGACGGCCGTGAACCACCCGCTGGGCAAGAACATGATCGGCGCCTTCTACCAGCCGCTGGCGGTGGAAATCGACACCGACGTGCTCAACACCCTGCCGGCGCGCGAAGTCTCGGCGGGCTTGGCGGAAGTCATCAAGTACGGCCTGATCCTGGATCCGGATTTCTGGACCTGGTGCGAGGAAAACGCGCCCAAGCTGCGCAGCCTGGACCCCCAGGCCATCGCCTATGCCATCCGCCGCTCTTGCGAGCTGAAGGCGCAGGTGGTGGGCAAGGACGAGCGCGAATCCGGCCTGCGCGCGATCCTGAACCTGGGCCATACCTTTGGCCACGCCATCGAGGCCGGCCTGGGCTACGGCGCCTGGCTGCACGGCGAGGCCGTGGGCTGTGGCATGGTGCAGGCTGCCGAGCTGTCGGCCGACGTGGCGGGTTTTCCGCGTGCCGATGTGGCGCGCGTGCGCGACCTGGTGGCGGCCATCGGCTGCCCCACGGTGGCGCCCGACCTGGGCGCCGAACGTTGGCTGGACCTGATGCAGGTCGATAAAAAGACCGAGGGCGGTGAAATCCGCTATGTGCTCATGACCCGCATCGGCGAAGCGATGATGCGGGCGGCGCCGGCAGACGCCGTGCGTGCCGTACTGGCCCGAACCACCGAGTAACGACAGGAGTGACGGTGTCGCAGATGAAAGAACTGGCTTCCTATGCATCCGACCCGTCCCGATCGCGCGGCCGGACCTATGCCGAGCCGCCGCCGGAAAACCGCAGCGAATTCCAGCGCGACCGCGACCGCATCGTGCATTCAAGCGCCTTTCGGCGGCTGGAATACAAGACCCAGGTCTTCGTGAACCACGAAGGCGATCTGTTCCGCACCCGGCTGACGCACAGCCTGGAAGTGGCGCAGATCGCGCGCACGCTGGCGCGCAGCCTGGGGCTGTCCGAAGACCTGACCGAAGCCATTTCGCTGGCGCATGACCTGGGCCACACGCCCTTCGGCCATGCGGGCCAGGACGAACTCAATGCCTGCATGCGCGAGCTGGCGCCCGAGGCGGGCGGCTTCGAGCACAACCTGCAGAGCCTGCGCGTGGTGGACGAGCTTGAAGAGCGCTACGCCGACTTCAATGGTTTGAACCTCTGCTTCGAAACGCGCGAGGGCATACTCAAGCATTGCTCGGCGGCGCATGCACGGCAACTGGGCGCCGTGGGCGAACGCTTCCTGTCGCGTACCCAGCCCTCGCTCGAGGCGCAGTTGGCCAACCTGGCTGACGAAGTGGCCTACAACAACCACGATATCGACGACGGCCTGCGCTCGGGCCTCATAACGCTCGAACAATTGCAGGACGTCTCGATTTTCCAGCGGCATCATGCCCAGGTGCTGGATCGCTACCCGGGCCTGGCGTCGCGCCGGGCGGTGGCCGAGACCATTCGCCGCATGATCAATACGCTGATCACCGATCTGACGCAGACGTCGCTGGCACGCATACGCGATGTGGCGCCGGCCAGCGCCGACGACGTACGGCGTGCGCCGCCGCTGGCCGGGTTTTCAGACGTGATTCGCCGCGAAGCCGACGAGCTGAAGAAATTCCTGTTCGACAACCTGTACCGGCACTATCGGGTGCTGCGCATGACCACCAAGGCGCGGCGCATCGTGCGCGAATTGTTTGCAGCCTTCCTGGATGACCCGCGGCTGCTGCCGCCGGACTATCGCCGGGCGGCGTTCAACGAGCAGGCCCGTGCCATTGCGGACTACATCGCCGGCATGACCGACCGCTACGCCATCCGCGAGCACAAGCGCCTGTTCGACATGACGTAGGCCCCGGGAACAGGCGGTTTGCCACGGCGGCAAACCGTCACTGCCACGGTTTCAGCGATTCTTGCGGTAGGGTTCGTCGGCTTCGACGAAGGTGGCCTCGGCGCGTGCATCGCGCATCCATTCCTGCATGGCCGGCAGCGCCAGCACCGCATCCATGTAGTCGCGCACCGGGCCCGCCGCGGCGATGCCATACGTGGTGAAACGCGACACGATCGGCGCAAAGAACGCGTCGGCGATCGAGAACCCACCGAACAGGAACGGGCCGCCCTGGCCGAATTCGGCGCGCGTGTCTTGCCAGATGGCATGTATGCGCGAGATGTCCTGGCGTGCGGCTTCGGGGATATCGATGCCGGGCAGGTGGGCTTCGATGTTCATGGGCAGGGCCTGGCGCAGTGCGCCAAAGCCGCTGTGCATCTGCGCGGCCAGCGAGCGGGCCCGCC
Organism: Achromobacter deleyi; assembly: GCF_902859705.1. Classification (GTDB taxonomy): domain Bacteria; phylum Pseudomonadota; class Gammaproteobacteria; order Burkholderiales; family Burkholderiaceae_B; genus Achromobacter; species Achromobacter deleyi. Next base: position 122,808 of record NZ_CADIJO010000004.1, on the reverse strand, counting down.
CACGGGCACGGGCATCCTGCGGCCACAGGCGGGCCTCGGGGTGCTGTTCGGCAACGTATTCGCAGATGGCCAGCGAATCCCACACGGCGAATTCGCCATCCAGCAGCACCGGCACCAGGCCGGCCGGGGTCAGCGGGCCCAGGCTGCGGGCGAAGTCCTCGGTGAACAAGCCCAGCTTTTGCTCGGTGAATGCGACACCGGTGGCGCGCAGGGCGAGCCAGGGGCGCAAGGACCACGACGAATAGTTCTTGTTGCCGATGATCAAGGTGTACATGTCGATTCCCCTATGTGGAGCCGCGCCCGTCAACCGCCGGGCGTGCGGCGCAGCAGTTTGCCCAGATAGTGTCCCGTATGGCTGCCCGGGGCGTCGGCGACGTCTTCGGGGGTGCCTTGCGCCACCACGCGGCCGCCGCCGTCGCCGCCTTCGGGGCCCATGTCGACCAGCCAGTCCGCCGTCTTGATGACGTCCAGGTTGTGTTCGATGATCAGCACGGTGTTGCCGCTGTCCACCAGTTGGTTCAGCACCTGCAGCAGCAGTTCGATGTCGCGGAAATGCAGGCCGGTGGTGGGTTCATCCAGGATGTACAGCGTGCGGCCGGTGCTGCGCCGCGATAGTTCCTGGGACAGCTTGACGCGCTGCGCTTCGCCGCCGGACAGCGTCGTGGCGCTTTGGCCCAGCCGGATATACGACAGGCCCACGTCGATCAGCGTATGCAGCTTGCGCGCAATGGCCGGTACCGATTCGAAGTATTCCAGCGCCTGCTCGACGGTCAGGTCCAGCACCTCGCTGATGTTGCGGCCGCGATAGCGGATTTCGAGCGTTTCGCGGTTGTAGCGCTTGCCGTGGCAGACGTCGCAGGGCACGTACATGTCGGGCAGAAAGTGCATTTCCACCTTGACCACGCCGTCGCCCTGGCAGGCTTCGCAGCGTCCGCCCTTGACGTTGAAGCTGAAGCGGCCGGGATCGTAGCCGCGCGTGCGCGCCTCGGGCACGCCCGCGAACAATTCTCGGATGGGCGTGAACAGGCCGGTGTAGGTGGCCGGGTTGCTGCGCGGCGTGCGGCCGATGGGGCTTTGGTCGACGCTGATGATCTTGTCGAAGTTTTCAAGCCCCTGCATAGACACGTAAGGCGCGGGTTCGCTTTGCGCATGATGCAGCGCGCGCGACACCGCCACGGCCAGCGTGTCGTTGACCAGGGTCGACTTGCCCGACCCCGACACGCCGGTCACGCAGATCAGCCGGCCCGCGGGCAGGCGCAAGTCCACGGTTTTCAGGTTGTTGCCGCTGGCGCCGGTGAGCGTCAGCCAGGGCAGGTCGTCGGTGACCGGGCGGCGCTCTGGAATGGCGATGGCGCGCTTGCCGCTCAGGTACTGGCCCGTGAGCGAATTGGGATCGCGCTGCACGGTGTCGGGATCGCCTTGCGCCACGACTTCACCGCCATGCTCGCCCGCGCCGGGTCCCATGTCCACGACCCAGTCGGCCATGCGGATCATGTCTTCGTCGTGTTCGACCACGATGACGCTGTTGCCCAGGTCGCGCAGGTGCTGCAGGGTGCCGATCAGGCGGTCGTTGTCGCGCTGGTGCAGGCCGATGGAGGGTTCGTCCAGCACGTACATGACGCCGGTCAGGCCCGAGCCGATCTGGCTGGCCAGGCGAATGCGCTGTGCCTCGCCGCCGGAGATGGTGTCGGCGCTGCGGTCCAGCGACAGGTAGTTCAGGCCGACGTTGTTCAGGAAGCTCAGGCGCGCCTCGATCTCGCGCACGATGCGCTGGGCGATCTCTTGCTTGGCGCCGGTCAGCGTCAGATCGCGAAACCACGCCAGGCAGGTCGACAGCGGCATGGCTTCGACTTCGTAGATGGCCTGGCCGTGGCGTTCGCCGCCGCGCGGATCGTGGCCGATCAGCACATTGCGGGCCTCGGGCCGCAGGCGCGAACCGCCGCAATCCGGGCAGGTCTTGATGTTGCGGTACTTGCCGAGTTCTTCGCGCACGGTGGCCGAATCGGTTTCGCGCCAGCGGCGTTCCAGGTTGGGGATCACGCCTTCGAAGGTGTGGCGCTTGACGGTGCTGCGGCCCTTTTCGTTCAGGTAGAGGAACGAGATTTCTTCTTCGCCGGAGCCGTACAGCACCTTGTCGCGCAGCGTCTCGGGCAGGTCTTCGAAGGGCGCTTCGATATCGAATTCGTAGTGCGCGGCCAGGCTGGTCAGCAGCGAATGGGTAAAGGCGTTGCGGCGGTCCCAGCCGCGGATGGCGCCGGCCGCCAGGCTGAGTTCGGGGAAGGCGACCACGCGCTTGGGGTCGAAGAACCCGACCTGGCCGATGCCGTCACAGCTGGGGCAGGCGCCCATCGGGTTGTTGAAACTGAACAGGCGCGGTTCCAGTTCCGGCAGGCTGTGGCTGCAGACGGGGCAGGCGTAGCGGCTGGAGAAGACCTGTTCGCGAGTGCTGTCCATGTCGAGCGCCAGCGCGCGGCCGTCGGCCAGCTGCAGGGCGGTTTCGAAGCTTTCGGCCAGACGCTGCTTGCTTTCGGGCTTGATGCGCAACCGGTCGATCACGACATCAATGTCGTGCTTCTCGGTTTTCTTGAGGGGCGCCATGCCGTCGATTTCGACCATCTGGCCGTCTACGCGCAGGCGTACATAGCCTTGCGCCTGCAGGCTGGCGCATTCGTCTTCGAAGCTGCCTTTCTTGCCGCGCGCGATGGGGGCCAGCACCGCCAGCCGGGTCTCGGCCGGCCAGGACAGCACCGCGTCCACCATCTGGCTGACGCTCTGGGCCTGCAACGGCAGGCCGTGATCGGGGCAGTAGGGCGTGCCGACCCGCGCATACAGCAGGCGCAGGTAGTCGTGGATCTCGGTGATGGTGCCGACCGTGGAGCGCGGATTGTGCCCCGCGGCCTTCTGCTCGATGGAGATCGCCGGCGACAGGCCTTCGATCAGGTCCACGTCGGGCTTGTCCATCAGTTGCAGGAACTGGCGCGCATAGGCGGAAAGGCTTTCGACGTAGCGCCGTTGCCCTTCCGCGTAGAGCGTGTCGAACGCCAGCGAGGACTTGCCCGAGCCGGACAGGCCCGTCACCACCACCAGCTTGTGGCGCGGCAGATCCAGCGAGACGTTCTTGAGATTGTGGGTGCGAGCACCCCGAATGCGTATGGTCACGTCTATCGGGCTCTTTTAAGCGGTTGCAAAGGCCAACTTGGTACTATAGCGCGCCGAGTCCTCCCCCGTACGGGGGCGTTCGCCAAGATAGCTTGATGCGGACCCGGCGCCCAGGATCAGACCGTAAGCGCATGACATCCGTCAGCGCGGCCGGCCCTCGTCATCGTCTAGATTTCCGCATGCCGGCAGATACCAAACTGAAATTGACCCCTTCCGAGCGCCGCGCCAGCGTGGCGCTGGCCGGCCTGTTCGCCGCGCGGATGCTGGGGTTGTTCCTGTTGTTGCCCGTTTTCGCCGTTGCCGCCCGCGGCCTGCCCGGGGGCGACGACCCGGCGCGCGTGGGCCTGGCGCTGGGCATGTATGGCCTGACCCAGGCTTTCATGCAGATTCCGTTCGGCCTGGCGTCCGACCGCTGGGGCCGCCGGCCCGTGGTGATCTTCGGCCTGCTGCTGTTCGTGGCGGGCAGCATTGTCTGTGCCCAGGCGACCGACGTGTTCTGGATCACCATCGGCCGCGCCATCCAGGGCGCCGGCGCCATCTCGGCCGCCGTGACGGCCTGGCTGGCCGACGCCACCCGGGACGAGGTCCGCACCCGGGCCATGGCCATGGTGGGCGGATCCATCGGCCTGTCGTTCGCGGTGTCGTTGGTGCTGTCGCCGGTGCTGGTGGGCTGGTGGGGGCTGTCGGGCCTGTTCTGGACCATTGCCTGTCTGGGCGTGATCTGCCTGGGCGTGGCGCGCTGGGTCGTGCCGGTGGTGCCGCGCACGCAGGCCCGCAGCATGCAGGCGGCCAGCCCGCGCCAGGTGCTGACCCACCGCGACCTGTTGCGGCTCAATTTCGGCGTCTTCGTGCTGCACCTGATCCAGGTGTCGTTGTTCGTGGTGGTGCCGGCGCTGCTGGCCAAGGTGGGCGGCCTGGACGCGCGCGAACTCTGGAAGGTCTACCTGCCGGTCATCCTGGTGTCGTTCGTGCTGATGGTGCCGGTGGTGTTCGTGGCGGAAAAGCGCCGCGCGCACCGTGGCGCCCTGCGAGGCGCGGTGGCGGGCCTGGTGCTGGTATGCGCGCTGCTGCCGGCGGCGAGCCATGGCTTTTACACCCTGGCGGTGGCCTTGACCGGCTTTTTCGTGGCGTTCAATGTGCTCGAAGCCCTGCAGCCGTCGCTGGTGTCGCGCGTGGCGCCGCAGGCCTACAAGGGCTTGGCGCTGGGGTTCTACAACACGGCCCAGGCCGCCGGCCTGTTCACCGGCGGTGCGCTGGGCGGCTGGGTGGCCTCGCATTCGGGCGCGGGGGCGGTGTTTGTCGGCGCCGCGGTGCTGGCGGCCTTGTGGCTGGTCGTGACCTGGGCGCTCAAGCCCCTGGCCTAGCGGGCCGGGCAATGCCGGGGGCGGAAAGTCGCGGATCGCGCCGCCAACGGTGTCCAACAGCGCTGAAATCGTTTCCCGGGCAGGATGTCTTTGTCACGATTGCGGTTTGGCGCGGCAGGCGCTTTTCGTCGATAATACTAGCCAAATTAGGGCTTCACCGGCATCGCCGGTCATCGCTATGATGACCGGCGAGTTTCATGAAGCCGGTCTTCAACATTGCTATTTATGTTGTTGCCGGCGTGTCCGCGGCAACGCGTGGCGCAGGCTGTCAACAACAGAGGGACAACGGCATGGCATCGGTTAACAAAGTCATTCTCGTGGGCAACCTGGGTCGCGACCCGGAAGTCCGCTACAGCCCCGACGGGGCCGCAATCTGCAACATGTCCATCGCCACCACCTCGTCCTGGAAGGACAAGGCCAGCGGCGAGAAGCGCGAAGAAACCGAATGGCACCGCGTCGTCATGTATAACCGCCTGGCCGAAATCGCCGGCGAATACCTGAAGAAGGGCCGCTCGGTCTACATCGAAGGCCGCCTGAAGACCCGCAAGTGGCAAGACAAGGATACCGGCGCCGATCGCTACAGCACTGAAATCGTCGCTGACCAGATGCAGATGCTGGGTGGCCGCGAAGACGGCGGTGGCGGTGGCGGCAGCTACGGTGGCGGCGGTGGCTACGACGATGCGCCCGCGCGCCAGCCGCAGCAACGCGCTCCGGCTCAGCGCCCGGCGCCGCAGCAACGTCCGGCCCCCCAATCGGCCCCGGCCGGTGGCGGCGCCAACCTGGCCGACATGGACGACGATATCCCGTTCTGATCGCGTCATCGCGATGGTGCGCCGACCGCGCATCATCAACATAGCCCGGCAAGCCTTGCGGCCGCCGGGCTTTTTTGTGTCCGTTGCCTGGCCGTAGCAGCGGCTGTCCACAGGCTACGCACAGCCTGTCCACAGCTTGCCCACCGATTTTCAGGGCTTTTCCACCGGTTATGCACAAGGGGGCGGGCAGGCAATGAGCGAGCGGGAATCCGTTCACGCAGGCAAACTACCTGCCCGATTTCCGGCTTTTCGACTGGGCTGGCCTGGATCGCCGCAGTCCACCTGGGTTTGCCGGCGATACCCCCGTGTGCTGTCCACAGGCTGCGCACAGCATCTCCACAGCTTGCCCACCGATAATCGGGGCTTTTCCACAGCTTGTTAACAGGGGTAGTCTGAAAGGCCCGCCCGTCATGCCCGCGAGAGAGCCAAATGACCCAGAACATCTACGACACGCCGGAATTCTTTGAAGGCTATAGCCAGATGGCCCGCTCGGTGCATGGCCTGGATGGTGCGCCCGAGTGGCCGGCGCTGCGGGCGCTGGTGCCCGATGTGAAGGGCCGCGACGTGGTCGACCTGGGGTGCGGCTTCGGCTGGTTCTGCCGTTGGGCCGATGAGCAAGGGGCTGCCAACGTGCTGGGGTTGGACGTGTCCGAAAACATGCTTGCGCGGGCACGTGACACCACTCGCAGCGCCACGATCCGGTATCAGCGGGCCGATCTGGACCAGTTGCAGCTACCGCCGCAAAGCGTCGACCTGGCCTATAGCTCGTTGACGCTGCATTACCTGGAACATCTGCCCACGCTGTTCGCCACGGTGCACCAGGCGCTCAAACCGGGCGGGCGCTTCGTGTTTTCGGCCGAGCACCCGATCTACACGGCGCCGACGCGGCCCGGTTTCGTCCAGGATGCCGCGGGGCAGCGCATCTGGCCGTTGAATCAGTACGCGCTGCGGGGCCCGCGGACCACCGACTGGCTGGCCAAGGGCGTCATCAAGCAGCACCGCACCGTGGGGGACTACGTGAACCTGTTGATCGAAGCGGGTTTCTCGCTGGCGCACCTGGACGAATGGGCGCCCACCGCGGCCCAGCTTGCCGCCCAGCCTGCGTTGGCCGAAGAACAGGACCGACCCATGATGCTGCTCGTGGCTGCAGACCGTTGAAATATCTGGTTTCACAATAACCGCTTGCGCTATCTATCTAGTAGTAGGTAAGATTCATCCATCGACGCAGCAAACCCAGCAACACCGCAGCGTCGCCCCAAACCAGAAATACAGTAGTCCCCTTTTTATTTGTCTTGCTATCTACCTATAAGTAGATAGTTTAACTGAAACAACCTAGCCATCGCTATCTGGAGATCCATCATGAAGACCCTCGTATCCGCCCTGATCCTGTCCGCCTCGTTCATCGGCGCCGCCCAAGCCGGCGAACTGGACTATCCGCCCGCCGCGAACACCCAAAGCACGGTGACCCGCGCCCAGGTGCAGCAAGAACTGGCCGCCGCCCGCGCCAATGGTGAACTGGTCACCAACGAAGAAGGCTACGCCGCCACTGCTTTCGCCAGCGCCGGTGACAAGAGCCGCGCCCAAGTGAAGCAGGAACTGGCTGCTGCCCGCGCCCAAGGCCTGACCGAAAGCGGCGAACTGGACTATCCCCCCGTTCAAGGCTGATTTTTTTTGGCTGGACGTCTATCTATAGATAGGTAGCCTTATTCGGGCCTGGCCGCAATGTCGGCAGCAAGACCAAACAGCAAGACCCAAGCAGCAACCCCCTGAACAGCAAGCCAAGCATCACCCCATCCTTACTGGAGATCCACCATGAAGACCCTCGTATCCGCCCTGATCCTGTCCGCCTCGTTCATCGGCGCCGCCCAAGCCGGCGAACTGGACTATCCGCCCGCCGCGAACACCCAAAGCACGGTGACCCGCGCCCAGGTGCAGCAAGAACTGGCCGCCGCCCGCGCCAATGGTGAACTGGTCACCAACGAAGAAGGCTACGCCGCCACTGCTTTCGCCAGCGCCGGTGACAAGAGCCGCGCCCAAGTGAAGCAGGAACTGGCTGCTGCCCGCGCCCAAGGCCTGACCGAAAGCGGTGAACTGGACTACCCGCCCGTTCAAGGCTGAGTCTGATGCCGAACGATGCGGACTCCGGGGGGCGGGATATTTCCCGGCCGGAGTCCGCACGGTTGTTCCGGCCCGGGGAAACCCGCCGATGACGAACCGATCTATTAGTAGGTAATATTCAGCCATGGACACTCCGACTCCCAACACCACCCGCGACCAGCTGCTGGCCCATGCCGAGAAGCTGATCCGTACCCGCGGTTGCAATGGCTTCAGCTATCGCGACCTGGCTGAGCATGTGGGCGTGAAGACGTCCAGCATTCACTACTACTTTCCTGGCAAGGACGACCTGCTCTACGAGGCCGTCGAAGCCTACAGCGCCCGTGCGCTGGCCTCGGTGCGCAGCATCGATACCGCCCAACCGGCCCACGCCCAGCTTGAAGCCTATCTGTCGATGATGGAATCGAAGGCCTGCAGCAGTGGCGAGCTGTGCCTGGGCGGCATGCTGGCCGCCGAAGTCATGAGCCTGCCCGAGCGCGTGCGTGGCGCCTTGCAAGGATTCTTCCGGGCGCACGAAGTCTGGCTGACCCGGGTGCTGGCGCAAGGCGCTGAAGAAGGCACATTGAAATTCTCGGGCACCGCCGAAGCGGCCGGACGCGCGGTGTTCGCCACCGTGCAGGGTTGCCTGCTGGTGTCTCGTCTGTTCCAGGCGCCGCCCGCCTTGTGCGAGGCGATCAGCGCCCTGTATGTGGAATGCCAGGATAAGCCGGCGGCTTGATCTGCCCACCGGTTTGTCGCCACGGCCGCACAGCGCAAGCGTGCGGCCGTTGTCTTTGGGGCGCCGCCGTGTTGGCGGGCAGGCTCAGGCCAGTGCGCGCGCCATGTCCACGCTGCTGCGCGCCTGCATGCCCAGATCGCGCATGCGTTGCAGAAAACTGGACTGGGCGTCGTCGAACCCGGTGACCGGGCTGATGCAATCGGTCAGCAGCACGACGCGCGACAGATTGCCGCCCGGCAGGTATTCACCGATGTGCTCGACCGTGGCCTTGACGCAGTGGCTACCGGCAACGCCTGCGACGACGATGAGATCGGCGCGATCCAGCGAGTCGAGCAGGTTGCGGTTGAGCTGGCTACGGGGATCGTCGGCGTCGGGCACCTCGGCCATCAGCGCACTGTAGTGTTCCGTCCACGGGTTGGTGCCCTTGGGCACCTTGCGCACGATGAATTGGCCCGCGTCTTCCCAGCGGCTGTAGGCGGCGCGCACATCCGGGTGGACATTGTGGCCCCAGGTGCCGATTTCGCAGTGCACGGGCCACACCATCAGGGTGTAGCGGCCGCGCACCTCCAGTTCATCCAGATAGGACAGCGTGCGCGGCAGGTCATCGACATGCCGGGGCTGGAAAGCACCCGAACGCACCTGGCTGGCCGTGATAGGCGTGAATGGGGCGACTGGCCGGCCGTCGCCCGTGCGCCAGAACGTCGGGTGGGCAATGTCCAGTCGATGATGCGAATCCAGCGTGACGGTCACGGCGGACAACGCCGGCGCGGCGGCGTCGATGAATCGCGCCAGCCGCTGCATGTCGCCATGCGCGCCGGGCACCGGCAGCGCGGGCATGATGGCCTGGCCGGTCAGGGGATCGGCGGGCAGGTAACCCTTCGGCAGATCGCAGAAATCGTTCTGCGGATCGATGATCAGTAGATGAACAGAGCGCGACATGAGGGCGGGGGCGGGGAGTGAATACGGAATATAGACCGGGATGCCCGCGCCGGGCGAGTTCATTGCGTTTGCCCTGTTGGGGTCGAGCCATCCCGCCAGGCAGGACATGCTAGAACAGCACGAGATGACGGGCGCAGTCCGGCAATTGCCGCAGCAAGGCGCGCCACAGGAACCAGATGCGTGCCAGCGCCGCCACCCCGACTGCTGCTGCGATGTAGAAAACCATGACCCGCTCCATTTTTCAATAAATTCGCACGACCGTGCGAAATTGGCTGCAAGAAATGCCGGCTCGCGCCGGCGCCAGGGGATTATTCGATGTACTTGAAGCTGCGATACGTGGAAATCAGACGCTCGTAGGCGGCGCGCACCCGCTCGTGCGCCTTGGGATCCCGCAGGAAGCGGGCGTCGTGCATCAGCCCGATCATCAGGCTGTAGACCTCGAACACCAACTGTTCGGGATCCGTGTCCGGACGCAGGTGGCCGGCCTCCAGCGCCTGCTGCACGGTGCGTACCATCGCGGCGCGCCAGCCGCGCAGATGTTCTTCGACCACCGAGCGCAAGGGCGTATCGACGTCGTCGTATTCAAAGGCGCCGGCAACATAGATGCAGCCAGTCAGCAGTTCGACATTGCAGGCGCGTTCGATCCAGTGGGCCACCAGCGCATTCAGACGAGGCAGCCCGCGGGGTTGCGCCATGGCGGGGGTGAACACGGCGGCCACGAAGCGGCGGTCGTACTCGTCCAGCACCGCCTGTTGCAGCGCTTCGCGCGAACCGACCCGCGAGAACACGCCGCTCTTGCTGATCCCCAGCCGCTTGGCGACCTGGCCGAGCGACAGGCTCTCCAGCCCCTGGGCGGCGGCCATGTCCAGGGCCGCGTCCACAATGGCCGCGAAAGTCAGCTCGCTCTTTTCAGTCAGGGCAGTCATGCCCGAAATTTAGCACGATCGTGCGAAACCGGGAGATTTATTTGCCGCCACTGCCGGTCGCGGCGGCCAAAGAAAAACCGGGCCGCTTGCGCGGCCCGGCGGGGTGATGCGGATCTGGCGGAATGATCAGGCCCGGGCGGCCTTGAATTCCAGGCGGAACTTGTGCAGCAAAGGCTCGGTGTAGCCGTTGGGCTGGGTCAGGCCTTCGAACACCAGCGCGCAAGCAGCCTTGAACGCCAGCGAGCCCTCGAAGTTGCCGGCCATGGGCAGGTACTGGGGGTCTGCGGCGTTCTGGCCATCAACCACCTTGGCCATGCGCTTGAAGGTTTCCATGACCTGGTCGCGGTTCGTCACGCCGTGGCGCAGCCAGTTGGCGATGTGCTGGCTGGAGATGCGCAGCGTGGCGCGGTCTTCCATGAGGCCGACGTTGTGGATGTCGGGCACCTTGGAGCAGCCGACGCCCTGGTCGATCCAGCGGACCACGTAGCCCAGGATGCCCTGGACGTTGTTGTCGAGCTCTTGCTGGATGTCGGCGGCGGACCACTTCGAGCGGTCGCCGACGGGCACCGTCAAGAGGCCGGCCAGCAGATCGTCGCGAACGCTGTCGAGCTTGGTGCGTTCGAGTTCCTGTTGCACGGCCTGCACATCCACCTGGTGGTAGTGCAGCGCATGCAGGGTGGCGGCGGTGGGCGAGGGCACCCAGGCGGTGTTGGCGCCGGCCTTGGGGTGGGCAATCTTCTGTTCGAGCATGGCGGCCATCAGGTCGGGCATGGCCCACATGCCCTTGCCGATCTGGGCGCGGCCGCGCAGGCCGGCATCCAGGCCGACCAGCACGTTGTTGCGTTCGTAGGCGGTGATCCAGGCGGTGGACTTCATGTCGCCCTTGCGCAGCATGGGGCCGGCTTCCATGCTGGAATGCATTTCGTCGCCAGTGCGGTCCAGAAAGCCCGTGTTGATGAACGCCACGCGCGCAGCCGCGGCCTGGATGCAGGCCTTCAGGTTGATGCTGGTGCGGCGCTCTTCGTCCATGATGCCCATTTTCAGGGTGTTGCGCGGCACACCGAGCAGGTCTTCGACGCGGTCGAACAATTCGCTGGCGAAGGCGGCTTCGGCCGGGCCATGCATCTTGGGTTTGACGATGTAGACCGAACCCGTGCGCGAATTGAGCTTGCGTTCGCGGTCGTGCAGGGCGGCCAGGCTGGTGACCACGGCGTCCAGGATGCCTTCGGGAATTTCCTGCCCATCGCGGTCGAGCACGGCCGGGTTGGTCATGAGGTGGCCGACGTTGCGCACGAACATCAGCGAGCGGCCGTGCAGGCTCAGCGGGGCGCCGTTGGCGCCGGTGTATTGGCGGTCAGCGTTGAGCTTGCGGGTGAAGGTCTTGCCGGCCTTGGTGACGGCTTCGGTCAGGTCGCCCTTCATCAGGCCGAGCCAGTTGCGGTAGATGTGGACCTTGTCGTCGGCGTCGACAGCCGCGACCGAGTCTTCGCAGTCCATGATGGTGGTCAGCGCGGCTTCGACCAGCACGTCTTTGACGCCGGCGGCATCGGTGGCGCCGATGGCGTGGCTGCGGTCGACCTGGATTTCGAAATGCAGGCCGTTGTTCTTGAGCAGCACAGCCGTGGGGGCGTCGGCGTTGCCTTGATAGCCCACGAACTGCGACGGCGCCTTGAGCGTGGTGGCGCCGTTTGCGAGCGCGACGCTGAGCTGGCCGTTCTTGACCGTGTAGCCGCGGGCGTCGGCGTGCGAGCCTTGCGCCAGCGGTGCGGCGGTATCGAGGAAGCTGCGGGCGCGGGCGATGACGGCGGCGCCGCGTTCGGGGTTGTAGCCCTTGCCGGTGTCGCCAGGCGTGGCAGGGATGGCGTCGGTGCCGTAGAGCGCGTCGTAGAGGCTGCCCCAGCGCGCGTTGGCGGCGTTCAAGGCGTAGCGCGAGTTCGACACCGGCACCACCAGTTGCGGGCCGGCCTGCTGCGAGATTTCGGTGTCGACGTGGTCGGTGGTGGCGCGCACGCTGGCCGGCTGCGGCAGCAGGTAACCGATGCCTTCCAGGAACTTGCGGTAGGCGGCCGGGTCGGCGATGGGGCCCGGATGGGCGCGGTGCCAGGTATCGAGTTCGGCCTGCAGGCGGTCGCGTTCGGCCAGCAGGGCGCGGTTCTTGGGGGCCAGGTCGTGCACCAGGGCCGAGAACCCCTTCCAGAAGGCGTCGGCGTCCAGGCCGGAGCCGGGCAACGCTTCCTTTTCGATGAACTGGCTGAGATTGGCCGCCACTTGCAGGCCGTGGTGCTGGGTGCGTTGAGTCATGCGAGTCTCTGGTAAGGAGGTCTGGGCGGCGCGCGCGCCGGGCGAATCTGTCGTGACATCATCGTTCGCGCGTGCGCCAAAGTCCATATCAAAACCAGCTGGTCATACCAGTTTATTCAAGCTACGCCAGGCAAACATCGTTTTTTTATGGTTTTATATCAGCCACTTACAGTTGGCATGAGCAGGATGGCGTTTAAGGACGATCGCTTGGTCATACCACTGGTACGGAGAACGCATGCACGCCGAAATCGAAGCGAAACCCCGCCAGGTGGCGGACGAGGTGGCCGAGCGCATCGAGCGCCTGATCCTGGACGGCGTCCTGAAGGCCGGCCAGGCGTTGCCGTCCGAGCGGCGTCTGACGGAAAAGCTGGGCGTGTCGCGCACGGCGCTGCGCGAGGGGCTCAAGCTGCTGCGCGCGCGCGAGATCATCCACACGTCGCAGGGCAAAGGGTCGTTCGTGGCGCGCATTTCCAAGGTGGACGCGGGCCCGTTGATGCACCTGTTCAATTCGCAGCCGCGCACGCTGTACGACCTGCTCGAGGTGCGTTCGCTGTTGGAAGCCGATTCGGCTCGGTTGGCGGCATTGCGGGGTACCGAGGCCGATTTCATCATGATCCGGCGTCGCTACGAAGAGATGGTGCACGCGCAGGTCGATGCCGATACGGCCACGCACGCACACCTGGACCACGCATTTCACCTGGCCATCTGCGAGGCCTCGCACAACCCGGTGCTGGTGCACACGCTGCAATCCTTGAACGACCTGATGCTGGGGTCGGTGTTCGCCTGCGTCAACAACCTGTACCACCGCGAGCCGGAAAAACGGCAGATCGACAAGCAGCACGCCAAGCTGTTCAACGCGGTGATCGGGCGCCAGCCCGAGCAGGCGCGCCGCGCCGCGGCCGACCATGTCGACAGCGTGCGGCAGAACCTGGCCGAAATCGAGCAGGAAGAACAGCGCCTGGTGCGCGCCACGTTGCGCCTGGAAGGCTGGACGTAGCGCGCAGTTCGGCGCAGGCGTCAGCGGTCTTCGGTCATCGTGGCCGCCAGGGCCAGCGGCTTGCCCGCGTAGACGCGGCCAAAGCGGTTGCCAAGCAGCGCTTCCAGCGCGATCTGTTCCTGGCCGACGAAGCCCTTTTGCGGCAGCACGCCTTGCGCCACCAGATCCAGCGCCGCGCAGATGCCAGCGGCGGTCGACAGCTGAATGGCGCTCAGGCGATGGCCGTCGACGTCGGTGCCGAAAACGCGGATCGGATAGGACTCTTCTTCCAGCCGGCCGTGGCGATGGCCCGACGCCTGCGCCTGGATGACGATCACATCCTGTTCGGTGGTGGGGATGGCGGTTTCGAAGATGTCCTTGAGCAGATCGCGGCGGTCGCGCAGACGCAGGTCATTGAGCAAGAGCTTCATCAGGTTGCAGTGACCCGGATAGCGCACCGACTTGTAGTCCACGTTGCGGGCGCGGCCCAGCAGCGTGGCGGGCAGCGTGCCCAGCCCACCCGAGGTGTTGAAGGCTTCGTATTCGACGCCGTCCAGCGCAAAAGTCTCGTACCCTTCCAGCGCGGGCACGCTGGTCAATTGGCCGTCGACGATGGCTTCGCACGGGTTGCAGTATTCGTTGATCAGCCCTTCGGTGCTCCACGTCAGGTTGTAGCGCAGGCTGTTGGACGGATAGCGCGGCAGCGCGCCCACGCGCATGCGCAGATCCAGCAACGTGTCGAAGCGGCGCGCCAGTGCATTGCCGACGATGCCGATGAAGCCGGGCGCCAGGCCGCACTGCGGCATCAGCACGCTGCGGCTGTCGGCGGCCAGCGCCTGGATGGCATGGGTGCTGGCCACGTCTTCGGTCAGGTCGAAATAGTGGACGCCGGCCTTCGCGCACAGTCCGGCCACTGCGATGGCGCGATGGAAAGGCAGCGCATTGACCACGGCGTAACGGCCCTCGAGGCAGGCCGCGATCGAGGTGTCATCGGAAATCTGGCGCGTTTCGCAGCCCAGTTCGGCCACGGCGCGCAGGCGCGCCGGGTCCTGGTCGGCAACCAAGACCGAATAGTCGCCGCTACGCTCGAGCATCAGGGCGATGGCGAAGCCGATTTTTCCGGCGCCCAACAAGAGGACGGGCTTGGTAGAGGGGGACATGTTGCGCTCCTGCACAGAGAGGGGGAAGGGTTGGCCTCATCCTATGCGCGAGCGTTGTCGATTTGTAGATACCAAAGCGTCGTAACGGCTTTAACTAATGTCGTTATGACTTAATTGAGTGTCGATTCGTCAAAAGAAAAGCCCCTCGGCCAGGGCCGAAGGGCTTTGCGGGGCGATTGCCAGGCCTGGAGACCAGGCCGTGCAATCAGCTGCCCATGGGGGGGTAGTCCATGTTGCCGAAGGTGACCAGGCCTTCCGTCTTGGCTTGGGCCAGTTCGGTTTGCACTTGGGCGCGGGTCAGCGACGTGGCGGCAGCGTGGGCAACGGGCGGGTAGTCCATGTTGCCGAAGGTCACTTCACCGGCGTTCTTGGCTTGGGCCAGTTGCTCTTGCACTTGTTGCGCGGTCAGGCTGGACTTCTGGGCGATGGCGGCGGGGTAGCCTTCTTCGCCGAAGGTGTACTGGCCGGAAACCTTGGCTTGTTGCAGTTCGGCTTGAACCTGGGCACGCGACGGGCCTTGGTCGGCTTCAGCGGCTTGGGCGCCAGCGGCAGCCAGAACGGACATGGACAGCATCAAAGCGGTAGCAAGGGTTTTCATAGCAGACCTCCATATGTCTTGAGCTTGGGATCCGAACCTCTGGCCTGATTGCTGGGGGTTCGCTTGCTGTGTCCCGATGAGATGCATTCTGTGCCTAAACAACCCTGGGATAAACCCTTATTACCTGAAAACATCTTTCCAAAATGCGTACTAATCGGTCGGGAACTTCTCAAATGGCACCATAGGTGGCGATATTTCCATTTGATGACGCAATAGGTGGTGGTCGGCCCGGGCGGGGGCCAAGGCCGGCGAATCAAGGGGGAGGGGGTAAAGCGGCGCGCAGCCCCGGAAGGCTTCCGGGGCTGGCAGGGTGAGGATCAGCGGTTCAGGTCAGCCAGGGCGGCGTCGTACTCGGCACGGGCTTCGTCCAGCTTGCGCTGGGCCTTGTCGATCTTGTCTTGCTTGCCCTTGGCGCGGGCGGCCTTGAGCTCGGCCTCGCGTTCGGAGACCTTGTTCTGCTTGTCGCGCACATCGGCTTCGCGCTGAGCCTGCAGGCGGCTGTCGGTGCAGTGGGCCTTCGCTTCTGCCAACGCTTTTTGCAGGCCGGCCACCTTGCGGGTGTTGTTGTCGGCCTTGGCCGCGGCGATGTCGTTTTCGATCTGGCAGAACTTGGCGGCGCAGCCGCGTTGCGCCGAGCAGTCGGTCGCGGCCTGCGCGGGCAAGGCGCCGAGCAGCGCGCAAGCCGAAGCCAGGGCCATCAGGGTTTTGGTCAAAGCGGGCATGCGGTGTCTCCGTAAGGCGTGTCGGAGCTGCCATCATCGCCCAAGCGGCCATGGCCCGCAATGCGCGGCATCAACGGATCAGCGTGCCCGCCAGAGCTGCTGCGACCAGCAGGGCGCCCAGCCACAGGTTGGCGCGGAACAGCATGAAATTGCGGTCGGGACGCTGGATGTCGAACACCTTCAACTGCCACGCCAGGTGCACGGCAATGGCGGCGATGCCCACGTAATAGGCCCACGACAGGCCGATGGCGTAGCCGCCCCAGGCCCACAGCACAACGGTGGCCAGGTAGAAGCCGCCGATCCAGAGCTTGCCCTGGTCGCCGAAGCGCATGGCGGTGGAATGCAGGCCCAGGCTGCGGTCGTCGCGCACGTCGACGTAGGCGTAGATGCTGTCGTAGCCCACCTGCCACAGCACCGCGCCCAGCCACATGGCCACGGCCGCCAGGGGCACGTGGTTCTGCGTGTCCGACCAGGCCATCAGCATGCCCCAGTTGAAGCAGATTCCCAGCACCACTTGCGGCCAGTAGGTGACCCGCTTGCACAGGGGATAGATGAAGACGAAGGGCAGCACGGCCACGGCCAGCCAGCGGCTCATGTCGTTCAGGAAGAACAGCAGCGAACCGCAGACCAGCAGCTGGCCGATCAAGAACCACACTGCGTTGCGCATCGTCAGCTGGCCGCTGGTCAGCGGACGAAAGCGGGTGCGTTCCACATGCTTGTCGAAATTGCGGTCGCACATGTCGTTGACGGTGCAGCCGATGCCGCGCATCAGCAATGCGCCCAGCGAGAAGACGATCAGGCGTTGCAGGTCGGGCAGGCCGCCCGCGGTCTGGATCAGTGCCGCGATACAGGGCAGCAGCGTCAGCCAGGTGCCGATGGGCCGGTCGAGCCGGCACAGGCGGGCGTAGGGCCGCCACGATCTGGGCAGCCAGCGTTCGACCCAGTCGGTGAAGACGATGTCGCTGAGGTCGACGGGAGGTTGTTGCGGGGCGCTCACTGTCACGGCGAAAGAAATGGGAGGAAAGCCGACAGCATAAAACAACGGCCGGGCATGGTGCCCGGCCGCGGTGCCGTCAAGGGTGGTCAGGGCCGGGTTTTCAGGCCGTGTATTCCTTGAGCAGCTTGCCCAGGATGGCGATGCCGGTGCGGATCTTGTCTTCGGGCACGGTGGCAAAACTGAGGCGCAGCGTGTTGGCGCGGCCGGCGCCGCTGTAGAACGGCGCGCCGGGCACGAACGCCACGTTCTGGGCAATGGCCTTTTCGAGCAGCTTGGTGCTGTCGATGTGCTCGGGCAGCGTCAGCCAGATGAACATGCCGCCTTCGGGCTTGGTCCAGGTGACGGTGGCGGGGAATTCGCGCTGGATGGCTTCAAGCATGCAGCTGCCCTGGGCGCGGTAGATTTCGCGCACGTTGGGCAGGTGTTCTTCCAGGAAGCCGTCCTTGACGATTTCGTACACGGCCATCTGGGTCAGCGTGGGCGTGTGCAGGTCGGTGGCTTGCTTGGCCTGCACGAGCTTGTTGATCAGCGGGCGGGCGGCGGCGATGTAGCCCAGGCGCAGGCCGGGGGCCAGCACCTTGGAGAACGTGCCCAGGCGCACGACGTTGGCACCGTATTCGGCGGCCAGCGCGATCAGGCCCGGCTGCGGGTCGCCTGCGTAACGCAGTTCGCCGTAGGGGTCGTCTTCGATGATGGTCAGGTTCAGCTCGGCGGCGCGCTTGACCAGTGCGATGCGGCGCGCGAGGCTGAGCGTGCGGCCGGTGGGGTTCTGGAAGTTGGGCAGGGCGTACAGGAAGCGCGCGCCCTCGGCCAGTTCAGGGGTGATGGCGTCGGGGATCAGGCCGCCTTCATCGGTGGGCACCGGCACGAACTTGGGCTGGTACAGGCTGAACGATTGCAGGGCGCCCAGGTAGCTGGGGTCTTCGACCAGCACTTTGCTGTCTTTGTCGATCAGGACCTTGCCGAGCAGGTCCAGCGCCTGTTGCGAGCCGGAGACGATCAGGATCTGGTCGGCGGCGACGTTGGCGCCGGCGCGGTTCAGATCATCGGCCACCCACTGGCGCAGCGGCGCAAAACCTTCGGTGGGGCCGTATTGCAGGGCCGCGCGGCCGTTGGTGGCCAGGACCTTGTCGAATGCCGCTCGTACCACTTCTACCGGGAAGCCGCCGGGCGCCGGCAGACCGCCTGCGAAC
Organism: Achromobacter deleyi; assembly: GCF_902859705.1. GTDB lineage: Bacteria > Pseudomonadota > Gammaproteobacteria > Burkholderiales > Burkholderiaceae_B > Achromobacter > Achromobacter deleyi. Next base: position 104,828 of record NZ_CADIJO010000004.1, on the reverse strand, counting down.
GAAATGACTTCGGGCCGCTCGGTGACCTTGAGGATCTCGCGGATGGCGGAACTGGTGAGTTGCTGAGCGCGTTCCGAGAAGGAAAACGCAGGTTCGAAAGGCTTGTCCATGGCTTGCTTCTTAATCAAGAAGGGGGGTGGCGGGAGTAACGGCGACGGTGCAGAAAAGACGTTACTGCGTAAACTATTGTCCCACAGCGAGGCGAGCCGGCCCCTTTATCGCGGCAAGCCCCTAAAATCACTTGCATCGATAATCGCCTGTACAGTTACATTTATACCTATGTTTGAAGCCGCCCCGATCGCCGCCGAATCCAAGGCCGCGCTGTACGCCGAACTGGCCAAGCAGGCCCGTGCCCTGCTTGACGGCGAGCACGACCGCATCGCCAATGCCGCCAATCTCAGTGCACTGGCCTACCAGGCCTTGCCCGACCTGAACTGGGTGGGCTTTTACTTCTTTGACGGCACGGAACTGGTGCTGGGCCCGTTCCAGGGCAAGCCGGCCTGCGTGCGTATTGCGCTGAACCGCGGCGTGTGCGGCGCGGCCGCCAGCCAGCGCCAGACGCAACTGGTGCCCGACGTGCACGCGTTTCCCGGCCATATCGCCTGCGACGCGGCCTCGCGCTCGGAAATCGTGGTGCCGCTGGTCCACCAGGGCCAGCTGATCGGGGTGTGGGACGTGGACAGCCCCGTGCCCGACCGCTTCGACGAAGATGACCGGCGCGGCATGGAAGCGCTCTGCGAGGCTTTCCTGGCCAGCCTGCGTTGACAGGCCCGCGGCGGCCCGGTAGATTTGCGCATCGGCCGGTTGCGGTCGATTTTTCCCCTTTATTCCATTCATGATTCTTCAGGCCAACCAATCCGCTTACCTGTTCCGCGCCCTGGGCGTGGCGACGGTTTGCGCCGGCCTGAAATCCAAAAAACAGCCGCTCATCTGACCGGAGCATGCTGTTCCGTCAGATGGGCGACGGAACAGCGGCCTCACGGCGGCGCCATGGCGCCTTCGCGCGCACCCCCTAGTATCCCGAGCACTTCTGTACGGTCCAACCACGGTCCGCTTACACCGAAGGAGTGTTCATGCAAACTCGTCAATCCCTCTTCCAAGGCGTCTGGGTTCCCCTGGTGACGCCGTTTTCCGGCGGCGCCGTCGACGGCGGAGCCCTGCGCCGCCTGGTGCGCCATTTCGTGGCAGCCGGGGTGGACGGCCTGGTCGTCTGCGGCAGCACGGGCGAAGCTGCGGCGCTGGATGACGCCGAGCAGCTGGCCGTGCTGGACGCGGTGCTGACCGAGGCCGGCCGCCTGCCCGTGGTGATGGGCCTGGCGGGCAACCACCAGGGTCACGTGCTGCAGCGCCTGTCGGCCTTTGGCACCCGGCCGCTGGCCGGCATCCTGGCGCCCGCGCCGTACTACGTGCGTCCTGGCCAGGACGGCGCCGCCGCTTATTTCCGCTGCCTGGCCGATGCCTCGCGCTTTCCCCTGGTGCTGTACGACATTCCCTACCGAACCGGCACATCGCTCGAGACCGCCACATTACTGGCCTTGGCGGCGCATCCGAACATCGCCGCCATCAAGGACTGCGGCGGTTCGCTGGACAAGACGCTGGCGCTGATCGCCGATGGCAACATGAACGTGTTGGCGGGCGAAGACCTGCAATCGCTATCGCTGCTGTGCCTGGGGGGCGCCGGCATGATCGCCGCGGCCGCGCACATTCGTCCCGACCTGTTCGTGGCCATGTACCAGGCGGTGCGGGCGCAGCAGCTGGACCTGGCGCGGCGTCTGTTCCAGGCGCTGGTGCCGGTCATCCAGCTGACGTTCGCCGAGCCCAATCCCGGCCCGGTGAAGGCCCAGTTGGGTCGCCAGGGCTTGTTGACGGACGAATTGCGCCAGCCGATGCCGAGCGCCAGCGCGGCCCTGGCGTTGCGCATGGACGCCGCCGTGGCAGGCCTGAACCGGCAGTTTCCCTGCCAGTAAAAGGCGGCTGGGCGAAGGCTTGGGCCGATCGCCGGGCAACCCGTCGGGACTCGGATTCATTTTGTAATAAATGTCTCACCTTGATCCTGACGGATTGCTTATGATGCGGCCATTCTCCGGGGTGAAACAAAACGTTCATGGCCCAAGCTTTCGTTGCGTTGTCCGCCTGGCAGGTCATGCTGGCAGGCCTGCTGTTCTTCGGTGGCATCTATCTGGTATTCGGCGCGGCGACCTGGCTGCTGACCCAGCACATCCTGCCGGCGCTGGGCATCGGCCGGCCGCTGGACCCCCGGCCGCTGGCGCCGGGGCAATTGCGGCGCGAGTTTGCCCAGTCCGGCCTGTCGATCCTGCTGTTCGGCACCGGCATGATCTTTCCGTGGGGCCTGTTGCAACTGGGTTGGGCGCATCTGGACCCGGACGCCAGCTGGCAGAAGATCACGCTGGAAATCCTGGTGCTGGTGGCGTGGAACGACGTGCACTTCTGGATCAACCACCGGTTGCTGCACACCAAGCTGCTGCGCCGCTTTCACCTGCCGCATCACCGTTCGGTCGTGACCACGCCGTTTTCCACCTACAGCTTTCACCCCATCGAGGCGCTGATGCTGGGCAACGTGATCATGCTGCCGATGGTGCTGCACGATTTCAGCTTCTGGTCGCTGGCGTCGGTGCCGCTGTTCAGCCTGTTCTTCAATTGCATCGGCCACGCCAATTACGACTTCTTCCCCAACGTGTCGTATTCGCACTGGTTTGCCGCGAGCCGCCGGCACCATCTGCACCACGCCTGCTACCACGGCAATTTCGGGTTCCAGTTCACCTTCATGGATCGCCTGTTCCGCACCCGGCTGCAAGCCGAGGCGGCCACGTCCCAGCTGGATGCTTTCCGTAAGCGAGAATCGCTTGGCGGACGCGCTTAGCCAGCCGCGCCGGCTGCCCTCGCTGCGTAACCGTCGCGATTGGCAGAGCCTGGCCTACCTGGTCGCGCTGCCCGCGCTGGCGGCGTGGCAATGGCTGTACGGCTTCTGGTGGCCGCTGTACGCGCTGATGCTGTTCCTGACGCTGGGCATTGGCGTGATCCACCATAACCATACGCACATCCGCATGTGGCGGGGGCGCTGGACCAATCGCGCCACCGATTTCTGGATCACGCTGCTGCAGGGGCACCCCACTTTCGTTTTCTACCCGGCGCACGTGGCCAACCATCATCGCTACAAGCACGGCGCCCTGGACGCGGCGCGCACCTACCGGTTCGGCGGCGACACCAATCACCTGTGGGGCTACCTGATCCACCCGGCGCAGGCCGTGTGGGTGCTGTATCCGTTGTTTTTCGCCTGGCTGGGCCGGTTGCGCCGGCATTGGCCGGGCGCCTGGCGCTATTGCATGTGCCAATACGGCGCGTGGCTGGGGCTGTGGGGCGGGCTGCTGGCCGTGAACCCGGTCAAGGCGCTGGTGTTCGTCATCATTCCGCAACTACATGGCCTGCATTGGCTGCTGGCCACCAACTATCTGCAGCACGCGCACGCCGACGGCGGCCCGCGGGCGGTGGCTGGCCTGAACTATGCCCGCAACTTCGAAGGGCTGGTCAATCCGCTGCTGTTCAACATCGGGCTGCATACCGCGCACCATGAACATCCGCGCGCGCACTGGTCGGAACTGACCCGCTTGCACCGCGACCATTACCGGGCCCGCGTGACGCCCGCGCTGAACGAGGGCGGCCTGACGCCCTATATGTTCCGCGTGTTCGTGCTGGGCACCTTCCTGCCGCGTTTCCGCACCCGCTCGTGCATGGCGCCCGAGCACGTGCGCTAGCGCCGCCTACCCATACCTGCCACTAGAGACCCGCCATGCCTATCGCGTTCAATCGTGTCTACCTGGAGAGTGCCGGCTATTTCATGCCGGGCGAACCCGTGTCCAACGAGGCCATGGACAGCTACATCGCGCCGCTGAACCGCATGTCCAGCCGCATCAAGAGCCGCATCCTGGCCGAGAACGGCATCAAGCAGCGCTATTACGCGATCGATCCGGAAGGCGCCACGGTGTTCACCAATGCGCAACTGGCGGCCAACGCGATCCGCGATTGCCTGCGGCGCAACGACAGCGACCTGGCGGACGTGTCGCTCTTGACCAGCGGTTCGTCGGGCGGCGACGCGCTGATGCCCGGGTTCGCCAACATGATCCAGGGCGAATTGGCGGCGCATCCGATGGAAACCCTGTCGGTGCACGGCATCTGCGCGGCGGGCGTGTCGGCGATTCAGACGGCGGCGCAGGGCGTCGAGATGGGCGGCCATGCCCGCGCGCTGGCGGTGGCGGCCGAATTGCCGTCGCGCATGTTCAAGCGCTCGCGCTTCGCGGCGCGTGGCTATGACGCGGATTTCGATGCGCACTTCCTGCGCTGGATGTTGTCCGACGGCGCGGGCGCCGTGCTGCTGGGCCATGGCGGCCAGCCATTGCCGGGCGCATCCAGCGGCGTGCGGCTGCGCCTGAAGTGGGTGCACCAGCGCTCGTTCTCGGGCGATTACCCGGTCTGCATGCAGCTGGGCCTGTCGGCGGATCGGCAGAAGGGCCACCTGGACTATCCGTCCTGGAACGAAGCCGAGGCCGACGGCGCGCTGTCGCTGCGCCAGGACATCCGGCTGCTGCCGCACCTGTTCGACATCGGCATCCACGAATACGCCAAGCTGGTGCGCGATGGCTGGCTGGACCCGGACCAGGTGGATCACTTCCTGTGCCACTACTCGTCCGAGAAATTCATTCCGGTGGTCGAGGACCTGATGGAGAAGGCCGGCCTTGTGATTCCGCGCGAGCGCTGGTTCAGCAACCTGGCCTGGCGCGGCAATACCGGCGCAGCATCGATCCTGATCATGCTGGCCGAATTCCTGGAAACGCGCGAGGTCAAGCCGGGCGAGCAGATCTTCTGCTACATCCCCGAGTCGGGCCGGTTCATGGCCGCCTACATGCTGCTGGAAGCCGAGGCGGTGCAGGGCGCCGCCGTGCCGGTATCGACTGGCGCGGTACCGGCCACCACCGGCCGCGAAGACGCCCATAGCGCCGATGCCGACGCCATCGCCCCGCCGCACGATCCGGACATGGCGCCGCAAGGCCTGGGCCAGCTGCTGACCGAGCTGGCGGCCATCTGGCATGACTACCGTTCGCGCGTCTGGCGCACGCCGGTAGTGCGCCGCCTGCGCAACCACCAGTTCCAGACCGCCGACTACCTGAACTGGATGGAGAACTGGATTCCGCAGGTGCGCGAGGGCAGCAAGTGGATGCGCGAAGGCGCGGCATCGCTGACCGAGCAGTATCAGCCGCTGGCTGCGCTGATCGACATGCACGCCGGCGAAGAGCAGAACGATTTCCAGATTCTTTTCCAGGACTACCGTACGGCCGGCGGCACGATCGACAACATCGACCTGTTGCGCCGCAACCCCGGCGGCGAAGCGCTGAACGCCTATCTGCACAGCCTGGCCGCCACGCGCGACCCGATCGGCCTCCTGGGCGCCATCTACATCATCGAAGGCACCGGCCAGCGTATCGTGCCGGCGCTGCTGCCGCTGCTCAAGGCCAGCCTGAAGCTGCCGCCCGACGCGTTCCGCTTCCTGGAATACCATGGCCACAACGATGAAAACCACCTGGCCCGCTGGTTGACGGCCGTGGAACTGGCGCTGGACTGCGATGAAGATGGCCGCGCCGAGCAGCGTATCGTCGACACCGCGCGCCGCACGGCGGCGCTGTACCTGATGCAGTTTCATCACGTGATGGAGGACGGTGCGGCATGAACAAGGAACCGGATTTCCTGGCCAAGGCGCACGACCCCGCCGATCCCAGCCCCTGGCTGGCCCTGTACCTGGACCGCAGCACGCCATTGCCGGACAAGGTCAAGAAAGCCTGGCTGACGGATTCCAGCTGCGCCTCGCGCCAGTACCTGCTGCCGTTCTTGCGGCCGCTGGCGCGCGCATTCATCATCCTGATCCAGGTCGTGAAGACCTTCCTGCCGCGCCGCTGGTCGCATTCGCGGCTGCTGCACCGCATTCTGGCGTGGGGCTTGAAGCGCTTCGTGTCGCCCGAGGCCAACTGGCTCATCCTGCGCCACTTTCACCTGGGCGCGCAGGCCCTGTCGTTCATCGCGGCCAACTCGCCCGTGCGTATCACCACCACGCCGCTGGAGCCGATGGAGATCGACGACCTGAAGGACGAACTGTTCGTCAAGCACGACCTGAACCTGTTCAACTTCGTGATCCGGCTGAACCAGGCGCTGCGCGATGCCGGCGTCGAGATGCATGCGCCGGAGCAAGTCGATTTCTCGATGATCCGCGATCCCGACCTGCGGCTGGAAGACATGCCGCAAGGCAAGCTGAATTTCCTGGACCTGCAAAGCGCGATCGAGCTTTTCACGCCGCTGTACCAGCTGATGCTGACCGACAACGACTTCTGGCGCGCGGCCAATTCGCTGCAGCTGGACGAAACGATCGGCATCTACGCGGCCAAGCTGCTGGGCGCGCCGCAGCACCTGATCCTGGTGAACAACAGCCATCCGCTGGTGCCGATGTCGACACTGCGCGCCGGCTACCGGCTGGTGCTGCACGGCCTGTCCACGGAAATGCTGCACAGCCTGCTGATGGAAATGAAGGCCGCGCAGGCCGGCGCCGAACCGCCCGCGCCGATCGCCTGAGGCCGCGCGGCGGCGCCCGGCTGCCCGCGCGCGGGTCCATCGGCGTGCGCAAGCCCGGGTTGTCACTGTAGAAGGCGGCAAAGTCGCTGCGCTATATTGCGACCCTTGCCCGCCAAGCGTCGCGGGGGCCGTGTGCGCACGGCCTGAATCCCTGTTCCCGGAATCGCTTTCAATGCCCCAGCCTATCGAAGTCCTGGCCACCGTGTTGTTCGTCGTGGCGGTGCTTCACACCTTTTCCGTGCCCGTGTTTGCCCGCCTGGCCCATCGGGGCGGGCCGCATGCAGGCTTCTGGCATCTGCTGTCGGAAGTGGAAGCCGTCTTCGGCGTCTGGGCGTTTGCGCTGATCGTGGCGATGGCGGCCCTGTCGGGGCCATCCGAAGCCATCGGCTACATGGATACGCGCAACTTCACCGAACCGCTGTTCGTGTTCGCCATCATGGTGGTGGCGGCCAGCCGGCCGATCCTGGAATTGGTGGGGTTGCTGGTGCGCCTGGCCGCGCGCGCGGTGCCCCTGCCGCGCGAGCTGGCGACGTTCTTCGTGGTGATGTCGCTGGTGCCGCTGGGCGGCTCGTTCATTACCGAACCCGCCGCCATGACGCTGGCGGCGATTCTGCTGCGCGACGCTTATTTCCGCACCAGCGGGCGGGCCGGCTTCAAGTACCTGACCCTGGGCGTGCTGTTCGTCAACGTGTCCATCGGCGGGGTGCTGACCTCGTACGCGGCGCCGCCGGTGCTGATGGTGGCCTCCACCTTCGGCTGGGATTCGGCCTACATGGTGCAGCACTTTGGCTGGCGGGCGGCGGTGGCGGTCTGCCTGAACGCCGGCATCCTGACCTTCGTGTGCCGCAAGGCCTTGCTGGAACGATCGGTGGGCACCGGTGCCGGCGTGGATGGGGCCGAAGGCCATGACAAGCGTGCGCCCGTGCCGGCCCTGGTGATGCTGATCCACCTGGTGTTCCTGGTGGCGGTTGTGCTGACCGCGCACCATCCCGCCATTTTCCTGGGCCTGTTGATGATGTTCATCGGCTTTGCCGAAGCCTACAAACGCCACCAGAACCGCCTGTTGATCAAGGAAGGCCTGATGGTGGGTTTCTTCCTGGCCGGGCTGGTGGTGCTGGGCGGCCTGCAGAAATGGTGGCTGCAGGACCTTCTGGGCGGGTTGGAGCCTTTTGTGCTGTTCTGGGGCGCCACAGCCCTGACGGCGGTGACCGACAACGCCGCGCTGACTTACCTGGGTTCGTTGGTGGAAGGCACGGGCGAGGCTTGGCGCTACATGCTGGTGGCGGGGGCGGTGACAGGCGGCGGCCTGACCGTCATTGCCAACGCGCCCAACCCGGCCGGGTTCGCCATCCTGAAGAACCATTTCCCCGACGGCAGCATCTCGTCCGGGCGGCTGTTTTTGTCCGCCCTGGGGCCTACGCTGGTAGCTGCCCTGATGTTCCTGTTGCCCGTCTGACGGGGCGGGGGGCGGCCCCCCGGCGACGGCCCCCGGGGGCCCGTCGCGAGGTTGCCGCCGGCCCTTCATGAAAAACCGCTAAAATTCAAGACTTTCCCGTATTTTTCCGGCCTTGCCCGCCCGTTGTCCGGTCCGGCGCCAGTTCCGGCCCCGTGTCCTTCCCTGAAGGGCCCGCCGGCGAACCTGGTTCCGCACCGTCCGGCCGACGGTTATTGAACCGCCGGGCCCGCGCCTGGGAGCCCTCGATGCCCATCTACGCTTATAAGTGCAGCGCCTGCGGCCATGCCAAAGACGTCTTGCAGAAGATTTCCGACGCGCCGCTTTCGGTTTGCCCCGAATGCGGCCAAAGTACGTTTTCCAAGCAGGTGACCGCAGCTGGATTCCAGCTCAAGGGGTCCGGTTGGTACGTCACCGATTTCCGTAACGGCAGTGGCGGCAACCAGGCCACCGGCGCCGCGGCGCCGGCATCGTCATCCGATAATGCCGCTGCGGCCGCCAGCCCGGCGCCCGCCGCCAGCACGCCGGCACCGGCGGCTGCCCCCGCGCCCGCCGCCGGTTCGGCTTCCGCTTCCTGAGACCGCGCGCGATGCGAATGCGCGTCATCAAAAAGTACTTCATCACCGGCCTGCTGATCTGGGTTCCCCTGGTCATCACGGTGTGGGTGCTGGGGCTGCTGGTCGCGACCCTCGAAGGGTTCGTGCCTGGCTTCCTGTCGTCCGAATCGCTGTTCGGCGTCGACATTCCCGGCTTCCGCTTCGTCCTGGTCATCGTGGTGGTGCTGTTGACGGGCATTTTCGCGGCCAACCTGATCGGCCGCACCATGGTGGACCAGTGGGAAAACCTGCTGGGCCGCATTCCCCTGGTGCGTTCGATCTACAACTCGGTCAAGCAGGTCAGCGATACCGTGCTTGCCCCCAATGGCCAGGCGTTCCGCCGCGCGGTGCTGGTGCAGTACCCGCGCGTGGGCAGCTGGACCATCGCATTCGTGACAGGCACGCCCAGCGGTGAAGTGGCCGACCAGCTTCCTGGCGACCACATCAGCGTGTACGTGCCGACTACGCCGAATCCCACGTCCGGCTTTTTCCTGATGGTGCCCCGTGCCGACACGGTGGACCTGCAGATGAGCGTGGACGCGGCCTTGAAGTACATCGTTTCCATGGGCGTCGTCGCCCCGGGCCCGGCGGTTGCGCCAGGCGTCCGGCCGGCGCCGCTCTCTCCGGCACCCGGCGCGCAGAACGCGCCAGGCGCCGATTCGTAACCCTTACGCTACAACCAAGCACACAACGGAGTTATCCCGATGCGTACCTGCTACACCGGCCAGGTTTGCCGCGACCATCTCGGCCAGACCGTCACCCTGTATGGCTGGGTGAACCGCCGCCGCGACCACGGCGGGGTCATCTTCATCGACTTGCGCGACCGCGCGGGCCTGGCGCAGATCGTGTTCGATCCGGATAACGCCGCCTTCGCCACCGCCGAGCGCCTGCGCAATGAATTCTGCGTGCGCGTCACCGGCCTGGTGCGCGAGCGTCCGGCCGGCACGGCCAACGCCGAGCTGGCCTCGGGCGAAATCGAAGTGCTGTGCAAGGAAGTCGAGATCCTGAACGCGTCGGTCACCCCGCCGTTCCAGCTGGACGACGACAACCTGTCGGAAACCACCCGCCTGACGCACCGCGTGCTGGACCTGCGCCGCCCGCAGATGCAGCGCAACCTGATGCTGCGTTACCGCGTGTCGATCGAAACGCGCAAGTTCCTGGACCAGCTGGGCTTCATCGACATCGAAACCCCGATGCTGGCCAAGAGCACGCCCGAAGGCGCGCGCGACTACCTGGTGCCCTCGCGTGTGAACGCCGGCCACTTCTTCGCGCTGCCGCAATCGCCCCAGCTGTTCAAGCAGATGCTGATGGTGTCGGGCTTTGACCGCTACTACCAGATCACCAAGTGCTTCCGCGATGAAGACCTGCGCGCCGATCGCCAGCCCGAATTCACCCAGATCGACTGCGAAACGTCGTTCCTGAACGAATTCGAGATCCGCGAGATCTTCGAAAACCTGATCCGCCACGTCTTCAAGGTGGTGCAGGGCGTCGACCTGGCCCAGCCGTTCCCGATCATGACGTGGACCGAAGCCATGCGCCGCTACGGCTCCGACAAGCCGGACCTGCGCGTGCAGCTCGAGTTCACCGACATCACTGATGTCATGCGCGACGTCGACTTCAAGGTGTTCGCCGCCGCCGCCACGGCGCCCGGCAGCCGCGTGGTCGCCCTGCGCGTGCCCGGTGGCGCCGAAATGTCGCGTAGCGAGATCGACGCCTACACCCAGTTCGTCGGCATCTACGGCGCCAAGGGCCTGGCCTACATCAAGGTCAACGAAGTGGCCAAGGGCCGCGACGGCCTGCAATCGCCCATCGTCAAGAACCTGCACGACGCTGCCCTGGCCGAACTGGTCAAGCGCACCGGCGCGCAAGACGGCGACATCATCTTCTTTGGCGCCGACCGCGAGAAGGTCGTCAATGACGCCATCGGCGCGCTGCGCGTGAAGATCGGCCACAGCGAATTCGGCAAGAAGTCGGGCCTGTTCACGGCCGGCTGGCAGCCGCTGTGGGTGGTTGATTTCCCGATGTTCGAATACGACGAGGAAGACGGCCGCTACACCGCTGCCCACCACCCGTTCACCAGCCCCAAGGATGGTCACGAAGACTTCCTGGAAACCGATCCCAGCAAGGCGTTCGCCAAGGCCTACGACATGGTCCTGAACGGCTGGGAAATCGGCGGCGGCTCGGTGCGTATCCACCGCGAAGAAGTGCAGAGCAAGGTGTTCCGCGCGCTCAAGATCGGCGCCGAGGAAGCTCGCGAAAAGTTCGGCTACCTGCTGGACGCGCTGCAATACGGCGCGCCTCCGCACGGCGGCATCGCCTTCGGCCTGGACCGCATCGTCACCATGATGACCGGCGCCGAATCGATTCGCGACGTGATCGCCTTCCCGAAGACGCAGCGTGCGCAAGACCTGCTGACGCAAGCGCCTTCGGAAGTCGACGAGAAGCAGCTGCGCGAACTGCACATTCGTCTGCGCAACGTCGAACAGAAGTAATCCCCCCCCCGAGGCGCGGGGCGCCTCCCCCCCAGGGGGGCGCCTCGCGGGACCGGCGGAGCCGGATCCTCGGCGGCCCGGCTTGTGGGGCGGCGATTGCTTGCGTCGTGCTGCGTTCTTGTGGCCCCCGGCTTGCGGCGATTGGGCTGGTGGTGAGCAGCTTTTTGTTGCGGCTTGGGGGTGCGGAATTGGAGTAATCTGGCAGACGCCGCTTTGTGGCGGTGCTTGCCGGGTCGCTTCAGGGCCTGGCTCTTGGTTCCTCTGCTTTCAAAGGCGCCATCGCTTTTATGTCGCTCATCCGTGTCGTCAGCTACAACATCCACAAGGGCCGTTCGGCGCTGGGCCGGCGCGATTCCCTGAATGAATTGCGCCTGGGCCTGTATGGCTTGCGCCCCGACCTGGTCTTCCTGCAGGAGGTCCAGGGCCGCAATGAACAGAAATCGTTGCTGGACGCCCAGCACGAGTCCTTGGCCGCCGCGCTGAAACTGGACGTGGCCTATGGCCGCAATGCGGTCCGCCATGAAACCGATCATGGCAATGCGCTGTTGTCGCGCTTTCCCATTCTTGACCACGAAAACCAGGACATCTCCGACCATCGGCTGGAACAGCGCGGGCTGTTGCATGCGCGCGTCGAGCTGGACGGTCGTGCAGTGCATTGCTTCGTGGTGCACCTGGGCCTGTTTGCCGGCAGCCGCAGCCGCCAGATCCTGGCGCTGACCGAGCGCATCCGGCGCATGGTGCCGGACGGCGAACCCATCCTGATCGCGGGTGATTTCAACGATTGGGGTGACCGCCTGGCGCCGCTGTTCGTGCAGCAGCTGGGGCTGTACGAAGTGTTCTCGCACGCGCCGCGCAGCCATGGCGGCGAACTGCCCCGCCTGCGCGATTCGGTCAAGCGCCTGAGCAATGCCTTGCGCGGCCTGCCCAACAGCGGCGTGTCCGTCATGGAACGCACCAACCAGCTGGGCATGGACGGCAGCTCGCGGCTGCTGTTGCCGCCGCCGCGCACGTTCCCGGCCGTCTTTCCGTGGTTCCGCCTGGATCGCATCTACCAGCGCGGCTTTGCCGTGCGTAGCGCGCGCGTGCTGCGCGGCCGCGAATGGGCGCGGCTGTCCGATCATTCCCCCTTGCTGGCCGAGCTGGAACTTCCGTGAAGGCCGAGCAGGTCAAGTTGGAATGGACCGACGGCAACCAGATCCGCTTGTTGCAGAACGGGACCGATTTTTTTCCCGCGTTGTGCAAGGCGATCGACGAGGCCCAGGTCAGCGTGCACCTGGAGACCTACATTTTCATGCTGGACCGCACCGGCCTGAAGGTGCTGGACTGCCTGATGGCCGCGGCCGCGCGCGGCGTGAAGGTGCGGGTGGTGCTGGACGGCTTTGGCAGCGCTGAAACCGTCGATGCCGTGCGTGAACGCCTGACCGGCGCGGGTGCGCAATGCCGCATCTTCCGCCCCGAACCTCGCTGGTTCGCCAAGTTCATCCCGTCGCGCAGCCGCCTGCGGCGTCTGCATCGCAAGGTCACCGTCGTCGATGGCAGCATCGCCTTCATCGGCGGCATCAACATCATCGACGACTACGACGACCTGGACCCGACCGACGGCATATCGGCGCCACGCTTCGATTTCGCGGTGCAGGTGCAGGGCCCCGTGGTGACCGAAGCCGCCTACGCGCAGGACCTGCTGTGGGTGCGGCTTAACTGGGCCCGCCTGCGGCGCCATCCACGCGACTGGAGCCGCATGCGGCTGACCAAGCCCAGCCATGCGCCGGTGGCGCCTTGCGGCGAACTGCGCGCGGCGCTGGTGCTGCGCGACAACCTGCGTTTTCGCCAGACCTTTGAGCGTGCCTACCTGTACGGCATCACGCAGGCGCGCCGCGACATCCTTATCGCCAACGCCTATTTCTTCCCGGGCCGCCAGTTTCGCCGTGCCCTGGCCAAGGCCGCCGCGCGCGGCGTGCGCGTGCGCCTGTTGCTGCAAGGCAAGGTCGAATACCGCATGCAGTACCATGCCACGCGCTCGCTGTACGACCAGCTGCTGCGCGACGGCATCGAGATCTACGAATACATGCCCAGCTACCTGCATGCCAAGGTGGCCGTCATCGACAACGTGGCCACCGTCGGCTCGTCCAACCTGGACCCTTTCAGCCTGCTGCTGGCGCGCGAGGCCAATGTGGTGGTGGACGACCAGCCATTTTCGTGGGACCTGCAAGAGCGGCTGGAGGCGGCCATCCAGCAAGGCGGACGTTTCATCCGGCCGTTGGAATACCAGCGGCGCGGCTGGCTGCGGCGCTGGGTGGACGCGGCGTCGTATACCTTGCTGCGGATCGGCGTGGCGTTGACGGGAACGTCGGACAAGTACTGAACGGGCACCGCCGGCTAGCGGCGCTTGCCGCCGACCAGGCCCAGCGCCAGCGCGGTGCCGACCAGGATGATGCCGGCGCCGACCAGAATCGATGCCGTCATGGCTTCGTCCAGGAACCAGGCGCCCCACACGACACCGAAGACCGGCACCAGGAACGTGACGCTGACCGCGCCGGTCGGTCCCACATTGGCGATGAGCCGGAAGAAAACGATGTACGCCGCGCCGGTGCAGACGACGGCCAGCAGGATGGTGGCGCCCCACGCCATGGCCGACACGGGCGCCTGCGGCCAGGTGGCCAGCGCCAGGGGCAGCAACAGCAGCGTCGCGGCAAGCATGCTGCCCGTGGCATTGGACAGGGCGTCCACTCCCGTCAGAAAGCGCTTGGTCCAGTTGGCGGCGATGCCGTAGAAAATCGGCGCCGACACCGCTGCCAGCACCGCGGGCCCCGTGCCGCCGGCCTGAAAATCAAGTTTGTCCCAGACCAGCACCACGATGCCCAGCAGGCCGATCGCCAGCCCCAACGAGCGTGACCAGGGCAGTCGATCCTTCAGCCATAGCCAGCCGACCACGGCGCCCCACACCGGCGTCACCGCATTGGCGACCGACAAGAACCCCGCGCCTAGCGACTGGGCGGCATAGGCATACAGCAGGAAGGGCAGTGCGGCGTTCAGCGTGCCCACTACCAGGATGGCCTTCCAGTGCTTGGCGATGACCGGCAGCCTGCCACGCCACAGTGCCGCGGGCAGCAGGAAGAGCGCGGCCAGGCCGACACGCAGTTCGATCAGCGCGACGGGCCCGAATTCGCCTACGGCCACGCGCATGAACAGGAATGAGCCGCCCCAGACGGCGGCCAGGAGCAAAAGGTCCAACAAATCACGACGACGCATGGTGAGTCCTGAGTCAGGCTTGGTTCCGGCCGGTGGCCAGATTCTTCATCTTGACCCGATGCGCCAGTACCGCACAGGTCAGGCACAGGACAATACACAGGACCAGACCGGTGCGCACTCCGTTTAGTACAGTGCCATGCGAAATCAGGATACCCACCACGGCGGTACCCAGTGCGCTGCCGATGGCCCGGGTGGTCTGCACCAGCGCGGATGCCACGCCGACGTCGCGTCGCTCGCTCAGCATCTGCATGAACAGTGTCAGATTGGGCAGCAGGAAGCCCAGGGCGCAGCCATTGACGAAGAACGCCGCCACGATCCACCAGGCCGACGTACCGGGTGAGATCAGCAGCACCATCAACGTGCCGACGGCCAGCATGCCGGCCCCGAATACCATGAGGCGTTGCGGTTCGGTCTGCCGGGGGAACAAGCGGCCGTTGATGATGCTGCCCACCGAGATCGCCGCCACCAACGGCGTCATCAGCAGGCCCGCTTCGCTAGGGGTGTAGCCCAGCACCTGCTGCAGCAGCAGCGGGCTGTAGAAAATCAGCACGAACATGACGGCGCCGACCGTCATCGCGGCCAGGTTCAGCAGTTGCGGTTCGCGGCCGGCCAGCACACGCAACGGAAAAATGGGCGTTTCGACACGGCGTTCGATGGGGATGAGCAAAACGATGGCGGCGATGCCAATGATCGCCAGGGCCAGGCCCATCATCGGATGGGCATGCTCGCCTTTGGCGAAGGCGAGTTCCAGCGCCGCCAGCGGGGCACCCACCGCCAGCACCAGCAGAATCGCCCCAATCCAGTCGATGCGCCGTGCGCCGGTGTGCACCGGCTTGATCCGCGGGAAATACTTGGCCAAGAGAAACAGCGCCACCGCCGCGGCCAGTGGGGATATGAAAAACGCAGCCCGCCAGCCCAGCGCCTGGGTGGCGGCGCCGCCCAATACCGGACCAATGCCGCTGGCCATGGCGAAGGCTGCCGAGACCAGGGCCATCCACTTGACGCGTTCCTTGGCATCGGGGAACAGGTCGGCCGGCGCGGCGAAGGCGGTGGCGATCATCATGCCGCCGCCGATGCCCTGAAGCGTACGGAACAGGATCAGTTGTCCCATGGTCTGGGACAGGCCACAGGCAATGGACCCCAGTGCAATGATCAGCACGGAAACCAGCATCAGGGGCTTGCGGCCGAACATGTCGCCCAGGCGGCCAAAGATCATGATGGACGCGGCAGTGGCCAACAAATAGCCCGTGCCGACCCAGGCATACAGCGCCATGCCGTTCAGCGCTTCAGCCACCCGCGGCAAGGTGGTGCTGATGATGGTGGAATCGAAGGCGGCGAGCACCACCGTAGCGGCTACCCCTGCCATCCCCCTCAGCAGGTCGCGGCGAGAGTGAGCGGGGGCGGCGGGCTGGGGTGTTGGCGGCGGTGGATTCATGCCGCCAAGCATATCATCGGTGCATAAGGGTTTTTACTTGTAGAACGCGTGGTAGCTCCAGAACACCGCGACCACCAGCACCACCAGTATCCACGACCAACGCGAGTTGGACAGGCCGCGCGGTTCGGGCTCCGGCGGCGGCGGCGGTGGGGCCAGGCGGGGCTGCTTGGCCATGTGGTCAATGAAGGCGGTGAAGAATTTCTGGATGATCTTGTCGCCCGCCTTGAGCAGCAGCCCTTCGCCGCATTCGGCGAGCTTGCCGCCCGCCATGCCGGCCACGGTGTAGGCAACGCGCGTGCCTTGATCCTTGGTGCTGAGATTGATCTGCGCGGTGCCGATCGCCAGGCAGGCTGCCCGGCCTTTGCCCTCGAAGACGAGCGTGCAGCTATTGGGGGCGTTGGTGTCCGACATGAGGATTTCGCCTTCGTAGTCGGTATCGATGCCCGCCAGCTTGGCGCGCAAGGTGACGGCGTACTCGGTGGGGCTTTTTCGGGTGACTTCTACACAACCGGGAATGCACTTCTGCAACACTTCCGGGTCTGTCAACGCGTCCCATGTCTGGTGTTGCGTGGCAGGAATCCATTGGGCATCAGCTATGCGCATGGCTGTCTCCTTGTAGAAGAGTTGTACGCCTATTCTGTTCCCAAATAGCCTGTTTGGCTACTTTTGGCCCTGTCTTGAGCGTAACGGCCAGCCATGCCGGGGGTCAGGATTTGTGGGACAACTCCGAAATCCAGTGCTGCGTAGAGATGTCGTGCGAGGCTGCCGGCGCCTGGCCGCGCAACTCTTGAAGAATGCCGCTGGCCATGTTCTTGCCGGCTTCCACCCCCCATTGGTCGAAGGGGTTGATGCCCCAGATGAGCGATTGCACGAAGACCTTGTGTTCATAGAGTGCGAGCAGCGCGCCCAGCGCATGGGGCGTCAGCCTGGGCAGAACGATCAGGGACGACGGCCTGCCTCCCTGGTGCTTGCGATGGCGTGATAGCCATTGGGCTTTTTCCTGCGGCATGCCCTGCGCCACCAGGCGGGCGCAATCGGCGTCTGATGAGGTGCCTTGCAACAAGGTCTGGCGCTGGGCCAGGCAATTGGCGACCAGCATGGTGTGTTCGTCCACCCATTGATGGTCGGCTTCTCTGCACATGATGAAATCCACCGCAGCGCCGTCCGTGCCCTGGTGCAGCCACTGGAAGAAGGTGTGCTGGCCATCGGTGCCGGGCATGCCCCAGACCGTGGGGCCGGTCGGTACGCCCACTGCGTTGCCCGCAATGTCGACGGACTTGCCCAGTGATTCCATGTCGAGCTGTTGCAGGTAAGGGGCAAGATATTGCAGGCGTGCGTCATAGGCCGCGATGCTCAGCGATGCATAGCCCAGGACGCTGCGGTTCGCCACGCCGGCCAGTGCCAGTTGCGCGGGCGCGTTGTCGGCGATGGGCGCCTGCGCGAAATGCGCGTCCATGGCGGCGGCGCCGGCCCGCAGATTCTCGATGGCGTCGGCCCCCAGCACCAGGGCGATCGGCAGGCCGACGGCAGACCACAGCGAGTAGCGGCCGCCAACCCAGTCCCAGAACTCGAAGATCTGGTCGGTTGGAATGCCTAGCGCCTGGGCGGCCGCCGGCCGCGCGGTGATCGCGACGACCTGCTCATAAGGCCGCTCGATACCGGACTCCGTCAGCCAGCGCACGGCTCGGCGCAAGTTGGCCAACGTCTCGGCCGTGGTGAAGGATTTGGACGTGACGACGATGAGCGTGTCTTGGGGAGCCATGCCCTGGATCGCGTCTTCGAGGGCATGGCCGTCGATGTTGGCCACGAACTTCAAGAGCCTGCGCTTGGCGCCGCTGCCGCAGGCGTCGGTGACCAGCCGGACGCCCCAATCGCTGCCGCCGATTCCGATGTGGATCACGTTTCGCCAGCGGCCCTGCGCATCCGCCTGTTCCACGAATTCGCGAACCCGTTGATGCTGCTGAGCGACCGCCTCGATGGGAGCGGGGTCACGCAGCATGGTGTGCCAGGCCGCTCTGTCTTCTGTCTGATTGATGCGATCGCCTGCCATCAGCGCGGCGCGGGCCTGGTCGAAGCCTCGTGCCTCGAGCAGCGCAGCAGCGGTGGCGCGGCAGGTGGGGGAGGTGACCTGGGCACTCAAGTCGATGGTGAGGCCGCCGGCTTGGATGAGGTGAATCGAGTCGGTGCAGAAAGACGCGTCTTGCACAGCCTGTCCAAAGCGTTGCCATTCGGGCAAGCGCTGCAGGGGAATGTGTCCAGCGAAATCAACAGGCAGCATATTTTGAGAATGCGTCTTAATCGTTTATTGGCAAGATCAGCGCGATCGATCTATCGTCGTTGGCTATTCCGCTTCCCAGCCAGGTCGGCAGTTTACTCGTTCATTTCAGCCATATGACCAGGCGATTTGGTGTCGAAACGTCCTCTTTTCACTCCTTTGCAGGAGGGGCGCTTTGGATTTGATGTCAGAAGTGTGTCTGACGCTACAATCGCGCCAATTCCCCATTCCGGCGTGCTTTTCATGTTGTACGTTCTTGTAGCGTTCCTGGTTTCGCTTATTTCCACCTTGCTGATCGTTCGCTACCGCTCTTGGCATGATGGCCTGACGGCCGACCACGATCTGGATGGCGTGCAGAAATATCACTCGGCGCCGGTTCCCCGAATTGGCGGGCTGTCACTGCTGGTGGCAACAGGTGTGACGTGTGCATTGGTCGCTGTGCGCGAGCCCGACGTCCTGCCCAGCATGGTGCTGCTCCTGGCAGCCTCGATGCCCGCTTTCCTGGGCGGTTTTGCCGAAGACTTGACCAAGCAGGTCAGGGTATTGGTTCGTCTCGGCCTGGCCATGCTGTCAGGTGTCGCTGCCTATTATCTTCTGGGAGCAGCGGTGACGCGCGTCGACATTATCGGTATTGATTGGCTGCTGCAATTCGGGGTCATTTCCCTGATATTCACGTCAGTGGCGATTGGCGGCGCCGCAAATGCCATCAATATCATCGACGGATATAACGGATTGGCGGCAGTGGTTTCCGCGATGATTCTGGCGGGCTTCGCTTACGTATCTTTTTATCTGGGCGACCGGTTTCTGTTGATCGTGGCGCTCAGCACTTTGGGCGCGGTTATTGGTTTTCTCGTTTGGAATTATCCGCACGGGCATATTTTCCTGGGGGATGGCGGCGCCTATTTTCTGGGATTCATCATCGGCGAGCTGTCGGTATTGATGTTGGCTCGCCACCCGCAGGTGTCGGCATGGTTTCCGCTGCTGTTGTGCATCTACCCGGTCTTCGAGACGCTGTTTTCCATCTACCGCAAGAAGTGGCTGCGGGGCCGATCACCCGGCGCCCCTGACGGCGTTCACCTGCACATGCTGATCTACAAGCGCCTGGTGCGCTGGGCCATCGGGTCGCGCGAAATGCGGCATCAGACGCAACGCAACTCCATGACGTCGCCTTATCTGTGGCTGCTCTCGTCCCTGGCCGTCATTCCTGCAGTGCTGTTCTGGCAGCAGCCGTATGTGCTCATGCTGTGCACCGCGGCATTCTCCACGACGTATATCCTGTTGTATCGCAGGCTTGTGCTGTTCCGCATGCCTAAATGGATGATTGTCAAAAAGCGGAAACGGCACTGAGACAAGCGTGATTTCGGCTGGAATGCAGATTTGGCCTGGGGCGGAACATGCCGCGCTGTAATGGGCAATGTTGTTGTACAGTTCGGGCTGCGTTGACCGGTGCCTGCCCTTCGGGTCGATAGTGGCGCCAAGCACGAATCCTTGCCCATGCCCACACGAATTCTCATTGTTCGCACCTCCTCCCTGGGCGACCTCGTCCATATGTTGCCGGCTATCACCGATATTGCCCGGCACGTTCCCGACGCGCAGATCGATTGGGTCGTCGAAGAGGCGTTTGCCGAGATTCCTTCCTGGCATCCCGCGGTCAATGAAATCATCAAGGTTGCCCATCGCCGCTGGCGTAAATCCTGGTGGTCGGCGCAAGTGCGGGCCGAGCGGCGCGCGCTGCGCGAACGCCTGCGGTCCGTGCAGTACGACATCGTCCTGGATATGCAGGCCCTGTTGAAGTCCGCGTGGCTGGTACGTCAGGCGCGTGGCGTACGGCATGGTCTGGATTGGCGTTCCGCCCGCGAGCCGTTGGCGTCCCTGTTTTATAACGTGCGTCACCGCGTGGAATTCTGGCAGCCCGCCGTCATCCGCCAGCGCAAGTTGGCCGGACTGACTTTCGGGTATCAGCACGCCGGCTTGCCGGATTTCGGCTTGCAGTCCTTTGTTCGGCAAGCCGGGCAAGCGGCGGATCCGGTGCACGACGTGCCAAGTGAAGGGCTCAATGCCACGGAACTGCCCCGACTGCACCATGTAGACGCGGACCGCGGCTATGCCGTGATCATGCCGTCGGCCAGCCGCGACGACAAACTCTGGCCCGAAGATGACTGGCGGGCCGTGTTTCGCCGCCTTCTGGATGCGGGGTGCTCGCTCAAATTGCTGGCCGGCAACGAGCAGGAAGCCGAGCGTGCCCGGTTGTTGGTGGCGGGCATGGAAGACGTCGAAGTCATGCCACGCATGGACCTGAGTTCGGTGGCCCGATTGTTGGCGGGATCCCGCCTGATGGTGGGGTTGGACAGTGGCCTGACGCATCTGTCGGCGGCCTTGGGCCGCCCCACGATCGGCATCTATCGCGCGTCCACGCCGGTGCGCACGCCCCTGGTCGGTTCCAATTACACGGCCAGCCTGGGCGATCGCGGCGCCTCGCCTTCGCGCGAGGCTGTCATGGCGTCGGTGGAGCAGGCGCTGGCGGCGCACTGACATGAACCGCGGCGTCTACACCCTGGCGTTGCGGGCGCTGGCGCCCCTGGTCTGGCTGTGGATGGCCCGCCGGGCCAAGCGGGCAGGCGGCGAATGGCAGATTTTTTCACCCGAACGCTTTGGCCGGAGCGCCACGAATCGTTCCGCTGCCGTGGCCGACGCGACGGCGCCCGCTCCCGTCTGGGTGCATGCCGTGAGCCTGGGCGAGACGCGTGCTGCCCAGCCGCTGCTGCAAGCGTTGCTGGACCACGGCCTGCCCGTGTTGCTGACCCACATCACTGCCACGGGCCGCGCCGAAGGCGCACGGCTGTTTGCCGACGCGATTGCGCGGGGACAGCTTCGCCAGGCCTGGCTGCCCTACGATTTTCCTGGCGCCACACGGCGCTTTCTGGCGGCCAACACCCCCCGCTGCGGTCTGCTGATAGAACGCGAAATCTGGCCCAATCTGTTGGCGGCTGCCCGGCGTGCCCGCCTGCCCATGGCGCTGGTAAGCGCCCGCTACTCGGAATCTTCGCTGCGCCAGGCGCGTCGTCTGGGCAGCGTCATGCGCGAAGCGCTGCAAGGGCTGGATCTGGTGCTGGCCCAGACCGCGCAGGACGCTGACCGGTTGGCCCAGGCCGGCGTGCGCAATCCGAGCGTGTCAGGCAATTTGAAATTCGATCTGGCCTTGCCTGACCGGCAGGTTCAGGCGGGGCAGGCGTGGCGCGCCCGCCTGGGCCGGCCCGTGGTCGCCTTGGCCAGTACTCGCGAAGGCGAGGACGCGCCGTTCATCGACGCGATCAAGCGCCAGTCGGCGACGGCTGGCGGGCCGTTGTTCTTGCTGATTCCACGTCATCCCCAGCGGTTCGACGAGGCTGCGGCGCTGCTGGAGCAGGCGGGCGTGCCTTATGTCAGGCGCTCGTCCGGACAGGATCCTGGCGCGGACACGACCGTGCTGCTGGGCGATACGCTGGGCGAGATGGCCTTTTACTATGCGGCCTCGGACGTGGCCGTGGTGGCCGGCAGTTTTGCGCCGCTGGGCGGACAGAACCTGATCGAAGCGTGCGCGGCAGGTGTGCCGGTCATCGTGGGGCCGCATACGTTCAATTTTCAGCAGGCTGCGAGCGATGCCATCGAGGCGGGTGCGGCGCAGCGCCAGCCCGATCCGGCACAGGCAGTGGCCGCCGCCTTGGCGTTGGTGGCCGATCCGCCCAGGCGGCAGGCGGCTGGCCAGGCGGCGCAGACCTGGTTTGCCAGCCATTCGGGCGCCACGGCCCGGACGATGGCCGCGTTGGCGCCCTGGCTGGATTGATGAAGGTGGCGTCGCAGGCGCATGCGACGCGCTCTGGCCGATGGCCTGGCGTGCAAGCCGCCGCGAAGCCTTAACGGGCGGTTCTGGGCACCAGCGTGACGGCGCCGGGATTCAATTCCTGGCTGAAACGGCGCGGGTCACGGCCTTCGTCCGCCGGCCGCGTGCCCAGCCAGCCCTGGCCCAGCGCCAGCACCCACAGATTGGCCAACAGGATCAGGATGAAGAGCACTCGCATGCGGCGGCCTCGTGTCAGGCGTCCGGTGCCGGGGTGGCGCGCGCCATGGCGGCCAGTCCGTCCAGGACGGGGTGGTTGAGGTAGACGGGCACGGGCGCAGCGCCGAACGCGCCGCCGGCATCCGCCAGCAGGCGTTCGATTTCCTGGTGCACTTCCGGCCAACCGCCGCCGGCCGCGAAGATCTGTGGCGTCTGGCCGTAGCGCTGGCGGCCGGCCAGCCACTGGCGCACCACGGCGCCGGCCTGGGCGGCGGCGATGCCCGAGGCGATGGCTTCGTGCGTGTCGGTGGGATAGGCCACGACCTGGCCCTCGGCGATCGGCAGGTTGGCCGTGCCGTGGGCCAGCGCGTTGCGCATCATGGCGGGTCCGGGCAGGATCAGGCCGCCGACAAAGACGTTGTCGGGCCCGACCGTGTCGATGGTGGTGGCGGTGCCGAAGCTGGCCAGCAGGAAGGGCGGATGAGCCCCCGGCAGGCGCGACAGCACGCCCAGCAGCGACGCCCAGCGGTCCGCGCCCAGCTGCTGCGGTGTCTTGTAGCGGTTGACCAGCCCCAGGGTGGTGGCCTGCGACGTCGCCCAGGTGACCGTGCAGCCGCGGCGCTGCAGCATGGCCGCAATGGCGGCGCCGCGTTCGGCGCCTGCGACGTTCACGCCCAGCGCGCGCGTCGGTTGCTGAGGCAGGGCAGTCAGCCAGCGGTCCAGGGCGTCCAGGTCGAGGCCGTCGAAGGCGACGGCGGCAGGCTCGCGCGGCATGTCGGGGCTGGTGGGGTCCAGCCAACCCACTTTGAGGCGGCTGTTGCCGGAGTCGATGAGGATGATCATGCCTGCTGCCTGATCGAGATTTCACCGACCGATATCGGCGTGGCGCCCTGGGGCGTCTGGACCAGCAGGCGGCCCTGGCTGTCGACGCCACAGGCCGTGCCGCTGAGGATGACGTCGCCCTTGTCGAGCACATTGACGGCGCGGCCGGCCAACGCGTCGACCTGGCCGAAACGCTGCGCGAAGGCGCCAAAGCCCTCGCGTTCCAGCATCTGCACGGCCTCGTGCCAGGCGGTGGCCGCGGCGCAGACCAGGTCTGCGGCGATGGCGGGGTGGTCGGGCGCGTGTTGGGTGACCTGGGTCCAGTCGGCCACCTGGCGGCCCAGGGCCTGCGACAGCGTGTCGGCGTCGACCAGGTTCACGCCCATGCCGATGACGACCGTATAGCCGGTTTCGCGGCCGCCCGGATTGCGGGTGGTCTCGACCAGCACGCCGGCCAGCTTGGCGTCGCGCCATTGCACGTCGTTGGGCCATTTCATGCAGAGGCCGTCGGCGTCGGGGCCGGCCACGGCGCGCAGCGCCTCGCAGGCGGCCAGGCCGGCCAGCGGCGACAGGGCGGGCAGTTGGGCGGCCGGCAGGTGCACGTCGAACGCACACGAGAACATCAGCGCCGCGCCCACCCGGTTCTGCCAGGGGCGGCCGGCACGGCCACGGCCCGTTTCCTGCAGGTGGGTGCCCAGCAGCCAGGGTTTGCCGGCGGCCGCGCCGCTGCGGGCGCGTGCAAGCAGGTCGGCGTTGGTCGAGCCGGTGCTGGCGGTCCAGGCAATGTCTTGGAAGGCGGGCAGGCGCGAACCCAGCATCCGGGCCAGGTCGTCTGGCGCGGGCAGGTCGATGGGGCGGACTTGAGCGGACATGGCGGCGATTGTAGGGCACGCGCGGGCCGGGTTCGCGGCGTTTCGGCCTCAGCGTATATGATTGTCGATACATTTTGCATCGGTATCCTGTCTTCATGCCGCATTCTTCCCCATCCGTGTCCGCCGCCGCGCCCTTCCGCCAGGAAGCGGGCGTGTGCCATGTGGGGGGCGACTGGAGCGTTCTGGCGCTGGCCGAGCCCGGCGAGGTCGAACGGCGCCGCGCCGCGATGGCCAAGGCCGTCAGCGAGGACGCGCGCTGGGACCTGCACTGCATCAGCCGGCTGGACACCATCGGCGCCCTGCTGATCTGGCAGGCCTGGGGCGAAAAGCTGCCCGAACGGGTGCGTTGGTCGGCCGGCCAGCAGGATGTGTTCAACGCCCTGGCGATGAACAAGGGCGAGCGCCAGGCGCCGCCGCGCCCCGAGGCCTCGTGGGGCTGGGTCCGGTCCGTAGGCGACGCGGTGTTGCAGGCGGCCGAGAATGGCCGCGCCCTGTTGGTGATGCTGGGGCAGCTGGTGCTGGATTTCTTCGGCATGCTGCGTCGGCCCTCGCGCGGCCCTTGGCGCGAGATCTCGGCCCAGATCTACCGCACGGGGGCGCAGGCGCTGGGCATCACGGCGCTGGTGGGGTTTCTGATCGGCGTGGTGCTGTCGTATCTGTCGGCGCAGCAGTTGCAGATGATCGGCGCGGACCGCTTCATCGTCAGGCTGCTGGGCGTGTCCATCGTGCGCGAGCTGGGGCCGGTGCTGGCCGCCATTCTGGTGGCGGGGCGGTCGGGGTCGGCCATCACCGCGCAGATCGGCGTCATGCGGGTCACGCAGGAACTGGACGCGATGCTGGTGATGGGCATTTCGCACGGCCAGCGGCTGATCCTGCCGCGGGTGGTGGCACTGGCGGTCACCATGCCGTTGCTGGTGCTCTGGACCGACGCCATGGCCATTCTGGGCGGCATGCTGGCCGCGCAGGTGCAGTTGGGCGTGTCGGCGCAGTGGTTCCTGCAATCCTTGCCCGACGCGATTTCCCTGACCAATTACTGGATCGGCATCCTGAAGGGCGTGACCTTCGGCATGCTGATCGCGCTGATCGCCTGCCATTTCGGCTTGCGCATTCAGCCCAACACGGAAAGCCTGGGGCGCGGCACCACGACCTCGGTGGTCACGTCGATTACCGGCGTGATCCTGCTGGACGCGTTGTACGCGGTGATTTTCAGTTCGGTGGGTATCTGATGGCCGGCGCCGAACAACATCGCCTGTTCACCGAAGAGCATGTCACGGTTGCGCCGGTCATTACCGTGCGGGGCCTGCGTACCGCCTTCGGCGCCCACGTCGTGCACGACAACCTGGACCTGACGGTGTTTCCCGGCGAGATCCTGGTGCTGGTGGGCGGCTCGGGCACGGGCAAGACGGTGCTGCTGCGCCAGATCATCGGGCTGGACCAGCCGGCCGCAGGCACGATCCAGGTGCTGGGCAATACCCTGTCCGAGCTGACGACCGCCGAGCGGCGTCGTCTGTCGTACCGCTGGGGCATGCTGTTCCAGGCCGGTGCGCTGTTTTCGGCGCTGTCCGTGTTCGACAACGTGGCGCTGCCGCTGCGCGAACTGCGCACGGTGCCCGAAGACCTGGTGCACGACGTCGTGATGTGCCGGCTGGCGATGGTGGGCCTGACGGCACAGGACGCCGGCAAGCGGCCATCGGACCTGTCCGGCGGCATGGTCAAGCGCGTGGCGTTGGCGCGCGCGTTGTCGCTCGACCCGGAACTGGTGTTCCTGGACGAGCCCACGGCGGGCCTGGATCCGCTGCGCTCGGACGAATTCGTGGACCTGGTGCGCAGTCTGCACCGGCAGTTGGGATTTACCGTTGTCATGGTGACGCACGATCTGGACACGCTGCTTGCGTTGGCCACCCGTGTGGCCGTGCTGGCGGACAAGCGGGTGATCGTATGCGACACGGTGCCGGAAGTACTGAAGGTCGATCACCCGTTCATTCACACATTCTTCCTGGGCGAACGCGGTCTGCGTGCGCTTGGGGACATGGCGCCGAAGGGAACGCATCATGGAAAACCGTAGTCACGCGCTCATGGCCGGCATTTTCACGCTGGTCCTCCTGGCCGCCGCTGCGCTGGTGGCCGTCTGGATCGGCCGCGACCGGACCAAACTGCAAACCTATGAAATCGTGTCGGCCACTGCCGTCAGCGGCCTGAACCCGCAATCGACCGTCCGTTACCAGGGCGTGCCGGTGGGCAAGGTGCAGTCGCTGGCGCTGAACCCCGACAAGCCCGGGCAGGTGCGGATCCGCATCGGCGTGGCGCCCAACACGCCCATCACCGAATCGACCTGGGCGGAACTGGGCGTGCAGGGCGTGACCGGCATGGCCAATGTGGAGTTGCGCGATGACGGCAGTTCGTTCAAGCGGCTGGCCTCCAGCGACGCCAATCCCGCCGCGATTCCGCTGCGCCCTGGCTTCCTGGACCGCATCGAGCAACGCGGCGGCCGCCTGATTTCCAATGTGGAAGACGCGACCGAGCAATTGCGCCGGCTGCTGAGCCAGCAGAACGTGCAGGCGCTGACCGCCAGTTTGCAGAACGCCGCCGACATCACCCAGTCGCTCAAGGACGCTACCCGCGACCTGAGCCCGACCCTGGCCAAGCTGGGTCCGCTGATGGATTCGCTGGGCAGCACGTCGCGTCAGGCCGACCGCGCGGCGCGCGAGGTCGCCGACCTGGCCCAGCAGGCGCGGCAGTCGCTGGCGCGGCTGAACGCGCCCGACGGCCCGCTGGCCACGGCCACGCGCAGCCTGAATGACATCGCTTTTGCCGCCTCGCGCCTGGACAGCGAGACGTTGCCTGCCGTCGCCAGCATGGCCGCCAACGTCAGCGCAGCCGCGCGCGGCGCCACCTTTACCCTGCGGCGCGTCGACAACTCGCCGCAATCGTTGTTGTTCGGGCCGGCGCCGGTTGCGCCCGGGCCCGGCGAGGCCGGGTTCGCCGGATTTGGGAGACAGCCGAAATGAAGATGCGCAGCGCAGTTCTGATCCTGACTTTGGCGCTCGCCGGCTGCGGGGTAGGCCGCGTCGGCGCGCCGCCCGCCGTCTTCGACCTGGGGCTGGACGCCCGCCCCACGCCGCAGTTGCCGGCGCGTGAACCCATCGCGCTGGTGTTCTCGGCCGTGCCGGCGCTGTCCGATACCGGCATCGTCTGGCGGGTGGGCGACAGCGCCGCGCCCAAGTCCTACGCCACTTACCGTTGGTCGTCATCGCCGTCCGATCTGGTGCGACAGCGCCTGATCGAACGCCTGTCGCGCCAGGGGCCGGTGCTGGCCGAGCGGGCCAGCGGCCAGACGCCGCAGTTGCAGGTCTACCTGTCGCAGTTCGAGCAGGTGTTCACGCCCGACGGCTCGGCCAGCGAGGGCCGCGTGCTGCTGCAGGCGGTGCTGCTCAATGGCCGCGACGTGGCCGGACAGATCCGTATCGCAACCCAGGCCCCGGCACCGACACAGGACGCCGCCGGCGGCGTGGCCGCCTTGCGCCAGGCGACCGATGACGCCGCAGACCAGCTGGCGCAGTGGCTGGCCAGCAATCCGAAGGCCGCGGCGCGGCCAATCCGCTGACGCCCCGCCGGTTAACATTCCCTTTTTCACGCAGCACGAGTACCCCTATGCCCGCAAGCACTGAAACCCATGCCTTCACCGGCGCCGCCGGCCGCATCGATTGCGCAGTGGATTGGCCCGACGGCACGCCGCGGGGCTGGGCCCTGGTACTGCATCCGCACCCGCTGCAAGGCGGCGCCCGCGAAAACAAAGTCGTGACCACGCTGTCGCGCGCTTGCGTACAGCACGGGTTGGTGGCGGTGCGCCCCAACTTCCGCGGCGTCGGCTTGTCCGAAGGCGTGTTCGACAAGTCCGTGGGCGAAACCCAGGACATGCTGGCGGTGGTGGCGCAGATGCGCGAACGCCATCCTGAACTGGCTGCCGCGCCCTGGGTGCTGGCCGGATTTTCCTTCGGCACCGCCGTGGCCGCGCAGACCTACGCCGCGCTGGCGGACCAAGGCGAAGCCGTACTGCCCAGCGCCTTGATGCTGATGGGGCCGGCGGTGAACCGCTTCCAGTCGCATGAGGTCCAGGTTCCTGACGATACGCTGATGGTGCATGGCGAAGAGGACGAAGTCGTGCCCTTGTCCGAAGCCATGGACTGGGCCCGGCCGCGCTCGATTCCCGTGGTGGTGATCCCCGGCGCGTCGCACTTCTTCCATGGCAAGCTGCTGGTGCTGCGCCAATTGGTGCAGGCGCGCCTGAAGGTTGCGCTGGACTGAGCCGCGCGCCGCGACGCGCGGCGAGTTGCATCAGGTTGCATGTTTTAAATGACCAAGGAACCCATCCCGGGGCGGATGGGTCCTATCGACTGCCTATAATTGTCAGCCACTTGCCCCGCGCCAGCGGGCGTCTTTCCTGGACCCACGTTGCCGATGAAGAATTTGCCTTACTCCGCTCAATCCCCCGTTGTCTTTGCCCGTCGCGCGTTGGCCGGCGCGGTGTTGTCGGCGATGCTTGCGGCGTCGCTGCCGGCCTGGGCCCAGCAGGCGCCCGCCGCGGCACCCGCGGCCGCTGGCGCCACGGCGCCCGCGCCGACGGCCTCGGGGGTGGTGCCGGTGGGCGATGTGTCGGCGGTGCCCGCGCCCACCATCGCGGCCAAGGCCTGGATCGTGATCGACGTGAACAGCGGCCAGACCCTGGCGGCCTCCAACCCGGACATGAAGGTCGAGCCGGCCTCGCTGACCAAGATCATGACGGCCTACGTCGTGTTCAACGCGCTGGAAGAAAAGCGCCTGACGCTGGAGCAGACCGTGCCCGTGTCCGAGCATGCCTGGCGCACCGGTGGCTCGCGCATGTTCATCGAGCCGCGCAAGCCGGTCACGGTTGACGAACTGAACCAGGGCATGATCGTGCAGTCGGGCAACGACGCGTCCGTCGCGCTGGCCGAAGCGGTTGGCGGCAGCGAATCCGCCTTCGCTTCGCTCATGAACCAGGAAGCCGAACGCCTGGGCATGCGCAATACCCACTTCATGAACGCCACGGGCCTGCCTGACCCGCAGCACATGACGTCCACGCGCGACCTGGCCACGCTGTCGGCGCACCTGATCACCGACCACGCCGAGTTCTTCCACTACTACAAGCAGAAGAGCTTCACCTACAACAAGATCACCCAGCCCAACCGCAACCGCCTGCTGTGGGCCGACCCGTCGGTCGACGGCATGAAGACCGGCCATACCGATTCCGCCGGCTATTGCCTGGTGTCGACCGCGGTGCGCGGCGACCGCCGCATCCTGGTCGTGGTGGTGGGCACCGACAGTGAAGCCACCCGCGCCGAAGAAAGCCTGAAGCTTTTGAACTGGAGCTTCCAGAATTTCGACACGGTCAAGCTCTTCGACAAGAGCCAGCCTGGCATCGACGCCCGCGTCTGGGAAGGCACGGCCGACAACGTCAAGCTGGGCCCGCCCAACCCGGTGTCGGTGGCAGTGCCGCGTGGCAAGGCCGGCGACCTGAAGCCGGTGGCGCAGCGCACGGATCCGCTGATCGCCCCGCTGGCCAAGGGCCAGCAGGTTGGCACGCTGCAGTTCACGCTGGATGGCAAGGTGCTGCGCACCGAACCGCTGGTGGTGCAGGACGCCGTCGAGCGCGCGGGCTTCTTCGGCCGCATGGCCGATACCGTCAAGCGCTGGTTCCAGTAAGCGGGCGCGCCACGGGCGCGGCCGCGGGTGTAAGCTTTATCGCAAGGGGCGGGCCGGGTGGCCCGTCCCTATCCATTTGATTCTCAGGAGCGGCTCATGATTCCGGGCGTACCGGGCGAAAGCCAGGTGTTTCTCAATGGCGAGTTTCTGCGCGTGGACGAGGCCAAGATCTCTGTCCTGGACCGCGGCTTCATTTTCGGCGACGGCATCTACGAAGTCGTGCCGGTCTATCGCGGCAATGCCTTCCGCATGGCCGAGCACCTGGACCGCCTTGACCGCAGCCTAGCGGCCTTGCGCATCGCCCAGCCGTTCGACCGCGCCGGCTGGATCGACCTGATCGAACAGCTGCTGGCGCGCTCCAACCTGGAAACCTGCATCGTTTACCTGCAGGTCACGCGCGGCGTTGCCAAGCGCGACCACCAGTTCCCGGCCCAGCCGGTCACGCCGACCGTCTTCGGCATGGTGTCGGCGTGGGCGCCGCCGTCGGCCGAGGCCCGCACGCAAGGCCTGTCCGCCATCAGCATTCCCGACGAGCGCTGGCTGCACTGCGAGATCAAGTCCGTGTCGTTGCTGGGCAATGTGCTGGCCAAGCAGCAGGCCGTGGACGCCCATGTCGACGAAGTGCTGCAGTTCCGCGACGGCTTCCTGACCGAAGGTTCGTCCACCAACATCTGGGTCGTGTCCGGCGGCAAGCTGCTGGCGCCGCCCAAGAACAACCTCATCCTGGAAGGCATCCGCTACGGCCTGATGGGCGAGCTGGCGACCGAAGCCGGCATCGCCTTCGAAGCGCGCCGCATCACCCAGGACGAAGTCGCTCAGGCGGACGAACTGATGCTGTCCTCGGCTACCAAGGAAGTCCTGGCGATCGTCTCGCTGGACGGCCGGCCGGTGGGTTCGGGCAAGCCCGGCCCCGTTTTTGAGCAATTGCGCGCGGGTTATGATGCCCGCATTGCCGCGCTCTAAGCCGGCCCTGCGGGGGCGCTGTTACCAGCCCCCCCGCGTCGCCCGCCCTGACGGGCGGGCCTTGCCTGGGCGATGCCTGCCCCCATATAGATGAATTGACGCTCCAGGCCATCCATCATGCATATTCCGCCCGAAGACTCCCTCATCGAGTACCCCAGCGACTTTCCCATCAAGGTCATGGGCAAGCAGCACCCCGATTTTGCGCAGACGCTGACCGAAGTCGTGCTGCGCTTTGACCCGGGCTTTGATGCCGCCACGGTCGAAATGCGGCCCAGCAAGGGCGGCAACTACATGGGCCTGACCTTCACGGTGCGCGCCACCTCGCGCGAGCAGCTCGACGGCCTGTACCAGGCGCTGCACGGCCATCCCATGGTGTCGATTGTCCTGTAAGGCAAGAAGGCTGCCGTGATCAAGTGGCTCGCGCGGCCGGCGGACTACCTGTCCGTCTGGCGGGACATGCAGGCGTACACCGACCAGCGGTCGGCCGAGACGCCCGATGAAATCTGGCTGTGCGAGCATGCGCCCGTCTACACGCTGGGGCAGGCCGGCTTGCCCGAGCACGTGCTGAACCCGGGCGCCATTCCCATCGTCCATTGCGACCGTGGCGGCCAGGTTACCTACCATGGCCCCGGCCAGGTCATGGCCTACGCGCTGTTCGACCTGCGCCGGGTCGACATGTACGTGAAGGAATACGTCGCGCTGCTGGAATCCGCGGTGATCGACACGCTGGATGACATGGGCGTGGCCGGCGCCTGCCGCAAGCCGGGGGCGCCGGGCGTCTACGTGCCCGCGCCGGGCGGCGGCGACCTGGCCAAGATCGCCGCGTTGGGCATCAAGATCCGCAATGGCCGCGCCTACCATGGCGTGTCCCTCAATGTGGCTATGGACCTGGCGCCGTTCCTGGGCATCAACCCCTGTGGTTACGCGGGGCTGCGCACCGTCGACATGGCGGCCTGCGGCGTCCGGCTAGACCCTACCGACGTCGGCGATACGCTGGCGCGCAATCTGGCCCGCGCCTGGCGCCAGGCAAGGACTCCCGCATGACACCCAGTTTCAGCCCGGCCGATGTGGCCGCCACCTCGCCGGAACAGCTGGCGCGGCTGCGCGAAGGCCCGGCCGAGCATTACGCCGCCTGGATACGCACCGCTGCCGAGATGGGCCTGGTCGAGGCCCAGACCATTTACGGCCAGATGCTGCTGGACGGCGTCGGCGTGCCGCAAGACCAGGTCGAAGGGCTGGCCTGGTTCAAGCGCGCCGCCAATGCCGATCACCTGATGGCCATCAACATGGTCGGCCGCTGCTACGAGAACGGCTGGGGCGTGGCGCCGGACGATACCGTCGCGGCGTACTGGTTCCGGTTGGCTGCCGACCGCGGGCTGGACTGGGGCATGTACAACTACGCCCACATGCTCAAGAGCGGCCGCGGCGGCGTAGTGCAGAACCGCGCCGCGGCGCTGGCCCTGTACCAGCAGGCCGCGCAGGGCGGCCATGTGAAATCCATCGGTGTCGTGGGCCGCTTCTACGAGGCCGGCGATGTCGTGCCCCAAGACCTGGAGCGCGCCTTCGACTGCTACCAGCGCTGCGCCGAGGGCGGTGACTTCCGTGGCATGTTCCATCTGGGCCGCATGCTGCTGCAGCGCGGCCGCAAGGAAGAGGCCGTGCAATGGCTGGTACGCGTGCCCGAGACCGCCACGCCGGCGTTTCTGCGCGAAGCCGACGCCATGTTGCGCGACAGCGGGTTTCCGGCCCTGTACGAAACCGGGGCTTGACCGGAAGGTAGGCCACCGCGCTGCCGGCCCGGGCCGGCTACGTGCTCAGGCGCGGCTCGAACACCACTTCCATCGTGACCTGAGTGCCGGGCGGCTGTTCGCCGTCCAGCCGGTCCAGCAGCAGCTGGGCTGCGCGCCGGCCCAGGTCCGCAGCATCCACTCCCAGCGTCGTCAGGCCCTGTACCCATTGCGGCGCACTGCCATCGTCGGTGAAGCCCAGCACCGCCAGGTCCTGCGGCACGTGCAGGTCGCGGTTGTGGGCTTCCGACACGGCGGCCGCGGCCAGCAGGTCCGACGTGCAGAACACCGCATCGAAAATCGTATTGGTCGCCAACAGGCGCAGGAAGGCCATGCGGCCATCGTTCATCTGCAGGGCCTCGGGCTGCACGATGTCTGCCACCTGGGTCAGGCCCAGCGCGGCCGCCGCACTGATGAAGCCTTCGCGCCGGGCCCGCTCCCAGGGGGTGTCGGCGCTGATGCAGGCGACCTGGGCAAATTTCTTTTCGGCGAAATGGCGGGCCGCCTGGCGGCCGGCTTCGGCGTTGTCGATCGTCACGACGCTGTCTAGCGGTGTCTCCGGCAGGCCCCAGGTTTCCACCACCGGAACGTCCAGCGCCGCAACGGCGGCACGCAGTTGCGGATCGTCCAGCGGCCCCAGGGCCAGGACGGCGGCGGGCTGCAACACAGCCAGCCCCGGCAGCAGGCCGGGCTCGCGCCAGGAGCCCGTGGCCAGGTAGTAGCCGGCCACTGCCAGCCGGTCGGCAATGGCTTGGACCGCGCGCGGTGCGGGGGGCGAGTCCAGGCGGGGGGCGACCAGGACGATGGGACGGGGGACGGATGGGGAGGGCATGACGGGCGGGGTGGAATTCATCAGGCGTGACGATAACCCAGCCTGGGTAGCCTCCCGGCCAAAGGCCGTTCAGGGTGGAAGCCCCCAGGGAGGGTAAAATGCGTTTTTTGTCTCAGACCACGGCGCGATCCGCGCCGGTCGTGAAGGTGTCTCATGTCTACGCTTGCCGAGTCGTCTGTTCCCTCGAACGAACCCGCCGCCACGCCTGCCGAAGCGGCCTACGATCCGACGCAGAAGCAGAAATCCCAGGCCAAGACGGCGCGCATTCCTATCAAGATCATTCCCGCCGAACGCCTGAAAAAGCCGGAATGGATCCGCGTCAAGGCTGCCCAGCCCGGTTCCCGCTTCTACGACATCAAGCGCATCCTGCGCGAGCACAACCTGCACACGGTCTGCGAAGAAGCCTCTTGCCCGAACATCGGCGAATGCTTCGGCAAGGGCACGGCCACGTTCATGATCATGGGCGACAAGTGCACCCGCCGCTGCCCGTTCTGTGACGTGGGCCATGGCCGCCCCGACCCGCTGGATACCAACGAGCCGCTGAATCTTGCGCGCACCATCGCCGCCTTGAAGCTCTCGTACGTGGTGATCACCTCGGTTGACCGCGACGACCTGCGCGATGGCGGTGCCGGCCATTTCGTCGATTGCATCACCCATATTCGCGAGTTGTCGCCGTCCACCCGCATCGAGGTGCTGGTGCCCGACTTCCGCGGCCGCCTGGATCGTGCGCTGACCATCCTGAACGCCGGCCCGCCCGACGTGATGAACCACAATCTGGAAACCGTGCCGCGCCTGTACAAGCAGGCCCGCCCGGGCTCCGACTACATGCACTCGCTCAAGCTGCTGGCCGAGTTCAAGCAGTTGCATCCGGAAGTGCCCACCAAGTCCGGCTTGATGCTGGGCCTGGGCGAGACCGACGAGGAAATCCTTCAGGTCATGCGCGACATGCGTGCGCACAACGTCGATATGCTGACCATCGGCCAGTACCTGCAGCCGTCTGAACACCACCTGCCGGTGCTGCGCTACGTGCACCCGGATACGTTCGCGATGTTTGAACGTGAAGCCTACGCGATGGGCTTCTCGCATGCGGCGGTGGGCGCCATGGTGCGTTCTTCGTACCATGCTGATGAGCAGGCCCATGCCGCGGGTGTTAATTAAAGACAGGTAAGCCTTGTTGGCTTTTTGCATTGCTGCGCGAGCCGTTCAGGTCGGCGCAGTTTATTGTGCTGTTCTAAATTTCTTGGTTTTACAATTCGGAGAATAAAAATTAAATCGGTCCATGCTAAGCGGGCTTGGGGCGCAGGATGGCTTGGGGAGGGCTTTCGCCATTTGCAATTTTCCCGTAATTCCTGGATAGCCTTCGCTGCCATATTGGCGGTGTTCATGGTCTTGAATCGTCTGGTGCCACCCATGCAGTCGCCGGACGAGCCCGTACATTTGTTGCGGGCGTATTTGCTGACCGATGGCGTGGTCCTCCTTGAAAATCAGCAAGGCAAATTGTCAGGTGGCAATGTCGATCGCAATCTCATCAATTTCGCACTGATGGGGCAGGGTCCGTTTCCTGGCAACCTTGCAGCGAAGGTGACGC
The DNA here is from genome assembly GCF_902859705.1 of Achromobacter deleyi. Lineage (GTDB taxonomy): Bacteria > Pseudomonadota > Gammaproteobacteria > Burkholderiales > Burkholderiaceae_B > Achromobacter > Achromobacter deleyi. The sequence continues at coordinate 70,074 of NZ_CADIJO010000004.1, read as the reverse complement.
ATGAACGGATTGATCAGCTGTCTTCGCTGAAATGGTCTGGTGAAAAGACCTATTTCGAGATGCCGACCACCAGCTACTATTTCCCGGCCATTTACATCCCTCAGGCCATTGGTCTGGCGATAGGTGAACAGCTGAACCTTTCGGTACAGCAGTCGTACTACTTGGCGCGGTACAGCGTATTCGTGGCCAGTATGGCCTTGATATTATTGGCATTCCGGATTTTTCCGACCAATCCATTGACGGTTTGCCTGCTGTTGTTACCAATGACGGTCTTCCAGGCCATGGGCGCTGCCATTGATGGCTTTTCACTGGCGCTTGCAATCTTGGCGACGAGCATTTTCATGCGGCTTGCGACCAAGCCGGCAGAAAGGGAAGTAGCCTGGTCGTATCTGTTGATCGGTCTGATCTTCGTCTTGGCGACCAGTCGGACTCAAATCGCGTCGTTCGTGCTCATGCCATTTACGCTTGCGTTGGTGCGAAAAAGAGCCTTGTATTTCTGGCAGGGCTTAATCGTCACTGTGATGGTGCTGCTATGGTTGTATCTATCGATCTCGTCCAATCAGGATGGAGGTATGCATCACGCCGGTTATACACACGGGGAGGTGATTAAGCATTATTTGTTGCATCCGACGGAGATGCTGGGGATTATTTACAACACGATCACCTCGAACGAAATCCGCTCTGGATATATGCAGCAATTCGTCGGTGTATTGGGTTGGCTGGATACGAAATTTCCCAAGGGCTACTACAACACGGTGTGGTGGATGTTCGTCGCGGTGGCGATCCTCTCTATCTCGGTGAGAAACCTGAAGCAGACCTGGATCCCGCGACTGGCACTTGTGTTGATGTTTCTGGGTGCCTGCTTCACGATATTTTTTGCGCTGCTGGTGCAGTGGAATGAATTCCCGACACCAGTGATCGGGGGCGTGCAAGGGCGATACTTCACCATACCCCTGGTGGCCCTGGCCTACGGCTTGAGTGGTGATGGAGGATTCAAGACCTCAGCTGCCAAGACGTCCATCTTGATCCTGGCATTGATTACACTCTTGACCTTCGCGAAAATGCCTCAGCTTCTGCTCGATCGCTTCTACATCGGGTGAGAATCCACATGTCCCAATTTGAACAACTCTCCGTCGCAGTCATCATCCCCGCTTACAAGGTAACGCGCCACATTCTGGACGTCATTGCCGAAATCGGTTCCGAAGTGAGTCGGATTTATGTCGTCGACGATTGCTGCCCAGATGCTTCGGGTGCTTTTGTCACGGAGCATTGCAGAGATCGCCGCGTAGTCGTACTGCGCAACGAGGTGAATCGCGGCGTTGGCGGCGCTGTCATGGCCGGCTATAGGGCTGCGATCGAAGCGGGCCTTGACATCTTGGTCAAGGTCGACGGCGACGGTCAGATGGACCCCAGGCTGATTCCGGATTTCATTGCACCCATCGTGAACGGTGATGCCGACTACACCAAGGGCAATCGCTTCTTCGACTTGGAGGCGTTACGCGCTATGCCCGGCAAGCGCCTGTTTGGCAATGCCGTTCTGTCTTTCATGACGAAATTTTCGTCCGGCTACTGGGATTTGTTTGACCCAACCAACGGCTACACCGCCATTCACGCGCGAGTGGCTGAGCATCTGCCGTTCGACAAGATCAGCCAGCGGTATTTCTTCGAAACCGATATCTTGTTCCGACTGAATCTGATCGGCGCGGTCGTGCAGGATGTGCCGATGGATGCCTGCTACGCCGATGAGGTGAGCAACCTGAAGATCTCGCGCATTGTCGGTGAGTTCTCGCTGAAGCATATGCGTAATTCGCTGAAGCGGATTTTCTATAACTACTATCTGCGGGGATTCTCGATCGCCTCGCTTGAATTGCCGCTGGGCATTCTGCTATTCGCATTTGGCGTTATTTATGGTGGCCTCCATTGGGTCCAGTCCAGCGTCAACGGAGCACAATCGCCTGCCGGGACCGTGATGCTGGCGGCATTGCCAGTCTTGATCGGCATTCAACTGATACTCGCATTTGTCGGTTACGACATATCGCACGTTCCCAAGAAAACGCTGCATAAAGCGTCCTTGCTCAAGAAGAGAGGCAAGCAGTGATTACCTTCAAACAATTGATTGGCACCTTGTTCACAGTCCTGTCGCTGTCGGTGGGGCAGGTGTTGTTCAAGGTCGCAGCTTCCAAGATCGACGTGCAAGGCAAAGGCATCTTCCAGGGATTTCTGCTGAATCCCGCCCTGATCATTGCCTTGGCTGTCTATGGCTTTGCAACCATTGCATGGTTGTGGGTCTTGAAAGAGATTCCCTTGCGGACCGCCTATCCTTTTATCGCCCTTGGCTTCGTGATCGTGCCGATCCTGGCTCATTTCTTCCTGGGGGAAGCGTTCAAGTGGACGTCGGTGGCAGGCGCGCTCGTTATCGTGCTGGGCGTCTACATCTCGGTGCGTTAGCGCCATCTGGCCACACGGACCGACGCGCCGGCCGGTTCGTGTGGAAGATATCCCGAAGCCTCTTAACTGAATAGGCGCTTCAGCCGTCTTTTGACCTTTCCGGCCACGCCACGAGTCTTCTTGTACCCGTGATAGCCGACACGTGCGACATCCGCGAAGTGCTTGAACAAGGTTGAGTTGGCCATGTAGACCGCCAGGCGTTGCACGTGCGGCGGAATGACCTCGCGAGGTTCGCCGGGACTCGGCGTAGAGGCGACGATATCCTCGGGCAGAATGCTGCGGGACATCATGTCGTAAGCAAAAGCGATGCTTCGGTCGTAATTGGGACGCAGCGTGCTGTCGTACCAGCATTTCGGATCCGAGACCAATCTGGCGTAAAAAGCCTCCAGCGTGTCGATCGAGCTTTCCCAATCCCACTCGCGGGCGGTCTCTGCCCCTGCAGCAATGAGGCGATCGCGTAGCGCCTTGTCGTCGATCAGTCGCTGCACGGCATTGCGTGCTGCGGCGATGTCCAAGGCATCGACCACCAGTGCGTTCTGTTCATCGACGATGTATTCGTCGTAGCCGGTGACACGTCCTACGACCGCGACGCCACCGCACGCCATCATCTCCATGGGCGGGCCAAAAAACCCCTCGACGCGACTCAGTTTCAGCAGGATGTCGCAACTGGAATAGATCTTGCGCATATCCTGCATTGGCACATGCTCGAAAAATCTGTCGCAATGCCAATGGGCCTCGGGCTCTCCGTATGAGCTGACGCACCAGACTTCCGCATCGATATCCTGTACTGCCTCGAACGCCTCACGCATACCCTTGTAAGGCAGGCCGATGGCTCCTTCCAGAAGGATACGGGGCTTTTTCCCTTTGCTTTGCAAGGGTTGGTCAGGCCGGAAGATATCGGGGTCCAGACCATTGGGAACCAGCTCTGCCTCGTGACCGAAACCCTCTTTCAGCCAGGTACGGATCCAGCGTGCCTCAGTCAGGTAATGCACGCCGAAGTAGTAGGTCAGCGTGGTCAGATGTTGCCACCGCGAACCTTCTGGGTGAAAGCGCGTCTCGTCGGACTGTACGAAATAGGTCTTCACGCGAGCCGAGATTCTCGGCAGCCAAAATGCGGTGCTCCAGCCTGTCGCGACAACCACTTCCAGGTCGCCCTCCCAGGTGGCCGCGTCATGAACTGGAACCTGCTGTCCGGGAAACCAATCCATCGGACGGATTTCCACGATCGACAAGAGCACGACGTCGTGACCGCGCTTGAGCAGGCGATTGGCATGTTGGCATATCACCGCCATCCCACCCGAAACCGAGCAACTGGGCACGATATAGCCAATTTTCATTTTCTTTTCAGGCACAGAGGACATATTTGGAATGTGGGTGAGACTAGGCGTGGTCGACAATGTTGGAGACTATTTCAAGAGCTTGCGGCCGAAAGCCCGCGCACGCGATTCCAGGCTGAAGTACTCCGCCACCATGTTGACGCTGCCAGATGGTTTGGCGGCTTGAAAGCGGGGGTACTTGTCGTGATCCAGATCGACGATGAGTTGCTGGAAATTGACTTTGGCGTTCAACAGTTCCCGGATACGGGCTTTGCCAGAGGCGGCGATACGGCGGCGCTCTTCGTCATGTTCGAGGTAGTAGGCAACTTTCTCGTACATGTCCGAGGGAGAAGCCGCTTCGACATAGTCCACCCCTGGGCGTAGATACCGATTGGGCGTGATCGGCTCGGAAATCACGAAGGCTCCGGTCGCCAGCAGCATCTGCATTCTCGGTTCCCAGGAAATCTCGGATTCTGCATGTACGTTGAGATTGATCTTTGCCTGCGCCATGTAGGCGATCAGGGGCGGTCCGAAGATGCCGTGGCAGATATGCAGGAACTGAAAATGGTGTTTCAGCGGACCGAAGAATCGCTCTCGATGTGGCGTGCTGCGACCGATAAAAAACATATCCCACTTGGGCTTGAACTGACGGTCGACATAGGTATCGGTTGCGACGGGAAAGGCGAACGCGCCGGACAGGTTCAGACCGTCGCGCGCCATGAATTGCAGCGACGCTTCGTCATAGTGGAATACATAGTCAAATGGCTGCGTGCGGATACGCGACCGGAAATCCAGATAGCGCTTTATCGAATCGCGTGTGTACTCCAGCTTGTCACCCAAATTGCGGGGGAACGGCTCGCTCGACAGGGCAATTTTCTTGCCTCGCAGGCGGGGTAGCAACGAAGGCGGGAAAAACTCGCCCCGGAAGAAAAAATTGACGTCTGCGTCGAAGTCGATCAAATCCGCCAGATCTTCTTCTCTCATTCCGAAATGAAAAGGAAATTCGCGCACCTCATGGTCCGCGGAAAGATCCTGCTCATAGCAGAAACGGAAATACTCTGGTTGGCTGACAAAGGCGATTTTCATACGGACCCGCGGTTCAGGATTTGCCGAGCAGCGACCGCAACTTGCGTATGACCCGAGCGCAGAGCGTGGCTTGGGCCGCTGCCAGAGCTTGTTGGGTGGATGCGAGTTCCTGGCTGGTGTTGGCGAGTTCCTGCTTGATGAAGGCCAGGTCCTTGTCGCGTACGCTCAGGGCATTCGAAACTTCGGCGATGTAATCGCTCATGCGGCGGATTTCGGTGTTCAGTTCCAGGACTTCGCGCTGCTTTTCATAGAACGCATTGTCCTGTTCCGAAAAGAATGCCGTGACCGGTGCTGGTTCCGGCAGTGCCGTGTTGCTGGCCACTGCGAGGTAGTACATCGGTTCGATTGCCATCGGTACGGCACGGCGCACGCCATCGTTGAACTCGGTGTATGTCTGGATGATGTCGCTTGCCTCAGCCTCGTGAGGCAGGAGCAGGGACGTGGCCGTGACACGTTGTCCGTAGTAGCGTACGTTGCCGAAATATCGGCCAATCAACGTATCGAGTTCGGCGAAATACAGCTCTTTGACGTGGAAGTGGTTATGGTCGCCACCCGCGAGGTCGGAATAGATCTTCTTGTTGGGTGAGGAAATGATCAACAGCCCGTCTGGGGTCAAGACGCGCCGGATCTCCGACATCATCTCTTCATGCTGGTCGTGATGCTCGATCGTTTCGAACGAGACGACGACGTCTATGCTGTGATCGGGCAATGGGATGCTGGCCGCACTGCCTTCGACGAAAGTCAGGTTGTCGCGATCCGCATATTTTTGGCGCGCGTGGTTGACTGCTTCGGCAGAAATGTCCACGCCAATGACCGAGGCGGCGTGGCGCGACAGCGCGTACGATCCGTAGCCTTCACCTGAAGCGATGTCGAGTACACGCTTTCCTTGGATATAGGGCGTGCACCATTCATAACGGTGCAGGTGTTCGAGCCTGATATCGCCGGGCAGCGTGGGGATGAAGCGTTCGCCGGTAAATTCCATGTGATTCTCTAGATGTCAGTCGCTGAGCGCCAATGTGACGGATTCCATCGGAATCCCCACCAGGCCGGTTGTGATCGAGGTGGACGTGGACCGGAAGATTAGCGCCTCGTGTATCCACTGGTGTTGAACGTGGTCCTGCTGGTTGCCTTCCGCGAGCGCTACATTGATGCTGTAGTCGCCAACCGGCAGGATCGGCATCGGAAAAGCAAATGAAGCCGAAAACGTCTGTCCGGCGGGAACGCTCAGCGGCGTGTCCATGTGGGTCAGGTACGTGTTGTCGCCGAAAAGCACCTGCCCCAGGCGATCCTTGATGAAGAAGCCCACGATCGGCGAAAAAATATCCTGGTGAGCACGGCAGGAAACGTGCAGGCTGACGCGCTCGCCACCGACCACCCATTGCAACGGCTGGTCTTGCGTGTCGCGCAGTTGCACATTCTCGATGCTGGCGCCGCCTTTGCCGAAGGCCTTGGCATTTTCTTCGAACGAGAACAGCTGGATATCGTTCCTGAACTGAGTCTGGTTCAGAAAATCCAGGCGCATGTCGCGCAGCACGGGCGCGGCAGGGGCAACGATCTGCTTGGGGCTGTCGACGGCGTCGGCCGACTTGGCTTGCGGCGTGGCGCTGGGCCCTTGCTGGGCCTCGTAGATGTCGGCCATGTAGGCCGCGCTGATGTCCTTGGGTGTTCCAGACATGCGCAGCACGCCCTTGTCGAGCCAATAGGCGCGCTGGCACAACGACGTGACCGCCCCGATGTCATGGCTGACAAAGAGGATCGTGCCATTTTCCTGGAACCGACGCAGGAACCGCATGCACTTCTGCGTGAATACCGCATCGCCGACCGCAAGCGCCTCGTCGATCACGAGAATGTCGGCGCTGACATGCGCGACAACCGCGAATGCCAAACGCACATACATGCCGCTGGAGTAGGTCTTTACCGGCTGTTCAATGAAGTCGCCGATGTCTGCGAATGCCGCTATGTCATCGAACCGTTCATCGATTTCTTCCTCGGTCAGGCCGAGCATCGTGGCGTTCAGGTAGACGTTCTCGCGGCCGGTGAACTCCGGGTTGAAGCCCGAGCCCAGCTCCAGCAACGCGGCGACCCTGCCGGCTGCTGTGATCGTCCCCGTCGTCGGATTGAGCGTGCCACAGATAAGCTGCAGCAACGTCGATTTGCCGCTGCCGTTGCGGCCTATCAGGCCAATGGTTTCACCCTTGCGGATTTCCATCGACAGCGTTTGCAGTGCCCAGAATTCCTTGTAGTACTGCTTGTGCTTGCCAAAAAGCATCTGCAGAAGGCGGTCTCGCGGCTTGTCGAAGATATGGTAGCTCTTGCTGAGCCCATCGATCTTGATGGCGATATCAGAGGACATCGGCGAATCCTTTGCGCGTTTTCTGGAACCAGAAGAAGCCCAGCCAGGCGATGACGGCGCTGATGACCATCAGGATCGCCCAGTGCTTGAGATCCGGCAGCACGCCGAAGATGAGCAGGTTGCGGCTTTCTTCGATCAGGTAGGCCAGAGGATTCAGGTTGACCAGCATTCTGTACTTCTCTGGCAGTGCGCTGAGGGGATAGAACACCGGCGACATGAACAGCAGGACTGTGGTCAGCATGCTCGTGATTTGCCCAATGTCGCGCACATATACGCCCAGTGCAGACAGAAACCAGCTGACGCCCAGGGTACCCAGCACCAGCGGGATCAGCAGCAACGGAAACAGCACTGCAGTCCATGGCAATTCGTGCTGCAGGAGAATGCGGGCAACCAGTAGAACCAGGAGGCTGATGCAGGTGTGAAAGAGGGCAGCGCCGAAAGCGACCCAAGGCAAGACCTCAAGCGGAAAGATGACCTTTTTCACATAATTGACGTTGTTCAGGATGAGGCTCGGCGCGCGTAGTACGCACTCTGCAAACAACCCGTGCACGATCAGCCCGACGAAGAGAATCAGCGCGAACTCAGTTTTGCTGCCGCTGGCACTGCCCCCCCATCGCGCATTGAATACCACCGAGAAGATGAACGTATAGATCGTCAGCATCAGGATGGGATTGAAGAAGGACCAGGCAAGGCCCATTACCGACCCGCGGTACCGTCCGATGACTTCACGCTTGGTCAGCGCCAGGATCAAGGAACGGTTACGCCACAGGCTCGCGACCATCTCTCGGCCGCTGCTGGAATATTGCTGCATGGTGGGCGCTCCTACGACTCTGGGTATCCGTCGGGGTTCTCGATCTGCCAGCGCCAGTGGTCCGCACACATGTCGGAAAGATGGCGCTGGGCTTTCCAGCCGAGAATCTGTTCCGCCTGCGTGACGGCGGCATAGGACTGGGCTACGTCACCAGGCCTGCGCGCAACTATCTTATAGGGAACGTCGCGTTCGGATATTTGCGAAAAGGTCGTGACCAGATCCAACACGGAGGTACCGCGGCCGGTACCCAGGTTCACGGTCAGCATGCCTGCGTGCTGTTGCAGATTGCGCAGGGCCGCCACATGTCCTTCGGCCAGGTCCATGACGTGGACATAGTCGCGCACACCCGTACCGTCGGGCGTCGGGTAATCGCCGCCAAACACGTTCAGATATTCACGGTGGCCCGTGGCGACTTGGGCCACGTACGGCATCAGGTTGGCCGGAATGCCCAGCGGATCTTCACCGATGCGGCCGCTTTCATGTGCCCCAACCGGGTTGAAGTAGCGCAGTCTGGCAATTCGCCAATGGGTGTCCGAGGCGTGCAGGTCGGCGAGAATGTCTTCGATGAAAAGTTTGGTGCGCCCATACGGATTGGTGGCGCAGCGCGAACTGTCCTCGGGAATGGGCACGTTGCACGAATCGCCATATACCGTTGCCGATGACGAGAACACCAAAGTCTTGACGTCGGTCGTCGTCATCGCTTCGAGCAGGCAAAGCGTGCCGACGACGTTGTTGTCGTAATAGGATATCGGTGATTGGGTCGATTCGCCCACGGCCTTCAGGCCAGCGAAATGCATGACCGCTTCGATCTCATGTTCGGCAAACAGCCGCGACAGCAATGCCTTGTCGCGGATATCGCCTTTCTCGAATCTAACGGCATTCGGGCAGATTTCCCGCAAGCGTTGCAGCACAGTTGCTTTCGAATTGCTGAGGTTATCCAGGATCAGTACTTCCTGTCCGGCATTCGACAACGATACGCACGTGTGGGAACCAATGTAGCCCAGGCCGCCGGTGACGAGAATCATGGGAAGATCTCCGAGTCGGCCAAGGTTTTGCCGTTGAGATCCTTTTCTGACATCACAGGCGTTGCATCGTCCAGCGGCCAGTCGATTCCAATCGACGGATCATTCCAGCTGACGCAACGCTCATGCTGAGGGGCATAGTAGTCAGTCGTCTTGTACAGGAATTCAGCATGCTCGGACAGCACCAGGAAGCCATGCGCGAATCCTTCGGGCACCCACATCTGTCGCTTGTTTTCCGCCGAGAGAACCGTACCCACCCATTGACCAAAAGTTGGGGAAGACTGGCGCAGGTCGACAGCGACGTCAAAGACCGCGCCTTCGGTGACACGGACGAGCTTGCCCTGGGGCTGCTGGATTTGATAGTGCAGGCCGCGCAGCACACCCTTGGAAGAGCGGGAATGGTTGTCCTGCACGAAATCGCGCTGAATGCCCGTCATTTCCTCGAACAGCTTCTTGTTGAAACTCTCGAAGAAAAAGCCACGCGCATCACCAAATACTCGGGGTTCGAATACCACGACATCCGGTATGGATTGCTTGATTGCTTTCATCAATAGACCTTCTCTACCAATAGGCGCTTGAGATACTGGCCGTAACCATTTTTGGCCAGCGGCGCTGCAAGTCTTTCCAGTTCTTCGCTCGAAATCCATTTTTGGCGAAAGGCGATCTCTTCAGGACAAGCGACCTTCAAGCCTTGGCGGTTTTCAAGGGTGGAAATGAACTGGCTGGCCTCGAGCAGGGATTCGTGAGTGCCGGTGTCCAGCCACGCATAGCCACGACCCATGATCTCGACGGCGAGCCGATCGTTTTCGAGATAGGCGCGGTTGACGTCCGTGATCTCGAGCTCACCACGCGCCGATGGCTTGATGTTCTTGGCGATATCGACAACATCATTGTCGTAGAAGTACAGGCCCGTGACTGCATAGCTGGACTTGGGGTTGACGGGCTTTTCTTCCAGCGAAAGCACGCGGCCCTGTGGGTCGAACTCGGCGACGCCATAGCGTTCGGGATCGTGCACGTGGTAGGCGAACACGCTGGCGCCCTCTGCGCGCTTGTCGGCGCTCTCCAGCAGCCGCTGGAAGTCGTGACCGTAGAAGATGTTGTCGCCCAGTACCAGGGCTGAGTGATCATTGCCGATGAAGGATTCACCGATGATGAAAGCTTGGGCTAGACCGTCAGGCGACGGCTGCACGGCATATTCGAGATTCAGCCCCCACTGTTTGCCGTCTCCCAGCAACTGCTGGAAGCGTGGTGTGTCCTGAGGTGTGGAGATGATGAGAATGTCTCGAATACCCGCTAACATCAGCGTGCTCAGCGGGTAGTAGATCATGGGCTTGTCGAAGACCGGCAGCAATTGCTTGCTGATGGCAAGGGTCGCCGGATGCAAACGGGTACCGGATCCGCCTGCCAGGATTATGCCTCTACGCATTATTGGGATTCCCGAGTCTTTTAAGTTGGTCGATGGCGCGGCTCGCATGCGCCGTCCAATGCGGCATTTGCAGGCGTAGCGCGCTCGATAGCTTGCTGTTATCCAATCTGGAGTTTTGTGGCCGCTTGGCTGGGGTGGGGTAGTCTGCGGCCGGAATGGCGTGGACCTGATTAGCGGTGAGCGTCAGGGCGATACCCTGCGCCGTTGCCTGATTGACGATATACCGGGCAAACTCACACCAACTGACAACGCCAGAGGCGGTCAGATGATAAATCCCCGCCTGGAGTCGATCCTGGCGAAAGGCATTGATCGCCAATGCGGTGACATCGGCGATCAGTTCAGCCGACGTTGGCGCACCGAATTGGTCCGCCACGACGTTCAGGCTGTCCTTGGTGGCAGCCAGACGCAGGATGGTCTTCAGGAAATTGCCGCCTCGCGACGAGAACACCCAACTGGTCCGGAAGATCAGGGCATTGCAACCGCTGTCGAGGATTGCGGCCTCGCCATCGCGCTTGGTCGTGCCATAGACGCTTTGCGGATCGGTGGGGTTCGTTTCGAGGTACGGCGTATCGCCGGCGCCATTGAAGACGTAGTCGGTGGAGTAATGCACCAGCAGCGCATCAGTGGCCTTGGCATGTTGAGCCAGGGCCGACACGGCGATCGTATTGATCTGCGCAGCTGCTTGTGGCTCGCTTTCTGCCTTGTCCACCGCAGTGTACGCAGCAGCATTGACGATGATGTCGGGGTTGTGCGCTTGCAAGGTAGCGCGCAGTGTCGACAGATCGCTGAGGTCCGCGCCGCTGCGTCCAAGCGCCAGCGTTTCACCCAACGGGAGCAGGGTGCGCTGCAATTCCTGGCCGACCTGGCCGTCCTTGCCGAGGAGTAGAATTTTCACGAGTTCCTCAAAGCTTGTTGAATATCACGGCGACGATCATGCCCAGGTTGCCCAAGGCAGTTTGCCGGTAAATGCCGGCCGACTTGAATTTGAGCATCCGTTGCGGCAAGGGGCTTCGACGCGCGCAGATGAACTGCTCAAGACGCTGCAGATTTGACGGCGTCATCCGGTCGAGCAGCTTCGAGAGCGCCTCGATATTGCGCCCGTTCCAGTTTTTAAGATGGCCCTTGAAAAGCATACGGATACGCGTGATCCTGGCCATCAACCCCCGATTAGCGCCGATAAGATTGCTGGTGTGCTGTCGGTACCGCAGCGACGGCCGAGGGTCGTAGTGCACCTTGCCGCCGCATGCCGTCACCGCTAGGTATACCCACCAGTCGTGGGCCGCGACGTCCACCAGGGGACCTGCTTGCAATAGCAATTGGCGAGCGCAGTCGTTGAAAACCATGGTGTTGCCGCCTGCGATATTCTGGGCCAAGGCATTTTCAAATGCGGGCTGGCGATTGAATAAAGGCGACAAGCCGATTTCCTGGTTGTCTTCGTTGACCAATTGAGTCCGAGTGCAATACAACGCAGGTACATCGGTGGGAATGGTTTTCAACCACTCGACGGCATTTTGAAGTTTATCTGCATGCCATATGTCGTCCTGGTCTGAGAACGCGTAGTAATCAGCCTGTACTTCGGCATTGCAAGTCAGCGACATGAAATTGCCGACAAAGCCCCGCCGAGGCCCTTCAAATACGTTCAGCTTCGAGGCGCCCCATCTCTGCCTGTATTCGGCCAGCATATCCCGCGTGCGGTCGACCGATCCGTCGTCGGATACGGCAAGCGCCCAGTCCATATGGGACTGGGCCGCAAACGAATCCAACTGACTCGCCAGGTATTTTTCGCCCTGATACGTACACATCAGGATGGCAATTCTTTCACTCACGACTGCTCGTCTGTATATTTGTCAGATCCAGCTTGTCTGGATCCTGGGCTGTTGCGAGGTTGGGGGGCTGTCGGTCGCCGGTCGGCTTACGTCCAGGCGTCTCTGGCAGGGGGCGGCGCGACAGCCGTCGTAACCACCGCCTTGCGAATAATGGTGGCCCGAAGGCCGCAGGGCTATGCCTGGTATTGCTTGCTGACCCAATCGCGGTACGCGCCGCTGGTCACGTTGCGCACCCACTGCTGGTTGTCCAGATACCAGACCACAGTCTTGCGAATTCCGCTCTCAAAGGTTTCGGCCGGCATCCAGCCCAGCTCGCGCTGCAGGCGGGTTGCATCTATCGCATAGCGGCGATCGTGGCCTGGACGGTCCTGCACGAAAGTAATCTGACTGGCATACGATTGGCCATCCTGCCGGGGACTTAATTCGTCCAGTAACCTGCAGAGCACTTGAACGACTTCCAGGTTGGCCTTCTCGTTCCAGCCGCCGACATTGTAGGTCTCGCCAACGGTGCCTGCCTCGAGCACGCGGCGGATGGCGCTGCAATGGTCGGTGACGTAGAGCCAATCGCGGATCTGTTGGCCGTCGCCATAGATGGGCAGCGGCTTGCCGGCCAACGCATTGTGGATGATCAGCGGGATCAGTTTCTCAGGGAAGTGATAGGGGCCGTAATTGTTCGAACAGTTGGTCGTCAATACCGGCAGGCCATAAGTATGGTGGTAGGCTCGCACCAAGTGGTCGCTTGCTGCCTTGCTGGCGGAATAAGGGCTGTTCGGCTCGTATCGGTTCAGTTCAGTAAAGGCGGGATCATCCTGGCTCAACGAGCCGTAGACCTCGTCCGTCGAAACGTGCAGGAAGCGGAATGCAGCTTGCGCCTCGGCGCCAAGCTGGCCGTAGTAGCTGCGTACGGCTTCCAGCAGGTGGAAGGTACCGACGATGTTGGTCTGGATGAATTCGCCCGGGCCATGGATTGAGCGGTCCACATGGGACTCCGCTGCGAAATTCAGGATGGCACGCGGTCGGTGTTCGGCAAGCAGGCGGGACACCAGGGCGCCATCACCGATGTCGCCTTGCACCAGCTGATGTCGAGGGTCGTTGTTCAACGAGGCCAGATTGCTGGGGTTGCCTGCATACGTCAACTTGTCCAGAGTGATGACGGACTCATCATGTTTAGCGAGCCAATCCAGGACGAAGTTAGAACCTATGAAACCGGCTCCGCCAGTGACAATAATACTCATTCTTTATTGAATCCTTGGGCTGTGAGCGCGGTGCGCCAACCCGCTCGATAACCCGCAATTATGCCGCAACTGCTCTGTCACCACCTAACAGATGAAACAAAGTGTTGTGTCAAATATGCAGGCTCTGGATTGGAAGACGTTGTTGCCATGGAAGAATCGGGGCTGATTTTTTGCCAGGCGTTACGTGGCCTTACGCGAGTTCTGGCTGGACCAGAATACGTCAGGAACGCCTGCCGATTGATTGACGTGGCGCGCCAGGACAAACAGCAGATCAGACAGGCGATTCAGGTATTGGCGGACCGCGCGAGAGACAACGTCGAGTTGTGACAACGCGGTAGTCGTCCGTTCCGCCCGACGGCAGACGGTTCGTGCCAGGTGAGCCAGCGCCGCCGCGCGCGAACCCCCAGGCAGGATGAACTCGCGCAGTGGGGCCAGTCCGCCGTTGTAGTGCGCCAGGCGCTCGTCCAGATGAGTGATCTGCGTTTCGAGCAATGCCGTATGTCCCGGAATGCAGAGTTCCGCACCGATATCGAACAAATCGTGTTGGATCGTCAGCAGGTCGGTCGATACTTCGGCGGGCAGGCGCTCGGTCAGCAGCAGGCCAATGACGCTGTTGAGCTCATCGACGTCGCCCAATGCCGCAATGCGGGGGGCGTCTTTGGGAATACGCGAGCCGTCTCCCAGTCCTGTGGTGCCATCGTCGCCGGTGCGGGTTGCGATGATGGATAAGCGGTTGGCCATGGAATTCCTGGATGGGAAGAGAGATTTACGCAGGCGATTGTTGGTCGCAGGCCATTTCGCAATCAATTGTCGAGATTGTTGCGTTCCTCGGCTGAACTTGTTGCATGCTGGCGGTATCCTAGCATTGTAGAAAACGCTCGCGAATGTGGTGCCTGCCCGGCGCTTTCTCGGCAACAGGAGGATAAACATGGCTTTCAACCGCAAATACGCAATGCCCATGGCCGTCGCCACTGCGATGGCCGTCGTGTCGCTGGCGTTCGCCCAGCAGGCCGACGCCAGTGGCGAGGTGCGGCGCGTGGACCCGGCTGCGGGCAAGGTCACCATCAAGCACGACGCCATCAAGGCGCTGGACCTGCCGGCAATGACACTGGTGTATGACGCCGATCCCGCGCTGCTGGCCAAGATCAAGGCCGGTGACAAGGTCCGATTCACGGCCGAACGCAAGGATGGCAAGTACGTGGTGACCGCGATCACCAACTAAGTCTTGCCAGGCTTTCCGCCGTTGTGGCCCATGAGCCACCGCCGCGCGTGGCGCTTCAGGAATGCAGAAAGGCCCGCCGCAATGGATTGCGGCGGGCCTTTCTGCGTGCGGCGGGCACCCTGGGGCCGCGCCTACAGCACATAGCTACAGCACGTAGCGGGCCAGGTCCTGGCTGCTGGCGGCTTCGGCCAGTTGCGCATTGACGTAGGCGGCGTCGATCTTGACGGTCTTGTCGCTGCTGGAGGTGGCGTCGAACGACAGTTCGTCGAGCAGCTTTTCCATCACCGTGTACAGCCGGCGGGCGCCGATGTTCTCGGTGGTTTCATTGACGTCGTAGGCCAGCTCGGCCAGGCGGCGTACGCCTTCTTCGGTGAATTCCAGCTGCACGTCTTCGGTGGCCATCAGCGCCGTGTACTGCTTGGTCAACGAGGCATCGGTGTCGGACAGGATGCGCACGAAGTCTTCGGCGGTCAGGGATTCGAGTTCGACGCGGATCGGGAAACGGCCCTGCAGTTCAGGGATCAGGTCCGACGGACGGGCCAGGTGGAAGGCGCCCGACGCGATGAACAGGATGTGGTCCGTACGGACCATGCCGTAGCGCGTGTTGACGGTGGTGCCTTCGACTAGCGGCAGCAGGTCACGTTGCACGCCTTGACGCGAGACGTCGGCGCCGCCGCTTTCCTGGCGGGCCGCGATCTTGTCGATTTCGTCCAGGAAGACGATGCCGTTCTGTTCAACATTGTTGATGGCGGCGGTGCGCAGGTCTTCTTCGTTGACGCGCTTGGCGGCTTCTTCGTCGACGATGAGCTTGAAGGCTTCGCGCACCTTCATTTTCTTGGACTTCTTCTTGTCGCGGGCCATGCCGGCGAACATGCCGCGCAGCTGCTCGGCCATTTCTTCCATGCCGGGGGGCGTCATGACGTCCATCTGGGGCGCGGCCTGGGCGACTTCGATCTCGATTTCGAGGTCGTCGATCTTGCCCTCGCGCAGGCGCTTGCGGAAGGTCTGGCGGGCGCTGTTGTCTTCGCCGCGTTCGGGTTCGCCGGAGGCACCACGCGGGGGCGGCACCAGGGCGTCGAGGATGCGGTCTTCGGCGGCGTCTTCAGCCTGGGTGCGCACGCGGCGCATTTCCAGTTCGCGCGTCTGTTTGATCGAGTATTCGGTCAGATCGCGGATGATGGTGTCGACGTCGCGTCCCACATAGCCCACTTCGGTGAACTTGGTGGCTTCGATCTTGATGAACGGCGCGTTGGCCAGCTTGGCCAGGCGGCGCGCGATCTCGGTCTTGCCCACGCCGGTGGGGCCGATCATGAGGATGTTCTTGGGGTGGATTTCGTGGCGCAGGGGCTCGGCGACCTGCTGGCGGCGCCAGCGGTTGCGCAGGGCGACCGCCACGGCGCGCTTGGCGCGGTTCTGGCCGACGATGTATTTGTCGAGTTCGGAGACGATCTCTCCGGGCGTCATGTTGGATGCGGACATGAGGGCGAATCCTTGGAAAGCTAGGGCTGGCTGGGGGACGCGCGCCGCGGCGCAGAAAGCGGCGCCGCGCGGCGGGCGTCAGTCGCCCAGCGTTTCGATGACGTGGTTCTGGTTGGTGTAGATGCAGAGGTCGCCAGCGATCTCGAGAGATTGTTTGACGATGGTCTCGGGCGGCAGTTCCGTGTTGCGCAGCAGAGCCAGGGCGGCCGACTGGGCGTAGGCGCCGCCGGAGCCAATGGCGGCCAGGCCGTGTTCGGGTTCGAGCACGTCGCCGTTGCCGGTGAGCACCAGCGTGTGTTCGGCGTCGGCCACGATCAGCATGGCTTCGAGGCGGCGCAGGACGCGGTCGGTACGCCAGTCGCGGGTGAGTTCGACCGCGGCGCGCATCAGGTTGCCCTGATGCTTTTCGAGCTTGGCCTCGAAGCGTTCCTGCAGCGTGAACGCATCGGCGGTGGCGCCGGCAAAACCGGCCAGGATCTTGTCGTGGTACAGGCGGCGGATCTTGCGCGCCGTGCCTTTGATGACGATGTTGCCCAGGGTGACCTGGCCATCGCCGCCCAGTGCGACGCGGTTACCGCGACGCACGCACACGATGGTGGTGGCGTGAAATTGTTCCATGCGTTCCTTCCTTTGAAACGACTAGCTGGGGGCGATCCAAGGGAAATCAAGGCTTTCCGGGGCGCCAATAAAAAAGGCCATGCTGGGGGCAGCATAGCCTTTCAGGGTGACGCCGGAAAACGGGACGGATCAGTCGCCGTACAGCTTCTGGCGCATTTCGCGGCGCTCTTGAGCTTCGAGCGACAGCGTGGCGGTGGGGCGGGCCAACAGGCGCGGAACGCCGATGGGTTCACCCGTTTCTTCACACCAGCCGTATTCGCCGCTGTCGATGCGGGCGATGGACTGTTGCACCTTTTTCAGCAGCTTGCGTTCGCGGTCGCGGGTACGCAGCTCAAGGGCGTGTTCTTCCTCGATGGTGGCGCGGTCGGCGGGATCGGGCACGAACTGCGTTTCGCGCAGGTGCTCGGTGGTTTCGCCGGCGTTGGCCAGGATGTCCTGTTCGAGTTGTTTGAGCCGTTCCTTGAAGAATGCCAGCTGGCGTTCGTTCATATAGTCGGACTCGGGCATGGCCAGCAATTCCTTCTCGCTGGGCAGATCAATCGCCGTATCGCTCGTCGACTTGCTTGATTTTTTGGTTGCTGCCTTGGTAGCCATGAAAACACTCCACTATGAATCGATCCTGGCGCGGGCGGTTCTTCCCGGTCCGTGTGCTTGCTGCCTACGCTATCCGTACCTCACAGTACTGCCTTCGTCGCATCGAGTCACGTATCCAAAAAGGGGATCACCCCGCCAGGCACTGCTCCAAGCCCCGGGTGAAAATCTCCTGGGGCAGCTTGCGTCCGATGAAGACCATCTTGGTGGACGGTTTTTCGGCCGCGGTCCACGGTTTGCCGGGTTCGGCGCCCATCATCATGTGCACACCCTGGAACAACATGCGGCGGTTGATGCCCTTCATGTACAGGATGCCCTTGTAGCGCAGCAGGTCGGGACCATAGACCTGCACCACACCGCCCAGGAATTCCTCAAGGCGCGCGGGATCGAACGGCTTGTTGGAACGGAACACGAACGCGCCGATTTCGTCGTCGTGCTTGTGGTGGTGGTGATGATGCGCGTGATTGCAATGCGCCCCGCAATCGCCTTCGTGATCATGGTCGTGACCGTGGTCATGGCCGTGATCGTGCCCATGGTCGTGCCCGTGGGCATGGCTGTGGGCGGCGTCGGGGTGCTCATCGGCCAGGAATTCCGGGTCGATGTCGAGAATGGAGTTCAGGTTGAAGCCGCTGATGTCGATGATGGACTTCAGGTCGGCGTCGCCGAAGTTGACCGCGGTGATGGGCGCGCGCGGGTTCATGTGCACCAGGCGGTTGCGCAGCGCTTCGTAGTCGACTTCGTTGACCAGGTCTTTCTTGGAAATCAGGATGCGGTCCGCGAAGCCCACTTGCTTCTGGGCTTCGGGCTGCTCGTCCAGCGTGACCATACCGTGCTTGGCGTCGACCACCGTGACCACCGCGTCCAGGCGGTAGTACTCGGCGATGTCGTCGTCCATGAAGAACGTCTGGCACACCGGGCCGGGGTTGGCCATGCCGGTGGTTTCCAGGATGACGCGTTCGAAATTCAGGGTGCCGGCTTCGCGCTTGGCGCGCAGCTCGGACAGGGTGCGCATCAGGTCGCCGCGCACCGTGCAGCAGACGCAGCCGTTGGACAGTTCGATGATTTCTTCATCGCTGTCTTGCACCAGCAGGTCGTTGTCGATGCTTTCCGGTCCGAACTCGTTTTCGATGACCGCGACGCGGCGGCCGTGGAACTCGGTCAGGATACGTTTGAGCAGGGTGGTCTTGCCCGCACCGAGAAAGCCGGTGAGGATGGTGACGGGAACCATTTTGTCCAAACTGCGCGGGGTGTTCATGGCGAAGCTGCTTGCGTGAAGTAAGGCGGCGAAGGGTCGCTGCCACAGGCTGCGAGGGCCGCCTAGAGCGGCCGGACGCAGGATTACAGCACAGTCGGGGGCAGGGGGCAAACCCCGGGCCAACCCGGGGGCCATAGCCGCCCAGTTCGCGGCTGTACGCCGTCAAGTATCGGGCGATATCACTATTTTGGGGCAATTTTCCGGATTTCAAGGTCCGGATCAGGCGGGCGGCCGGGGCCGAGGGGCACGCGCCTGCCGCAGGGCAGGGACGTGCCGGCGCCTCAGTGGTGATGGTGGTGGTGGCCGGCGTCGGCGGGCTGCTTCTGCTGGCACTGGGGGCACAGCGCCCGGATCTCGGTTTCGTGGGTAGCCAGGGCGTAGCCGGTCTGGGCCACGCGTTCGGCCAGCTGGCGGCTCATGGCGGGGTCGGAGACTTCGGCGACCGCGCCGCAGCCGGTACAGACCACCAGCAGGTCATGCGGCGCGCCGCCGGCATCATGGCAGGCGCTCCAGGCGTTGACGGCGTCCAGGCGGTGGATCAGGCCTTCATCCATCAGGAAGTCCAGGGCGCGGTACACCGTGGGGGGCGCGGCGCCAGGATGGACTTCGCGCATGGCGTCCAGCAGTTCGTAGGCCTTCAGGCTGCGGCCGTGGCGCAGCAGCAGTTCCAGGACCTTGCGGCGGATGGGGGTCAAGCGGCGGCCGCGTTGTTCGCACAACGTCTCGGCGACGCTGAGCTGGGCGCCTACGGTGTCGCTGCGGGGGGAACGGGGCGGAGCGGGCATGGCGGGCTTCATCTGAATTAGGGACGCGCGCGACGCGCGCGAGATGCCAGGAAGGTAGCAGAAAACACTCTGATGCGGGCGAAAGGCGCCCTTTCAAGCCTTGTTAGTTATGATATAACATAATAAATCTGTTTCGTAGCCTGTCGTTTCCATGTCTCACTTTTCGCTCTTGCCCCCGCGGCCCGGCGCCGCGCCGGGGCCGGGCGCCTCCCACCGTTCCAGCTTCCTGGCGTCTGCCTGGCGTCGCATGGCCTACGCGCTGGCCGCGGCCGCCGTGCTGTGGGCGCTGACCGGCTGGGCCATGGACTGGTGGCCCCGATGAACGCGGCACCGGTCGCCATCGAGCTGCGGGATGCGTCCTTCGGCTGGCACGGGCATGCGGCGTTGCGCGGCGTGTCG
Organism: Achromobacter deleyi; assembly: GCF_902859705.1. GTDB lineage: Bacteria > Pseudomonadota > Gammaproteobacteria > Burkholderiales > Burkholderiaceae_B > Achromobacter > Achromobacter deleyi. The sequence continues at coordinate 50,202 of NZ_CADIJO010000004.1, read as the reverse complement.
GGCCGCTTCGAGCCGGGCGCGATGACCGCCGTGGTGGGGCCCAACGGGGCCGGCAAGTCGACGTTGATCAAAGGCATCATGGGGGTGCTGCGGTCGTTGTCGGGCAGCGTCACCGTGGGCGGGGCCGGGCGGTCGGAACTGGCCTGGCTGCCCCAGGCCGCCGAACTGGACCGTTCGTTTCCGGTGTCGGTGCTGGATCTGGTGGCGATGGGCGCATGGCGCCGGGTCGGCGCCTGGCGGCGCTACGGGGCCGAGGAAATCGATCGTTGCCTGCACGCGCTGGAGACCGTGGGCCTGGCCGGCATGGCAGGACGCGGGGTGGACACGTTGTCCGGCGGACAGATGCAGCGCACGCTGTTCGCGCGGATGCTGGTGCAGGATGCGCCGGTGCTGCTGCTGGACGAACCGTTCGCCGCCGTGGACAGCCACACCGCCGATGACCTGATGGCGCTGCTTTGCGGCCTGCATGGCCAGGGGCGTACCGTCATCACCGTGCTGCATGACCTGGACATGGTGCGCGACCATTTTCCGCAATGCCTGCTGTTGTCCGGTTCGGTGGTGGCCTGGGGTGATACCGAATCAGCCCTGTGCGACGAGAACCTGAAGACGGCGCGCCAATGGCACGCGGGAGCGTTCGCATGAGCGCACTGCAATGGGTCGTGTCGCCTTTCCTTGACTACGGTTTCATGCGCCGCGCACTGGCCGGCGCCTGCGCCTTGTCGTTGGGCGCGGCGCCGCTGGGGGTGTTCCTGGTCTTGCGCCGCATGAGCCTGATGGGCGACGCGATGTCGCACGCCATCTTGCCGGGCGTGGCGGCGGGTTTCCTGCTGTCCGGCCTGTCGCTGGGCGCGATGATGTTGGGCGGCGTCGCGACCGGCCTGGCCGTGGCCCTGCTGGCGGGACTGGTGGCGCGGCTGACGCCGCTGCGCGAAGACGCCAGTTTCGCCGCTTTCTATTTGATCTCACTGGGCCTGGGGGTGCTGCTGGTGTCGCTGCGCGGCTCCAACATGGATCTGCTGCACGTGCTGTTCGGCACGGTGCTGGGCCTGGATGACGCCGCGCTGCTGCTGGTGACGGCCACGGCCAGCGTCACGCTGGTGGTCCTGGCGGCGCTGTACCGGATGCTGGTGGCGGAATGCCTGGACCCGGGCTTCCTGCGTGCCAGCGGCGGACGCGGCGGCTGGGCGCACATGGGCTTTCTGGTGCTGGTGGTGGTGAACCTGGTGGCGGGTTTCCAGGTGCTGGGCACCTTGATGGTGGTCGGCATCATGATGTTGCCGGCCGCCGCGGCCCGCTTCTGGCTGCGTTCGGCGGCTGGCCAGATTCCCTTGGCCGCCGGCATCGGCGTGGCTGCGTCGATTTCCGGCCTGTTGGTGTCTTACCACTTCAACGTGCCGGCCTCGCCCGCCATCATCCTGGCGGCCGGCGTCTGTTACCTGTTTTCCATCGTTTGCGGCCCGCTGGGCGGGCTGCTGCGGGCGCCGCGCAGACCGCGCCGGGCCTGATCCCTCAAGGAGATTCGCTATGACTTCCCTATCGCTGGCGCTGTCGCGCCGCCGCGCCTTGCTGGCTGCCGCCGGCTTGTGGCTGTCCGCGACCTTCGGCGTGGCGCATGCCGCCCAGCCGCTGCAGGCCGTGGCCAGCTTTTCCATCCTGGGCGACATCGTGCGCGAAGTCGGCGGCGATGACGTGCAACTGACGACCCTGGTGGGACCGGACGGCGACGCCCATGAATACGAGCCCACCCCCGCGGACGCCAAGAAGCTGGCCGCCGCCAAAGTGCTGTTCGTGAACGGGCTGGACTTCGAGGCCTGGCTGCCCAGGTTGGTCAAGGCATCCGGCTTCTCGGGCCAGACGGTGGTGGCGTCCAAGGGCGTGACCGCGCGCAAATTCGCCGGCCACGGCCACGATCACGGCGACAAGGACCATGATCATGACCACGCGCCCGCCCACGCCCATGGCGAAGCGGACCACGGCCACAGCCATGGCGACAACGACCCGCACGCCTGGCAGAACCTGGCCAACGGCGTGATCTACGCGCGCAACGTGGCCGACGGCCTGGCCGCCGCGGACCCGGCACATGCCGACGCCTACCGCAAGCGCGCCGACGCCTACATCGCCCGCATCCAGGCCGCCGACGCGTCGGTGCGCAAGACCTTTGCGGCGATTCCCGCGGAACGCCGCAAGGTGGTGACCTCGCATGATGCGTTCGGCTATTTCGGCGATGCCTACGGGGTGCAGTTCATTTCGGCGGTGGGCGTGTCCACCGCTGCCGAGCCGGCGGCCGGCGACGTGGCGCGCATCATCGAACAGGTCAAGCGCGAGAAGGTGCCGGCGGTGTTCGTCGAGAACATCACCAGCCCGCGCCTGGTGCAGCAGATCGCACGCGAAACCGGCGCCAAGGTGGGTGGTACGCTTTATTCCGATGCGCTGTCCAAGCCCGGACAACCCGGCGCCACCTACCTGGAAATGTTTGAATGGAACGTACGTCAGCTCGCCGCGGCCTTGCAGCCCTGATCGCCGTGACGGGCGCGTTGGCGGCCGGCGCCGCCAACGCGCACCCGCACATGTGGATAGACGCCCGCGCGGTGGTCGACCTGGACGAGCAGCACCGGATCACCGCCGTGCGGCAGGTCTGGCTGTTCGACGAGATGTTCGGCGCCTACGCCACGCAAGGCCTCAAGAAGGGCAAGGGCGGCACGCTTGCCGACGACACCTTGAAGGGTATGGCGCAAGACTGGATGAAGGCACTGGGCGAGCCGGTCTCGCACTATTTCACGCGGGTCACGGTGGCGGGCAAGACCATAGCGTTTGCCGCACCGCGAGATGCCCGCGTGACGTGGAACCCCAAGACGGGCCGATTGGCGCTGGCGTTCACGCTGCCGCTGGCCGAGCCCGCCGCGCTGGATGCCGCGGGCGCCCAGGTGGACATCTACGATCCGACGTATTTCGTGGCCTACGCCTTCGATGAAAAGGGCGCTGTCACGCTGGGTGGTCCCGGCGCGGCGGCCTGCAAGCCGGCTTATCGCAAGCCGAAGGAACTGGATTGGAACACCATGCAGCAGCTGGCCGCGATCCCGGCCGATCCGGACGCGCTGCCGGAAGAGCTTTTCGCCATCACCAAAGGGTTGACGCACCGAATCGAGGTGCAATGCGCCTGACGGCGGGCGGTTCGGCCGCCGCCGCGTGCGCGTGGCTGCTGGCGCTGGCCGCCATGGCCTGGACCGGGGTGGCCGATGCGCAGGGCGCGCATCCGTTCGGCGTGCCGGAAAGCGGCGCAGGCATGGGCGGGCCAAGCTGGCTGGCGAGCTTTTTCGGCCAGGTGTCGGTGTGGCAAAGCCATTTCTACCGGCAACTGACATCGGCCGTGCGGGCCTGGCAGGCCGACGGCGGGGCGGCCTGGATGCTGATCGGCCTGTCGTTCGCCTATGGCGTGTTCCACGCGCTGGGGCCGGGGCACGGCAAGGCGGTCATCTCTTCTTATGTGCTGGCCAACCGGCAGACGGCTCGCAATGGGGCCTTGCTGGCCCTGGCGTCGTCGCTGGTGCAGGCGCTGGTGGCGATCGCGATGGTGGCGGTGTTGGCGCTGGTGTTCAACGCCACGGCTTCCACGATGAACCAGGCGACGCGCTGGCTGGAGCTGGCGTCGTATGCGTTGGTGACGCTGTTGGGCGTGTGGCTGGTGTGGGTCAAGGCGCTGCGGCCATTGCTGCGCCGGCGGCCTGTTGCGGCGCAGCCGGCCAACCGTGGCGTTGATGGACCAAGACCGTCTGCGGTAGCCGGGTCGGGCCAAGCCTTGAAGGGGGCTGCGGCATTGCGGGCCATCTCGGTGCAGGCGGCGCCTGTGCGGCAAGGCCCTGCGGCAGCCGCGTTGCCGAGCGCGTTGCACGACCCTGACCATCACCATCACGACGACTGCGGTTGCGGCCACGCGCATGTGCCGCCGCCGGAGCAGGTGGCCGGGCCGCTGAATTGGCGTCGTGCCTGGTCGGCGATCCTGGCGGTGGGACTGCGGCCGTGCAGCGGTGCGTTGATCGTGCTGGTGTTTGCGTTGTCGCAGGGGTTCTTCATGGCGGGCGTGGCATCGGCATTGGCGATGGGCCTGGGCACGGGCCTGACGGTCGCGGCGCTGGCTTGCCTGGCGGTGGCCGCAGGCGGTGCGGCAACAGCCCTGGGCGGCCGGCTGTCCAGCGTGGGGGCGGCGCGGTTGCGCTATGGCGTGGAGGCCTTGGCCGCACTGGCGGTCTTGGCGCTGGGCGTGCTGCTTTTGGGTGGGATGCTGGCGGGCGGCGGCTGAGCGGCTGGCGTCAGGATTTGCGGCCGGCGCGCGGATGCGCCTGATCGTAGGCGCGTGCCAGGTGCTGGAAGTCCAGGCGGGTGTAGATCTGGGTGGTGGAAATGTTGGCGTGGCCCAGCATTTCCTGCACGGCGCGCAGGTCCTGGGCCGATTGCAGCACGTGGCTGGCGAAGCTGTGGCGCAGTACGTGCGGGTGCACATGGGTGGGCAGGCCGGCGGCTTGCGCGATCTGCGCCAGTTGCAACTGCACTACGCGTGGCGAGATGCGTCGTCCGCGCGTGCCCAGGAACAGGGCGGCCGCGTCTTCGGGTTGCGCGGCGGGCGGGGCCAACTGTGGGCGGACTTCGATCCAGCGGCGCAATGCGGCCAGGGCCGCCTGGCCTATCGGCACCGAACGGCGCTTGCCGCCTTTGCCCAGCACGATGACTTCGGCATCGTCCAGGTTGAGCCAACCGCGGGATTCGTAGTGGGTCGAGCGCTCGTAGCGCAGGTCCAGCCCCACCAGTTCAGACAGACGCAGCCCGCTGGAATACAGCAATTCGAACATGGCCTGGTCGCGCAAGGCGGCCGGCTCGGTGGCGACCTGTGCCTGAGGACGGTCGAGCAGGGCCTGGGTCTGTTCGACCGACAGGGCCTTGGGCAGGCCGCGCGGCGCCTTGGGGGCGCGTACGCCTGCAACGGGATTGCCGGCCAGGCCGACGACCGGCGCCCACCATTGATAGAAGCCACGCCATGCCGCCAGCGTGCGCGCCAGGCTGCGCGGGCCGCGGCCTTGCGCGTGCAGCCGCGCCACGAATTGGCGGATGTGGCCGTTGCCAAGAGTGTCCAGCGGCAGCTTGGCGCGCTCGGCGAGGTCGCGCAGGAAGTGCAGTTCGCGCCGGTAGCCTGCGAGCGTATGCGGGGAATAGCGGCGGTTGGCTTCCAGATGGCGCAGCCAGGCCGCCATCGGGTCGGACAGGGGGGCGTCCGGTGCTTGCGGTGCCTGCATGGAAGCCCCCGCCGTCATGGGGTCAGGCCTTGGGGGCGGCCGGGTTCAGCCGATGCAGCGCGGCCGAGGCCAGTTGGCCGATCGATTCGAGGAACGCGGTGCCCATGTCGGGCGTGAAGCGTTCGGCGTCGTCCGAGCCCAGCACCAGCAGGCCGACGCTGGCGCCGTCGGTTTCCAGGCGCAGCGGCACCAGCGCCAGCGACTTGGGCTTGGCGTCGAGCCAGCCGGCGGCTTCGAAGGCGGTGTCGGTGCCGCAATACGGCGTTTTCAGGCTGTCGGTGAACGTGCGCACGTCTTGCGTGACGGGTTCGCCGTAGCCGGTTTCGGGCAGTTCGGGCAGGTTCCACAGTCGCAGGGAGACGTGGTTGATGTCGAACTGCTCGGCCAGGCCCAGGGCGATTTCGCCGGGCACGAGCTGAGGATCGTTTTCCGACAGCAGGCGGCAGCACCATTTGGCGACATGGCCGCCGATGGTTTCATTGGCGGTGGCGTTGCGCACCAGTTCGTTCAGGCGCCATTCGAGTTCGCGATTGCGTTCGCGCAGCGTGAGGATCTGGCGTTCGCCCAGCGAGATGGCGCGCGAACCATGCGGATGCGGCACTTGCAGCGTCGCGAAGACGTCGGCGTGCTGGTCGAAGAAGCCGGGGTGTTCCTGCAGGAAGGTGGCGATGTCCTGGGCGGTGAATGCGGTATCGGTCATGGGTTATCGGTTCAGCGCCATGGAGAAGACGAGCTTGTCGATGTCGACCTGCCCCGTGAAGACGGATTCGGCCGGGCCGGTCATGCGCAACTGGCCGTCGGTCCAGGCGATGGTCAGCACGCCGCCGCGCGTTTGCACGCGCACGGGGGAATCGAGCAGGCCGCGGCGGATGCCGGCCGCGACGGCGGCGCAGGCGCCGGTGCCGCAGGCCAGGGTTTCGCCGGCCCCGCGTTCGTGCACGCGCAGCCGGATGTTGTGGCGATCGACGACTTGCATGAAGCCGGCATTGACCCGGCGTGCAAAGCGCGGGTGGGTCTCGACCAGCGGACCGACGATGGCGACAGGGGCGGTGTCGACGTTGTCGACCACCTGCACCGCGTGCGGGTTGGAAATGGCCACGGCCGACAGGCTGACGCTGCGTGGCAGGCCCGCGGGCGTGTCCAGCGGCAGTTCCCAGAGCGTGTCCTGGCCTTCGGCGCGCGAGGCCAGGCCGTCTGTGTCAAAAGGCAGGGCGGCCGGATCGAAGCGGGTACTGCCCATGTCGACGGTGACCTGTTCGTCGTCGCCTTCGTCCAGGACCAGGATGCCGGTGGCGATCTCGGCGCGTAGCGGATTGCGGTCGGACAGACCTTGTTCGTGCACGAAGCGCACGAAACAGCGCGCGCCGTTGCCGCAGTGTTCGACCTCGCTGCCGTCGGAATTGAAGATGCGGTAGCGGAAATCGGCGTCGGGTCGGGTGGCGCGTTCGACCAGCAGGATCTGGTCGGCGCCGATGCCGAAGTGCCGGTCGCCCAGCGCGCGCGCGCGTTCGGGCGTCATGTCGATGACTTGGCGAACGCCGTCGAGCACGACGAAGTCGTTGCCCGCGCCATGCATTTTGGTGAAGTTCCAGTTCATGGGGGGATTATCGCCCATTCTGGCCGGGGAAACCGTGGGCGCTGCCGCGGGCGGTGATCCTGCGGCAGGCCGCGCGGCCTAGTAGATCTTGGCTTCGCCCGGCGGCCGGGTCTTGAAGCGGCGGTGGACCCAGTAGTACTGGCTGGGGCAGCGGCGCACCCAGGCCTCGAGTTCGCGGTTCAGGCGGGCGGTGGCTTCCTCGAGCGAGTCCTCGCCCGGGAAGTTTTCCAGCGGCGGCAGGACTTCAGCGTGGTAACGACCGGTTTCGGGGTTCCAGAAATCCAGGATGGGCAGCACGGCGGCGTCCCACTTCTTGGCCAGTTGGGCGGTGGCCAGCAAGGTGGCGGCCTGCACGCCGAAGAACGGTGCGAACACGGCGCCCTGGCGGCCGAAGTCCATGTCGGGCAGGTAGTACACCGGGCGCGGGGCGCGCAGGTGGCGGATCAGTTCGCGTACGCCGTCCTTGCGGCTGACCAGGAAGACCTCGTTGAAGCGGGCCCGTCCGGCGGCTACAACCGCATCGATGTGAGGGTCGCTTTGTGGGGTGTACATGGTGGCCGCGCTGGGCACTTCCATGGTGAGCCGGGTGGCAGCGGCATCCAGGCCGATGAAGTGCGGCGCCAGCAGGATGACGCTGCGGCCCTGGGCGGTGAGTTCGTTGATGCGCTCGGCGCCGCTCTGGGTGACCATGTCCTTGATGGCCTCGGGCGTGCCGTACCAGAGCACGCCGCGGTCGACGATGGATTGCGCCAGCGCCCGGAAATGTTCGCGTACCCAGCGTTCGCGGACGGCCTCGGGCTGGTCGGGAAAGCACAGTTCGAGATTGCGGCGCACGATGCGGGTGCGCGATTTGGCCAGGCGCATGGCCAGCCAGCCGAGCGTGGCACCGATGCGTTGCCGCGTGGCGGGCCGCATGCGGCCAAACCATTTCAGCAGGGAAACCAGCGTGCGCGTTTTTGATTCGTTCATGGGCAAAATAGGGGCATAAGACCGGGGCGGAGCAGGGGGCGCGAACCGGGCGTCAGCCGGGCTCGGCCGCGGCGCCGTCGGCGGGCGCAGGCGGCGCGCCGCGCGGGGTCTTATAGCGGTTGTAGCTCCAGAGGTATTGTCGCGGGCAGCGGCGGATCAGCGTTTCCATGGCGGCGTTCAGCAGCGCGGCCTGGGCCTGGGGGTCGGCGGGCAGGGGTTCCGGCACGCGGACGTAGTGGATGCGCCAGCCGCGGCCGCCGGGCAGGCGTTCGCCGGCGGTCAGGATGATCGGCACGCCGGTCTGGCTGGCCAGCTTGCCCGGCAGGGTCATCGTGTAGGCCATGCGCCCGAAGAACGGGGCCCAGACGCCGTCGCCGACGCCGGGGGCCTGGTCGGGCAGCATGCCGACCGATTCACCGCGGCGCAGGGCGCGCACGAATTCGCGCACGCCCTGCATGGTGGCCGGTACGGCATTGACCGCCGAGCTGTTGCGCGCGGTTTCCAGCAGCGGTGCCAGGATGTCCTTGCGCGGCGGGCGGAACATCACGGTCATGGGCATCTGGCGGGCCAGGTAGCGGGCGGTGATCTCGAAGCAGCCCAGGTGCGGGGTCAGGAACAGGATGCCGCGGTTTTCGGCGCGGGCGGCGTCCACCACGGCGTTGTCGTCCGACACCACCTGGGCCAGGCTTTGCTCATTGCGGAACCAGACCCGGGGCATTTCGAGGATCATGGCGCCGGCTTCGCCCGCCGCCTGGCGGGCAAATGCCGCGCCGGGGTAGCCCGCCTGGGCCGCATTGGCCTGCAGGCGGCGCCGGTACTTGCCGGGAAACGCGTAGGCCACGCGGCCGAGCAGGCGCCCCAGCGCGTGCGCGACGGGCAGGGGCAAGGAAGCAAACAGGCGAAACAGGGCTAGCAGCATGCGGCAAATGGCTGAGATCGGGCATGGTGATGCCGGTGCTCGGGGGAAAGACCCCAATGGCGGCACAAGCATAAGTAACGCATTTTCGCTTAAAATCGGCAGGTCGCCGAGTTAACCGACAACTTGCGGGGCGACGGCAGGGGTCCAGCGCATTGCGCGTCTCTTGCCAAATCCGCTAAAGCGTCGCGCCCAGATCAGCGTATGTCAATGCAGTCCGGGGTGCTACGCGCCTCGTGAACCTATGTTCCGGCTGTACCGGACACGAAAGGACGCATCTGTGGCCAACAACGACTTTCTCTTTACTTCCGAATCGGTTTCCGAAGGGCATCCCGACAAGGTAGCCGACCAGATTTCCGACGCGATTCTGGACGCCATCTTCACGCAGGACCCCAACGCCCGCGTTGCCGCCGAAACCCTGTGCAACACGGGTCTGGTCGTGCTGGCCGGTGAAATCACCACCACCGCCAACGTCGACTACATCCAGGTCGCGCGCGACACGATCCGCCGCATCGGCTACGACAACACCGAATACGGCATCGACTACAAGGGTTGCGCGGTGCTGGTCGCCTACGACAAGCAGTCGCCGGACATCGCCCAGGGCGTGGACCGCAGCTCGGAAGACTACCTGAACCAGGGCGCGGGCGACCAAGGCCTGATGTTCGGCTACGCCTGCGACGAAACCCCCGATCTGATGCCGGCCCCGATCTGGTACGCGCACCGCCTGGTGCAGCGCCAGAGCGAACTGCGCAAGGACGGCCGCCTGCCGTGGCTGCGCCCGGACGCCAAGTCGCAAGTGACCTTCCGCTACATCGACGGCCGCCCGGCTGAAGTCGACACGGTGGTGCTGTCGACCCAGCACGCGCCCGACGTCACGCAGGAAACCATCCGCGAAGCCGTCATCGAAGACATCATCAAGCCCAGCTTCCCCGACGGCCTGATCACGCCCCAGACCAAGTTCCTGGTCAACCCGACCGGCCGCTTCGTCATCGGCGGCCCGCAAGGCGATTGCGGCCTGACCGGCCGCAAGATCATCGTCGACACCTACGGCGGCGCATGCCCGCACGGCGGTGGCGCGTTCTCGGGCAAGGATCCGTCCAAGGTCGACCGCTCGGCTGCCTACGCCGCCCGCTACGTGGCCAAGAACATCGTGGCCGCCGGCCTGGCGCGCCAGTGCCAGGTGCAGGTCAGCTACGCCATCGGCGTGGCCGAGCCCATCAACATCACCGTGTACACCGAAGGCACCGGCGTCATCCCCGACGACCAGATCGCCAAGCTGGTGCGCGAGCACTTCGACCTGCGTCCGAAGGGCATCGTCAACATGCTGGACCTGCTGCGCCCGATCTACACCAAGACCGCCGCCTATGGTCACTTTGGCCGTTCCGAGCCGGAATTCTCGTGGGAAGCCACGGACAAGGTCCAGGAACTGAAGAAGGCGCTGTAAGCCGTCCGCTTCCAGCAAAAAAAACGCCCCTGCAAGCACTTGCAGGGGCGTTTTTTCTTTGGACGACAGCTGGGGGCTACAGTCCCCACGCCGAGAGGTCGGGGGTGCGGGGCACGGGCGCCAGCACCCGTTCGATGGCCGCGGCGCAGTCCAGCATGGCGGCATCGCCGCCCGCGGGGGCCAGCAGTTGCACGGCCAGCGGCATGCCGTCGGCGTCAAAACCGGCCGGCAGGGCGATGGCCGCCGCGCCCAGGAAGTTGGCCGGGCGCAACAGTTTGCCCAGGCCGGTGTGGCGGACGTCGGCCGCATCCAGCGGTTGTGCGGCCTGGTCGCAGGCGGGCATCAGCAGGGCATCCAGCCCCTGCATGGCGGCGGCGAACGCGGCCATGTCGGCCTGGCGGCGCTGCAGGGCGGCTTCGTACTCGGCCTGGGTGATGCGGCCACCGGCGGCGATCCGTGCGCGCACCACGTCCCACAGGGGCTGGGCGGGGTCTTCTGCCAGCGCACCGTAATAGCGATAGGCCTCGTAGGCGAGCACCAGCGAGTTGTCGTCCGCCATGCGGGCAAACGACAACGTGGCGGGCGGATGCCAGGCTTCGGGCGTGCAGCCGGCCTGGTCCAGGCGTTCCTGGGCGTCGTGCCAGATGCGCAGGCCTTCGTCGGTCAGCGGGGCCGGCCAGGCTTGCGGGGCCAATACCGCTACCGACGCACGCCGACGCGCGGCGGGGCGGCGCAGGGCCGTGATGCAGCCGGGCGCCAGCGCCAGCGTCGCGGCATCATCGATGTCCGGACCGGCCAGCAACTGCGTCAACAGGCGTGCGTCCGCCACGCTGCGGGCGATGGGGCCCAACACATCCAGGGTGTCCGACAGCGGCAGGCAGCCGGCGCGGCTGATGACGCCCGAAGACGGTTTGTAGCCGACCACGCCATTGAGCGCCGCGGGGGCGCGCACGGAGCCGCCCGTGTCGCCGCCCAACGCCAACGGCGCCAGGCCGGCGCCCACCGCCACGCCGGCGCCGCTGGACGAGCCGCCCGGCGCGCGCGCTTCGCGGGCGTCCCAGGGGTTGCAGGCGGTGCCTTGCGTAGGGTTCTGGCCGGACAGGCCGAACGCGAATTCGGTCATGCGGGTCTTGCCCAGGATGGGCATGCCCTGCGCGGCCAGCCCGTGGGCGGCGGCGGATGTCTCGTCGCTGACCACGCCGCGACGGGTCTGTGACCCTCCGCTGATCGTGGTGCCTGCCCATTGCACGCTGTCTTTTACCGCCACGGGCACGCCGTGCAGAGGGCCCATCGAGATGCCCGCGGCTTGCAGGCGGTCTGCGGCGTCGGCCTGGGCCAGCGCGCGTTCGGCGGTGACTTCGCTGTAGGCAGCGAGCTGCGGCGCACGTGCGATGCGGTCCAGGAAGTGGGTGGTGACCTGCCGCGACGTCAGTTCGCCATCGCGGATGGCACGGGCGAGTTCGCGGGCTTCTCGGAAATGCAGGGCGGTGTCTTGGTCTGGCATGGCTCTCACGAAAATGAAAAAGCCTTCCGGCCCATCGGGGCCGGAAAGCGGGGCATGGGACGCTGCAAGAGGCGCGTTACTTCAGCGATTGGCCCCGGGTTTCAGGCATGCGGATGAAGGTGATCAGCGTGATGACGGCGCCCGCCAGCACGTAATAGAAGAACCAGCGCTCCATGCCCTTGCTTTGCAGCCAGGTCAGTAGGTAGGGCGTGGTGCCGCCCAGCAGCGCGACGACCAGGTTGTACGGCGCGCCGATGCCGACGGCGCGCACGCTGGTCGGGAACTGCTCGGACATGATGGCCGGGGCGATCGACGTGTACATGGCATACAGCACCAGACCGAACAGTTCCACGGCAAGGATCGAGCCGAACGACGGGCCCAGCGTGCTCATCAGCGGGTAGAAGAAGATCAGGTAGCCGGCGGCAAAGAAGATCAGCTGCGGCTTGCGGCCGATGCGGTCGGACAGCATGCCGAACAGCGGCTGCACCAGCATGAACACGATCAGCGCGATAGTGTTGGCGGCGAACGCGACCTGCGGGTCGGCCTTGACCTGGCGGATGGCGTAGGTGGGCACGTAGGCCACGAAGATATAGAACGCGAAGGTGGTCAGGATGGAGAAGCCGACAATGCGCAGCACTTCGCGCGGGTGGTCGCGCAGCAGGGTGCGCAGCGGCTGCTTTTCGACGCCGGCCTTCTTGGCGTGCGAGAACGCTTCGGTTTCGGGAATCGAGCGGCGGATCCACATGCCGGCCAGGCCGCCCAGCGCGCCCAGGGCGAACGGAATGCGCCAGCCCCAGGCGGCCATGTCAGCCTTGGTCAGCGTCGACGTCAGGATCCAGCCCACGGCCGAGGCGGCCAGGATGCCCACTGCGGCGCTGAAGAAGACGAAGCTGGAATAGAAGCCGCGCTTTTCGGGCGGCGCCATTTCCGCCAAAAAGGTCGTGGCCGAGGCATACTCTCCGCCCAGCGACAGGCCTTGCAGCAGGCGCGCCGCGGTCAGCAGCAGGGGCGCGGCCAGGCCGATGGCGGCATAGGTGGGGGTGACGGCGATGATCAGGGAACCGCCCGCCATCATCAGGATCGTCAGGCCCAGCGCGGCCTTGCGGCCGTAGCGGTCGGAAAAGATGCCCAGCACCCAGCCGCCCACCGGACGCATGAAAAAGCCGACGGCGAAGATGCCGAAGGTGTAGAGCAGGGCGGCGGTTTCGTTGCCTTCAGGGAAGAACTGGCTGGAAAAGAAGATGGCGAACGACGCATAGATGGTCCAATCGAACCATTCGACGGCATTGCCTACACTTCCGGCCAGAATCGTGCGGGCCCGCGACACGGGCGCGGCGCTTGCCCCCTGCGTGGCGCGCAGGGTTGCGGATGGGGTGCTCATAAGATCCTCGGGTATTTATTTTTGGTCAAATAGACCGTTTAATTTTGTGTTTTTATCAATGCGCGAACGTTAGATTAATGAATATGGTCACGTCAAGTAAGGGTAAGCCCCTAATGCCAGCGCTCGATGACACCGATCTGGCCTGCCTGATTGCCTTGCAGGCGGACCCGCGCGCGTCCTGGCGGGAGCTGGGCGCGGCCACCGGCATCGCCGAGCGCACCGTGGCGCGGCGCATCAAGCGGCTGATGGACGCCGACGCCCTGCGCGTCATCGCCGAAGCCGACCCGTTGGCCACCGGCCGCGGCGTGGTGCTGCATGCCTGGGTGCGCTGCCGGTCGGGCCGTGTGCCGGACGTCGCCGAGGCGCTGGCGCGGTTGGGCATCACTCAACTGGTGGTGACGCTGGCCGGCACCGCGGACCTGATGGCGGAATTGACGCTGGAAGACGCAGCGGACATGCCCGACGTCGTGACGCGCGTGCTGCCGTCGATTGACGGGGTCGAGCACGTCGAGGCCCGCTTGGTGCTGCGGCCGTTCCGGCGGGCAGGGCAATGGCGCATCCAGGCCGATGCCGAGACGCCTGAAGACGCGCAGGAGCCGTCGTTGGCGCCGCCGGCTGCACTGACGGACGCCGAGCAACGCATCGTCGCCCATCTGATGCGCGACGGTCGCGCCAGCCTGGCGGAACTGGCCGGGCACGCCGACGTCAGCGAGCCCACCGCGCATCGTCTGCTGCAACACCTGGTGGACCGGCGCGCGTTGAGCTTCCGGGTCGAGGTCGAGCCTGCCCTGGTGGGCTTTCCGGTGGAGGCGGTGATTTCGGTGCAGGTGCGGCCGCAGGCGGTCGATGCGCTGGCCGCGCATCTGGCGCTGGATCCGAACACGCGATGCCTGTTCGGCACCAGCGGCGCATCGCAATTGTTCTGGCACGTGCTGTGCCGTGACAGCCTGCACCTGTGGGATGTGGTCACGCGCCGGTTGGGCGAGCTGGACGGCGTGCTGGCCAGCGAAGTGGGCGTGGTGATGCGCGCCTACAAGCGTTGCGGCATCGTGCGCGAAGGCGCGCGGCTGGGCGGCGAAAACGCCTGATCGGCCTGCCGGGAAACGCGGGCCGGCTGGCGGGCAGGGCGTCCGAGCCGACCCGAACTGACTCGGGCAGACCCGATTCGTCCCGAGCCGGCCCGACAGCGCCCGTGTCGCTACGCGCCCAGGTAGGCGCGGGCCAACGCCCCATCGGCCGCGATCTCCTGCGCCGTGCCCTGCGCCGCCACGCGGCCGGATTCCAGCACGTAGGCGCGGTCGGCCAGGGACAGCGCCAGCGCGGCCATCTGGTCCACCAGCAGGATCGTCATGGATTCGGCACGCAGCCGGTCCAGCGCTTCGAACAGCTCGTCGATGATCTTGGGCGCCAGCCCCAGCGACGGTTCGTCCAGCAGCAAGATGACGGGCTTGGACATCAGCCCGCGCGCAATGGCCAGCATCTGCTGTTCGCCGCCGGATAACAGGCCGGCACGCTGGTGCAGCCGCTCGCGCAGCCGCGGAAAGCGCGTCAGCATTTCTTCTACCCGCGCATCACGGTCGGCCGGATGCAGGAAGGCGCCCAGCCGGATGTTGTCCAGCACGCTCAGGTCGGGAAACACCTGGCGGCCTTCGGGCACCAACACCAGTCCGCGCGCCACGATGCGGTCCGCCGTCAGCCCATTGAGTTCCTGGCCCTGCAGGTGCATGCCGCCTTGCGCCGGCCGGTGCAGACCCGCCAGCGTGCGCATCAACGTGGATTTGCCCGCGCCGTTGGCGCCCAGCAGCGCCACCATTTCGCCTTGGCGTACCTGCAGGTCGATGCCATGCAGCACGGGGTTGGCGCCGTAGCCGGTGGTCAGGCTGCCTACCCCCAGCACCTCGGGGGCGATGCCGGCGCTCGTCGAGGCGGGGCGTGCGGCAGGTGCGCGCCGTGCGGCGTCGTCACCCAGGTAGGCTTGCCGCACCGCGGCGGACTGCTGGATCTGGGTGGGCGTCCCTTGCGCCAGTTCACGGCCGGCGTCGATGGCGACGATGTGGTTCGACACGCCCATGACCAGCGCCATGTCGTGTTCGACCAGCAGCACGCCTGCGCCGGCCTCGGCGATGCGCCGCAGCAACCCGGCCAGGCGGGCCTTGTCTTCGCGCGACAGGCCGGCCGCGGGTTCATCCATCAGCAGTACGTCGGCGTCCGTGGCGAGCGCGCGCGCAATCTCCACCAGCCGCCTGTCCACGTGTGGCAGGTCGGCGGCGGGCGTGTCCAGCGCGCCCTCGTAGCCGCAAAATGCCAGCAGCGCGCGCGCCCGTTCGCGCGCGTCGGCGGCCAGGTAGCGCCGCTGCGCCAGCAGTCCGCCAAGACGGCCGCGCAACAAGCCCAGCGCCACGTTGTCTTCGACGCTGAGCGTGTCGAACAATTGCGAGGTCTGGTAGGTACGCGCAATGCCGCTGCGCGCCACGCGGTAGGCGGGCAGCGCGGCCAGGGAATCCTGGCCCAGGGTCACCGTGCCGGCGGTTGGCGTGTAGTAACCGCTGAGCATGTTGATGACGGTGGACTTGCCCGCGCCGTTTGGCCCGATCAGCGCGGTGACGGCGGCGGGGGCGACGTTGAACGACACGTCCTGCACCGCGCGCACGCCGCCGAAGGTCATGGTCAGCCCTTGGGCCTGCAGGGCACGGCGTGGCCTGCCGCTGGCCGTGATGCCCCCTTGGCGGGGCGCCAGCCGCGGCGCCGCGCGGCGCTGCCGCCAACGTCCGAGCAGCCCGGCCGCGCCGTCGGGCGCGGCCCACAGCACCACCAGCAGGAAGGCGCCGAAGAACAGCAGGCGGTACTCCTCCAGCCCCGCCAGCACTTCGGGCAACAGGCCCACCACCAGCGCGCCCAAGAGCGGCCCGGCCAGCGAGCCGGCGCCGCCGATGGTCACCGCCAGTACGAACAGGATGGACTGCATGAAGTTGAAGTTGTGCGGCGTGATCATGCCGGCTTGCGAGGCATACAGCCCGCCAGCCAGGCCCACCACCGCCGCGGACACCATGAACGCCACCGCCTTGACGACCAGCGGATTGATGCCGATCGATTCGCTGGCGGTCTCGCTGTCCTTGACCGCCCGCATTGCCGCGCCCCAGGCGCCGCGCGCCAACCGCGCATAGCCCGCCAGCGCGACGAACACGGCAACGATGGCCAGCATGGCCACGCCGCGGTCGCCGCCCAGGCTGCCCAGCGAGGGTTGCACGATGCCCATCAAGCCGTTCTGCCCGCCGGTCACGTCGCCGCCTTCGATCAGCGCGTGTTCCACGATGAAGCCGAAGGCAATGGTGATCATCGCCAGGTAGGGGCCTTTGACGCGCAGCGCCGGCACCGCCAGCAGCAGGCCGAAGGCGCCGGCCACCAGCGCCGCCACCGGCCAGGCCAGCCAGAAGCTCCAGCCCGCCTGCCCGGTCAAGATCGCCACCACGTAGGCGCCGATGGCGTAGAACGCCGCGTGGCCGAACGACATCTGCCCGGTCAGCCCCAGCAGCACGTTCAGGCCGATGCCTGCCAGAGCCAGCAGCGCCACGTTGCCCAGCACGAAGACGTAATAGCCATTGACGCAGGCGGCCAGCGCGAGGCTGGCAACGGCCAGCAGCGCGTAGCCCGCCAGCGCCAGCGGAAAGGATGCAATGCGTTTGTCCATCAGACTTTCCTTGCGGCAGCGCGGCCGAACAGCCCGTCGGGGCGCGCGGCCAGCATCACGATGACCAGCGCGAAGCTGATGATCTGCGTGTACCCGGAACCCAGCGTTACGGTGATCAGCGCTTCGACCACGCCGAACAGCAGGCCCGCCAGCATCACGCCCCAGGCGCTGGTGATGCCGCCCAGGATGGCTACCACGAAGGCTTTCAGGCCGAACAGCGTGCCCATGTCGGCCTGCACGTTGAACAGCGGCGCGACCAGCGCGCCGGCAATGCCGGCAAACAGCGTGGACACGGCAAAGGCCGCCATGATGGCGCGGCGCACGGGGATGCCCATCAGGCGCGCGGCATTGGGGTTCTGCACCACCGCCAGCAGCGCCACGCCCCAGCGGGTGCGGCGAGACAGCGTATGCAACGCGGCGGCCAGCGCCAGCCCGATCAGCGGAATCAGCAATTGCAGCGGATACACGCCCAGGCCCAGCCCGCCGATCTCCAGCGGCGCTTGCGCCAAGGGCGACGGCAGGCTGCGCGGCTCTTTGCCGAAGGTGAACATCACGACGTTGTCGAGCACGATGCCCAGCGCCACCGTGGACATGAGCCAGGCGTTGGAGCCGCGGCTGGCGAATGGCCGCACCGCCAGGCGCTCGACCACCAGGCCGTACAGCGCGCACAGCGCCAGCGCCGGTGGCAGGGCGGCCGCCAGCGGCCAACCCAGCGTCTGCGCGAAGGTGTAGGTCAGCACGGCGCCCAGCATCATCGAGCTGCCCTGCGCGAAATTGACCGTGCCCGACACGGCGTAGGTCAGGTAAAAGCCCAGGGCCATCAGCCCGTACATGCTTCCCAGGCCCAGGCCGCTGACGATGGCGGACATCCACAACATGCGTGTCTCCCGTTGGCGATGGTGGCGGTGCGCGCTTACTGCGCGCCAGCGACCGGCAGGATGCGGTTGTCCACGAAGTGGGTCCACACGTAGTCGTTCTCGCGGAGCGCATCGTGCGAGGCCGGCGTGAAAGGCTGCTCGTAGGTCTTGATCAGGCCTTCGTACTTGCCGATCTTGTAGAAGCCCTGGCGCACCGCGTCGCCGTCGGTGGAGCCGGCCTGGGCAATGGCCAGCGCCGCCAGCCGCATGCCGTCATAGGCGTTGGCCACGCCCACGGCCGGCGTGATGTCCTGCGGGCCCTTGATGTCGGAATACTTGGCCTTGAGCGCCTGCATCACCTTTTCACCGACCGGGCTTTGCTTGCCGAAGAAGCTGTAGGTCTGCACGAAGTGCACGTTCTTGGCATTGGGGCCGGCCAGCTCGGTGAAGCGTCCGCCCGCGGGACCCCAGTGCGACACCACCGGCACCTTCCAGCCCATGCGGTCCAGCGACTTGACCACCTGCGCCGACGGGCCGACGTTGCCCACCAGGAACAGCGTGTCGGCTCCAGCCGCCTTCAGGCGGCTGAGCTGGGGCGTGATATCCAGGTCGGCGGGCTGGAATTTCTCGACGCCAGCCGGCGCGATCTTGGCGGCGGCCAGCGCCGCGTTCAGGCCCTTTTCGTTCGATTCACCCCAGGGGTTGTTGACCAGGATCATGCCCGGCTTGGCGCTCTGGAACGTCTTTTGCGCGTACTGCACCATGGCGCTGTCGACGATCTCGTCCATGGCCGACACGCGGAAGACAAAGTTGGGATTGCCCTTGTTCTGCGTGATCGCGGTGCCGGCGGCCCACGGGCCCATGAACGGTACTTTCTCCTGGTTCACGATGGGCACGATCGCCATCGATACCGGCGTGTCCAGCCCGCCGAACAGCACGGTGACCTTTTCCTTGTAGATCAGCTCGCGCGCGGCGGCCATGCCCTTGGCCGGGTTGCCTTCGTCGTCGCGCCGCACCAGCACCACCTGGCGTCCGCCCAGCAGGCCGCCGCTGGCGTTGATCTCGTCGATCGCGATGGTCATGCCGCGCGTCAGCGCTTCGCCGGCCCGGGCCGATTCGCCCGACAGCGCGGTGATCAGCCCGATCTTGATCGGGTCGGCGGCCAGCGCCGGTTGCATGGCCAGGCCGGCCGCGAACAAGGCGGCGCTGGCGGTGCGAAGCAGAAAGGAACGGCGGGTCGGGGTCATCGGGCACTCCTGGAAAAGTGGAACGGATCTTGCATGGGTTCAAGTGCTGCTCCGGTTCCCTATGCAAGATCCATGCCACCTGGCCGGCTCTGCGCCGCAGCTGTCGCGCAAGGCTTGGTTCCTGGGGGATGTGGACGGTTTGTCAGACCGTTTGTCGCGCCTTAAACAAAATTTTGTTCCCAAAACACGAAGATTTTTGTTCACAATCACGCATCAGGATTTGCACCAAAATGAATCCATCCCCGCTCTCAAGCACCAATCCGGGGCGCGACGCGCCCGCGCCCTGGGCCCCTGCGCCGCTCGCCAGCCATGGCCGCTTCCCGTACCAGGCCATTACCGGCCGGGCGGACTACGCCTGGCCCAACGGCGCGCGCCTGGCGGTGTACCTGGGCTTCAATATCGAGCACTTCGCCTTCGGCGAGGGCCTGGGGGCCGAGCTGGGGCCGGCCTCGCCGCATCCCGACGTGCTCAATTTCGCCTGGCGCGAGTACGGCAATCGGGTGGGGGCATGGCGCTGCCTGGAACTGTTCGACGAATTGGCATTGCCCGCCGGCGTGCTGATCAACACGGCGCTGTATGAACACTGCCCCGAACTGGTCGACGCCTGCCTGGCGCGCGGCGACGAATTGATCGGGCATGGCTACAGCAACGCCCACCGTCAGGGCGGCCTGTCCGAACCCGACGAACGCGCGTTGCTCGAACACTGCCGTGACCGCATTGGCCAGCACGCCGGCCGTGCGCCCGCCGGTTGGCTGTCGCCCTGGATTTCCGAAAGCCACGCCACGCCCGACCTGTTGGCCGAAACCGGTTACCGCTACACCCTGAACTGGTGCCACGACGACCAGCCGGTGCGCATGCGCACCCGCGCCGGCGACCTGTGGGCGATTCCATATCCGCAGGAGCTGAACGACATCCCCATGATCATGGGCCGCAAGATGGACGCCCGCGACTTTGCCGATATGATTCTTGACCAGTTCGAGGAAATGCGGATGCAGGCGCAGCGCCAGCCGCTGGTGATGGGCATTGCGCTGCATCCGTATATCGTGGGCCAGCCCTATCGGCTGCGGCACCTGCGCCGGGCGCTGGCGCCGCTGGCCGCCGCGCGCGACCGCGGCGAGATCTGGTTCGCCACGCCCGGTGACATCTGCCGCCATATGGACAGCCTGACGCCCACGGCCTGACCCCGCCCGCTGATCTTCGACCCCTGCGACCTTCTTGCCAATACCGAGCTCCGCCATGCCTACCCGCAGCCCCGCCAAACCCCGTTCCACGCCGGCCGCCAAGCGCCGCGCCGCTGTCGTCGCACCCGCCCTCGACGATGCTGCGCCTGACGCCGACCAGGAACGCCGCATCTGCGAGGCCGTCTACGAAAGCGTGATGAGCCAGCGCCTGACGCCCGGCACCAAGCTGCCCGAAGCCGCCCTGTGCGAGATCTTCGGCGTGTCGCGCTCGGTGGCGCGCAAGGCCTTGCAGCGCCTGGCGCACGAGCACGTGGTCGATCTGCACCACAACCGCGGCGCCGTGGTGGCCGAGCCCACGCCCGAAGACACCCGCCAGATCTTCCAGGCGCGGCGCGCGCTGGAAGCCGCCTTGCTGCCGCTGGCCGCCGCCCGCGCCACCAAGGCCGACTACGCCTCGCTGCGCAAGCAGCTGCGCGACGAGCATGCGCTGCTGCATCGCGCTGGCCAGCCGGCCTGGGCACGACAGGCCAGCGCCTTTCACGTGCGGCTGGGCGAGCTGTCGGGCAACGCCATCCTGCACGGTTACCTGGCCGAACTGGTGTCGCGTTGCTCGCTCATCGTGGCGCTGTACGAACCGCCGGGCAACGCCGCCTGCGAACACGGCGAGCACGTGCTGATCGTCGACCTGCTCGAACGCGGGCAGGTGGCCGAGGCCGTGAAGATCAACGACAACCACCTGGCGGACCTGGAACGGCGCATCAGCCTGGAACGTCCGCAACCCGCTCAAACCCTTGCCCAGATGCTGGGACTGGCCTGACATGGACATCGACTTCGATTCAATCACCGAATACCAGCGCTACAAGCTCATGGCGAGCCTGATCGTGCCGCGGCCCATCGCGCTGATCACGACCTTGTCGGAAACCGGCGTAGTCAATGCCGCGCCCTTCAGCATGTTCAACATGCTGGGCGAGGACCCGCCCATCGTCATGGTCAGCATCAACCGCCTGGAAGACGGCAACCTGAAGGACACGGCGCGCAACATCGCACGCACCGGCGAATTCGTGGTGCACCTGACCGACGAAGCCATGGCCGAGAAAATGCACCGCTGCGGCGACCGCCTGCCGGCCGACGTCAGCGAGCTGGCCCACGCCGGCCTGGATGCCGCGCCCAGCCGGAAGGTCGCGCCGCCGCGCATCGTGCAAGCGCCCGTGGCGTTCGAATGCACCTTGTTCGAAACCCTGGAAACCGCCAGCCGCCAGATTTTCATCGGCCAGGTGCGCTGGCTGCACGCACGCGACGGCCTGATCGACACCGACACCTGGCGCGTGCGCCTGCAAGACTATTTTCCGGTGGGCCGCTTTGGCGCCAGCTTCTACGTCACCACGCGCGACCGCTACGCCATCGGCAGCGGCGACGCGCCGGCCAGCACGGCCATCGACGAGATCTAGTGATTTTTCCCGGCGCCGCCAGCGGCGTCACCAGACCACGGCTTGCGATCCGGGCGCGCGCAGGTGCCGGGAAAAACGCTGCGCCAGGAAGTCCACGAACGCCAGCGTCTTGGCCGGCAGGTTCAGGCGTTCCGGGTACAGCACGTGGATATCGGCCGGCGGCGTGGTCCATTCGGGCAGCACCTGCCGCAGCCGGCCGGCGCGCAGGTAGGCCGCCGTTTCCCATTCCGACCGCATCACGATGCCGTGGCCGTCCAGCGCCCATTCCAGCGCGCTCTGGCCGTCGTTGGAACTGACCGGCCCGCGCACCTTCACGGTTTCCGCGCGCTGGCCGGCTTCCAGCCGCCAGGTGCCATAGGCCACGTCGTTCTCGCGCACCACGATGCAGCGGTGGCGTTGCAGCTCGCCCGGCGCGCGGGGTTCGCCATACGTGTCCAGGTAATGGGGCGACGCACACAGCAGGCGCCGGTTCGATGCAATCTTGCGCGCGGTCAGGCGGGCATCGGGCAGATCGCCGAAGCGCACGGCTACGTCGAAACCTTCTTCGATCAGGTTCAGGGGCCGGTCGGTCAGGCGTAGCTGAACCTCGACGTCGGGGTACTGCCGCGCAAAGTCGGACACGGCCGGCGCGACGTGGGCGCGGCCGAAGCCGAACGTGGCGTTCAGCCGCAACAGGCCCTGGGGTTGGGCGCGGCTGCTGGAAACCGATCGTTCCAGCGCTTGCAGGTCGGCCAGGATGCGGCCGCCTTCGGCCAGGTACAGCTCGCCTTCCTGCGTGACGCTGACCCGCCGGGTGCTGCGGTTGAGCAGGCGCACGCCCAGCCGCTGTTCCAGCTTGGCCAGGCGCGTGCTGACGGCGGGCGGCGTCAGGCCCAGTTCGCGCGCGGCGGCCGACAGGTTGCCGTGCCTGACCAGCAGCGAGAAAAACGCTAGATCGGAGAGCGCGTCCATGGGCTTATTTATAAATCTAATTTAATAAAGATTTAGTTTAGTCATTAATTATAAGAATGGAACCGGCTTATACACTGGGTTCACCGATACGCAGAGCCGCCCGACGCGGCCAACCAAGAGGAGACCCGACCCATGAAGAACCCCCCCACCGCCCTGCGCGCCCTGTCCCTTGCTGCCGCAGCCACGGTTGCCGCGTCCTGTTGGATCACGCCGGCCATGGCAGCCGACGCCTTCCCGCAGCGGCCCATCACGCTGGTCGTGCCGTTCGCCCCGGGCGGCAGCGTCGACATCGCCGCGCGCCTGATCTCCGACGCCTGGGGCAAGGCTCTGGGCCAGAGCGTCATCGTCGAGAACCGTGCCGGCGCGTCCGGCAATATCGGCATGGCGGCCGTGGCGCGCGCCGAGCCCAACGGCTACACGCTGGCCATCAACACCATGTCGCTGGCGATCAACCCGGCGCTGTTCAAGACCATGCCCTTCGACACCGCACGCGACCTGCGTTCGGTAGGCACCGTGGGCACCTCGCAGCACGTGCTGACCGTGTCACCGTCGCTGCCGGTGGACAACGTGCAGGCGCTGCTGGACTACATCCGCGCGCGCCCCGCCAATGAGCTGAGCTTTGGCTCGGCCGGCACCGGCAGCACCTTCCACATGGCGGCGGAACTGTTCAAGTCGGTCTCGGGCACGCAGATCCTGCACGTGCCCTACAAGGGCGGCGGCCCGGCCATGGTGGACACCATCAGCGGGCAGGTGCAGATGAGCTTTCCCGTGCTGTCGGCGGCCAAGCCGCAAGTCGATGGCAAGAAGCTCAAGGCGCTGGGCGTGACCGGCACGACGCGTTCGCCGCTGTTGCCCGACGTGCCCACCATCGCCGAGTCGGGCCTGCCCGGCTATGCCTTCAACACCTGGTTCGTGATCAGCGCGCCCGCGGGCACGCCGCAGGCCGCCGTGGATACGCTCAACGCCAAGCTGGCCCAGGCGCTGCAATCGCCCGCGCTGGCCGAACGCATGGGCCGCGAGGGCTTCGACCCGCTGATCTCCACCCCGGCCCAGACCGACGCCATGGTCGCCACCGAGATGACGCGCTGGGCTGGCATCGTCAAGGACGCCGGCATCGAGGCCAACAACTGACGTTCCGCATTCGTTTCATCGCGCCCCGCGCGGGCGCGTTTTTCTGCAAGGAAGCACCGACATGCCCGGCATGACGCTATACGACAAACTGGTGGCCAGCCACGAAGTGGCCCGCATCGACGACGAGCACATCCTGCTGTACGTGGATCTGCACATCATGAACGAATACACCAGTCCGCAAGCCTTCAGCGGCCTGGCCGCGCGCGGCCGCCAGGTGCTGCGGCCCGGGCAGCAGATGGCGGTGGTGGATCACATCATCCCCACCCATCCGGTGCCTGCCGCGCTGCGTGTGATTCCCGATGAAGCGTCGTCGCGCCAGGCCCGCAACCTGAAGCGCAATTGCGACGAGCAGGGCATTGCCCTGTTCGACACCACCGACCCGCTGCAAGGCATCGAGCACGTGATCGCGCCCGAGCACGGCATGATCCTGCCCGGCATGGTGGTGCTGTGCGGCGACAGCCACACCACCACCTACGGCGCGCTGGGCGCGCTGGGCTTTGGCATCGGCACGTCGGAAGTCGAGCACATCCTGGCGACGCAGACGCTGGTGTATCGCGTGGCGCGCAACCTGCGCATCCGTGTCGACGGCCGCCTGCCCGCAGGCGTATCCGCCAAGGACCTGGTGATCTACGTCGTCCACAGCATCGGCGCCCAGGGCGCGCGCGGCCATGCCGTGGAATTCTGCGGCAGCGCCATCGACGCCCTGTCGGCTGAAGCGCGCATGACCCTGTGCAACATGACGGTCGAAGCCGGCGCACGCGCCGCGCTGATCGCACCGGACGCCACCACCGATGCCTACGTGACCGCACACGCGCCGCAACTGCATGGCGCCGAACTGGCGCAGGCGCGGGCCTATTGGGCCACGCTGCATACCGATGCCGACGCCGTCTTCGACGTCGAACACGTGTTCGATGCCGCGTCGATCGCGCCGTTCGTCACCTGGGGCACCAGCCCCGACCAGGCCATGCCGGTCACCGGCACCGTGCCCGATCCGCAGGCTGAACCCGACGCACTGGCGCGCCTGGCCCTGGAAAAGGCCGTGGATTACATCGGCCTGCAGCCGGGCGCGCCCATTGCCGGCGTGCCGATCGACCGCGTGTTCATCGGCTCGTGCACCAATGGTCGCATCGAAGATCTGCGCGTGGTGGCTGACGTGGTGCGCGGCCGCCACGTGGCGGCCGGCGTGCGGGCCATGGTGGTGCCGGGGTCGGGCGCGGTGCGCGCCCAGGCCGAGGCCGAAGGCGTGGCCGCCGCGCTGATCGCGGCCGGCTTCGAATGGCGCCAGCCGGGCTGTTCGATGTGCCTGGCCATGAACGACGACGTGCTGCGCCCGGGCGAGCGCTGCGCATCCACCACCAACCGCAATTTCGAAGGCCGCCAGGGAAGGGCGGGGCGCACCCACCTGATGAGCCCTGCCATGGCCGCCGCCGCCGCGCTGGCCGGTCGCATCGTCGACGTGCGCGATCTGGAGCAGACACGATGAATCAGACCATTTCGGGCGTTGCCGCGCCCTTGCCGTATTCCAATCTGGACACCGACCAGATCATGCCCAAGCAGTTCCTGCGCATCATCGACAAGGCAGGGCTGGATCGAGGCCTCTTGTACGACCTGCGCTTTGATGCCGACGGCGCGCCGCGCCCGGACTTCGTGCTGAACCAGCCGGCCTACGCGGGCGCATCGATTCTGGTGACCGGGCCCAACTTCGGCTGTGGTTCCAGCCGCGAACACGCGGTCTGGGGCCTGATGCAGTTCGGCATCCGCGCCGTGATTGCCGCCAGCTTCGGCGAGATCTTCTACTTCAATGCGCTCAACAACGGCCTGCTGCTGGTCAGCCTGCCGCCGGCCCAGGTCGATGCGCTGCTGGCGCGCGTGTCCGACCCGGTGTCCAATACGGCAGGCAACCGTGTCGAGATCGACGCGCTGGCAGGCACCGTGCGCGCCGCCGACGGCTGGACGGCCACGTTCGACCTGCCGGCGCGGCATCGCCGCATGTTCTCGCAAGGGCAGGACATGGTCGGCGCATCGCTGCAGCAGTTGCCGGACGTGGAACAGTTCGAGGCCGGCCACTGGGCCCGGCATCCGTGGATGAAAGACGTGGCGCGCCGTGTGCGCGACCGGCTGGACAACGAATAGGCGCAGACCGCAATGACCGCATTCTTCGATCTTCCCGTGCAACGCCACGAGGTCAACGGCATCCACATCGCCGCTCGCGTGGACGGCGCGGGTCCGCCCCTGCTGCTGCTTCACGGCCATCCGCAGACCCACGCCATCTGGCACCGGGTCTGGCCCGAACTGACCCGCCATCACACCTGCGTGGCGGCCGACCTGCGCGGCTACGGCGACAGCGACAAACCCGCGGCTTCGCCCGACCATGCCGCGCATTCCAAGCGCGAGATGGCCACCGACATGGTCGCGTTGATGCGCGCCCTGGGCCACACGCATTTCGACGTGCTGGCGCACGACCGCGGCGCGCGCGTCGCCCACCGCCTGGCGCTGGACCACGCGGCGGCCGTGGGGCGCATGATGCTGCTGGATATCGCGCCCACGCTCGATATGTACGAAAACACCACCCGCGCGTTCGCCCAGGCCTACTACCACTGGTTCTGGCTGATCCAGCCCGCGCCCATGCCCGAGACCATGATCGAGCGCGATCCGGTCTTCTACCTGCGCTCGGTCATGGGCGGACGGCCTGGCGGCCTGGCGCATTTTTCGGCCGAAGCCATGGCCGAATATGAACGCACGGCCAGGCTGCCGGGCTGGGCCACCGGCATCTGCGAAGACTACCGGGCGTCCGCCACGCTGGATCTCGACCATGACCGGCAGGGGCGTGCGGCCGGGGAACGCCTGCGCCTGCCGCTGCGGGTGCTGTGGGGCGAGCGTGGCGCGGTGGGCCGCAATTTCGACGTGCTGGGCCTGTGGCGCGCGGTGGCCGACGAGGTCTCGGGCAGCGCGTTGCCCGGCGCGCACTACCTGGCCGAGGAAACCCCCGACGCGCTGCTGCGCGAAGTGGCCGATTTCTTCGGCTGGCGGTGATGTCAACCAAGCCACGCCAGGCAATAGGGCTATAAAAAAAGGGACACAACCCTGGTGTTAACCTTCGGCCCATGAATCGTTCCTTTGCCGATCTGACCCAATTGCCCGACCCCGAAGACGCCCAGCGCGTCTCCCGGGCCACCGATTCCCCCTGCGTCGCCGTATGTTCCACGCTGTTCGACGACATCTGCCGGGGCTGCGGGCGCACGGCCATGGAAGTGGCCAATTGGGTCTTCATGACGGACGAGGAAAAGCGCGAGGTCTGGATCCGTATCAAGGCCCAGGGCTACCCCCGCCGCAACAACTAGGGCAGGGGCGGCCATCCGGCAAACGGATGGCCGGCAACGGGCAGTCGGCCGCGGCCGTCTTGGGCGTGTCACATGCCGCGGGCTAAATCGCGGTATTGCCCACTTCCGGCCCCATCATGCGCATCGTCCTGGTCACGGATGCCTGGCATCCGCAAGTCAATGGCGTCGTCCGCACCTGGACGACCATGCAGCAGATCCTGAGTGAATGGGGCCACGAACTGATCGTGGTGAACCCGCAGGGCAGCCGGACCATTCCGGCTCCGTCCGAGCCGGACTTGCGGCTGTGCCTGCAGCCCGGCCGGCAACTGCGCCGCATTCTGGGCGACACCATCCCCGACGCCCTGCACATCGCCACCGAAGGCCCGCTGGGCCTGGCGGCGCGGCGCATGGCGCTGTCGCGCGGCTGGCGCTTCACCACCTCGTTCCACACCATGTTTCCGGACTACCTGCAGGCGCGCATGGGCATTCCCGCCGCATTGCCGTGGCGTTACCTGCGCTGGTTCCACCGGTCCTCGCAGTGCGTCCTGGTGCCCACCCCCACGGTGCGCGACATCCTGGTGCGGCGCGGACTGGCCAACTTGCGGGTCTGGTCGCGCGGGGTAGACCCGCGCAAGTTCCAGCCGGCCGTTGGCCAGGCGTTCCAGGACCTGCCCCGTCCCGTTTTTCTGTCGGTCGGCCGGGTGGCGCGGGAAAAGAACCTGGACGCCTTCCTGTCGCTGGACCTGCCGGGTAGCAAGGTCGTGGTCGGGGCCGGACCGGACGAGGCGCGCCTGAAGAAGCGCTTTCCACAGGCCGTGTTCCTGGGCATGCAGAAAGACGATGCCCTGCCGGCGTTCTACGGCGCGGCCGACGTGTTCGTGTTTCCCAGCCTGACCGACACCTTCGGCCTGGTGATGCTGGAAGCCATGGCCTGCGGCACGCCGGTGGCGGCCTTTCGCAGCGAAGCGCCGCTGGCGGTGGTGGCCCAGGGCGTCACCGGCATCCTGGACGACGATCTGGCCCACGCCTGCCGCGCCGCGTTGCCGCTGGACCGCCACGCGGTGCGCGAACATGCCCTGACGCGCAGCTGGGATTCGGTCGCCTCGGACCTCCTGGCCTCGCTGGTGCCGCTGACCCCCGGCGCCGAGATCGACCGGCGCCTGGCCCAAGCGGGCTGATCGGTTGCCGCAGGCGGGTCCGGCGCCTGCGGAATTTGGCGCGCCGGGCGTTCCCCCCCGCTGGGCAAACCGGTACAATGCCTGCCAATCCTGAGGAGCGTTGCGACGACCATTTTCAACATCTGGTCGCCAGGCTCAGGAATTCCTGTTCAAGCGTTGCGCATCGCGCAGCGCTACAGCAACGGCGCTCACCTTTGTCGCGTATGGCGGAAAAGGCGAGCACTCGATTGTCGTGGTGGTTTCGCGTTGTCCGGCCATATCGTGCGCCGTTCGTTTTTCACGTGGAGCCTACACACCATGAACGCTGTAACCGATAAATCCTTCTCCGACTACCTCGTCGCCGATATGTCGCTGGCAGGCTGGGGCCGTCGCGAGCTGGCCATCGCCGAAACCGAAATGCCCGGCCTGATGGCCATCCGCGAAGAGTTCGCCGCCAAGCAGCCGCTCAAGGGCGCCCGCATCGCCGGCAGCCTGCACATGACCATCCAGACCGGCGTGCTGATCGAAACGCTGGTGGCCCTGGGCGCCGAAGTGCGCTGGGCCTCGTGCAACATCTTCTCCACGCAAGACCACGCCGCCGCCGCCATCGCCGCGTCGGGCACGCCGGTCTTCGCCGTCAAGGGCGAAACGCTGGAAGAGTACTGGCAGTACACCCACAAGATCTTCGAATGGCCCAACGGCCAGAACGCCAACATGATCCTCGACGATGGCGGCGACGCCACGTTGATGCTGCACCTGGGCACCAAGGCCGAGAAAGACATCTCGGTGCTGGCCAACCCCGGCAGCGACGAAGAGCGCGTGCTGTACGCCGCCATCAAGGCCACGCTCGAGCGTGACCCGAAGTGGTACTCGACCCGCCTGGCACTCATCAAAGGCGTGACCGAAGAAACCACCACCGGCGTGCATCGCCTGTACCAGATGTCGCAGAAGGGCGAGCTGGCCTTCGCCGCCATCAACGTCAACGACTCGGTCACCAAGTCCAAGTTCGACAACCTGTACGGCTGCCGTGAATCGCTGGTCGACGGCATCAAGCGCGCCACTGACGTCATGGTCGCTGGCAAGATCGCCGTGGTCGCCGGTTACGGCGACGTGGGCAAGGGTTGCGCCCAGGCGCTGGTCGCCCTGCGCGCCCAGGTCTGGGTCACGGAAATCGACCCGATCTGCGCCCTGCAGGCTGCCATGGAAGGCTTCAAGGTCGTGACCATGGAAGAAGCTGCCGCCCACGGCGACATCTTCGTCACCGCCACCGGCAACTACCACGTCATCACCCGCGACCACATGAACGCCATGAAAGACCAGGCGATCGTGTGCAACATCGGCCACTTCGACAACGAAATCGACGTCGCCGGCCTGGCCGACTGCAAGTGGGAAGAGATCAAGCCGCAAGTCGACCACGTCATTTTCCCGGACGGCAAGCGCATCATCCTGCTGGCCCAGGGCCGCCTGGTGAACCTGGGTTGCGCTACTGGCCACCCGTCGTTCGTGATGTCGTCGTCGTTCGCCAACCAGACGATCGCCCAGATCGAGCTGTTCACGCGCAACGAAGCCTACAAGTCGGGCGAAGTCTACGTGCTGCCCAAGCACCTGGATGAAAAGGTCGCGCGTCTGCATCTGGCCAAGCTGGGTGTGAAGCTGACCACGCTGCGCAAGGATCAGGCCGACTACATCAGCGTGCCGGTTGAAGGTCCTTACAAGCCGAATCACTACCGCTACTGATGCTTGTAGCAAAATAGGGAAGTATCCGCGCCATGTCGGCGCGGGCTTTCCGGTCCGCGGGGTTCCCCCGTGTCGCCTGGCGATGACGGGGCCGCGGAGCGTCAATACAGGAGGTCGAACATGGCATTGATACTCGTCTGGATCCTGAACGCGGTGGCCCTGCTGGCCGTTGCCTACCTGCTGCCCGGCATCACCGTGGCCAGCTTCGGATCGGCGCTCATCGCCGCCCTGGTGCTGGGCCTGGTCAACATGCTGGTCAAGCCGGTCCTGGTATTGCTGACGCTGCCCATCACGATCGTCACGCTCGGTCTCTTTCTCATCGTCATCAACGCCTTGTTGTTCTGGTTCGTCGGCTCCGTGCTCAAGGGCTTCCAGGTCAACGGGTTCTGGTGGGCCGTGGGCGGTGCGATTCTGTACAGCCTCATTTCTGGCCTGCTCACCAAACTGATCCCCTAATGTCTGACTCGACTACCCCCGCTTTCAGTCTGGAATTCTTTCCCCCGCGCGATCTGGCCGGCCAGGAACGGCTGGTCCGCGCGGCCAAGCAGATGCTGGCGATCCAGCCCAAGTACGTCAGCGTGACCTTCGGCGCGGGCGGTTCCACCCGCGCCGGCACGGCAGACGCCGTGCGCACGCTGCGCAACCTGGGCTGCGACGCGGCGCCGCACTTGTCGTGCGTCGGCGCGTCACGCCAGGACCTGCGGGACATCCTCCAGGCATACAAGAATGAAGGCGTGCGGCGCGTGGTCGCCTTGCGCGGCGACCTGCCTTCGGGCATGGGCGGCGACGCAGGCGAACTGCGCTATGCCAACGAACTGGTGTCGTTCATCCGCGAGGAAACCGGCGACTGGTTCCACATCGAAGTCGCGGCCTATCCCGAAATGCATCCGCAGGCGTCCAGTCCGTCGGCCGACCTGGATCATTTCGTGGCCAAGGTGAATGCCGGCGCCGATGCCGCCATCACCCAGTACTTCTTCAACGCCGACGCCTATTTCGACTTCGTCGACCGGGCCCAGGCCAAGGGCGTGCGGGTGCCGATCGTGCCGGGCATCATGCCCATCACGAACCACACCCAGCTCTTGCGCTTCTCGGAAATGTGCGGCGCCGAAGTGCCGCGCTGGATTCGCCTGCGCCTGGCCGAATTCGGCGACGACAAGGCCTCCATTCGCGCCTTTGGCGTGGACGTGGTCACCGAGCTATGCCAGAACCTGCTGGACAACGGTGCGCCGGGCTTGCACTTCTACACCCTGAACCACGCCGACGCGCCGTTGGCCGTGTGGAAGGAACTGGCGGTGTAAGCCAGATTGCAAGGGCGTACCCGCCCAGGCAGGGCAAGGCCGGCATACGCCGGCCTTTTTTCATGCGCGCGCTTGCAGGTGCGGCGTCATGGACCCGCACGCACGGCCATCAATCCGCGTACACGCCCGCTTTGCGGATGATGGGCCCCCACTTGTCCACTTCGGATTGCAGCCAGCTTTGCAGGCCTTCTGGCGTCTGCTTGGCCTCGGGCACGATCTCGGCGCCCAATTCAGCCATCTTCTGCGTGAAGGCCGGGTCTTTCAGCGCAGCGCGCAGGGCCTCGTTGAACTTGGCGATGACCTCGGGCGGCGTGCCCTTGGGCGCATACACACCGTGCCACACCTTGACCTCGAAGCCCTTCAGGCCACCTTCCTGCAAGGTGGGCGCATCGGGCAGCGCCTTGATGCGGTCCAGGGTGGTGACGCCGTACAGCTTCACGCGTTGGCCCTTGATATGCGGAATGGTCTGCGTGGTCTGGTCGCACAGCACGTCCACCTGGCCGCCCAGCAGTGCCGTCAGTGCGGGCGCCGTGCCGGCATAGGGCACGGTCGTGAACTGCACGCCCAGCGATTCCTGCAACAACATGCCGCACAGCTGCGACACCGCACCCAGGCCCGCATTGGCCAGGTTGATCTTGTTGCCGTTGGCGTGTGCGTACTGGATGAATTCGGCCATGTTGCCGGGCGGCAGGTCCTTGCGGCCCAGCAGCGTCATCGGCACGTCGGCCACCTGGCCGACATAGGAAAAGTCGGTCAGCGGATTGAACGGCGGCTTGCGGTACAGCGCGGGCGCGGTGGCCATGCCGTTGTGGTGGATCAGGAAGGTATAGCCGTCGGGCGCGGCGCGCGCCACGTGCATGGCCGCCAACGTGCCGCCGGCGCCGGTGCGGTTCTCGATGATGATGCTCTGGCCCAGCGTCTTGGACATCGCGGCGCCCAGGCTGCGCGCCACGACATCGGTGGGGCCGCCGGCCGAAAACGGCACCACCAGCGAAATGGCATGGTTGGGATAGTTGCTCTGGGCCGCGGCGGGGCCGCCGGCCAGGCAGGCCAGGGCCACCAACGGCCCGGCCAGGCGCAGCAGTGTGCGCGAGGAAATAGGGGTCATGTCTCGTTCCTTGTGGTTTTATCGTGACCCGCAAGGCGAAGCATGACGGGCTGGCACCAGTGTGGCGCGACAGCCGGAAGATGAGAATTTGCGGTTTTACAAGCCGGGCTTAGGGAAGCGGAAAGGAGGGTTTATACGGTGAGTCTGCTTTGCATGGTCTGTGCACGTTTTTTCATTGGGAGAGGTTGCACGACGGCAGCGTGGCATTTCGCACACGGGCGTGAAAGTACCGATGAAAAATCTCCCAGTCTTCATACTGGTCCGCAGCGACTTCGTATGCACATAGCCTGCCCACCAGGCCACATATCCAATCGGCGCATTGCAGTGTCTGGAACAAGTAACTCTCCCCCTGAATAGGCGGTTCAATCAAGCTTCTGCATTTCGCGTCGATATCCTCGAACATGGCCAGCGTGCAGGCCTCCACATTGCGCTCACGCCAGATATTGCCTGCCTGCTGTTCGTCCAGCATCACCATGCAGGTGGCATTTCTGGCGATGCAAAATTCATTCGCAATCCGGATCAGTCGAAGTAGTTGACGCTTGAAGAGACTCGCTGACTGGTGTGTACCCTCATGTTCTGCCTTGTGCTCTCCCGCATAAATGACATGGCCGCCAACAGTCTGGATATGGTTCAGCAGTCGCCCGGTGCTCGCGCGGAGTTCTCTGTACCTATCGACGTTCTGAACCGTGAAGAGCTGCGCACCTTTTTTCTCCCATTGATAGGCGGGCTGTGTTTGCTGGTCAAGCTCGAATTTCAGCAACCGGCATTTGAGTCGATAGAAGTAGATAGCGAATTCGCGCACTGTTTCGACGGGCAGAATAAACCCACCAAAGCCAAATACGGGGCTGGTCTTGTACTGATCGTGATTGCGGGAAACGAATGGCCCGATGTGGCCAAATTCATCGAGATAAACAACGTAATGCAAAGTCTGAACCCCTGGTGCTGAGCGTTTGATGCGCCTGCCCGTGAAGGGATCTGCCGACAGGTCGAACGCGATGGAATTGGCATTCGATCCAGAGAAAACACGAAAGCCCGCAGCAATTGCTTGCATGCGGGCTTCGGAAGGTGGGCACATGAAATCTCATATGCGTTGAAAGCAGTGTATGTCGGCCCTGGATCGCCCGCAAGCATCATGGCGTCAATTAGCGGCCAGCGGCCTCCATGGCGCCATAAGTAGGACGAAACCTGCTAAAGACCTAGCGGGTTTGCTGGGGGCTCATTTTGTCCCTAATTAGCCTGATCCTTTCCAGGATCTTCCGCCAGCACTTGCGGGGCGGCGTAGACGGCCAGGGGTACGTCTACCGGTTCGGCGCGCAGCGGCTGGTGGATGCGGCTGGCGGGCACCAGCGAGGTGGGGTCTTCGGGGTTGGCCCAGAGCGGGTCGGGGATTTCGGCGAAGACCTGGCGCAGGCGTTCGCCCCAGGTGCCGCGGATCATGCGGAAGTATTCGTTGTGTTCGTCGATGCTGGCGAAATGCGTGACGCGCAGCGCATGCGTGTCGTACACCAGCAGGTCCAGCGGCAGACCCACCGAAATGTTCGAGCGCAGCGTCGAATCCATCGAGATCAAGGCGCACTTGGCGGCCTCGTCCAGCGTGGTCTCGGGGCGCAGCACGCGGTCCAGGATGGGTTTGCCGTATTTGGCTTCGCCGATCTGGAAATAGGGGCACTCCGAGCCGGCTTCGATGAAGTTGCCGGCCGAATACAGCTGGAACAGCCGGCAGCGTTCGGTGCCGATCTGGCCGCCGAAGATCAGGCTGACGTTGAATTCCACGCCCTGCTCGTGCAGGGCCGCGGCCTCGCGGTGATAGACCTCACGCACGGCGGCGCCGACCCGGCGGGTGGCCTCGAACATGTCGGGCGCGTTCCAGACGGTTTCGCCGCCTTCGTCGTGCTGGCGTCCCAGCGCGTTCAGCACCGCCTGGCTGACGGCCAGGTTGCCGGACGTCATCAGGACCATCACGCGATCGCCCGGGCGCTCGAAGACGGTCATCTTGCGGAACACGCTGATCTGGTCGACACCGGCATTGGTGCGGGAGTCGGACAGGAAGACCAGGCCGGAATCGAGGCGGGCTGCGACGCAGTAAGTCATGATGGGAAA
Source organism: Achromobacter deleyi (assembly GCF_902859705.1). Lineage (GTDB taxonomy): Bacteria > Pseudomonadota > Gammaproteobacteria > Burkholderiales > Burkholderiaceae_B > Achromobacter > Achromobacter deleyi. The sequence goes on along the minus strand of NZ_CADIJO010000004.1, from coordinate 15,883 downwards.
AAAAGAAAAGCCACGCCGCATTGTATTGCGGCGCGGCCCGCAGGGGTTATTGCTGCAAAGTCGTCTGCACTTCCACGTGGACCTCCATGGATTCCTCGCCGCCGCCGCTGCGCACGCCGCGCACCGGCGAAGCCGAGTCATAGTCACGTCCCACGGCCAGCCGGCAGTGGCAATCTGACGCGAACTGGCGGTTGGTGATGTCCACGCTGGTCCAGCCGGTGTCGGGCAGCCAGACGTCTGCCCAGGCGTGGCTGGCCGCGTGCTGGGTGGTGGTGTACAGGTAGCCGCTGACGTAGCGGGCTGGCACCCCCAGGCCGCGCACGCAGGCCAGGAACAGGTGGGCGTGGTCCTGGCAGACGCCGTGGCCCATGGCCAGCACCTGGCTGGCCGCGGTGGTGACGTCGGTGGTGCCCGGTTCGTAGGCCACGCGGTCGCAGATGGCGCTGGCCAGCGCCAGCACGTCGGCCGGCGCATTCAGGCCGCCGGGCAGCACGTCGCGAGTGAAGGCGTGGATGGTGTCGTCGGCCTGCGTCAGCGGCGTCTGCACGCAATACGCGTGCACTGGCAGGCGGCTGTCTTCCCCGCCCAGCGCGCCCAGCGTCAGGGCACCCACCTGCACCTGGCCCACCACGCGCAGCTCGATTTCGGTGTGCGGGCGGTTCAGGGTCAGCGTGTGGGTGATGTTGCCATAGGCATCCACCTGCTGTTCCAGCGCGCCGGGCGCTTCGATGTGCCAGCGCAGCACGCGCTGGTGCTCGTCGTCGCGCGGCGTCAGCCGCAGGGTCTGGATGCTGTAGGTGACGGGCGCGGTATAGCGGTAATGCGTGACGTGCGTGATGATCTGTTTCATGCCTGTCTCCTTGTCATGCCGACAGCGGCACCAGGAAGTCCTGGCTGATGCGGTTGCCCAGATCGTTGATACGGTCCAGGAAGTGCTCCAGGTACTGGTGCAGGCCGCTCTGCAGAATGTCTTCGACGCGGCCGAATTGCAGCTCTGCGCACAGCATGCCTGCGCGGCGCTGCGTTTCGGTCGAGCGTTGGTTCGACACGCGCGCCAGGTCCTCGGACACCGCCCGCATCGACGCCAGCAGCGAACGCGGCATGTCGGGGTGCAGGATCAAGAGTTCGGCCACGCGGTCCGGCGTGATGACGTCGCGGTATACCTTGCGATAGATCTCCAGCCCCGACACCGAACTGAGCAGCGCCGACCAGCGGTAGAACTCGCTTTGCAGGCCGCTTGTGGCGCCGTTATTGCCGCCGCCATTGCCGTCGACGCGGCCGTCCTGCTGCTGTTGTTGCTGCGAGCCATTGGGCGGTGCAGCGCCGCTGCCGTCGCGCTCGTGGAACTTCACGTCCAGCATGCGTGCGGTGTTGTCGGCGCGTTCCAGGTGCATGCCGATGCGCAGGAAGTACAGCGCCTCGTCTTCGAGCATGGTGCCGATGGTGACGCCGCGGGCCAGATGCGAACGGAACTTCACCCACTCGAAGAATTCACCCGGGTTGCGTTCCAGCAGGCCGGTGTGCAGGTGCTTGAGCAGTTCCAGCCAGGTGGTGTTGTAGGTCTCCCAGACTTCGGTGGTCAGGCTGCCGCGCACGGCGCGCGCATTCTCGCGGGCGGCGCGCATGCAGGTGTAGATGGACGACGGGTTCTCGGGGTCGCGCACCATGTACTGCAGCACGTCGTGTGGCGAAATGACGTCGTGCTTGGCGCGGTACAGGCCTTGCAGTTCCGAGATGCGCAGCACGGCGTTCCACGAGCCCTCGCGGGTCTGCGCGTCTTGCGGCAGCAGCGACATCTGCAGGTTCACGTCCAGCATGCGGGCGGTGTTCTCGGCGCGCTCGATGTAGCGGCACATCCAGAACAGGTTGTCGGCGGTTCGGCTCAGCATCGTTATTCCTCCAGAACCCAGGTGTCCTTGGTGCCGCCGCCCTGGCTGCTGTTGACCACCAGCGAGCCTTCGGTCAGCGCCACGCGGCACAGGCCGCCGGGCACGGTGCGGATGTCCTTGCCGCAAAGCACATACGGCCGCAGGTCGACGTGGCGCGGCGCCACGCCCGACTCGACATAGGTGGGCACGGTGGACAGCGCCAGCGTGGGCTGCGCGATGTAGTTGGCCGGGTTGGCGCGCACGCGGTCCTTGAAGGCTTCGACCTCGGCGCGCGAGGCCGACGGCCCCACCAGCATGCCGTAGCCGCCGGCGCCGTGCACTTCCTTGACCACCAGTTCGTGCATGTTGGCCATCACGTGGGACAGCTCTTCGGGACGGCCGCAGCGCCAGGTCGGCACGTTCGACAGGATCGGTTCTTCGCTCAGGTAGAAGCGGATCATGTCGGGCACATACAGATAGGTGGACTTGTCGTCGGCAATACCCGTGCCGATGGCGTTGGCCAGCGTCACGCGGCCGGCGCGGTACACCGACAGCAGGCCGGGCACGCCCAGCGCAGAATCGGCCCGGAACGACAGCGGGTCCAGGAAGTCGTCGTCCAGCCGGCGGTAGATCACGTCGACCTTGCGCGGCCCTTGCGTGGTGCGCATGTACACCGTGTTCTGTTCCACGAACAGGTCCTGGCCTTCGACCAGTTCCACGCCCATCTGCTGCGCCAGGAAGGCGTGCTCGAAATAGGCCGAGTTGTACATGCCCGGCGTCAGCACCACCACGGTCGGGTCGTCGCCGCCGTGTGGCGCCACTTCGCGCAGGTTGTCCAGCAACAGGTCGGGGTAGTGCGCGACGGGTTCGACCTTGATGCGGCTGAACGCGTCGGGCATCAGACGCATCGACATTTTGCGGTTTTCCAGCATGTACGACACGCCGGACGGCACCCGCAGGTTGTCTTCCAGCACATAGAATTCGCCAGCGCCGGCGCGCACGATGTCCACGCCCGCAATGTGGCAGTAGATGTCCTCGGCCACGTCCACGTCCTGCATCTCGGGGCGGTACTGGGCGTTCAGGAACACCTGTTCGGCCGGCACGATGCCGGCGCGCACGATGTCGTGGCCGTGATAGATGTCGTGGATGAACATGTTCAGCGCGCGCACGCGCTGCTTCAGGCCGGCTTCCAGGCGGCGCCATTCGTCGGCGGGAATGATCCGCGGGATCATGTCGAAGGGAATCAGGCGTTCGGTGCCGGCCGCGTCGCCGGCCACCGAAAAGGTGATGCCTACCCGGCGAAAGCTCAGGTCGGCTTCCAGGCGGCGCGCCGCCATGGCTTCCGCGGATTGCTCGTCGTGCCAGCGCTCGAAGGCCTGGTAATGGGAGCGTATGCCGCCTGCGCTGTCGCGCATCTCGTCATAGGCGGCTGGACGGGATGGTCTGTCCTTCATGGCTCCTCCGTTGCAGATGCTGACGGCCGGCTTGGGCGCGGCCGTTATCCGGTCCGTGCAGACCGGTCTGAATGAATAAGCAACCCGCATGCCAGCTTTGCGCGGACAAACGGGGCCGCCCTTGGGCAAGCATATCCTCCCCTGGGCCTCGTGTGGCCAGCCCCCGGGGAAACGACAGGCGCCCAGGGCGTGGCGAGGGGCGGTCGAGGTGGCCGGCAAGGTCCCGGCGCGGGGGCGTGGTGGGTTCGTGACACCGCCGTGGGGGAAAACCGCGGGCGGGGGATGAGCGACGGGCGTGCCGTGCTGTGGGGCGCGGGCTGGGCCTCGGTGAGGCGGTAGCCCGGAATATAAGGGTCAGATGATAGGGCTTGCACCAGGTTGGTGCAAGCCCCGGGGCAACTCTGGTGCGTCAGCGCATCGTGTAGCTGTGCAGGAGGGTGCCGCCCTGGCCGGGTTCCTGTTGCGGGGCATGCGGCACCCAACCGTCCGGGGTGATCACCGCGTCCAGGCGGAAATCGTGGGCGGCCGGCAGGTAGCCGGGGTCCAGTTCGCCGCAGCTCCAGGCCACGCCGATGGTGGTGAAGGCGTGGCCGCGGTCGCGCAGCGCGGCCAGGGTCCGGTCGTAATAGCCGCCGCCATAGCCCAGGCGGTCGCCGGATTCGGTATAGCCCAGCGTGGGCACCAGCAGCACGTCAGGCAGCACCTCGGCGCCGTGCACGGGTTCCTGGATACCGTAAGGGCCGGCGCGCAGCTCGGCGTCCGGCGTCCAGGGCAGGAACACCAGGGGGGCGTTGCGTTCGCGCACCACCGGCAGCGCCACCTTCACCCCGTTGTCGGTCCATTGTTCCAGCAAGGGGCGCAGGTCGGGCTCGTCTTCCATGGGCCAGAAGGCCGCCACCGTGGCCGGCGCCGGGCGGCCGGCGCGCACGGCTTCGTCGCGCGCCACGTTGAGCCAGGTAAACAGGCGCGCGCGCATCAGCAAACCGCCGCGGCTGCGTTGATCTTCGGGCAGTTCGGCACGCAATTTCCGCAATCGCGTGCGTAGCTGGACTGCGGTATCCTCTGGAGTATTTTGCGTAGTCATGCGGTAGCTGTAACAGGGGTGAAAAATGAAGGCGACAATGCGGATCAGCGATAACACCAACAACCGCGCGCACCATTGCGCGGACCCGCAAGCCGCTGGCAAGGCCGGCGCATGAAGCACACGCCCAACGACCTGGCCATGGCCCCGGCCTCGCAATTCGGACGGTATCAGAAATCCGCCGGGAAATCCCCGCAGGGCGCCGACGCGCGCGCCGGCCTGCGCCGCTGGCTGCCGCTGCTGGCCTTGTTCACCGCGGCCTGTGCGCCGGTCGACGCCCAGCAACGCACCGCCGCGGTCAATCCGCAGCCCCAGCCTGCCGTGCAGACCCCGCAGCCGGCGATTGCCGTGCCGCCGGCCGTGCTGGCCGGCCTGCCGCCCACCAGCGACACGCCCGCGCTGGCCGCCGTGGTGGCGGCGCGTGAAGCCATGAACCGCAAGCAATGGTCGGTGCTCGGCGCGCTGGTGCCGCAAGCCAAGTCCGATCCGCTGGGCATGTACCCCGAATACTGGCTGCTGCGCTACCAGCTCTGGAGCCCACCCACGGGGGGCCGGCCCACCGCCGACCTGCAGAAGTTCATCAACGGCAATCCCGATGCCTACCTGGCCGACCGCCTGCGCGCCGACTGGCTGCTGGCCGCCGCGCGCAGCGGCGACTTCGAAACCGTGCGCAAGCTCGCGCCCGTCAAGAACACCAACGCCCAGGTCGAATGCGCCATTCTGGACGCCAAGCACATGACCGGCCAGCGCGCCACGGCCGCCCAGGCCATCGCCGCCTTTGCGCCGGGCGGCGCCTGCTGGGCGCTGTACGACCAACTGGTGGCCGATCGCATCCTGGGCTGGGACGAACTCGAACCCCAGCTGCGCGATGCCATCGAGGCCAACAAGACCACCGACGCCCGCAAGTTCGTGCAGTACATGTTCGAGCCGCGCGACCAGAAAACCTACGACGTCCTCATCAAGGACCCGATGCGCTGGCTGACACGGCAAGACCGCCTGCCCGTGGGCCGCAACGAAAAAGAGCTGGTCACCATTGCCCTGGCGCGCCTGGCGCGTTCGGACATCAACGTGGCCGATTCGTACCTGCGGCGCGAATGGGCCAAGTCCATGACCAAGTCGAACCTGGCCTGGATTCGCGGCCAGTACGCGCTGGTGGCCGCGCTGAACCTGGATAGCCGCGCCGACGACTGGTACCACGAAGCCGGCCATATCCGCATGACCGACTACAACGCCGGCTGGAAGGTACGCGCCGCGCTGCGCCAGCCCAAGATCGACTGGAAGTGGGTCATCGAGTCCATCGACCAGATGCCGGCCTCGCAGCAAGCGGACCCGTCGTGGGTCTACTGGAAGGCGCGCGGCATGGCCGCCACCGGCCGTCGCGACCAGGCCAACGCGGCCTACGCCAGCATCGCCGACCGCTTCGATTTCTATGGCCAGCTGTCGGCCGAAGAACTGGGCCGGCGCATCACCGTGCCCCCGCGCGCCACGCCCGTCAGCGACCGCGAAATCGCCGAAGCCCGGGCCAACCCGGGCCTGCGCCGCGCCGTGCAGCTGTTCCGCCTGGGCTGGCGCCAGGAAGCCGTGCCCGAATGGAACTTCGCGCTGCGCGGCATGACCGACCGCCAGCTGATCGCCGCGGCTGAACTGGCCCGCGCCGAAAACATCTACGACCGCGTGGTCAACACGTCCGACCGCACCGAAAAGGAATTCGACTTCAGCCAGCGCTTCATCGCGCCCTTCGAAGGCCGCGTCACCGCCAAGGCCAACGCCATTGCGCTGGACCCGGCCTGGGTCTACGGCCTGATCCGCCAGGAATCGCGCTTCATCATGGACGCACGCTCGCACGTGGGCGCCTCGGGCCTGATGCAGCTGATGCCGGCCACGGCCAAGTGGGTTGCCGGCAAGATCGGCATGAGCAACTTCACGCCCGACAGCGTCAATGACTTCGACACCAACACCGAACTGGGCACCAACTACCTGAACATGGTGCTGCGCGACCTGAACGGCTCGCAGATGCTGGCCAGCGCCGGCTACAACGCGGGGCCGCGTCGGCCGCACAACTGGCGTTCGACCTTCACGCACCCCGTCGAAGGCGCGATCTTTGCCGAGACCATCCCGTTCAACGAAACGCGCACCTACGTCAAGAACGTGATGTCCAACGCGGTCTATTACGCCGCCATGTTCAGCGGCCAGTCGCAGTCCCTGAAAGAGCGCCTGGGCAACATCGTGCCGCTGGGCGCTGAAACCACCAACCTGCCATGACGCAAGACGTGGCAACGCAGGGTTTGCAGGTGTTCATCGTGGGGGGGGCAGTGCGTGATGCGCTGCTCGGCCTGACGCCTGGCGATCACGACTGGGTGGTGGTCGGCGCCACGCCCGAAGACATGGCGCGGCGCGGCTTCATCCCGGTGGGCGGCGACTTTCCGGTGTTCCTGCACCCGGTCACCAAAGAGGAATACGCGCTGGCGCGCACCGAACGCAAATCGGGGCGCGGCTATAAGGGCTTTACCTTCTATACCGGCGCCGACGTCACGCTCGAAGAAGACCTGCGCCGCCGCGACCTGACCGTCAATGCCATCGCACAGCGTCCGGATGGCACGCTGGTCGACCCCCTGGGTGGCGCGGCCGACGTGCAGGCGCGCGTGTTTCGCCACGTGGGCGAGGCGTTCGAGGAAGACCCGGTGCGCATCCTGCGCCTGGCCCGCTTCACCGCGCGCTTTGCCGATTTCAGCGTGGCGCCCGAAACCCTGGAACTGTGCCGCCGCATGGTCGATGCCGGTGAGGCCGACGCCCTGGTGGCCGAGCGCGTCTGGAAAGAACTGTCGCGTGGCCTGATGGCCGCCGCGCCGTCGCGCATGCTCGACATCCTGCGACAATCCGGCGCGCTGGCGCGCGTCATGCCCGAATTGCAGGGCTCGGAAATCACCGGTGCCGACATCGACCGCGCCGCTTCGTCAGGCCTGGCGCTGCCGGGCCGCTATGCGCTGCTGTGCCGGCTGTCGCCCGAGCGCGAAGCCCTGGGCCGGCGCCTGCGCGTGCCGGCCGAATGCAACGACTACGCGCGTCTGCTGCCCGAGATGCTGGCGGGGCTGGATGCCGCCCAGGCGGCCGGCGCGAACGCCGCCGATGCACAACTGGCGCTGATGGAACGCGCCGACGCGCTGCGCAAGCCCGAACGCTTTTTCGATCTGCTGGATACCGTTGCGGTGTTGCAGCCGGTGGACCGTGATGCCTGGCATGCCCGCGTGGATGCCGTGCGCGGGGTGGATGCGGGCGCTATCGCCCGGGGCTGCGCGGGCGACCCGGCGCGCATCAAACAAAGCGTGCGCGATGCACGTTTGCAGCGGTTACGCGCGGGTTGATGGCGGGGGCGTGATGCCGGCCGGCGCGCAAGGCGGCTTGGCGGCGCTTGCCCTGCAAGCGCCTGGTCGCCGGCCCGGCGCCTTACAGCTTGCCCAGGCGGTCGCCGCGGGCAAAGCCGATCAAGGGTTCCGTCATGCCTCGCCCCACCGCCAGCACCTTGAACAGCTCGCCCATCTCGGCTTCCGACAGCAGCTTCTGCACCGGAGCCACTGCCTGCGCATAGGCTTGCGCATCCGACGGGTCCAGCTGCGCCAGCAGTTCCATCAGGCCCGCGTTCATCAGGAAGCGCGCCTGCGAGGTATAGCCCAGCACCTGCAGCCCGGCCGCCATCGCGGCGTCTGCCATGGCGGTGAAATCCACGTGCGCGGTGATGTCCTGCAGCCCGGGCGCGGTGAAGGGATCGCCGTGTGCATGGTGGCGCAGGTGGCACATCAGCGTGCCGCCCGCGCGTTGCGGGTGGTAGTACTCGCTGCGCGGAAAACCGTAGTCCACCAGCAGCGCCGCGCCCTGTTCCAGCCAGCCGCCCATCGCATCGATCCAGGCTTCGCCCTGCAGATTGATTTCGGACACGTAGCCGGGCAGGGCCGGCATGCGCGCTTGGACCGCGGCGGCCAGGCGCGGCGAGGCCGGGCGGTCTTCCCAGACAAAACCCTGCGTGGCATCGACGGCCACGCCGCGTTCCAGCACGGCGCCATCGGCGCCCCAGGTGAAGAGCGATACCGGCATCGCGTCCAGCACTTCATTGGCCAGCACGCAGCCCCGGAAACGCTGCGGCAGCGCATCCAGCCATTGCACCCGCGCGCCGAACGGCGCCAGCCGTTCGGCCTGGCGTGCGCGCAGGTCGGCCGACACTTCCAGGATCAGGTATTGGGTGTCGGTCAGCCCCAACGCATCCAGCTCGTGCAGTACGCCTTCGGCCAGCGCGCCCGTGCCGGCGCCGAATTCCAGAACATGGTGCGTGTCGGTCTGGCGCAGTACCTGCGCCACCTGGCGCGCCAAGGTGCGCGCGAACAAGGGCGTCAGCTGGGGTGCGGTGACGAAGTCGCCGGCAGGCGCGCGGCCATCGGCCTCGGGTTCGGCCAGCTTCACGTTGCCTGCGGCGTAATAGCCCAGCCCGGGGGCGTAAAGCGCTTCCGCCATCCAGTGGTCAAACGGCAGCCAGCCCGAGGCGGCGGCGATCGCGGCGCGCAGGTGCGCACTGGCGGCATCGCTGTGTGCCTGGGCGGCGGGGGAAAGCGGGGGCAGATTGGCAGGAGCGGGGCGTTGCATGGCAGGAATCAGGACGTCGGGGCAATCACGCATTTTCCCAAAAAACAAACCCCGCGACAGGCGCGGGGTTTGCTGGGGGAAATCGACAGGCCGTCAGGCGGCTGGTCGATGTGCCGATCAGGGCTTAGCCGCGGCGGTCGCCGGCCGGCTTGGCAAAGCGCTTGGCGGGGCCGCCGGGGCGCTTGTCGAACGTGGGCTTGCCGCGGAAGCCGCCTTCCGGACGGTCGCCGCCACGGAAGCCGCCTTCGCGCTGCGGACGGTCGCCAAAGCTGGGGCGATCGCTGAAGCTGGGACGGGCGTCACGGTCGGCGCCGCGGAAACCGCCTTCACGAGGAGCGCGTTCGTTGAACGGACGCGGATCGCGCTGGGGGCGGTCGCCAAAGCTGGGACGATCGCTGAAGCTGGGGCGCGAATCACGGTCGGCGCCACGGAAGCCGCCTTCACGCTGGGGGCGATCACCGAAGGGACGATTGCCCTGGTAGCCGCCTTCGCGTTGGGGACGGTCGCCGAAGCTGGGGCGATCGCTGAACGAGCGGGCCGGGCGGTCGCCGAACGGGCGATTGCCTTGGTAGCCGCCTTCGCGCGGGGCGCCGTCGCGGGCGCCTTGGTAACCGCCTTCACGCGGCTTGAACTCGCCACGCGGGCCGCCGAACGAACGGCCTTCACGCGAGCCGCCGTCACGGTTGCCTTGGTAACCGCCGCCGAAACCGCCGGGGCGCTTGCCGAAAGGCTTGCCGCCGCGCGGCGCAGCGCCGGTCGACGGACGCGGGGTGCGCTTGGGTTCCAGGCCGGCGATCACTTCAGGGGTGATCGATTGGCCGATGTAGTGCTCGATGCGGCGAACCTTGTGGCGCTCGGAGTGCGTGGCCAGCGTGAACGCCAGGCCGTTGCGGCCGGCGCGGCCGGTACGGCCGATACGGTGCACGTAGTCTTCGGCTTGCATCGGCAGGTCGAAGTTGACGGCGTGGCTGATGCCTTGCACGTCGATGCCGCGAGCGGCCACGTCGGTGGCAACCAGAATGCGCAGCTGGCCGCGTTGCAGTTGCGACAGCGTACGGGTGCGTTGGCGCTGGTTCATGTCGCCGTGCAGGGCAGCGGCGGCAAAGCCTTGGTCGGCCAGGCGGTCGGCCAGGTCGTCAGCGCCGCGCTTGGTCGACGTGAAGACAATGGCCTGGTCCAGCGAGGCGTCGCGCAGCACGTGGTCGAGCAGCTGCATCTTGTGGCTGGCGTCGTCCGCGTACAGCAGGCTTTGCGTGATGTTGGTGTGCTTTTCCTTGGAGCCGGCCATCTCGATACGCTGCGGGTCGCGCATCATGCGCGCCGCCAGCTTGGCGATGGTGCCGTCCAGGGTGGCCGAGAACAGCAGCGTCTGGCGTTCTGCGGGCAGGCGGCTGACGATGGTCTCGATATCTTCAATGAAGCCCATGTCCAGCATGCGGTCGGCTTCGTCCAGCACCAGCGTGTGCACGGTGTTGAGCTTGACGCGGCCCGACTGCAGGTGGTCGATCAGGCGGCCGGGGGTGGCGACCAGCACGTCAACGCGGCGCGACAGCGCCTTCAGTTGGGCGCCGTAGGGCATGCCGCCGACGACGGTGGCGGTGCGCAGGTCGGCCAGTTTGCGGCCGTAGGTGGCGGTGGCTTCGGTAACTTGCAGGGCCAGTTCGCGGGTCGGGGTCAGGACCAGCACTTGCACGCCGACGCCCTTGTTGGCGGGCATCTGGGCAATGCGGTGCAGGGCCGGCAGCATGAAGGCGGCGGTCTTGCCGCTGCCCGTCTGCGAGGACACCATCAGGTCGTGGCCGGCCAGCGCTTGCGGAATGGCCGACGCTTGAACGGGGGTGGGGGTGCTGAAGCCAGCTTCTTGAACGGCCGACAACAGGGCGGGTGCGAGACCCAGGGTTTCGAAAGACATTACTTTCCCTTGCCGCGAAAAATGCGACGCAGTGCTTGGTCGGGCCAGGGGATTAGGCGGCCGGATCCAGGCGACGGTTGATGGAGCATCGTGCCGACCGAATCAACCGTGCGCGTGGCGCGTTCTCTTGATACTGCTTGGAACGCAGGGCGAAAGGAAAGGAGGTCAGGAATCGATGATGTTCGGCATGGGGCTCGGGCTTGGTTGCCCGGCAGACTGCTAAAACTTCCGCTAAATCAAGGCGGTAAATGCCGAACTCGTTTTGTGCAGTGCGGCGATCATAACCCGAATTCGCCCTGCATGGGAATTATTTTTTTGTCCAGCGCCCAATCAATAGGGTTTTTCCCTTGGTCGGCCAGCCAGCGATTGGTCGCCAGGAAGTGCCCGCAGCCCAGGAACGGCACCGGGGGGCGCCGGGCGGACAGCGGCGACGGGTGATTGGACATCAGCACCAGGTGGCCGCTGTTGCTGGGAAGCAACGCCTGTTTGGCCTGGGCATGGGCGCCCCACAGCAAAAATGCCTTGGGCGAGGGGTCTTGGGCCACCAACGCAATCAACGCGTCGGTCACCGTTTCCCAGCCGCGCTTGGCATGGGATGCCGGCTGGCCGTCTTCCACCGTCAATGCGGTATTGAGCAGCAGCACGCCCTGGTCGGCCCAGGGGCTCAGGTCATTGCCGGCGGGCAGCGCCGTACCGGGGTATTCCTGGGCGATCTCATTGAAGATGTTGCGCAGGCTGGGCGGGCGCTTGCAGTCATCCGGCACCGAAAACGCCAGGCCCTGGGCCTGGCCCGGGCCGTGATAGGGGTCTTGTCCCAGGATCACCACCCGCACGTCCGACGGCGCCAGGCCGTGCAGCGCCCGAAACGGCGTGGCCGGGTACACCACGGCACCCTCGGCCAACCGTTTTTCCACATGGGCGGTCACGGCTTGCAGGGCGTCGGCCACGCGCGGGGCGTGCAGCGCGGCCTGCCAGGCGGCGGGTAGTTGTGCCGTCTGGGCGGCGAGGGCGGCGGGAACGAGGCGGTTATCGGTCGGCATGGGCGCGATTTTGGCATAGCCGGCCGGGGGCGGCGTTCACGTCGCCCCGCGGAATTTTCCTCACCCGATTTCAGATTCTTCCTATAGCAACGCGTCCACGCACCGAGATAAGTTAACGGGGCAGTCAGCTGTTACGAAACATGTACCTCCATACGTGCGTCCCGTCGCTATGTATGCCGGATTATTCGTCAACAAACGGCATAAATTGAGATGTGCGCTTAATTAGTCCAAGTTCCTACCGTTATTGGTAGAAACTAGTCATTTCAATAAGAAACAAGTGCACAAGTCCATACTGCGAAGCCGCCTCCGGCAGAGGCGCCTTCCCGGGTTGCTGTTGCCTGTGGCCATGGCGGCCCATTTCATCGGTTTTTCCCCGGTTGCGGCGCAGACCCTGCCCGCCGACGCCGCCTCGCGCGCCAGCGAGATCCAGCGACGCCAGGAACAGGAACTGGACGCCCAGCGCGCCCGCGCCGCCGAGCGGCCGGACGTGTTGTCTGCGCCGGCCGCCCCTGTTGCCGGCGAAGGGCCCCTGGCTTTTCCGGCCGAATCGCCGTGCTTCACGCTGGGTCAGGTCATCTGGGATGGCCCCGAGCCCCCCGGCTGGCTGCGCCGCGAAAGCGAAGCCGCCCTGGGCCCCTGCGTGGGCGGCCAGGGCCTGCGCCTGCTGCAAGAACACCTGATGGCCCGCTTGATCGACCGTGGCCTGATCACCGCGCGCGTGCTGGTGCCCGAGCAATCGCTGGCCAGCGGCACGCTGACCCTGCGCTTTGTGCCCGGCCGCATTTCCGGCGTCAAAAGCGACGGCGCGCCCGGCTGGTGGCGCACCGCCTTGCCGACCTGGCCAGGCGGCGACGTCAACCAGCGCGACCTGGACCAGGCCCTGGAGAACATCCGCCGCCTGGCTGGTCAGGCGGACGCCACCATCGACGTGGCCCCTGGCCCCGAGCTGGGCGAATCCGACATCATCATCAAGCCCGGCACCGGCAAGCGCTGGCATGCCTACCTGGGCGGTGACAACGCCGGCCTGGAATCCACCGGCAAGAACCAGGTCAACGCCGGCCTTACGCTGGATTCGCCGTTGTTCCTATACGACCAGCTGTCCGTGTCCTGGAACAGCAACGCCGACCTGCGCAACAGCGACGCCGGTTCGCGCGCCGCGTCCATCAACTACAGCATTCCGTTCGGCTACTGGACCCTGTTCGCGGGCGCCAGCAAATCGCGCTATCGCCAGACGGTCGCCGGCTTTGACGAACCCATCGTCTACGGCGGCACCAGCAAGCAGATCGAGGCCGGCGTGTCCGTCGTGCCTTACCGCGGCGCCAGCTACAAGGGCACCGCCGTGCTGAAGTTCCTGCGCAAGCGCGCCAACAGCACGCTCAATGACGTCGACATCGAAGTGCAGCGGCGTGATGTGGTCGGCTATGAATTCAGCTATGGCCACCGGCAGTACATCGACCAGGTGGTGCTGGATATCGGCGGCGGCGTGCGCGGCACGCTGCCACAATTTTCCAACCAGTCCGGCTACGTCTACGGCGATCCCGACTGGAACGGGCGCAGCACGCTGCTGTCGGCCAACGCCGGCCTGTATCTGCCGTTCAAGGTGGCGGGCCAGCAGATGGCCTACCAGGCCAACTGGCAGATCCAGCACGCCAAGACGCCCGTCGTGCCCGCCGACTACTTCACCATCGGCAACCGCTATGCGGTGCGCGGCTTCGATGGCCAGATGACCCTGGCTTCGGAAGACGGCTGGACGCTGCGCAACGACCTGTCGCTGAACCTGGGCAATCTGGGCCAGCAGCTCTATACCGGCCTGGACGCCGGTCGCGTTGGCGGCCCGTCTGCCCAGTACCTGACGGGCCGCACCCTGGTCGGTGCGGTCGCCGGATTGCGCGGGCGCATCGCCATGCCCTATGTCAACGCCAGCTACGACCTGTCGGCCGGGTGGCCCCTGAAAAAGCCCGACAACCTCAAGACGCAAAGCACGGTCTTCGCCGCCACGCTGATGTTCGAGTTCTAAGCCCGGGCGGCGCCTGGCGCGCCGCCTGCCGCATGACGTGCCGCGACCCGAGTCGCGCCACAAGTCGCTTCACACATTGCTTTGCGGGTTGCCTCGCCATGGGTCGACCCACCTCTACCGAGATTCGCCACGCTATGTCCAAGCTTCGCTCCGCAGTTCTCTGGTTGGTCCTCTACACGCAGATCTGGACGCCCGTGCTGGCGCAGACCTTGCCGATTTCGGTAGACCAGAACGTGGCCGGGCAGAAGCCCGTGGTGGGCGTGGCCAATGGCGTGCCGGTGGTGAACATTGCACCGCCTTCGGCCGGTGGGGTGTCCAACAACCGCTACACGCAGTTCAACGTCGGCCCGTCCGGCGTGGTGCTCAACAACAGCGGCGCGGCCAGCCAGACTCAGGTGGCGGGGCAGGTGGCGGGCAACCCCATGCTGGGTAATCAGCGTGCCACCACCATCCTGAACCAGGTCACGGCGCCCAATCCCTCGCAACTGCGCGGCATGCTGGAAGTGGCCGGTAATCGGGCGAACGTCATTGTTGCGAATCCGGCCGGCATCACCTGCAACGGCTGCGGCTTCTTGAATGCCAATCGCGCCACGCTGACCACTGGCAAGCCGGTCGTGGGGCCGGATGGTGCACTGGGCTTTGATATCGCCAGCGGCCGCTTGGCCATCGAAGGCGCGGGCCTGTACGGCGCCAATCTCAGCCAATTGGATCTGCTGGCCCGCACGCTGGAACTGAATGCCCAGGTCTGGGCGGACCGCTTGAATGTGGTGGCCGGGCCGGCGCGCGTCGGGTATGACGGTATCGACGTCTCAGCCCTGTCCGGCGTGGGAGGCACCACGGGTGTCTCGATCGACGTGGCGGCCTTGGGCGGCATGTACGCCAACAGCATCCGGCTGGTTGGCACCGAAGCGGGCGTTGGCGTAAACATCGGCGGCAACCTGGCTGCGCTGACCGGCACGCTGACCGTCAGCGCCAATGGCGACGTCAAGATTCTGCCGTCTGGCCGCATGCAGGCTGCCACTGACCTGTCGGTGCAAAGCGGACGCGACATCGTCAACGGCGGTACGGTCACGGCGGGCGGCGCGCTGGCGCTCAACGCGCCCGGCTCGGTCACCAACACTGGAGCCATGTCCTCGGCGGGCAACGCCAGTGTCGTGGCACGGCAACTGGACAATCGCGGCGCCTTCACTGCGGGCCTGCAGGCCGATGGTTCCATCAGTCCCTTGGGGGCATTGAGCGTACAGGTCAGCGGCCTGCAGAATGCCGGCACGCTGATGGCCGGCGGCAACGCTACGGTCACGGCCGATGTGCTGGGTCTGTCGGGCGGAAAATTCGTCGCGGGCGGTGCACTGACGTTGGACGCCAACGGCGCAATCACCAATCGCGCCGGTTCCGTGTACGGCGGCTCGGTGTTGCTGCGCGCATCCAGCCTGGACAACACCGGCGGCAAGCTCACCAGCGGCGGAGCCTTGACGGCCAACGTCGCGGGCGCGGTCGACAACACCGCTGGCACCCTGGCCGGCGCTGGCGCGGTGGCCATCACCGGCCAATCCATCGTCAATACGGCAAGCGGCGTCGTCTCGGGCGACAGCGTGGCGCTGCGGGGAACGGCCGGCATCAACAACCAAGGCGGTACCGTCCAAGCCAACGGCGCGCTGCGCGTGGAAACGGCCGGCGCCTTGAACAACCAGGGCGGCAAGCTTCTGGGCGGCACGGCTGATATCCAGGCGGCCAGCCTGGACAACCGCAACGGCGTTGCGCAGGCGGACGGCAAGCTCACCGTCGCCAACACCGGCGCCTTGCAGAACCAGGGCGGCGGCTTGTACGGCGGTTCAATCGACGTTAAAGCCGCGAGCCTGTCCAACACCGACGGCAAGGT
>NZ_CADIJO010000003.1 GCF_902859705.1 Achromobacter deleyi | reverse complement strand
CGCCCTCGCAGGCCCAGGCCCCCGACGACGAGCCGCGCCTGCCGCCGCGCAAGCCGGCCCAGTCAGCGCCCGCCCAGTCCGCCCCTGCGCCCGCCCAGGCGCCCGCGCCGGTGCCCAATCCCTATATGCCCAAGGAAACCGCGCCCGCCGCGATTTCCGATGAGCAAAAGGCGATCAATGCCGCCGCCCTGATGATCCAGGCAGGCAGTGGCACCAACGAAGAAGCCATGAACTTCACGCGGGAGTTCTACGCCGATACGGTCGACTACTTCAAGAAGAAGCGCCCGAAGTCCGAGATTCTGGCCGACAAGCAGGCGTATTTCGCCCGCTGGCCGGTGCGGCGCTTCGTGGTGGACCAGAATTCGCTGAAGGCCAAGTGCCAGGATCAGATGTGCATGGTGGTCGGCCTGTACGACTACAAGGTATCCAGCCCGGAACGCGGCAAGACCGCCACCGGAACGTCGAATTTCACCTACGTCCTTGACCTGCGCAACCGTTACCGCATCGTCATGGAAGACAGCGAGGTCATCAGCCGCTAAGGCAGCGGCCGATGCCAGGGAGCATTGCAATGAGTTTGAAAATCCGCACGGCGCAGTTGTTGTGCGTGGTGGGACTGGGTGTGTTGTCCGCGCAGGCCGTGGCCATCAATTGCCAGAAGGCCGGCACGCAGGCCGAGAAGCTGATCTGCTCGGACCGCAAGGCCGTGGCGGCGGACGCCGAGCTGAATCGTGCCTATGCGGCGTTGTTGAAGCAGGCGCCCGACGACGAGATCCGCACGGCGATCAAGGATGGCCAGCGGCAATGGGTGAACGCGCGTGACCGTGAGCTGGAACGGATGGCCGACAACCCGGACTCGCTGCAGGATGATGACGCCACGCCGGGCAGCATCGCGGCCAAGCTGATCGCGGCCCGCACGGCAGACCTGAAGGCGCATCCGAAAAACAGCACCACGCCCGCCATGATCAACGCGGCACTGCGCCAGCGGGAATTCCGCAAGCAGTTCACGGGCGGGCCGTTCTCGGGCTACGACGTGTCTTGCGACGTGTTGCCGCCGTATGAGGTCTACGGCTGCTTTGCGATCCGCCACTACCAGAACAACGACCGCGTCTGCAGCGTGGAAGACTACTGGGCCACGGGTTCGGTATACGTGCAGCGCTATGTGGCCAAGCTGGTCGACAACAAGCCGGTACCGGTGGCCTCGTGCTCGTTCAACGGCAATGACGCCAACTGCCCGGGCGGTATTGCGGACGATGCCCACTGGAACACCGGCCCCGAGGTGCACAAGGTCGATTACCCGACGTCGCCGCTGGCCAGGCTGGCTGTGGATATCGACGACAGCGACGACTACACGTGGCTGCAGGCTTGCCTGACGGACAAGACGTTCCCGCTGTCGAACCCGACGTCCGCCGGCAAGTAACGCGGCGTCAGGCCCTGGCGCGCCGTGTCGCGTGGCGCTTGGCGTAGTCTTGCAACGCGTCCCGCAGTACCACCGCCTGGTTGTGGGCGGTATTGCGGGCGCCGTACAGCAGGGTCAGCGGGCGCTCGCCCGCGGCGTCCAGCAGGGCGGCCATGCGGGCCTGCTGCTCGGGCGTGGCCAGCTCGGCCAGGTATCTTTCGCGAAATTCGTCCCAGCGTTCGTCCACATGGCTGAACCACTTGCACAGTTCGGCGGTGGGGGCGATGTCTTTGGCCCATTCGTCCAGGCCCAGGTCGGCGCGGCGCAGGCCGCGCGGCCACATGCGGTCGACCAGCGCCCGGTAGTGGGTATCCGGGCCGGTGCCTTCATAGACGCGTTGCACTGAAATAGCGGACGGTTTCATGGCGGCTCCTGCAAAGGGTGCGGCCAGTCTACTCCCGCGGCGGCGCCGGTTGGCGCCACCGCGGCGGGGCGGTCAGGCGGGGGCGTCCGCCGCCGGCTTGCCGCTGGCGCGCAGCAGCAGGAAGCCCACTACGGCCGAGGCCAGCGACCCGGTCAACACGCCGATCTTGGTGGCGTCGATGGCAGCCGGGTCGGTAAAGGCCAGCGCGCCGATGAACAGGCTCATCGTGAAGCCGATGCCGCACAGCAGGGCCACGCCGTACAACTGCGTGAAGTTGGCATGGCGCGGCAGACTGGCCATGCCGGTCTTGATGGCCAGCCAGGCAAAGCCGAAGACGCCCAGCTGCTTGCCCAGGAACAGGCCCAGCGCCACGCCCAGCGGCACGGGCTGCGCCAGGCTGGACAGGCCCATGCCGGCAAACGACACACCGGCGTTGGCGAAACCGAACAGCGGCACGATCAGCAGGGCCACGGGCTTGTGCAGCGCGTGTTCCAGCGCATGCAGCGGCGAATGTGCCCCGGCATGGCCCTGGTTCTGCGGACGCAGCGGGATGGTCAGCGCCAGCGCCACGCCGGCCAGCGTGGCGTGCACGCCGGACTTCAGCACGAAATACCACAGCACCACGCCGATCAGCAGGTAGGGCGTCAAGCGCAGCACGCCGGCCCGGTTCAGGCAGAACAGGCAGGCCAGCAGCGCACCGGCCATGGCCAGCGCGAACAGGTTCAGTTCAGACGTGTAGAACAGTGCAATGATGACGATGGCGCCCAGGTCGTCCAGGATGGCCAGGGCCGTCAGGAAGATCTTGAGCGACGTGGGCACGCGGCTGCCCAGCAACGCCAGGATGCCCAGGGCAAAGGCGATGTCGGTGGCGGCGGGAATGGCCCAGCCGCGCAGGGTGTCGGGGCTGCCCAGGTTGATCAGCACGTAGATCAGGGCGGGCATCACCATGCCGCCCAGCGCCGCGATGCCCGGCAGCACGATGCGCGACACGCCGCGCAGTTGGCCGTCGAGGACTTCGCGTTTGATTTCCAGGCCGACCAGCAGGAAGAACACGGCCATCAGGCCGTCGTTGATCCAGTGCAGCACGGATTCCTTGAGCATGACGGTGCCCAGGTGGAAGCCCAGCTTGGTGCCGAGGACGTCGAAATAATGCGGGGCGAGCGGGCTGTTGGCGATGACCAGGGCGGCGGCGGCCGCCAGCATCAACACGTATCCGCCCAGGGCTTCTGAGCGGAGGAATGCCTGCAGGAATGAAACGGGCCGGGACGACGATGGGGGGGCCTGCAGGGTCACTGGAGCATCCTTTATTGCCTTTGAAGCGATTCAATTCAAGAAGCTGAATTTTACCTTAAAGGCAGTAGTCGGTCGTCAAATATCGGGAATTTCGGCGAAACACATGTTAATTATCGGAAATTTCTACAGGCCGGCGGGTGAGGAGATTCAATGCCACAGCAGGGCGTTCATGGCTTCGACCAGCCGGTTGCGGTAGCGCGGCAGCAGCGCCTGCACGCGGGCCTGGCGGTCGGTCCATTCGGCGGGTTCGCTGCCCTTGGCTATGCGCGGGGGCGCCCAGATCGGGTCGGGAAAATGGCGGTCGCCGCGCCAGCGCGGAATCACGTGCCAGTGCAGGTGCGGCACCATGTTGCCCAGGGACGCCAGGTTGATCTTGTCGGGCGACAGGATCGACTGCTGCGCTTCTTCCACCACGTACACCGCCCGCATCAGCAGGTCGCGTCCGTGGGTGGACAGGCTGGTCATTTCGGCCAGGTGGGCGTTCCAGATCACGCGGGTGAAGCCGGGGTAGTCAGGATCGTCGACTTCGATCAGGCGCAGGTGCGGCCCCCGCCACAGCAGCGTGCCGCCATCTTCCTGGCAGAGCGGACAGTTGGGGTCGCGCGCGCTCACGGCAGCACCTTGCGGTATTGAATGAAGCCGGAACGGTCGGCGATGCGGTCGTACAGCTGCATCGCCGTGGCATTGGTTTCGTGGGTCAGCCAGTACACGCGGGCGCAGTTGGCGGCGGCGGCCTGGGCGTAGACGTGTTCGATCAGCTTGCGGCCGGCGCCGGTGCCGCGGGTGTCCGGGTCGACATACAGGTCTTGCAGGTAGCAGTAGTCGCCAGCGGTCCAGGTGGACCGGTGGAAGATCCAGTGCACCATGCCGACCGCCTTGCCGCTGTCGTAGGCCAGGGCCGCGTGCATGGGTTCGGCGGGGTCCAGGAAGCGCGCCCAGGTGTTGCGCGTGACGGCATCGGCGATGTCGACGCGGTAGAAGTCCTGGTAGCCCTTCCAGAGGGGCAGCCAGACGTCGAAATCGGCGGCGACCACGGGGCGGATGTCGGCGGAACTCATGGGGCGGGTCCTCTTGTCGGTCAGAGTTGGCTTTCGAGGGCTTCGACGATGTGCCGCAGCACTTGAAGGCGAGCGTACCGCTTGTCGTTGGCCGACACCAGATGCCAGGGGGCGTGCTGGACGTCGGTGCGGGCCAGCATTTCGTTGGTGGCCGCGGCGTATTCCTTCCATTTGTCGCGGTTGCGCCAGTCGTCGGGGGTGATCTTGAAATTCTTGAAGGGCGATTTCTCGCGATCCTTGAAGCGTTCAAGCTGCACGTCGGCCGTGACGGCCAACCAGAACTTCAGCACCAGCGCGCCGCTGCTTGCCAACTGTGCTTCAAAGTCGTTGATTTCGGCATAGGCGCGGCGCCAGTGCGACGGCGGGGTGATTTTCTCGACGCGCTCGACCAGCACCCGGCCGTACCACGAGCGGTCGAAGATGGCGATGCGCCCCAGGCGCGGCACATGGCGCCAGAAGCGCCACAGGTAGGGGCGCGCCAATTCATAGCTGTTGGGCGCGGCGACCGGCGTGATGTCGAACTGGCGCGCGTCCAGCGCATGGGTGATGCGGCGGATGGCGCCGCCCTTGCCGGCGGCGTCCTGGCCTTCGAACACCAGCACCAGCGAGCGTTCCTGGAATTTCTTCGAGCGGGCAGCGCGCGCCAGCCGGCCTTGCAGCAGGCCGAGTTCGGATTCGTAGTCGTCGCGATCGACCTTGGCGTCGTAGTCCAGCTGGCCCAGGCGGTCCAGGATGCGGGCCGGACCGGTGTGCGCGACGAACGACGCTGGAATGCGCGGCACGGTGTGTTGGCGCAGGGCGGCCAGCACGGCTTCAGCGGTGCGCGCGGCGCGCATGTTCTCGTCGGCGCTGGGAATGACGACCCAGGGCGCGTGGCCGCTGTCGGTGTGGTTGATGACGACCTGGCCGCTGTTGCGGATGCGATCGTATTTCTTGTGGACTTTCAGGTCCACGGGGCTGACCTGCCATGACGTCTCGGGGCTGGCCAACAGGCGCTGCGCGCGAGCCTGCTGGGCTTCGGACGACAGGTGGAACCACAGCTTGATGATCTGCACGCCCTCGGCGGCCAGCATGGCTTCGAAGCGGCGGATGGCCACCGACTGCGCTTCGATGTGATCCTGGTTGGGCTTCTTGCGTGCGGCTTCGCGGATCAGCGGCGTGTACCACGAGCCGAACACGATGCCGGTGCTGCCCTTGGGCGGCAGGTCCTTCCAGTAGCGCCACATGGGCGGGCGGTCGAGCTCGTCGCCTTCGGGCGGGCCGTAGGCCAGCGTCTTGATGTGACGCGGGTCCATCCATTCATTGAGCAGGTTGACCGTGGCGCCCTTGCCGGCGCCATCGATGCCGGCCACCACCACCAGCAGGGATTTCTCGGCCTTCTGCAGGCGCTGGTACTGCGCGTTCAGCAGCGCCACGCGCAGCCGCGCTTCGAGGGGTTTGAAGTCTTCTTTCGACAGGCTGGGGTCGGCTTCGGCTTCGGCGAACATAGGGGATCCGTCAGGTCGGCAATCGTGCGATCGGGCGATCTTGCGGGATATCCCGGCAGCGCGCAAGTGCGCGGCCGACGCGTGCGGCCTACAGCGAGTCGAGCGGAATCTTGAGGTAGCGCACGCCGTTGTCTTCGGGCGGGGGCAGGTGGCCGGCGCGGATGTTGACCTGGATGGCGGGCAGGATCAGGGTGGGCATCGACAGCGTGGCGTCGCGCCGCGTACGCATGGCCACGAAGTCGTCTTCGGCCACGCCGTCGTGCACATGGATGTTGGCGCGACGCTGCTCGGCCACGGTGGTCTGCCAGGCGGCCTCGCGCCCGGCGGGCGGGTAGTCGTGGCACATGTACAGGCGGGTGTCGGCGGGCAGGCCCAGCAGGCGCTGGATGGACTGATACAGCTGATGGGCGTCGCCGCCCGGGAAGTCGCAGCGCGCGGTGCCCACGTCGGGCATGAACAGGGTGTCACCCACGAACACCGCATCGCCGATGCGGTAGGCCATGTCGGCCGGCGTGTGGCCGGGCACGTGCAGAGCGGTGGCCGTCAGGGCGCCGATGCGGAAGGTTTCGCCATCCGTGAACAGATGGCCGAATTGCGAGCCGTCCAGCTGGAACTGCGGTTCCAGGTTGAAGATCTGCTTGAACACGCCCTGCACCGTGCGGATGCTCTGGCCGATGGCGATCACGCCGCCCAGCTGGCGCTGCAGGTAGGGCGCGGCTGACAGGTGATCGGCGTGGGCGTGGGTCTCGAGCAGCCATTCGGTTTTCAGGCCGTGCTCGCGCACGTAGGCCACGACCCGGTCGGCGCTGGCGGTGCTGCTGCGGCCCGACTTGGGGTCGTAGTCCAGCACCGAATCGATGATGGCGCAGGCGCCGCCCGGCGTGGCTTCGTGGACCACGTAGGTGACGGTGGCCGTGGCCGGGTCGAAAAAGGCTTGGATCTGGGGATTCATGGGCAAGGCGCCTTGGCCGCAGGGCGGCCGTCAACATCCATCAATATATATTTTTCAATAATATTGTTGGATAGTTTATGCGTCAATATAATGATCAAATCCTATCCGGCCGGTTGATCCTCATCAAATGAATGCCCCCCTGACCGAATGCGAAGTCGCCGTGCTGCGCGAATCCGCCTCCCAGGCCTGCGCGCTGCTCAAGGCGCTGGCCAACGAAGACCGGCTGCTGCTCTTGTGCCAATTGGTGCAGGGCGAGCGCAATGTGGGTGAACTGGAATCCCTGACCGGCATCCGCCAGCCGACCCTGTCGCAGCAACTGGGTGTACTGCGCGACGAAGGCCTGGTGGCGACGCGCCGTGATGGCAAGTACGTCTATTACCAGATGGCCAGCTTCGAAGTCAGCCAGGTCATGAAAACCCTTTCCAGCCTGTATTGTGGCCGCGCGATGGCGTCGCTGAAATGATGGTCGATTGGGCCGCCTTCACTCCCTGGACGGCTGCGGCGGGAGGCCTGCTGATCGGCGCTGCCGCCGTGGGGTTGATGCTGGGGGCCGGCCGCATTGCCGGCATCAGCGGCATCCTGGGCGGCCTGCTGCCCCCCGGGCGTGACCGCGCCTGGCGCCTGGCATTCCTGTTGGGCCTTGCCGTATCGCCGTGGCTGTATCGCCTGGCGGCGGACTTGCCCGCCATTTCGGTGGATGCCGGCACCGGCCGGTTGATCGTCGCAGGCCTGCTCGTGGGCCTGGGCACCCGGTATGCATCGGGTTGCACCAGCGGCCATGGCGTGTGCGGCCTGTCACGAGGCTCTGCCCGCTCTCTGGTGGCCACCGCGCTCTTCATGGGGGCGGGCTTTGTCACCGTGTATGTGGTGCGCCACCTGATCGGAGCCTGACATGCCTGCGCTGTTCGCCTTCGCTGCTGGGCTGATCTTCGGGCTGGGCCTGATCGTTTCCGGCATGGCCAATCCCGCCAAGGTGCTGGGCTTTCTTGACCTGGCCGGCCCGTGGGACCCGTCCTTGGCGTGGGTGATGGGCGGCGCCGTGCTGGTGTCCGCGCCGGGGCTGGCGTGGTTGCGCCGCCGCCGCGTCAGCCTGTCCGGCGAGCCGTTGCATTGGCCCACCGCGTCGCGCATCGATGTGCGCCTGATGGCCGGCAGCCTGGCGTTCGGCGCGGGCTGGGGACTGGCGGGTTTCTGCCCCGGCCCTGCGCTGGTGGCGGCCGCGGCCGGCGTGCGCGAAGCCGGGGTGTTCGTGGCCGCCATGGTCGTTGGCATGGGGCTGTTTTCAGCCATTGAATATTTCAGGCGCCAGCCCTGACGGGGCGGCGCCGACAACAGGAGACAAGCATGCAGACAGCCGCACAGGCGCAGCGCGATTTCGATGTGGTGGTGGTGGGTGGCGGGTCGGCGGGCATCGGCGTCACCGCCAGCCTGCTGCGCCGCCGGCCCGATCTGCGCATTGCCGTCATCGAGCCCAGCGACAAGCATTACTACCAGCCCGCCTGGACGCTGGTGGGCGGCGGCGCGTTCGACATCGCCAAGACGGTGCGGCCAACGCGCGCGGTGATGCCGGGCCGGGCCACCTGGCTGCAGGCCGCGGCCGCCGGCTTCGAGCCCGAGGCCAACCAGGTCCGGCTGGCCGACGGCAGCGCTGTCAGCTACCAGCAACTGATCGTCTGCCCGGGCTTGCGGTTGGCGTGGGACAAGGTCGACGGCCTGACGGACACGCTGGGCAAGCACAACGTCACGTCCAACTACCGCTTCGACCTGGCGCCCTACACCTGGGAACTGGTGCGCGGCCTGAAGGGCGGCACGGCGCTGTTCACGCAGCCGGCCATGCCCATCAAATGTGCCGGCGCGCCGCAAAAGGCCATGTACCTGGCGTGCGACCACTGGCGCCGCTCCGGCGTGCTGGACCGCATCCAGGTCGAATTCGACCTGGCCGGCGCCGTGCTGTTCGGCGTGCCCACCTTCGTGCCGCCGCTGATGCGCTACGTCGACAGCTACGGCATTTCATTGGCCTTCAATTCGGCGCTGGTGGCCGTGGACGGCCCGGGCCGCAAGGCCTGGTTCGACGTCAAGGACGCCGAAGGCGCCGTGACGCGGGTCGAGAAAACGTTCGACATGCTGCACGCGGTGCCGCCTCAGGTGCCGCACGATTTCCTGCGCCAAAGCCCGCTGGCGGACGCGGCGGGCTGGTGCGAGGTCGACCCGGCCACGTTGCGCCACGTGCGCTACGGCAACGTTTTCGGCCTGGGCGACGGCATCAGCACCACCAACGCCAAGACGGCCGCGGCGGCGCGCAAGCAGATCGTCACGGTGGCCGAGAACCTGCTGGCGGTGCGCGAGAGCCATGCGCTGCCGGTCGCGTACGACGGCTATGGCTCGTGCCCGCTGACGGTCGAGCGCGGTCGCATCGTGCTGGCTGAATTCGGCTACGGCGGCAAGCTTCTGCCCACGTTCCCGCTGGACCCGACCGTGGCGCGCAAGAGCGCCTGGTTCCTCAAGGCCACGATGCTGCCCTGGATCTACTGGAACGGCATGCTCAAGGGCCGCGAGTGGCTGGCCCGTCCGTTGGGCAACTGAGCGGGGCAGCATGATCTATTCGGTGACGCTCATCAGCCTGGGGCTGGGTGGCGGGGTGGGCCTGATCCTGGGGCTGACGGGGGCGGGCGGGGCCATCATGGCGGTGCCGCTGCTGGTGTTCGGGCTGCACCTGAACGTGTCGCAGGCCGCGCCGATCGCGCTGCTGGCCGTGGGCCTGTCGGCGGCGCTGGGGGCGGTGCTGGGGCTGCGGGCCGGCAAGGTCCGCTACCGCGCCGCCGGCTTCATCGCGGCGACCGGCATCGTCGTGTCGCCGCTGGGCCTGTGGGCCGCCCGGCGGCTGCCCAACGCGCCGCTGGCCATCATCTTTGCCGGCGTGCTGGGCATGGTGGCCTGGCGCATGTGGCGCCAGGGTTCCGGTGCGGCGGCTGCCACGGCCGCACCGCCGCGCACGCCGCCCTGCCTGCTCAATGCCGACACCGGGCGCCTGCGCTGGACAGCGCCCTGCGCCCGCGCGCTGGCCGGCACGGGCGTCATTGCCGGCTTCCTGTCGGGTTTGCTGGGGGTGGGCGGAGGCTTTGTCATCGTGCCCGCGCTGCGCCGTGCGACCGACCTGCCGATGCAGGCCATCGTGGGCACGTCATTGGCGGTGATTGCATTGGTGTCGGCCAGCGGCGTGGTGGCTGCGGCCGCGGGCGGCCACCTCGATTGGGCCATCGCGCTGCCGTTCACGCTGGCCGCGGTGGCAGGCATGCTGGCCGGCCGCGCAGTGGCGGATCGCTTTCCGCCGCGGCGGCTGCAGCAAAGCTTCGCGCTGTTCGCGGCGCTGGTGGCCGCGGCCATGCTGGTCAAGGCCGTGATGGCGCTGGCTGCCTAGGCAGGCCCACGGCCGGCGCATGCGGCGCCGGCCGGCTCGCCCCATTACTCGTAGGTACGGATGTCGTCGATGACCTTGCCGTCGTTCGGCAGGGCGCCGGCTTCGGCCCATTCCACATCGCCGCGCAGCTTGGTGACGTCGCGCATGGATTCCGCAATGCGGGCGCTGAGTTCTTCACCGCGCACCCGCGATTCCACTTTCAGCACCATGCGGTCCGAGCCGGTGGTGCCGCTGATGACCAGCCTGGCCCGCTGGATTTCCGGATGGCGCCGCACCACGTCGGCCACCTGCGACGGATGCACGAACATGCCGCGCACCTTGGTGGTCTGGTCCGCGCGGCCCATCCAGCCCTTGATGCGGGTGTTGGTGCGGCCGCAGGGCGAGATGCCGGGCATGACGGCCGACAGGTCGCCGGTGCCGAACCGCACCAGCGGGTAGTCCGGGTTGAGCGTGGTGACGACCACTTCGCCGACCTCGCCGTCGGGCACGGGTTCGCCGGTGCCGGGGCGCACGATCTCGACGATGATGTCTTCGCCCAGCACCAGGCCCTGGCGGGCTGGGGTCTCGAAGGCGATCATGCCCAGGTCCGCGCTGCCGTAGGCCTGGTAGCCCTCGATGCCGCGGGCGGCCAGCCAATCGCGCAGCGATGGCGGAAACGCCTCGCCCGACACCAGCGCGCGGCGCAGCGAATCGAGCTTCACGCCCAGTTCGTCGGCCTTTTCCAGAATGATCTTCAGGAAGCTGGGCGTGCCGGTGTAGCCGCTGGGCGCCAGGTCCTGGATGGCGCGCACCTGCTGTTCGGTCTGGCCGGTTCCGCCAGGAAACACGGTGCAGCCCACGGCATGCGCGGCGGTTTCCATCATGGAGCCGGCCGGGGTGAAGTGATACGAAAAGCAGTTGTACGCCAGTTCACCCGCGCGGAAGCCGGCCGCGTACAGGGCGCGGGCAAAGCGCCAGTAGTCGGCGCGGGCGCTTTCCGGTTCATAGATCGGGCCGGGCGAGGCGAACACGCGCATCGCTTCGCCCCAGCCGATGGCCGAGAAGCCGCCAAAGGCTTTGTCGGGGCCGGCGGCGCGCGCGGCGTCATCGCGGCTGTGCTGCTGGCGTTCCAGCAGTTCGTGCTTGCGCAGCACGGGCAGGCGCGCCAGTGCGGCGCGGGACGTGACCGTGGCGGGATCGATGCCGCGCAGCTGCTCGGCAATCGCCGGTGCACGGGCGATGGCCCGCGCGATGGCGGCGGGCAGGGCTGCCATCAGCTCGCGCTCGCGTTGCTCGGGCGCTCGGGTTTCCAGAACATCGAAAAACTCGGACATGGGATCGCACCCTCTCGTGTGCCGTACTGCGGTGTCGTTGCCGGCGGCAGGCCGGACCGCGCCGGCATGCCGCTCCAGGGATCAGGCCAGCCAGCGTTTGCGGCGGCGGTAGAACTTGTTGTCGCGGAAACTCTTGCGCTCGCCGCTGGATATGCCCAGGTAGAACTCTTTGACGTCCTCGTTCTGGGCCAGGTCCTGCGCGGCGCCGTCCATCATCACGCGCCCGTTTTCCAGGATGTAGCCGTAATCGGCATAGCGCAGCGCGATGTTGGTGTTCTGCTCGGCCAGCAGGAAGCTGACGCGCTCGCGCTGGTTCAGGTCGCGCACGATCTCGAAGATCTCTTCGACGATCTGCGGCGCCAGGCCCATCGACGGTTCGTCCAGCAGGATCATGTTGGGGTTGGCCATCAGTGCGCGGCCGATGGCGGTCATCTGTTGCTCGCCGCCCGACGTGTAGCCGGCCTGGCTGGCGCGGCGTTGCTTCAGGCGAGGAAAGTACTGGTACACGCGGTCCAGCGCGGCGTTGGTGTCGCCGCGGCTGATGTTGCGGGTGTAGGCGCCGGTCAGCAGGTTCTCTTCGATGGTCAGGTGGGCAAAACAATGCCGGCCTTCCATCACCTGCACGACGCCGCGTTTGACCAGCTCGGCCGGCGACAGCCTTTCGATGCGCTGGTCGCGGTACTGGATGTGGCCTTTGGTGACGTCGCCGCGTTCGCCCTTGAGCAGGTTCGAGATCGCGCGCAGCGTGGTGGTCTTGCCGGCGCCGTTGGCGCCCAGCAAGGCCACGATCTTGCCTTCAGGCACCTGCAGGGAAACGCCCTTGAGCACCAGGATGACGTGGTTGTAGATCACCTCGATGCCGTTCACATCGAGCAGCACCTTGGGGGCGCTGGCGGGCGTAGCGGTAGTGGTTGCTGCGGTCATGGCATTTCCTGCGGCATGGTGGCGGCCGACGCGGATGCGCCGGCCGCCGGTTCACATCAGTTCTCGCAAGTGCGGGGCGTGATGTTCTTTTCCTTGGCGTACTTCGCCGCGGCTTCCTTGACCATCGGGTCCAGCAGGGTCTTGTCGGCCTGGTACCAGTCCGAGGCGACCTTGAACTTCGCGCCGTCCCACTGCACGATGCGGGCCCAGTCGTCACCCTTGTGGTTGCTGCAAGAGGTCTTGACCGGACGCATGATCTGGCCAAAGCCCAGCTGGTTCAGACGGTCCTGGGTGATGTTCAGGTTCTCGAAGCCCCAGCGCACCTGCTCGGGCGTCAGCGCCTTGCCCTTGCCGTACTTCTCTTGCGCGGTGCGGATCGCTTCCACCTGCAGCATCGAGATCATCATGCCGCGGGTATGGGCGATGGTGCCCAGCGTGGTCTTGCCCGACTTGTCCGAACCCTGGCCCTTGTCGTAGACGTACTTCTTCAAGTCGTCGTAGACCTTGTCGTGCTCGGCGCCGCTGTTGTGCACGGTGATGGCGTTGTAGCCCTTGGCGACGTCGCCCAGGTCCTTCACGTCACCTTCCGAGCCGGCCCACCAGATGGCGTACATCTTGTCGCGCGGATAGCCGCTGGCCTGCGCTTCGCGGATGGCGGTGGGGGTCATGATGCCCGCGCTCCACAGCAGCACATAGGCCGGACGGGCCTGGCGGATCTGCAGCCAGGTGGACTTCTGTTCCACGCCCGGCGCGGTCACCGGATACAGCAGCAGCTCGAAGCCTTCCTTGGCGGCGCGCTTTTGCAGCAGCGGAATCGGTTCCTTGCCGTACGGCGAGTCGTGGTAGACCAGGGCGATCTTCTTGCCCTTGAGCTTGTCCATGCCGCCTTCTTTCTTGGCGATGTCCTGGATCATCACGTCAGCGGCGGTCCAGTACGTGCCGAGCAGCGGGAAGTTCCACTCGAACACGCTGCCGTCGACCGACTGCGACAGGCCGTAGCCCATCGTCTCGACGGGCACCTTGTCGACCATGGCCTTGTCGCTGACGGCGAAGGTGATGCCGGTGGATTGGGTGTCAAAGCCCGATGCGCCGGTGCCCTTGCTCTTCAGGCGTTCATAGCATTCCACGCCGCGGTCGGTGGCGTAGGCGGTTTCGCATTCCTCGTAGGTGATCTTGACGCCGTTGACGCCGCCGTCGCGCTCGTTGACCAGCTTCAGGTAGTCCAGCTTGCCGTCGGCCCAGGGGATGCCCAGGGGTGCGAAGGACCCGGTGCGGTACACCAGCAACGGAACGAACTGCTCTTCCGCCGCCATCGCCGGCGTGGCCACCGCGGTCACGGCGCCGGCTGCGGCCACTAAGGCTGCCGCCAACTTCAGGTTAAGACGCTTCATCTCCATTTACCTCCTGCGTGGTGTTTGGGTCAATAAACCCTCGGACACCGGGGTTGGCCCGGTCTGGAGCCGGGTATTCAGGATGTGGGCCGCGGCGCTTTTGCCGCCACGGCCCGCAGAAATCAATGCGAAATCAGTGCGGGAACGGCCAGATACGGAGCTTCTCCTTGCCGATGCTCCACAAGCGGGCGAGCCCGTGCGGCTCGGCGATCAGGAAAAACACGATCAGCGCGCCGAACACCATGTGCTCGATGTGCGCGGCGGTGTCCACCGACAGCGGCAGGCCCAGCATGTGCGGCACGTTGGACAACGCCACCGGCACCAGCACGATGAAGGCCGCGCCGAAGAAGCTGCCGATGATCGAGCCCAGGCCGCCGATGATCACCATGAACAGCAGCTGGAAGGAACGGGTCAGGTCGAATGCCAGGGGTTCCCACGAACCCAGGTGGATGTAGCCCCACAGCGCGCCGGCCACGCCCACGATGAACGAGCTGACCGCAAACGCGGTGAGCTTGGCGTACATGGGGCGGATGCCGATGACCGAGGCGGCCACGTCCATGTCGCGGATGGCCATCCACTGGCGGCCGATGGCGCCGCGCACCAGGTTCTTGGCCAACAGGCTGAAGATCACCACCAGGATCAGCACGAACAAGTACTTTTCCAGGGCGCTTTGCACCGGCAGGCCGAAGGCGGTCAGGGGCGGCACCGACACGTTGCCCGACGACGAATAGTTGGTGAAGAACGGAATGCGCAGGAAGGCCCAGTCGACGAAGAACTGCGCCGCCAGGGTCGCCACGGCCAGGTACAGGCCGCGGATACGCAGGCTGGGAATGCCGAAGATGACGCCGACCAGCGTGGCAAAGCAGCCGCCCAGCAGGATCTGGATGATCAGCGGCATGCCGGGAAAGCGCACGCCGAAGTTCCAGGCCGCATAGGCCCCCACCGCCATGAAGGCGCCCGTGCCCAGCGAGATCTGGCCGCAATAGCCCACCAGGATGTTCAGGCCCACCGCGGCCAGCGACAGGATCAGGAACGGAATCAGGATGGCGCGCAGCAGGTAATCGCTGGACAGCGCCGGGATGGCGATGAACGCCACGGCCAGCAGCAGCCAGATGAAGATGCGGTCCTGGCGGATCGGGAAGATCTGCTGGTCAGCGCGATAGCTGGTCTTGAATTGGCCGTTTTCGCGATAGAACATGTTTTTATCCTAGAAGGCCGGGTTCAGACGCGGTCGATGATCTTCTCGCCGAACAGCCCTTGCGGACGGAACAGCAGGAACACCAGCGCCAGCACATAGGCGAACCAGATTTCGATGCCGCCACCCACCAGCGACCCCAGATACACCTCGGACAGCTTTTCGCCCACGCCGATGATCAGGCCACCCAGGATGGCTCCCGGCACGGACGTCAGGCCGCCCAGGATCACCACCGGCAGCGCCCGCAGCGCCGCGGTCGACAGCGTGAACTGCACCCCGAACTTCGATCCCCAGATGATGCCGGCCACCAGCGCGACCAGGCCGGCCACGCACCAGACGATGACCCAGATGCGGTTCAGCGGAATGCCGATGGACTGCGCGGCCTGGTGATCGTCCGCCACGGCGCGCAGCGCGCGGCCGGTGGAGGTGAACTGGAAGAACAGCGCCAGCGCCGCCACCAGCAGCGCCGCGATGACCGCGGCGGTCAGGTCTTCCAGGTTGATCAGCAACCCGCCTTCGAACACCGAGTCCAGGATCATCCACGGATCTTTCGGCATGCCCACGTTGATGGAATACACCGAGCTGCCGAACGAGATCTGGCCCAGGCCGTCCAGGAAGTAGCTGATGCCCAGCGTGGCCATCAGCAGCGTGGTGGCTTCCTGGTTGACCAGGTGGCGCAGCACGAAGCGTTCGATCGCCACCGCCAGGAGGAACATCAGGATCGCGCTGACGATGAACGCCAGCACATTGGCCAGGATCATGTTCTCGAAGCCGAACCAGCGCGGTATCCATTCGGAAAAGCGCGCCATGGACAGGGCGGCCACCAGCACCATGGCGCCCTGCGCGAAGTTGAAGACGCCGGATGCCTTGAAGATCAGCACGAAGCCCAGGCCGATCAGGGCATACATCATGCCGCTCATCAGGCCGCCGAATAAGGTCTCTAGAAAAAATCCCATGTCTCGTCCGCCTTAGTGCGACACGCCGAGGTAGGCGCGGATGACGTCTTCGTTGGCGCGGACTTCGTCCGGCTTGCCGTCGCCGATCTTCTTGCCGTAGTCCAGCACCACCACGCGGTCGGAAATATCCATCACCACGCCCATGTCGTGCTCGATCAGGACGATCGTCGTGCCGAACTCGTCGTTGACATCCAGGATGAAGCGGCTCATGTCCTGCTTCTCTTCGATGTTCATGCCGGCCATCGGCTCGTCCAGCAGCAACAGGCGCGGTTCCATCGCCAGCGCGCGGCCCAGGTCCACGCGCTTTTGCAGGCCATAGGGCAGGCGGCCGACCGGCGTCTTGCGAAACGCCTGGATTTCCAGGAAGTCGATGATGTTCTCGACGAACTGGCGGTGTTCGATCTCTTCACGTTCGGCCGCGCCCAGGCGGAACGCCTGCGACAGCAGGCCGCATTTCATGCGCAGATTGCGGCCCGTCATGATGTTGTCCAGCACGCTCATGCCCTTGAACAACGCCAGGTTCTGGAACGTGCGGGCAATGCCCATTTCGGCTGCACGGCGCGGATTCATGCGCGAAAAGCGCTCGCCGCGAAATTCGATGCCGCCTTGCTGCGGCGTGTAGACGCCGTTGATGACGTTCAGCATCGAGCTCTTGCCCGCGCCGTTGGGCCCGATGATGGCGCGGATTTCGTGTTCGCGCACATTGAAGGAAATGTCCGTCAGCGCCTTGACGCCGCCGAAGGACAGCGAGATGTTCTGCATGTCCAGCATCACGTCGCCGATGCGCTGGTCGCGGTCGTTGTTGCTCATGGTGTCTACGCGGCTCGGGCGGTGATGGCGGGGAACGTCTTGACCGGATGGATGCGCAGGTCGGCGGAAATCTTGCCGGTGCGCCCATCCTCGAACTTCACTTCGGTCTCGATGTACTGCGACGACTTGCCGCCGAACAGCGCATCGATCAGCACGCCGTACTTCTGCGCGATGAAGGCGCGCCGCACCTTGCGGGTGCGCGTCAGCTCGTCGTCGTCCGGATCCAGCTCTTTGTGCAGGATCAGGAACCGGCTGATCTGCGAGGCCGACAGTTTCGGGTCGGTGGCCAGGTCGGCATTGACCTGTTCGACGCACTCGGCGATCAGTTGGTAGACCTCGTCCTTGCCCGCCAGGTCGGTGTAGCCGGCGTAGGGCAGGCCACGGCGCTCGGCCCAGTTGCCCACGGCTTCCAGGTCGATGTTGATGAAGGCGCACACGTCTTCGCGGTCGGCGCCGAAGGCCACCGCTTCCTTGATGTGCTGGAAGAACTTGAGCTTGTTCTCCAGGTACTTGGGCGCGAACAGACTGCCGTTGGCCAGCTTGCCCACGTCCTTGGCGCGATCGATGATCTTGAGCTGGCCGTCGGTGTCCAGGTAGCCCGCATCGCCCGTATGGAACCAGCCGTCGGCGCTGCGCGCCTCTTCGGTGGCCGCGGGGTTGCGGTAGTACTCCTTGAACAGGCCCGGGCTCTTGACCAGGATCTCGCCGTTGTCGGCCACGCGGATTTCCACGCCGGCCACGGGCGGGCCGACGGTGTCGTCACGCACCTGGCCGTCGGGCTGCACGCAGACGAACACCGACGTTTCGGTCGAGCCGTAGAGCTGCTTGAGGTTGATGCCGATGGACCGGTAGAACACGAACAGGTCCGGGCCGATAGCCTCGCCGGCCGTATAGGCCACGCGCACGCGGCTCATGCCCAGCGCATTGCGCAGGGGGCCGTAGATCAGCACATTGCCCAGCGCGTAGCGCAGGCGGTCCCAGGCGTTGACGGATTCGCCATCCAGGATGCGCGTGCCCACGCGGCGGGCCAGCTTCATGCAGGCCTGGAACAGCTTGCGCTTGATGTAGCCCGCGTCTTCCATGCGGATCATCACATGGGTCAGCAGGCCTTCCAGCACGCGCGGCGGCGCGAAATAGTAGGTAGGTCCGATGTCGCGCATGTCGATCGACACCGTGTCGGGCGATTCGGGATGGTTCACGGTAAAGCCCGTGACCAGCAGCTGCGTATACGAGAACATGTTCTGCCCGATCCAGGCCGGGGGCAGATACGCCAGCACGTCTTCCTGGTCCGTCAGCTTTTCCATGTCCGACACCGCACGGGCGCGGTCGATTAGCGCATGGTGCGTCAGCACCACGCCCTTGGGCTTGCCGGTGGTGCCCGACGTATAGAACATCGCCGCCGCGTCATGCGGCTGCACGGCGGCCACGGCGCGCGCGAAGAAGTCGGGATGCTGCGCGGCGTAGCCGCGGCCCAGTTCCTCCAGCTTTTCGTACGACAGCAGCATCGCGTCCGAGTAATGGCGCAGACCGCGCGGATCGTCATACACCACATGCTTGAGCGCGGGACATTGCTCGCGCACTTCCAGCATCTTGTCGACCTGTTCCTGGTCTTCGACCACCGCCACGCTGATCTCGGCGTCCTGCAGCACATAGACCATTTCCTGGGCCACGGCGTCCTGGTAGAGCGGCACGGGAATTGCGCCCAGCGATTGCGCGGCCATCA
Source organism: Achromobacter deleyi (assembly GCF_902859705.1). Taxonomy (GTDB): domain Bacteria; phylum Pseudomonadota; class Gammaproteobacteria; order Burkholderiales; family Burkholderiaceae_B; genus Achromobacter; species Achromobacter deleyi. Next base: position 424,523 of record NZ_CADIJO010000003.1, on the reverse strand, counting down.
TGGCCATATACAGGCGAGGGCGGTTTTCACCGATGACGGCCACGTGCATGCCGGGCTTGATGCCCAGCGACGCGAATCCGTGGGCCACCTGGCGCACGTGCTCCGCCACATCGGACCAGGTAAGGGTTTGCCAGATCCCCAGATCTTTCTCGCGTATCGCGGGCCGCGACCCGCGCACGTTGGCATGCGCGAACAGCAGCGCTGGAAAGGTGTCCAGCGCGGCCGGCACCTGTGCAGATGCGGGCGATGAATGTGCCACGTTGTCTCCTCCGGTTTGGGCGCGCCGGGCCGGCAGCCGCGAAGAGCGGCGCGGGCGATATCGCGCTTGACCAGTTGGTTTTAGATTTACGGCAGGAGTTAAGGTATAAGGTTGGGTTGCTACCAACTGTCACCATCGCGACATTCAAGGAACTTTTAGGGTATTCCCGATGCAGCTATCCGACTCCCTGCAACTTGCCGCGGCCTGGTTTCGCGTGCTCAACGCCGAGCAGCAAGCGCGCGTCGAGCGAGACCTTTCCGTGCAGCAAGCGGCCGCCGGGTCGATCATAGAGCGCAAAGGCGAACTCGCCCAGGCATGGATCGGCGTGCTGGCCGGCCTGGTGAAAGTATCGGTGGGCAACGCCGAAGGAAAAGTCGCCTCGCTGACCGGCGTGCCTGCCGGCGGCTGGATCGGCGAAGGCTCGTTGCTCAAGCGCGAAGTCCGCAAATACGACATCGTGGCGTTGCGCGATTCCGTCGTCGCGCGCCTGCCGGCGGCCACCTTCGACTGGCTGCTCGATAGCAGCATCCCGTTCAACCGTTACCTGCTGCATCAACTGAACGAGCGCGTCGCGCAATTCATCGGCAAGGCCGAATACGACCGCCTGCTCGACCCCGACGCCCGCGTGGCGCGCTGCCTGGCCGAACTCTTCAACCCGCTGCTGTATCCCGGCATGGGCATGCGCCTGACCATCACCCAGGAAGAAGTCGGCTACCTGGCCCGCGTCTCGCGCCAGCGTGCCAACCAGGCCCTGCGCAAACTGGAAGAGGCGGGCCTGTTGAACGTCGAATACGGCGCCGTACGGGTGCTGGACCTGGACGGCCTGAAACTCTACGGCTCGGACCGCAGCGCGGTCGAAGGCGAGCACATCGCCTGACACGGGCGGCCCCCCAGCCAGTCCGACCCCGGATACCCCTTGCGCAGCGCACCATAAAAAAACGCTTGACGTTAAATAGTGCGCTATTTAATATTGCGCAATGAAATCCAGATCCCAGCCGAAAGGCGCCTTCAACCCGCTGCTGCTAGACAGCCAATTGTGTTTCGCCCTGTACTCGACCTCGCTGGCGATGAACAAGGTGTACCGCAAGCTGCTGCGCGGCCTGGATCTGACCTACCCGCAGTACCTGGTCATGCTGGTGCTGTGGGAAGGCGACGAAATCACCGTCACCGACATCGGCGAACGCCTGTTCCTGGACTCGGCCACCCTCACGCCCCTGCTCAAGCGGCTGGAAGCGGCAGGCCTGGTCACCCGCACGCGGGCCCAGGAAGACGAACGCCAGGTCATCGTGACCCTGACCAAACAAGGCCGCGACCTGCGCAACCAGGCCGAAGCCGTGCCCCACGCCATCGCACAAGCCGCCCAGTGCTCGCTGCAGGAAGCCCAGGGCACCATGAAAGCGTTACACGAATTGCGGGAAAAGCTGGTCAGCAGTCTTTGAACCTTAGTCTTTGAAGTGGATGATGGCAGGTGCCGTCATCCGGCATTAAAGATAGCGCGCGATGAAATTGTGTGCTATTTAATCAGGAAAGGCCGAGCCGGGAAGGGTCCCGCCAGCCTGGCAGTCCCACCATCACCTTCCAAAAGGAACGCATCATGTCCATCGAAAAAGTCCTGTACCGCGCCCACGCCCACGTCACCGGCGGCCGTGAAGGCACCGGCGTATCCAACGACGGCAACCTGAACGTCAAGCTGACCACCCCCAAGGAACTGGGCGGCGCCGGCGCGGCCGGCACCAACCCCGAACAACTCTTCGCCGTCGGCTACTCCGCCTGCTTCATGGGCGCCATGAAGTTCGTCGCCGGCCGCGACAAGATCGCCATGCCCGCCAACGCCACCATCGATGGGTCTGTGGGTATCGGTCCTATCCCGACCGGCTTCGGAATCGAAGCGGAACTGAAGATTTCGTTGCCTGGGATGGATCGGGCTGAAGCGGAGAAGCTTGTCTCCGCCGCTCACATTGTCTGCCCTTACTCGAATGCTACGCGTGGCAATATCGATGTGACGCTGACGATCGAAGTCTGAGTGGGATTGTTTTGATCGCTGCGCGCGATCTGGGGCGCGGCCTGATTGGGCAGATTGGGTTGCTTGGGTAACGCAGTTTGTTCGTAGGCCGCTTCTCGGGGCGGGTGGCTTGTGGGCGAGCGCCCACGATTGCGGTCCGGAGCCTTCGCTCCGGACTGCCCCATCGTCATCCTCGTACGCCTGCGGCTCCCTACGGATTCCCTCGGGCGCATCGAGGTTGCTCGCCCACAAGCCACCCGCCCCGAGAAGCTACCGTTTTCGAGAAATGGGGCGTTGTTAGGCCGGGGTGTGGGGGAGAGGTTTGCGTCGCTCGCCCCAGGCCGGCCGCGCGGGCGGCCTTGTGGGGCTTCGGCACTGTGCGGCGTCGTGACGATGTGCGCGGTGCGCTTGCGTGGAGCGCTTTGTTTGCCAGCGTTACCTTCACGGTACGACCCGGGCAGATTCTGCTGTTTGTCGGCGCTAGCGGCGGGGCATGATCTGGGCAGACGCCTGTGTTGGTCAACGTTACCGACGGGGCACGACCCACGCCAGCAAGTCACCGCCACCCCCCCTTGAACGGCGCTACTTCCTCCATCAGCGCGCAGCGTCACCCGTGACCGCAAGACACCGCGTAAGCCCCAAAAGGCCGCCCGCGCGGCCGACCTGGGGCGGGCCCCGCAAGATCTTTGGCGGAAAGTCAGCGCAGCAAAAAAACGCCAAGCACACAGCTCGCCCCAACGACGCCAAAACCAAAGCAATCCTGAGCCCGGGGCGTCAACAGAACGCCAGCCCAAGCCAGCAAGCAGCCCTTAATGCCCTCCACCCAGATAAGCCGCCACCACCGCCGGATCATGCTTGAGCTTGTCAGCACTTCCATGCACTGAAATCCGCCCGTTCTCCAACACATATCCGTAGTCGGCTACGTTCAGCGCTGCTGCCGCGAACTGTTCGACCAGCAGCATCGTTACGCCTTCGTCCTTCAGGCGGGCAATGATCCGGAAAACCTCTTCCACCAGGATCGGCGCCAGGCCCATCGACGGTTCGTCCAGCAGCACCAGTTCCGGGTTCAGCATCACCGCGCGCGCCATGGCCAGCATCTGTTGCTCGCCGCCAGACAGCGTGCCCGCCAATTGTTCGCGCCGCTCCTTCAGCCGCGGAAACAGATCCATCGCCCGGCCCAGGTCCGCTTGCACGTCTCCTTTAGGCCGGCTGCCCGTCAAACGCGGAAACGCGCCCAGCAGCAGATTGTCTGTCACCGACAGCGTCGGGAACACCCGCCGGCCTTCCGGTGAATGGGCCAGCCCCAGGCGGGCAATGCGATGCGACTCCAGGCCGTCGATCCGCTTGCCGCTTAGCGTCACCTCGCCCGCCGTCGGCCGGATCATCCCTGACAGGGCCCGCATCGTCGTCGTCTTGCCGGCTCCGTTCGAGCCGATCAACGTCACCACCTTCGCCTTCGGGACCTCCATGCTGATGCCGTGCAGCACCTTCACCTTCCCGTAGCCCGCTTCCAGATTCTTGATCGATAGCATGTTGTTGTCCTTGGCGTCAGGCGGGCGCGCCGCCCAGATACGCCTCGATAACCTTGGCGTTGCTCTGCACTTCGTTCGGCAGGCCTTCGGCGATCTTCTGGCCGAAGTCCAGCACCGACACTGTGTCGCATACTCCCATCACCACATCCATATGGTGTTCGATCAGGATCAGCGTAATGCCGTGATCGCGCACCTTGCGGATGATGGCCAGCAGCTCCACGATGTCTGGCGCCGTCAGGCCGGCAGCCGGTTCATCCAGCAGCAGCAGTTGCGGGTCCAGCGCCAGCGCGCGGGCGATTTCCAGCAGGCGTTGCTTGCCGTAGGGCAGGTTGCGCGCCTCTTCGTTGGCCATCGTGTCCAGCCCCACGAATTCCAGCAGCGCCAGTGCGCGGGCTCGCGCCCCTTGCTCTTCGCCCTTCCACTTCGACGTGCGCAGCGCAATGCCCGCCAGCCCCGTCGTGAACGTGTGGTGCAGGCCTACCAGCACGTTCTCCAGCGCCGTCATCTCGCCGAACAGCTGCACGTTCTGGAACGTGCGTGCAATGCCCGTTGCCGCGATATCGGCGGGCGCCAGGCCCACCAGCGACTTGCCCGAGAACTCCACCACGCCCGCCGTCGGCACATAGATGCCCGTCAGCACGTTCATCATCGTGCTCTTGCCCGAGCCGTTCGGCCCGATCAGGCCGTGGATCGTGCCGCGCTTGATCGTCAGGTCCACCTCGTTCAGCGCCTTCAGGCCGCCGAACTGCATCAGCACCCCCTTGGCCGCCAGCAAGGTCTCGCCCTTGCCCTTGGCCGCTTCCGGCACCGCGTCCTGTTCCTTCACCAGGTCCTTCTTCACCGACAGCGCCGCGCGGCGGGTCGAGAAGAACAGGTTGCGCACGAAACCCACGATACCGTCGGGCAGGTAGTACACGACGAACAGGATCATGGCGCCGAAGATCGTCAGGCGCCAGTCCGTTACCGCGTCCAGCCAGTACGAGAACACCGCCAGCAGGATCGTGCCTGCCACCGGCACCGCCACCCGGCGCGCCTCGGTGCGGCCCTTGGACACGGCGATCGCGCTGCCCACCGTCACCAGGATCGCCACGGCCAGCGCGATCAGGCGGAAAGTGCCGATGTCGTCCAGCATCTTGGGCAGCAGCACGATGATCGACGCGCCCAGCAGCGCGCCCGTGCGGCTCTTGCGTCCGCCCATGATGATCGCCAGCAGGAACAGGATCGTCAGTTCGAAGTTGTAGGTGTTGGGCGAAATGTATTGCTCGGAATACGAATACAGAGCGCCTGCCAGCCCCGCGAAACCGGCGCTGATCACGAACGCGAACACCTTGTGCCGGTACACCGACACGCCCATGCAGTCCGACGCGATCGGGCTGTCGCGCAGGGCCTCGAACGAACGGCCCAGGTGTGACTTCAATATCCGGTGCACCACGATCAGCGACAGCACCAGCAGCGCAGCGACCAGCCAGAAGTATTCGCTCTTGGTCAGGATGTGCCCGCCGATCGACGGCTTGGGGATCTTGATGCCCAGCGGCCCTTCGGTCATGAAGGTCATTTCGTTGATCAGGATCTGGATGATCGTGCCGAACGCCAGCGTCACCATCGCCAGGTACGGTCCCGTCACCCGCAGCGCCGGCAGCGCCAGCACCGCGCCGAAGGCCGCCGCGATCAGGATGGCGGCGGGCAGCGTCACCCAGATGGGCATCTGCAGATGGAAGAACAGCACGCCGGCCACGTACGAGCCGATGCCGAACAGGCCGGCGTGGCCCAGCGACACCTGGCCGGTATAGCCCACCACGATATCGAGCCCGAACAGCAGGATCGAATAGATCATGATCGTTTCGATCAAATGCAGGTAATACGTGTTGGTCACGCCCAGCGGCACGGCGGCCAGGCAGGCCACGGCCACGACGGAAAGCAATAGGTGCAGGGGTTTCATCGCTTACACCTTCTTGATCGCGGTCTTGCCGAACAGGCCGGCGGGCTTGAAGGTCAGTACGAGCAGCAGCAGGACCAGTCCCGGCACGTCTTTGTACCCCGTCGAAAGATAGAAGCCGGTGGTCGTCTCGGCGATCCCCAGGATCAGGCCGCCCACCACCACGCCCATGCCGCTGGACAGGCCGCCGATGATGGCGACCGCGAAGGCCTTCAGGCCCAGCACCGCGCCCATGGTGGCGCCGGTCAGCGTCAGCGGCGCCACCAGCACGCCTGCGAAGGCGGCGGTCAGCGACGACAGGGCATACGAAAACGTGATCACCATGCCGGTGTTGATGCCCATCAGGCCGGCGGCGTCGCGGTCGTTCGACGTCGCGACGAAGGCCTTGCCGTAGATGGACTTGCGGTTGAACACTTCCACCAGCAGCATCATGGCCAGCGCGCCGAACACCACCAGCAGTTCCATCGGCAGCACGTTGGCGCCCAGCACCTGGATCGGCGCTTCAGGCAGCGGCGAAGGAAAGCGCAGGTCGTCGCGGCCCCAGATGTTCTCGGCGACGTTCTTGAAAATGATGCCCAGGGCGATCGTGGCCATGATCCAGCCGAACTCCGACCGCGTCTTGATGGCCGGCCGCACGCCGATGCGTTCGACCAGCGCGCCCTGCGCGAATCCGAAAATGCAGACGATGGGAATCATCACCCAGTAGTTCACGCCCAACCCGACGAGCGTCAGCCCGACCAGCGCGCCCAGCATCAGGGCTTCGCCCTGGCCGAAGTTCAAGGTGCCTGAAGTGGCGAAAGTGAGCTGGTATCCGAACGCGATGACGGCATAGATCATGCCTAGCGCGATACCGCTATAGATAAGCTGTAGAAGAATCATGGTGTTTTTCGTGAGGCGCTTTGGTCCGGCCCAACCCCCTTGGGCAGAACGCTGTTGTCAGGCGGCTGCAGGCCGGCGCCCCGGGTGGGAGGCGCCGGCGGCGGCGGCCGGGCAGCCGCCGCGTCGTTGCTTCAGACGAACTTAGTTGGCCTTGACCACGCGGCCGCCCTTGACCTCGCCGATGACCACTTCCTTCGCGGTGATCGCGTCGTGGTTGTCGTGGGTGAACGGCTTGTTGTAGGTCATCACCACGCCTTCGACGGGCGTTTGCAGGTTTTCAAGCGCTTCGCGGATCTTCGGGCCGTCGGTCGAATTGGCCTGCTTGATGGCCGCGGCCAACAGGAAGATCGAGTCGTAGCCCTGGGCTGCCGACACCGGCGAGTCGATGCGGTTGTTCTTGGGCTTGAACTTGGTCAGGTAGGCGTCGATGAACGCCTTGCGCTTGGGGGTGTCCGGGTCCTGGATGAAGGTCTGCGGCATGCGCGCGCCTTCGCCGTTGGCGCCGGAGTTGTCGATGTAGTTGGCCATCGACAGCGTCCAGCTGCCGATGATCGGCACCTTCCAGCCCAGCTTGGTCATGCCGTTGGCGATCTGGGCCAGCTCGGGGCCGATGCCGTAGGTCAGCACGGCTTCAGCACCCGCGGACTTGGCCTTGAGCAACTGGGCCGTCATGTCGACGTCCTTGATGTTGAACTTTTCCACGGCCACGGGCTTGATGCCCTTGGCGTCCAGGGCCTTTTCCAGATCTTCGCGGCCCAGTTGGCCGTAGTTGGTCGAGTCGGCCAGGATCGCGACCTTCTTGAAGCCGCGGCGGGTCACGGCTTCCTCGACGATCATCGGGGCCTGGATGCTGTCATGCGCCGCGTTGCGGAACACATAGTTGTCCGGGAATTCCGGCGCCTTGAACTGGTGCGTGATCACGCTGCCGGTGGCGACGTTGTTGAACACCGGGATCTTGGCGTCCTGGTAGAAGCGTTGCGACGCCAGGGCCACGCCGGTGTTGATGTAGCCGACGGTGGCGGTGACCTGTTCCTTGTTGATCAGTTCCTGGGCGATCTGCACGCCGCGTTCATTCTTGGCCTCGTCATCGCGTTCCACGGCCACCAACTGGCGGCCGAGTACGCCGCCGCTCTTGTTGATTTCCTCGATGGCCAGGCGCACGCCGTCGCGCATGCTCACGCCCATGGACGAAGAGCCACCCGTGTAGGGGCCGGCCACGCCGATCTTGATGGGGTCGGCGGCGTAGCCCGCGGCCGATACGGCAAATGCAAGGGTTCCTGCTAGCAGCTTCAAACGAAAATCCATGGATGTCTCCGTTGTAATTAGTAGAACTGCGTGGAAAACCGTGTGCCGGCGCCTGGCGGCGTGAAATAGGGGGTGAGGCGGCGCGCTCCTGTGTTGCGTGTTGTGACTGTCTGCTTAATCGCTTACGCGAATCTGACCCGGCGGGGTTTTTCCGTGTAAATACCTAGTACGCGTGCACGGGTTGCGGGCCGGGCGCGGCGATGCAGCATGACGCACAAAGGAATCGGGGTGGGGGCCGCGCGCGACGCCGGTTTTGCACGCGCGGCCATGTTCGGCGCATCCTAGCCAGCGATGCGCCTTGGTGCGCGGAATTTCCTTCCGCCCGGGGCTGGAAATTTATTCCGGCTTGGCCGCCAAGCCGCGTGGCCATTGGGCCGCGCGTTCGCAGACCTCGCCCAGCCATAGGGAAAACGCTTGCACCGCGCCACGCGGCGGACGCGAGATCTCGGTGCACAGGTGGTACTGCGATTCGCCGGGCGTCTCGATGTCCAGCACCCGCAGCAATTTGCCCTCGTCCAGCCATTCGGCGGCCAGGGTGCGGCGGGTCAGGGCGATGCCCTGGCCGGCGCGGGCGGCCGCCAGCATCATGCCCAGGTCCACCAGCCAGACGCCGCGCGCCGGCTCGGGCCAGTCCAGGCCGGCGGCAGCCAGCCACGGGCGCCACGGTTCCATGGGGCAACGCAGCAGGGCGGCATTGGCCAGATCGGCGGGGCGCCGGAAGGGGCCGTGCGCATCGCGGTACTCGGGCGAGCAGACCGCGAATATGGGGTCGGATGTCAGCGGCTGTGCATGCAGGCCGGGATACTTGCCGCTGCCGAATCGGACCCAGGCGTCGGCATTGGGCGGCATGATGTCCAGATAGGGAATGGACAGCATGATTTCCAATTCGACCTCCGGATGGGCGGCGGTGAAACTGGGCAGGGCGGGAATCAGGACCTGGCGGGCGAAGGTGGGCGTGGACACGACCCGCAGGGGCTCCAGCTTGGGTTCGCCGCGCTTGTGCAGCGAGGCATCGGACAGCAGGTCCAGCGCCGTGCGCACTTGTTCCAGGTATTCGCGTCCGGCGGCGCTGAGGGTGGCACCGCGGCTGCTGCGGATGAACAGGGAAACGTCCAGCAGGGCTTCCAGCGCGGCGATGCGCTTGCCGATGGCGCTGGCGGTAACGAACAGCTCTTCGCTGGCGCGCTCGAACGAGCCCAGCCGGGCGGCCGCTTCGAACGCCTGGATGGCGGCCAGCGGCGGCAGGCGCACGTCTTTGGAAGGGGAGGGTCCGCGCATGATCGTCTGGCGGGCCGGCCATGCGCCCGACGAAAGAGTGGCAACCCGGCGATTATAAAAGTGCTGGGCCGGGCAGTCTGTCCCCGTATTCCCTAAGTACCTGCGAGATCACGACCCGGTAGCCGTCCAGCCAGCGTGATTGCGCAGCCTTGGCCTGCTGGTGGACGGGGTGCCGGATCAGGGCGTCCAGGGCGTCCAGCGATTCCCAGTAATACACATTGGCATACAGGCCGCGGGCGGCATCTTCCCAGGCTTCTTCGCCCAGGTAGCCCGGCATGCTGCGGGCGGCCTGGGCGATGGCCTGGTCCAGGCGGTGGAAGTCTTCGTCGAACTGTTTCTTGGCGAAGGTGAATGTGGCGGTATAGATGGCGGGCCTCTGAACGCGCTTACACGCCCTTGATGGCCAGGCTGACCGCCAGGCCCGCCATGACCACGGCGATGACGCCGTCCAGCACGCGCCAGGCCGACGCGCTGGCAAAGAAGCGGGCGAACAGGCGCGAGCCGATGCCCAGCACCGCCAGCCACAGCAGGCTGGCCGTGAAGGCGCCGGCGGCGAAGGCCATGCGGGCGTCGTCAAAGCCGTGGGCCAGCGAGCCGACCACCACCATGTCCAGCCAGAAATGCGGGTTCAAGAGCGAAAAGCCCAACGCACCCAGCATGGCGGCGCGGCGCGAGGGCACCACGTCGCGCGCAGCGGCCAGGCCGCCGGTGGCGGTCCAGGCGCGGCGGGCCGACTGCACGGCGTACCAGGACAGGAAGGCCACGCCGAACCACAGCACGGCGGTGGTCAGCCACGGGAACCAGGCGGTCAGTGCCTGCAGGCCCGACACGCTGGCGAAGATGAAGACGGCGTCGATCAGGGCGCAGATGGCGACCACCGACAGCAGATGGGCGCGCATCAGCCCCTGGCGCAGGATGAACGCGCTTTGCGCGCCCACGACGGCGAACAGGCCCAGCCCGGTGGCCGTGCCGCTGGCCCAGGCGGTGAGAAATAGGGGGGATGACAACGTGGCAAACATGACGCGAACCTCTCGACTGCAACGCCTTATGGCGGCGCTTGAAAACCGGGCCGGCAGCGTTGCGCATACCGGCAATGCATCATTTTCGCTTGCGAAGGATATGAAATACAGCTAATTTTCCTTCACTATCTTAAGCAAAACTAATCTCATGAAACTCGATCACGGCAACCTGCGCGCCCTGGCGGCGGTGGTGCGCGAAGGCAGTTTCGACCGCGCCGCGCTGGCCCTCAGCGTGACCCCATCGGCGGTGTCGCAGCGGATCAAGGCGCTGGAAGACCGCATGGGGCGCCTGTTGGTCCAGCGCACCGTGCCGGCGGCCGCCACCGCCGACGGCCAGGTGCTGGTGCAGCTTGCCGAGCAGACGGCGCTGCTCGAGCACGACGCCCTGAACCGCCTGGGCGTGGCGGACGACGACGTGCCCCACGCCAGCATTCCCGTCGCGGTCAACCACGACAGCCTGGAAACCTGGTTCGTCGACGCGGCCCTGCAGTTCGCCAGCCGCACCCGCGCCACGCTGGACATGCTGTCCGAAGACCAGGACCACACCGCCGCATTGCTGCGCAACGGCTCGGTGCTGGGGGCGGTCACGACGCTGGCCGATCCCGTGCAGGGCTGCCGCATCCATGCCTTGGGCAGCATGCGCTACGTGGCCACGTGCAGCCCGGCCTTTCACAAGCGCTACTTCGCGCAGGGCGTGAACGCGCAGACGCTGGCCCAGGCGCCCGTGCTGGTCTTTAACCGCAAGGATGCGTTGCAGGCCCGCTTCGCACACAAGATCTCGGACCCGACGCCGTGGCAGCCGCCGGTCTGGTGGGTGCCGTCCACCCGCGCGTTCGTGCAGGCCACCCTGGGCGGACTGGGCTGGACCATGAATCCGCTGCCGCTGGTGCAGGAACACCTTGACGCAGGTCATCTGGTCTTGCTGCGGGGCCGCGCCTGGGAAGATGTGCCGCTGTATTGGCAGCATTGGCGGGTAAACTCCGAGGCGATGGAAGCTTTGACCGACTCGGTTCTGTCAGCCGCCCGCAGCCTGGTCCGGCGGCGTTAACCCAATAGGAGAACACCCCATGAACATCCGCAAGTTCGCCGCCGTTGCCGCTTTGAGCCTGTGTGCAGCCGGTTCGGCCTGGGCCAAGGACTACAAGGTCGGCGAGGTCGAGATCGACGACCTCTGGGTGCGGGCATCTGCCCCGGGCCAGTCCAACGGCGCCGGCTACATGGATATCGACAACGACGCCAAGACGCCCGACCGCCTGTTGTCCATCACGTCCGACGCCGCCGAGCGCGTCGAGCTGCACACGGTGGAAACCACGAACGGCGTGGCCAAGATGCGCCAGGTCGAAGACGGCATCGCGCTGCCGGCCGACACCGAGGTCAAGCTCAGCCCGGGCGGCTACCACGTCATGTTCATCAAGCTGAAGGCGCCCTTCGCCGACGGCGGCACCGTGCCGGCCACGCTGAAGTTCGAAAAGGCGGGCGAAGTGGCGGTGCAGTTCAAGGTCAAGCCCGCGTCCTACAACCCGGGCATGAGCCACGACCACGGCGCGATGAAGCATTGATCCTGGCGAGCGGCCCTGGCCGCGCCATGTGAAAACGGAGCCTCGCGGCTCCGTTTCTGTTTGGGCGTCGGCCCCGCGCCGGTCGGGCGCGGGAGCGTGGCCTGGCGGCCACGCCGGGCCACGCGGCTTAGTACAGGCCCTGCTGGCGCATCGCGTCGGCCACCTTGACGAAACCGGCGATGTTGGCGCCGTCCAGGTAGTTGACGTATTCACGCTCGCTGTGGCCGTGGCGCACGCAGTTCTCGTGGATGTCGCGCATGATGGCGTGCAGGCGCGTGTCGACCTCTTCGCGGGTCCACGACAGGCGCGCCGAGTTCTGGGCCATTTCCAGGCCCGAGACCGCCACGCCGCCAGCGTTGCTGGCCTTGCCCGGCGCATACAGCACGCGGGCGGCGATGAAGGCCTTGGCGGCGTCCAGGGTGGCCGGCATGTTGGCGCCTTCGGCCACGCACAGCACGCCGTTCTTGATCAGCGTCTGGGCATCGGCCAGTTCCAGTTCGTTCTGGGTGGCGCAGGGCAGGGCCACGTCCACCGGCACGTGCCAGGGGCGCTTGCCGGCTTCGTAGACCAGGCCGAATTGGCGGGCATACGTATCCAGGCGGCCGCGCAGGTCGTTCTTGATGTGCATCAGCGCCACCAGCTTTTCGTGGGTGAAGCCGGCTTCATCGACCACGGTGCCGTTCGAGTCGGACACGGTCACGACCTTGGCGCCCAGCGACATGGCTTTCTCGATGGCGTATTGCGCCACGTTGCCCGACCCCGAGACCGACACGCGCAGGCCGTCGAACGACTTGCCGACGCGCTTGAGCATTTCTTCGGCGAAGTAGACGGTGCCGTAGCCGGTGGCTTCCGGGCGGATCAGGCTGCCGCCGAAGGTCAGGCCCTTGCCGGTGAACACGCTGGCGGTGGAGTTGGACAGCTTTTTCATCATGCCGGCCATGAAGCCGACTTCACGCGCGCCCACGCCGATGTCGCCTGCGGGCACGTCGGTGTCCGGGCCCAGGTGGCGGTACAGCTCGATCATCAGGGCCTGGCAGAAGCGCATGACTTCGGCGTCGGACTTGCCCTTGGGGTCGAAGTCGGAGCCGCCCTTGCCGCCGCCCATGGGCAGCGTGGTCAGCGAGTTCTTCAGCGTCTGTTCGAAGGCCAGGAACTTCAGGATCGACAGGTTCACCGACGGGTGAAAGCGCATGCCGCCCTTGAACGGGCCGATGGCCGAGCTGTGTTGAATGCGGAAAGCGCGGTTGACTTGCGCCTGGCCCCGGTCATCGGTCCAGCACACCCGGAACTGGATCACACGTTCCGGTTCCACCAGACGCTCGAGCAGGGCGTGCTCGGCGTAGTGGGGGTGCTTTTCGATGAAGGGCCACAGGCTCAGCATCACCTCCTGGACGGCTTGCATGAATTCCGGCTGCTGCGGATCGCGCGCGGCAACGCCACGCAGGAAGTCGTCCAGACTCTGCACTTTCAACATGATCTCCTTGGGGGTGCTTCGAATAGGTGCGGACATGCGCCGTTTTGGGGCGGCTTCTGCCCGTTTTGGTGCGTTTGGCACCGGCTTGGTGCGGAATTGTAGGGCTAATTTGTTGCCCTGCGCAAAGCCGAAAGATGCGCCATCACCTTGATATCAAAGCGCTTTTTTCTTTAATAAGTGGGGACGCATTGGGTAATGGCGGGTAAGGGCCAAGACCTGGCTGCCACAGGGAAACCCGGGAGGCCTTGAAATCATAGGGAAATTTAATACGTCCCCAATATGTTAGAAGAGGATATTTCGTCGCCGGATCAGGGCTTCATAGGGAGAGCCGGGGAAAAATGACCCTGTACCGGGAATGCTGACTAAGCGTCAGGTAGTTATATGTCCCTGTTATTATTTTGCGAAAAATCAGACGGACGACCCGGTTCGGGCCGTCCGTCTTCGCGTTACAGCGTGGCGTCGTAGTCGATGGTCAACGGCGCGTGGTCGGAAAAGCGTTCGTCTTTATAGATGGCAACGTTGCGCGCACGGGCGGCGATGCCCGGCGTGGCGATCTGGTAGTCGATACGCCACCCGACGTTCTTGGCCCAGGCCTGGCCACGGTTGCTCCACCAGGTGTATTGGTCCGGGCGGTCGTCGATGGTGCGGAACACGTCCACAAAGCCGCGCTTGTCGAACACGTCGGTCAACCACGCGCGTTCTTCAGGCAGGAAACCGGAGTTCTTCAGGTTGCCCTTCCAGTTCTTCAGGTCGATTTCCTTGTGGGCGATGTTCCAGTCGCCGCAGATGATGAATTCGCGGCCGGTCGTCTTGTGTTCGTGCATCAGCTGGTCGATCCACGGGCCGAAGCGGTCCAGGAAGCGGTACTTGGCCTGCTGGCGTTCGTCGCCGCTGGAGCCCGAGGGCAGGTAGGCGCTGATGACGGACAGGTTCTTCCAGTCGGCACGAATGATGCGGCCTTCTGGATCGAATTCCTCGCAATCCAATCCGCTGACGACGCGCTCGGCCGCGTCGCGCAGGTAGATGCCCACGCCGCTGTAGCCCTTTTTCACGGCATGGTGGAAGTGACCGGTGTAGCCGGGCGGGTGGCGCAGATCTTCGGTCAGGTCTTCGTCCGACACCTTGATTTCCTGCAGGCACAGCACGTCGGCGGCGTGCTTTTCCATCCAGGGTTGCAGGCCCTTGCGAAAGGCGGACCGAATGCCATTGAGGTTGATCGACGTGATGCGCAGCAAAGCGGGACTCCTGTAGAGCGGCCGAGGGCGGCCGGAACAATGCCAGGAATTTAACCGACTCGGCGGCGCGGCCTGGGAAAGCCCCCGACAACGGATAAAATGCGGGGGTTTGCCATCTCTCGGACCTTCCTCGCATGTCTGCCGCCCAATCCGCCCACCACGCTTCCGCTACCTCGCTCGATTTCGTCCGCTTTGCCTTGAACGAAGGCGTGCTGCGCTTCGGCAGCTTCAAGGTCAAATCGGGGCGCATCAGTCCCTATTTCTTCAATGCGGGCCTGTTCAACAGCGGCGGTTCGGTCGGCAAGCTGGCGGGCTTCTATGCCCAGGCGCTGCTGGATTCGGGCGTGTCGTTCGACATGCTGTTCGGCCCCGCCTACAAGGGCATTCCCCTGGCGACGGCCACCGCCGTGGCGCTGGCCGGTCACCCGGCCATGCAAGGCCGCAGCGACGTGCCGTTTGCCTACAACCGCAAGGAAGCCAAGGACCACGGCGAAGGCGGCACCCTGGTCGGCGCGCCGCTCAAGGGCAAGGTCGTGATCATCGACGACGTCATCACGGCGGGCACCTCGGTGCGCGAATCGGTAGAGATCATCCGTAACGCAGGCGCCGAACCGGCGGCGGTGCTGATCGCCATGGACCGGATGGAACGCGCCGGCCCGGACGACGCCCTGTCGGCCCATTCCGCCGTGCAAGACGTGGCCAAGACCTACGGCATTCCGGTAGTGGCCATCGCGTCGCTGGCAGACATCATGGCGCTGCTGCAAGACGATGCCGCGTTTGCCGAGCACCGTGACGCCGTGCTGGCGTATCGGACCAAGTACGGGGTGAAGTAAGGCGCTTGCGAGCCTGAAATGCAGGGCGGCCGAGTGCCGCCCTGTTGTTTTACGGCGGCGTTCAGCCGTAGCGCGCGATCGGTTCGGCCACACCATGGGGCTGGCCGTAGACCGCGATACCACTTGCTCGCGCAGCGTCGGCCAGCTTGCGGTCGAATGTTGCCAGGCAGGCGTTGTTGCGCCACGCCAGTTCGACATAGCTGGCATCGTAGGTGGTTAGCCCGTGAGTCCGAGCCAGTTGATAGACGCGCCATATGCTGGACGTCGCAGCGTCCGGATCGGCGGAAATAGGTAGTCGGTCCAGCAACCGGGCGAACGATAATCGTTGGCCTTCGGTGATGCGTTCGCCGCGTTCGGCGCGCAACATGCCGTTTGCCACTTCCACTGGCCAGATGTGGGGCACCAGGTTCTGTGAGGCGTGGGCCACTTCAAGCAGATGCCGAGCCAGGTTTGACTCATGCATGTCAGTGCGGCCCAGCAGCCAGGCCAGGGCGACGGACGCGTCGGGTACCAATCGGATCGGGTTCATTCGCGGCCTTCTTCGATCCAGGCGCGGATGACTTCGTGCGGGACGGGCGCGCCAGGGGCGAAGTGCTTCATCGCTTCCAGGGCATCATGGCCATCGAGCGTGGTCGTGGACGAAGCAGGCGTGAGCCGGGCATAGGGCACGCCATCGATCGAGATGATGAAATGCTGGCCCTGGGTGACGGCTTGCAGGTGGTCGGCGAACCGGTGCAGCAGATCGCTGCTGCTGAGTTCGATGTAATTCATGGCCAAATCTCCAGTCGGAATCGACCAGATCATTCTTGGCCAAACAAAAGGCCGCGACAAGGTGCCGCGGCCCTAGGATTGGTCTGATCTTGCACGCCGCCCCGTGGCCGGGACGGCGCATGGGGATCAGCTGTCCAGCTTCTGCTTGAGCAGGTCGTTGACCTGCTGCGGGTTGGCCTTGCCGCGGGCGGCCTTCATGATCTGGCCCACCAGCGAGTTGAACGCCTTCTGCTTGCCCGCGCGGTATTCCTCGACGATGGCCGGGTTGGCGGCCAGCACGTCGTCGATCATGGCGCCGATGGCGCCGGTGTCGCTGATCTGCTTCAGGCCGCGGGCCTCGATGATGGCGTCGGCCTGACCGCCGTTTTCGCCGGCCCACATGGCGCCGAACACTTCGCGCGCGATCTTGTTGGAGATCGTGCCGTCGATGATGCGGTTGATCAGGGCCGCCAGGGCGGGGGCCTGCACCGGCGAATCGGCGATGGCCTTTTCTTCCTTGTTCAGCGTGGCGGCCACTTCGCCCATGATCCAGTTGGCGGCCAGCTTGGCCTGGCCGGCCGGCAGCGCGTGCGCCACGGCTTCGAAGTAGGCGGCCAGGTCGCGGCTGACGGTCAGTTGCGCGGCGTCGTAGGCGGGCAGGCCGTATTCGGTTTCGAAGCGGGCGCGCTGGGCAGCCGGCAGCTCGGGCATGGCGGCGCGCACGTCGTCCACCCACTCGCGCGAGATGACCAGCGTGGGCAGGTCGGGGTCGGGGAAGTAGCGGTAGTCGTGCGCGTCTTCCTTGCTGCGCATGCTGCGGGTCTCGTCGCGGTCGGCGTCGTACAGGCGGGTTTCCTGGACCACGGTGCCGCCGTCTTCGATCAGTTCGATCTGGCGCCGCGCTTCATAGACGATGGCGCGCTCGAGGAAGCGGAACGAGTTGACGTTCTTGATCTCGGTGCGGGTGCCGAATTCCTTCTGGCCCACCGGGCGCACGGACACGTTGGCATCGCAGCGGAACGAGCCTTCCTGCATGTTGCCGTCGCAGATGCCCAGCCAGACCACCAGGCTGTGCAGCGCGCGGGCGTAGGCCACGGCCTCGGCGGCCGAGCGCATTTCGGGCTCGGTCACGATTTCCAGCAGCGGCGTGCCGGCGCGGTTCAGGTCGATGCCGCTGGCCGGAGAGCCGTTGGCCAGGGTGAAGTTGTCGTGCGAGGACTTGCCCGCGTCTTCTTCCAGGTGGGCGCGCGTCAGGTTGACGGTTTTTTCTTCCTCGCCCACGAAGAACGACAGCGAGCCGCCCACCACCACCGGTAGCTCGTACTGGCTGATCTGGTAGCCCTTGGGCAGGTCCGGGTAGAAGTAGTTCTTGCGCGCGAACACCGAGCGCGGCGCGATCTCGGCGCCTACCGCCAGGCCGAAGCGGATGGCGCGCTCGGCGGCGCCGCGGTTCATGACCGGCAGGCTGCCCGGCAGGGCCAGGTCGACTTCGTTGGCGTGGGTGTTGGGCGCGGCGCCGAATTGGGTGCTGCTGCCCGAAAAGATCTTGGAGTCGGTGGAAAGCTGCGTATGCGTTTCCAGGCCGATGACGATTTCCCAGTTCATTGTTTAGGCGTCCTGCTGGGCCGGCGAGGCTTTGTGCCAGTCGGTGACTTGTTGGTAGCGGTCGGCGATGGCCAGAAGGCGGCCTTCGTCGAAGTAGTTGCCGATGATCTGCAGGCCGACCGGGCGCTTGGCGCTAGTGGACGAACCGAAGCCGCACGGGATCGACATCGCGGGCAGGCCGGCCAGGCTCACGCCCAGCGTGTAGACGTCGGCCAGCCAGTCGGCAGTGGGATCGTCGCGGTTGTCGCCGATGTTCTTGGCGACCGTCGGGGTCACCGGGCCCATGATGACGTCGCACTGGCCGGCATAGGCGCGCTGGAAGTCCTGCGCGATCATGCGGCGCAGGCGCTGGGCCTGCAGGTAGTAGGCGTCGTAGTAGCCGTGGGACAGCACGTAGGTGCCGATCAGGATGCGGCGCTTGACCTCGTCGCCGAAGCCTTCGGCGCGCGAGCGGCTGATCATTTCGTTCAGGTCGCCGTACTGCGCGGCGCGGTGGCCGTAGCGCACGCCGTCGTAGCGGGCCAGGTTGCTGGACGCTTCGGCGGGGGCAATCACGTAATAGGCGGGAATGGCCAGCTCGGTGCGGGGCAGCGACACCGGCACGCGCACGGCGCCCAGGGCTTCGAACTGGGCCAGGGCGGCTTCCACCGCGGCGGCCACGTCCGGCGCCAGGCCGGCGCCGAAGTATTCGGCGGGCACGCCGATGCGCAGGCCCTTCAGGGGCTGGCTGCCGGCGGCATCGTATTGGGCCTGCGCGGCGTCGAAGTCGCGCCGCACGCGGCCCGGCTCGTTGACGGCGCCGTCGCATTTTTCCAGGCTGGTGGCATCGCGCGGGTCAAAGCCGCTGATGACGTCCAGCAGTTCGAGCAGGTCGCGGCTGCTGGGGGCCAGCGGGCCGGCCTGGTCCAGGCTGGAACCGAAGGCGACCATGCCGTAGCGGGATACGGTGCCATAGGTGGGCTTGATGCCGCTCACGCCGCACAGCGCGGCGGGCTGGCGGACCGAGCCGCCGGTGTCGGTGCCGGTGGTGGCCGCCACCAGGCGGGCCGCCACGGCCGCGGCCGAACCGCCCGACGAGCCGCCGGGCACGGCGGCCGGGTCCCAGGGGTTCTTCACGGGGCCGTAGGCCGAGTTCTCGTTGCCCGAGCCCATGGCGAATTCGTCGCAGTTCAGCTTGCCCAGCGAGACGGCGCCGGCCGCTTGCAGGCGCTCGACCACGGTGGCATCGAACGGGCTGACGTAGCCGTCCAGCATCTTGCTGCCGGCGGTGGTGCGCCAGCCGCGGGTGACGAAGGCGTCTTTGTGGGCGATGGGCACGCCGGCCAGCGGGCCGGCGTTGCCGGCGGCCAGTGCGGCGTCGGCGGCGCGGGCCTGGGCCAGCGTCAATTCGGCGTCAATGTGTAAGAAGGCGTTCAGGCCGCTGGCCGCGTCGGCGGCCGCCAGCGAGCTTTGCGCCAGCTCGACGGCGCTGACCTGGCGTTGGGCGAGGGCCGCGCGCAGGGCGGCGATCCCCTCGAATTGGGTGTGCAAGGCGGGTTTCGTCATGGCTTAATCTAGGACCTTGGGAACCAGGAAGAGGCCGTCCTGGGCGTCGGGGGCGTTGGCCAGCAGGTCTGCGCGGCGGGCCTCCGAGGCGGTTTCGGTCACGGCGTCCTGGCGCAGGCGCAGCACGATGTCTTCGTGGGCCGACAGGGGGTGGGCCAGGGGTTCGACGCCTTGGGTGTCGACGGCTTGCAGCCGTTCGATCAGGTGGAGGATGCCATTGAGCTCGGCCTGCGCGTGGGTGCGCTGGTCCGGGGTCAGTTCGATTCTGGCCAGCTTGGCAATGCGGGCCACATCTGTGTCATTGAGCGCCATGGGGATTGCAAATATCGAGAAGCGAAGGCCGAGGGGCGGGACTGGGCAGTATGCACATGCCAATACCGTTACAAAGCTTGAATAGCCTGCATTTATGCGCTATTTCCGGGGAAATTATAAGTTATGATTCACGGTTTAATCGCCGTGATGACAGGCGGACCCGACCTTTCTCGGGTCGTACGCCCCGCGGCATGACCCCAATTCCCCCCAGAATTTAGCTGAGCTCCCATGTTCGGATTCCTGCGCAGTTATTTTTCCAGCGATATGGCGATCGACCTCGGTACCGCCAATACGCTGATTTACGTCCGCGGCAAGGGCATCGTGCTCGATGAGCCCTCCGTGGTCGCAATCCGTCATGAAGGCGGGCCTCACGGCAAAAAGATCATCCAGGCCGTCGGCCACGAAGCCAAGCAGATGCTTGGTCGAGTGCCCGGCAACATCGAGGCCATCCGGCCCATGAAGGACGGCGTCATCGCCGACTTCACGGTCACCGAACAGATGCTCAAACAGTTCATCCGCATGGTGCACCCCCGCAACATGCTGGCGCCCAGCCCGCGCATCATCGTGTGCGTACCCTGCGGCTCCACCCAGGTTGAACGTCGCGCCATCCGCGAATCGGCGCTTGGCGCCGGTGCGTCCCACGTCTTCCTGATCGAAGAACCCATGGCCGCGGCCATCGGCGCCGGCCTGGCCGTGTCCGACGCCAGCGGCTCCATGGTCGTCGACATCGGCGGCGGCACCACCGAGGTGGCGGTCATCTCGCTGGGCGGCATGGTCTACAAGGGTTCCGTGCGCGTCGGCGGCGACAAGTTCGACGAAGCCATCGTCAACTATATCCGCCGCAACTACGGCATGCTGATCGGCGAACCCACCGCCGAACTCATCAAGAAGGAAATCGGTTCCGCATTCCCGGGTTCCGAAGTCCGCGAAATCGAAGTCAAGGGCCGTAACCTGGCCGAAGGCGTGCCGCGCAGCTTCACGGTCTCGTCCAACGAGATCCTCGAATCCCTGACCGACCCGCTCAACCAGATCGTCTCTGCCGTCAAGATCGCCCTTGAGCAGACCCCGCCCGAACTCGGCGCCGACATCACCGACAAGGGCATCGCCCTGACCGGCGGTGGCGCCCTGCTGCGCGACCTGGACCGCCTGCTCCAAGAAGAAACCGGCCTGCCGGTGGTGGTCGCCGATGATCCCCTGACCTGCGTCGTGCGCGGTTGCGGCGAGGCGCTGGAACACCTTGAGAAACTGGGCGCGATCTTCATCAACGACTAATCCTGCCCGCCAGCCCGGAGCCCCGCTTTTCTACGGCTCCGGCCGCTGCGGGGGCGGCGGGCGCGGGCGCCCGGGCTGAGATTCATGCAACGACAAGGGACTCCCCCCCTATTCAGGCGCGGTCCACCCGCTGAGGTGCGGCTGGTCGTCCTGGTCGCCTTGGCGTTGGCCCTGATCATCATGGATTCGCAATGGCGCATGCTCGAACCGGCGCGCCGTGCGGTATCCGTGGCGCTGTACCCGTTCCAGCGCGCCGTCATGGCGCCGCGCGACCTGGTCCAACAGGTCAACGAATGGGTCAATGCGGCCAACCTTATCCGTAGCGAAAACGAAGCGCTGCAACGCCAGCGCATCGAATTGGCCCAGGTGGCCACCCATGCGGCGCAGCTGGCCGCCGAAAATGCGCAATTGCGCCGCCTGCTCGGCGTGACCGATACCGTGGCCCAGTCGGCCGTGGTGGTGGAAGTGCTGTACGAACCCACCAACGCCTTCAACCAGCGGCTGGTCTTCAACAAGGGCAGCAAGGCTGGCCTGGCCCCGGGCATGCCCGTCATCGACGAAGGCGGCGTGGTCGGCCAGATCGTGCGCGTCACGCCCATGACGGCCGAGGCCGCCCTGGTCACCGACGAACAGGTTTCCATTCCCGTGCAACTGCTGCGCAACGGCCTGCGCCTGATTGCGTTCGGCGGGAACTCTCCGGGCAAGATGGAGGTCCGTTACCTGGCGGCCAATGCCGACATCAAGGAAGGCGATACTATCGTCACCAGTGGCGTCGGCGGCCTGTTTCCCGCCGGCCTGCCGGTGGCCAAGGTAACCTCGGTCGAACGCGACACCGCTTCCGGCTTCGCGCGGGCCGTCTGCGAACCGCTGGCCCACCCTGAACGCTATCGCCACTTCCTGGTCCTGCAGGTGGATGTGGAACGTGCCGAGTCCAACCGTCAGGAGGTCGATTCCGGTGGATCGGACTAATCAATCATCAGGGCAACCCCGGCGCCGCCTGGGCACGCCCAGCAATGTGCACCCCGAACGCCTGTCCGGGCCGGCCCACGGCGTGTTCGTCTGGGGCACCATCGTCCTGGTCTGGCTGGTGTCGCTGCTGCCGTGGCGGCTGTGGCAGGGCGCGCCCGACGTCCTGATCCTGATCATCGCCTTCTGGTGCGTGCACGAGCCGCGCCGCGTGGGCCTGTTCACCGCGTTCTGCTTCGGCCTGCTGATGGACGTGCACGATGCCGGCCTGCTGGGCGAACACGCGCTGTCCTACACCCTGGTCGCCTATGGCGCCGTGGTGCTGCACCGGCGCCTGCAACGCTTTGACCTCTGGAGCCAGGCCATGCACATGCTGCCTGTGTTCCTGATTGCGCGCTTCGTCACCCAGATCATCCATGCGTGGCTTGCCGGCAAGTGGCCGGGCTGGGACTGGGGCATCAGCGTCGCCATCACCGCCGCCTTGTGGCCGCTGGCGGGCTGGGTTCTGCACTTGCCGCAGCGCGGTGCCGACGACGCCGAATCTTCCTCCGCCTGACGGCGGCGCCGCTTCATGTTTGAATTCAAGAAAACCGGCCAGCAGCAGAAGCAGCGTTTCCGCCTGCGCGCCTGGGTGGGCGGCGTGTTCGCGCTGGCCTGCTTCGGTGTGCTGGTGGGCCGGTTCTGGTACTTGCAGGTCGACCGCTACGAAGGCCTGTCCGAGCGCGCCGACCGCAACCGCATCGCGGTGGTGCCGATTCCGCCGCGCCGCGGCGAAATCCTCGACCGCAACGGCGAAGTGCTGGCGCGCAACTACCGCACCTACACGCTTGAAGTGGTGCCGGCCCAGGCCGGCAACATGGCCGCGCTGTTCGAGCGGCTGACCCAGGTGGTGTACATCAGCCCCGCCGACCAGCGCCGTTTCAAGCGCCGCGCGGCAGAATCCAGCCGCTACGCCAGCCTGCAACTGCGCAACAACCTGAACGAAACCGAAGCCGCCTGGTTCGCGGCGCACGCCTTCCAGTTCCCGGGCGTGGAACTGCGCGCCCGCTGGGTCCGCGAGTACCCGCAAGGCGTGTCGGCCGCCCACGTGGTGGGCTACATCGGCCGCATCGCCGAAGGCGACAACGAAGAGCTCGAACGCGCCGGCCTGCTGGGCAATTACCGTGGCACCGATGTCATTGGTAAGAAAGGTATCGAAAAAACCTGGGAAGAAGCGCTGCACGGCCGCACCGGGCTCGAAGAAGTCGAAGTCACCGCCGGCGGACGCCCCATGCGCACGCTGCGCCGCATCGACCCCGTGCCCGGCTCGGACATCATGCTGTCCATCGACCTGGGCCTGCAGAAAGTGGCCGAAGAGGCTTTCGAAGGCCAGCGCGGCGCGCTGGTCGCCATCGACCCGGACACCGGCGAGGTGCTGGCCTTCGTGTCGCAGCCGTCGTTCGACCCCAACCTGTTCGTCGACGGCATCGACGTGGACAACTGGCGCATGCTGAACGAATCGCCGGACCACCCGCTGATCAATCGCCCGCTCTACGGCACCTATCCCATCGGTTCCACCTACAAGCCCTTCGTGGGCCTGGCGGCGCTGGAACTGGGCAAGCGCCGCGCCACCGACCGCATTTCGGACCCCGGCTACTACGAGTTCGGCGGCCAGAAATTCCGCAACGCGGGCGGCGCGGCCTACGGCATGACCGACATGCACAAGGCCATCGTCGTGTCATCCGACACCTACTTCTATTCGCTGGGGCCCGAAATCGGCGTGAACGCGCTGCACGATTTCACCAAGCAGTTCGGCTTCGGCCAGATCACCGGCATCGACCTCGAAGGCGAGAAGCGCGGCGTGCTGCCCTCTACCGACTGGAAGCGCTCGGCCTACAAGGACAAGGACCGCCAGCGCTGGTACGCCGGTGAAACCATTTCGGTGGCTGTGGGCCAGGGCTACAACGCGTTCACGCTGCTGCAGCTGGCGCAGGGCACGTCCACGCTGGCCAACAATGGCCTGTACCGCCGCCCGCACCTGGTGCACGCGGTGCGAGACCCGCGCACCGGCGTGGCCAAGCCCACCGAGTCCGCACCTGACTACCGCATTCCGCTCAAGCAGGCCAACGTGGATGTCATCAAGAACGCCATGGCCGACGTGGTCCGTGCCGGCACGGCCCGCCGCGCCTTTGCCAACGCGCCATACCAGGCCGCCGGCAAGACCGGCACCGCCCAGGTGTTCAGCCTGCGCGGCGGCCACTACCGCGCCAGCGCCATCGACGAACGCCTGCGCGACCACGCGCTGTTCATGGGCTTCGCGCCGCTCGAACACCCGCGCATCGCCGTCTCGCTGATCGTCGAGAACGCCGGCTGGGGCGCCAGCGTGGCCGCCCCGGTCGCCCGCAAGGTGTTCGACTACTGGCTGGCCAAGGATCGGCAGGACAAGATCGTGCGGCCAGACCGCAACGTGCCGCTGGCCACCGTTGAAACCATTACTTCCGACGTGGTGCGCCGACCATGAAGCGTCTCGGCCTGATCCTGTTGCGCGTCTTCACGGCGTTTGACTGGCCGCTGCTGGCCATCCTGATGATGTTCGCCGCGCTGGGCCTGACCGTCATGCACTCGGCGGTGGGCGGCACCGACTGGCGTTTCGCCGAACAGTCGCGCAATTTCATCATCGCGTTCTTTGCCATGTGGATCATGGCGCTGATCCCGCCCAAGTGGCTGATGAAGCTGGCGCTGCCGTTCTATGTGGTGGGCGTGGTGCTGCTGCTGGGCGTGGAATTCTTCGGCGAAACCAGCAAGGGCGCCACCCGCTGGCTGAACCTGGGCGTGACCCGCATCCAGCCCTCCGAGATGATGAAGATCGCCGTGCCCATGATGCTGGCCTGGTACTTCCAGCGCCACGAGGGCGCGGTACGCATCCGCGACTTCCTGGCCGCCGCCGCCATGCTGGCCGCGCCGTTCGGCCTGATCGTGCTGCAGCCCGACCTGGGCACCGCGCTGCTGGTGTTCGGCGCCGGCTTCTTCGTCATCTATTTCGCCGGCCTGTCATTCAAGCTGCTGGTCCCGGTGATGCTGGCCGGCATCATCGGCATCGGCACGCTGGTCTACTACGAAGACCAGCTCTGCGAACCCGACGTCAACTGGGTGGTGCTGCACGACTACCAGAAGCACCGCGTCTGCACGCTGCTCAATCCCAGTTCCGACCCGCTGGGCAAGGGCTTCCACACGATCCAGTCGATGATCGCGGTGGGCTCGGGCGGCGTGTACGGCAAGGGCTACATGAAGGGCACGCAGACGCACCTGGACTTCATCCCCGAACGCACGACCGACTTCATCTTCGCGGTCTACGCCGAGGAATTCGGCCTGTACGGCGGCATTGCGATTCTGGTGCTATACGGCCTGATGATGGCCCGCGGCCTGACGATCGCGTCCCGCGCCTCATCCCAATTCGGCCGCCTGCTATCCGGCGCGCTGACGATGATGCTATTCATCTACGTGTTCGTGAACGTGGGCATGGTGACAGGCATCCTGCCAGTGGTGGGCGTGCCACTCCCCTTCATGAGCTACGGCGGCACAGCCCTCTTCACAATGGGCATAGCATTCGGGATCATGATGAGTATTAGTCGGCATAGATCGGTTAAGGCTTAAAGACGTTGTCTTCGTAGGTCGCCGAGGGCGAGGGGCTTCGTGGTGGCGGGCGCCCACGATTGCGGTCCGGCGCGCCGGCGCCGGACTTCCCCTTCGTCATCCTCGTACGCCTTCGGCTCCCTACGGATTCCCTCGGGCGCATCGAGGTTGCCCGCCACCACGAAGCCCCTCGCCCTCGGCTACGAGCGTGCAGAAATGAGATGCCGCTAGAACTGTTGGGGGCGGAGAGGTTTACGTCGCTCGCCCCAGGCCGGCCGCGCGGGCGGCCTTTTGGGGCTTTCGCATTGCGGTGCGTCGTGACGGTGTTCGCTGCGCGCTGATGGTGGTCCTGCTTGAGGCCATGCGCGCTCTAGGCGCATAGCCCGCAGTGCCACGACGCAAGACGGCGTGTAAGCCCCAAAAGGCCGCCCGCGCGGCCGGCCTGGGGCGAGCCCCGCAAGATCTCTCTCTTCCCCCCGCCGCTGGCAAAAACGCCAAGCACACTGACCGTCCCAGCACCCGGCAAATTGCAGCTGCGGTGAGCCTGTTGCGTTGGTGGCCTGTGAGGGCGGGGCGTGTAGATGCGCCCGAGGGAATCCGTAGGGAAGGCCGAAGGCCTGTACGAGGATGACGAAGGGGCAGTCCGGAGCGAAGGCTCCGGACCGCAATCGTAGCCCCGCCCTCACAGGCCACCAACGCAACAGGCGGCTCAAGAACCCCTGAGCCGCCCGTACAAAACAACCATCAAACCAATACAAAAAAACTACGGCAACGCATCCGCCACACCCAAGTCAGCAGCCAGCGTCTTCAATCCGTCCCAGATGCGGGAGTCGAATTCCAGGGAGTCTGCGTTCAGGGCGCGGTTGCGGGCTTCGTATTCGCCGGGGTATTGGACGCCGTCCACGCCTGGTTGCGGCGGGCAGGCGTGCAGGTAGTCGATGAACGCGCCCACTTCCATCGAGCGCCAGTCCGTATTGAAGTCCACCTGCGGGTCCAGCAGCAGCGCGAACATGTTGTTCGTTGCCACCCCGTTGCGCGGATGTTCCGGCTGGATCGTGCCGCCGCCCGACAGCACGCCGGCCAGCAGTTCCGCCACCAGGCCCATTGCGTAACCCTTGTGGCCGCCGAACGGCAGCAGCGCGCCCGGTGGGTCCGAGAACAGCGCGTTCGGGTCCGTCGTCGGGTTGCCCTGGGCGTCGATCAGCGATCCCGGCGGGGCTTGTTCGCCCTTGGCGGCCAGCACCCGGGCCTTGTTCACCGCGATCGAGCTCGTCGCCATGTCCACGATGAACGGCGGGCGGCCGCCAGGCAGCGGGCCGGCGAAGCACAGCGGGTTCGTCGTCAGGCAGGCGCGGGCACCGCCGAACGGCGCGACTGTGGGGGCGCGATTGATCACGTTGGTGAAGGCCAGCAGGATCAGGCCCTTGGCCGCCACCATCTCGCCGTAGTGGCCCATGCGGCCCAGGTGGTGGCTGCGGCGCAGCGTCAGGATGCACTGGCCGTGTTCCTGCGTGCGTTCGATCGCCTTTTCGATCACGACCTTGCCTACGTGCTGGCCCAGGCCGTTGTGGCCGTCGTATGCCAGCATCGCGCCGCGGTCGTTCAGCAGTTCGGGGCGGCCGTCGGCTTGCGCCAGGCCGTCGCCCAGCACGCGGCGGTAGTTCGTCAGGATCGACAGGCCGTGGCTGGTGTAGCCGACCCGGTCCGATTCCACCAGGTGCTCGGCCACGTCGCGGGCGATGTCTTCCGGCACGCCTTGTGCGACCAGCACGCGGCGTCCGAATTCATTGGCTTGGGCAATAGAGATTTTCATGATGCGGCCTCCTTACAGCCAGCCCAACCAGCGCCAGTAGGTCATGCCCATCAGGATCATCAGCGCGTAGCCGATGATGGTGACCAGAATGCCCACCTTGGCGAACTGCTTGGCATTGAAGGTTTCCGTGCCCAGGCACACCATGTTCTGCGGTGCGTTGATCGGCAGGATGAAGCCGTAGCTCACCACGAAGCCCAGCAGCATCGTCATGCCCAGGCGGCTGAAGTCGCCCGGCAGCGTGGCCAGCACCGAGATCAGGATCGGCAGCATGGCCGAGGTCAGCGCCGTGGCGCTGGCGAAACCCAGGTGGATGACAATCAGGAAGGCAGCCAGGATCGCGAAGATCGCCAGCGGTCCCAGGTGGTCCAGGCCCGTGTGTTGCACGACCTGGTTACCCAGCCATTGGCCGGCCTGCGTCGTCAGCAAGGCGGTGCCCAGGCTGATGCCCACGCCGAACACGATCACCGTGCCCCATGGGATACGCGATTGCACGTCTTTCCAGGTCATCACGCCAAAGCGCGGCAGCATCAGCAGCACCAGGCCGAAGTAGGTGGTCGAGGTCGTGTCGAAGCTGTGCAGCTTGCCTTCGGTGGACCAGAACAGCAGCAGCATCACCGACACCGCCATCAGGCGCTTTTGCGCACCGGTCATGGGGCCCAGTTCAAGCAGCGATTTTTCGACAGCTTCCTTGCCCCCCGCGATGCTGTCGCTTTCCGGCGGCAGCAGCTTGAGCACGATGATGATCAGCACGGCCGACATGATCAGCGACCACGGAGCGCCCGCGATCAGCCAGTCCGACCAGGCCACGCGCTGGCCCAGCATCTTTTCCATGAAGCCGACCGTCAGCAGGTTCTGCGCGGCGGCGGTCTGGATACCGACGTTCCAGATGCTGGTGGCCTGCGCCACGATGATCATGATGCCGGCGGCAATGTTCGAGCGCTTGTCCACGCCGAAAGCGGCAATGACGCCCATCATGATGGGCACCACGGCGGCGCTGCGGGCGGTGGCGCTGGGCACCACCAGGCTCAGTACGATCGTCACTGCGATACACCCGATCAGGATGCGGCGCGTGCTGGTGCCGACCTTGGACAAGGTCACCAGCGCGATGCGCCGGTCCAGTCCGGTGAACGTCATGGCCGCGGCGATGAACAGTGCGCCGGTGACCAGGGCGAGTGCCGAGTTGGCAAAGCCCGTCAGCGCCATGCTGATGGCGGCGGACGTGCCGTACAGCACGCCCGGGTCTTTGATTGTCGGAGCCGTGCCCAGCAGGAAGGCCATCAGCGTCGTGATCATGATCGCGCTGGCTTCGTAGGACACGGCTTCGGTAATCCAGACCACCACCGCGAATGCCAGGATGGCCAGCATGCGGTGGCCGGCGACCGGCAGGTCAGCCGGCAACGGCATCATCAGCACGCCGATCATCACGAGGAAGCCGGCGATGAGTCCGATTGGGATTTTTGCTTTCTTTGGGGCTTGCGAGGCAGGGACAGCGGCTGGCGCAGTCATATCCATCTCCGGTTGAGGTCAAACTGACGGCACATCGCAACCAGGCCTGGGGCGTGATCAAAGCGAAGTGCCGACGCTACAGAATGATCGTGACGGCATTAAGGAAAACCCGTATTGATATGGGTCAAACCGGTGGAGATTCGCGCTTGTGGAAAACCCATCCCGCGCATTATGCTCGTCCGCCCGCGTTGGTCGCAAGCGTGAGATTGTTGCGTATATGCAATCAAATAGCCCAAGGGCGGGCTGCAACAAGCGTTTAATTCGTTCGTGTTATGAAATGAACGGGCGTCAGCCCAGCGCCAGACGCAACTGCTCGTCCAGGTGCAGCGTGGGCGCAACGCGCCAGCCGCTCTGGGCATAGCGCAGCCAACGGCCCAGCACCAGATGCGTCAGCAGGCTGGCATGCGCGGCCACATTGGCCTCGGGCGGCAGGCCGCCGTCGGTGACGGCGATGCGCAGCGATTGCTTGAGCGACGCCTCGATGCGGTCGTTGATGTGGTTGATGCGTTCTTGCAGGCGGTTGTCTTCGGTGACCAGGGCGTCGCCGGTCAGCACCCGCGTCATGCCCTTGTTGCGTTCCGAGAAGGTCAGCAGCATCGACACCGTCTTGTGGGCTTGCGACAGGCCGTAGGGCTCGGCGGTCGCGATCTGGTTCACCAGCGTGAAAATGCTGGTTTCGATGAATTCGATCAACCCTTCGAACATCTGCGCCTTGCTGGCGAAGTGCCGGTACAGCGCGGCTTCGGAGACTTGCAGCCTGGCAGCCAGCGCGGCGGTGGTGATGCGCGACGCGTGCGGCTGCTCCAGCATCTCGGCCAGGGTCTGCAGAATCTGGGTCTTGCGCTCGCCGGGTTTGCTCGCCATGGACGGGTCTGGTCTTACGCAGGCTGACGGTGGATGAGAAGAGGGGGCCGGCCGCTATCCCCGCAAGGGACGCCGGCGCAACAGCAAATCACTGACGGAGTTTACCCGCAAGTCGACGTAAGCCGGCCGCTGCGAACGGCCGCGCGCGAACGGTGTGCCGGGGTGGAAAACGTGCACCGTGCGCAGCCCCGCCTGGCGTGCGCCGCGCAGGTTGGCCAGCGTGTCTTCCACCAGCACGGCCTGGCGCGCCGGCACGCCTTCGCGCGCCAGCACGTAGCGCAGCAGCGCGGGCGAGGGCTTGGGGCGGAACTCGCCGTGCAGGCGCATGTGTTCGATGGCCCACAGGCTGTCGAACTGGCGCAGGATGCCCAGGCGGCGCAGCACCGCGCGCGCATAGTGCAGCGGCGCGTTGGTCAGCAGCACTTTGCGACCGGGCAGCTGGCGCAGCTTGTAGGCCAGCCCCTTTTCGGCGCGCACCAGCGGATTGACGTCGAAGTCGTGGCTGCGGTGCAGGAAGGCGTGGGGGTCCACGCCATGGTTGCGCACCATGCCGATCATGGTGGCGCCGTAGCGCTTCCAGTATTGCTTGCGTACCTGGTTGGCCGTGTCGACATCAACGCCCAGCGCTTCGGCCACCGCCAGGGTCATGCCCTGGTCGATGTGGGGAAAGATCGCGTGCGAGGTGTCGTGCAGCGTGTTGTCCAGGTCGAACAACCACAGGCGCCCGGGGGCGCCCGTGGCCGTGCGGCGCGAGCGGCGCTGGCGCACCGCCGGCCGCAGCAGGGTACGCTGCGCTCGCATCAATGCGAGCTGATCATCGTGCCAACGCCTTGGTCGGTCAGGATTTCCAGCAGCAGGCAGTGCGGCACGCGGCCGTCGACGATGTGCACCGAGTTGACGCCGTTCTTGGCGGCGTCCAGCGCGGACGAGATCTTGGGCAGCATGCCGCCCGAGATCGTGCCGTCGGCGAACAGTTCGTCGATGGTCTGGGCCGACAGGCTGCGCAGCAGCTTGCCCGCCTTGTCCAGCACGCCCGGGGTGTTGGTCAGCATCAGCAGCTTTTCGGCGCCCAGCACTTCGGCCATCTTGCCGGCGACGACGTCGGCATTGATGTTGTAGGCCGTGCCGTCTTCGCCGTAACCGATGGGCGAGATGACGGGGATGAACTGGTCATCCTGCAAGGCCTTGACCACGGCCGGTTCGACCAGCGTGATGTCGCCCACGAAGCCGATGTCGATCGGTTCAGCGGGGTTTTCCTTGTTGGCCATCAGCTTTTTCTGCGCCTGGATCAGACCGCCGTCCTTGCCGGTCAGGCCCACGGCCTTGCCGCCGACCTCGTTGATCATCATGACGATGTCTTGCTGAACCTGGCCGCCCAGCACCCACTCGACCACTTCCATGGTCTCGGCGTCGGTGACGCGCATGCCCTGGATGAAGGTGCCTTGCTTGCCGATGCGGCGCAGCGCGTCGTCGATCTGCGGGCCGCCGCCGTGCACCACCACCGGATTCAGACCCACCAGCTTGAGCAGCACCACGTCATGCGCAAAACTGCGCTGCAATCGCTCTTCCGTCATGGCGTTGCCGCCGTACTTGACCACGATGGTTTTGCCGTGGAATCGTCGGATGTAAGGCAGCGCTTCGGAAAGCACCGCGGCTTTGACAGCAGGAGACGAGACGGCAGCAGGGTCGGGGGTGTCGGTCATGGCAGCTAAGTCGGCAATAAGTAGAGTATGAAAGTTAGAGGTTGGAAGCCCGCGCGCCGCTGGCGGCGCGATGGCGTTGCCCCCCGAGGGGGCGTAGGGTCCCGCAGTAAAAAATGCCTGCACAGGAACGCGTCGGGACGCGGTAGCGCAAGCATACGACGGATTGTAGACCCCACAGGTTCCTTATGCTTTAAACCCATGTTTATATGCCCGACAAATAACCGGCATTCGGGTAAATTGGGGGCGTTTTCACAACGGAGCGCCCCTCACAAGGGGGAATCTCCCCACCGGCTGGGCATATGCCCCCAATTTCTACCTATAAAAGAGGCAACTCATGCGTTTGAATTTCGTCCGCTCTGCCCTGGTGGCGTCGGCCCTCCTGGTGTCGGCCACCGCCGCCCACGCTGAAAAGATCGTGGTGGGCGCCACCCAGGTCCCGCACGCGGAGATCCTGGAAGTGGTCAAGCCCCAGCTCGCTAAGGAAGGCGTGGACCTGGACATCAAGGTCTTCAGCGACTACGTGCAGCCCAACCTGCAATTGGTGGACAAGCAGCTGGATGCGAACTTCTTCCAGCACAAGCCCTACCTGGACAGCTTCAACAAGGACCGCAAGGCCACGCTGGTGCCGGTCGCCCTGGTGCACGTCGAGCCCTTCGGCGGCTACTCCAAGAAGATCAAGAGCCTGGCCGAGCTGAAGGACGGCGCCACTGTCGCCATCCCGAACGACCCGTCCAACGGCGGCCGTGCGCTGGTGCTGCTGCAAAAGCAGGGCGTCATCAAGCTGAAGGACCCGTCCAACATCCTGGCCACCGCCGCCGATGTGGTCGAGAACCCCAAGAAGCTGAAGTTCCGCGAACTCGAGGCCGCCATGCTGCCGCGCTCGCTCGATGACGTCGACCTGGCCCTGATCAACACCAACTACGCGCTGGAAGCCGGCCTGGTGCCGACCAAGGACGCGCTGTTCATCGAGGGCGCCGATTCGCCCTACGCCAACGTGCTGGTGACCCGCTCGGACAACAAAGACGCGCCCGGCATCAAGAAGCTGGTCAACGCGCTGCACTCGGCCGAGGTGAAGAAGTTCATCCAGGAAAAGTACAAGGGCGCGGTGGTCCCGGCGTTCTGATACCCCGCAAGGCCTGACCCCGTTGTTGAAACCGCCCGCTTGCCGGGCGGTTTTCTTTGTCACAGGCGAAAAAAACCGCCCGGTAAACGGGCGGCTTCTGTTGCGATCGGGGCAGGGTCAGCCTGCCGCCAATGCCTTTTCGACGGTGGCGTGGAATTCGGCCACGTCGTATTCGCCCAGATAACGCTTGATGACGTGTCCCTTCTTGTCGATCAGGAACGCCGTGGGCGTCAGGCGGATGTCGCCGAAGGCGCGGGCGATGTCGCCCTTGGTGTCCAGCGCCACCGGGAAGGGCAGCTTGCGGCTTTCGGCGAAGTTCAAGACGAAATTGGGCGGGTCGTAGTTCATGGCGACCGCGATGGCCTCGTAGCCCTTGCCGGCGTATTCGTTATAGGCCGAGATGGTCTCCGGCATCTGCTTGACGCAGGTGACACAGCTGGTGGCCCAGAACTTCACCAGCACCACCTTGCCGCGCAGGTCCTGCATCGAGAAGGTCTTGCCTTCCAGCGTGGTGAAGGTGACGTCGGGCGCGGTTTGCGCCGGCCGCATGACGAACCAGGCGCCAATGCCGACCGCTACCAGGACGGCCAGGGCTACGATGGCTTTTTTCATTTGATGGGCATGGCTTCTACGGCGCTGCCACCGCTGGGCGCGGGAGCGCTGCCGCTGCTGCTGCTGCTGGCTGCGCCCGAGCTGTTCTCGATGGGGGCCTTGGTTTCAGTGGAATTCGACTTGCTGCTGTTCGACAGGCGAATGGCTTCTTCGCGGCTGATGGTTTCGAACAGTTTTACCACCTTTGCGACGCCGCCGACATCGGCGGCCGCGTTGGCGGCGTAGTCGCCTTCGGCCTGGGTCAGCTTGCCCATCAGGTACACGACGCTGTGGTCGGTGGTCAGGGCGATGGTGCCGGACGGCACGTACTTGGTGTTGATCAGCGCCGTCTTGACCTTGGAGGTCAGCCAGGTGTCGTTCGAGCGGACGCCGAACGAGGCGATCGGGCCGACATTGAGCTGGTTGACCACCTGCTTCACGTTTTCGATGCCCTGGGCGATGGCGGTGGCTTGCGACTTGGCTTCTTCGGTGGGCACGTCGCCGGTCAGCAGCAGATGGCCGCCGTAGGCCATGGCATTGACGCGGGCGGTATCGCCCAGCTTCTGGGAGATCTGGCTTTGGGCCTTGAAGGCCATGTTCTGGTCTTCGAGCTGGATGCCCGAGGTGCGCCGGTCGGTCACGACCACCGCCGTGGTGGCGGCGGCGCCGCCCACGATCAAGGGCGCGCAGGCCGACAGCGACAGTACGGCGCCCGACAGGGCGGCGGCAAGCAGCAGGGGGCGGGCGGCGGTTCGGACGTCAGGAATCATTCGGTGTCTCCAAGCAGAAGAGCGTCAATGCCGTCGCAAAGCGCGTGCAGCAGCAGTATATGGACTTCCTGGATGCGCATCGTGCGATCGCTGGGAACACATAGATGGACGTCCATCGGCGTAATGAGTTCCCCCATGACGCCGCCGCCCTTGCCGGTCAAGGCCAGCACATGCATCTCTCGGCTGGCCGCGGCTTCCATGGCGCGGACCACGTTGGGTGAATTGCCGCTGGTGGAAATGGCCACGAGCACGTCGCCGGCCTGGCCGAAGGCGTTGACCTGGCGTTCGTAGACCTCGTCGAAGCCGTAGTCGTTGCCCACGGCCGTCAGGATGGAGGTGTCGGTGTTCAGGGCAATGCCGGCCAGGGGCAGGCGCTCGCGTTCGAAGCGGCCCACCAGTTCAGCGATGAAATGCTGGGCGTCGGCCGCGGAACCGCCGTTGCCGCAAGCCAGAATCTTGCCGTTGTTGGCCAAGGCGCCGAATAGCACGTCCACCGCCACTGCCAGCGGTTCGGCCAGGACGTTCATACTTTGTTCGCACGCAGCCATGGCGTCGCGAAAGTGCGACGTCATACGAGAGGTCATATCCATGGGCGCGATTATCTCACGCGCCAGCAAAAATCAGCCCAGCTCGAATGCGGCGCGCAGCCATTGGACCTGCCCGCCCTCGAAGAGCACGGCGTCAAAGCGCACGGCGGGCGGGGTGCCGCCCCAATGGCGCCGGGTCAGTTCCGGCAGCCAGTGGGCCGCAGCGCGGGCCAGCCGGGCCTGCTTGGCCCGGTCGATGCTCGCGGCGGCCCCGCCGAAAGCGCCCGCCTGCCGCGAGCGGACTTCGACGAAGACCAGGATGTCGCCCTCGCGCATGGCCAGGTCGATTTCCCCCGCGCGGCAGGCCAGGTTGCGGGCCAGCAGCGCCAGGCCGCCCGCCAGCAAGAGGCGCAGCGCCGCATCTTCGTGGCCATCGCCCGTGCGTTGGCGGGGCGAGCGCCGTGGGGGCGGCCGGTCGGGCGGAATCGGACGCCGGGCGCTGCGGCGGCGTCGCTTGTCGGCGCGCTGGCGGACGGCCAGGGCCAGTTCGAAGGCAAGGGTGTCATCCATCAGGCGGGTTCCGGAAGCGGGCGTCGATGGCGGCTACACTGGCATGGTTTTCCGTGTAAGCAGGCAGCAATGAATCAAAATGTCTCACCCCCGGTGGCCGGCGATGCCTGGACCCGCGTCGCTGAACGCGTGGCCGGCCAGCATTGGCCTGCGCAGGCGCTGTATGTGGTGGCCACACCGATCGGCAATCTGGGCGACCTGGGGCTGCGCGCCTGGCACGCGCTGCAGCGCGCCGACGTGATCGCGGCCGAGGACACCCGCGCCAGCCGCACCTTGCTGGACGCCTGGGGGGTCACGACGCCCTTGATGGCCGCCCATCGCCACAACGAGGCCGCGGCGGCGCAGGCCATCTGCGAACGCCTGGCGCAGGGCCAGCGTGTGGCGCTGGTGTCCGATGCCGGTGCGCCCGCCGTCAGCGATCCTGGCGCCCGCGTGGTGCGCGCGGTGCGCGAGGCCGGTTTCACCGTCGTGCCGGTGCCGGGCCCCAGCGCCGTGATCACGGCGCTGATGGGCAGCGGGGTCACCACGGATGAAAACCCCGCCTATGCCTTTGCCGGCTTTCCGCCCTCCAAGGCCGTTGCCCGCCAGCGTTGGCTACGCAGCTGGTGTGCGCTGCCCGCGCCGGTCGTGATGTTCGAATCGCCGCACCGCCTGGCGGCCACGTTGGCCGATCTGCTCGAGGTCTGCGGCCCCGAGCGCCACCTGACCGTTGCGCGCGAGCTGACCAAGCGCTTCGAGGAAATCGCCACGTTCACCCTGGGCGAGGCCGCGGCGTGGCTGGCGGCCGATTCGCACCGCGAGCAAGGCGAGTTCGTGCTGATCGCGCACGCGCGCCCTGGGCAAGAGGCCGACGACGAGGCCGACCCGCGCACCGACGCGTTGCTGGACGCCTTGCTTGAAACGCTGTCCCTGCGCGATGCTTCCAAGGTCGCGGCCAAGGTCACCGGCCTGCCGCGGGACGTCCTGTACAACCGGGCCCTGGCCCGCAAGAATTCGTAAGACATGGTTTACACAGCTGTCGCTCCCAAGCGTTCCGGCCAACCCGACGAACGCATCGTCTATCGCGATATCCCCACGCCGCTGGGTGAAATGCGCCTGGTCGCCAGCGCCAAGGGCTTGCGCGGCGCCTGGTTCACCGACCAGACCCTGCTGCCCTCGGCCGAGGGGTGGACCCGCGTGGACGCCGATCCCATCCTCGAGCAGGCGCGCCGCGAACTGGACGAGTGGTTTGCCGGCCAGCGCCGCGACTTCGACGTGGCGCTCGACCCGGTCGGCACGCCGTTCCAGCATGAAGTGTGGCGCGCGCTGTGCGCCCTGGATTTCGGCCAGCTCGCCAGCTATGGCGAACTGGCGCGCACGGTGGGCCGTCCCAAAGGCGCGCAGGCCATCGGTGGCGCGGTGGGGCGTAATCCCATCATCATCATCATTCCGTGTCACCGCGTGATCGGCGCCGACACCTCGCTCACGGGTTTCGGCGGCGGCTTGCCGCGCAAGCAGGCATTGCTGGAACACGAGGGCAGCCGCTATCTCAGCCGCAACCCGCGCGCGCGGCGCGTGTGCGATGGCCAGGTCGAACTGCCGTTCGAGCCGCCGGCCTTCGACTGGCCGCGGGCCCAGTAAGCCCGCGATACCAAACGGGCTTATTGCGCCGCGATGCTGGGCGTGATGCCGATGCGGTCGGAGACGAGCTGCACGGCATTCATGGCGCTCTGGCGATCAGGGTAGGGCCCGATCTTGACGCGGTACAGGTTGTTGGATTGTTCGACGCTGGCGGGCGGCGCACCCTCGGTGCCCAGCTGCGTATTGATGCGGCTGACCAGCGACTGCGCATTGGCCGGCTGGCTGAAAGCACCCACTTGCAGGTAGACACTGCCGATGCCGCCCGCGGCCGGTTGGCGTACAGGCGCGCTGCCCGGCGCGGGCGCCGGTTGCTGAGCCAGCGGTTGCGGGTCCAGGGAGATGGGCGCGGCGGCCACGGGCGTGGCCACCGGCGTGGAGCCGATGGCCGACGCGGGCGTTGCCGCCGGTGCGCCCGATGAGGCCAGGCGGCGAATCTCGTCTTGCGGAATGCTCTCGACCACGACCTGGCCGCTGCCCGGTCCGATGATGCCCAGCTTGTAGGCCGCCACGTACGACAGGTCCATGATGCGGTCGCTGTGGAACGGGCCGCGGTCGTTGACGCGCACGATGATCGTCTTGCCATTGACCAGGCTGGTGACCCGCGCGTAGCTGGGAATCGGCAGCGTCGTGTGCGCGGCCGTCATGGCGTACATATCGTAGGCTTCGCCGATCGACGTGGAGTTGCCATGGAATTTCTTGCCGTACCACGACGCAATGCCTTGCCGCTTGTACGGCTGGCCGGTGGTGTCGGGCACGTAGCGCTGGCCGAACACCACGTACGGACGATTGGCGCCGCTGGCGTAGGGTTCGATGCGCGGCACCGCGTCCGGCACCTGGTCCAGGTTGGACGGCGGGTTGGCGTCCGGGCCGTCGTCTTTGTAGTACCCGCCGCCTTTCTTGCGGCCTCCGGTGGAAGAGCAGCCGGCCACGGCAATGGCCAGCAACAGCATCATCAGGAAAGTCAGCGGGCGGGGCAGGGTCATGCGGATTCGTCGGGCAGTTGGGTGCGATGGCGCACCAGCAGCGGGTCGTGGTCGGCAAAGCGCTTGGCGAGCTGTTCGACCACGTAGACCGAACGGTGCTGCCCGCCGGTGCAGCCGATGGCGACCGTGAGGTAATTGCGGGTGTCTTGGGTGTACTGCGGCAGCCAGCGGTTCAGGAAGCCGGCGATGTCGTCGATCATCTGTCCCACCTGGTCGTAGCCGGACAGCCAGGTCGCGACGGGCTCATCGCGGCCCGTCAGCGGACGCAGGTTGCGGTCGTAGTAGGGGTTGGGCAGGCAGCGCACGTCGAACACCAGGTCTGCGTCGCGCGGCACGCCGCGCTTGTAGGCGAACGATTCGAAGGTCAGCACCAGCGGGGCGCGATCGGCCTGGATCAGGTCGCGAATCCAGGCGCGCAGCTGGCCCGGGGTCAGTTCCGACGTGTCGATGACGTGTTCCTGCTCGCGCAGCGGCGCCAGCAGTTCGCGTTCCAGTGCGATGCAGTCGGTCAGCGACGGCGCGGTGCCGCCGCGTTGCAGGCGGTCGGTCAGGGGATGGCGGCGGCGCGATTCCGAATAGCGCTGCACCAGGGTGGCGGTGCTGGCATCCAGGAACACCACGCGCAGGCTGGTGCCCATGGCGCGCAAGGCGGTGACGACGTCGGGTAGTTCGGCCAGTTCGCCGGGCGACCGCACGTCGATGGCGACCGCCACGCGCTCCAGGCCGTCGTCGCGGGCGTTGGCGATGAATTCGGTCAGGAACCGGACGGGCAGGTTGTCGACGCAGGTATAGCTGGCGTCCTCGAGCATGCGCAGGGCGACGGATTTGCCTGAGCCTGATATGCCGGTTACGAGGACGACTTTCAACATGGACATGATTGTGGCACGCTTTTCCAGGACGATGCCGGCGGGTTGGCATCTGATATGGCCGTAAACTGCAAATCTGCGCCTGTACCGGTCAGTACGCCCTGACGTAAGCTCGGGCATCCGCACAAGAGAGATTCACCTACGCGCCCCGCCGTCATGCGCCTTGGGGGGGTTGGAATTTGACTTAGTGTTAACTGGTCCTAGATGTTAGCCCTCATTTCCTTTTGTAGTGTTTCACTGCCGCGGCATTGGGCAAAATCCCGCCTGTTGGCCGCCGCGCTTGTCGTGTTTTCGACAGCGCCCGCGATGGCCCAGGACACCGCGCCATCGCTGCAGCCGGGCACGATGCAGGCCCGCGTGGCGGCCTGTACGGCCTGTCACGGCGCACAGGGCCGGGCTGGCGCCGACGGCTACTACCCCCGCCTGGCGGGCAAGCCGCAGGAATACCTCTATCACCAACTGCTGAATTTCCGCGACGACCGCCGCCAGTACCGGCCGATGGCACACCTGCTGGCGGGCTTGCCGGATGCCTATCTGCATGAAATGGCCGCCTACTTTGCGGGCCAGCATGTGCCCTATCCGCCGCCCGCGCGCGTGGACGTCCCCGGCCCCACCTTGGAGGCCGGACGCAGGCTGGCCCTGTCCGGCGACGCTGCCCGCGGCCTGCCGGCCTGTGCGTCCTGTCATGGCGCGTCCCTGGGCGGGCTGCTACCCGCCATTCCTGGCTTGCTGGGCCTGCCGCGCGACTACATCAGTTCGCAGATCGGCAGCTGGAAAAGCGGCCAGCGCCGCGCCGCCACGCCTGATTGCATGGCCGACATTGCCAACAAGCTCACACCCGAAGACATCGGCGCCCTGACGGCATGGCTGTCGTCGCAACCGGTTGCCGACACCTACGGCCCCGAGCCTGCCGGCTCTCTGCACCTGCCCGCCGAATGCGGCAGCCAGGCGCAACGGTAACGGGGGCGCACGATGACATTGATGAAAAGAATCCTGGGGTCCCTGTTGGCGCTGATCGTGGTGGTGCTGGGCGCCCTGTATTGGCTGGGCACGCGCGATGACGCCAGCACAGGTCCTGCCGCCGCGCCGTCGGACCCGCAGCAGCGGATCGAGCGCGGGCGCTACCTGGCGCTGGCCGGCAATTGCGTGGCGTGCCACACGGCGCGCGGCGGCCCGGCCTATGCGGGAGGCACGCCCATTCCCACGCCGTTCGGCACCCTCTACGGGCCCAACATCACGCCCGACGACAAGACCGGCATCGGCGCCTGGACCGCCGATGACTTCTGGCAAGCCCTGCACAATGGCAAGTCGCGCGACGGCACGTTGCTGTATCCCGCCTTTCCGTACACCGAATACACCCGTGTGAGCCGCGCGGATGCCGATGCGCTGTTCGCCTACCTGCGCACCGTCACGCCGGTCAGCCAGGCCAATCGGCCGCCTGAGCTTGAATTCCCGTATGACCAGCGCATCTTGCTGGCGGCGTGGCGCGCGCTGTATTTCAAGCCTGGCGCACTGGAGCCCGATCCCGGTCAATCCGAGCAATGGAATCGCGGCCGCTATCTGGTCGAAGGCGTGGGCCACTGCGCGGCTTGTCACGCACCGCGCAACAGTCTGGGCGCGACCCGTCCGGCTGACGGCCTGACCGGTGGTGTGATTCCGGGACTGGAATGGTATGCGCCACCCCTGACCAACGACCCGCGTACCGGTTTGGGCCGATGGTCCGCGCAAGACATCGCCGATCTGCTGCAAACCGGCATCGCGGCGCATTCCAGCGCCAGCGGCCCGATGGCCGAAGTCGTTCTGGGCAGCACGCAGCACCTGACGGGTGAAGATGCGCTGGCGATGGGGGTGTACCTCAAGTCGCTGCCGGATACCCCGGCATCTACCGCTGCGTCCGCCGCGCCTGTGTCGGCCGCCGCCATGGAACTGGGGGGCAAGCTCTACCGCCAGCAATGCGTGCAGTGCCACCAGGCCGCAGGCGAGGGCAGCGCGGGCGCCTGGCCTGCATTGGCCGGCAACCCCACCGTGACCGCGCCATCGCCCGTCAATGCTATCCGCATCGTGCTCGATGGCGGCTTTGCGCCCGCTACGGCGGCCAACCCCCGGCCGCACGGCATGCCGCCTTTCGGCCAAATGCTGAACGACAACGACATCGCCATGCTGGTGTCCTACATCCGCAACAGCTGGGGCAATTCGGCAGGCGGGGTCACCTCGCTTGAGGTCAAGCGCGCGCGGGCCGCGGCGACCCGTAACTGATCAGCGCGACCGCGTGGCCTGGCTGCAGGCCGCGCGGGCCATGTCGCCCAGGGTGCGAATCGCATCGGCCTGGCCCGGGTCCCAGGGGTGGCCGTAGTTCAGGCGCAGCGCGTTGCCGAATTGGCCGCTGGCCGAGAAGATCGGGCCCGGCGCCACGCTGATGCCGCGCGCCAACGCCTGCCGGTGCAGCGCCAGCGCATCGACGGCAGCGGGCATTTCCAGCCACAGGAAGAAGCCGCCTTGCGGCCGCGTCACTCGGGTGCCCGCCGGAAATTCGCGGGCGATCGCGTTGGCCATCAAGTCCTGCTGGGCCTGCAAGGTCTCGCGCAGCCGCCGCAGGTGACGGTCGTAACCGCCTTGCTCAAGGTATTCGGCGATGGCGCCTTGCGCCGGGCTGGACGCCGACAGCGTGGACGACAGCTTCAGGCGCTGCACGCGTTGTGTGTAGCGCCCCGCGCTGGCCCAGCCAATGCGGTAGCCCGGCGCCAGGCATTTCGAGAACGACGAGCAGTGCAGCACCAGGCCCTGGGTATCAAAGGCCTTGGCGGGCACGGGGCGCGTCGCGCCGAAATACAGCTCGCCGTAGACGTCGTCTTCGATCAGCGCAATGTCATGGCGCGTCAGCAGCTCGACCAGCTGGCGCTTCTTTTCGTCGGGCATCAGGCTGCCCAGCGGATTCTGGAACTGCGTCATCAGCCAGCAGGCCTTGGGCGCATGGCGCGCGATGGCAGCTTCCATGGCGCCCAGGTCTACGCCGGTGCGTGGATGCGTGGGCACTTCCAGCGCTTTCAGCCCCAGGCGTTCCAGCGCTTGCAAGGCGCCATAGAAGGTCGGCGCTTCGACGATGACGGTGTCACCGGGCTGCGTGACCGCTTGCAGGCAAAGATTCAGCGCTTCCAGCGCGCCGTTGGTGATCACGATGTCGCTGGCCGGCACGTTGATGCCCGCGATCAGGTAGCGCAGCGCGATCTGCCTGCGCAGGCCTGGGTTGCCCGGCGACAGGTCTTCCATCGTGGCCAGCGGGTCCTGGCGCTTCAGGTGCGCGGCCATGGCCTGCGCCAGCCGCGGCAAGGGGAACAGCAGCGGCGAGGGAAATGCCGAGCCCAGCGGCGCGACGTCGCGGTTGCGCACCGAATCCAGGATGTCGAAGATGCGTTCGCTGATCGCCAGCTCGGTGGATTCGCCGTCGGGGCAGGATGTGTCAGGCTCGGGCGGCAGGCTGTCGCTGCGCGTGTTGACGTAGTAGCCGGAGCGGGGGCGCGCGCGGATCAGGCCGCGCGCTTCAAGCAGGTAATAGGCCTGGAACACCGTCGACGGGCTGACGCCGCGGCTGGCGCAGGCATCGCGCACCGACGGCAGCTTGTCGCCCACGCGCAGGACGCCATCGCGGATCGACTGGGCGATTTCGTTGGCGAGTTTTTCGTAGAGGCTCACGGGGCCGCTGGGCGACGCGCGATTACTTGCTGCTTTGCAGGATCGCCATAGCCTGGCGTTCCATGAATTCGCCCAGGGTGTCGATGCCGCGCAGCTTCAGGATGGTGTTGCGCACGGCGGCCTCGACCAGCACCGCCAGGTTGCGGCCGGCGGCCACTTGCAGCATGACCTTGCGCACGGGCAAGCCCAGCATGTCCTGGGTGATGTCCTGCAGCGGCAGGCGTTCGAACTTGTCCTGTGCCGTGGCGCGCACCAGGTGCACGATCAGCTTCAGGCGCATCTTGCGGCGTACCGAGGTCTCGCCAAAGATGGTGCGGATGTCGAGCAGGCCCAGGCCGCGCACTTCCAGCAGGTTCTGCAGCAGTTGCGGACAGTGGCCTTCGATCATGTTGGGAGCGGTGCGCGAGAATTCCACCGCGTCGTCGGCCACCAGGCCGTGACCGCGGGAAATGAGTTCCAGCGCCAGTTCGCTCTTGCCCAGGCCCGATTCGCCGGTGATCAGCACGCCCAGGCCCAGCACGTCCAGGAACACGCCATGCACGGTGGTGGTGGGCGCCAGCTTCTTGCCCAGGTAGATGCGCAACAGGTCGATCAGTTGCGCGGCGGCGACCGGCGTGGACAGCAACGGCACCTGATGCTGGTCGCATTGATCGACCAGGTCCTGCGGCGGCGTCAGGCCGTCAGCCAGCAGGATGGCCGGGACGCCGCCGATCAGCAGCTCGTCCATGTGGTGCATGCGGCGGCGCAGGTCGAAGCGGGTGTAGTACGCCAGTTCTTCCTGGCCGAACACCTGGATGCGCGAGGGGTGGATCAGGTTCAGGTGACCCACCAGGTCCGCGGCTGCCATGCCGTCATCGGGAATTGCGCGGTCTGCGGCCCCTTGTCCGGAAATCCAGTTGAAGGGGATTTTGTCGGCGTTGTCGTCGACGAGTTCCTGCACCGTAAGCATGGCAGCGTTTCCGCGAGGGGTCAGAGTTGGCCGGTGGTAAGCATCTTGTGGACGATGGCCGGATCGGCCTCCGTGGCCAGCGCTTCGCGCAATGCCTTGTTGGACATCAGCTGCGCCAGTTCGGCCAGGATATCCAGGTGCTGTTGCGTGGCGGTTTCCGGCACCAGCAGACAGAGCAGCATCGAAACGGGCTGGCCGTCGGGTGCGTCGAATGTGATGGGTTGCGCCAGGCGGATGAACGCGGCCAGGGCTTGTTCCAGGCCCTTCACGCGGCCATGCGGCACCGCGACGCCTTGGCCCAGGGCGGTCGAACCCAGGCGTTCGCGTGCGAACAGGCTGTCGAACACGAGCGCGCGCGCCAAGCCATGGTTGTTTTCAAAGAGAAGGCCAGCCTGTTCGAACGCGCGCTTCTTGCTCGTGGCGAGCATATCGAGGACGACGTTGCCGGCGGGAAGGATGCGCGACAAATGATTCATCGGACCATTATAGGGTTATATGATGCACTGCAAAAATGCCGGGCCA
Source organism: Achromobacter deleyi (assembly GCF_902859705.1). GTDB lineage: Bacteria > Pseudomonadota > Gammaproteobacteria > Burkholderiales > Burkholderiaceae_B > Achromobacter > Achromobacter deleyi. The sequence continues at coordinate 381,053 of NZ_CADIJO010000003.1, read as the reverse complement.
AGATGCCTTGCGCGGCGGGCTTCGGGTGGCCCGGCTCGACGCTTGCCAGGGCGGATGGGCCCCGGGGCGAGAGCGACAGCATAGACCGATCGCGGCGCGTTGTGGGCATTCTCGTGCACCCGCTCGCAGTCCGGGCCGCAAAGTGCGGCGATTTCACGGGCGAGGGATGGGCGAAGCGGATTCGTCGACGCACGTCGAGAATCGGGGACAAAAGATGGGGGCAAATCCGGGGAGGGGCACTGCAGGAGGGGAGTTTGCCGATGCCCCGGCTGGACGAATCGTCTAGCGGGACACCGGGACTTAGGCAGGATTCAAGAATCGCTGTTTAGCTTGGCTCGCACGGCGAGCGGGTCATGAAGCGCGTTACTGCTGGGGTGGCGAGAGGCTCGCCGCTTGCCGCTTCACGGACTCTGCCGTGTGACTTCGTACCTTGTCCTTGTGCTTGATGACCTGACGGTCGACTTTGTCAGCAAGAAGGTCTATCGCTGCGTAGAGATTTTCATCGGTTGCTTCACAATGAATATCCTTGCCGCTAAGACGCATGGTGATTTCGGCTCTGTGCCGCAGGGGCTCTACTGAGAGCATGACCTGGGTATCGATGACGTGATCGAAATGCCGCAGCACTCGCGCCAATTTGTTCATGACATATTCCCGGATGGCCGGGGTGACGTCGAGGTGACGACCGCAGATGCTCAGGTTCATAGTGTGCTCTCCTTCTAAAAGAGGAAAAAATGGTGCGCAAAATGCGCGGTGGGGTCGTTAGGCGTTCTCCTTGTTTGAGAGGGTTCGTTTAGTACTAGTGTATAGACTCGGGCCGATAAAACAAGCTGACCTAGCGCAAGTTCATGGCATTTTTATGGCGGATTCCCAGGGGGCGCTCCCAGGGGGCCACGAAGGGCCCTAGGGGCTTTCCCCAGGGGCCTGTTACATGCGGAAGTGCTCGCCCAGGTAGACGCGCCGCACGGCCGGATCGCCGACGATTTCGTCGGGGTGGCCGTCGGTCAGGACCTTGCCTTCGCTGATGATGTAGGCGCGGTCGCAGATGCCGAGCGTTTCGCGCACGTTGTGGTCGGTGATCAGCACGCCGATGCCGCGGCCCTTCAGGAAGCGCACGATGCGCTGGATTTCGATCACCGCGATGGGGTCCACGCCGGCAAAGGGTTCATCCAGCAGGATGAAGCGCGGGCTGGTGGCCAGTGCGCGCGCGATTTCCACGCGGCGGCGTTCGCCGCCCGACAGCGAGATGGCGGCGTTGCTGCGGATGTGGCCGATCTGCAGTTCTTCGAGCAGCAGTTCCATCTGCTCGTTGATCTTGGGCGTGGACAGCGGGCGGCCATCAGGCCCCAATTGCAGTTCAAGCACTGCGCGGATGTTCTGCTCGACCGTCAGGCGGCGGAACACCGAGGCGTCCTGCGGCAGGTACGACAGCCCCATGCGGGCACGCTTGTGGATCGGCATGGCGGTGATGACCGAGCCGTCGATTTCAATGCGGCCGGCGTCGGCCGGTACCAGGCCCACGATCATGTAGAAGCTGGTGGTCTTGCCGGCGCCGTTGGGGCCGAGCAAACCGACCACTTCGCCGCTGACGACGGACAGGGACACGTCCTGCACCACGGTGCGGCCGTTGTAGGTCTTGCGCAAGCCGGTTGCGCGCAGGCTGCCCTGCTTGACGCCCGAAGGGGCGGAGGTCACAGGAGTCTGCACAGAGGGTTGGTTCATCGTGGCTGCGTATGGTGGTGCATGGGAGGCGCTTTAACGCCCTTTCTTTGATTCTTGCTGCTTGCGGCATTCGGCCACGGCAGCATCGGACTTGGCGCGCGGTTCGGCCACCGAACGGACCCGTCCGCCCGCGGCGGCCGAATTCGGGCCGCCCTGGGCTTCGTAGGTGCCGCTCTTTTCGTTGTAGCGTACCCGTTCCCCGCGGATGGTGTCGAAAGGCTTGCCACAGACGTAGCGCACGACCACGGCCTGGCCGATCAGGTCGAACGTGCTCTTGGTGCCGTCGTATTCGGCGCGCAGGCCCTTGCCTTCGATCAGCTCGAAGGTCTCGGGGCGTTCCTGGCGGATGGTCACGACCTTGCCCTTGTTCGCCGTGGCGGTGCCGTACTGATTGCCGGCGGCGTCTTCGCGCATTTCGAGCACGTCGGAGGTCAGCGTCATCAGGCCGCGCGTCATGTTGACGTTGCCGGTGAAGACGCTTTGCTTCTTGACGTCGTCGTAGTGCAGGGTGTCCGACAGGATCGTGGTGGTGGGTTCCTCGGCGGGCGCGGCCTTGGCCGTGCTCGCGGCCGGCTTGGGGTCGGCCGCAAGCGCCGGCGCAACCGCCGATGCCATCAGCAGCACCGCGCCCAGCAGGCGCGTGGTGGGGGCAATGCGAATCCGAAGGTCGGTCATGGTTTCTTCTGGTCAGAGGTGTTGGCAGGCGTCTCGGTCTGGCGGCGCGACTTGTTTTCCGTGCCGGCGATCTCCACGTCGGTGGAGGCCGATACCTGCAGTTGGCGTGTCTTGTTGTTGTAGTGCATGCCCTTGCCGTTCATGCGCGAGCGTCCCTTGATGACCTCGGCCGGCAGGTCGGTATAGACCACGTCGTCGTCGGGCAACAGGATGAGCTGCTGGCTGCGCACGTCCAGCACGTCGTTGTTGGCGTCGGGCTGGCGGTGCACATGGGCGTCGCCATTCATGACGATGCGCTTGCCGCCCTGTTCCATGACGGCGGTCTTGGACACGCCCACGGTGATCGGGTTGGCTTCGCGCTGGCCAATGGCTCGCGGCTGGGTGATGTGGTACGAGTCGTCGTCCGGGAAATGCTCGGCGTATTCGCCTTCCAGGCGGTTGATCGGACGGCCGGTGGGGTCGGTGCGCAGCATCACGAAATTGCGCGACCACGCGTCCATTTCGTGCGTGACGCGGCGCGGCGGATCCGACTGGATGGCGCGCTGCGCGTAGTCGGCCGCCCAGTACGTGCTGGCGACAAGCACCAGCAGCAGGAACAGCGCGATCAGGGAAGGAAAACGATCTTTCATCAGGTCTGCCGGTCAGGGCGTAGTTAGGGGCGCTTACTGGATGGCGCCCGGGCCGAGCAGGCCCGGCGCCGCCAGGAAGCCGCCCAGGCGGCCTTGCGAGGCCAGCACCAGGTCGCAGCATTCGCGCACCGCGCCGCCGCCGCCCGGTTGCGTGGCGATCCAGTGGGCTGCCTGGCTGACGTAGCCTGGTGCGTTCGGCACGCTGGCGGCAAAGCCGGCGCGTTGCATGGCCGGCAGGTCGATGATGTCATCGCCCATGTAGCCAGTCTGGTTCAGTTGGACCGCACTGCGCTGCGCAAGTTCGGCCAGCGCCGCGCCTTTGTCGCGCACGCCCTGCATGACTTCGGAAATGCCCAGTTCGGCTGCGCGGCGCGCCACGATGGGGCCGGAACGGCCGGTCATCAGCGCTACCTTCAGGCCGCCTTCCATCAGCAGGCGCAGGCCGTGGCCATCCAGCGCATGGAAGCGTTTCAGCGCTTCGCCGGTTTCGCCGTAGTACAGGCTGCCGTCGGTCAGGACGCCATCCACATCGAAAACCATCAGGCGCACGGCGGCGGCGCGTTCGCGCACGGCCGGGGTGATACGGGCCAGGACCAGCGCTTCGGCCGGGTGGGTGATCGAAGGAGGAAGGGTCATAGTCATACCACTTTGGCGGCCATCAGGTCGTGCATGTGCAGGGCGCCGAGCAGGGCGCCGTCGGCGTCCAGCACCAGCATGTGATTGAGCCGCTGGTCGTCCATCTGGCGGGCGGCCTCGACGGCCAGCGCATCCGGATTGACGCTGCGGGGGGAGCGGGTCATGCCTTCGTCGACCGTCAGGCTGCGGATGTCGCCGTAGCGGGCGATCAGGCGGCGCAGGTCGCCGTCGGTGAAGATGCCCAGCGGGCGGTGTTGCGCATCGGTGACCACGGTCATGCCCATGCCTTTGGCGGACATGACTTCCAGCGCCTGCGACACCGGCGTGCCCGCTGCCACGATGGGCAGGGCGTCGCCCTGGCGCATGACGTCGCGCACGTGGGTCAGCAGGCGGCGGCCCAGCGCGCCGCCGGGGTGCGAGCGGGCGAAGTCCTGCGGGCCGAAGCCGCGGGCTTCCAGGCAGGCCACGGCCAGCGCGTCGCCCAGGGCCAGGGCCGCGGTGGTGCTGGCGGTGGGCGCCAGGTTCAGCGGGCAGGCTTCCTGCGCCACGCTGGCGTCCAGGTGGACGTCGGCCAGGCGGGCGAGTTCGGATTGCGGGTTGCCGGTGATGGCGACCAGACCCGCGCCCATGCGGCGCGCCACCGGCAGGATGGTCAGCAATTCCTGGCCGGAGCCGGAATACGAAATGGCGATCAGGACGTCGTCGCGGGTGATCATGCCCAGGTCGCCGTGCACGGCCTCGGCGGCATGCACGAAGAACGCGGGCGTACCCGTGGACGCCAGCGTCGCGGCGATCTTGCGGGCGACGTGGCCGGTCTTGCCGATGCCGCTCACGACCACGCGGCCGCGGCAGGCCAGCAGCATGGCGACAACCTGCGCGAAACTGTCGTCCAGGCGGGCAGACAGGTCGAGGATGCCCTGGCTTTCGATTTGCAGCGTCCGGCGCGCAGATGCCAGCGCGGTGTCGGACGATGTGGTGGGATGGTCGGTCATCAGGGGATTTTAATATCAGGTTGCGGGTTTGCCCCGGGCAGGGGGGTATGGCATCCTGGCGGCTCTTTTATCCGGCTATCAATCTTTCCTTTCCAGGCCCGCTCCATGTCCAGCATTCCCAGCCCCGTCCTTGGCACGCCCCTGTCCCCCCTGGCCACCCGAGTCATGCTGCTCGGATCGGGCGAATTGGGCAAAGAGGTCATCATCGCCCTGCAAAGGCTGGGCGTGGAAGTGATTGCGGTGGACCGGTATGCGGACGCGCCAGGCCACCAGGTGGCGCACCGCGCCCATGTGGTGTCGATGACGGACCCGGAAGCCCTGAAACGGGTCATCCAGCAAGAGCAGCCGCACGTTATTGTCCCCGAAATCGAGGCCATTGCCACCAGTTTGCTGGTGGAACTGGAATCGGCGGGCGTGGCGCGGGTCACCCCGACCGCCCGGGCGGCCCAACTGACCATGAACCGCGAAGGCATCCGCCGCCTGGCGGCCGAGACCCTGGGCCTGCCGACCTCGCCCTACCGTTTCGTGGATACCGAGGACGAACTGCGCCAGGCCATCGACGACGGCATCGGCTATCCGTGCGTCATCAAGCCGGTCATGTCCTCGTCGGGCAAGGGCCAGTCGGTCATCAAGAGCGTGGACGACGTCGCGACCGCCTGGCGCTATGCCCAGGAAGGCGGCCGGGTGGGCGGGGGCCGCGCCATCGTCGAAGGCTTCATCCGCTTCGACTACGAAATCACCCTGCTGACCGTGCGCGCCCGTGGCGCGGACGGCCAGGTCGAGACCCGCTACTGCGAGCCCATCGGCCACAAGCAGGTCGACGGCGACTACGTCGAAAGCTGGCAGCCGCACCCGATGTCGCCCGCCGCGCTGGAGCGGTCGCGCGATATCGCGCTGGCGGTCACGTCCGAGCTGGGCGGCCTGGGCATCTTCGGCGTCGAGCTGTTCGTGGCCGGCGACCAGGTCTGGTTCTCGGAAGTCAGCCCGCGGCCGCACGATACCGGCATGGTCACCATGATCACCCAGGCCCAGAACGAATTCGAGCTGCACGCCCGGGCCCTGTTGGGCCTGCCGGTGGACACCTCGCTGCGCCAGCCCGGCGCCAGCAGCGTCATCTACGGCGGTGTCGATGCGCAGGCCGTGTCGTTCCACAACGTGGCGCAGGCGCTGGCCGAGCCGGGCACCGACATCCGCCTGTTCGGCAAGCCGGAATCCTTTGTCCGCCGCCGCATGGGCGTGGGGCTGGCCGTGGCCGAAGACGTCGCCGCCGCCCGCGCCAAGGCCAAGCGCGTATCGGCCGCCGTGACCGTCAAGGCCGGCTGACCTTTCCTTCGCCGGGCGCCGCGATGGCGCCCCGCAGTTGCGATAACCTCGCCACCCGCCTGACCGGCGGGTGGCTTTTTTTCGTCGTGAGATTGCAACAGGAAGGCTCTAATTTGCAGGGGCGAACGGCGGATTCACCTGCGCTTGCGGCAATACCCCTTCCACGAGTGTGGTTTGCGCTTTCGCACAGTTTGTTCGATAATTTCAGGAATTTCTGAAAACGGCGTAACTAGTTATATCCGACCATTCAGGTCGGGAATGGCCGCCGTGGTTGCTGACTGGTCTGGATTGCCCATGGTGCTTACCCCTCAAAACGAACGTTTCGTCCTGCATTTCGGCGAAATGGGCAGCCGTTGGGGCGTGAACCGCACCGTCGGCCAGATCTACGCCCTGCTGTTCCTGTCGCCCGAGCCGCTGCACGCCGACGACATTGCCGAAACGCTGGGTTTTTCGCGTTCCAACGTCAGCCTGGGCCTCAAAGAGCTGCAGTCCTGGCGCCTGGTCAAGCTGGTGCACCAGGTCGGCGACCGCCGCGACTACTTCGAGACCCCCAAGGACGTCTGGGAGATCTTCCGCATCCTCATGGAAGAAAAGCGCAAGCGCGAAATCGATCCCACCCTGACCCTGCTGCGCGACACACTGCTCGAACCCCCGTCGGGGCCCAACGAAGCCTATGCGCAGCAACGCATGACCGAAATGCTGGAGCTCATCGAACTGTCCACCGGATGGTTCGATGAGGTTCAACGCCTGCCGCCCGAGACGCTGCAGAACCTGATGAAGTTGGGTTCGAAGGTGCAGAAAGTGCTTGGATTCGCCGGCAAATTGCGGGGCAAAAGCTGATTTCGATCCGCCCCGATTTTTCAGGAAACCTCTATGAAGTTGTATACATCGCCCGTATCATGGCGCGAGAGACGGCCTGGGAACCATGCCGGTTGCTGTGGCTACTCACCTGCATGGGAGCGCCCCAATGATTGATCTCGACGTAGTGAACCTGTCGCGATTCCAGTTTGCCGCGACCGCGCTTTACCACTTCCTTTTCGTTCCCCTCACGCTTGGCCTGTCGTTCATCCTGGCCATCATGGAAAGCGTGTACGTCATGACCGGCCGCCCCATCTGGAAGCGGATGACCATGTTCTGGGGCACCCTGTTCGGCATCAACTTCGCGCTGGGCGTGGCCACGGGCGTGGTCATGGAGTTCCAGTTCGGCATGAATTGGTCCTACTACAGCCACTATGTGGGTGACATCTTCGGCGCGCCGCTGGCGCTCGAAGGGCTGATGGCCTTCTTCCTGGAAGCCACCTTCGTCGGCCTGTTCTTCTTTGGTTGGAACCGCATGTCCAAGGTCAGCCACCTGGTGGTGACCTGGCTGGTGGCGTTCGGCACCAACTTCTCGGCGCTGTGGATCCTGATCGCCAACGGCTGGATGCAGAACCCGGTGGGGTCCGTGTTCAACCCGGACACGATGCGCATGGAAATGACCGACTTCGCCGCGGTGATCTTCAACCCGGTGGCCCAGGCCAAGTTCGTGCACACGGTCAGCGCGGGCTACGTGGCCGGCGCCATGTTCGTCATGTCGATCAGCGCCTGGTACCTGCTCAAGGGCCGTCACACCGACCTGGCCAAGCGCTCGATGGCGGTGGCGGCCAGCTTCGGCCTGGCGTCCGCGCTGTCGGTGGTCGTGCTGGGGGACGAAAGCGGCTACCTCACGACCGAACACCAGAAGATGAAGATCGCGGCCATGGAGTCCATGTGGCACACCGAGCCCGCGCCCGCTTCCTTCAACCTGATCGCGATTCCCAATCAGGCCGAGCGCAAGAACGACTTCGCCATCGAGATCCCGTACGTCATGGGCATCATCGGCACGCGTTCGCTGACCACGCCGCTGCTGGGTATCGACGACCTGATCCTGCGCGCAGAAAACCGCATCCGCGATGGCATGGTGGCGTATGACGCCCTGCAGAAGATCCGTGCCAATCCCAAGGATACCGATGCGCGCATGGTGTTCGACCGGACCTGGCCGGACCTGGGCTACGCACTGCTGGTCAAGCGGCATCAGCCCGACATGAGCAAGGTCACGGAAGACGACATCAAGAAGGCGGCCGTGGACACCGTGCCGAACGTGGCGCCGCTGTTCTGGGCGTTCCGCATCATGGTGGCTGTGGGCATGTACCTGATCCTGTTCTTCGGCGTGGCGTTCTGGCTGGCCTCGCGGGGGCGCCTGGACAGCCGCCGCGGCCTGCTCAAGGTTGCGCTGTGGAGCTTGCCGTTGCCGTGGGTGGCGATTGAAAGCGGCTGGTTCGTGGCGGAATACGGCCGCCAGCCCTGGGTGATCGAAGGCGTGCTGCCGACGTATTACGCGGCATCCGGCCTGACCATCGCCGACCTGGCCATCAGCCTGGCGATCTTCTTGGTGCTGTACACGGTGCTGCTCATCATCGGCGTCAAGGTGATGCTGCACGCGATCAAGGCCGGACCGAAATCCGACGCGCCCGCGCCTGCCGGCGCCGCCGCCGATCCTGTCCGCGCCGCCGTGCGCGCTTAAGGGGAGAGAAGCCATGGATACCCTTATTCCTTTCGACTACGCCACCTTGCGGGTGGTCTGGTGGGCGCTCTTGGGCGCGCTGCTGATCGGCTTTGCCGTCATGGACGGCTTTGACCTGGGCGTGGCGGCGCTGCTGCCGGTGGTGGCCAAGACCGACGCCGAGCGCCGGGTCGTCATCAACGTCGTCGGCCCCGTCTGGGAAGGCAACCAGGTGTGGCTGATCACGGCGGGCGGCGCCATCTTCGCCGCATGGCCCTTGCTGTATGCCGCATCGTTCTCGGGCTTCTACCTGGCGATGATGCTGGCGCTGATCGCGCTGATCCTGCGTCCGGTGGGCTTCAAGTACCGCAGCAAGATGGAAGGCACCCGCTGGCGCAATACCTGGGACGGCGTGCTGTGCTTCTCGGGTGTGGTGGCCTCGCTGGTGTTCGGCGTGGCGGTCGGCAACATCATCCTGGGCGTGCCCTTCACGTTCGACGGCAACGCGCTGCGCATGGTCTACCAGGGCCATTTCTACCAGCTGTTCACGCCGTTCGCCTTGCTGTGCGGCGTGCTGAGCGTGGTGATGCTGGCCATGCACGGCGCGGTGCTGCTGGCATGGCGCACCGAAGACCCGATCTCGTCGCGGGCGCGCAACTGGGGCCGCCTGGGCGCGCTGCTGACACTGGCGCTGTTCATCGCGGGCGGCTTCTGGGTGGCTGGCGGCATCGGCGGCCACGCCATCACCAGCACGGTCGACATGCAAGGTCCGTCGGACCCGATGCTCAAGACGGTCGCGGTGCAGACCGGCGCCTGGATGGCCAACTACGCCACCTGGCCGCTGATGTGGATCGCGCCCATCCTGGGCGTGGCCGGTGCGGTGCTGGTGCTGCTGTTCCTGACGCTGCGCGCCAACGTGCTGTCGTTCCTGGCGTCGTCGGTGTCGATTGCCGGCGTCATCCTGACGGTGGGCTTCTCGCTGTTCCCGTTCCTGATGCCGTCCTCGACCAATCCCAAGGCCGGCCTGACCGTCTGGGACGCGTCGTCCAGCCACATGACGCTGTGGATCATGGTGATCGCCGTCGTCATCTTCCTGCCGATCGTGACGCTCTACACCGCCTGGGTGTACCGCGTCATGCGCGGCAAGGTGACCCATGAATCCGTGGGCGACACGCCCAACTCATACTGACAAGGAGCCTGCACCATGTGGTATTTCTCATGGATACTCGGCCTGGGGCTGGCGTGTGCGTTCGCTATTCTCAACGCCATGTGGTTCGAGCTGCGCGAAGGTCACTCGCATGACCCGCGTGCCAGCCGTGAAGACGAGTGAGCGGCGGCGCTAGCAGCCTCGAGCACGACCCTTCGGCAAGCCTGCGCAAGCCGCCGCGCGAGCAATCGCGCTGGCTGATGTCCCTGGCCCGGGCGGCCCGGTTTCCGCTGATGCTGGCGGGGGCCGCGCCGCTGGTGTCGGGCGTGTTGCTGGTGGTGCAGGCCTGGCTGCTGGCGAACGTGCTCGACGCGGCCATTGCCAGGCAGGTGCCGCGCCAGGAACTGCTGGCCGGCATCCTGGCCATCGCGGCCTTGATGGGCGTGCGCGCCTGCATCACCTGGCTGGGCGAGCGCGCGGGGGCCGATGCCTCTGAACGCATCAAGCGCCACGTGCGCCAGGCATTGTTCACACGCTTGCTGGACAAAGGCCCCGACTGGAGCCGCAGAAAGGCGTCGGGCGAAATCGCCAGCGCGCTGGTCGACCAGGTCGAGGCCCTGGACGGATTTTTCGCCAAGTATCTGCCGGCGATGGCCGCGGCGGCATTGCTGCCCGTGGCTTTTGCCGTGGTGCTGTTGCCCGTGGACGTGGTGGCAGGCCTGGTGCTGCTGATCACCGCGCCTCTGATTCCGTTGTTCATGGCGCTGGTGGGGTGGGGCGCGCAAGGCGCCAGCCGCCGGCACCTGCGGGCGTTTGCACGCCTGTCGGGCTTTTTTGCCGACCGGTTGCGCGGCCTGTCCACCCTGAAGCTCTACGGCCGCGCCGAAGCCGAGGCGGCGTCGGTCGCTGCCGCCAGCGACGCGCTGCGCCAGCGCACGATGTCGGTGCTGCGCATTGCCTTCCTGTCGTCCGCGGTGCTGGAATTTTTCGCCGCGCTGGGCGTGGCGGGCGTGGCCGTCTATATCGGCCTGACCTACCTGGGCTTCCTGGACGTGCGCTGGTCGCCGCTGACGCTGCAGGCCGGGCTGTTCTGCCTCTTGATGGCGCCCGAAGTCTATGCGCCGCTGCGCCAGTTCGCGGCCCACTACCATGACCGTGCCGCGGCGCTGGCCGCGGTGACGCAGATCGCCACGCTCTTTGACGGGCTGCCTGAAGGGCTGCCGCAAGACGCAGCCGCCCAGGCCGAGCCGGCCGCGCCTGCGGTTGTCACGCCGGGCGCTGCCGCCTTGGCGGTGGCGGGCCTGAGCGTGACCGCGCCCGGCCGCCCGCTGCCGGTGCTGTCCGATGCCACGCTGTCGCTGGCGGCGGGCGAACACGTCGCGTTGATGGGCGAAAGCGGCATCGGCAAGTCGACGCTGATCGAAGCCATTGCCCGCCTGCGGCCCTGTACCGGCGACGTGCGGATCGACGGCGCGCCGCTCACCCAGTGGCGTGAAGCCGACCTGCGTGCGCGAGTGGCGCTGATCGGCCAGAAGCCGCAATTGCTGGCAGGGTCCATTGCCGACAACATCCGGCTGGGTCGCCCGTCCGCGTCCGACGCCGAGGTGCTGGAGGCCGCGCGCCGCGCTTGCGTGCTGGAATTCGCAGAGAGCCTGCCGCAGGGCCTGGCCACGCCGCTGGGCAGCCGCGGCCATGGCCTGTCGGGCGGCCAGGCGCAACGCGTGGCGCTGGCAAGGCTGTTCCTGCGCGACCCGGGCCTGATCCTGCTGGACGAGCCCACCGCCCACCTGGACGAGGCCACGCAAGCGCGTGTGCTCGATGAAATCCTGGCGTTCGCCGCCGGCCGCACGCTGCTGCTGGCCACGCATTCGCCCGCCGTCGCCGCGCGGTTCTCCCGCGTGCTGCGCATTGCCGACGCGAAAGTGAAAGACGCATGAAGAACCTGTTGTTGCTGTTGCCCCTGTATGTCCGCCGCAAGAGCGGACTGTTGCTGGCCTTGTTTTGTGCCCTGGCGACGGTGGCCGCCGGCGTGGGGCTGCTGGGCGTGTCCGGCTGGTTCCTGACCGGCGCGGCGCTGGCCGGGGCGGGCGGCGCGTTCAACCTGTTCGCGCCGTCGGCGCTGGTGCGCGGGCTGTCGTTCCTGCGCATCGTGTCGCGCTATGCCGACCGGGTGGTGGGCCATTCGGCCACGCTGCGTCTGCTGGCGGACCTGCGCGGGACCGTATTCAACGCCTTGATCCGGCTGACGCCGCGCCAGCTGGCCCGCTACCGCAGCGGTGATCTGGTGGCCCGCATGACGGGCGACGTCGATGCGCTCGATACGGTGTTCCTGTTCGTGTTGGCGCCGTTGGCGACCGCCATCCTGGCCGGCGCAATCCTGACCGCAGTGCTGGGCTACTGGGTGCCGGCGGCGGCGCTGGCGTTCGCGCTGGCCCTGTTGACCGCCTGTCTGCTCGTACCGCTGTGGCTGGTGCGCGCGGCCCGCAAGCCGGGGGCGGCCGCACAGGAAAGCGCGGCCGGGCTGCGCGCAGCGACGCTGGATGCCGTCGATGGCCATGCCGACATGGTCGCGTTGCACGCACAAGCCCAGACCTGCGAGCACTTCGAGCAATTGTGCGCGGCCAGCGCCCGGGCGCGCGCCAGCCAGGCCAGGGTCGCCGCGCGCGGTCAATGGTTTCTGCAGATCGCGGCCGGGTTGTCGGTGCTGGCGCTGCTGTGGTTCGGCCTGGACACCTTCGAGGCGGGCGCGTTGGCGGGGCCGCTGCTGGTGGGGCTGTTGCTGGCGGTCATCGGCATCTTCGAAGTCGCGGGCCCCATCATGCGCGGCGCCTCGCGCATGGGTTCGGCGCTGTCGGCCGCTGCGCGCATCCGTGATGTGGCGCAGCGCGAGCCCGACATGACGGACCCTGCCATGCCAAGCCCGCTGCCGCTGCGCGGGGCGCTGGAACTGGATGGCGTCGATTTTTCCTATCCGGCACGTCTGCAAGGCCAGGCCGTGCCCGTGCTGCGGGATCTGCACCTGCGCGTGGCGCCGGGCGAACGCGTGGCCATCGTCGGCGAGAGCGGCGCGGGAAAATCGACGTTGCTGCATCTATTGCTGCGCCTGGAAGATCCGCTGGGCGGCCACGTGCGCTTTGCCGGCGTGGATGCTCGCGCGTGTGCGCAGGCGGACTGGCATCGGCGCATCGCGCTCTTGTCGCAGGACGCGCCGGTATTTCTGGGCACGCTGCGCACCAATCTCTTGATCGGCGACCCGCAGGCCGACGACGCCGCGCTGTGGCGCGCACTTGATGCCGCGCGCCTGGGCGAGTTCGTGCGCGGCTTGCCCGACGGCCTGGATACCTGGGCCGGAGAAACCGGCTCGCAGCTGTCGGCGGGCCAGGCGCGGCGCCTGTGCCTGGCGCGCGCGCTGCTGTCGCCCGCCGCCGTCATCGTGCTGGACGAACCGACGGCGGGCCTGGACGCGGCGACCGAGGCGCAATTTCTGGCCGACCTGGGCCCGGCAGTGCAGGGGCGCACCGTCGTGCTCGCGACGCATGCGGTGTTGCCGCCCGGCGCGGTCGACCGTCGCTATGCATTACGCGACGGTCGGCTCCATGAATTGTCATCACAGGCGGCAATCCTGGCTTAAGCGCGGTGGCAAGGTTATAGTTCGCCTTGCTTCAATTCTTCAGGGCCGTCTTACCATGCAGACCGACAACGCCGAGTACATCCGGCGCACTATCCGCAGCGTTCCAGACTGGCCCCAACCTGGTGTCATTTTTCGCGACATCACGCCCGTGCTGCAGGATCCTCGCGCATTCCGGGTGCTGATCGATCTCTTCGTCTACCGTTACATGCGCCAGCGCCTGGATCTGGTCGCGGGGGTGGATGCGCGCGGTTTCATCATCGGCAGCGTGCTGGCCTATGAACTGAACCTGGGTTTCGTGCCGGTACGCAAGAAGGGCAAGCTGCCCTATCGCACCGTGGCCGAGGAATACTCGCTGGAATACGGCAATGCGTCGGTCGAGATGCACACCGATTCCGTGCGCACCGGTCAGCGCGTCCTGCTGGTCGACGACCTGATCGCCACCGGCGGCACCATGCTGGCCGCCATCAAGCTGCTGCAGCGCCTGGGCGCCAACGTGGTCGAGGCTGCGGCCATCATCGACCTGCCCGACCTGGGTGGTTCGGCCAAGGTCGCGGCCACGGGCACGCCGCTCTATACCGTCTGTAAATACGACAGCGAAACGGCGTAGTTCGTTCGGTGTGCCTGGGCAGGCAATGCTCAGTTGTCCGACAGGCGCGGCTGGATGAAGTCCAGGAAAGCCTTGGTCTTGGCCGGCAGCATGCGCGACGGCAGCAAGGCAAACAAGGGCAGCGGGGTGAGGCTCCAGTCGGGCAGCACCCGCACCAGGCCCGCTTGATTGATCGCCCGTTCCATTGCATCGAACACCAGCAGCGGCGTGATGCCCAGGCCTTGCCCGGCCAATCGTCCCAGCATGCCGACGTTGTTGGCCGACAGTCGGCCGGATACCTGCACGCGTTCCACCTTCTCGCCCGAATGCAGCATCCAGAAGGATGACTCCTCGCGCATGGTGGGGCGCAGGCATTCGTGGTGGCTCAGGTCGGCGGGCACGCGCGGTTCGCCATGGCGCGCCAGGTAGTCGGGCGAGGCATACAGCTGGTGGGCCATCAGCACGATCTTGCGCGAAATCAGGCTGGAATCAGGCTGCTGGCCAAAGCGCAGGATCAGGTCGAACGGATTGCTGATCGGGTCGATCGGCCGCATGCTCAGGTCGAAGTCGCATTCGATATCCGGATGCTGTTCGCGGAACTCGCGGATCACGGCGGGCAGGAACAATTGCGCCAGGCTGGTGGGCAACGAAATGCGCAGGCGGCCCTTGGGCTGCACCGCCATGTCCAGCAATTGATCGTGTGCGATGCGGGCTTCTTCGACTATGTGGCGGCAGCGCTCGAAATAGATGGCGCCGGCCTCGGTCAGGTCGATCTTGCGGGTGCTGCGGTTGAGCAGGCGCATGCCGACGCTGCGTTCCAGTTCGCTGACACGGCGCGACAGCGTGGAGGTCGGAATATTCAGGGCCTCGGCCGCATGGCTGAAGTTCTTGCGCTTGGCGACTTCGACAAACAACGCGATGTCGTTAAGCTGGATATCCATGGGGCCCTCGAAAGTCAAAATTCCATTTCTGGCAGGTTTGTATCATAAATGGAATTATTGTCCCGGCAGTGGAAATGTCTATTTAGCCACGCCGAATGAATCCCTCATCACGTGGTGAATTCATCTTCCGTTACCTAACTGGCTGGCGCCTGAACGCTTGCCAGCCTTGCCGCCATTGCTTGTGCGAGGGGATTGCGCAATTGATGAGCAGACTGAACCGGATACGGCTTGCAATTGTCCCATCAGTGCAAATATGTTCACCAAAATAAGGGTTTTTACTAGGGCCTAATAACCAGATACTTCATCCCAGCAATCAAATTGTCATATCGCAGCAGCCGTCCCGGCCGCCGACGGTATGCAAGGTTTAGGATGGAGTCATCACAATGAAAGCCCTAGCTACCGCACTCATGGTTACCGCAACGCTGGTGGGTATGTCCGCCGCCCACGCCGACGGCAAGACCCGCGAACAGGTTCAACAGGAACTGCAAGCCGCCAAGGCCGCAGGCCAGGTCACGTTCGGCGAACAGGACTACCCGCCCGCTACCGTGCAGCGCACCAGCCTGTCGCGTGAACAAGTCCAGCAAGAACTGCAAAGCGCCAAGGTTGCCGGCCAGGTCACCAGCGCAGAACTGGATTACCCGCCCCGCGCCGCCGCGCCGGAATCGGTGGGCAAGACCCGCGAACAAGTGCGCGACGAATTGGCCCGCGCCAAGGCCAGCGGCGAATACACGTTTGGCGAACTGGACTACCCGCCCAAGGGCCGTTGAGTCGACGCCGCCGTTGCAGATCGGACAGAACCCCTGGCGCGACTAGGGGTTTTTTGTCTCAGTGGCATGAGTCGATACGGCGCGGGATGTCGCGTTTATGCCGCAAAAACTGTGCGGCCGGCGCAACAAGTGATGTCGCGACACAGCCCGAAATCGCCGCGTCAAACCCCGTCAATAGCGCAATTGCGAGTAAGACTTCACATTTGATATCAAGGCGTTAACACGGATTCCTGCCGGCTGGGCCCAGCCGGGCGACGGGCATTATCCCACCCATGGAAAGTAGTTCGTCGAAATCCGGGTTACTTCAAATTGTTCCAAGATCGACACTAGATTCAGTGCACAGGCCGCTCGCTTTTTCGTAGCGGCCCGCTACCCGCGGCGGCTGTCGCCGTGCGGTTGCGGATTGCCTTTTATCTTGCCATTTTGGGGACTTTTATGAAGAAGACGCTATTGGCTGTCGCGTTGCTGGCCGGCTTTGCCGGCGCTGCGCAAGCCGCCGACTCCGTGACGCTGTACGGCTTGATCGACGCCGGTGTCGGCTACGAGCAAGTGAAGTTCGACGGCGCCAAGCAAAGCCGCTTTGGCGGCACGCAGGGCGTGAGCAGCGGTTCGCGTTTCGGCCTGCGCGGCTCGGAAGATCTGGGCGACGGCCTGCGCGCCGTGTTCAACCTGGAAGCCGGTTTCGGTCCGATGAACGGCCAGTCGTTGCAGAACGGCCGCCTGTGGGGCCGCCAAGCTACCGTGGGCCTGGACAGCGATAGCTGGGGCCGCCTGGAATTCGGCCGCCAGACCAACCTGGCTTCGAAGTACTTCGGTTCGATCGACCCGTTCTCGATCAGCTACAACACCGCCAACCTGGGTACCACGTTCGGCAGCGCCAACACGATGCGCCTGGACAACATGGTGCTGTACCAAACCCCCAGCATGGGTGGCTTCAAGGCCGGCGTGGGCTACTCGTTCAGCGCCGACGACAGCGTCAATGATTCGAAGCAGACCGGCTTTGCCACGGGCAACAACAACCGTGTCATCACCGCTGGCGTGCAATACCTGAACGGCCCGCTGAACCTGGCGGCCGCCTATGACCGTTTCGATCCGTCCAACGATCGCGCCGGCGGCCAGTCCAATGCCCGCATCCAGGAATACATCATCGGCGGTTCGTACGACTTCGAAGTGGTGAAGCTGGCTGCTGCCTTCGGCCAGACCCGCGACGGCTGGTTCATCGGCCAGAACATGGGCACCACGCCGGACGGCATGCAGAAGCTGGGTTCGTTCAAGCTGGCTGACGGTTTCCGCGCCAACTCGTACATGATCGGCGCCACCGTGCCGCTGGGCCGCCACGCGGTGTTCGGTTCGTGGCAGCGCGCCACGGCCAGCAACGACAAGCTGACCGGCGACGATGCAACGTTCAACGTCTACAGCCTGGGCTACACCTACGACTTCACCAAGCGCACCAACCTGTACGCGTACGCCTCGTATGGCGACAACTACGCGTTCCAGAAGGATGCGCGCGACACCGCGTTCGCCGTGGGTGTGCGTCACCGGTTCTAAGCCAAAGCCGGTCCGGCTGCACCTTGCTGAATGCGCGGCACATTCTCCGTGAGCCGCCGAGTGACAGCGAACCCCCCCTTCAGGTTGCAGCCGGGCGGGTCTTGAGCAAAGAAGGGAAGGGCCTCCATCTGGAGGCCCTCTCGCTTTCTACGCGCGGCAAACGCTACAGGAACAGCTTGTAGGCCGGGTTCTCGGTCTCGTTCCAGTGCGGATAGCCCAGTTCGGCCACGAAGTTGCGGAACTGCTTCTTGTCGGCCGCCGGCACCTGGATGCCGATCAGGATGCGGCCATAGTCGGCGCCCTGGTTGCGGTAGTGGAACAGGCTGATGTTCCAGTCCGGATTCATCGCGTTCAAGAAACGCATCAGCGCGCCCGGGCGTTCCGGGAATTCGAAGCGGTACAGAAGCTCGTCGCGCGCCTGCGTCGAACGCCCGCCGACCATGTGGCGCAAGTGGGTCTTGGCCATTTCGTCATGCGTCAGGTCCAGCGTGTCGAAACCGTGGCGGCGAAAGTGGCTGGCGATCTTGTCGGGTTCGGCCGGCGACGAGACTTGCAGGCCGACGAACACATGAGCGCGGTCGGAATCGGAAATGCGGTAGTTGAATTCGGTCACGCTGCGCTCACCCACCAGTTCGCAGAAGCGGCGGAAGCTGCCGCGCTGCTCGGGCATGGTGACGGCGAACACGGCTTCGCGCATTTCGCCGACTTCGGCGCGTTCGGCCACGAAGCGCAGGCGGTCGAAGTTCATGTTGGCGCCGCAGGCAATCGCCACCAGGGTCTTGCCCTTCAGGTTGTGCTCGGCGGCGTACTGCTTGGCGCCGGCCACGGCCATGGCGCCGGCCGGTTCCAGTACGCTGCGGGTGTCCTGGAATACATCCTTGATGGCGGCGCAGATCGAATCGGTGTCCACCACCACGAAGTCGTCGACGTACTTGCGCGTGAGCTTGAAGGTTTCGGCGCCGACCATCTTGACGGCCGTGCCGTCGGAAAACAGCCCCACGTCGTTCAGTTGCACCCGGCGACCGGCGCGCACGCTGCGCAGCATGGCGTCGGAATCTTCGGTCTGCACGCCGATGATCTTGATCTCGGGGCGCAGCTGCTTGATGTAGGTTGCCACGCCCGCGATCAGGCCGCCGCCGCCGATGGCCACGAAGATGGCGTCGATGGGGCCGGGGTGCTGGCGCAGGATTTCCATGCCCACCGTGCCCTGGCCGGCGATCACGTCGGGATCGTCGAAGGGATGCACGAAGGTCAGCTTTTCTTTCTTTTCCAGTACTTGCGCATGGGCGTAGGCGTCGGAAAAGCTCTCGCCCGCCAGCACCACTTCGCCGCCCAGGCGGCGCACGGCGTCGACCTTGACCTGCGGGCTGGTGGTGGGCATGACGATGACGGCGCGGCAACCCAGGCGGGTGGCGGCCAGCGCCACCCCTTGCGCATGGTTGCCGGCCGAGGCCGCGATGACGCCGCGGTTGCGCGCCGCGGGCGTCAGGTTGGCCATCTTGTTGTAGGCCCCGCGCAGCTTGAAGCTGAAGACCGCCTGGGTATCTTCGCGCTTGAGCAGAATCGTGTTCGACAGGCGCTGCGACAGCAGCGGCGCGGCTTCGAGCGACGATTCGACCGCGACGTCGTAGACCTTCGAGGTCAGGATGCGTTTCAGGTAATCAGTGGACATGGACTGCGCTTGGGGGTTGGGGCCAGAAAGGAGGGCCGCGAGGGCGTGGGGCTGATTATTGCAGGGAAAGCCGGGGCAGCCCGCGATTTCGCGGCGGATCGCCACGCATCGGACACGCTTGGCAGGCCGGCCAGGGCCGCGCCGCGGCTACACTCATAGCCCTATGGAAGAAAGTCTCCTCTTTGCCGTTCACTGGCTGCTGGACCTGTTGGCCCTGCCCTCGGTGGGCCTGTCCGCCATTTTTGCCGTCTCGTTGATTTCGGCCACCTTGCTGCCGCTGGGGTCCGAGCCGGCGGTGTTCGGCTACATCAAGCTGTCGCCGGATATGTTCTGGGCGGCGATCCTGGTGGCGACGGTGGGCAACACCATTGGCGGGGCCATCAGCTACGCGATGGGGTTAGGGGCTGAAAAGGCGGTCCACCGTTGGAAGGAGGATAGGGCCCCCACGCCGCACCCGCCTGGCGGGCTTGCTGCCCCCCAAGGGGGCGCTTTCCCCTTGGGGCGGCCCGGCGGGGAAAGGCACCTGGCTGTCGAGCAAACACACCCCGATGCCACCGCAGATGGCCGCATGCGCGGCCGCTGGAACGAACGGGCCCACGCCTGGATCCACCGCATGGGGCCGCCGGCCTTGCTGCTGTCGTGGCTGCCGGTGGTGGGCGATCCGCTGTGCGCGGTGGCCGGCTGGCTGCGGCTGCCGTTCTGGCCCTGCGTGGCCTACATGGCCATCGGCAAGTTCCTGCGCTACCTGGCCATGACGGCCAGCCTGTTGTGGCTGTTCCCGGGGCAGCTCTAGCGCTGACGGTGGGCTTAATGGGGGACGTATAGAGTCGGAATATTCCGGTTTTCGAGCGCTTCCCTGGGGGTATTCGGGGGCAGTTCCGGCCAATGGCATAAAATAATTTTTTAAGGGCCCCCTCTTGCCGCCATGAACGCCCCACTCGCTAGCCACATCTTGAACGGGGCGATGCCGCCCGCCGCTCCCGCGCGACTGCGCGAAATCCCCTACAACTACACGTCGTTCTCCGACCGCGAGATTGTCGGCCGGCTGCTGGGCGATGACGCCTGGAGCCTCCTGGGCGACCTGCGCGGCGAACGCCGCACGGGGCGTTCCGCGCGGATGCTGTACGAGGTGCTGGGCGATATCTGGGTGGTGCGCCGCAACCCCTACCTGCAAGACGACCTGCTCGACAACCCCAAGCGCCGCAAGCAGCTGATCGATGCATTGCACCATCGGCTGGGCGAAATCGACCGCCGCCGCGAACCCGGCGCGCCGGCCGAAGCCGGCCACGACCCGCATCGCGACGAGAAGGTCGTGGGCCTGTTGGGCCGGGCGCGTTCGGCCATTGCCGCGTTCGAAGGCGAGTTCGACCAGACCGCCATGCTGCGCAAGCAGGCGCAAAAGGTGCTGGGCCGCATCACGGCGCGCGACAACATCAAGTTCGACGGCCTGTCGCGGGTGTCGCACGTCACCGACGCCACCGACTGGCGGGTCGAATACCCGTTCGTGGTGCTCACGCCGGACACCGAAGACGAGATCGCCGCGCTGGTCACGGCCTGTATCGAACTGGGCCTGACCATCGTGCCGCGCGGCGGCGGCACCGGCTATACCGGCGGCGCGATTCCGCTGACCTGGAAGTCGGCAGTCATCAATACCGAAAAATTCGACAAGCTGGGCAAGGTCGAGTCCTGTATCTTGCCCGGGCTGACCGAGCCCGTGGCCGTCATCCATGCCGGCGCCGGCGTGGTCACCAAGCGCGTTTCCGAAGCCGCCGAGGCGGCCGGCTTCGTGTTCGCCGTGGACCCGACCTCGGCCGAAGCCTCGTGCGTGGGCGGCAACATCGCCATGAACGCCGGTGGCAAGAAGGCCGTGCTGTGGGGCACCGCGCTGGACAACCTGGCCTGGTGGCGCATGGTCGACCCGGACGGCAACTGGCTGGAAGTCACCCGCCTGGCGCACAACATGGGCAAGATCCACGACGTGGACGTGGCCCGCTTCGAGCTCAAGTGGTTCGATGGCCGCGGCAAGCCCGGCGAGCGCCTGCTCAAGACCGAAACGCTGGAAATCGCCGGCCGCGTGTTCCGCAAGGAAGGCCTGGGCAAGGACGTCACCGACAAGTTCCTGGCCGGCCTGCCGGGTATCCAGAAAGAAGGCTGCGACGGTCTCATTACGTCGGCGCGCTGGGTGCTGCACCGCATGCCCAAGCACACCCGCACGGTCTGCATGGAATTCTTCGGCCAGGCGCGCGACGCCATCCCGTCGATCGTCGAGGTCAAGGGCTACCTGGACGGCGAAGGCCGTGCCCGCGGCGCCATCCTGGCCGGTCTTGAGCACCTGGACGAACGCTATCTGCGTGCGGTGGGCTACGCCACCAAGAGCAAGCGCGGCTCGCTGCCCAAGATGGTCCTGATCGGCGACATCGTCGGTGATGACGACGACGCCGTGGCGGCCGCCGCCAGCGAAGTGGTGCGCCTGGCCAACACGCGCCACGGCGAAGGCTTCGTGGCCGTCAGCGCCGAGGCCCGCAAGAAGTTCTGGCTGGACCGTTCGCGCACCGCCGCCATCGCCCGCCACACCAACGCCTTCAAGATCAACGAAGACGTCGTGATTCCGCTGCCCCGCATGGGCGAATACACGGATCACATCGAACGCATCAACATCGAGCTGTCGACCCGCAACAAGCTGCGGCTGCTCGATGCGCTGGACGACTACCTCTGTACGCCGTTGCCGGTGGGCAAGGCGGAAGACGCGTCCGACGACGACGAAACCCGCGCCCAGGTACTGGCCGAGCGCACTCGCCAGGCGATTGACCTGCTGGCTGCCGCGCGCCAGCGCTGGCAGTGGCTGCTGGACAACCTGGACCTGCCGCTGGCGCAAGCCATGCCACAGCTGGACGGCCTGGGCCTGTCGCCCGTGGCGGCCGCACTGGCCGAGCGCCTGGCGGCCCAGCCGCAGGCGCGCGTGTTCGACGTGGTGCAAGACCGCACGATCCGTGTGTCCTGGAAAGCCGAGGTCCTGGCCGGCCTGCAGGCCGCGTTCTCGGGCGCGGCGCGCAAGCCCATCCTCGACGAACTGATCGCCATCCACGGCCGCGTGCTCAAGAGCCGCGTGTTCGTGGCGCTGCACATGCACGCGGGCGACGGCAACGTGCACACCAACATCCCGGTCAACTCCGACGACTACGGCATGCTGCAAGAGGCCCACCAGGCCGTCGAGCGCATCATGCAGATCGCGCGCGACCTGGACGGCGTCATCTCGGGCGAACACGGCATCGGCCTGACCAAGTACGAATTCCTGACGGAAGCCGAACTGAAGCCGTTCCAGGACTACAAGCGCCGCGTCGACCCCAACGGCCACTTCAACGCCGGCAAGCTGATGCCGGGCGCCGACCTGCGTCACGCCTGGACGCCCAGCTTCAACCTGATGGGCCACGAGTCGCTGATCATGCAGCAAAGCGACATCGGCGCCATCTCGGATTCCATCAAGGACTGCCTGCGCTGCGGCAAGTGCAAGCCGGTGTGCGCGACCCACGTGCCGCGCGCCAACCTGCTGTATTCGCCCCGCAACAAGATCCTGGCGACCTCGCTGCTGGTCGAGGCCTTCCTGTACGAAGAGCAGACCCGCCGCGGCGTCAGCCTGAAGCACTGGGAAGAATTCGAAGACGTGGCCGACCACTGCACGGTCTGCCACAAGTGCTACAACCCCTGTCCGGTCGACATCGACTTCGGCGACGTGTCGATGAACATGCGCGCCGTGCTGCGCCGCATGGGCCGCAAGTCGTTCAACCCCGGCACGGCCAGCGCCATGTTCTTCCTGAACGCCAAGGACCCGGCCACCATCAACGCCACCCGCAAGGCCATGGTGGGCGTGGGCTACAAGGTGCAGCGCGCCGCGCACGACCTGCTGTCGGGCCTGGTCAAGAAGCAGACGGCCGCGCCGCCCGCCACGGTGGGCAAGCCGCCGCTGCGCGAGCAGGTGGTGCACTTCGTCAACAAGAAGATGCCGGGCGGGCTGCCCAAGCAGGCCGCGCGCAAGCTGCTGGACATCGAAGACGCCAACTACGTGCCGATCATCCGCGACCCCAAGGCCACCACGGCCGACACGGAAGCGGTGTTCTACTTCCCGGGTTGCGGTTCCGAGCGCCTGTTCTCGCAGGTCGGCCTGGCCACCCAGGCCATGCTGTGGCATGCCGGCGTGCAGACCGTGCTGCCGCCGGGCTACCTGTGCTGCGGCTATCCCCAGCGCGGCAACGGCATGACCGACAAGGCCGAGCAGATCATCACCGACAACCGGGTGCTGTTCCACCGCGTCGCCAATACGCTGAACTACCTGGACATCAAGACCGTGGTGGTCAGCTGCGGCACCTGCTACGACCAGCTGTCGGGATATGAGTTCGACAAGATCTTCCCCGGCTGCCGCCTGATCGACATCCACGAGTACCTGCTTGAAAAGGGCATCAAGCTCGAAGGT
Source organism: Achromobacter deleyi (assembly GCF_902859705.1). Taxonomy (GTDB): domain Bacteria; phylum Pseudomonadota; class Gammaproteobacteria; order Burkholderiales; family Burkholderiaceae_B; genus Achromobacter; species Achromobacter deleyi. The sequence goes on along the minus strand of NZ_CADIJO010000003.1, from coordinate 357,798 downwards.
GCCAAGGGCGTGCGCTACATGTATCACGACCCCTGCCACACGCCCATGAAGCTGCAGGACCCGATGAAGACGGTGCGTTCGCTGGTGGGCGACGGCGCCGTCAAGAGCGACCGCTGCTGCGGCGAATCGGGCACGCTGGCGGTCAGCCGGCCCGACATCTCCACGCAGGTGCGCTTTCGCAAGCAGGAAGAGCTCTTGAAGGGCGACGCCGCGCTGCGCACGGACGGTTTCACCGGCGACATCAAGGTGCTGACCTCGTGCCCGTCGTGCCTGCAGGGCCTGTCGCGCTACGAAGGCGATACCGGCATGGACGCCGACTACATCGTGGTCGAAATGGCGCGCCACATCCTGGGCGAAGGCTGGATGGAAGACTACGTGCGCCGCGCCAACGCGGGCGGCATCGAGCGCGTGCTGGTGTAATCCGTGCAATGCCTGCGCGCCGCGGGGCGCGCACGGCACCTGCCAAAAGAAACGCGGCCCTCGGGCCGCGTTTTTTCATTGCCAGGCAGCGCCGGGGCTGCTTATTCCAGCTTGATGTTCGCCTTCTTGATCACGTCTGCCCAGGTGGTGCGTTCCTGTTCGGCGTAGGCCTTGAAGTCCTTGGCCGACAGCGGCATGGGGATCACGCCCATGTCCAGCATCTTCTGCGACACGGCCGGCGACTTCAGCGCGGCATCCAGTTCAGCCGACAGTTTCTTGACGACGGGCTCGGGCAGGCCGCCGGGGGCGACCAAGCCTTGCCAGGCGTAGGCGGTGAAGTCGGGCACGCCCTGTTCGGCCATGGTGGGGGCGTCGGGCAGCACGGCCACGCGCTCGGGCGTGGCCGAGGCCAGCACGCGCAGCTTGCCGGCCTTGACGTTGGGCAGGCCTGCGGCCAGGTCGATGAACATCACGTCCACCTGTCCGCCCAGCAGGTCCTGGATGGCCGGGGCGGCGCCCTTGTAGGGCACGTGCAGCAGGTTGGCGCCCGTGCGCTGCTTGAACAGTTCCAGCGCCAGGTGGTGCGGCGAGCCGGCGCCGGCCGAGGCGGCGGTCAGCTTGCCCGGTTCTTTCTTGGCGGCCTGGATCACGTCGTCCACCGTCTTGTACGGCGAATTGACGTTCACGGCCAAAAGCAGCGGGAACTTGGCGATGCCGCCGATGTACGTGAACTTGGACGGATCGTAGGACAGCTTGGCGTACAGCGACGGGTTGAAGGCCAGGGTGCCCGAGTCGGCCGTGCCGATCACGTAGCCGGTGGGTTCGGCCTGCGAAATGGCGGTGGCGCCGATGATGGTGGCCGCGCCGGGGCGGTTTTCGACCACGATGGTCTGGCCCAGCGGCTTTTCAATGCCGCTGGCAACGGTGCGCGCGACCACGTCGGCGCCGCCGCCGGCCGGGTAGGGCACGATCCAGCGGACGGGCTGGGCAGGCCAGGATTGGGCGGTGGCCGCGGTAGCGGCCAGCGACAGGGCGGCAAGCGCCAGAAGGCGCCGTGCTTGCTTTTGCATGGGGTGTCTCCTCGTTTTTAGCGACGTCATTATGCCCCGCACCCGGGGCAATATGCGTCTGTTTCGAGGCCCGGAATCAGCGGCTTATTGCGGATCGGGGTAGCTGCGGACGCCAAAAATGGCGGTGCCGATGCGGACCTCAGTGGAACCTTCTTCGATCGCCAGCTCGAAATCGCCGCTCATGCCCATCGACAGCCGGTCCAGAGAGACGTCCTCGATGGCGTCCTGGCGCAATTGGTCGCGCAGTTCGCGCAGGGCCCGGAAGCAGGCGCGCACCTCGGCCGGATCGGGCGAATTGACCGCCATGGTCATCAGGCCCTGCACGCGCAGGGTGGGGAATTCGGTGGCGATGCGGCGCAGGAAGGCGGGCACCTCGGCGGCGTCCATGCCGAACTTGCTGGGCTCGGACGAAGTCTTGACCTGCACCAGCACATCCAGGGTCCGGCCCTCATTGACCAGGCGGCGGTGCAGGGCCTCGGCCAGGTCCGCGCGGTCCAGCGACTGCAGCTCGGTGGCGTCGCGCGCCGCGTCCTTGGCCTTGTTGGTCTGCAAGTGGCCGATCAGCACCCACTGCACGCCCTGGCCCGCCAGCGCGGCGGCCTTCTGGCGCAGTTCCTGCGTCTTGTTTTCGCCAAAACGGGTCAGGCCCAGCGCCATGGCTTCGCGCACGGCGTCCACCTCGAACGTCTTGCTGACCGGCAGCAGCGTCACGCTGTCCGGCGCGCGGCCGGCGCGTTCGCAGGCCTGGGCAATGCGTTGCTGGATGCGGGCAAGGCGCCCGGCCAGGGTGTCGACAGCGGTCATGCAGTTCTCTTGGGGTCGGAATGTCCCATAGTGTAGGACCTGGGCAGCCGGTTTCACCACAGTCGGCCTTCTAGGACCGTATCTTCGTTGACCCTGTTTGATCGGCAGGCTTAGAATTTGTGGATATTTGTTTAGATTTCAATGTTTTAAAACCCCGGCGTGGTCTTGAAGGGCTGCGCGGTCCATCCCTTTTCCTTATCCCCTCCGCCATGTCCAGTGTCGCGCCCGACTACGCTTTCGCCACGCCTTTCCTGAATCCCCCCGCGTCCCCGATCCGCTCGCTCATGCCGTACGCGATGCGTCCGGGCACGATTTCGCTGGCGGGCGGCTATCCCGCCCAGGAACTGTTCGACGTGGATGGCCTGTCGATCGCCTCCACCCAGGTCATGGCGCGCCTGGGCGCCTGCCTGCAGTACTCCAACATCGACGGCCAGGCCAGCCTGCGCAATGAGCTGGCGCGCCTGTCGGCGGTGCGCGGCCTGCATTGCAACCCGGATACCGAACTGGCCGTCACCGGCGGCTCGCAGCAAGCCATGGCGCTGTTGACCCGCGTGATGCTGCAACCCGGCGACCACGCCATCATCGAATCGCCCGCCTTCCCCAATTCCGTGCAGGCGCTGCGCTATACCGGCGCCACGGTGCACACGGTGCCGTCGGGCCCCGACGGCATCGACATCGACGCGCTCGACGAACTGGCCGCGCGCATCAAGCCCAAGATGGTCTGCGTGGTGGCGTCGTTCTCGAACCCCTGCGGCGCCACCATCTCGCGTCAGCGCCGCCTGCGCTTGCTGGAGCTGGCGGTCAAGCACCGCTTCCTGATCGTCGAAGACGACCCCTACAGCGAACTGCGCTTTGCCGGCGAAGCCGTGCCGCCCATCATGGCGCTGGCCGAAGGCGAGGCCCGTCACTGGGCCGTGTACCTGGCCAGCATGTCCAAGACCATGGCGCCGGCCCTGCGTATCGGCTGGCTGGTGGCTCCGCCCGAAATCCGCCGCCGCTGCGTCGGCGCCAAGGCTGCCGACGACATGGCTTCGTCCGCCTGGATCCAGGAAGTCGTGGCCCAGTACCTGGCCAACGGCCGCTACGAAGAGCACGTGCCGCGCATCCGCGCGGCCTACGGCCAGCGCTGCGATGCCATGGCCGACGCGCTCACGCGTGAATTGAACGGCCGCATCGTCTTTCGCAAGCCCGAGGGCGGCATGTTCTTCTGGGCCCGCCTGACCGGCGAGGTCGACGCCACCCGCCTGTTGCCCTATGCGATCGAACACGAAGTGGTCTATGTGCCCGGCAAGGCGTTCTACGCCGATGCGGCGCAGGCCGACGTGCATGCCATGCGCATGTCGTTCGCCACCATGAACGAAAGCCAGATCGCGCTGGGCATGCAACGCCTGAGCCGTGCGCTGGACGCCTGCGAGGCCAATCAACCCGTATCCATCTCGCTGGCAGCCTGATATACCTAAATAAGCGCTTGTTATTTGGCGCGGGCGCTTCATGTCTATAAGCTTCTCGCCTTGGCGCGCATGCGCGCCCCGCTACAACAGGGCGCTGGCGCGTCCCGGTACAACAGGAATCCAGGTCATGAATATTGCTAAAGGGTTGGTGGGCGCGGCGCTGCTGTTGGCAGCGGTACAGGGTGCACAGGCGGCGACGCTGGACGTCGTGCGCCAGCGCGGGGCGGTGGCCTGCGGCACCACCACGGGTTTTGCGGGCTTTTCCGCACCCGACGCGCAAGGCAAGTGGCAAGGGCTGGACGTAGACCTGTGCCGGGCGATCGCCGCGGCCGTGTTCGGCGACGCCGACAAAATCAAGGTGGTGCCGCTCAATTCGCAGCAGCGTTTCACCGCGCTGCAGTCCGGCGAAGTCGACGTCCTGACGCGCAACACCACCGTGACGCAGCAGCGCGACACCGCGCTGGGCATCATCCATGCCGGCATCAATTTCTATGACGGCCAGGGCTTCCTGGTGCCCAAGTCGCTGGGCGTCAAGAGCGCCAAGGAAATCAACGGCGCCACGATCTGCCTGCAAACCGGCACGTCCAACGAAAACACGCTGGCTGACTGGGCGCGCGCCAACAACGTGACGTACAAACCGGTCGTGATCGAGACCTTCAACGAAGTGGTCAACGCGTTCGCGGCCGGTCGTTGCGACGTGTTCTCCACCGACGCCTCGGGCCTGGCTTCCATCCGCATTTCCAAGCTGCAGAATCCTGACGATTACGTCGTGCTGCCCGAGATCATCTCGAAAGAGCCGCTGGGCCCGTTCGTGCGCCAGGGCGACGACGCCTGGCTGAACATTGTGCGCTGGTCGTTGTCGGCCATGATCGAAGCCGAGGAATACGGCGTCACGTCCAAGAACGTCGACGAACAGGCCAAGAGCGCCAACCCCAACATCAAGCGCATCCTGGGCGTCACGCCCGGCGGCGGCGCCAACCTGGGGCTGGACGAAAAGTGGGCCTACAATATCGTCAAGCAGGTGGGCAATTACGGCGAAAGCTTCGAGCGCAACGTCGGCCAGGGCAGCCCGCTCAAGATCAAGCGCGGCCTGAATGCGCAATGGACGCAGGGCGGCCTGATGTACGCGCTGCCGATCCGCTGATCTAGTAAATCCCGTAGGGAACCTCGACCGCCAAGGGCTTGCCGCCCTGGGCGGGCCGCAGGGCGTAGGTGTGCACCACGCCGTCGTCGCTGGCAAGCGGCTCTTCCTTGCGCTCTACGGTGTAACGCTTGCCGTCCAGCTGCAGCGTATTCGGCGCGACGGCCTGGGCCTGGGCGGGCAGCAGCAGGCCGCCCAGTTCGTCGGCCATCTCCGAGAATTCGTGATCGACCAGTGCGCCTTCCGCGCGCAGCAACTGCACGTGTGGCCGATATGGCGCGGCGTCCAGGTTCCAGCCGTTCACCAGATCGGTGATCCACGGGCCCGGAATGTTGTAGGTGGTGTCCAGCTCGGCCTCGCTGATCTCAGGCCCGACCACGACCAGGCAGCACACGGTCTTGCCGGCCTTGGGGTCGTAGGCGGCCCATCGGCTGCCCGCAGCCGCCACAGCGGGCAGCATCGAGTAGCGGTATTGCTGATTGAGCTGGGCATCGGACACCTTGCGCCAGGCGCCGACGACGGGCGGCTGCGATGGGGGGGATTCCGATGCGGGTGCCTGCGCGGGCGCTTGCCCCTGGCAGGCCAGCGTCATCGCGATGCCTGCGATCAGGGTGGCGGTCTTGAGCGGTAAACGGATCATTGCCTGTCTTGGGTGTCTGGATGTGATGGATGACGTCAGGGATCGGCCAGCGTGCGGCTGCGTTTTACCCTGGCAGCTTGCCTGGCTTGCGCGTTGCGCGTTCGGCCAGCCGCTGCGCCATGTCCTGCTGGCGCTGCATCAGGTCGGCAATCTGCTCGGCGTAGAGGTCGGTAAAGTCGCCGTCCAGCGGCTGCGGATCGGTCAAGTCATCGATCACCACCACGGTCCCTGTCTGATCCACGCCCCAGATCCGGCCGCCATCGCCCACGATTTTCAGCAGGGGCAGGATGCCGGGCAGACCGGCCTCAGCCAGCCGGCGCTGCTGCGCCGAGATGCTGGCCCATTCGGGCAAGTCCGGGGTGTCGATGCCCAACAGCACCAGGCCGCGCCAGAACGTCCACGCGGGGCCGACCTCGAACTCTTTCGCGTGTGGCCAGACAGCTTCGCGCGCCATCACGCACAAGCCGTTGGTGCGCTGGCAGAAGGCGGCAAACGCTGCCGGCAGCGCAAAGCCCAACGCGGCTTCAAGCGCCCCGATCGCTTCTGCGTCGGGGGCGGGCGCGGCGACGACCTCGAAGAACTGGGTGTCCACGGGCTCCAGGATTTCCCACATGCGTTGGTGAAACTGTTCGGCGGTCTGGGTCATGCAAGTTTCCTTAATCGATTTACAACGCCAGCAGCGCCTTGGCGGCTTTGGCGGCGGCGGACGTGCCAGTAAAGCCCGCCAGCCAGCCGCGCAAGTCTGCGGCCTGGACGGGGTGCGCGTGGCGCAGCGACTCATCCAGCAGCACGGTAAGCAGGGAGCCAATACCGCGCGTCTTGGGGTCCAGGCGTGGCAGCAGACCGCCCAGCACGGCGATGACGGCCGCAGGCGCCATTGTCGCCGCGTCCGTGAAGGACGTTGCCCAGCGGGTCAGGACGATCGCGGGCACGCAGGCGGCGTAGGCCTGCGCCGCAGCGGTTGCATCCACGCGGTGCGGAATCGCGGCGGCAAACGCTTCCACGGCCTGCGCGCGTACCTCGGCCTGCTTGGCCGCCATGCCCAGGGCAAGCAGCTGGACGGTTTCCGCGTGCCACGCGCCCGGATGCCCGGCAAGAACGCGCAGCACGGTGGGGGCGCGATGCTCGGCCTCGTCGCCTGCCGCCGTGTTCATGATCGCCATGCTGGCTGCGGCCAGCGGCAAGGTCGACGCGGGGTTGGCCAGGCCGAGTTCGGCGCAGACCAGCGCGTGGGCGTCGCCCCAGTCGTTGTATTGCAGCGGACCCGACGCAATCAGCGCCGGTTGCGTGGCCGAAGGCGCTTCGTCGGGCGCGGCATGGATCACGGGACTCCACCACACCCACTGCGGCGAGCCGTCGGCCTTCAAGGTGCTCGATCCGCGGCTGCGCCATTCGATCTGCACGGTGTCGGTGATCTGCGGCCACGCGCCACCGGTCGCCTCGACCGCCCGGGCCCGATGCTCGGGATGCACGCGCAGCAATGCCTGGGTGAGATCCACCGGCAGCGGGGCGCCGCTTTCCCGGCCCGCCTCGAAGCGGGCCAGCAGGGCGTCGGCATCGACCCAACCCTGCGTGTCGGTGGGCGTGGCGAGCAGCGGGCGGCGCGACGCCTGGCCCTGCACGATCGCGGCCACCTCGCGCAGGCGGGTGATGAAGCTGGGCAGCAGGGTGGATTGCTCGGCGCTCGGCAGCGCCTGGCGTTTGCCCTCGCGTTCTTGCACCCACTCACCGTTGACCAGGCTGGTGGAGGTGTTCTGCCAATACTGCAGTGGCAGGAATGGGACCTTAGGTTCATGCGCCGCCAGCAGCAGTGCGGCCGCGTAGTGCTGTCTATCGCGCTCGGCCAGGCGGCGGGCGCGCTTGACCAAGGGCGCGATCATCGCCGCCACCTGCCGGGACGTTGCCAGCCACGCCAGTGCAAGCTCGAATTCCAGGGCGTCGGCGGGCGCCTCCAGCAGCGCGGCATAGCGTTCCTGGGCGTCGTCGTCCGTCCAGGGATTCAGGGGCGCGGGTGATGGCAAATCGGATGGCGTGCCCGACAGGCCTGGGGCACTGGCGCTTGCTGCAAGACCTTTGTCCACCGGTTCTTCGGTCTCGGCAGCCTCGGCTTGCGGCAGTAGGACGGCCACCGCTGGCGCCAGGGCGTCGCGCTGCTGTTGCGCCAGATCCACCCGGCCCATCTTCACCAGCGCCTTTACCGCCGCCCGTTGCACGTCGGCATGCGGATGCCCCAGACCCAGGGCCAGCGCCTGCGCCAGGGCCTGCGAATCGACCCGTGCCTGTGCGCCCAGTGCTTCCAGAATGCGCAGCACCGACAGCGCCGCGGCCTTTGGCCCCGAGAATGCGCCGCCGCAAGCGTCCACGAAAGGCGTGGCGTCGAGCAGGTCGTGCTTGTGCAGCGTCTCGAACTGCTTGACTGCCAGCGACACGGTGGCAGTGATCGACGAGCCCAGGCACAGCCGCAGCAGTTGCTGGTCGGCTGCCACCTCGTCGGGCGTGGGGGCCAGCGTGGCATAGACGCGCGAGTACCAGCCGGCGCGATAGGCGGAGAAATCCCGGTTCAGCGCTTCAAGGCAACTGCGCAGCACCCGGCGCCGGTCCAGCGTGCCTTCGTTGGCCAGCAGCACGACCGTGTTGTGCCAGTTGAATTCCTCGCGCGAGAACTTGTCGATGTTCGCCAACGAGATCTCGCCGCCGCCCTCCACCTCGAAGACGCGCCAGAACACGTTGTCCCGCAGCGCGTGGTCGTGGCGCAGCATGAACAGGCGCACTTCCTGTTCGTGGCGTCCGCCCAGCCCGCCGACCAGGGCCAGCACGTAGTCATCCGTCGGGTCGACCTGCAGGCCGTTGAACAGTTCGTTCAGGCGGATCGGCAGGAAATTCGGGCGCTGGGACCAGCTTTGCGTCATTTCACGCAGCCGCTTGGGCGACGCGTCCACTGTGCGCATATCGTCCGACTGTACCTGAAGCAGGGCGTCGTACAGGGTGCGCAGGGTCGCGCCATCTTGAATCAGCCGCGCGGTGTCGCGGTAGTAGTCCCAGAGGTTCTTGTAGGGCGTCATGCGTGTGGTCATCCCTCTTGAGTCTGCCGCGCGGCGGCTGCGGCGGTTTCGGCCAACGGCGTTGCCCGCGATGCGACGGCTTCCAGGCTGCGCAAGGTCACTGCCAGCACGGACGCACCGTTGCGCCGTGCGGCCAGCGCGTCGGGCAGCGCCACCGGCATGCCATAGTCATTGGACAGGCGGGCGGCAAGTTCGATGAGCTTGACCGCCTGGGCCAGCGGCTTGCCTTGGGCGTCGAGCAGATGCGGCAGCAGCGCCGCCAGCGTTTGCAGTACGCGGCAACCGGCAAGTGCGCTGATGGACGCGGCGTCGGCCAGCGTCTGCGCGAGCCGTCCGGCCAAGGCGAAGCCCTGCGCCAGATGCGCCGCGATCTGCTCGGCGAACGGCGCGGGGTCGAGCAGGCCGGCGTCGGCCAGGCGTGCGATTGCCTCGGCGGCCTGGGCGCGCTGCTCGGACATCTTCGCCGATGCCGCCAGGGCCAAGGCCGAGTACACGGGCGTACCGGGCACCTGCCGGGACGCGCCCAGCGCCGTCAGCAACGGTGCAAGGCCGCGCACGTTGATGACCTGCACCGCCGCGCACAGCATCGGATGGAAATGCGCGGCCAGCGTGTCGGGGTTGAACCGCAGCAGCCAGGCCGTCCATTGCACGACCTGGTCGTAGCCGTCCTGCTGCCGGGCCTCCTGGACGCGGAAGGTGAATTCGGCCGCTACGTCGGCGACATCCAGGGCCGGCGAGGCGGACGCGTGGGTCACTGCGGCGGTGTCCGTCGGCATCCAGAACGGCTTGGGGCCCTCTCCCAACACCTCCAGGTCGCGCGAGAACGTGCCTTCGCCCGGCGTGGCAACCATTCGCTGCCAGGCGAAGCGATGCGCCGGCACGGGCGCCGGGGCTACGAAGGGTTCACCCCGTGCCCGACTCGACCGCAGGTCGTGGAAAGCCCCCGCCAGCAGGGCCAGCGGCGAATGCGTCGGAAGGTATTGGTAGCCCGAGCGCGAGGTCCAGGTTTCGTTGACCGTCCAATCTCCGGTCTCGACGTCGTAGCCGCTGCTGGTGAAGGTGTTTTCCTGCAATACCACGCCCACGGGGTCCGGCTTGCCTGCGCTGGCCACGACATACCGGGCATAGCCATTGAAACTGACGTCGTCCCGGCCCAGCAGCGCGGCGGCCAGAAGGCGCCGCGGCGAGGCATTGTGTTCATCCCACACCGACGCGATGATTTCGGCGGCGCGGTGTTGCAGCGCCTCAGGCAGCGCAATCTGCGGACGGCGGGCCAGGTAGTCGAAGAGGCGCGGTAACTCGGCGCCGTGTCCGACGCCCTCGAACTGCGCCCCGATCAAGGCGTGCAGTGCCTCGTCGTTGCTGATGTCGGGCGCAGGCTCGGGAAGGTCCGGCAGCGACGTGCTGCGCGGTGCCGGTATCGTGATTGTGCGGCTGACGTCGTCCTCTTTCGTGCGAGCCTCGCCCTCTGCATCGGCGGGTTGCATCTCGTCTGTCGCAACCATGAGCTTGCGCGCCAGCGGCGCCAGGTCCAACGGCATGCCTTCCAGCGCTTCGCCGAGCATCTGCGAGATGCGATCACTTTGCCCGGCATCCGTCTTGAGCGCGGCAAGCAGCGCGAGCTGGGCCTTGACCAGCTTCTTCTCCGTACGGGTCAGGACGGCGGGCGCGGCCTCGATCATCGCGTCCACGTCCAGTTGTGCGGCGGCGCGCTTGAGCATGTCCTGGGCCAGGCCTACCGCCGTGCTGGGCGCCGTGGCGAGCACCGAGAAATACGTGTGTTGCCTGGCCGCGACTTCGTGCGCGGTCGGATCGGCCAAGCGATGCACGCGCAAGTACCAGGCAATGACTTTCGCCGAGAAGTCTCGCAGCAAGGCGTCCAATGACTCGGCCAGCAGGCGTTCCCGGAACACCGGGCTGGCCTGGCATAGCGTCAGGATGGCGGCGTCCCAGGCAAGGCCGGTGCGCTCGATGAGCTGGTAATCGGCGCCCATGCCATCGACGCGGAACAAGGCCCAGAACTCGCGTTCGACCCAATCGGGGTGCGCCTGCAGATGCGCGGCCATGAGCTTGCCATGGTCTTCGTCCCGTTGCCCATCCGCACCGATGGCGCTGACCTGCTGCACGAAGCACCGAAGATAGGCCTGGGACAGCGGCGCCTCGTCATCCAGCCGAACCAGCGCGTGGCATACGGGCCAGACCAGAGGTTCGGCCCACCAGGACTGTTCCGCAAACAGCTCGACGAATGCGGCCCGCCAGGATGCGTCCCGTTCGCTCGCTGCCGCGATGACGGCTGGCGCCATCACGGTATGGCGTGCGGCATAGTCTTGCTTGCGCGTCATATCCGCAGGCGCCAGGGTCTCGGCCACGAGCTTGGGCTTGCCCAGCGCGGTCAACACGAAACATGCCCTGGGCGTTGGCCCCTCTGCGCTGAACAGGCGCGATGGCGGCAAGGTCTTGGCCAGCGCGGCGCGGTCTTCTTCGTTCGCGCCGGCCAGCGCGCGGGCAATGGCGGTGACGTCCGTCGCGTCGCCGCCAGCGGCCTCGCGCAGCGCCGCGCGGCGTTCGGTCAGGCTCAGGGTCATGCGTCGGCTCCAGGCGCGTTCAGCGGATCGAGAAACATGCGCACAGCCAGTGTGTGCTTGCAGGGGCCGCGCGCGCCTTGGTATTTGGCGTTCCACGGGCAGGTGCAGCGATCGTGCGACGGTTCGACGCCCAGCGCCACGCGGTAGCGCTGCGGCCCCGACTGCACCGTATACCGCCCCTCGCCCTCGGGCAGTACCGCGCCGTCCGTCAACAGCTTGCGCGCATCGGCCAGCCGCGGATGCAGCGTGTCGAGCAGGCCCGCCTGCACCGGCAGCGGACGATGGAAATACGCGCCCGCCGCCAGATCGAAGCCCACCTGGCCGGACGACGCCAGCACGCCCAGCGCAGACGCGATCTGTGCCTGCGGCAGCAGGGCCCGCGCGGCCAATTGGGCAATATCGATGCGGGGTTCGAAGGCCAGCAGCGTCGAGACGAATGCCGCGTCCTCGTTCGCATCGCCGCCCGCGATCAGATGCAGTACCGAACCCTCGCCCGAGAAGCCGCGAGATTTCTCCGGGCTCAGCCCCAACGTGATCCGTGCGCCGGGCAGTTCCAGCACCCAGGCGCTGGCCTGGGGTTGGCCACCCGCCGCTACATCCGCCCCGTAGGCGCGCAGCGCCGTGGCGTAGCGCAGCAGTGGCTCCAGCACCCGCAGCCGCTCTGGGCCCGCCACGCACACCGCGCCGGGCGTCGCCTGCGTGGCCAGCCGCAGCGAACGGGCGGCCTGGGTTGCCCACATCACCGTCTTGGTCGCCGATGAGCGCGGCAGCGCCTGCACGAACTGGCGCAGTGCGGCGCCGGTGAGCTCGTGACGCGCCGTCATGCCCGCCGACAGCATCTGCGTTTCGGCAAACCCCTTGAGCCAGCGCGTGGGCAGCGGGACTTGCTCTTCGACGATCTCGCCCGCTGGCGTCGCCACCCGCAGCGCATCGTTGCCCACGTTCAGGTGCAGGGGTTCGGACGCGCGCAGCCCGGCCAGCGCCTGGCGCAGCGGGGGATTCACGTCTACGTTGGTGACGCCCGGCGCCGAGTGCGTGGCGTCCAGCGCCGCCGCGTCCACGTCCAGGCGCGCGTACACGCCGCAGCACACACTGAAGGACTCGAAGCGCAGGCCCTCGGGCGTGGACGTCACGACCGGGTCTGCCGCCCGCAGCACCGCCGCCAGCGTGTTCGGCGGCACATAGAAGCGCGTGCGCGCCACCCGTGCCTGCATCAGCAGCGCTTGCGCCACCACGGCGGGCTGGGCCACGAATCCGGAAAAGAAAAAGGGATGCGCCACCGCGCCCGACGGGGCAAGCCCGCCGCTGGTGGCCAGGCTCAGGTCGGCCTGGCCCTGCCGTTGGGCGAATTCGGAGGGGGCAAGATAGGCATAGGCCAGCTCCGTCATGCGTCAGGGCTCCTGGGTAGGGGCGCGACGGGCCTCTGCCGTCGCGAGGGCTTGCGGCTCAACTGCGCCGGTACAGTTCGGCAATCTTGGTGAATGCGTTGCGCAGTTCGCGTGTGCCGCCCTGGAAGATCACGGGCCGTCCGCTATGCGTGAACACCACCAGCCGCTTGGAAAACAGCATCGGCACGAACCGCGCGCCGCGCACGTCTTCCCAGGCGACCTCGCGGCGCGCGAACCAGCTTTGGCGCAGGCCATGTTCGTCGATGGTGGTGATGGATGTCTGCATGTGCCAGGAGATGAACAACAGGCCGATGAAGCACAGTCCCACGCCCACGGCCAGCGCAGCGTCGAATGGCTGCGCGGGGGCGCGGATGGCGGTCGTGACGACCTGCACGCCCAGCACGGCCAGGATGACCCAGGTCAGGATGCGGACCCAGTCCGGCCATGCCTGTCCCGACAGGGGCAGGGGGCCGATGGCGCGCAGCAGGGCGGCAAGTTCCTCGGGCGGAGGGGCGGAGACGGGGGACGTCATGCGGCTGCGGAATTCCGATAGCGTTGCGAGAAGATGCGCGCCAGGCGGTCCTGGCGCTCACGCGAAACGCGCGCAGCCATTCTACGAGGTTTCGCGTCAGGCGGCCCGCTTGGCGGCAATGGCGTTGCCGGCCCGGCTGGAGCCCTTGCGGTTCAGGTTGGCCGACATCCATTGGCCGATGTCGACCACGGCGTCGAAGTCCACGCCCGTGTCGATATCCAGGCCGCGCAGCATGTACAGCACGTCTTCGGTGGCCACGTTGCCGGTGGCGCCCTTGGCATAGGGGCAGCCGCCCAGGCCCGCCACCGACGCGTGGAAGATCGAGATGCCGGTTTCCAGCGATGCCAGGATGTTGGCCAATGCCTGGCCGTAGGTGTCGTGGAAATGGCCCGACACGCGCGCCGGGTCCACCACGCGGGTGACCGCCGCCATCACATCGCGCACACGTTGCGGCGTGCCCACGCCGATGGTGTCGGCGACGTCGATTTCATCGACCTGCATGGCCAGGTAGCGCTGGGCCACGTCGACCACCGCGTCGATCGGCACTTCGCCCTGGTAGGGACAGCCCAGCGCGCAACTGATGCTGCCGCGCACGCGGATGCCGGCTTCGCGGGCGGCCTGCACCACGGGCTCGAAGCGCGCGATGGATTCGGCGATGGAGCAATTGATGTTCTTTTGCGAGAAGGCTTCGCTCGCCGCACCGAAAATGACGATCTCGTCTGCGCCGGCGGCCAGCGCGCCTTCGAAGCCCTTCATGTTGGGCGTCAGCACCGAATAGATCGTGCCGGGGCGGCGCTCGATGCGCGCCATGACGTCGGCGCCGTCGGCCATTTGCGGCACCCATTTGGGCGACACGAACGAGGCCGCCTCGACATTGGGAAAGCCGGCCGCGGCCAGGCGGTTGACCAGTTCCACCTTGATGTCGGTGGACACGAATTCTTTTTCATTCTGCAGGCCGTCGCGGGGGGAAACCTCGACGATCTTGACGCGGGAGGGCAAAGCCATGTCTCTTCCTGTATCGGTATCGGGCGGCGGCCGCGGCAACTCGACGGCGCCATCGTCAATATTAGCGCCAACGCCTATTTCAGGCGCTGGAAGCGGCCATCGTCCAGGCGCGCCACGCGGGCGGCCAGTTCCAGTTCCAGCAATTGCGCCTGCAGCGTGGCCGTATCCAGGCCGCAGCGCGCCTGGATGGCATCCAGGTGCAGGGGGTCGAACCCCAGGGCATCGAGCACGGGGTGGTCGGGCAAGGCGGCGGGCGCCGGCGCCTTGGTGCGGGCGGTGCCGGGTGTGGGGCCGCCGCCCAGTTCGTCGGTGATGTCGGCGGCGGTCTCCACCAGCTTGGCGCCCTGGCGGATCAGGGCATGGCAGCCCCGCGACAGCGGCGAATGGATGGAACCCGGAATGGCGAAGACCTCGCGCCCGCTTTCGCCGGCCAGTCGCGCGGTGATGAGGGACCCGCTTTGCTTGGCGGCCTCGACCACCAGCACGCCGCGCGCCAACCCCGCCACGATGCGGTTGCGCTTGGGAAAGTGCTGCGGCAGGGCGCCCGTGCCCAGCGGCAGTTCGGACACCAGCGCGCCGTGGGCGGCAATGCGGTGCGCCAGGTCGCGGTGCTTGGCGGGATAGATGCGGTCGATGCCGGTGCCCATCACTGCGACCGTGCCTGCGCCGCCCGGGCCGGCATCCAGCGCGCCTTCGTGAGCCGCCGCGTCGATGCCCAATGCCAGCCCGCTGATGACCCGCCAGCCGCTGCCCGCCAGGTGGCGAGCGAAGGCGCGGGCATTTTCCTGGCCGCCCGGCGTGGCGTTGCGCGCGCCCACCACGGCCAGCGCCTGTCCTTGCAGATAGGCCGGATCGCCGGTCACGTAGAGCAGGATGGGCGGGTCGGCGATGGTGAGCAGGCTTTGCGGATAGGCGGGGTCGGCCAGGGTCAGGATGTGGTGACCGGGGGTGTCGACCCATTGCAGGGCGCTGTCGACCTGCGCGGCCATGTCGGCGGGCATGGGGGCGGCCAGCTGGCGCGCCAGCGCGTCGGGCACCTGGCGCATCAGGGCGCTGGCCCGCTGCGCGTAGATCTGTTCCGGCAGGCCCAGCGCACCCAGCAAGGTACAGGCTGTGGCGGAGCCGACCCCGGGTTCCAGGGACAGGCGCAGCCAGGCGGACAATTCGGCAACAGTGTGGGTCAGCGGCATGAAAACGAGCGCCGGCGGGCCGGCAGGGACGGTGGGCAGGGGAGGGGCGCGCGGCGCCGGTCGTCCGAGAGTGTCGCACGGCCACGGCACAGGCCAGGATAGGGGCGGATCGATTCGTCCCGGATCGGTGCCCGAAAACGGGGGCAGGTTGATCCGTGCAATCTTCCGTTTAGCCGAAAACTATTAGAAATCAAGACTCTAATGAATTAAACTCTTATCCAGGCACTTATTACTGACGACCCCTTTCAATGGCTTTACTTCCTATTCTTCGCTACCCGGATCCGCGCTTGCACAAAGTGGCCAAGCCGGTCGCCGAGGTCGATGACCGCATCCGCCAACTGGTGCGCGACATGGCCGACACCATGTACGACGCGCCGGGCGTGGGCCTGGCCGCAACCCAGGTCGACGTGCACGAGCGCGTGGTCGTCATCGACGTGTCTGAAGAAGGCAACCAGCTGCTGGTGCTGATCAACCCCGAGATCACCTGGCACAGCGACGACCACAAGATCTACGAAGAAGGCTGCCTGTCCGTGCCCGGCGTGTACGATGAAGTCGAGCGCGCCTCGCGCATTCGCTGCAAGGCGCTGGATATCGACGGCAAGCCTTTCGAATTCGACGCAGACGGCCTCCTGGCGGTGTGCGTGCAGCACGAACTGGATCACCTTGAAGGCAAGGTGTTCGTCGAGTACCTGTCTTCGCTGAAGCAGAACCGCATCAAGACCAAGCTGAAAAAGGCCGAGCGCGAAGCGCTGCGCGCCTGATGCCCGTTTCCTTTCTTCTGGTCAGACCCCCATGCGCCTAGTTTTCGCCGGCACGCCGGAATTCGCCCGTATCGCCTTCGACGCCTTGCGGGCGGCGGGCCACGATATTCCCCTGGTCATGACGCAGCCTGACCGTCCCGCGGGGCGGGGGCTCAAGCTCACGCCCAGCCCGGTCAAGCAGGCCGCGCTGGATGCCGGCATTGAAGTCGCCCAGCCGCGCAGCCTGCGTCTGGACGGCCGCTATCCCGACGAGGCCGCCCAGGCTCGCGAACTGCTCGAGCGCGTGGCGCCCGACGTCATGGTGGTGGCGGCGTACGGCCTGATCCTGCCGCAATGGGTGCTGGACCTGCCGCGCCTGGGCTGCCTGAACATCCACGCCAGCCTGTTGCCGCGCTGGCGCGGCGCCGCGCCCATCCAGCGCGCCATCGAGGCGGGCGATGCCCGTACCGGCGTCACCATCATGCAGATGGATGCGGGCCTGGATACAGGTGACATGCTGCTGGAACGCGTGGTGCCCATTCATGACGACACCACGGCAGCGCAATTGCACGATGCCTTGGCCGTGGCCGGCGGCGAGGCCATCGTCGCCACGCTGGCCGCGCTGGAACAAGGCGGCCTGACGCCGGTTCGCCAGCCCGAGGACGGCGTGACCTACGCCGCCAAGCTGGACAAGGCCGAGGCGGCGCTCGATTGCAGCCAGTCTGCCGCTTTGTTGGCGCGCCGCGTGCGTGCGTTCAATCCCGTGCCTGGCGCCAGCATCCGCTTGCCCGGCCTGGACGACCCGGTGAAGGTGTGGCGCGCCCAGGCGCTGGACCAGGCCGCCGCGGCCGCGCCTGGCAGCGTGCTGCGCGCGGATGCCCAGGGCATCGATATCGCGACCGGCGACGGCGTACTGCGCTTGCTGGAATTGCAGAAGGCGGGTGGCAAGCGCCAGCCCGTGGACGTGTTCGTGCGGGGCTGGCAGCCGGCCTGACGCTGCTTGTGGCGGCCCTGGCGCTCCAGGCGCCGCTCGCCGGCTCTCCAGCGGGTAGGGTTTCAGCCCTGCGTGGCCAATAGATCCAGATACGCACCCGACAGCAACTGTTCGGGCTTGACCTGCAGGCTGGCCAGCAGCTCGTGGGCTTCGGCCATGCCGGCCTCGACGCTTTCGCCGTCGCGCAGCACCACTTCCAGTTCCAGGAAATCCCCCAGCCCTTCGACCCGGTCCAGATGGATGCGGGTGCGGCCTGTCATATGCAGCAGGCGTGTCTTGCGTACGCGGCCCGCAAGGCCATAGGCCAGCGTCAGGGTCTCGCGCAGGGTGTCCGGCGATGAGGTCGGTGAAATGACGTAGAAGCTTTCTTTCGGCCCGGTGGCGTCTGCGCGGCGATAGAAGATCAGCTCGCCGGTGCCGTCGGCAAAGACGCGCAGCTTGAGCCGGCCGTTGGGGCAGGCAAAGAACGTGTCATCCTGCACGATGGTGACAGGCGGCTTGCCGGACAGCGCCGCCGCCAGCGGTTCGACGGCGTCGACGCTGGAGATGCGGGCCTTGATTTCCACATTGCGTGCCATGCGGTTTTCCCTTGGCGACGGGCGCGTCAGTCTGCCAGCGCAGGCAGGTCGGCGACGCGCAGGAACAATTCGTCGGGGCCGCGTTCGCGCAGCGCATCGACGTGGTTGTAGCCCCAGGCCACCGACGCCACCCGTACGCCGGCCTTGCGCGCGGCATCGATGTCACGCATTTCGTCGCCTACCAGCAGGAAGCGTTCGGGCGCGGTGTCGTGGCGCTTGAGCAGCCGGTCGATCTTGGCCGGCTTGCCGAACAGGTCCGTGCCGCATTCGTAGTCGTCGAACAGGGCGACGGTATCGGGGCCCAGCACGCGCTGCACGTTCTCGAGTGAATTCGAGCTGACCACCGCCAACCGCATGCCGGCGGCCTTCAGGCGCGCCAGGGCATCGGGAATGCCGTCGAACAGGTGAACGCTGGGGTCGATTTCCTGCATGAGCGTGCGCACGTGCGCCATGATCGCGGGCAGCTTCCACAGCGGGATGCCCAGGAATTTCAGGATTTCCGAGGCTTCGCGGTGACGCAGCTGGTCGCGTTCGGCCGCGTCGATCTTGCGAAAGCCGTACTTGTCCGCGACCGTGTTCAGGATGGAATTGAACCAGGGCATGGTGTCTGCCAAGGTTCCGTCAAAATCAAAAGCTGCGATGTCGTATTTCAAGTAAGCAATCCGTTGCCGGTCTACATGGGGTGAAGCAGATACTGCACCACGGGGGCCAGGTCTTCAAGCGGCGGGGCGCCGGCCACCACGCGCTGCGCGTTGGTCCAGGGATACTCCAGCGCCAGCAGCCAGCCGAATACCGCCTCGGCATCGCCGGGCGGCAGCGTCACCATGGTCTCGATGGTGATGGTCAGGCGGTTGGCACGATAAGGGTCCGGCTGGAAGCCCCAGTCGTACCGGCCACAGCCCACGCGCACATTGCCGGTGGCCTTTTCCGTCATGCCGACAATCCAGTCGCAACGGTATTCCGGCAGGCACGCGCCGGCCTCGGGCCGGGCCAGGTAGAAGGTGTAGACGTTGTCGTAGGTCTGGCCGAACTTGCGCACCAGCGTGTCGGTGATGGCGGCCAAGCCGTGCGATTCAGGGGGAAAGGCGATGGCCTGTGTGCGCAGGGCCATCTTCAGCACCGCCTGTGGGGCGAAGGCGCGCGCCATGTAGTGCGGGCGGTTTTCGTCCTTGGCGTGGAAGTAGTCACGCAATACAGACTCGGTGCAGGCGAAAGACAACGGGCCGGTGGACATTGCGGGGGCGTTCCTTGGGGCGGGGTTGAGGGGGGCGTCAGGCCTTGACCGGCTCGAACCACTTCGAGACGTTGGGCGGTTCGTAGATCGCGTAGCGGTCCAGCAGCGTGGCGGGGTCGCTTTCGACCACCAGCATGTCGCGGTGCTGGGGGCGCATGAAGGCTTCGTCGACTGCGTGATCGACGAACTGCATCAGGGCGTCGTAGTAGCCGGCAATGTTCAGCAGCCCGCAGGGCTTCTGGTGCATGTTCAGCTGGGCCCAGGTCCAGACTTCGAAGAATTCTTCCAGCGTGCCGGCGCCGCCGGGCAGCGCGATGAAGCCATCGGCCTTTTCCATCATCATGGCCTTGCGCTCGTGCATGCTCTGCACCAGGTGCAATTCGGTCAGGCCGCGGTGCGCCTGCTCTTTCTTTTGCAGCAGTTCGGGAATGACCCCGATCACGCGGCCGCCGCCGGCCAGCACTTCGTTGGCGATCACGCCCATGATGCCGACCACCGAACCGCCATACACCAGGCCCAGGTCGCGCTTGACCAGCTCTCGGGCCAGCACACGGGCCTGTTCCAGGTACTCGGGGCGGGCGCCGGGGTTGGAGCCGCAATACACGCAGATGTTCTTCAGTGTCATATGACGCTATTTATAGCCTAGCCCGTTACAGATTGCGTCACGGGTCTTACGGGAAGCCGATAGTTTACGAGAAGCGTCGCCAGCGGTTTTTACCGGGGAAGCGAGGCCTGCAAACGGGGCCGTGGGCAATGTTTGGACACAGCATCTTTTCGAGCGGTAGGTAGACTGGATCGTTCGGAACGACTGGAAGTCCAGCGTCGTATGACCCACTCAAAAGGAGCTAACGATATGGAAAACACGACCCGCAACCGCGAAGCTGCACACCGCCCCTTCGAGATGGATGTGAAGGCGATCCGCGCCAAGGCGCGCCAGGACATCGAGTCTGGCGCGGTCACCGATACCTACCGCGCCGACCGCGAGCAAGTGCTCAAGCTGCTGAACGAAGCGCTGGCCACCGAAATCGTCTGTGTGCTGCGCTACAAGCGCCACTTCTTCATGGCCCGCGGCCTCAATGCCGAGCCGGTGGCCGCCGAATTCGCCGAACACGCCACCCAGGAACAAGACCACGCCGACAAGCTGGCCGAACGCATCGTGCAGCTGGGCGGCGAGCCCAACCTGTCGCCCAAGGGCCTGCTTGATCGCAGCCACTCGGAGTACGTCGAAGGCAAGACGCTCGAAGAGATGATCAAGGAAAACCTGATCGCCGAACGCATCGCCATCGACAGCTATCGCAAGATGATCGAGTACATCGGCGAACAGGATTCGACCACGCGCCGCTTGCTCGAAGAGATCCTGGCGGTCGAGGAAGAGCACGCCGACGATATGTCGGATTTCCTGGCCAAGCACTAGTCGCGGGGCAGGATGCGCCGGGCGGTACCGCCTGGCGTTCGCGCGGCGGGCATCCCGACGGGGTTGTTCGCCGTTGACGTTTCAGGGCATCGCTGCCCTTCAGTGTGGCGGGTGTGCCGCGTCGTGGCGGCGCGCTGCCGCGTCCAGCTGCGCATGATGCTGCTCGGCCCAGCGGTCCAGCGCCACCAGTGCCACGTTCAACGACCGGCCCAGTTCCGTCAGGTGGTAGCGCACGTGCGGCGGCACCGTGTGCAGGTCTTCGCGCCGCACCAGCCCGTGGCGCTCCAGCTCGCGCAGCGTCTGCGTCATGATCTTCTGCGAGATGCCGTCCAGCCTGCGCAGCAGTTCGCCATTGCGCAGCGGGCCTTGCGCCAGCGCCGGCAGGATCAGCGGCACCCACTTTCCGGAAATCAATTCAAGCGCGCGGCGCGAGGGGCAGGCGGCGTCAAAGACGTCTGCCGGTGCGCGATGCGAGGGGGGTGCCATGGAAGCCTTCCTGTAGTTACCAAAAGGTGCGTACTTGTGCCTGGGTAACTATAGGTCCTAATCTGGCCGCTGGTTGATTCTTGGGAGGCCGCGATGGCCTGGTGGATCTTGCTGGCCGCGAGCGCGGTGGAAATCGTGATGGCGCTGGCGTTGAAGTATGCGGACGGGTGGACGAGGTTCTGGCCCAGCGCCATCGGCATTGCCGCGGCCTTGGGCAGCATCTTCCTGTTGACGCTGGCGATGCGGAACCTGCCCGCGGGCACGGCCTATGCAGTCTGGACCGGCATCGGCTCGGTCGGCATCACGGTGTTGGGGATCGTGCTGTTCGGCGATTCGCCGTCTGCCGCGCGCCTGGCATGCATTGCGCTGATCGTGGGCGGGGTGGCGGGCTTGAAGCTGCTGGAAGCATGAGCGGCCAGCGGCCGGCGGCCAGGGCCGCCGGCAGGGTCTTGCCTCAGATCGTATCGGCCCAGAGGTCGTACTCGTCCGAGTCGGTGACGCGGGCGCGCACCAGATCACCGGGCTTGAGCACGCGGTCCGAGCTGACGTAGACGCAGCCGTCGATTTCCGGCGCGTCGGCGCTGCTGCGGCCCACGGCGCCATCTTCGTCCACTTCGTCGATCAGCACGTCGATCTCGCGGCCGACCTTACGGGCCAGGCGCGCGGTCGAGATGGACTGCTGCAGTTCCATGAAGCGTTCCCAGCGGTCCTGCTTGACGTCGTCGGGCACCGGGTTGTCCAGCAGGTTCGCGGGCGCGCCTTCCACCGGCGAATACTGGAAACAGCCGACGCGGTCGAGCTGGGCCTCTTGCATCCAGTCCAGCAGGTACTGGAAGTCTTCCTCGGTTTCGCCGGGAAAGCCGACGATGAAGGTCGAACGGATGGTCAGGTCCGGACAGATCTCGCGCCACTTCTTGATGCGGGCAAGCGTCTTGTCTTCAAAGGCCGGGCGCTTCATGGCCTTCAGGATGCGCGGGCTGGCGTGCTGGAACGGAATGTCCAGGTAGGGCAGGATCTTGCCCTCGGCCATCAGCGGAATCACTTCGTCCACGTGCGGGTACGGATACACGTAGTGCAGGCGCGTCCAGACGCCCATGTCGGACAAGGCCATACAGAGCTCGGTCATGCGGGTACGTACGGGCCGGCCGTTCCAGAAGCCGCTGCGGAACTTCACGTCCACGCCGTAGGCGCTGGTGTCCTGCGAGATCACCAGCAGTTCCTTCACGCCGGCCTTGACCAGGCGCTCGGCTTCGCTGAGCACGTCGCCCACGGGCCGGCTGACCAGGTCGCCGCGCATCGACGGGATGATGCAGAAGCTGCAGCGGTGATTGCAGCCTTCGGATATCTTCAGGTAGGCGTAGTGGCGCGGCGTGAGCTTGACGCCCTGCGGCGGCACCAGGTCCAGGTAGGGGTTGTGGTCTTTCTTGGGCGGGGCGGCATCGTGCACGGCCCGCACCACTTCTTCGTACTGCTGCGGTCCGGTCACGGACAGCACGCTGGGGTGCACCTTGCGGATCACCGATTCCTCGACGCCCATGCAGCCGGTGACGATGACCTTGCCGTTCTCGGCCAGCGCTTCGCCAATGGCTTCGAGCGATTCGGCCTTGGCGCTGTCGATGAAGCCACAGGTGTTGACCACGACGACGTCGGCGTCGTTGTACTCGGGCGTGACTTCGTACCCTTCGGTGCGCAGTTGGGTCAGGATGCGTTCGGAGTCGACCAGGGCTTTAGGACAGCCCAGGCTGACAAAGCCGACTTTGGGGGAAGACATGGAATACCTCGGTGGGCGCTAGCCGGCGCCAGTGATCAAATACTGCGCAATTTTAGCGCGGCAGGGCGGGGGGCCGTTATTTTAGCGGGTCGTCGGGCGGGACGCCGGATTTAATGCGTCC
The DNA here is from genome assembly GCF_902859705.1 of Achromobacter deleyi. Taxonomy (GTDB): domain Bacteria; phylum Pseudomonadota; class Gammaproteobacteria; order Burkholderiales; family Burkholderiaceae_B; genus Achromobacter; species Achromobacter deleyi. The sequence goes on along the minus strand of NZ_CADIJO010000003.1, from coordinate 335,172 downwards.
CTGAATAAATGAAAGGGGGTGGCCTTGGGGCCGACGCGAGGGCCGGTCCGAAGGCGCTTTGGCGCAGTGTCAGCGGCGCTTCTTGTCGCTGTCTGCCTGCTGTTCCAGTTCGTGGATGCGCTGCTGCAACGCGTCCACTTGCTGGCGGTAGTCGCTGACATCGCTGTAGACGCACAGGATACGTCCTTGTGCGTCATCGGCCTGGTCGCGTTGCAGCGCCGCGTGCACGCGCACCCAGGTATAGCTGCCGTCCTTGCGGCGCAGCCGCTTTTCCATGACGCTTTCGGAAATCTCGCCCTTGAGCAGGCGCGACAGGGTCTGCAGGTTGGCGGGCAGGTCGTCGGGGTGGGTGAGGGCCTGGAAAGTCTGCCCGGCAAGTTCCGCCGGGTCATAGCCCAGCAGGGCGCACAAGGGCGGGTTGACCCGCCGCCAGCCGCCGTCCAGGTCCAGCCAGGCCATCGGTACGCCGGCCTGCTCGAAGAAGGTGCGAAAGCGCTCTTCGCTGCGACGCAGTTTTTCTTCCGCCAGCTTGCGGTCGGTGCTTTCCATGCTGATGCCGATCATCTTGACCAGCCGGCCGGCACTATCGCGCAGCGAGGCGCCGCGCGAGGTGATCCAGCGCACCGAGCCATCGCTTTGAATGATCCGGAAATCGTATTCGTAGCTGCTGCCGTCTTCCATGCATTGGCGATAGATGCGTTGCAGCGCTTCGACGTCTTCCGGCACTACGTGAATCCAGAAGTCTTCGTTGCGGCGCACCGGCCAGCCGTACACGTCTTTCACGTTCGCGGAATACGACACCGCGTCCGTCAGCCAATTCCATTCCCACGTGACGATACGGGCGTTTTCCTGCGCCAGTTTCATGCGGGCTTCGTTTTCCATGATTTCGGCCGTGTAGCGACGGCGCACTTCTGTCATGGGCAGTTCGACGACTTCGGTCTGCTGCACATCGCGCAGCGCGTCTTCGCCGTAGCGCAGCCAGATCCAGTTGACGTCCAGCAGTTGCGCCAGCTTGCGCAGATTGCCGTAATCGATTTCGCCGCCGCGGGTCCATTTATGCACGGCCGTGCGGGAGACGTCCAAGGCGTTGGCCACGGACTGCAAGGAGAGTTTGCGGTGTTCCAGTAATTCTTTGAGGTGTAGTGAAAAGCTGTTTTCCGTCATGACTCTGCTGTCCCCGACCAGCGGTCAGTATAGCCGAGCGTCCCATAATGCAGCCTCTTCTATTGACAGTGAAAATGCAATGCAGTAGCGCCTTTTCAAGCGCTTCAAACGTGGTATTTGGCGTGCCATCGGCCGCGATGCCGCGCAGTCAGAATATCGGCAGCGGGTATTCGAAAATCAGGCGAAATTGATTGGATGAGGCGCCTGACGTGCCCTGCGTCATGCGATGCACGGCGTAGCGCAGCCGTATGGCCAGATTGCGTGCGCTGCCCGATTGCACCAAGTAGCGCAGGTCCACGTCGCTTTCCCAGTGCTTTTCACCGCTGGCGTAGTAGGCGTAGGGGCTGGTACGGTCGAGATGGCTGCCATCGGCGCCCGAACCGCGCACGTAGCGCAGCTGCACGCTGGCGCCGGGCACTTGCAGGGCGTCGAGCTTGCCCAGGTCCAGCGCGTAGAAGAATCCCCACGATTTCTCATGCGGGCCATTGAAGTCGGCAAGCTGCGATGAATTGGGCAGGAATATCGAGTCGTGATAAGTGCCTGGCCCCATGCCCAGGTAATCCAGCGGCTGGTCGCCATGCACCTGCTGGCGCGCGATCTTGAAGGTATGGGCGCCGGCTGTGTAGGACAGCGCCAGCCCCCAGGCGGTCACGTCGATGTCGCCCGCGCGCTTGGCGCCGGCATCGACCGACCGGTAGGCGGACAGGCCAGGTTCAAGGCGTTGTCGCGGGGCAGCTTCCAGGTGTGGCCTGCCGATAGGTAGAGCTGCTTCCAGATGTCCCGGAATTCGCTGCCATAGGCACTGAGGCGGGTGGCAGGGTCCAGCTCGTGGCGGCCGCCCAGGAACACCACCTGGTCGGTGCTGACGCCGGAGTAGGACGCATAGAAGCGGCCGTCGTGGCTGACCTGGTTGAAGTCGCGGGCTTTGGTCATGCGGCCTGCTTCCAGGAAGGTGTCCGAGCGAGGCTGGCTGGTCAGCCACAGCCCGGTGGCAGACGAGGGCAACAGACGCGTGTCGGCTGGCGCGAATACCGGGTTGTAGGGGCGCAGGTTGTTGCCGTAGCGCAGCTCGCTGGCAAACCCCTTCAGCTTGAGCGCCCCTTCGGCCGTGCTGGATTCATCGTGCACGCCGCCCTTGCCGTCCGGCACCAGCACGCCCGCCCGTCCAAGATATTGGCTGTCGCCACCCAGCCGCACGACGCCGTAGGCATTCAGATCCACCCCCAGCCCCACCACACCGGGCGTATAGCCGGACTGGAACGCCAGGCGCAAGGCCTGCCCCCACTCGCGGTTGTCGGGCAGCCCATGCTTGCGGTCGTGGTTCCAGTAGAGATTGCGCAGCAGCAGGTCCAGGTGCGAATCCCGCACGAAAACCGGCGTGTGGTCGGGTTCTGCTGGCGAGGTCTGTGGATAGGCCGGTGCGGCCAGCAAGGCGACCAGCAATGCGGCGCCTGCAAACGAACGGCAGATCAGCTTTCTCATCGTTATTCTCTTTGGCTGGGCAAAACGGGGTCTGCGCCGCTTGCCGGCAGGCAAGCGGACGGGGGGGGTGACGGGGTGGGATGACGGGGTGGGTTGACGGGGTGGGTTGACGGGGGATAGGGCCCGGCGGCGCCCGGCTTATAGATCGAGCACGAGGCGATCTCCGCGCGCGCGGGACACGCAGATCATCATGGTCTGTTGGGCGGCTTTTTCTTCGTCGCTGAGGTATTGGTCGAAATGTTCGGCCTGGCCTTCCAGGATGCGGGTCTCGCAGGTGCCGCATACGCCTTCGCGGCACAGGCATTCGACGTCGGCGGCGTTGGATGCCTCGATCGCCTGCAAGATGCTCGAGCCGGCCTCTACGCGCAGCTCGGTGCCCGAGCGGGCCAGCACGACCGTGAACGCCCCGCCGGGGGCGGGCGCGGCGGCAAACTGTTCCCAGTGCACACGGTCAGCCGGGATGCCGACCGCTGTGGCCGCGGCAATGACCGCATCGATCAGCGGCCGGGGGCCGCATACATACAGGTGGTCGTGTTCTTGCAGGCCTTGCGCCAGGGCGGCCAGATCCAGCTTTTCGCCTTGGCTGTCGACGTGAAAGCGCACGCGGGCCGCATACGGACTGCCGATCAGGTCGTCGCGAAACGCGGCGTGTTCGGGCGCGCGGTAGGCGTAGTGCAGTTCGTAGTTGGCCGCGCGGCGATGCAGTTCGGGAAGCTGGGCCAGGAACGGCGTGATGCCGATGCCGCCCGCCACCATCACGTGGCGTCCGTGGCTGTCGGCCAGCGCGAACAGGTTGTTGGGGGCGGTAATGACCAGCTCGCTGCCGGTGCTGACCTGCCCGTGCATGAACGCCGAGCCGCCGCGCGACTGCTCTTCCAGCCGCACGCCGATCTGGTATTGCCGCGTATCGGCCGGGTCGCTCATCAGCGAATAGGCGTTGCTGAACCGCTTGCCCTGGGCATCATGCATCTGCACGATGACGTGGCTGCCGCCCGTGAATGGGGGCAAGGGTTCGCCGTCCAGGCGCTCAAGGGTAAAGCGCTTGACCCGTGCGCTGACCTGTTCGACGTCGGTGACGCGCACGTCGATGTTTTCGTGGGTTTTAGTCATGGGGCATCTCTACGCAGGCCTTAGACGGCCTGGCATACATATTTCATTTCCAGGTAGTCTTCGATGCCATGGCGTGAGCCTTCGCGCCCCAGCCCGGATTGCTTGACGCCACCAAACGGCGCGACCTCGTTCGAGATCATGCCGGTGTTGATGCCGACCATGCCGTACTCGAGCTGTTCAGCGACGCGCCATACGCGGCTGGCGTCGCGGGTGTAGAAGTACGCGGCCAGGCCGAACTCGGTGTCGTTGGCTTGCCGGATGACATCCTGCTCGTCGCGAAAGCGCACCAGCGGCGCCACAGGGCCGAAGATTTCCTCGCGCAGCACCCGCATGCCCGGCCGCACGTCGGCCAGCACGGTGGGGGCCATGAAGGTGCCGCCCAGAACATGCGGATCGCCGCCGGTCAGCAGGCGCGCGCCTTGGGCGCGGGCGTCGTCGACCAGCCCCTGTACCTGGGTCAGGGCCTTGGGGGTGATCAGCGGGCCGATCTGGCTGTCGGCCTGCAGGCCGGGGCCCACGCGCAACGTGGCGGCCTGGTCGGCAAAGCGGCGGGCGAAGGCGTCGTAGACCGCATCCTGCACGTAGATGCGGTTGACGCAGACGCAGGTCTGGCCGGCATTGCGGTACTTGGCCGCGATGGCGCCTTCCACGGCTGCGTCCAGATCGGCATCGTCGAACACGATGAACGGCGCGTTGCCGCCCAGTTCCAGCGACAGCTTCTTGATGGTGGGCGCGCACTGCGCCATCAAGAGCCGGCCGACGGCGGTGGAACCGGTGAAGCTGAGCTTGCGCACATCGGGGTGGCGAGTCAGCTCGCCGCCGATGGCGACCGCGTCGCCGGTGACGATGTTGAACACGCCGTCGGGGACGCCGGCCTGGGCGGCCAGCTCGGCCAGCGCCAGTGCGGAAAAGGGCGTTTCGTTGGCCGGCTTGAGCACCATGGTGCAGCCCGCGGCCAGTGCAGGGGCGACCTTGCGGGTGATCATCGCGGCCGGAAAGTTCCAGGGCGTGATGGCGGCGCAGACGCCGATGCCCTGACGCAGCACCATCAGGCGGCGGTCGGCGCGCGGGGCCGGGATCAATTCGCCGTAGACGCGTTTGCCTTCTTCGGCGAACCATTCCAGGAACGACGCGGCATAGCGGATTTCGCCCAGCGCCTCGGCCAGCGGTTTGCCTTGTTCGCGCGTCATCAAGTGCGCGAGTTCGGCCTCGTGCTGGATCATCAGGTCGAACCAGCGGCGCAGGATGTGCGAGCGTTCCTGGGCGGGGCGCGCGCGCCACGCGGGCAGGGCGCCGTGGGCGGCGGTGATGGCGCGGCGGGTTTCGGCTTCGCCCATGTCGGGCACCTGGCCCAGCGGCTGGCCGGTGGCGGGGTCGGTCACCGTGACCGTGGCGTGATTGTCGGCGTCGCACCAGTGGCCGGCAATGAAGGCCTGCTGGCGAAACAGGGAAGATTCGGTCGTGCGCATGGGAATCCTGGGCAGAATGGAAAAATGGCGTGCCCGGGCGGCAAGGCCTCGGGCACGCGGGCAGATCAGGTGCGGTCCTGGTGCGCTTGGGCCACCAGATGATGGAAGTGCGCAATGCCGTGTTCGCTTTGTCCGCTGCGCTGGCGGTCGACCATGATGCGGCCGCGGCCACGGTAGCCACGAGACTTCAGCCCCTTTTGCACGCTTTCCACCAGGCGCAGGTCTTCGGGGCGGAAGACGTCGCGATACCACTCGATCAGGGATTTCTGCTCGGCGGTCAGTTCCTTGTTCAGGAAGTAGATGTCGTAGTGCTGCAGGGTGATGCCGGCGCTGGACGGGAATTCATAGATGACCGTCATGAAGTTGCCCCCGGGCGGCGCATTGAACATGGTGCACGGCCAGGCCCAGAAGCCGGCGAATGACGGGTCTTTGACGCTGTCGTCGAACTGGAACGACTTGGGGGACGACTTGGCAACGCCGAATTGCAGGCTCCAGTTGCCGTGCATGGTGTGCGTGTACTGGCCGACGTCGACGGAATCGGCAAAGCCGGGGTGGGCCGGCGCGCAGTGGTAGCACTCCATGTAGTTGTCGACGATGCTTTTCCAGTTGGCCGGCGTTTCGGTGACGAAGCGCGCGGCCAGATGCAGGTCGTCGACGACCGGGCAGGCCTGGCGCAGGCGCGCCTGCAGGCCGGGCAGCTGGGATTCGACCGAGCCGGCGTCGGCGTTCATGTTGATGAAGATGAAGCCGGCATATTCCTCGACGCGCAGCCCGACCAGGCTGGAATTGGCCTTGTCGAAATCGACGACGTTGTCGCAGTTGCGCGCGTGGGCCAGGTCGCCATCGAGCTTGAAGGTCCAGGCGTGGTACGGGCAGGTAATGACGTTCTTGGCCTTGCCGTCGCCTTGCAGCAACTGATGGCCGCGATGGGGGCAGACGTTGTAGAAGGCGCGCAGCACGCCGTCGCGGCCGCGCACGACGATGATGCTTTCGCCAATGACGTCGCGGGTGATGTAGGCGTTGTTGTCGGCGACTTCGCTGCGATGGCCCACGCAGATCCAGCTGTTGGCGAAGATCTTTTCCTTCTCGTAGTCGTAGATGGCGTCGCTGGTGTAGTAGCTGGCGGGAATGGTGTGCGCCACGTCGACATTGGTGCAGAAGTCGGCGGGCAGGCGTTCGATGGTGTTCGTATTGGAATTCATGATGGGCTCCATGAGGTCAGGGGTACGGGAAAGCGGGGGTCAGGCCCGGGGGACGGGGATGGCGGCCGGCTCGGCTTGCGTGGCCGCGGCCTCGGCGGGCGGGGCGCCGACGGGGTCGGTGGCTGCCAGGCGGCGGGATTGCTCTTCGATCTGCTGGGCAGACAGGGCGCCGTAGTCTTGCGACAGCCAGCGGAACAGGCCGAACAGCATGATTCCCAGCACCAGCAGGAACGGGATGGTGGTGAGCACCACGGCGGTCTTCATGGTGTTCAGAGACACGTGGGCGAACAGCATGGCCAGCGGCAGCAGCGCCAGCATCACGCACCAGAACAATCGTAGCGTGGGGCTGGGGTCTTGCCCTTCTTTCAGGTTGCGGGTGCTGGTGGCGGCAATGGCGTAGCCGACCGCGTCCATGTGAGAGGCGCAGAACACGGCCATGATGAAAAGGAAGGCCGCCAGGAACACACCGCCCCAGGGCAGGCTGGTCAGCAGGGTGACCACCGCGGTTTCGCCGCTGTGTTCGGCCAGCAGGCGGGGCACGTCGACCGCCTGGGTCAGGTACTGATGCATGCTGAAGCTTTCCAGCGCACCGAAGAAGAACCAGCAGCCGGCGCTGCCGCCCAGCACCAGGGCGGCGATCACTTCCTTCATCGTGCGGCCGCGCGACACGCGGGTGACGAACATGGCGACGCCCGGCGCGTAGGAAATCCACCACAGCCAATAGAACACCGTCCAGCTGCGGGTGAACGCGCCATCGCCGGACGGATCGGTGAACAGGCTCATGCGCACCCAGTTCTGGATCATCAGGCCCAGGCCGTTGGTGATGTTGTTGATGGTGAACTGCGTGGGGCCGACAACCAGCACGATGGCGGAATAGGCCAGCGCGCCGATACAGACGATCTTGCTCAGGCGCTGCATGCCGCCGTCGATGCCGACGTAGGAACTGAGCGAGAACACCACCGAGATGATCGCGATGACGATGAACTGGGTCGTGAAGGTGTCCGGCATGCCGGTCAGCGCGGACAGGCCGCGGGTGAGCGTCGAGGCGGTCAGCGCCAGCGACACCGTCAGGGCGCCGAACATGGTGAAGACGAAGATCAGGTCGACCAGGCGGCCGACCCAGCCGTTGGCGCGCAGGCCGGTGACGGCTTCGACGATGGACGCCATGCCCAGGCCGCTCTTTTTGCGGACATGGAAGTGATACGCCAGGGCCAATGACGCGATGGCGTAGAGCGCCCAGGCGCTGATGCCCCAGTGAAAGAACGAATAGCTGATGCTGTACTCAAGCGCGTCGCGCGAACCGGCTGCCAGGTGCAGCCCGGGCGTCTGGTAGTAGTAGGCCCATTCCATGACGCCCCAGTACAGGGTGGACGAGCCCATGCCGGCACAGATGAACATGAACACCCACGTGGCGGTGGCGTATTCGGGCTTGCCGCTGCCCAGCCGGATGTTGCCGTACTTGCTGAAGGCGAGATACCCGGCGGCCAGCGCCGCCGCGAACACGAACACCAGCACCAGGGTGCCGAAGGCGCGGGTGGAAAACTCGAACAGCGTGCCGGCGAAGGCCTCGGCGGCGGCGGGAAAGGCCGCCAGGCCGATGACGGGAAGGGCGACGGCCACCAGGCTGGCGGCTATCAGGAAAAGGTCTGGCTTGGGGCGGTGCATGGGTTGTCTCCTGCTCCTCGGGGCTGTCCGGGGGAAGCCCCCTTGCAGTCGTGTTGTTAACTTATAGTTTACGTATAACCATAGATTAACTCGCAGGCCATAAGTCGACGAGCTAGGGAAAATCCCAAGCGGCACGGAATGTGTCGGGTCAGAATGCGGGTGGGGCCAGGGCTAGCCTGGGGCGCAGGGGGCAGGTCGCCGGCGGCGTGCAGGGCAAACCAGTGGGGAATATCAGACCGATTCCCGCCGTGGCGGGTCAGTCGACCATCAGGGAACGGCAATGGCGCAGGCAGCATGCCGCTTTTGGGGCGTGCCCCGTATGTCATGCGCCCAATGGCGCGGCCGGCTCAGGAACCGCTGCGGCGATACAACGCCAAGGTGCCGGCCAGGCCGATCATCAGCGTGCCGCAGACGCGGTTCAGCCAGCGCAGGCCCGACCCCTGGAATGCCCGCACCAATTGGGCGCCCAGGGTGGCATAGGCCAGCATGGTCGCCAGGTTCATCAGCGCCAGTACGCAGGCCACGGTCAGGTATTGCGGCAGCAAGGGAGCCTGGGTATTGATGAACTGCGGCAGGAATGCCGACATGAACAGCAGCAATTTCGGATTGGTGACCGCCACGACGAAGCTGCGCAAGCCGAGCTTCAGACCGTCGGGCCGGGCGGCGTCCGGCGCAGCGGCGGGCATGACCAGCGCTGCGTCCGATCGCAACATTTTCCAGCCCAGGTAGGCCAGGTAGGCCGCGCCCGCCCACTTCAGGAGGTGGAAGGCGACTTCGGAGGCCGCCAGCACCACCCCCAGCCCGGACGCCACCGCAGCGACCAGGATCAGGTCCGCCATGATGGCGCCGCCCATGCCCCAGCAGGCGGTGCGCACGCCGTGGCGCGAGCCGTTGCTCATCGCAAGCAGGACGGTGGGGCCGGGCGTCACGATGGCGACGGCCGAGGCCAGGATGAACAGCAGCAGCGTGGCGGTGGACATGGCGGGCTCCGTGGCAAGCGGCCAGTGTGACGCGGGCCGGGCGCTTCGTCCAGAGGGTGGGGCTGGCCGCCAACCTGGCTGCCGGCGCGTCTGGCTGCGCGCTGTCCGGGGCGCGCGGGCCGCGCCGGGCTACCATAGCGGTCTTATCCTTTGATTTCCTGCCATGTCCACGCGTTCCGACACCCCCCATCTCGCCCCGCCGCTTTCCGCCGTCCTGCTTTCCAGCGCGGGGGTGGTCGAGGACGTCCTGGACGGCCGGTCCCTGACTGACGCGCTTGTGGATGTCGATTCGGCCTTGCGGCCCGCCACCCAGGCGGTGTCGTTCCATGCCATGCGTTACCTGGGCTGGGCCGATGCGGTGGGCCGCGAGCTGGTGCAACGCTACCCCAACGTGCTGTTTGAATCCCTGTTACTGGTGTCGCTGACCCTGCTCAAAGCCGAGGGCGATGCTGCGGCGGCCATGCCGGGCATGCCGGTCTACGCGCCGCACACGGTGGTGGACCAGGCCGTGACGGCCGCGTCCAATACGCGCAGCCTGGCCTCGTTCAAGGGCCTGCTCAACGCCTGCCTGCGCCGCTTCCTGCGCGAGCGGGCGGCGCTGGACGCCGCCGTGGCGGACAGCCTGGAAGCCCAGTGGAACCACCCGGGCTGGTGGGTCAAGCAACTGCGCGTGGCCTATCCGCAGCAATGGCAGGCGATTTTGCAGTCGGCCAACGTACCGGCGCCGCTGACCCTGCGCGTGAACCGCCGCCGTGCCAGCCGCGAGCAGGTGCTGGCGGCTTTCGAGGCGGCAGGTCTGGCGGCCGATCCCGTGGGCGTGGCCGGCGTGGTGCTGGCTTCGCCCAAGCCCGTGACCCAGCTGCCCGGCTTTGCCGAAGGCTGGTGGTCGGTGCAGGACGCCGGCGCGCAACGCGCCGCGGAACTGCTGGCGCCCGCCGACGGCATGCGCGTGCTGGACGCCTGCTCGGCGCCCGGCGGCAAGACCGCTCATCTGCTGGAACTGGCCGACATCGACCTGCTGGCCCTGGACGCCGACGCCGATCGCCTAGTGCGGGTCGGCCAGAACCTGGACCGCCTGGGCCTGTCGGGCGACCGCGTGCGCCTGGAGGCGGCCGACGCCGCCGACCTGGACGCCTGGTGGGACGGCAAGCCCTTCGACGCCGTGCTGGCCGACGTGCCCTGCACGGCATCGGGCATCGTGCGGCGCCACCCGGACATCCGCTGGCTGCGCCGCGAAAACGACGTGCGCCGCACCGCCACCCTGCAGGCCAGGATCCTGGACGCGCTGTGGGCGACCGTGGCGCCCGGCGGCCGCCTGCTCTATGTGACGTGCTCGGTCTTTCCGATCGAGGGCGCGCGCCAGGCGCTGGAATTCCTGCAGCGCCACCCCGAGGCCCAGCGACTGGACGCGCCCGGCCAATTGCTGCCAGTTGCGGTCGATGCAACACCTGCGGAGCAACACGACGGGTTTTTCTACGCCTTGTTTGCCAAGGCGTCCTGAATCGCCAAGAATAGGGGCATGACAGGGTTTCGGTGTCGTATGTCCATCATTTCACGCTTATTTCTGGGGTTGTTGTTCGTATCTGCCTTGCTTTCGTTTGCGCCGGTCGGCCAGGCGCATGCGGCCGAACCGAAAGTCGTGCGCGTCGAACCGGTGGTGCGCGGCGACAAGCTTGAAATCGACGCCGATATCCAATTCGAACTGAACCAGCAGCTGCGCGACGCCGCCCAGCGCGGCGTGCCGCTGTATTTCACCGCCGACGTCACCATCACGCGCGAGCGCTGGTGGTGGTTCGACAAATCCCTGGTGGACACCTCGCGCACCTGGCGGGTGATCTACAACGCGCTGACCCGCCAGTGGCGGGCCGGGGTTGGCGAGCTGTCCTTCCCGGTGGCCTCGCTGGACGACGCCATGAGTGTCATCCGCCACGTACGTAATTGGCAGGTCGCCGATGCCGATGATTTCGACGAAGGCGTGGTCTATGGCGGCCAATTGCGGCTGCGGCTGGATACCTCGCTGTTGCCCCGGCCATTCCAGGTCAATGCCCTGAACAGCAGTTCGTGGGCCCAAGGCACGCCGTGGACGGACTTCTCGTTCTCGCTCGGCGACAAGGAGAAAGACCCCTCATGAGGCTGCTGCTTCGGCTGGCCCTGATGGTCGGCGCCGTGAGCGGCCTGGCATTGCTGGGCCTGTTGGCATGGTCCACCGGCAATGCCTCGCGCTTTGCCCGCTATTACGACATCCTGCTGGTGTTGAACGGCATCTTTGCCTTGGCGCTGTTCGTCTGGGTGGTGGCGCTGACGGTCCGGCTGGCCCGGCAGATCCGGCGACGCCAGTTCGGCGCCCGGCTCACGGCCCGGTTTTCCCTGGCGTTCGCCCTGATCGGCGTCGTGCCCGGCGCCCTGATCTATACGGTCTCGGTGCAGTTCATGTCGCGCTCGATCGAGTCCTGGTTCAACGTGCGGGTCGACACCGCCCTTGAGGCTGGCCTGAACCTGGGCCGCGCGGCGCTGGATTCCCTGTTGGCCGACCTGGACGCCCGGGCGCGTTCCATGGCAGCCGAACTGAACCGCAATTCCGATACCGGCGTGACCCTGGCGCTGACGCGCCTGCGTGAAGCCAATGGCGTACAGGAAGCCATGGTGTTCACCGGCAGCGGCCGCATGGTGGCGTTTTCGACCAGCCAATATGGCCAGTTGCTGCCCGCCATGCCCCCGCCCACCGTCATGAACCAGCTGCGCCTGTCGCGCGGCTATTCGGCCGCCGAGGCCGACGACCCCGTCAAGCCCGGCATGGACAGCGGCCTGCACCTGCGGGTCGTGATTCCCCTGACGGGGCCCGACCGCTACGACAACCTGCTGGGCGCCGCGTCCGAACCCCGCTGGCTGCAACTGCTGCAGCCGGTGCCCGAGCAGATCGCGCACAACGCCAACCTGGTGCAGCAAGGCTTTCGCGACTACCAGGAACTGGCCCTGTCGCGGCTGGGCCTGCGCAAGCTCTATGGCATCACGCTGACCCTGGCGCTGCTGCTGGCGGCGTTCGGCGCCATTGCCGTGGCCCTGTCGCTGTCCAAGCGGCTGGTGCGCCCGCTGCTCAGCCTGGCCGGCGGCACCCAGGCGGTGGGCGTGGGCGACTACCGCCCGCTGCCCGAGCCGCCCGAGCGCGACGAAGTCGGCCAGCTCACCCGGTCGTTCAACGCCATGACGCGCCAGCTCGACGAAGCCCGCCGCATGGTCGAAAGCAACCGTCAGCAGCTCGAACGGTCCAACGTCTACCTGGAAAGCGTGCTGTCCAATCTGTCTTCCGGGGTGCTGGTGTTTGACGAGTCGTTCCGCGTCACCACCGTCAACCAGGGTGCGCAGACCATTTTGCAGGCCGATCTGCGGTCGGTGATCGGGCGGCCCCTGGAAACCGTGGACGGCATGCTCGAATTTGCGAACATCGTTCGGCAGGCGTTTTCGACCCACGCGGCGGTCGGGTCCGAGCGCCAGCACTGGCAGCAGCAGTTCGAGATCGCGCCCAAGCAGGGCGATACCCCCAATGGCCCGCAGCCCCTGACGCTGCTGGCGCGCGGGACCCACCTGCGGGTGGACGGCCGCGGCAATGGCTATCTGGTCGTGTTCGACGACATCACCGAAGTCATTTCGGCCAACCGCACCGTCGCCTGGGGCGAGGTCGCGCGCCGCCTGGCCCACGAGATCAAGAACCCGCTGACCCCCATCCAGCTGTCGGCCGAGCGCCTGGCCATGAAGCTGGAAGGCAAGCTGCAGCCTGCCGAGGCCCAGATCGTCGAGCGTTCCACCAACACCATCGTCAACCAGGTGGCCTCGCTCAAGCAGATGGTGGATGACTTCCGCGAATACGCCCGCACGCCGCCCGCGGTGATGCAACGCATCGATTTCAATGCCCTGGTGGCGGACGTGCTGTCGCTGTACGGCTGGGACCCCGATGGCGGCGCGTCCGCCCGTGTGGCCGGCAAGGCCTTGAACCTGGACGTCACCCTGGGCCCGGACCTGCCGGCCATCGAAGGCGACCCGACCCAGTTGCGCCAGGTGATCCACAACCTCTTGTCCAATGCCCGCGACGCCATCGCCGAGAAGGGCGGCGAGGGCCGCGTCAGCGTCACGACCCAGCTGATGCGCAGCGAACAGCCCGACCGCGCCGACCAGCAGGCCCTGCGCTTCACGGTGGCCGACACCGGCCCGGGCTTCCCGCCCCAGGTGATGCAGCGCGCTTTCGAGCCCTACGTAACCACCAAGTCCCACGGGACTGGGTTAGGATTGGCAATCGTACGCAAGATTGTGGAAGAGCATGGCGGGCGAATTGACCTTGCGAACCGCAAGGAAGGGGGCGCGCGGATTTCCATCTTGTTGACCCGGCTTGCAGCCGGGGCCGATACTATGGACGCGACCGCGCAAGAAAAGGATAATGCGGCTACGCAATAGGTGGATGCTTTATGGCCAGAATTCTGGTGGTTGACGACGAAGTCGGTATTCGCGAGCTTTTGTCGGAAATCCTTTACGACGAAGGACACACGGTCGAATTGGCCGAAAACGCGGCGCAAGCGCGCGCCGCGCGCCTTCGCATGCGTCCCGATCTGGTGTTGCTGGACATCTGGATGCCCGACACCGATGGCGTGAGCCTGCTCAAGGAATGGGGCTCGCAGGGCCTGCTGGACATGCCCGTCATCATGATGAGCGGCCACGCCACCATCGATACGGCGGTCGAGGCCACCCGCATCGGTGCGATGGACTTCCTGGAAAAGCCCATTACGCTGCAGCGCCTGCTCAAGACCGTGGCCGCGGGCCTGGCCCGGGGCCGGGCCCCGCATCCGACGCCGGCCGCGGCGCCCGCCATGGCCAGCGCCGCCGTGGCGCTCGAAGACGAACTCGATCCGCCGGTGCTGTCGGCAGCCCCGTCCAACGAAGTCCCGGTCACCGCCAACGGCCAACTGGGCAGCATCTCGCTGGACCAGCCGCTGCGCGAGGCCCGCGACGAATTCGAACGCATCTACTTCGAATACCACCTGGTCCGCGAAAGCCACAGCATGACGCGGGTGTCCGAACGCACCGGCCTTGAACGCACCCATCTTTACCGCAAGCTCAAGCAATTGGGCATCGAATCCGCCCGCAAGCGGGGCGCATGAAGATCCTCATCATGGGCGCTGGTCGCGTAGGCACCAGCGTGGCCGAGAACCTGGTGTCGGAACAGAACGACATCACGGTCATCGACTCGGACCCGGCCCAGCTCCAGTACCTGCAAGAACACTTTGACCTGCGGGTCGTCCATGGCGACGGCTCGCAGGTGTCGGTGCTGGAAGCGGCCGGCGCTGCCGACACCGACCTCTTGATCGCCTGTGCCGCGTCCGACGCGGCCAATATGGTGGCCTGCAAGATCGCACGGCAGCTGTTCAACATTCCCCGCCGCATCGCCCGCATCCGCTCGGCCGAATTCCCTGAACACCCTGAACTGATGAGCGAAGAAGGCTTCTGCATCGACGCCATCATCAGCCCCGAGCGCAGCGTCACCACCTACCTGCACAGCCTGATCGAATTCCCCGAAGCGCTGCAGGTCGTGGAATTCGCCGAAGGCCGGGTCAGCGTCGTGACCGTCCGGGTCGGCCATGGCAGCCCCATGGCGCACCATCCCGTGGACAAGCTGCGCGAAGTCTGGCCCGACGTCACCGCGCGCGTGATCGACGTGCTGCGCGGCGGCCGGCCGCTGCGGGCCGGGTCCGGCACGGTCATCGCGCCCGGCGACGAAGTCGTGCTGGTGGTCGATACTCGCCACGCCCGCCGCGCCGTGCGCCAGCTGCGCGAGGCCGAAAAGGCCGTGCGCCGCGTGATGATCGCGGGCGGCGGCAACATCGGCCTGCGGCTGGCGCGCGCACTGGCCGAAGAAAACTACAGCGTGCGCATCATTGAGCGCGACCTCAAGCGCTGCGAATACCTGGCCACGCAATTGCCCGACAGCGTGCTGGTGCTGCACGGCAGCGGCACCGACGAGGCCCTGCTCGAGCGCGAAAACATCGAAGACATGGACACCTGGCTGGCGCTGACCAGCGACGACGAAGACAACATCATGTCGTCGCTGCTGGCCAAGCGGCTGGGGGCGCGCAAGGTGATCGCGCTGATCAACCGCCAGGCCTATGGCGAACTGATGCAGGGCAGCCATATCGATATCGCCGTGTCGCCGTCGCAGGCCACCATGAGCGAACTGCTGCGCCACGTGCGCCGCGGCGACGTCGCGGCCGTGCACCGGCTGCGCCAGGGCGTGGCCGAGGCGCTCGAGGCCATCGCCCACGGCGATCGGTCCACCTCGAAGGTGGTGGGCCGGCGGGTTGGCGAGATCAGCCTGCCCAAGGGTGCCAGCATCGGCGCCCTGGTGCGCGAAGACGAAATCATCCTGCCCGATGCCGATACCGTGATCGAAACCGACGACCACGTGATCGTCTTCGTGCCCTCGCGCAAGCAGA
Organism: Achromobacter deleyi; assembly: GCF_902859705.1. Classification (GTDB taxonomy): domain Bacteria; phylum Pseudomonadota; class Gammaproteobacteria; order Burkholderiales; family Burkholderiaceae_B; genus Achromobacter; species Achromobacter deleyi. The sequence goes on along the minus strand of NZ_CADIJO010000003.1, from coordinate 319,624 downwards.
TGCCGCGCGTGGAAAAGCTGTTCCAAGTGTCGGCGTCGTTCTTCTGATGAACCCGCACGCCACCCTCTGCCGCAGGCCCGGGGCGGCTGGATAACTCCCATGAAGCGCGTTCTGGCCACTCTGCATATCCTGGGCCTGACCATGGTGATGTTCGCACTCACCATGCTCATTCCGCTGGTGGTCGCCTATGTGGGCGGCGATGCGGCACGTGACGCCTTCCTGCACGGCTTCCTGATTTCCATCGGCATCGGCGTGGTGCTGGCCGCGGTGACGCGGCGCGCGCGCAGCGAACTGCGGGCCCGCGACGGCTTCGTGCTGGTGTCGGCCGTGTGGGCCGGCCTGCCGCTGCTGGCGGCGATACCCCTGCTGATCTATTTCCACCGCGCCGGCCTGCCGCTGTCGTTCACCGGGGCGTATTTCGAGGCCATGTCGGGGCTGACCACCACCGGCGCCACCGTGCTGACCAACCTGGACGCGCTGCCGGCGTCGATCAACCTGTGGCGGGCGACGCTGGTCTGGATCGGGGGCATGGGCATCCTGGTGCTGGCGGTGGCGATTCTGCCGCTGCTGGGCGTGGGCGGCCACCAGGTGGTGCGGGCCGAAACGCCCGGCCCCATGAAAGATGAACGGCTGACGCCGCGCATCGCCAGCACGGCCAAGGCCCTGTACGCGGTGTACTTTGCGTTTTCGATCCTGTGCCTGCTGGCTTACCGCGCGGTCGGCCTGTCGTGGTTCGAGGCTTGGTGCCACATGGCCACCACCATGGGCCTGGGCGGGTTTTCCACCTGGGACGACGGTTTCGCGCATTTCGATTCGGTTGCGGTCGAAATGGTGGCCATGGTGTTCATGCTGATCGCCGGCATCAACTTCGCCACCCACTTCAATGCGTTCCGCCAGCGCAGTCCGCGGGCCTACCTGCGTTGCCCCGAGGCCATTCCGTACCTGGTCGTGGTGTTGGGCGTGGGGCTGGTGATTTCGGTGTTCCTGTACGTCAAGGGCGTATACCAGGAACCCCTGGAAGCGCTGCGCTACGGCATGTTCAACACCATTTCCATGGCCACAACCACGGGCTACGCCAACACCGATTTCGCCCAGTGGCCGCTGTTCGCGCCGCTGACGATGCTGCTGCTGTCGGGTTTTGCGACGTCGGCGGGGTCGACCGGGGGCGGCATCAAGATGATCCGGGCCATCCTGCTGGTCAAGCAGGCGCGCAACGAGCTGGTAACAATGTTGCATCCGCACGCGGTCAGCCCGGTGCGGATCAACGGCCGGGCCGTGGAATCCCGGACCATGTCGTCGGTGCTGGCGTTCATGCTGTTCTACGGCCTGTCCATCGCCGTCTTCACCAGCCTGCTGCTCCTGTCCGGGCTGGACCCCATCACGGCCTTCTCGGCCGTTTTCGCCAGTGTCAACAACACCGGCCCGGGCCTGGGGCCGGTTGGCCCCATGGGCAACTTCGCGGTGCTGTCGGACTTCCAGATCTGGGTCTGCACGTTCGCGATGCTGATCGGTCGTCTAGAACTGCTGACCGTCCTGGTCTTGTTCACCCCCATCTTCTGGCGAAAGTAGAGGGGCCCCCACGCTGCAGCCGCTGCGCGGCTTTGCTGCCCCCCGAGGGGGCTACCCGGCCTTCGGGCGGCCGGGCGTCCGGGTGGCTATTTTTGTGGGCAAAATTTGTGCGGGTAAACCCTTATAAGGGTTATCCCACCCGCGGCCAAAAGCCCCATCCAGACTGCGATTTCGGGCGGCATCGGCCGGAAAGCCCCATCGTTTCTAGCTTGTGAGTGCTTGCTCACTTTGTTCTAGAGGGCAAAACCGAATGCTTCGCGATGTTGCACACAAATGTCACTATTTTCAATCGTTTTGCCACAAACATGCGGCTATTATGCGTTCACAAGCCGCCGTCTAGTGCCCCCCGGGAAGTTGCCGGGCTTCAAGGTCGAACGGCGCACCCCCTCATCACACATTGAAGGAGTCCGAGATGGAACAGATCCCGTTCATTTCGTCGGCCCCCAACACCCTGGGCATCGAACTCGAGCTGCAACTGATCGACCCCCGCAGTTTTGACCTCACCGCAGCTTCGGACGAGCTGCTGGCCCAGATGGCCAATCACCCCATCGCCGACCGCGTCAAACCGGAAATCACGCGGTCCATGATTGAACTGAATTCCTCGGTGCACGAGCACCCGATGGGCCTGTTGGCCGAAATGCGCGAAATGCGCGACGCCCTGGTCGAAGCGGCCGATGCCGTCGGCGTTTCGGTGGCGGGCGGCGGCGCTCACCCCTTCATGCGCTGGCAAGAGCGCTCCATCTCGGATACCCCGCGCTTCCAGTACCTGGCAGAAATGTATGGTTACCTGGCGCGTCAATTTACGGTCTTCGGCCAGCACATCCACCTGGGCGTGAAAAGCGGCGACGACGCCATCAAGCTGCTGCGCCGGCTGTCGCCCTATGTGCCCCACTTCATTGCGCTGTCGGCCTCGTCGCCGTATTGCGAAGGCGTGGATACCCTGTTCTCGTGCTCGCGCCTGAACGCGGTCAACAGCTTCCCGCTGGCCGGCCACATGCCGCCCGAGGTCAAGGACTGGTATCAGTTCGAGGCCCACCTGTCGCAGTTGCGCGCCTATGGCCTGGCCGAGAGCATCAAGGACCTGTACTGGGACATCCGCCCCAAGCCCGAATTCGGCACGGTGGAAATCCGCGTCTGCGACACCCCGCTGACGGTCGAGCGCGCCTGCCAGATCGCTGCCTTCGCCCAGGCGCTGGCGGTGCTGCTGATGCGTGAGGACGATCCCAGCGACAAGGCCTGGCTGTCCTACCGCAGCAACCACTTCCAGGCCTGCCGCTTTGGCCTGCAGGGCAGCTACGTCACGCCGGACGGCCAGCGTACCCGCCTGATGGACCACCTGCGCGCGCTGTTCCAGCGGCTGATGCCGGTGGCCGAAGAACTGGGCACGGGCGACATGATTGCCGCGCTGCGCGACGAAGCCATGCGCAGCGGCAACGATGCGCGCTGGCTGCGCAGCCAGTTCCATCGCCTGCGCGATCTGCCGTTGGTGGTGGAATCGATGTCGCACGCCTGGCGTGGCGAGGCGCCCCAGGCGGCCGCGCCGGCCGAGCCGACCGCGGTGTTGCGGCGGCGTATCCGGGCCAACTCTGAACCCATGCAGCCCCTCTCGGCGGCGGAGCCGGGCGTGACGGCACCCTTGCCGGAACGCCTGCACTAGGGACAAGGCCAATAGAAGGGCCACGCAAGAAATAGGGCCGCCGATGGGCGGCCCTATTTCTTGTGGGCTCAGGGCGTGCCGCGCTGGCGGCCGCCGATGGCGCTGACCGACAGCCGGGTTTCTCCCGCGATGCCGCGATGGGTCGCGGCGCGCCAGGCATGGCCATAGGCCACTTCGATGCTCAAGGCGATGACGCCGTCGGGCCGGCGCTGCGCTTCCAGTGCCGCGCACAGGCGCTGCTGCCAATCGCGTCCGACCAGGCCGCCGCGGCGGCCTTCTGCCGGGTTGCCGCCCAGGGCGCGCACGTCCTGCAGCAGTTTTTCAGGGGTCCGGTAGGTCAGGGTCAGGATTTCCTGGTCCATCACCGGGTCCGCGAAACCGTTCTCGACCAGCAGGTCGCCAAAGTCATGCATGTCCACGAAGGCCGGCGTGGCGGTGCGCAGGCCGGCATCGGTCAGCGCCTGCCGCAGCTCGCGCAGCGTGGCAGGCCCCAGACAGGAAAACATGGCCAGGCCGCCCACTTTCAGGATGCGGCGCCATTCGGCCAGCACGGCATGCGGTTCGCGATGCCAATGCAGCGCCAGGTTGGACCACACCAGTTCCAGCGATTCCGGCGCCAGGCCGGTTGCGGCCAGGTCGGCATTGACGAAGCCGACGGCCGGGCCACGCCGGGCCAGCTTGCCGATCCAGGCGGTCAGGCCGGCGGGGGCGTGGCGCTTGCGGGCGATGTCCAGCAAGGCCTCGCAGTTGTCCAGTCCGGTGTAGGCGGCGTCGGCATAGCGTTCGCGCAGCAGGGGCAGGTTGTCGCCCGCGCCGCAGCCGGCATCCAGCATGGCCTGCGGCTGCACGCGGATGTATTGCAGCCGGCCGAGCATGCGCCGGGCGACCTCGCCATAGAGGAATTGCGCGTCGGACAGGTCGCCGCGGCGAGCGAACTGGCGCGGCACATCGGCGGCAACGAGGGGAAGGGAAGGCGGGGTGGCGGGTGCTGGCAGGGACATTTCGGTCGCGCCCGGGCCTGCGGCGCGGGGCGGATCATGATTTCATGGGGGATGACAGACATTATTGCGCATCCCGGCGGCCACCGCCGATTGTCCCTACTGGGCATGGGGCGGGGGCTGCTCGCCCGGGTGCCTGGGGATTGCCCGCTGTGCGGGGCGCGGGTGCGCGGTGCCAGGCTGTGCGAAGGGTGCGAGACAGACCTGGCCATCGATCCGCGAACGCCTCGTTGTCGGCGCTGCGCATTGCGGCTGGGCCTGACTGCGCCGCACTGCACGGCCTGCCTGGCGATGCCGCGGGCCTTCGCGCGGACGATCGCGGCGTTCGACTACGAACCGCCGGCCGATGCGCTGGTCAGCCAGCTGAAGACCCAGTTGCGGCTCAGCGCGGCGCCGGTGCTGGCGCACTTGTTGGCGCAGGCGGTGCGGCGCCACGAGGCGTTGCCGCCAGGCCTGTTGCTGGTGCCGGTGCCTGCCAGCCGGGCGTCGCTGCGCCGCCGCGGCATGAACCCGGCGGCAGAGATCGCACGCGGCCTGGCCGCGCAGTTGATGCTGCCGCTGGCGTGCACCGCGCTCAGGCGGCGGCGCGAGACGCCCCGGCAGACGGCGCTGGGGCGGCATGCCCGGGTGCGAGGGGCGACGGGGGCGTTTCACTGTGTGCGAAATCTTGCCGGGCGCCATGTCGGGCTGGTGGACGACGTGATGACCACCGGCAGTACGGTGCACGCGGCGGCCAAGGCGTTGCGGGCGGCGGGAGCGGTCAGCGTGACGGTGCTGGTGGCGGCGCGGACGCCGCGGGCGCCTGGGTAAATCGGCGACAATCCGCCATGCGCGGCCCGTGTGGGCCGCAAGTCTTTCAACGTTTTCGGCCCTATCGCGATGTTCCACGTCATCCTCGTCTGCCCCGAGATTCCGCCCAACACGGGCAACGCCATCCGTCTATGCGCCAATACGGGCGCGCAGTTGCACCTGGTGCGCCCGCTGGGGTTCGAGCTGGACGATGCGCGCATGCGGCGCGCCGGGCTGGATTACCACGAGTGGCAGCCGGTGCGGGTGCACGATACGTTGCAAGAGGCGCTGCAGGATACGGGGGCTGAGGCGTCGCACATTTATGCGTTGACGACGCACGCGCAGCGCAGTGTGGGGGATGTGCGGTTCGAGCCGGGGGATGTGTTTGTGTTCGGGCGGGAGACCGCGGGGTTGTCGGATGAACACCAGGCGATGTTTGCGCCGCAGCAGCGGTTGCGGTTGCCGATGCGGGCGGGGCAGCGGAGCTTGAATCTTTCTAATGCGGTGGCGGTTACTGTGTTTGAGGCTTGGAGGCAGCAGGGATATGAGGGTGGGGTTTGAGTTTTTGTGAGCTTGAGGCGGTTTTTTTGCGTCGGTTTGAGTTCTTGAGCCGCGCGTGACGGGGCAGGCGGGTGAGGGCGGGGCTACGATTGCGGTCCGGAGCCTTCGCTCCGGACTGCCCCTTCGTCATCTTCGTCACCGCCTTCGGCGGTTCCTTCAGATTCCCTCGGGCGCATCTACACGCCCCGCCCTCACCCGCCTGCCCCGTCACGCGCTCTTGATGTGCCTTACTGCCGGACGTTGGGGCGGGCGGTGTGCTTGGCATGCTAGCCAACATCGGAGGGGGTTGGCGGGGTGGGACGGTGCCCGCCTCGTGCCGGCCGCGCGGGCGGCCTTACGAGGCTTACGCGGTGTCTTGCGGGTGCCGATGCCGCTGCGCGCGGTTGGGGGGGGCGGGTGATTGCGCGCAGGGGGGCGTCGGTTATTTGCCTAGTCCAGCGACAGGTTCAGCTTTTGGATCACCTGGTCCCAGCGGGCCTTTTCGTCCTGGATGCGGACGGTCAGGGCTTCGGGGGTGGAGGGGGCGGGGGTGAAGTATTGCAGGGCCATCTGCTTGCGGACCGTGTCGCTGTTGATGATGCGGGTCAGTTCGCTGTTCAGGCGGTCGATGATGGGCATCGGAGTTTCGGCGGGGGCCAGGATGGCGTTCCAGGAGATGGCCTCGAAGTCGGGGTAGCCCTGGGAGGCCATGGTGGGGATGCCGGGCAGGGTGTCGCTGGGTTCCAGGCTGGTGACGGCCAGGACTTTGACTTTGCCGTCGCGGGTCTGGGGCATGGCGATGGCGGGGACCATGAAGCCGGCCTGGATGTCGCCGCCGATGATGGCGCTGATGACCTGCGGGAAGCCTGCGTAGGGGATGTGCGCCATGTCGATGCCGGCGCGTTCCTTGAACATTTCCATGGCCAGGTGGGCCGAGCTGCCGGGGCCGACGGAGCCGTAGTTCAGCGAGCTGCCGTGTTCCTTGACCATCTTGACGAAGTCCTGGACGTTGTTGACGTTCTTCAGGTTGCCGGGCACGGCCAGTACGTTGGGGCTGGTGCCGACCAGGGTCACGGGGGCCAGGTCATTGAGGGGGTCGTAGCCCAGGGTCTTTTTGTAGAGCGTGGGGGCGGTGACCAGGGGGCCGTTGATGGTGTAGAGCAGGGTGTAGCCGTCGGGCTTGGCCTGGGCGACGATGCGGGTGCCGATGTTGCCGCCGGCGCCGGTCTTGTTGTCGATGACGATGGGTTGTCCCAGCGCCTGGGCCAGCGGTTCGGCGATGGTGCGCGCCAGGATGTCGGGCGACGAGCCGGGCGGGAACGGCACCACCATGTGGATGGGGCGATCGGGCCAATCGGCGTGGGCGGCGGCGGGCAGAATGGCCGCCAGGCTCAGGCAAAGGCCGCGCAGCAGGGGGCCGACCCGGAATTTGCGGGTTTGCGTCATGAAGGATGTCTCCTGGGGTGTCGTGCGTCGTGTTGTTCTTGGACGGGAAGGGGGCCTGGCGGCGGGCGGGAATCAGCCGCCGCCGTCGCTTTGTTCGTCACGGGCGTTGCGCGCCAGCAGGGCGGACACCGCGGTCATGGGGGCCACGCCGTCGAACAGCACGGCGCAGACGGCCTCGGTGATCGGTAGCTCGACGTTGATGGCGCGCGCGCGTTCCAGGGCGGCGCGGGCGCAACGCACGCCCTCGGCGGTGATGCCGCTGGCGAGAATGTCGGCCAATTTGCGGCCGGCGCCGATTTCCAGGCCCACGCGGCGGTTGCGCGAGAGTTCGCCCGTGGCGGTCAGCACCAGGTCGCCCAGGCCGGTGAGGCCGGCGAAGGTTTCGGCTTGCGCGCCCAGCGCGACGCCGAAGCGGGTCATTTCGGCCAGGCCGCGGGTGATGAGGGCGGCGCGGGCATTGGTGCCCAAGGCGAGGCCGTCGCCGATGCCACAGGCCACGGCGATGACGTTCTTGAGGGCGCCGCCGACTTCCACGCCGACCAGGTCGCTGCTGGCGTAGACGCGCAGCGCGGCGCCGTGAAAGGCCTGGGTGGTGGCGGCGCGCAGCGCGGCACTGTCGCTGGCGACGGTGAGGGCCACGGGCAGCCCTTGGGCAACCTCGCGGGCGAAGGACGGGCCGGACAGGGCGCCGCCGACGGCGCCGGGCAGGGCTTCGCGGATGATTTCGTGGGGCAGTCTGGCCGTGTCGGCTTCGAAGCCTTTGCACGTCCAGACGATGGGGGTGTCTTGCAGGCCCAGGGCGGGCAGGCGGCGCGAGAGTTCAGCGCAGGTGGCGGCCAGGCCGGCCACGGGTACGCCCAGCACGATCAAGGGGGTGGCGCCGGCTTGCTGCAGGCTGTGCAGCGTGGCGTCCAGGTCGGAAGAAATGTCCAGCGACTGGGGCAGGGCGATGCCGGGCAGGTAGCGCGCGTTTTCGCGGCGAGCGGCCATGTCGGCGGCTTGCGCGGGATTGCGGGCCCACAGTACGGTGGGGTGGCGGCGGCTTGCGGCCGCCGCCAGCGCGGTGCCCCAGCTACCCGCGCCCAGGACGGCGACGCGCAGGCTGGGCGGATTGGGCAGGTTCATGGGGTGCCGCGGCGTGCCTTACTGGCGGGTGGCGCTGGCGGGCAGGATGATGCCCGAGTCGCTGCCATTGCCGTTGCCGTTGGCGCCGCTTTGCTGCTGCTGCAGTTCGGCCAGGCGTTGTTCGTACAGGGCCTGGAAGTTGACTTCCGTCAGGTGCAGCGGCGGCATCGAGGTGCGGGTGATCGCATCGGCGATGTTGGCGCGCAGGTACGGGTACAGCATGGTCGGGCAAACGATGCCCAGCAGCGGGTCGAGCTGCTCTTCGGGGATGTTCGCGGCTTCGAAGATGCCGGCCTGCGTGCCTTCGACCAGGTACACGACCTTGTCGTTGACGCGGGTGGTGACGGTGACGGTGACCGTGGTTTCGAACACGGTTTCGGCCAGGCGCTGGCCGCCCACGGTGATGCTCACTTCAACCTGGGGCGCTTCTTGTTCCAGGAAGACGTGGGGCGCGTTCGGCATTTCCAGCGAAAGGTCTTTCAGGTAGACGCGCTGCAGATTGAACGAGGGCGCGTCGTTGCCGCCTTCTTGCTGGGTGTTTTGGTCTTGATCAGCCATGAGTGTTTCCGTTGGTGGGAGGGGGCAAAAAGGGGCGATGGGCCAGGGCCGGGGCGCTTAGCCGTTGAGCAAGGGGGCAAGGCCGCCCGAGCGGTCCAGGGCCATCAGGTCGTCGCAACCGCCGACATGGGTATCGCCGATGAAGATCTGCGGCACGGTACGCCGGCCGGTGCGTTCGATCATGAGATCGCGCTGGCCGGGTTCCCGGTCGATCTGGATGATTTCCAGGTCGGTCACGCCGCGCTGCTCCAGCAGCGCCTTGGCGCGGGCGCAATAGGGACAATAGTCCTTGCTGTACATGACAACTTTATTCATAGGCGCTCCAGGCGGATTCTATCGGTAAGGTGGGGGCGCGGCGCGCGGGTTCAACCCTTCTGGGTGACCGGCAGGCTGGCGGCCAGCCAGGCGCGCATGCCGCCTTCCAGCGGCACTACGTCGGCAAAGCCCTGGGCGCGCAGCTTGGTGGCGGCGCGGGCCGAATCGCGGCCATTGTCGCAAACCACGACCAGCGGCTTGTTCTTGGGCAGCGAAGCGATCTTTTGTTCCAGGTCGGCGGCCGGCAGGCTGCGGGCCTGGGCGATGTGGCCGGCCTGGAATTGTTCGGCGGGGCGCACGTCGACCCAGACGGCCTGGCGCTGGTTGACCATCTGGATGGCTTCCGTGGTGCTCACGGCCGAGCCGGTACGGCCCTTGCGCAGGGCCGGAATGGCCAGCATGACGCCCGAAACGAGGGTTACGGCGACAATGAAGATGTTGTTTTTATCGAGCAAGAATTGCAGAAGGTCCACGGGGCATCCTGAAGTGCGGCGTCTAGCCTGGTAAAGGCGAACCCTGAAGCGCCGCGCCGGGAAATCGACGGGTGCGCCGGGGCAAAATCAAGGGCAAAATCGCTCAATTATAAAATGAGCGCATTCCCTCACTTTAACCCGCGTTACAAGCGTGCCAAACCATGCATAAACTTGTCCTCATGCGCCACGGCGAAAGCCAGTGGAATCTTGAAAATCGTTTCACCGGCTGGACCGACGTCGACCTGACCGACACGGGCCGCGAACAGGCCCGCAAGGCGGGCGAACTGCTCAAGAAAGAAGGCTACACCTTCGACCTGGCCTATTCGTCGGTGCTCAAGCGCGCCATCCGCACCCTGTGGATCGCCCTGGACGCCATGGACGCCATGTACACCCCCGTGGGCGTGAACTGGCGCCTGAACGAACGCCACTACGGCGCCCTGCAAGGCCTGAACAAGGCCGAAACCGCCGCCAAGTACGGCGACGAGCAGGTGCTGATCTGGCGCCGTGCCTACGCCATTGCGCCCAACCCGTTGTCGCTGGACGACGAACGCCACCCCCGTTTCGACAGCCGCTACGCCAAGATTCCGGCTGACCAGCTGCCGGCCACCGAGTGCCTGAAAGACACCGTGGAACGCGTGCTGCCATTCTGGAACGATTCCATCGCCCCCGCCATCCGGGCCGGCCGCAAGGTCCTGATCGCCGCTCACGGCAACAGCCTGCGCGCCCTGATCAAGCACCTGGACAACGTCTCGGACGACGACATCGTCAACCTGAACATCCCCACCGGGCAGCCGCTGGTGTATGAACTGGATGATGACCTGCGCCCCATCCGCCACTATTATCTGGGCGACGCCGCCGAGATCGAGGCGGCCATGGCCGCGGTCGCGGCTCAAGGCAAGGCTAAGAAGGACTGATATCCATGGTGCGCATGGCGGGGTTGTTGTTGGCGGTCATGCTGGCCGGCGGAGCGCTGTCGGCGCACGCCGCGCCCAACGACCTCGCCGGTCGCCAGTCCGAGGCTGAAAAACAGCAGGCCCAGCTGCGCGACCGCATCGATAACCTGCAAAAGGATATCGACACGCGCGAGGCGGCCCGCAAAGAGGCCGCCGACGCGCTGAAACAGTCCGAATCTTCAATTTCCAAGATCAATCTGCGCCTGAAGGAACTGGCTGACGCCAACCGCCAGGCCACGGCGGACCTGTCCAGCCTGGAAAAGCAGATCTCCGCGCAACAGACCGTGCTGGCCAAGCGCCGCGTGGAACTGGCCGACCAGTTGCGCACCCAGTACACCAGCGGCCTGTCGCCCTGGACCGCGCTGCTGTCGGGCGACGATCCCCAGGTGCTGGGCCGCAACCTCGGCTATCTCGACTACGTGTCGCAGGCCCGCGCCCGCGCCGTCGACGCGCTGCGAGCCGATATCGACCGGCTGGCCGCCTTGCAGGGCCGGGCCGACGCCCGCCGCGCCGAGATCGAAAAAGGCGTGGCCGAGACCTCCGAACAAAAGACCGCGCTGGTGGGCCAGCAAAAGGCCCGCGCGACCTTGCTGGCGCAACTGGAAGGGCAGATCGCCGCCCAGCGCGCCGAAGCCAACAAGCTGGGGCGCGACGACCAGCGCCTGTCGCGCCTGATCACCGATCTGGACGCGGCCATCGTCAAGCAGGCCGAAGAGGCCCGCAAAGCGGAAGAAGCGCGGCGCCGCGCCGAAGAAGTGCGCCGCGCCGAGGAAGCCCGCCGCGCCGAAGAGGCCCGCAAAAAGGCCGAAGCCGACCGCCGCGCGGACGAAGCCCGCAAGAAGGCCGAGGCTGACCGCAAGCTGGCCGCCGACAAGGCCGCGGCCGACAACGCCCGCCGCGACCGTACCGCCCGCGAGGCCCGCGAAGCCGCCGAGGCGCGCGAGCAGGTCGAAGCCGCATCGCGGCAATCCCGCGGCCCCGTCGCCGTGGCCGACCCCGATGCCGCCGGCTTGCGCCCAGCTGAACAGCGCCAGACGCGCCTGACCGGCCCGGCCGAGGCGCCGCCTCCGGTAAAACCCGCGGACCCCCCCAAAAAGGCGGAACCAGTTCCAGAGGAAGCCGCTCCAACCCGTAGTGCATCCACCCAGCCGACCCAGCGTGCGGCGCCGCCCGTGGGCGGTGGCAACGGCTTGCGTCACGGACTGGCCGCGCCGGTGCGGGGGCAGGTGCAGGGTCGTTTCGGGGTCGATCGCCCGGACGGCGGTGTCTGGCGGGGCGTGGTGCTGCGCGCGGCCGAAGGCACGCCCGTCAAGGTGGTGGCCCCCGGCACGGTGGTCTACGCCGATTGGCTGCGAGGTTTCGGCAACCTCATCATTGTGGATCATGGGCAGCAATACCTGACCGTCTATGCTTACAACCAAAGCCTGCTCAAACGGGTGGGCGATTCCGTCGCGGCAGGGGATACTATTGCTACGGTCGGCGCGACCGGCGGCCAAGTGGAATCCGGCCTATACTTTGAAATTCGCCATCGTGGCGCTCCTGTGGATCCGGCCCAGTGGCTGGCGCAGTAAAGCAGTAAAGGGGCTGGTACAGCCAAACCCTCGCCAAACCCTCATCGGCGAAAACAAATTCGGGAAGTGTGCATGAGCACTCGCAAGTTTCGCGGTTTCGGTCTGATTGCCATCGGTGCGGTGGCAGGTGTCTTGCTCAGCGTGGGCGTGACGGCTGTCGCCCAGCGCGGTAGCCCCCTGCCGCTGGACGAACTCAGGCAACTGAGCAACGTCTTTGCCGCGATCAAGAACAACTACGTCGAATCCGTCGACGACAAGACCCTGATCGACAATGCCATCTCGGGCATGGTGTCGAACCTGGACCCGCACTCCGCCTACCTGGACGCCGACGCATTCCGTGAAATGCAGACGGCCACGCAAGGCGAATTCGGCGGCCTGGGCATCGAGGTCGGCGCCGAAGACGGTTTCGTCAAGGTCATCTCGCCCATCGAAGACACGCCCGCCGCGCGCGCAGGCGTCATGGCCGGCGACCTGATCATCAAGATCGACGACACGCCCACCAAGGGCATGTCGCTGAACGACGCCGTCAAGCTCATGCGCGGCGCGCCCAAATCGCCCATCACGCTGACCATCATGCGCGCTGACCGGCCGCAGCCGATCGTGCTCAAGATCGTTCGCGACATCATCAAGGTGCGCAGCGTGCGCAGCAAGATGCTGGACAACAACGTGGCCTACGTGCGCATCGCCCAGTTCCAGGAAAAGACGGGCGTCGACCTGGCCAAGCAGCTCAAGGACCTTGGCGCCAAGGAAGCTCCCAAGGGCCTGGTGCTGGACCTGCGCAATGACCCGGGCGGCCTCTTGACCAGCGCCATCGGCGTGTCCGGCGCGTTCCTGCCGTCCGATGCCCTGGTGGTCTCGACCGATGGCCGTACGCCGGATGCCCGCCACAAGTACCTGGCGGTCCCGTCGGAATACGCCCGTGGCGAAAGCAACTACCTGTCGGGCCTGCCGGCCTGGACCAAGACCGTGCCGATGGTGGTGCTGGTCAACGTCGGTTCGGCCTCGGCCTCGGAAATCGTGGCGGGCGCGCTGCAAGACCACAAGCGCGCCAAGGTGCTGGGCAACCGTACCTTCGGCAAGGGCTCGGTGCAGGTGATCCTGCCGCTGTCCGAAACCACCGCGGTCAAGCTCACCACGTCGCGTTACTTCACGCCCAGCGGCCGTTCGATCCAGGCGACCGGCATCGAACCCGACTACGTCGTGGCCGATACCGCCGATGGCGACCTGTTCCGCCTGCCGCGCGAAGCCGACCTGCAACGCCACCTGTCCAACCCGGGCACGTCCAACGAAGTGAAGTCCAATTCCGACCAGGACAACGTCGACGTTCCGACGAAGGTGTTCGAATTCGGCGGCAAGGACGACTTCCAGCTGCAGCAGGCGCTGAACGTGCTGGCCGGCAAGCCGGTGCAGAAGGGCACGGCCCGCGCCCAGGCCAAGGCGGATGCCAAGCCTGGCACGGGCAACACCCAGCGCATGAAGATCACGCCGACCGGAGTCGAGCCCAGCAAGGACAAATGAACGACGAGCAACTGCTGCGCTACGCCCGCCACATCCTGCTCGACGAGCTGGGTATCGAAGGGCAGGAAAAGCTGCTGGCGGCGCGTGTGCTTATCGTAGGGGCGGGCGGACTGGGTTCGCCTGCCGCGCTCTACCTGGCCACGGCCGGCGTCGGCGACATCACGCTGGCTGACGACGATGTCGTCGAGCTCAGCAACCTGCAGCGCCAGATCCTCCACACCACGGCCAGCGTCGGCCGGCCCAAGGCCGAATCGGGCCGCGACATGCTGGCCGCGTTCAACCCTCAGGCCCGCGTGCATGCCCGCGTCGAGCGCCTGCAGGGCCAGGCCCTGTCCGACGCCGTGGCGCAGGCCGACCTGGTGCTGGACTGCACCGACAACTTCACCACCCGCCACGCCATCAACCGCGCCTGTGTGCAGCACCGCAAGCCGCTGGTGTCGGGCGCGGCCATCCGTTTCGACGGCCAGGTCAGCGTGTACGACCTGCGCGACGACAACGCGCCGTGCTATCACTGCCTGTTCCCCGAAGCCGATGACGTCGAAGAAGCCAATTGCGCCACGATGGGCGTGTTTGCCCCCGTGGTAGGCATCATCGGCAGCATGCAGGCCGCCGAGGCCCTGAAGCTGCTGTCCGGCGTGGGCGAGAGCCTGTCCGGGCGCCTGCTCTGGCTGGACGTGCGCACGATGCAGTGGCGCAGCGTCAATGTGCAGCGTGATCCGGAATGCGCCGTCTGCGGCCATCGCGGACATTGAGCGGGCTGGGGCGCGGGTATTCCGTCCCCCTAAAATCCGGAAGGCATTGCCCTTGCGGACAATATTAAAGGTTTGAAATACCTGCTATAACGCCAGCCAGCCTATCGCATATGGACGGGCAGCTTTGGACGTGACGGTGTGGAAACAGCAGGATTGAGCTTCAGCCTGCCCAAGTGGCGGCTGACCCGTTGGTTGACGCATTCCGGGCAAGATACTCCCGCGGATATCCGCGCCGCGTTGATCGCCAGCCTGTTCGGCACCCTGCCCATCTTTGCCGGCGGTGTCATCAATACCCTGATGATCTCCGGCGTCGTGACCTGGCGGCGCCCCGAGCCGCTCTACATCTCGTGGCTGGTACTGGAAATCGTGCTGGCCCTGGTGCGCGTCACGATCCTGCGATCGGCCCTGCGCAACGCCGCGCGCGGCGGCAATACCCACACCGACATCTACATCCTGCTGGCCTTGCTGTGGGCGTTCAGCGTGGGCTACGGGGTGTTCATCACGTTCCTGAACCACGACTGGCTGGCGGCCACGCTGGCCGGGGTGTCCTGCGGCGCCATGGCCGGGGGCATCTGCTTTCGCAATTACGGCGCGCCGCGGCTGGTTGCCGCGATGATCTTCCTGAGCCTGGGCCCGATGTGCCTGGGCGCGCTGTTCGCCGGTGAAATCGTCACGGCGATTGTCTTCATCCAGATCCCGTTCTACCTGGTCAGCATGAGCATCGCGTCGCAGCGGTTGCGGCGCATTCTGGTGTCCACCATGCTGGCCGAGCGCGAGAACGAGCGTCGCGCCAGCCTGGACGCCCTGACCGGACTGGCCAACCGTGCCGGACTGGAAGCCGCGCTGGAACGCATCTGCACCAGCGCGCGCGAACACGACAGCGCGGCTGCGTTGTTCTACATGGACATGGATGACTTCAAGATCATCAACGACACGCACGGCCACGCGGCCGGCGACCATGTGCTGAAAACCATCGCGCAGCGCATGCGCGCCATGCTGCGGGTGGACGACGTGGCCGCCCGCATCGGCGGCGACGAATTCATCGTGCTGGCCACCGGCATCGATGCAACCGCCGCGCTGCGCCTGGGCAACCACCTGCTGCGCGATGCCACGCAGCCCATCACCCTGGCCGACGGCACGCGCGTCAGCGTGGGGCTGTCCATCGGCATCTCCATCATTTCAGGCGCCAACCGCAAAGCCCAATCGGTATTGGACTCGGCGGATGCGGCGCTTTACCGCGCCAAGGCTCGGGGCGGACGCCGCTGCGCCGTGGCGGGGGCGCCGGAGCTGGAAGAGGCCGAGGCCGGCGGGGCTGCCGCCGCCGCGTGAGGGCAGCGGGGTGTCTCATGGGCATGCCTGCTGGCAGCGGCATGCGGCGAGCCATACCCGTCGCGGTGGGTCGACCAATCGGGTGACCCAGTCTCTTCAAAGTTATCAGATAACCTGAAAAGTCTGCGCTATACTGGCGGCGCCATGCTGACCAAGACCCTTACCCTGACCGAACAGGTCGCCCGCCAGATTGCCGACGACATCGCCCAGGGCGTCTACCCCGTGGGCGCCAAGCTGCCGCCGGGCCGGGTGCTGGCCGAGCAATACGGTGTCAGCGCCGCGGTCATTCGAGAAGTGACCGAGCGCCTGCGCGCCCAGGGCCTGATCCAGAGCCGCCAGGGGTCGGGCAGCGTGGTGCTGTCGCGCACGGGCGCGCAAGGCTTTTTGGTGCCGGCCGATATCGCCGTCAGCCGCGAACAGCTGGCCAACGTCTACGAATTGCGCATGGAACTGGAGGGCGGCGCCGCGGCCCTGGCCGCGCAGCGTCGCACCTCCGCCGACCTGGATGCCATGGCCCGCGCGCTGGCCGACCTGGAACGCGACCTGGATCATCCCGATCACAGCGTGGAACACGACATTGCATTCCACCTGGCCATCGCGACCGCCACGCACAACCCGTTCTACCAAGACTTGCTGCAATACCTGAACCTGCAACTGCGCCTGGCCGTCAGCACCGCGCGTTCGAACAGCCGGCGCCAGGAAGGCATGACCCACTCGGTGCACCAGGAACACGTGGCCGTGTTCGACGCGATTCAAGCGCGCGACGCGGACAGCGCCCGCGCCATGGCGGTGCGCCACCTGCGCCAGGCCGCCGGCCGCCTGCAACTCGATTCCCTTTTCCCCGTTTCTCCATAGACATCATGAGCTCAACCGATATTGCACAGCGCCTGGTCCAGGCCCTGGGTTCCGATACCGTCTACACCGCCCAGGCCGACATCGCCCCGTGGTTGTCCGACTGGCGCGGCCTGTACAACGGCCACGCGCAGGCGGTGGTCCGCCCGCGCACGACGGCCGAGGTCTCGACCTGCCTGGCGATCTGCAACGAGGCCGGCGTGCCGGTGGTGCCGCGCGGCGGCAATACGGGCCTGTGCGGCGGCGCCACGCCGGATGCGGCGCCGGTGAATGTGGTGCTCAGCCTGGATCGCATGAATGCCGTACGGTCGATCGACACGGTGGCCAATACGATGGTGGCCGAAGCCGGTTGCATCCTGGGCAACCTGCGCCGCGCCGCGCAAGACGCCAGCCGCCTGCTGCCGCTGAGCCTGGCCGCGGAAGACTCGAGCCAGATCGGCGGCAACGTCGCCACCAATGCCGGCGGCGTGAATGTGGTGCGCTACGGGATGGCGCGCGAGCTGGTGCTGGGCCTGGAAGCGGTGCTGCCCAACGGCGAGGTCTTCAACGGCCTGCGCACGCTGCGCAAGGACAACACGGGCTACGACCTGAAGCAGCTGCTGATCGGTTCGGAAGGCACGCTGGGCGTGATTACGGCAGTGGCGCTGCGTCTGTTCCCGCGCACGGACGTGCGTTCGGTGGTGCTGGCGGCGGTAGAGTCGCCGGCCCAGGCATTGCAGCTGTTCGAGATCCTGTTCGAGCAATGCGGCGCGCGCCTGCAAGCCTTCGAGTATTTCTCGGGCGACTGCCTGGACCTGGTGCTGACGCACGCGGCAGGCGTACAAGAACCGTTCGACCAGCGCTACCCGGCCTATGTGCTGGTGGAATTGGCGGACACGGCGGACGAGGCTGCGCTGACGGCGTTGCTTGAAAACGTGATCGGCACGGCGCTGGAACGCGGCCTGTGCCTGGACGCGGCGGTGTCGGCATCGCTGGCGCAACTGCAAGCGCTATGGAAACTCCGCGAGGAAATCTCGGAAGCCCAACGCGCGGACGGCCCCCACCTGAAGCACGACGTATCGCTGCCGATCGAAAGCATCCCGGACTTCATGGCATCGGCCGAAGCCCGCATCCGCGCACTCTACCCGGACCTGCGCCCGTTCATCTTCGGCCACTTCGGCGACGGCAACCTGCACTACAACCTGTCCAGGCCGGCGGGCGCAGACAAGGGCTGGGTGGCGGAGCATGGGGCGGCGATTACGGATGCGGTGCTGGATGAGGTGAACCGGTACGGGGGAAGCATCAGTGCGGAACACGGGATCGGGCAGTTGAAGCGGGATCATTTCTTGCATAGCAAGGATGCGTTGGAGTTGCGGGTGATGCGGGAGATCAAGCGGGTGTTGGATCCTAAGGGGATCATGAATCCTGGGAAGCTGCTTTAACGCTTGGCGTTGTAGGTTGGGGATTGCTTCGTCGATTGTCCGGTGTTTCGTCGGTCGCTCGGTGCTTCGTAGGTCACCCGGTGCTTCGTAGGTCGCCCGTCGCGGGGGTGGCTTGCGGAGTGGGCGCCCACGATTGCGGTCCGGAGCGTTCGCTCCGGACTTCCCCTTCGTCATCTTCGTCCGCCTTCGGCTCCCTTCAGATTCCCTCGGGCGCATCGAGGTTGCCCACTTCGCAAGCCACCCCCGCGCCGGGCTACGCGTGTCTCGGTTCGTTGCGCTGCTAGACCTGTGGTCAGGGCATGAGATCTACAGGGTCGCCAAGCCGCGGCCGCGCGGGCGGCCACGTTTGGCATTTGTGTTGCTGACAGTGTTGCGGTTGCGCTTCGCGCTGGTGGAGATTGGTTTTCTAGTGGGTCCGCATGTTGGGGGAGGGGCGGTGATGGGCGGCGCGAGCGGGCACTGGCTTGCGCATGTTGACTGTCTCGCGCGCCGCCCATCGGGCGCTGCACATTGATGTGGAACGCAGCGGCATCCGCGCCGATAGAAGATCGGTGGGAAGGCGGCGTCAATTCAGCTGTGGATTAAAAGATGTGATGCCTCGCAAGCGCGAGAGCGGCATCGGTGCCCGCAAGACACCGCGTAAGCCTCGTAAGGCCGCCCGCGCGGCCGGCACGAGGCGGGCACCGTCCCACCCCGCCAACCCCTCCTCCGATGGTGGCTAGCATGCCAAGCAAACCACTCGCCCCAGCAATCGAGGTTAATCCTCATCGTGAGCGCGTGGCGGGGGCGGTGTGGGGTAGGCGGGGCGTTAGATGCGCCCGACGGAATCCGTAGGGAAGGCCGAAGGCCTGGACGAGGATGAGGACGGGGGAGTCCGGAGCGAAGGCTCCGGACCGCAATCGTAGCCCCGCCTACCCCACACCGCCCCCGTCACGCGCGGCTCAAGAACAGAACCCACGCGCTTCAAACAACGATCAGAAGATCACTGCCGATGATAAACCTCGGCCCCTTTCTTAACGAACTCGATTGATTTTTCCTGCATTCCCTTTTGCAGCGCATCCTTCTCGCTGACGCCCTGGGCAGCCGCGTAATCACGGACGTCCTGCGTGATCTTCATGCTGCAGAAGTGCGGGCCGCACATCGAGCAGAAGTGGGCCACCTTCATCGAGTCTTTGGGCAGCGTTTCGTCGTGGAACTCCTTGGCCGTGTCCGGGTCCAGGCCCAGATTGAACTGGTCGTCCCAGCGGAACTCGAAACGGGCCTTGGACAGCGCGTTGTCGCGGATCGCGGCGCCGGGGTGGCCCTTGGCCAGGTCCGCGGCGTGGGCGGCGATCTTGTACGTGATGATGCCGTCCTTCACGTCCTTCTTGTTCGGCAGGCCCAGGTGTTCCTTGGGCGTCACATAACAGAGCATCGCCGTGCCGTACCAGCCGATCAGCGCCGCGCCGATGCCCGACGTGATGTGGTCGTAGCCGGGGGCGATGTCGGTCGTCAGGGGGCCCAGCGTGTAGAACGGCGCCTCGTGGCAGTGTTCCAGCTGCAGCTCCATGTTTTCCTTGATCATCTGCATCGGCACGTGGCCGGGGCCTTCGATCATCACCTGCACGTCGTGCTTCCAGGCCACTTGCGTCAGTTCGCCCAGCGTCTTCAGTTCGGCGAATTGGGCTTCGTCGTTCGCGTCGTAGCCCGAACCCGGGCGCAGGCCGTCGCCCAGCGAGAAGCTGACGTCGTAGGCCTTCATGATTTCGCAGATTTCCTCGAAGCGCTCGTAGAGGAAGCTCTCCTTGTGGTGCGCCAGACACCACTTGGCCATGATCGAACCGCCGCGCGACACGATGCCGGTCATGCGGTCGGCCGTCATCGGGATGAACGGCAGGCGCACGCCTGCGTGGATCGTGAAGTAGTCCACGCCTTGTTCGGCTTGCTCGATCAGCGTGTCGCGGAAGATTTCCCAGGTCAGTTCTTCGGCCTTGCCGTCGACCTTTTCCAGCGCCTGGTAGATCGGCACCGTGCCGATCGGCACCGGCGAGTTGCGGATGATCCATTCGCGGGTTTCGTGGATGTGCTTGCCGGTGGACAGGTCCATCACGGTGTCGCCGCCCCAGCGGATCGCCCAGGTCATCTTCTCGACTTCTTCGCCGATGCCGGAGCTGACGGCCGAGTTGCCGATGTTGGCGTTGATCTTCACCAGGAAGTTGCGGCCGATGGCCATCGGTTCGACTTCGGGGTGGTTGATGTTCGCGGGGATGATCGCGCGGCCGCGGGCGATTTCGTCGCGCACGAATTCCGGGGTGATCGCGGCGGGGATGGCGGCGCCGAACGATTGGCCGGGGTGCTGGCGCAAGAGGCGCTTGACCATCTTTTCGCCATCCGGGCCGCTGTCGCGCAGCGTTTGCAGGTAGTGCTCGCGGCGCAGGCTTTCGCGGATGGCCACGTATTCCATTTCCGGCGTGATGATGCCGCGGCGGGCGTAGTGCATCTGCGAGACGTTGGCGCCGGCCACCGCACGGCGGGGCGGGCGTTGCAGGTCAAAGCGCATGGCCGTCAGCTTGGGATCGGTCAGGCGTTCCTTGCCGTAATCGCTGGTGGGGCCGGACAGCACTTCCGTGTCGCCGCGCTCTTCGATCCAGGCGCGGCGCAGTTCGGGCAGGCCGCGGCGGATGTCGATCTTGGCGTCCGGGTCGGTGTAGGGACCGCTGCAATCGTAGACGGTCAGCGGCGGATTCTTTTCGCCGCCGAACATGGTGGGGGTGTCGTCTTGCTCGATCTCGCGGAAGGGCACGCGGATGTCGGGGCGGGAACCGACTTCGTAGACCCGGCGGGATTTGGGCAAGGGGGCGACCGCGGCCGCGTCGACTTCGGCGGTGGCGGCCAGGAATTTGGGATTGGCGTTCATGGAAAGCTCCAAGCGAATGGTTTGGAGCCGATCGGGAATGGACTCCCGCCATGCGTGGCATGGCGGGAATACGGCTCCCAGCATCGGCATTATCCGTACTGGTACGAAGGGACTCTCTCAACACGTCGGGCCGTAATGGCGCGACGAGTACCCCTGCGCGAAAGCGAAGTATAGAGCCTGCCAGGGCGGGAGGCGAATGCGGGGCGATGCTGCATCGCGGTAACGCGGGCGGCTGGCGGACGGCAGCAGGCGCATGTGGGGTGGCTCCGTGTCATGGCGCTGGCGGTAGTACCGGTTTACATTTGGAATCAGACTGCGGAGACACTGCCATACATGTTCTGTACACTTTTTCCCGTCAGCCGGGGGTCAGTCCTTCGGCTCCAGTCCACTTAAGAAGGAATCGAGCATGCAACTGACCCTACGCAAATTGGCGCCTGCACTGGTCGTCATGACCCTTGCGCTTGCAGGTTGCAAGACCGCCCCGACCAAACCCGGCGCTGCCGCCGCCACGCCCGACACGGCGGGCCAACAGCAGCCTTCCGGCCAACAACCGGCTACCGCTTCGATCGTCGAGTTCTATGTGGCACAGGCCCAGCCGGGCGCCGGCCTGGTCGAACTGAGCCTGCCGGATGGCAAGATCTACCTGCAGCAGCAACCGGCGCTGACCCGTGCGGATCTGACCGAAGCCGCCGCCCTGGTCGACCGTCAAGGCGCCAACTTCGTTGGCCTGCGCTTCTCGGAAGCCGGCGCTCGCAAGTTGAACGAAATCAGCAGCCAGAACGTTGGCAACATGCTGGCCTTGGTCATCGACCGCGAGTTGATCGCCGCCCCGAAAATCGGCGAACCCCTGAACCGTGGCGTGCTGGCCTTCGGCGTGCCGTCGGCCCAGGCCGCGTCCGACATCGCTGCCAAGATCCGCGGCGAAAGCGCACCGGCTGCAGGTGCCGCGCCGGCTCCGGCGCCCGCCAAGCCCTGATCGGGCCCACGCGCAAGAAACCCGGCCTTGGCCGGGTTTTTTTTGTCCTGCTGCGGTGGGGGCGGGCCGTGGTCAGCCGGCCTTGCGGCCGCGGGGTTTCACGCCGCGGCGCGCTTGCGCCATTTCAATGAAGGTCTGCGTCAGGGCTTCGAGCATGGCCCGGTCGTCCGGGGTCAGCGTATCGAACTGCGCGGGGGCAATGTTGGGAAACGGCCATGGCGCCTGCGGACGCGGACGGCGGCCGGCAGGGCGCGGCAGCGATTCGGATACGCCACTGACAGGCGGCAGCGTATCGGTGAGATCGTAGCCTTCCATGGGAAGCTCCATGGGGCCTTTGCCGGTTTCGAGCCATTCGAGCTCGACCTTCAGGACTTGCGCCAGTTTGCGCAGCGAACGGCTGGAATGCCGCAGCCCGCTTTCATAGCTGCCGATCGCGCTTTGCGAGAGGCGCGCCAGGCGTGCGACGGTCTTCTGCGTGTGGCCACGCAAGAGACGAGCATGCTTCAGTCGGTCTGAAAATGTTTTCACGCGTCGATTGAAGCTTGCGCCGTAGGCACTTTGGTAGCTATAAATATTACTTACGTGATAAGTTCGGGGAGACGATCGCATGCAGGAAATAGGTCACGTCCTCGTCGTGCAACGTGATGGAATGGCGTGCAATAACTTCGTGCATACCTTACGTCAATTTCATTGGCGGGTCAGCCTGTGCGAGTCGCCCGACGATCTGCTGGCGCGGCTGCGTCACACCTGCGCCGAGGCCGTGGTGGTCTTCGGCGCAGGGCAGGATCTGCCGGCATTGATCCTGGCGCTGCGCATCGCGGCACCTGCGGCCGCCGTGGTGTGGCAGCCTGCTTCCGATTGCCCGCAAGCGCGTATCGCCGCGCTGGATGCCGGTGCGCATGCGTGTGTGCCATCCAATGCCACGGACGAAGAGTGGGACGCCGTCCTGCGCAATCTGATCCGCGGCGGGCGTCCTGCACCCGTCGCGCGGCCGCAATGGCGGGTCGATGCGCCGGGCCGCATGCTGGCCGGGCCGGATGGCGAACGCCTGCCCTTGACGCACACCGAGCGCGCTTTTTTTGTCAGCTTGCTGGGCGCGCCGGGCCAATGCCTGCATCGCGAAGGGTTCTTTCCCGACGCGGCGCGGGATCCCCAGGACGGCGCGCGGCGCGTGGATGTCCTGGTGTCACGTCTGCGCACCAAGGCGCGGCGGCGCAATTTCGAATTGCCGGTGCTGGCGGTGCGGGGGTGGGGCTACATGCTGCTGCCGCAGGGCGGGGCGGAGCCGGGCTAGTAGCAGGCCGTCAGGCGGGTGCAGCCCAAAGCCAGCAAGGGAACGCGAGGAGAATAGGGCGGCAGGAAGAGGGCGGCAGGCTGGCGCATGCCAGCCTGCGCAGTGGCTTGCTAGAGCACCACCAGGTTGTCGCGGTGCATGAGCTCGGGGTCGGTCATGCTGCCCAGGATGCGGGCGATCTGCGACGAGGGCTGGCGCAAGATGCGGCGGGTGTCCGCCGACGAATAATTGATCAGGCCGCGGGCGCATTCGCGGCCCTGGCTGTCGACGCAGGCGACGACATCGCCGCGGCCGAATTCGCCTTCGACCTCGACCACGCCGATCGGCAAGAGGCTCTTGCCTTCGCGCAGCAGCGCCTGCACGGCGCCGTCGTCCAGCACCACGCGGCCGCGCAGCCGCAGGTGGTCGGCCAGCCATTGCTTGCGGGCAGACCACACCGGCAGCACGGCGCGCAATTCGCTGCCGATGCATTCGCCTTGTGCCAGGCGGGTCAGCACATTGGGTTCGCGGCCCGAGGCGATGATGGTGTGTGCGCCGCTGTGCGCGGCGCGCTTGGCGGCCAGCACCTTGGTCAGCATGCCGCCGGTGCCGATGCCGCTGCCGGCGCCGCCCGCCATGGCTTCCAGCGACGCATCGCCAGCCTGCGCATGCGCCATGAACTTGGCGTCGGGATTCTTGCGGGGGTCCGAGTCGTACAGGCCACGCTGGTCCGTCAGGATGATCAGCGTGTCGGCTTCGATCAGGTTGGTGACCAGGGCGCCCAGCGTGTCGTTGTCGCCCAGGCGGATTTCGTCGGTGACGACCGTGTCGTTCTCGTTGACGATGGGCACCACGCCCAGGCGCAGCAGCGCGAAGATGGTGCTGCGCGCGTTCAGGTAGCGGTGGCGGTCGGCCAGGTCTTCGTGGGTCAGCAGAATCTGCGCGGTGCGCAGGCCGTATTCGGCGAAGGCGGCTTCATAGGCCTGGCACAGGCCCATCTGGCCTACCGCGGCGGCGGCCTGCAGCTCGTGCATGACCGACGGGCGCTTGCGCCAGCCCAGCCGCGCCATGCCCTCGGCGATGGCGCCGCTGGAAACCAGCACGATCTGCTTGCCCTGCTTGTGCAGGGAAGCGATCTGCGCGGCCCAGTGGGCGACGGCGGCGCGGTCCAGGCCGCGGCCTTCGTTGGTGACCAGCGACGAGCCGACTTTGGCGACCAGGCGCTGGGCGTGGGTGACGACGGAAACGGCGGGTGATTCAGCAGACATGTTGGGGCCCGGCTGCGGCGAGAAAAGACGTAATCGGAAGGACTGCGATTATGGCTTATTCGTCACCGCCACGCGGCGCGGCGGGCTTGTCGGCGTCGGAACGCTTGTCGTCGAAGCGGGGGTCCGGCGCCACGTAGGTGCCGTCGGCCTGGTCTTGCGACACGTGTTCCTTTTCGCGCTCGGCGTCCAGGTAGTCTTGCAGCGCGTACAGCATGTCCTGCGTGCCTTCGCCCGTCAGGCCGGAAATGGCGAACACGGGGCCCTTCCAGTCGTAGAGCTCGAGGAAGCGGCGCTTGGTGTCTTCGGGATCGGGCACCATGTCCAGCTTGTTCAGGACCAGCCAGCGCGGCTTGTCAGCCAGTTCCGGATCGTAGCGGCGCAGTTCTTCGACGATGGCGCGCGCGTCATTGACGGCCTGCTCGACGGGATCGGCGTCCGGATCGGGGGTGGACACGTCCACCAGGTGCAGCAGCACGCGGGTGCGCGCCAGGTGGCGCAGGAACAGGTGGCCCAGGCCCGCGCCTTCGGAGGCGCCTTCGATCAGGCCGGGAATGTCGGCCACGACGAAGCTGCGCGACGGCGAGGTGCGCACGACGCCCAGGTTGGGATGCAGGGTGGTGAAGGGGTAGTCCGCGATCTTCGGCTTGGCATTCGAGATGCGCGTGATCAGCGTGGACTTGCCGGCGTTGGGCAGGCCCAGCAGGCCCACGTCCGCCAGCACCTTCAGTTCCATGCGCAGGTAGCGGTGTTCGCCTTCCTTGCCGGGCGTCCATTGGCGGGGCGCGCGGTTCAGGCTGGACTTGAAGTGGATGTTGCCCATGCCGCCCTGGCCGCCGGCGGCCAGCACGACCTTCTGGTCGTGCGTGTTCAGGTCGAACAGGACTTCGCCGGTTTCGGCGTCATGGATGATGGTGCCAACGGGCACGCGCAGCGTGATGTCCGGGGCGGCGGCGCCGTATTGGTCCGAGCCGCGGCCGTTTTCACCGCCCTTGGCGCGGTGCAGGCGTGCGTAGCGGAAGTCGATCAGCGTGTTGATGTTGCGGTCGGCGACCGCGTAGATCGTGCCGCCGCGTCCGCCGTCGCCGCCGTCCGGGCCGCCTTTGGGGATGAATTTTTCGCGGCGAAAGCTCGCCACGCCATTGCCGCCTTTGCCGGCGACGACTTCAATGGTGGCTTCGTCTACGAATTTCATGATGTCTGCGCGTGTATGAATTTAGAGGCTGCGCCGCGATGGCGCTGGCCTGGAAGGAAAAAAGCCCTGCCGCGTGCGACAGGGCTTTTGCCGTTCTGGCGTGGGGCAGGTCGCCGGGGCGACCTTGCCGTGTGCCGGATCGTGCTGCGTCCGCCGCGTGGGCCGCGGACGCGATTGCCGATTACTCGGCGGCGACGATCGAAACGGTTTGCTTGTTCAACGCGCCCTTGAAGCCGAATTGAACCTTGCCGTCGATCAGCGCGAACAGGGTGTGGTCCTTGCCCATGCCGACGTTCACGCCAGCGTGGAAACGGGTACCGCGCTGACGCACGATGATCGAACCAGCGGGAATCAGTTCACCGCCGAAAGCCTTGACGCCCAGACGCTTCGATTCTGAGTCGCGTCCGTTTCGCGTAGAGCCGCCGCCCTTTTTCTGTGCCATTTTTAGCTCCTGCTAATGTGGTACCGAGTCGCTTCTTAAGCCGTGATGGCTTCGATGCGGATTTCGGTGTAGTTCTGACGGTGGCCCTGACGCTTCTGGTAGTGCTTGCGACGGCGCATCTTGAAGATCTTGACCTTGTCGTGGCGGCCTTGCGCAAGAACCGTTGCCTTGATCACGGCGCCCGAGACGAGGGGCGTGCCAACTTTCAGTTGGTCGCCTTCGCCCACGGACAGCACTTGATCCAGGGTGATTTCTTGCCCAATGTCTGCCGGTATCTGTTCTATCTTGAGTTTTTCGCCAATGGCAACACGGTACTGCTTGCCACCGGTTTTTACGACCGCGTACATGGGGTATTCCTTAAATAGGTAAATGGGCTTATTCGCAGCCGGCCCTGCTGGGCTGGCGGTACTTGCTATAGAGAGATTGCCGGGCCAGGATGTTCTGGCTGGCTGATGCCGGGCGGGGGCCTCGCGCAGATTCTGCGATGCAGAATTTGCGTGGGGCCGCCAGGCATTTCGCTAAGCGCGTAGTGCGTAATTCACCGACGTAATTCGGCCATCACTGACCGAATCCGGGATATTAGCGTGGGGCTGGGGAAAAGTCAAAAAGCGCTTGCAGGGTAAGGGCTTAGGTGTCGCGTGGGCGCCGCGGACAGGCCAGGGTGGCGTCAAATAACGGGGTCTGATCATGGGGCCGCAAGCGCTGGGCGTTGTGCCGTCCGGCCCCTGGGCGCAGGGGCGACGAGGCCCGGCTACGGTTCGTGACACCCCGTATAATCGTTGGTCGAATCCCCCCTGCCATCCCGGCGGGCCCAGCGGTAAGAGCTGTTACATGCGGCTCGTTTCACACTCCGGATACGTCTTGAATCTCCCCGCGCTCATTGCCCCCATAGCTGACGATATGAAAGCCGTCGATGCGGTTATCCGCGAGCGGCTGAATTCCGATGTGGTGCTGATCCGTACGATCGGCGATTACATCATTGGGGCGGGCGGCAAGCGCATGCGCCCGGCGATGGTGCTGATGGTGGCGCGCGCCCTGGGCTATGAAGGGACGCATCACCAGCTGCTGGCCGCCGTGGTGGAATTCATCCATACCGCGACGCTGCTGCACGACGACGTGGTCGATGAATCCGACCTGCGCCGTGGCCGCGAGACCGCCAACGCGGTGTTCGGCAACGCCGCCAGCGTGCTGGTGGGCGACTATCTCTATTCCCGCTCGTTCGAGATGATGGTCGAGGCCGACTCGATGCGCATCATGAGCATCCTGTCCGAGGCCACCACGGTGATCGCCGAGGGCGAGGTGCTGCAGCTCTTGAACGTGCACGACCCGGACGTGTCGCAGGAACGCTACCTGCAAGTGGTGCGCTACAAGACCGCCAAACTGTTCGAGGCCGCTGCCCAGGTCGGCGCGGTGCTGGCCGGCGCCACGCCCGAGCAGGAAGCCGCCGCGGCCGCCTACGGCCGTCATGTGGGCACGGCCTTCCAGTTGGTGGACGACGTGCTGGACTACAGCGGCGACGCCACCGCGCTGGGCAAGAACGTGGGCGACGACCTGCGCGAGGGCAAGCCCACGCTGCCGCTGATCCGCGTGATGGAAGTGGGCACGCCCGAGCAGCAGCAACTGATCCGCGACGCCATCAAGACGGGCGACGCCGACTTCGCCGCCGTGGCCGCCGCCATCCAGGCGACCGACGCGCTGGACCACGCCCGCCAGGCCGCCGTGGCCGAGGCGGATCGCGCCCGCGAAGCCCTGTCGAACTACCCCGTTTCCCCTTTTCTAAATTCTCTGTTAGAATTCTGCGCTTTCGCGGTGAATAGAGATCGCTAACCGAAAGGCAGCGAAAGAAGTTCACCAAAACCCGAGGATCTTGGAACCCCCAAGCCCTTTGGTGGAAAGCGAAAAATGATTTGGTTGCACTGAGCGCAACGAAGTCGAAGTAGTAAGTAGTAAGACTCGGGGCGTAGCTCAGCCTGGTAGAGTACTGCGTTCGGGACGCAGGAGTCGGAGGTTCGAATCCTCTCGCCCCGACCACTTGAAGTGGTCGAATTCTTGAAAGTGTTTCCCGACACTTTTAGCTGAAAGCCGGTATCGCGAAAGCGGGCCGGCTTTTTTGCGTCTGCGCGCTTCGCGCGTTGTTTACTTCGCACGGCTTTTGACGTTTGAGCTACTTGTTATCGGTCAGATAGTCGGCAGTGACTGCCTCGCCTTCGAACCAAGTGTCCCAGGCAGTCTTGGTGGCCGTGGGAGTACCGGACCGATTGGCTTCCGAGGTATCAAGCCGAACAAGGCCAACTGACCGGGTGGTGATTTTGGGCTGGTGCGCCGCGTGGCCCTGATCGGACTTGCAAACATACACGTTGTCCATGGTGTTCTCCTTGTGCCCGTGTGGGTGGTCAATTGTGGGCTGATCGCGCGAGGTATCCAAGGGTGGGTGAACCGCATCACCTCAGGATCACCGTATAGCGGCGCATCGGGGCTTCGAAGAAGGCGTAGCCGATTTCGTTGACCCGGGCGCGCAGCACGATTGTTTTGGTTTCCATTGCGACGTCCTGGCCGTCGTCGGCCTGGATCGTGGCTTCGATGCAGTCGCCGGGGTGGTAGCCGGAGGTTTTGACGACCAGGTTCAGGTCGACGTAGTGATCGACTTCGTCGGTGTCGACGCGGGCGTTGTAGGGGCCTTGGGTCCAGTAGATGTCGTCGACCTTGCCGCCGCTTCTGCGGGTGGTGACGGGGCAGGCGGGGGAAGCGGCAAGAATGCGGATTGGCGTCAGTGATTCGCTTGGGGCAGGAGTGGGCGGGTCGAATGGCGGTTGTCCTGCCGCGCTGGCCTGGGACGCAAAGAGCGTGCTGGCCATGAGCAGGGCGCAGCGCAACGTCAATGGCGCGCGCCGCGTGGTGGGCGATGGCGGGCAGGATGATTTCATGACGGCGCCTTCATGATGCGGACCTGACGATGCTGGCTTGATGATGCCGGCCTCATGGCGAACCGCCAGCTTCGACACCGCCCGCCGTGTCGGCACGCTTGGGCGGCAGCGGAGCGAAGTAGCCGACGACGAGCAGCAAGGCGCCTACGCCGATGAACGAGACGATGCGTGCCAGGCCGCCGCTGTTGCTCAGTTCCACGAAGACCAGCTTGGCGACGACCACCGCGATCAGTGCCGCGCCGGCCAGCCAGACGGTGCGGCGATGGCGCAGGTGGCCGCCGATCATCAGGCCCAGGGCGATCAGGGTCCAGACGAGCGACAGGCTGGCCTGCACCAGCATGGATTCGAGCAAGGCGCTCAGTTCGTAGGGTATGCCTGCCCAATGGTGGGCCGTGCGCATCACGACGGCGGTCAAGAACGCGAACAACGACACGCCGGCAATGGCGTCGAGGTTGATGGCCGGGTACACGAAAGACCCCTTGATGCCCTTGGGGTTCAGCGACAGGGCGGCCTGGCCCTGCGCGCTACGCGACCACCTGACCACGCCGAACAGGGCGAACAGCAAGCCGATATCCAGCGGGTTGAGCAGCGGTACGTAAGGCAACGGCGCGGCGTCGCCCGCGCTGGCGATATTGGCCAGCCAGAACCAGCCCAGCGTGAGCGCGGCGAGCGGCAGTGGGGCAAGCCGTCGATACTCGCGCGCATGGGTGGATACGGGCCATGGCCAGGCGCGTGGCGAGGTCATCAGTACCAGGTACAGGCTGGGCAGGATGGCCCAGCCGAGCCAGCGCCACGCGCTGCCCGGCGGGGATGCCAACACCAGGCCATACCGCAGTTCCAGCGTCAGCACGCCGATCAGCAGCCAGCAGCCCAGGACATGGGCGGCGCTGGCCGCCCATGTCGGCATGCGCGCCGCCAGCAGGCGTTGCGACAGGAAGTGCACGCTGAACACCGCGGCCCACGCGAGCCAGCCAAGGTTTGCCGCGGGGTGGCCGTGCGGCTGCCAGGTCAAGAGCAATACCAGGGCTGCTGCCGGCATGAGCGCGCAGCACAGCGCGCCCAGCGCGGGCCAGTCCAGGCGACGCGCCAGCCCGGTCCACAGCGCCACGCTCAAGGCGGCGGCGCCCAGCCATAGCGTGGCGATGAGTTCTGTGGGGGCGAAGCGCAGCACTTCGGTGGTCAGCGCCAGGGTCCACCACGCGGCGCCCCAGGCGAGCAGCGAGACGGACAGGCGGGGCAGATCCGGCAAGGCGAGTGAACGGGCTCGGTGGGCCGCGTGCAGGCGCCATGCGCCGATCATGGCGGCGAGCGCCAGGGTCATCGGCATCCAGAACAGGCCATTGATGAAGGGTTGCAGCGCGGGGTTGCCGGGGCGGCCCGGCAGATAGGGCGAGGACGCCATCGCGGCCGCGGACGCGCCACCGACGATGCCCAGCCATTGCAAGAGAAAGAGCAGGCTGCCCAGGCCCTGCACGGCCAGGGCGGTGAAGACGAACGTGCGCGACGGCAAACGCAGACCAATGAGCAAGGTGGCCAGCCCGGCCAGCGCCCAGCTGATGGTGGTGCCCTGGTACGAGAAGAACAAGGGCGCCAGCAGATACAGGAAGACCAGGCCGGCGCATGCCAGCAGCGGCAGGATCGGCTTTTCCCAGGCGTGCGTCTGCGTGGGCGGGGTGGTGCGCAGCAGGTTGAAGCTGCACAGCAGCGCCGCACCCAGCATCAGGGCGCCCAGCCACGAACCGTGGATCAGGCTGGCGCCGCCGGCATCCAGTTCGCTGATGAACGCCAGCGCCGAGCCCAGTTGCAAGAGCAAGGCGAAGGCGCGAGCGATGGGGCGGGGCTGGCGCAGGCCCAGCCAATAGACGCCGGCCCCTTCCACCGCCCAGGCGGCGGCGGTCCAGTT
This sequence comes from Achromobacter deleyi, assembly GCF_902859705.1. GTDB lineage: Bacteria > Pseudomonadota > Gammaproteobacteria > Burkholderiales > Burkholderiaceae_B > Achromobacter > Achromobacter deleyi. Next base: position 288,884 of record NZ_CADIJO010000003.1, on the reverse strand, counting down.
GGCGTCCAGCGCCAGGGGGATGGCCAGGCTGGCGAAAATCAGCCCCAGCACCAGGCAGGCCTCGCCCAGCAACGCGCCACGACCGCCGCGCAGAAAGCGGGCAAGGCTCATGTAGAGAATGCCAAGCACCAGCGCGCTGAAGGCCGTTGCGTATTCCAGATGCTGCACCAGCGCCACCTGCAGGCCAAAGCCGACCAGCGGCGGGCCGAATAGCAGCGTGCCGTCGACATAGTCGTTCTTGTGGGCGGCCCAGTGCGAGCGGGCCTGTTGGCTACCGTCAGCGGGCGCTGCGGGAAGGTCGCGCAGTTTCCGGCGGGCGAAAAGAAGGCCAATGGCCAGGTACATCACGAAGAAGAGGATCAGGAACGGTTCGGTGCTCCATAGCAGTGCCGGGGTGTAGGACCGCAGGCCCCAGGTCAGGCCGATGCTGAAGGTGCCGGCAAAGCCGATCACGTTCAGCGTGCGCCAGGCCTTGAACCAGGCGATGGCCAGGATGCCCGCGTTCAGGATGGCGAAGTAGCTGAACAGGGCGATGTGGCTGCCATCGCCGCTTGAGGTCAGGATGGGGGCGGCAAAGCCCCCCAGGGCGGCGGCGCAGGCCAGGGGCAGGGAGTCTTGCCGGACCGCCAGGAGCGCCGAGAACACCGTCACCGCCACCAGCAGGCCGAAGGCCGTTGCCGGGCCGAGCAGGGGATGCAGGCGCATGGCCGCGAAGACGGTCAGGTACAGCACGGCGATGCCGGTGCCCTGCAGCATCAAGGCGTACTGCCGGTTGCGGGGGCGCAGCCAGCCGCCCAGGCCCAGCAGCACCAGGGCGGCTGCCGCGACGCCGGCATAGCGCAGTTCGATCGGCACCACCATGCCTTCGGTGGCGTAGCGCAGCAGGAAGGCCAGGCCGAAGAACAGCAGTACGGCGCCCACGCGCAGCACGGAATTGCCGCCCAGCAGCCAGTCGCGTGCATGGGCGTAGGCTTTTTCCGCCAGGCTGGGGCGCCGCGGTTCGTTGACGGGCGGGCGTGCGGGGATCGGTTCGAGGGGCAGCGCTGGCGGCGCTTGCGTCAGGGGGGCGGCCGTCAGCGGTTCGGCGGGTGCGGATTGAACGTCGGCCGGGGGCGCCGTAAACCGGTGCGAGGTGTGCTCGTCGCGCGGCGCCGTTCTCGGCTCAGGCGCGGCAACCGGGGCCGATTCAAGATCTGGCACGGGGACGACGCTGCGGTCATCCAGTTGGGCCAGGCGCTGCTGGACGGCTTCCATGGCCGCGAGGGTCTGCTTCTGCGCGATGTCCTGCCGTGCCAGCTGCGCTTTCAACTGCCGAAGCGCCAAGGCCTGGCCGATGATCAAGCCGAATAGTCCGCCGGCGATGATTGCCTCGTTGGACCCGTCCAGTTCCAGGCCGAGGCCCATCCCCGCCAGCATCAGTATGAATTGCACGATCGGTGTCCCCGAAGCGCCCGTTTGTGGCCTTCGAGAGAGCATATAGAAATTGATCGCTTTTATGTGTCACTAATTCTTTTGGGCCGGGCCGCTTCACGCTCCGCCATCGATCCGCATGACCGACTTGCCGATCTGCTGGCGCGCCTCGATGCGGGCATGCACCTGCCACACCTCGTCCATGGCGTAGCGGCCTTCGATGTCGATACGCAGCGAGCCTTCGAGGATGGCACCGAAAACGGCGTCGGCGCGGCGCTGCACGGTGGCGCCGTCCTGCAGGTGGTCGGCCAGGCGCGGGCGGGTCAGGAACAGCGAGCCGGCTTCGCCGAGTTCGATGGGGTCCAGGTCGGTGACCGAGCCGGACACGTTGCCGTAGTTGATGACCAGGCCGCGGGTGCGGCAGGCCCGCAAGCTGTGGCGCAAGGTGGCCTTGCCCACCGAGTCGAACACGACGTCGACGCCCTGGCCGCCGGTGGCCTCGCGGATGCGGTCGGCAAAGCCGCCGTCGTCATAGGGCAAGGCGTGGTCGGCGCCGCGTTGCAGGGCGATGGCGCATTTTTGTGCGGTGCTGCCTGTGACGAAGACCGTGGCGCCGCGGCGTTTGGCCATCTGCACCAGCAGTTGGCCGATGCTGCCCGAGGCGGCGTGGATGAGGCAGCTGCAGCCGGGTTGCAGCCGGGCGATGTCTTCGACCAGGTAGTGGGCGGTGGCACCCTGGAAGATCGCCGCCGCGGCCAGGTCGAAGGGGATGGCATCGGGAATCCTGGCGACTTTGGACACCGGCACGCTGGCGTATTCCGCGTAGCTGCCCCAGGCGATGCACCAGGCTACGCGGTCGCCCGGAGCCAGGTGGGTGACGTCCTCAGCCACTTCGACGACCTCGCCTGCGCCTTCCATGCCCAGGATGCAGGGCAGGCGCACGGGGTAGGTGACGGACGTGGCGTATTTGCCCTGGCGGGTGTGCACATCCATGAAGTTGATGCCGGCGCAGGCGACCTTGACCAGGACGTGGCCGGGGGCGGCGACGGGCTTGGGCAGGTCGGTGCGCAGTTGCACGACATCGGGGCCGCCGTAGCTTTCTATGAGGATGGCTTTCATGGATGGGAAGATCCTGATGAGGCAGGCCGGTTCAGGTTGGGAAGCACCGGCGATGAGAAATCTGGGAAAGAATCCGGACTGACCGCATGGTAAAAGCAGCGAAAAGGTTAGAAAATTCCCCAATTGTTCGCCTGATCTGTGCAGGAATAACCCGATGTTCGATTGGCAAGACCTGTATTGCTTCACGGTGCTGGCGCGCACCGGTTCGCTGTCGGCGGCGGCCCGCGAATTGCAGGTCGAACATGCGACGGTGGGGCGGCGCATCGATGCGCTGGAAAAGTCGCTGGGCCTGCGCCTGGTAGATCGCCTGCCCCGCAGCCGGCCATTGACCGAGGACGGTCTGGCGTTGGCCCGGTTGGCCAGCGGCATGCAGGACATCGGCAATGGCATCGCGCAGTTGGCGCGCGTGGCCTCTATCGAGGTGGCCGGCACGGTCAAGGTGAGTGCGCCGCCGTCGCTGGCCAGCCACTGCCTCGCGCCGCGCATGGCCGCGCTGCGCGAGCAGTATCCGAAGCTCAATGTCGTGCTGCTGCCGTCGCTGTCACTGGTGGCGCTGGATCGGGGCGAGGCCGATATCGCCCTGCGCACGGTGCGGCCGGAAGAAGACGCGTTGATGCGCCGGCGCATCGGCGTGGTGCGCTTCGGCCTGTACGCCAGTGCGGCCATGAGCGAGCTGCCGCCCGAGCAGTGGCGCTTCATTGCCTACGACGACAGCGCCGATCATCTGCCGCAGCAGGCCTGGCTGCATCAGGTCCGGCGGCACCGGCCAGTGGTGTTCTCGGCCAGCGACCTGACGGCGCAGCAGATGGCGGCCCGGGCCGGCGTGGGGGCGGTGGTATTGCCGACGATCGTGGGCGATGAAGATGCCGCTTTGCGGCGCTTGCCGGTCGATAGCGCGGCGCCGGTGCGCGACATCTGGCTGACGGTGTATCCCGACCTGCGCCGGTCGCCGTCGGTCAAGGCGGTGATGGATTTCCTGGTGGCTTGCGTGCAAGCGGAACCGCGTTTGCAGGCGTGAACGACCGCAAGGGTTCGTGACCCTCTGAGGCACTGCCCGGACCCGGCAGCGGATGACGTTACTTTGGCGCCGTCGACGCGCCTTGCGCCAACATTTGCCGCAGCCGCGCACGGCGGCGTTCAAGTTCGGCGATCTGCTTTTCCACCGACGCCAGGCGTTGGCGTTGGGTCTCTGACGTTTGTGAGCAGGCCGCCGCCCCTTCGATCATGCGCATGCAGTCGGGAAAGCTCTGGATCTCGGCCAGGCTGAAACCGGTGGCGATCAGGCGCTGGATCTGGCGCACCTGCGTCACTGCCACGGCTGAAAAGGTGCGATAGCCATTGTCGGCGCGGGCCGACGCCAGCAGGCCGTGGTCGTCGTAGTGGCGGATCGAGCGCAGGCTGGCGCCGGTCGCTCGGGCAAGGGCCCCGATCGACATAAGGGGGGCCGCGCTGTCTGGCTGGGCGGCGGAGGGCTTGGGCTTCATGGCTGGCGGGGCGGACGGCGTCCGGCGGGGAAATACACGGCTTGACTCTAACACCGGTGTGAGGGTTGAGACTGGAATCCCCTTATGGAATCCAGGAGTCAGCCTTGATGCTGCATCACTCGCTTTTTCATCGCTTGCGCCCGACGCTGGCGGCGTTTGTCTTGACGGTTGGCGTCGGGGTGGCCCCGGCCATAGGACAGGCCGCAATGATGCCGGCCGCGCCGACGCAGGCCACCGCCATGCCTGTCGCCGCGACATCGCCTGCCCTGAGCAGGCAATACACGGTGACGGCACCCGACGGCGTCACGCTGGCCGTGCAGGAATCCGGCAACCCCGAAGGCCCGCCCGTCGTGTTCGTACACGGCTTGCTGGGCAGCCGCCTCAGCTGGGACGCCCAGGTGGCCAGCCCGCAGCTGCAACGCTACCGCTTGATCACCTATGACCTGCGTGGCCATGGCTTGTCCGGCAAGCCGGTGGCGGCAACGGCCTATACCGATGGCCGCCGCTGGGCGGACGACCTGGCGGCGGTGCTGGCCGCGTCAGGGGCGCGCAACCCCGTGCTGGTGGGCTGGTCGCTGGGCGCGGCTGTCGTGACGAACTACCTGGCGGCCTATGGTGATGGCCACATCGCCGGCGCCGTGTATGTCGGGGGCGTGATCGAACTGGACCCGGCGCAGATCGCGCCCCATCCCGACGTGTATCGCGACCTGGTGTCGCCAGACCTGAAGACGCACCTGGATGCCGAGCGGGCTTTTGTGGCGTTGTGCTTCCATACGCAGCCCGATCCGGTCACGTTCCAGCGCCTGCTCGCCAACGCGGCCTTGGCATCGCCCGAGATGGTGGCCGCAGTGCCGTCGATGTCGATCGCGGCCCAGGCCGGCGTGGGCGGCATGCGCAAGCCGCTGCTGCTGATCTATGGCGCGCGCGATGCGCTGGTGCAGGCGTTGCCGTCGATCGAGCGTGCCAGAGGCTTGAATCCAGGCCTTCGCAGCACGGTCTATGACAAGGCGGGCCACGCGCCGTTCCTGGAGGAAGCGCAACGCTTCAACAGCGATCTGGCTGCGTTCGTCGATGCGGCGGTCTCGCACTAAGGCGGGCAAGGCCGGCTTGCGGCGGGTGTGCCCGGGCGATGGGGCGATCTATGCCTGTATCGACGCCGGCCACGCCACCGTCAACGGGTGCAGCGTGTGACGCAGTGCGTCGACGTCCTCGGGCGTATCCAGGTCCGTCACATACGCGCGTTGGTCGCTTGGGAAAGGCGCCACCCGGTCGCGCTGTTGCTGCATCCAGTCGCGTATCCCCAGCTCGGGCGGCAAGCCGTTGGCGGTTGCGGCACTGTGCGCCGAGAGGATGACCGGGTGGCCACGCACGCCTTCGACGACGGGCTGCAGGATATCGATGCCGGGCGGCCTGGCGTGCCAATGGCGTACCAAGGCCTGCACGGCATGGCTGTCCAGCAGCGGCAAGTCGCCCACCAGCAGCATCAGGTCATGGTCAGGGCGGGCCTGGGCGTGCGCCGCCAGGGCCAGCCGTTGCGAGTCGATGAGGCTGCTGTTGCGCTCTGGATGCGCCAACGGATGGATGGCGCCTCTTGCGGCCAGGGGCAACAAGATGTCGGCATACGGGCCGATGACGACGCTGACGGACGCAATGCCGTTGGCGCGCAACGCCGCCGCCAAGCGTTCGAGCAGGCTGGCGCCGTCGACAAGCAGCGCCGTCTTGGGCCGGCCACCCAGGCGGGAACCCTGGCCTGCGGCCAGGATGGTGGCGGCGATGGGCGGCGTCATGGCGTGCCTACAGGCCGCAGACGCTGTCTTGCGTCAGGGTGTCGGCGTGACCTGCATGGTGCACACGTGCCTTGCCGTCCGCTACGTTTTCCAGGCCGGAACGCTCGGCGCCATTCTTCGCGGCCACCACTTCGGCCATGATGGACAGGGCAATTTCGGCGGGGGTCTTGCTGCCGATATAAATGCCGGCCGGGCCGCGCAATCGGGCGAGGTCGGCATCCGTCATGCCGAAGTGTTCGCGCAGGCGCTCGCGGCGATGCTGGCTGTTTCTGCGCGAGCCGATGGCGCCGATATAGAACGCGTCGGACTGCACGGCGTCGATCAGCGCCAGGTCGTCGAGCTTGGGGTCGTGCGTCAGCGCGACCACGGCGGTGCGCCGGTCGGGTTGCAGCCGCAGGATCAGGTCGTCGGGCATCTCGCGGGTGTAGGCAATGCCTTCGGGCCGCCAGGTGTCGTCGTGCGCGTCGCGGGGATCGCAGACGATGATCTCGAAACCCAGCGTCAGGGCAATCTGGCACAGGAAGCGGGACGTGTCGCCCGCGCCGATCACGATGAGGCGGGCGGTGGGGCCGAAGTGGGACACCAGCGCGGACCGGGTCAGTTGCGGCATGCCGTCGGGCGGACCGTCCTGCAGCATGGCGTGGCCGGTTTCCAGGTCCAGGTGGCGTTCCAGGCAGCGCCGTTGGCGGCAGCCTTCAAGCAGCGCGGGCAACTGGCTTTGCGGCCCGACGCATTCGAGCACCAGTTCTATCGTGCCGCCGCAGGGCAGGCCGAAGCGATGCGCGTCGTCGGCCTGCACGCCGTAGCGCACGACTTCGGTGGGCGCACCGCCGGGGCAGGCCTGCAAGCGGCCTTCGCGGATGCGGTCCAGCAGATCGTCTTCGATGCAGCCGCCGGACACCGAGCCGGCTACCTGGCCCTGCCCGTTGATCGCCATGATGGAGCCGGGCGGGCGGGGCGACGAGCCCCACGTTCGCGCCACGGTGACCAGCCAGACGGGCAGGCCGGCGTTGTGCCAGGCAACGGCTTTTTCGAGAACCAGCAGGTTGATGTCGATCATCGTCGTCTCACGCGTTGAGCACGGCGCGCACGGCGTCGGGCGTGAAGGGGGCGGCATAGAAGCGCCGGCCGGTGGCATCGAACAAGGCGTTGGCGATGGCGGCTGGCCCTGGCACCGACGCGGATTCGCCCGCGCCCATCGGCGGTTCGTCCTGGCGGGGCATCAGCAGCACGTCGATGGGCGGCAGGTCCTTGAAGCCGATGATGGGGTAGCCGCCCCATTCGCGGCTGGCCACGCCGGCCTCGTTGAAGTCCACCTTCTCAAGCAGGCAGCGGCTGAGCGTCTGGTTGATGTTGCCGTGGATCTGGTGGCGCACGCCGTCGGGGTTGACCACCATGCCGGTGTCCTGGCCGACCACGATACGGTCGATGCGGATGCGGCCGCTGTCGGGGTGCACGCGCAGGTCGATGACCCAGGCGGCCCAGGCGGCGCCGAAGCCGGGGAATTTGCTGTGCACATAGCGGGCGTAGGCCACGCCGCGGCCGTGCAGCAGGCCATCGGCGCCCGGCTGGCCGCGGCTGCCGGGCGTTTGGCGGCGCCAGCCGGCGCGGGCAGCGGTGGCCTCGATGAGGTCGACGGCGCGGCGGTCGTCCAGATGGCGGGTGCGGTAGTCGACGGGGTCTTCGCCGGCCGTGTGGGCCAGTTCGTCGATCATGCAGTCGTGCGCGAACGAGTTGGGCAGTGCCGACACGCCGCGCAGCCAGGATGCGCGCATGATCGGCGCCATGTCGTGGCAGACGATGCGCCGATGCGCGTAGCGGTAGGGCGGCGCGGCGGTGCGGTCGCCCATTTCCAGGGTGCGCGGCTCGCCGGACACGCCGCCCGTCAGCAACAGGGCGAGCAGGGGCGCGTCGTTGGACGGGTAGCGCACGCCGAAGTCATAGGCCAGCAGGTTGCCGTCGGCATCGATGGCGGCGGCCACGTCCATGAGCTGGCCCGTGCCCTTGGGTTCCCACTGGTGTTCCTGCTCGCGGGTCAGTTGCACGCGCACCGGCGTGCCCGTTGCGATGGCCAGCAGGGCGGCGTCCGCGCAGACATCGTCGGCGCAGTTGCGGCCATAGCAGCCGGCGGCTTCCAGGCGGACGATGTCGATGTTGCCTTCGCCCAGTTTCACCAGGCGGTCCAGGTCGGTGCGCAGCATGTGCGGGTTCTGGGTGCCGGCCCAGACCGTCAGCCGGCCATCGCGGCAGTCGGCCACGGCGCACGACGGGCCGATGGACGCATGCATCTGGTACGGCCAGACATAGTGGCGTTCAAGGCGGTGCGCCGCGGCGGTACAGGCGTCGTCCAGGCCCGGGTCGTCGATCAGCACGCGGGCGCGGGCCGGGTTGGCGCGGATGGCCCGGGCCAGGTCGCTCAGGTCGGGCGCGGGCGGTACGGGGTGCCAGCGCACCTTCAGCGCCCGCATCGCGGCGATGGCCTGTTCTTCGCGATCGGCCACCACGCCGATGAAATCGCCTTGCACCACCACCTGGACATGGCCGGGCAGGTGGGCGACCGATGCGCGATCCACGTCGATCAGGCAGCGGCCGATGAAGTCGCCCGCGTCGCGGCCGGGATGCGGCGGGCGGATGACGCGGCCGTGGCGCATGCCCGGCACGCGCACGTCGTGCACGAAACTGAGTTCGCCGGTGGCCTTGGCGGGGATGTCCACGCGGGCGGCGCCCTGGCCGACGATACGGTATTCGGCGGCGGGCTTGAGCTTGACGGGCTGGTCGGGCGCGGCCAGTTCCAGCCGCACGTGCTGGCCCCGCAGCAACTCGCCGTAGTGCAGCGTGCGCGTGTCGTCGCCTTGCGCGAAGCGCACCACGCCGTCGCGCGCACACAGCGCATCGGCGCTGACGCCCCAGCGCCCGGCCGCCAGCGTCAGCAGGTGTTCACGCGCCTGGGCCGCGGCGCGGCGCAGCGGCACGGCGGATATCTGGATGCTGGCGCTGGCGATGGTCGGTCCCTGGTTGGGGACGGCGCTGGTGTGCCCCAGCACCATGTCCAGCTGCGGCAGCGGCACCTCGAGTTCTTCCGCCACTATCTGGGCCAGCGAAGTACGAATGCCCGTGCCCAGGTCCACATGCCCATTGAAGGCGGCGGCGCGCCAGCCCGGCTGGGCGTCCTGGGCGATCACGGCTACGAAGATCTCGGGCGTGTCCTGGACGTAATCGGAGGCCGTCCCCGGTTGTCCGGGGGCGGGCTTGGGCGGGGCCGACGGCTTGCGCACCACCAGCAAGGCATCGGGATGCTCGAGCAGGGCGGCGTGCAGCGCGTGGGGCTGGGGCAGGTTCATGAAGCGGCGACGTTCCGGGCCAGGGGCTGATTATGCCGACAATTGCGGGCGCCAGAATCGGGGTCAACCCGCCACGGCGCGTGTGTCGGCCAGCGCCTGGGCCAGCGGCATGACCGCGGCGTATTTCTGCGCCATGTCGAACAGGTTGCTTTCGTGCGGGCCCAGGGCGCGGTCGCCGCAGCAGTCGGACACGACCAGCGGCCGGAAGCCTGACTGCATGGCGTCGACCACGCTGGCACGCACGCAGCCGCTGGTGACGCAGCCGGCCACCAGCAGCGTCTGCACGCCGCGCTGCGCCAGCCACGGCGCCAGCATGGTGCCGAAGAAGGCGGAAGGCGTGCTCTTGCGCACCACGTACTCGCCAGCGGCGGGCGTCAGCTCGGGCACGATGGCGCTGTGCGGGCTGTCTTCTTTCAGGGTGAGCATGCCCGGCACTTTCAGGCAGAAGATGTTGCTGTCAGCGTCGTCGTCCGAGAACACGATGCGGCTGTGCGCCACCGGCCAGCCTTGTTCGCGCGCATGAGCCAGCAGGTGGCGGGTCTGGGCAATCGCCGGGGGGATGTTGCCGCCGCCGAACACGGCTGGGTCGGCGAAACCGTTGACGAAGTCGATGATCAGCAGGCCGAAGGGCGCTTTCAACGGCAGCGGCGTGCCGAAGCCTTGGCGGGCATAGGCCGAGATATCACCGGCAACGCCGTCGGCGGGAATGGTCTGGGTCGAGGAAGTGGATGTCATAGGGTTTCCTTGCGGCGGGCGGCGCGCGAGAGGCCAGCTTCGTCCTGCACCACGCCGTCGATGACGACGGCGCGGCCATCGAGCGCAACGCTGCAATGGCGCATCGGGATGTCGATATGGCATGCGGTGGTGCGGTGGCCGCCGGCCTCGTTGTTGGGCCCCATCGACCACAGGAAGTTGCCTTCGAAGGCGCGCGCATCCATGCCGATGTGGGTTTCCTTGTTGTAGTGGGCCAGCATCGACCAGTGCGCGCGGGGTTGCAGGCCCCAGCCGATGTGCGAGACCGCGTAGGCTTCGGGGTCCTCGTAGCACGCCATGTATTCCTTGAGCAGGTCGGCCTGCAGGCCGCCTTCGATGCGGACCACGTAGCCGTTCTCGATGCTGAGCGTGATGGGGTCGGTGACGTAGTCCTTCATGGGCAGCAGGATGTCGCCGCGGTCGAGCACGACGCGGCCCTGGCTTGCGCCTTCGTCGGGCCAGGTCAGCACGAAGCCGCTGGGCCAGTGGTCCCAGCGGCCGGGCTGGTCGACAAAGCCGTATTCGCTGATCGCTGGAAAATCGCCCAGGCGGCACACCAGGTCGGTGCCGGCGCGGGACGTGATGCGCATCTGGCTGGCCGCTTCGATTTCCTTGGCGGCGGCCTGCACGCGGGCCCGGTCGGCCTCGGTGGGCACCAGCCGGCACAGCACTTCCGGCGGCTCGATGGCCAGCAGGATCTTGGTGCCCGTCTGCAGGATTTCATGCTGTTCGGGCGAGAACAGCAGCGTCATCAGGTCCAGCACCAGGTCGCTGGCCTTGAGCGCGGCGATGGCGGCCGGGTTGCCGGTCAGCGGCGTGGTGCCCAGGTAGGCCAGCGAGTCGCGGCTGAGCGATTTCTCGGCATTGACGGGCGGCAGGTCCAGCCGGTTGACGCGCGCCTGCATGTCGCTGGCGGCGGCGATGGCGCAGCGCAGGGTCTGCGGGTGCGTGTCCGCGCCGGTCAGCACGGTGACGATCTGGCCGGGTTCGAGCCGGGAAAGGGACAGCACCTGCTTCCAGGCGTGGATCAGGTCGGTATCGCTCACGGACATGGCGTGCTCCTAGGGTCGCGAAAGAATGGGGCGGTGCGGCCTCAGGCCACCTTGGCGCCCAGGAAGTCGCCCAGGGCGGCATGGAAACCGGCTTCGTTGTCCCAGGGAATCATGTGGCCGGCATCGGGCACCCGGACGTGCTGGGTCTGCGGCGCCAGGGTCTGCCATTCGGCCACGTCGTCATCGCCGACCACGCCGCCGCGCTCGGCGGTCATGAGCAGCAGCGGCACCGTGACGGCGGGCAGGTTGGCGTGGATGTCGTCGCGGCCGAAGTCTTCGAAGCTCTGGACGATGGCCGGTTCGAAGCAGGTGTGCAGCCACTGGGCCCGCAGGGCGCGCTGTTCGTCGGTCCAGGTGGGGCAGAACGCGCGCATGTCTTCCGCGCTCATGCCGTGCGTGGCCTGGCGGATGGAATCCACGTACCAGGCCAGGTTGGCGGGGTAGGCGCGGCGGCCCGGGCCGGACACCGGCGGGTCGACGATGACCTGGCGCGTCAGCCCCTGCGGCGCCCGGCTGGCGGCGCGCACGGCGATGCGCCCGCCCATGGAGTGGCCGACCAGCGCGTAGCGCGTCAGGCCCAGGGCCTGCGCCAGCGCGATGACGTCGGCGGCTTGCGCATCCAGGCCGTAGTCCAGGTCGGGGCCGGATGAGGTCAGGCCGCGGCCGCGCACGTCCAGCACGTAGGTGTCGAACTGGCGGCCCAGGCGTTCGGCGACGAAGCCCCAGGTGGCGGCGGGGCTGGTGATGCCGGGAATGACGATGACCGCGTCGCGGCCCGCGCGTTCGCCGCCGTAGCGCAGATAGTGCTGGCGGATGCCGTTGGCGTGGACGTGGGCGCCGTAGAGATAGGTGCTGGTGGGCGGATTCATGGATGGCCTCGTTAAGCGGGCTGGGATGTTGAGCAGGCTAGGGTTTTCGATTAATTGAAAAACAGCGTATACGCTCTATTCTTGCAGGCATCGAATCGAATCGCCAACATGAGTTTCATCATGGTTTTCACCTAATTTGCCCTTTATTGGTGCAAGTTTGGAAGGGTAAACACTATGTGGGCACGATTAACCTGGTTCTCTGCCTGACCCGAAAATTAAAGCGTGTACGGGCTAATTTTCAAAACGCTACAAGGAGATATCCGTGTCCAAATCCCCTCGAATCGCCGTTGTCGGCGCCGGCCTTGGCGGCGCGGCCACCGCTGCGCTGCTGCTCAAGGAAGGCCTGAACGTGCGCGTCTATGAGCAGGCGCCGGGCTTTTCGCGTCTGGGGGCCGGCATCCACGTGGGCCCCAACGTCATGAAGATCCTGCGCCGCATCGGCGTCGAAGACGCACTGAACGAGCAGGGTTCGCATCCGGATTACTGGTACAGCCGTCATTGGGAAACGGGCGATGTGCTGGCGCAGATTCCCCTGGGCGACTACGCGGTCAAGCACTATGGCGCGTCGTACCTCACGGTGCATCGCGGCGACTTCCATGCCCTGTTGATCGATGCGCTGCCGTCCAGCGTGATGGCCTATGGCAAGCAGCTGACTCGGGTCGAGGACCGCGGGAACGTCGTCGTGATGCATTTCACCGATGGCACCTCGGAAGAGGCCGACATCGTGATCGGCGCCGATGGCGTGAATTCGTGCATTCGCGAGGAACTGCTGGGCCCTGAATTGCCCAAGTACGCCGGCTACCTGGCGCATCGCGCGGTGTTCCCCACCCCCCAGGTCAAGGCCGGCATGATGCCGTTCGACGACTGCGTGAAGTGGTGGAGCGACGATCGCCACATGATGGTCTACTTCGTCACCAGCAAGCGCGACGAGCTCTATTACGTGACGGGCGTGCCGGTCGAGCATTGGGACCTGAACGACCGCTGGCTGGCCAGCAGCCAGGAAGAAATGCGCGAGGCCTTCCAGGGCTGGCATCCTACGGTGCAGGCGCTGATCGACTCCACCGTGGAGGTGACCAAGTGGTCGCTGCTGGAACGCGACCCGCTGCCTCTCTGGAGCCGCGGCCGCCTGGTGCTGCTGGGCGATGCCTGCCACCCGATGAAGCCGCACATGGCGCAAGGCGCGGCCATGGCCATCGAAGATGGCGCCATGCTGGTGCGCTGCTTCAAGGAAGTGGGCGTGCACAACCACGAACTGGCCTTCGCGCTGTACGAGGCGAACCGCGCCGAGCGCGCCAGCAAGGTGCAGCGCATCTCGCACGACAATACGTGGCTGCGCACCAACGAGGACCCGTCGTGGTGCTTTGGCTACGACGTGTTCTCGGTGCCGCTGGTTGACCCGGCGGCCAAGGCCGTGGCCTGATATTTTTACGGGTTCGGGGAAAACCGTTTTCCCCGACCCGCGCAGCCGCCGCCCGCCGCCACCCTGAAGACCTGCCAAGCCATGGGAACCCCCGCCAATTCCGACTGTGCCGTTTCGCCCATCCGCCTGCGGGTCAATGGCCGCGCCTGCGAGGTGCCGACCGCGCCCGACACGGCGCTGCTGCACGTGCTGCGCAACGATCTGGAACTGAATGGCCCCAAGTACGGCTGCGGACTGGGCGAATGCGGCGCCTGCACGGTATTGATCGACGGCATGGCGGCGCGTTCCTGCGTGATTCCGGTGCGGGCGGCGCAGGGGCGGCAAGTGACCACGCTGGAAGGCCTGGGCACGCGCGAGCAGCCCGGGCCCACGCAGCAGGCGTTCATCGACTGCCAGGCGGCGCAGTGCGGCTATTGCCTGAACGGCATGATCATGACGGTCGAGGCGCTGCTGCGCCGCAATCCGCAGCCGTCCGAAGCGGACCTGCGCAGCGAACTGCATCACAACCTGTGCCGCTGCGGCACGCATGTGGAAATCATGCAGGCCGCATGGCGGGCCGTGCAATTGAAGGCGGAAGCGGCCAAGGCCCTGCCGGCCGGCACCTCGGGCGGGGCGGCATGAATCAGCCCTTGCACGCCTCGGTGACGTTGTCGGGCGGCCTGCCCGCCACGTTGCCGCCCGACACGCTGCATGGCCTGGCCCTGCGTGCCCCCGATGCGGCCTGGGACGGTGCGCGTTATCGCGGGCGCGGCCTGGCCAGCATCGACCTGGCGGGGGCCAGGAAGATGGCGGGCGTGGTGGCGGTGGTGCACCAGGGGCACTTTGCAGGCGTGATCGCGGCGTCGCCGTTGCAGGCGCGCCAGGCGGTGGCCGGCTTGAATCCGGTCTGGCTTGCCGCCGACAGAAATCCGACCGTTCATGCTCCGGCGGGCGACGTCGACGAGGATGCGTATCGCTGGCGTGTGCCGGCCGATGACAATCATCCCGCTGCGCGCGTCGCCGTCTGGTGCCTGAACGGCCACGTGGGCGCTTGGGTGCCGGCCTGCGCGCCGGACGTGCAGCGCCAGGTTCGGCGCGAATTGGCCCAGTTGCTGCAATGTCCCGAAGCCGTCATCGGCCTGACGGTGTGGCATGACGATGCGGCTGCCGGCGACAGCCAGCCCCCGCATCCGTTGAGCGTGCTGGATGCCGCCGCGGACGCGGCGCTGCTGTCACAGGCCATTGGCCGGCCGGTGAGCGTCGCGTGTGTGGCCGTCGCGGGCGGTGAACTCGCGTTGCGGGTGGCGCAGGCGGCGGCGCCTGCGACCGTCATCGATCCCACGAACAGTGACGCCGCAGACGTTGCCCCGGCAATGCCAACCGATGTGGCGCGCGCCGCCGTCGCCGCGCCGGACATGCCGCGTGGGCAACCGGCACACCAGGGTTTCGTGGCGGACGCGCCCTGGGCCGTGCGCCCCAGCCTGGCCCGCCTGCTGAGCCAGCCGAGCATCGCCTCGGCCAGCGCGCAGGCCACGGTACGCACCGATTTCGCCGTGCAGTCGCCCCGGTCGGCGTCGGCACCCGTGCACGCCGGGGTGCACGACCTGAATGCCGCGCAGGTGTTCGCACAGGAAAGCCTGTGGCACGAGCAGGCGCTGGCCCGGGGCGCGGACCCGCTGGCGTGGCGCTTGCAGCACTTGCCGGAAGGCCCGGGCCGCGATCTGGCCATGCAGGTGGCCGAACAGGCGTCGGTCATCGGCGGCGGCATGGCCCAGGGGGCCGACGGCCGCTTGTGGGGCCGCGGCTTCGCCACCGCCGCGGCGCAGGGTGTGGATGACACGGGCGCCGACCAGATGGTGTGGAGCGCCTGGGTGGCCGAAGTGGCCGTGCAGCCGCAGACCGGCCATATCGAAGTGACCCGCGTGGTGGCCGGCCACGACAGCCGGCATCTGCAAGCGGCGCAGGGCGCGCCGATGCAACGAGAGATCACGCATCAAGCGCCGCAATGCCTGGAAGATGCGCGGCGGCTGCTGGCCGCGCCCGCGGCCTTTGACGACTGGGGGGCGACGGCAGCGTCGGTGCCAGACTCGGCCGCGTCGGCCACCCACGCGCTGACCGCCCGCGAGGCGCGCAACGACCTGACCGGCCTTGACGCCAACACGGTAGGCCCGTTGACGCAGGGGCGCCTGGCGCTGGACGGTGTGATGACGCTGCCCGCCGCGGCCGCCATCGCCAATGCCATCCAGGACGCTACCGGCGTGCGCTTGCGCCAGGCGCCGTTCCGGTCCGAACAACTGCGCCTGGCGCTGGCCGGACGCGAGACCGCGCCCGCGGGAAAACTGTGGCGCCGCAGCTGGGGCTGGGCCACGGCCGCGGCGGCCGGGCTGGCGGGCCTGGCCGTCATGGCGTGGCCGGCCAAGCCGGCGTTGCCGCTGACGGCAGGGCCGGATGTGTCGCTGTATTCCCCGCAGGCCATCGCGCGCGGCCGGCTGGTGGCGGCGGCTGGCGATTGCGTGGTCTGCCATACGGCGCCGGGCGGCGCGCCCAATGCCGGCGGTTTTGCGCTGGAAACGCCCTTCGGCACGGTGTATTCCACCAACATCACGCCGGACCACGACACCGGCATCGGCCGCTGGTCATTTGCGGCCTTTGATCGCGCCATGCGGCAAGGCATTCACCAGGACGGCCGCCAGTTGTACCCGGCGTTTCCGTACACGGCTTTCGCCAAGCTCACCGACGCCGACATGCAGGCGCTGTATGGCTACCTGATGTCGCAGCCGGCGGTGGCATCCACGCCGCCCGAGACCCGGCTGGCGTTTCCGTACAACCTGCGCCCGATGATCGCCGGCTGGAACCTGCTGTTCCACGACGCCGCGCCGTATACGCCCGATCCCGACTACAGCCTTGAATGGAACCGCGGCGCCTACCTGGTGCAGGGCGCCGGCCATTGCGCCGCCTGCCATTCGCCGCGCAATGCGCTGGGTGCGGAAAAGGGCGGCCTGGATTACCTGGCCGGCGGCGAGGCCGAAGGCTGGACCGCGCCGCCGCTGAACCGGCTGGCCGACGGCAAGCTGCCCTGGACCCGCGAAGGCCTGACCCAATACCTGCGCACGGGCTATTCGCCCCGGCATGGCGTGGCCGCGGGGCCGATGGCGCCCGTGATCCACGGGCTGGCGGAACTGCCCGAGAGCGATGTGCGGGCGATTGCGACGTACTTGATGGATCTGCCCAGGCCCGCGGGGGCGGCGGTTCAGGCGGTTGCGGAACCCGCGCCCGTTGTTGCCGTGCCTGCCCCGCTTTCGCCGCCGGCCCCCTTTGCCGACCTGTCCGGCCAGGTGCGCAACGCCAAGGGCGAACGTCTCTACCAGAATGCCTGCGCCGCCTGTCACGAGGCAGGCAGCGGCCCCACGCTGTTCGGCGCCAAGCCGCTGCTGGGCCTGAACACCAATCTGCATGCCGCCACGCCGGACAACCTGATCCAGGTGATCCTGCACGGCATCCAGGCGCCCGCCAACGATGAGCTGGGCTACATGCCCGGCTTCAAGGACAGCCTGGACGATCGGCAGGTGGCGGACTTGATCGAATATTTGCGCGAGCGGTTTGCGCCGGAGGAAAAGCACTGGCCAGTGGATATGAAGATGATTAGCACGCTGCGCGAGCACGCGCCGTAGCAGCAAGGGGAAGCACCAGGGCATATCTGCCCGCCACTGTGCACATGCCGCCGGCCATGCTGCACAGCCATGAACATGCGGCTCGTATCGGCCCGGATTTGGCGCCGAGGGGAACGCTTGCGCCGTTGAATTCGCTCAATACAAGGGGAGTCCTCTCATGACAGGTTCATTTGTTTCCGTGGAAAAAGGCATCCAGCTAGCGGGTGTCGGGAAATTCCAGTACCGCTTGTTCGTGATCTTCGGCCTGGTCTGGCTGGCGGATGCGATGCAGGTGCTGTCGATCGGCTTTTCGGCGCCGTCGATCGCCAAGACGTTTGGCGTGACCGTGCCGCAAGCCTTGCAGACCGGCACCGCGTTCTTCGTCGGCATGCTGATCGGCGCCTTCGTGTTCGGCCGCCTGGCCGACCGCATCGGCCGCCGGCCGGTGCTGATGATGGCGGTCGTCATCGACGCCTGCGCGGGTGTGGCGTCGGCCTTTGCGCCGGAACTGAGCTGGCTGCTGTTGCTGCGCTTCGTGACGGGCATCGGCGTGGGCGGCACGCTGCCGGTGGACTACACCATGATGGCCGAATTCCTGCCCAGCGACCGCCGCGGCCGCTGGCTGGTGCTGCTGGAATCGTTCTGGGCCGTGGGCACGATCTGCCTGGCGTTGCTGGCGCTGGCCGCCGTGTCGTGGGGCGACGACGCCTGGCGCGTGATCTTCTTCGTGACCGGCCTGCCGGCCTTGATCGGCGTGGCGCTGCGTTTCTACATTCCCGAATCGCCCATGTACCTGAACCGCAATGGAAAATCGGACCAGGCGCGCAAAGTGCTCGAACGGGTGGCCCGGGTCAACGGCCGCGACGCCGAGATTCCCGCGCTGCAACCTGAACTGCAGGCCCGCAAGCCGCTGTCTGCTCTGTTCTCGGCCGATTACCGCCGCCGCAGCCTGGCGCTGTTCCTGGCGTGGGCGTTGATTTCCATCGCCTACTACGGTGTGTTTGTGTACCTGCCCGTCAAGCTCAGCAGCGAAGGCTTTGCCTTCATGCGCGGCCAGGAATTCCTGGTGCTGCTGGCGCTGGTTCAGTTGCCCGGGTTTGCGCTGTCGGCCTATGGGGTCGAGCGCTGGGGCCGCAAGCCCACGCTGGTCGGCTTCCTGCTCTTGAGCGCGGTGGGCTGCATGCTGTACAGCCTGGGCACCGCGCCGTCGGTGGTGGTGGGGTCGACCTTGCTCATGAGCTTTTCGCTGCTGGGCACGTGGGGCGCGCTGTACGCCTTCACGCCCGAGGTCTATCCGACCGACCTGCGCGCCAGCGGCATGGGCATGGCGGGCGCCGTGGCGCGCTTTGGTGGCCTGTTCGCGCCGGCCATCATTGCGCCGCTGATGGCCAACCATTTCACGCTGTCGCTGGTGGTGCTGTCCAGCATGCTGCTGGCGGGCGCGGTGTCGATCTGGGCGGTGGACGTGGAGTCGCGCAACCGCGCGCTGGACTAAGAGGCCAAGGGACTACGGGGCCCGCGCGACGCCCTGGCCGGCGTCGGCGGGCCCTGTGTCGTTCTCCAGCATCTTCTTGAGCAGGAACACGAGCGCCAGGCGTTCGGCGGGATTGAGCTTGCCGAAAGTGCCTTCGGTGATCTGCTTGGCAAAGGGTTCCATCTGCCGCACCAGTTCGTGGCCGGCCGGGGTCAGGTTGATGACGACTTTGCGGCGGTCTTGCTGGTCGTGGTCCACCTGCACCAATTCGCGCTGCTTGAGCCGGTCGACCACGCCACGCACCGTGGCCTGGTCGATCACCGTGGACTTGACCAGGTCGACCAGCGAACTGGCGCCGTTGTCGCGCACCGAACACAGCACCACGAACTGCGCGGCGGTCAGCTGCGAGTCCGGGATGAACTGCTGAAACAGTGCGGTATGCCGTTGATAGACACGGCGCAGCAGGTGGCCGATCTGATCGGAAAACAAATAGTCATCCCTGGTGGACGCGGACTTGCCTTTCATGTTGCGCTCAAGCCTATTCGAAGCGGTGCAGCAAGCACCATGATCTTGCTCAATGAATCTTGTGCGAGTGTACGGGCACGGTGCGGCGTCATCGGGCGTTTTATTGCGGATCTAGCGGGGTTCTTCAGCGCGGCGGGGCGGCAGGGACGCCAGCAGTGCGCGGACGCGGCCGGCATCGGCGTCGGTGGCGGGGTGGTAGACCACCATCGCCAGGTCCGGCCGGCCGTCGACCGAGAAGCCGGAATATTCCAGTTCGATCTGCCCGGCGCTCGCATGGTGCAGGCGCTTGGTGCCTTCACCGTAGGCGCTCACGTCGTTGTCGCGCCACAGCGCCGCGAATTCGGGGCTGGCCTGGCTGAGTTCCTCGACCAGTTGGGCCGCTTCGGAGGCCGCCCCGGCGCGGATCACGTCCGCGCGAAACGCGCCCACCACAAAGCGTGCAATGCCTTCCCAGTTGTCTTGCGCGCCGCGCACGCGCGGGTTGCAGAACACCAGCCGCAGGATGTTGCGCTGCTCGGGCGGCAAGGCGCCGTAGTCGGTCAGCACGGCGCAGGCCGCGCGGTTCCAGGCAACCACGTCCCAGGTCGGGGTGCGGATGATGGCGGGGCTGACTTCCAGGGCGTCCAGCAAGCGCTGCAGGCGCGGGGTGACGCTTTTGGCGGATTGGTATTTGACGTCCGCCGGGTGCCCGCGGCCCAGCATGAACAGATGCTGCCGTTCGGGTTCGGTCAACATCAAGCCGGTGGCGATGCGGTTCAAGACGTCGACCGACGGGGCGCCGCCCCGACCCTGTTCAAGCCAGGTGTACCAGGTGGCGCTGATGTTCGATAAGTGCGCGACTTCTTCGCGCCGCAGGCCCGGCGTGCGGCGGCGGCGGGTGGAAAAGCCGAAGGTGGCCGGATCGAGCCGGCTTCGGCGATCTTTCAGATAGGCCCCAAGGGGGCTGTCGACAGAAGGTGCCATGGTGAGCCAGTGAAGATTTATACCCCTATAAGCTCACTACTTTAACTGGATATCGCCTGGCCGCAAGATGGCGGCTTCACTATCCAGGAGAGCGGTCATGCGCATCTTTCTGACCGGGGCAACCGGTTTCATCGGCTCGAAAATCGTGCCGGAACTTATCGCGGCGGGGCATCAGGTGCTGGGTCTGTCCCGTTCGGAAGCGGGCGCGCAACAGTTGCGCGCGGCGGGCGCCGAGGTCTATCAGGGCACGATCGAGGCTCCGGACGGCCTGCGCCGCGGCGCCGCCGACTGCGACGGCGTGATCCACACGGCGTTTGATCATGATTTCGACCATTTCGTCGCCAATTGCGAGAAGGACCGCCGAGTCATTCTGGCCCTGGGGGATGCCCTGCAAGGATCGGCCCGGCCCTTGATCATTACGTCCGCCACGCCAATGGGTGTCGCGGTGCCGGGCGAGCCTGCCACCGAAGACTATTTCAATCCCGACCATCCCAATCCTCGCAAGGCGTCGGAGCTGGCGGCTGAGGTCTTGCTGTCGCGTGGGGTCAATGTGTCGGTCGTGCGTCTGTCGCAGATCCACGATGCGCGAAAACAGGGCCTGGTGACCGAATTGGTCGCGCGGGCTCGGGAAAAAGGCGTGTCGGCCTATGTGGGGGATGGCACGAACCCGTGGTCCGCCGCGCACGTGTCGGATACCGCCCGGTTGTACCGGGCGGTGCTGGAAAAAGGCGTGGCGGGGGCGCGGTATCACGCCACCGCGGAAGGCTGCATTCCCTTTATCGAGATTGCGCAGGCCATCGGCAAGCGGTTCGGCGTGCCGGCCGTGAGCGTGCAGGAAACCGAAGCGGCCGCGCATTTTGGCTGGCTGGCCCGGTTTGCGGGACATGACATGTCCGCATCAAGCGTAAAGACACGGGAGCGGCTGCAGTGGCAGCCCGTGGGGCCGGGCCTGCTGGCCAGCCTGGCAGCCATACGGGATTAGTGCCTGAAGGGGGCGTTATGGGCCCTTATAGGACGTTTCCGATTCAGGGTTAGGAAATTTCCTCAATGAAAAAACGGCCGGTTTTCGCGGGGTTGAATCTCCTACCATCCGCAGCTTCATACGAACAGATGAGGGTGCGGCAATGGAAAAGTACGCGGGGTATAGCCAAAAATTTAAGGAGTGCTTTGAGTTCTTTGATCAGCATGGCGCACCGGGAACGCGTCCTTACAGTCAGGCGTTGAAGGCGATGCCTTTCGGCAAGCGATTCTGGTTCATGACCAACTTCATGGCCTTTTTCTTTGGTTTTATCTATTACTTCGTAAAGGGCCTGTGGAAGCAGGGGCTGGTATTGGTCGGCATCACCGTGCTGTTGGGGGCCGTGCTTGCGGTGTTGCCTCAAGGGGCTGGCTACGGCGTGGGTGTGGGGTACTCGATACTCATGGGGATGTCCGCAAACTACCAGTTCTATCTCAAAGAAATAAAAGGCGTGGATACCTGGAATCCGTTCAAGGGCATTGGCTGGCGCTGAAAGCGCGGCGACCTTTGTCAACCCACCGGGAATCCAATGCTATGAATGTTCACCTGAAAAGACTGCTGATCCTCGTCGCCGTTCTTGCGCTCGGCGCATGGGCGGCCTATGCCTATACCATCCACAAGGTGGAATCGACCTTCAAGACCGGCGTGTCCGAAATGCCGCCAGTGATCGACCGCGTGGGCAACATCAAGAAGATCGACATCGAGCTGAGCGAGGACAGCGTCATCGGCCAGCACTGCTCGCGTGACGACGGTTGCGAACGCTACGTGGCGCATGTGTCTGGCGACAAGGGCAGCGTGTGGGTCATCGCTGACGTCGACGCGGCATCGGACACGGTCAGCAGCGCTATCGTCTGCGCCGAAGACCGTTCATTGATCGTCAAAATGGAAGGCGTACCCGACACGGACTGCCGCTGACCACGCAGCGGCCCCGTTGCCACCTGCTGTTGCCGCTTCAGGTGCCGGGCGCCTGCGTGGCAGGGCGCTTGCTTGGCCGGGAACCCCAGTCGCTCGATGCCGTGCCTTCGTCATCCACGGTCAGCCCGTCGCTGGCCATGATGCCCTTGGCGATCTCTTCGGCCGACTTGCCGGCAAAGCCATGTTCGCCTGCGACGATGCGAAAGCTGTCGCCTTCCAGCGGGCTTTGCAGCGTGGCCGATGACAGCAGTACGCCGTTCGAACGCAGCTGCACGCGCTTGCCCACGCGGTTGCGGGTGAAGTCGGCCAGGGCCTGGCGGCTGCCGGGTTTGAGCACCACGTCGACGAAGCGCATCGACGTGACCTGATCCGTGCCGGGGGTGGCGCTTTCGGCTTGCAGCGTCACGGTCTCGGCCAGAACGGCGGCAGGCGCCAGCATCAGCAGCGCGGCGCAGGCGAAGGATCGGAAACCGGTCATGGGGGACTCTCCAGGAAGCGTACGGACAATGCCGGCATCCTAGCCGGGCTGGGCGGGGCAGGGCATTACGAGTTGTATTCAGCCGTTGGTTTCATCGTCGTTCGCCCGCTACTATGGCGGCTCGATCATCGAAGGTGGCCAGCGCAGACCCGGCCGCCACAAGGAACCCTGGTCCATGAAACTGCGTGCGTCCTTCTTCCTGTCTGGCCTGTTGCTGGCGGGCGTTGCCCATGCTGGCTCGGCGCCGGCCGAACTGTCCTGCGTCTCGGAAAGCGGCAAGGTGGCGCTGCGCGGCGTCGTGCCATCGCCTTCGTCCGACGAACTCAACGTGGTCCTGACCTACGTCGGGGCCAAGATGACGTTCGACATCGACAAGCAGCCAGGCTATGTGGTGGCCGATTTTCCGCAGGGAATCTTCACGCTGGTCGCGCCGTATGAGGATTGGCCGCTGACGCTGTACGCCTTGCCGGCCAGCGTCACGGTGAAAAAGCAGGAAAACGGCGACGTGGCGGGCACCTTCCAGGCCAAGCTGTCGGGGCCGCGCCCGGGCGTAACCGTGGCGCCAGGCGCCGCCAATCCGCTCAAGGCTACGTTGAACTGCAAATACAAATACTCGCTGTAAGGCCGTCTTCAGGGCGCTCGCCCGCGGTCTGGCTTTCCGGGTAATCCCGCTATCGGGATTTTCGGCAAGATTTGTATGATGACCATATGACATCAGAATCGCAGGTCCGTGAAGAAATCTGCACCGTCGGCGCCAGCCTATACCAGCGCGGCTACACGGTGGGGGCTGCCGGCAACATCAGCGCCCGGCTCGACGATGGCTGGCTGATCACGCCCACCGATGCGTGCCTGGGCCGGCTCGATCCGGCCGACCTGGCCAAGGTCGATCTTGCCGGGCAACACGTGTCGGGGGGCAAGCCGTCCAAGACATTGGCGTTGCACCAGGGCATCTACCAGGCCGACCCCGCCGCACGCGGCGTGGTGCACACGCATTCGACCCATCTGGTGGCGCTGACGCTGGCCGGCGTGTGGCGCCCGGACGAGGTGCTGCCGCCGATCACGCCGTATCAGGTCATGAAGGTGGGCCGCATTCCGCTCATTCCCTATCGCCGGCCGGGCGATCCCGTTGCGGCGGCGCAGGTGGCGGCGCTGGCGGCGCAAGTGCGCGGCGTGCTGTTCGAACGGCTGGGGCCGGTGGTGTGGGAACGCTCGGTGTCGCACGCCTCGTTCGCGCTGGAAGAACTGGAAGACACGGCGCGCCTGTGGCTGATGTCCGACCCCAGGCCGGCGCCCTTGTCCGAGGCCGCCATTGAAGAATTGCGCACGGTGTTCGGGGCGCGCGACTCCCAACCCCCACTCGCGGGAGGCAAGTCATGAAGATACTGATTACCGGCGGCGCAGGCTTTCTGGGCCAGCGATTGGCGCGCAAGCTGCTTGAGCAGGGCCGCTTGGCGCTGGGCGGTGCGGCGCCCCAACCCATCACGCAGATCGACCTGCTGGACGTCGTGCAGACCGACGCCATCAACGACACCCGGGTGCGTTCGGTCAAGGGCGATGTGGCGGACCCCGCGGTGCTGGAATCGTTGATCGATACCGACACCGCCGCGATCTTTCACCTGGCCGCGATCGTCAGCGGACAGGCCGAGGCCGATTTCGACCTGGGCATGCGCATCAACCTGGATGCTTCGCGCGTGCTGCTGGACACCTGCCGCCTGCGAGGCCACCGGCCGCGCGTGGTCTTCACCAGTTCGGTCGCCGTCTACGGCGGCGCGTTGCCCGACATGGTGCGCGACGATACCGCGCTGAATCCGCAGTCTTCCTACGGCACGCAGAAGGCCATTGCCGAACTGCTGCTGGCCGACTACACGCGCCGCGGCTTCGTCGACGGCCGGGCGCTGCGCCTGCCCACCATCAGCGTGCGGCCGGGGCGGCCCAATGCGGCGGCCTCGTCGTTTGCCAGCGGCATCATTCGCGAGCCCTTGAATGGCGAGCCGGCCGTGTGCCCGGTGGGGGCCGACACCCGGCTGTGGCTGCTGTCGCCGCGCCGCGCAGTGCAGGCGCTGATCGCGGGCTGCGAGCTGGATGCGGCATCCGTGGCAGACCGCCGGCCGATCAACTTGCCTGGCGTGTCGGTGACGGTGGCCGAGATGGTGCAGGCGCTGCGCGACATCGCGGGCGATGCCGTGGCCGACCGCATCAGCGGGCAGGCCGACCCGCGCATCGAGGCCATCGTCGGCAGCTGGCCCGGCCGCTGGGACACCACGCGCGCGACCCAGCTGGGGCTGACGGGCGACGCCAGCTTTGGCGATATCATCCGCGCCTATATCGGCGACGACCTGCGGGGAACGCTATGACCACAGATAGGCAATCCCCGCGCCCGGTCGGCGTGATCGGCCTGGGCGCCATGGGCGCGGGCATCGCGGCCAGCCTGCGGCGCGCGGGATGCCGCGTGCATGCCTACGACATCCGCCCCGGCGTGGCCGCGGCGTTTGCCGAACAGGGCGGGGTGGCCTGCGCGACGCTGGCGGACATGGCGGCCGATTGTGACATCGTGGTCAGCGTAGTCGTGAATGCCTCGCAGACCGAAGCCGTGCTGTTCGGCGAAGGCGGCATCGCGTCGACGCTGCGCCCGGGCAGCGTGTTCGTGATGTGTTCCACCGTGGCCCCGACCTGGTCGGCCGCGCTGGAAACCCGTCTGGCGGCGTTGGGCATTCATTACCTGGACGCGCCGATCTCGGGCGGCGCCGCCAAGGCCGCCGCCGGCCAGATGACGATGATGACCGCCGGCACTGCCGCCGCCTACGCCGCCTGCGGCGACGTGCTGGAATCCATGGCGGGCAAGGTCTATCGGCTGGGCGACCGCGCCGGCGCTGGCAGCAAGGTCAAGATCATCAACCAGCTGCTGGCCGGCGTGCACATTGCGGCCGCGGCCGAAGCCATGGCGCTGGGCCTGCGCGCGGGCGTGGACGCCGAGGCGCTGTATGACGTCATCACGCACAGCGCGGGCAACAGCTGGATGTTCGAGAACCGCATGCCGCACGTGCTGGCGGGCGACTACACGCCCCTATCGGCCGTGGACATCTTCGTCAAGGACCTGGGCCTGGTGCTCGATACCGCGCGCCACAGCAAGTTTCCGCTGCCGCTGGCGTCCACCGCGCACCAGATGTTCATGCAGGCCTCGACCGCGGGGCATGGTGGCGAAGACGACAGCGCGGTCATCAAGATCTTTCCGGGCATCACCTTGCCGGAGTCGCCATGACGATCAAGCTGGGCTGCATTGCCGATGACTTCACCGGAGCCACCGACCTGGCCAACAACCTGGTGCGCGCCGGCATGCGCACAGTACAGGTCATTGGTGTGCCGTTTGCCCCGCTGGACGCTCCCGCTGATGCCGTGGTGGTGGCGCTGAAGACGCGCACGATCGACCCTGCCGAGGCCGTGACGCAGTCGCTGGCGGCATTGGCGTGGCTGCGGGAGCAGGGCGCCGAGCAGATCTATTTCAAGTATTGCTCCACGTTCGACAGCACGCCGCAAGGCAATATCGGGCCGGTCACCGACGCCTTGATGACGGCGCTTGATACTCCCTTCACCATCGCCACGCCCGCCTTTCCGGACAACAAGCGCACGGTGTTCAAGGGCTATCTGTACGCGGGCGACGTGCTGCTGAACGAATCGGGCATGCAGAACCACCCGCTGACGCCGATGACCGACCCGAATCTCGTGCGCGTGCTGTCCGCACAGACGCGGCGCCGTGTCGGGTTGATCGACTACACGGTGGTGGCGCGGGGCAGCGACGCCATCCGCACGCGCATCGGCGCACTGCAAGCCGAGGGCGTGCAGATCGCCATCGTGGACGCGATTTCCAACGATGACCTGCTGGCCCTGGGCCCGGCGTTGCGGGGCATGCCATTGGTGACGGCCGGGTCGGGTGTGGCCATCGGCCTGCCGGCCAACTGGGGCCTGGCCGCGGGCGCGGCGGCCGGCCTGGTGCGCGAACCCGGCTTGCAGGCCGTGGTGGCGGGCAGTTGCTCCACCGCCACCCAGGGGCAGGTCGCCGCCTTTATCGATACCGGGAGGCCGGCGTTGGCGCTGGACCCCTTGCGCATCGCGGCCGATGGCGGCGTCGCGGCGGTCGTGGCCGAGGCCCTGGCCTGGGCCTCGCCGCGGCTGGCGGACGGACCGGTGCTGATCTATTCCACCGCCCGGCCCGCCGCCGTCCAAGCGACGCAAGCCGCACTGGGCGCCCCGCACGCCGGGGCGCTGATCGAAGCGGCGCTGGCGCAGATCGCGAAAGGCCTGGCGGCGCAGGGCGTGCGCCAGTTGATCGTCGCGGGCGGCGAGACGTCGGGGGCGGTGGTGCAGGCGTTGGGGCTGACGCAGTTGGCCATCGGCGAGCAGATCGATCCGGGCGTGCCTTGGTGCGCCGGCCATGCCCAGGCGGTACGGGCGCGGATGAGCGTCGTCTTGAAGTCCGGCAATTTCGGCGGTGCGGACTTCTTTACGCGGGCCTTTCAATAGGGAACGCGATAGGGAATGCGATAGGGCGTGCGCCCGTTGCACGGCCGCAGCCCGCGAGATGAACCCTGGACGGCTAGCGGTACGCCTGCCGCAGCCGCTTGGCCGCATTGACCATATGAACGCGCGCCGCCTCGCGCGCGCCTTCCACGTCTTGCTGTCGGATGGCGTCGACGATGGCCTGGTGTTCTTGCAGCACGGCGCGCATCAGGTCCGCATGGCGGGCTTCGTTGCCGCGCGTGACGCGGGTGGCGGCTTCCAGGAACTGGCTGACGAACGCCAGCGTCGTCAGGAAATACGGGTTGCCGGTGGCCCGCGCAATGCTGCGATGAAACGCCACGTCTTCCTTGACGCCGTCGCCGCCGTTCTCGACCGCCTGCGAAATGGCCGCCAGCGCGTTGTCGATGGCGGTCAGGTCGCGTTTGCTGCGCTGCGCGGCGGCCTGGGCCGCGATCTCGGTTTCCAGCGCGCGGCGCAGGTCCACGATGTGCAGCACCGCGTCCAGTGACGACAGCTCGGTCGCATCGATGCGCAGCGCGCGGTTGCCGCCCTGCGCCGTGACGAACACGCCGCTGCCCTGGCGCGCCTCGACGATGCCATCCTGGCGCAGGCGCGATACGGCCTCGCGGATCACGGTGCGGCTGACGCCGAACTGTTCGGCCAGGCGGGTCTCGGTGGGCAGCTTTTCACCAGGCAGCACGCGGCCTTCGTCGATTTCGGCGCGCAGTTGCTTGGCGACGGTGTCGGTCAGCGTGGGGGGCGTATGCAGTCGGGGAAACGCCATGGAAGGGGGCGGCTGGGAAGGACTTTGCATGATACCCCGCAGCGTCAGGCGGCCGCGCGCGCCGCGTTCAGGCAATCGATGAAACACTGCGCCGCCGGCGTCGGCGGCGATTCGGCCCGCGTCAGGATCGATACCCGTGCGGCCGGCAGCGGATGCGCCAGCGGCATCACGCACAAGGGGTGCGGCACCAGCTCGCGATGAAAGCCGTTGCGCACGAAGAAACCCACTGCATCGCTTTGGGCCAGGATTGCCAGCGCGATGGCGATCGACTGGCACGGAATCACGTCCGTCGGCGTGGGCAGCCCGCGCGACGCGTAGGCCAGGTGCAGCAGGTTGGTGGGCGCCTGCGTATTGCCCGGCATCAGCCACAGCAGGTCGCGCAACTCGGCCAGGTCGGTGGCGTGGCGCAGCGGATGGTCTGCCCGGGCGCCCACCACCAGCGGCAGGGTGAAGAGCGTGGTGCGCGCAAAACCGTCGTAGATGTCGCCGTCGTATTCCGTCTGCACCACCAGGTCGTAGCGGCCGGCGTCCAGCTGTTCATGGCTATAGGGCGCCGCCACTTCGTGGAACGCCACCGCCACCCGCGGCATGCGGGCGCGAAACGCCGCCAGCGCGGCGGGCAGCACGGTCAGTGCCGACGAACTGATGGCCAGGTTCAGCGTGCCGCCTTCGCCGTCGCGCATCTGGTCGATGTCTTCCTGCGCCCGCCGGGCCTCCTGCAGGATCAGCACGGCGCGCTTGTGCAGGGCCTCGCCATAGGGGGTGAGTTCCACCCCCTTGGCGCTGCGCCGCACCAGCTCGGCGCCCAGGCTTTGCTCCAGTTCGCGCAGGCTGCGCGTGGCGGCCGGCTGGGTGACGCACAGGGCGCGCGCGGCGGCGCGGATGCTGCGGTGTTCGGCGATCAGCACGAAGGCGCGTAACTGGCGCAGGTTCATCGGGGCAGGCACGGGACAGGGATATAAGCAAAAGTCATCGCTGCAGCAAAAATACTGTCTTTCGCGTTTCAAGGGCCATCCGTATATTCACTAGCACCGCACGGCGCCCGGGATAGGGCCTGGCGGCCAGAGGATCGGACATCAAGGGGAAAACATGTCTATCGCCATCGCAGCCGGCGCCCGTGCGCCCAGCCTGCATACGCCGTCCATGCGCCGGCGCGTCATTGCCGGCACCACCATCGGCAATGCGCTCGAGTTCTTCGACTTCACCGTCTTCACGTTCCTGATGCTGGTGATCGGGCCGCTGTTCTTTCCGGCGGCCTCCAGCTATGGCCAGCTGCTGCTGACCACCGCCACGTTCGGCGTGGGCTTCCTGATGCGGCCGGTGGGCGGCATGCTGATCGGTTCCTATGCCGACCGCCACGGCCGCCGCGCCGCCATGACGCTGACGCTGTGGCTGATGGGGCTGGGCTGTGCGCTGATCGCCGCTGCGCCCACCTACGCGCAGATGGGCCTGGCCGGCCCGGTCATGATGGTGCTGGCGCGGCTGATCCAGGGCTTCGCCGCGGGCGGGGAAGTCGGCGCGTCGACCACGTTGCTGGTCGAGCATGCGCCGGCCTCGCGGCGCGGCTTCTATTCCAGCTGGCAGTTCGGCAGCCAGTCGCTGGGGGTGGCGCTGGGCGCGCTGGTGGTGGGTGGCCTGACGGCCGTGCTGACCACCGAGCAGATGCAGGCCTGGGGCTGGCGCCTGCCCTTCGTGATCGGCATCCTGACCGTGCCGGTGGGCGCATACATTCGCCGCAACCTGGAAGAGACGCTGACCCCCCAGGATGCACCGGACCGGCCCCGCGCCTCCGGCCACCAGCCGCTGCGCCGCATCTTCGCCGAACACAAGGCCGAGGTCGCCAAGGGCATCCTGCTGATGATCGGCGGCATGGTGTGCGCGCAGATCATCGGCTTCTACATGCCCGCCTATGCGCACCGCGAATTGGGGTTGCCCGCGACTTCCACATTGTCGGCCAGCGTGGTGGTGGGCGCGGTCGGCTTTTTCTGTGCGCCGCTGGTCGGCATGCTGGCCGACCGAGTCGGGCGCAAGCGGGTGATCTTCTGGTCGCGCGTGGTGACGGTGGCGGTATTGCTGCCGTGCTTTCAGTGGCTGGTGGCCGAACCCAGCAGCGCGCGCCTGATGATCGTGGTTGCGCTGCTGTCGGTGCTGCTGGCGCTGCAATCGGCGCCGGGCATCACCATGCTGCCCGAGCTGTTCCCGAAGTCCGTGCGCACGACCGGCATGTCGGTCGTGTACGGACTGGGCATTTCCGTTTTCGGCGGCTTCGCCCAGTTCTTCGTGACCTGGCTGCTGCACGTGACGGGCAACCCCATGGCCCCCGCCTGGTACCTGATGGTGGCGGTGGCGATTTCCACGGTGGTGCTGTTCTGGATACGCGACCGCACCGGCGACGATATCGACAACCAGGAGACCTGATGCAATCCGCAACCCCTTATTTTTCCCGCAGCTACGCCCAGGCGCGCGAACGCTTTGCCGCCGCGGCCCGGCCGCTGGCCGCGCACTTCGCGTCGTATGCCATCGAGCCCAAGGGCCGCGAGGGCGAGGCCTTGGCCACCGATGTGGCGCTGATCGGCGATCCGCGCGCCGAACGGCTGCTGATCATGACGTCGGCCACCCATGGCGTGGAAGGCTTCTGTGGCTCGGGTTGCCAGCTGGCCTTGCTGGACGACGCCGACATGCTGGCGCGCGCCCGCGCAGCCGGCGTGGCGCTGCTGCTGGTGCACGCCGTGAATCCGCATGGTTTTTCGTGGATCGCCCGCACCGACGAAGGCAATGTCGACCTGAACCGCAACGCGCAGCCCTTCGGCGCCCAGCCCTTGCCCGCCAACCCGGGTTATGCGCAGATCCATGATCTGCTGCTGCCCGCGCAGTGGCCGGCAAACGACACCAACCGCGCGCAGATCGGCAGCTATATCGCCGAACACGGCCTGCCGGCGTTCAAGCAGGCGGTCACGCGCGGCCAATACACCCATGCGGATGGCTTGTTCTACGGCGGCGATCGTCCCGCCGCGTCGCTGCTGAACCTGCGGCGCATCCTGGCCGAGCACGCCGCGCGCTACGCGCAGATCGGCTGGATCGACGTGCATACGGGGCTGGGGCCGCGCGGGCATGGCGAGAAGATCTACGCGGGCCGGCGCGACGAGGCCGAAGTGGCGCGCGCCCGCCGCTGGTGGGGCGCCGACATCGCGGTGCCGTACCAGGGCACGTCGGCGTCGGTGGACATCACCGGCCATCTGGCCGGCCTGGTCTACGACGCCTGCCCGGCGTCGGTGCCGACCTTGATGGCGCTGGAATTCGGCACGCTGCCGTCCGAAGACGTGGTGGACGCGCTGCGCGGGCGCAACTGGCTGCGTGCGCACCCCGACGCGGATGCCGCGCAGCGCGATGCGATTCTGCAGGCCACGCTGGAAGCTTTCTATTGCGATGCGCCAGACTGGCACGGTGCGGTGCTGGGCCAAAGCCGCGTGGCGGTGCTGCAAGCGTTGTCCGGGCTGGAAGGCGCGGGCACCTGAGCGCGTGATGGCCTGACGCGGTATCGGCCGATCCTTTCGGATCGGCTTGATTTACTTTCAGAATGTTATATCATCCTTCAGCTATTTGTAATGATATAACATCCAAGAGAGTGACGATGAAAGGCAAAACGCTGGGGATTGCACGGGCAGACGGCAAGCGAGGAGGCGGCAAGGCCGCGGGGCGGCGGGCAGGCCGCAAAAGCGCGCTCAAGCCCTTGATGTGTTCTCTGATGCTGGCCGCGCCGATGGCGCAGGCCGAAACCGAAGCGGACCCCGCCCGCGCCAAGACCCTGGCGCCCATCACGGTGTCGGCCAATCCGCTGGGGCTGGACCTGAACAGCACCACCTTGCCGGCTTCCGTGCTGGAAGGCGATGAATTGATCGAGCGCCGCGCCGGCACCCTGGGCGAATCGCTCAAGAGCCTGCCGGGTGTCAATAGCGACACCTTCGGCGGCGGCGCCAGCCGGCCGGTGATCCGCGGCCAGACCGCGCCGCGCGTGAAGGTGTTGTCCGATGGGTCCGACGTGATGGACGCGTCCGGTATTTCGCCGGACCACGCGGTGACCGTCGAACCGCTCTTGGCCGAGCGCATCGAGGTGCTGCGCGGCCCGGCCACCTTGCTGTACGGCGGTGGCGCGATCGGCGGCGTGGTCAACGTGGTCGACAAGAAGATTCCCACGGCCGTGCCGGAAAAGGGCATCGAAATGGAAGGCGAGCTGCGCGGCGCCACCGGCACCAAGGAACGCGCGGGCGCCATCGGCATCACGGCCGGCGAAGGCCAGTTCGCGGTGCGGGTGGAAGGCATGAAGCGCCGCACCAGCGACTATGACGTGCCGGATTGGCCGGGCGGCAAGCTGGCCGGCTCGTACAGCGAATCCACCCAGGGTTCGGTCGGCCTGTCGTGGATCACGCCGCGCGGCTACGTCGGCCTGGCGTTCACCCACCTGGAAAGCAAGTACGGCCTGCCCGGCCACAACCACGAATACGAAGGCTGCCACCCGCACGGCACGCACCTGCACTGCGGCGGCCATGACCACGATCACGGCGACGAAGAAGCGGGCCACGACCACGACCATGACCACGAGCATGGCGGCGTGCCCTACGTGAAGCTGCGCAGCGACCGCGTCGACCTGCGCGCCGAATACCAGGATCCCTTTGCCGGTTTCGAGAAGATCCGCTTTCGTGGCGGCCTGACCGACTACCAGCACGAGGAAATCGAAGGCGGCCAGGTTGGCACCCGCTTCAAGAACAAGGGCTATGACCTGCGCGTGGAGCTGCAGCACAAGCCGATCGCCGGCTGGCGCGGCGTGGTCGGCCTGCAGAACGCCTACAGCGACTTCCGCGCCGATGGCGAAGAAGCCTTCCTGCCGCGCAGCCGCACGCGTTCGAATGGCCTGTTCGTGCTCGAGGAATACCAGTTGAACGATTGGCGCTTCGAGGTCGGCGCCCGCCAGGACTGGCAGCGCATTTCCCCGTCGGGCGGCGCCTCGCGCAGCAGCCTGTCGGGCACGTCGCTGTCGGCCGCTGCCATCTGGGACTTCGCGCCGCAGTACTCGGTGGCCCTGTCCCTGTCGCGCTCGCAGCGCCTGCCGACCGCGCAGGAACTGTATGCGGACGGCGTGCACCTGGCCACCAATACCTACGAACTGGGCAATGCCGGTCTGACCCGCGAAACGTCGCACAACATCGATCTGACCCTGCGCAAGCATTCGGGCGACACGACGTTCTCGGCCAGCGTGTTCCACAACCGCGTCAAGAACTACATCTACGCCGACACGCTGGACCGCTACGAAGATTTCCGCCTGATCGAATACACCCAGCGCGATGCGGAATTCACCGGCGTCGAAGGCGAGATCCGGCACCAGTTCACGCCGGTGTTCTCGGCCGCGGTGTTCGGTGACTACGTGCGCGGCAAGCTGACCGGCGGCGACGGCAACCTGCCGCGCATTCCGGCGGCGCGTGCCGGGGTGCGGGGCAACGTGAAGTGGCAAGCGTGGTCGGGCGGCCTGGAGTACGCACGCGTGTTCTCGCAAAAGGACATCGCGTCCTACGAGAACAGCACGCCGGGCTACAACCTGGTCAACGCCGTGGTCGCCTACCGGGGCCGCTACGCCGCCACGGGCTACGAGGTCTATCTGCGCGGCACCAACCTGCTGAACAAGCTGGCTTACAACCACGCGTCGTTCATCTCGTCGGTGGCGCCGCTGCCTGGCCGCAGCGTGATGTTGGGCGTGCGCCTGACGTACTGAGCCTGACGGAACCCTGCGTGGCCCATCGGGTGCGCAGGGCTGACAGGCGCGCGGCAGGGCCGCCGCGGCGGGCAGGTGTGCTAATTTCCAGGCATGCTGCCCGTCACGGAAAACGCCATGCTGAAATTCGCCGCCAACCTGTCGATGATGTACACGGAACACGCCTTCCTGGACCGCTACGCGGCGGCCGCCGCCGACGGTTACGCGGGCGTGGAATGCATGTTCCCCTACGAGGCGCCGGCCGCCTTCGTGCGCGAGCGCATGGACGCCGCCGGCGTGTCGCAAGTGCTGTTCAACGCGCCGCCCGGCGTGGCTTCGCGTGGTGAACGCGGACTGGCCGCGCTGCCGGGCCGGCAGGACGAATTCCGCGCCGGCATCGAACAGGCGCTGAGCTATGCCACCGCGCTGGCCTGCTCGCAGGTCCATGTCATGGCGGGCCTGGCGCCCGAAGGCGCCGAACGCGCCGCCTTGCTCGATTGCTACCGCGAGAACCTGGACTGGGCTGCCCGCCAGGCGCGCTCGGCGGGCGTGACCGTGCTGATCGAACCCATCAATACCCGCGACATTCCCGGCTACTTCCTGAACCGGCAGGACGAGGCGCACCAGGTGGTGCAGGCCGTCAACGCGCCCAACCTGAAAGTGCAGATGGATCTCTACCACTGCCAGATCGTCGAAGGCGATGTCACCGCCAAGCTGCGCCAGTACCTGCCCACCGGGCGGGTCGGCCACGTGCAGATCGCCGGGGTGCCGCTGCGCCAGGAACCGGACCGCGGCGAGCTGGATTACGGCTGGATCTTCTCGGTGCTGCGCGAGCTGGAATACAGCGGCTGGATCGGCTGCGAATACCGGCCCGCGGCAGGCACGTCCGCCGGCCTGCGCTGGCTGGCCGCGGCACGCGCCTGAGTTGCGCTGATGTCCCGCGTGTAATGGTCTTTCCGGATGTCAGGCGCTTGCCCCGTCGAAATATAATTAATGTGTTAACTAAATAAAGAACATCAGGAGACAACCCATGTCCAGAAGAGGCTTCATCCGCCGTACGCTGGGAATCGCGGCCGTCTTGGCGCTGGCCACGGGCGCCGGCCCCGCAGCCGCAGAATATCCCGACCATCCCATCCGCTGGCTGGTGCCCTTCAGCGCCGGGGGTGGCAGCGATCTGGCCACCCGCATCGTCGCCCGCCACGTCAGCCAGACGCTGGGCCAGCCTGTGGTGGTGGAAAACCGCCCCGGCGCCGCCACCATCGTGGCCGCCCAGGAAACCGCTCGCGCGGCGCCCGACGGCTACACGCTGATGACCGCGGGCATGAGCACGCTGGCGCTGAACCCCTGGCTGTACAAGCAGTTGCCGTACGACCCCTGGAAGGACCTGAAGCCCGTGTCGACGCTGGTGGCGCTGCCCATCGTGCTGGTGGCCTCGCCCGCGTCCGACCTGGACAACCTGCCCGAAGTCATGGCGTTCCTGAAAAGCGGCAAGCAGGCCAGCTATGCGTCGCTGGGCGTAGGCAGCCCGCACCATCTGGCGATGGAATTGTTCCTGTCGCTGTTCGGCGCGCAGGCCACCGCCATTCCGTACAAGGGAACGCCGCCGGCCTTGCAGGACGTGGCCTCGGGCGTGGTGCCGCTGATGATGGCCGACCTGGCCGCGGCGCGGCCGCTGATCCAGGCGGGCAAGCTGCGCGCCATCGCGGTACCTGCGAACCAGCGGTCGGACCAGTTGCCGGACGTGCCGACCTTCGGCGAGGCCGGCGGCCCGCCGCTGGAAGCCACCGCCTGGCAAGGCGTGGTGGCGCCGCCGCGCACGCCCAAGGCC
This sequence comes from Achromobacter deleyi, assembly GCF_902859705.1. Classification (GTDB taxonomy): domain Bacteria; phylum Pseudomonadota; class Gammaproteobacteria; order Burkholderiales; family Burkholderiaceae_B; genus Achromobacter; species Achromobacter deleyi. The sequence continues at coordinate 253,777 of NZ_CADIJO010000003.1, read as the reverse complement.
GTGGTGGAAAAGCTCAGCCAGGCCATCGTGGCGGCGTTGCAGTCACCGGACGTCATCAAGCAGTTGAAGCTGCAAGGCATGGAGCCCATGGGCAGCACGCCTGACGCGTTCTTCGACTATGCCCACCGCGAATACACCAACTGGGGCGTGGTGATCCGGCAGAAGAATATTTCGGTGGATTGATGCGGGCCGAGTCCGGGCGATTGCCCGGACCTGCCTGGGTTGCGGCGAGATTGCGGCCGTGGGCTCAGCCCGCCGCGGCGGCGCGATTCTGGCGGCGGGCGGTGGCCGCGCAGCCGGCCGAGGCGATGATGATGCCGCAGATCGCCAGCCATTGCGTGCTGGACAGGTGTTCGTTCAGCACGATCACGCCGGCCAGCGCGCCCATCGCGGGTTCCATGCTGAGCAGCACGCCGAATGTCTTTTGCGGCAGGCGCCGCAGCGCCACCATTTCCAGCGAATAGGGCAGCGCGCTCGACAGGATGCCCACGCCGATGCCGGCCAGGATCAGCTTGGGGTCCAGCAGCGCCATGCCGGCGTGCGCGGCGCCCACCGGCAATGCCACCATGGTGGCGGCCAGCAGGCCCAGCGACGTGGCCTGGCCGCCGTGCACATTGCCCGCCATCTTGCCGAAGATGATGTACAGCGCCCAGCAGACGGCGGCGGCCAGCGCGAAGCCGATGCCGGCCGGGTCCAGGTCGTGCACCGACTGGCCGGTGGGAATCAGCAGCACCAGCCCGGCCAGCGCGCAGGCAATCCAGACGAAGTCGATGGCGCGGCGCGACAGCACCACCGCCAGCGTCAGCGGCCCGGTGAATTCGATGGCGATGGCCACGCCCAGCGGCAGGGTCCGCAGCGCCATGTAGAACAGCAGGTTCATGCACGCCAGCGTCACGCCGTAGAGCGCGATCTTGGCGGCATTGACGCGCGTCAGCGGAAAGCGCCAGGGGCGCCAGAAGGCCAGCAGGATGATCGCGCCGATGACGATGCGGTACGCGGTGGTGCCTTGCGCGCCCACTTCGGGAAAGAGCGACTTGGCGAACGACGTGCCCACGCAAAGGGATGCCATCGCCGCGATCAGCGACAGCGTCGGCATCAGGGTGGAGGCGGACGCATTGTGTCCGGGAGTGATCGTGGCGGCGGTCATGGTGCTGCTTCAGGAAAATGGCTGAAAATCAAAGGGGAAAACTCAGGGACGTCAGGGACTTCAGGGACTCAGCGTCGCGGCGGTGGAGTAGATCACATACAGCGCCAGGCCCAGCATGATCGCGCCCAGCAAGCCCTGCTGCATCCGCAGGAACCACGGGTTGCGTCCCACCCACCCGCGGATGCGCGAGGCCCCGTAGGCGAAGCAGCTGCCGTACGGCAGGCTCAGCGCCTTCATCGTCACGCCCAGCACCAGCATCTGCACCCAGACCGGCCCATTGTCCGGCGTGGTGAACTGCGGCAGGAAGGCGATCATGAACAGCAGCACCTTCGGGTTCAGCAGATTGGTCATGAAGCCTTGCCAGAACGCATCGCGGGCGTCGCCGGGGCGCGCGGTGAGCGACACGTCGGCGTCGCGGGCGCAGCGCAGCATGGCCTTGATGCCCAGGTAACCCAGGTACAGCCCGCCGGCCGCCTTGATGGCCAAGAACAGCGTGGGAAACGCCTGCAGCACCGAGGCCAGCCCCAGCACCACGGCCGGCACCTGGATGAACCCGGCCGCCACATTGCCCAGCACGCTATGGAACGCCGGCCGGAATCCCTGCGTCATGCCCCGCGACAGCGTCAGCGCCATGTCCGGCCCGGGGGTGAGTTTGAGCGCCGCGTCGGCGGCCAGGAAAAGCAGGAAAAGCTGGAGTGACGGCATGGGAATCGGGCTGCGCCTGGCCGCGAGGTCGACCAGAGGGTTCCCAGTGTAAGCAAGCCGGCTGATTATTTCCTGCAGCCGGCGGGCCGGAAATGAAGTTTCCCGTCAAATTTGGGGGCAGGTCATTGGGCGCACCCGTTTAGAATCCTTGCACAGGCCCGCCCCGCCTGGACCGCCGCCGTCCGAGACGCCCATGGAACTAGACGATTTCGACCTTCAGATCCTGCAAAGCCTGCAGGAAGACAACCAACGCACCAGCCAGGAAGTCGCCGAACGGGTGAACCTGTCGCCCGTGTCGTGCCTGCGCCGCATGAAGCGGCTGCGCGAATCCGGCGTGGTGCTGGGCGACGTGTCGGTGGTGGATCCGGCCGCGGTGGGCCGGGGCATCATGATGGTGGTGCTGGTGTCCCTGGAAAGCGAGCGCGCCGACAAGCTCGACCACTTCAAGCGGGCCATGCAGAGCGCGCCCGAGATCATGCAGTGCCTGGCCGTCACGGGCGAAGTCGATTTCGTGGTCAATATCACCGTGCGCGACATGGCCGAATACGACGCCTTCGCCCAGCGGCACTTCTGGGGCAATCCCAACGTGAAGCGGTTTTCGACGCTGGTGGTGATGAGCCGGGTGAAATACGGCCTGACGGTGCCGGTGGGGCCGGCGGACGAGTGACGCGTCATCGGGCGGGCTTGCTTGGCCGCGGATTGTCGCTGTCCCTGTCTGCCGGTCGCTGACGCTTACGCCGGTTCGCGGGCTCCCAGTTCCTGCGCGAGCGCTTGCATGGCGGGCGTGTGGGGCGCGCCCTTGCGAAACACCAGTTCATAGGGTTCGCTGCGCGAGCGCAAGGCCAGCGGCAGTACGCCGACCATGCCGTGGCTGGCGCAATAGTTGGCCACGTCCACCGACACCAGGGCCACGAACGTGGCATTGCGGTGCAGGAGCGACAGCGTGGCCAGCACCGACGTGGTTTCGACCAGGTGCAGCGGAAACGGCAGGCCGGCCTCGTGGAATTCGCGTTCCAGCAGGCGCCGCATTGGCATGTTGGCGCGATACACCACCCAGCGGCTGTCCGCCAGGTCGGCCAGCGATAGCGGCGCCGCGCCCAGCAGCGGATGCGCCACGTTGGCGATCACGGCCAGCGACTCTTCCTTCACGTGCAGTGACTGATAGAGCTGGGGCGTGCCGCTGACGGTGGTGCGGCACAGGGCGGCATCCAGGCGGCCGCTGTCGATCATGGCCAGCAGGGTTTCGCTGGTGTCTTCCACCACTTCCACCGACAGGTCCGGCTGCGCCGCCAGCAGCGTCGACACCGCGTCCATCAGCAGCGGCACAGCGCCCATGATGCTGCCCACCAGCAGGCGGCCGCCGACGCCTCGGGCGATGGCGTTGAGTTCGAATCGCAGGTGTTCCAGATCGGCCTGGATGAGGCGGGCGCAACGCGCCGCGCTGCGTCCGGCCGCGGTCGGCAGCAGCCCGCGATTGGTGCGGGTGAACAGTTCGGCGCCGAATGTGGTCTCCAGTTCCTTCAGCGCCTTGCTGGCCCCGGGCTGGGTCAGGCCGACTTTTTCGGCAGCGCCCAGGAGCGAGCCCTGTTCTTCCAGCGCGACCAGCAAACGCAGCTGCTTGGCATGCAGGCGGGACATGACGGAGTTCAGTGTAGGGACCATTTGACTTGAGTAAAAGTTATAGCGCTATCGAATGTTCTCAGTATCTCGCGTTCATTTCGCTACGTAAAATTTTCCTCGTTGCCTTGATATGAGGCGTTGTTATGAAACACGAGGGGGAAGGCATGTCGCTCATCGCTTATGTCACGCAGATCCAGTTCGGGCCGGGGGTGTTGTCCACGTTGCGGGAAGAATGCGCCCGGGTGGGCATCCGCCGGCCGTTGATCGTGACCGACCGCGGCGTGCGCGCCAGCGGCATCGTCGACAAGGTGCTGGCCGCGCTGGGCCAGCTGGATGCGCCGGTGTACGACGGCACGCCGCCGAACCCCAACGAGGCGGCGGTGCGCGACAGCGTGGCCGCGTTCACGGCGGGTGATTGCGACGGCATCATCGCCGTGGGCGGCGGTTCGCCTATCGACCTGGCCAAGGGCACGGCGGTCTGTGCCCGCCATCCCGGGCCGCTGCGCAGCTTCGCGCTGATCGAAGGCGGCCTGCAGAACATCACCGCCGCGACCGCACCGGTGATCGCCGTGCCGACCACGGCCGGCACCGGCAGCGAAGTCGGACGTGGCGCGATCCTGATCCTGGACGACGGCCGCAAGGTCGGCATCCTGTCGCCCTTTGTCGTGCCGCGCGCCGCGATCTGCGATCCGGAACTGACGTTCGGCCTGCCGGCCGGGCTGACTGCCGCAACCGGCATGGACGCCATCGCGCATTGCATCGAAACCTTCCTGTCGCCCGCCTTCAATCCACCGGCCGAGGGCATCGCGCTGGATGGCCTGCGCCGCGCCTGGCGCCATATCGAGACCGCCACGCGCGAGCCTGGCAACGTCGAGGCGCGCGTCAACATGATGAGTGCGTCGCTGCAAGGCGCGCTGGCCTTCCAGAAAGGGCTGGGCTGCGTGCACAGCCTGAGCCACTCGCTGGGCGGCATCAATCCGCGGCTGCATCACGGCACGCTGAACGCCATCTTTCTGCCCGCCGTGCTGCGTTTCAACCGTGCAGCTGCCAGCGTGATCGCCGACGACAAGATGGCGCGCCTGGCGCAGGCCATGGACCTGGCGGGCGGCGATCAGCTGGAGCAGGCGCTGAAGGACAAGTCGCGCGCGCTGGGCCTGCCCCAGGGCCTGGCCGCGCTGGGTGTGACCGAAGACCTGTTCCCCCGCATCGTGGCCGGCGCGCTGGCCGATCACAGCCACCGCACCAATCCGCGCGACGCCAGCGCCGACGACTACCTGCGCATGCTGGCCGAATCGATGTAGGGCCCGGCCCGCGCTGCGGGCCCAAAAAAATAGAATTCAAACGGAGGAGACATGAGCAATCTCGACGCAGTGGCGGGCTATCTGCCCAAGGAAAGGCAGATCACCGACCAGGACCGGCGCCGCGCGCTGTTCGGCAGCGCGGTGGGCAGCACCATCGAGTGGTACGACTATTTCCTGTACGGCACGATGTCGTCCATCGTGTTCGCCAAGCTGTTCTTTCCCACGACGGACGCGCTGACCAGCCAGCTGCTGGCGCTGGCGTCATTCGCGCTGGCCTTCCTGGTGCGGCCGCTGGGCGGCATCATCTTTTCGCACATCGGCGACCGCATCGGCCGCAAGAAGACGCTGGCGGTCACGCTGTCGATGATGGGCCTGTCGACGGTGTTCATGGGCCTCTTGCCCACTTACGACCAGATCGGTGTCTGGGCGCCGGTGCTGCTGACCGTGCTGCGCCTGATGCAGGGACTGGCCCTTGGCGGCGAATGGGGTGGGGGCGTGTTGCTGGCGGTGGAGTATTCGCCGCGCGAGAAACGCGGCCTGTACGGCGCCGTGCCGCAGACGGGGGCGGTGCTTGGCCTGGCGCTGGGCAACATCATCACGTCGGCGCTGGCCTCGTCGATGCCGCAAGAGGCCTTCCTGGCCTACGGCTGGCGCATTCCGTTCGTGGCCTCGATCGTGCTGGTGGTGCTGGGCATGTGGCTGCGCAACCGGGTGGATGAAACCCCGTCGTTCAAGAAGATCCTGGCCACGCACGCCGCCGCCAAGGTGCCGCTGGCGCAGACGCTGCGCTATCACTGGCGCGAAGTGCTGATCGCGGTGGGCGCCAAGGTCATCGAGACGTCCACGTTCTTCCTGTACGCCACCTTCTCGGTCGCCTACATGATCGGCCTGGGCTATCCGCAGGCGCAGGTGCTCAACATCGTGCTGGTCTGTGCCTTGCTGGCATTTCCGGTGATGCTGTTCTTTGGCCGGCTGTCCGATCGCATCGGGCGGCGCAAGGTGTTCATGTTCGGCACGGTCGCGTTCATTGTCTGGGTCATGCCGTACTTCTGGCTGCTGAACCAGCACTCCGTTGCTGCCGCCATCCTGGCCATCGGCGTGGGCTTCACGCTGATCTGGTCGTCGTACGGCGCCATGATCGGCACGCTGCTGGCCGAGGCCTTTCCCGCCGCGGTGCGCTACACCGGCATGTCGCTGGGTTACCAGATCGGCGCCGCGCTGGTGGGCGGGCCGATGCCGCTGATCGCCACCGCGCTGGTGGCGCATTACGGCGGCAGCTACGTGCCGGTGGGCGTGTTCCTGATCGGCTGCGGCGTGGTGTCCTTGATCGCCGTGGGCCTGACGCGTGACCGCAGCGGGCAGGAACTGGACGACTGACCCGCTTTTCTTCCGATGCATGAACCCCGGGGCGCCATGATCGGCGCCCCTTTCCTGGAGCCTGATGATGGACCGCTACTTCAACTACATCGCCGGCGAGTGGACCGCCGCCGACGAATACACCGTGAACCGCAACCCGTCCGACCTGGACGACGTCATCGGCGAATACGCTCGCGCTTCCGAGGGTCAGGCGGCGCAGGCCATCGACGCCGCCGACACGGCGTTCGCCGCGTGGTCTCGCACGACCGGCCAGCAGCGCCACGACCTGCTCAAGCGCATCGGGGACCAGATCCTGGCGCGCAAGGAAGAGCTGGGCCGCCTGCTGGCGCGTGAAGAGGGCAAGACCCTGCCCGAGGCCATAGGCGAGGCCGGCCGCGCGGGCCAGATATTCCTGTTCTTTGCCGGCGAAGCGCTGCGCCTGGCCGGTGAGAAACTGCCGCAGACGCGTCCCGGCGTGGATGTCGACGTGACGCGTGAAGCGCTGGGCCCGATCGGCATCATCGCGCCCTGGAATTTCCCGCTGGCGATTCCCGCGTGGAAGATCGCACCCGCACTGGCTTACGGCAATACCGTGGTCTTCAAGCCCGCCGACCTGGTGCCGGGTTCGGCGTATGCCTTGGCCGAGATCATTGCCCAGGCGGGCGTGCCGGCCGGCGTGTTCAACCTGGTAATGGGGCGCGGCTCGCGCATCGGCCAGGCGCTGATCGACAGCCCCAGACTGCGCGGTATTTCCTTCACGGGCTCGGTCGACACTGGCCGCAAGGTGGCCGCCGGCTGCGTGGCCGGCCTGCACATGAAGAAGTTCCAGCTGGAAATGGGCGGCAAGAATCCGCTGGTGGTGCTGGACGACGCCGACCTGGCCACCGCCGTGGAATGCGCCGTCAATGGCGCGTTCTTTTCGACCGGCCAGCGCTGCACCGCGTCGTCGCGCCTGATCGTCACCGACGGCATTCATGATGCGTTCGTCGCGGCGGTCAAGGCGCGCCTGGCGCAACTCAAGGTCGACCATGCGCTCAAGGCCGGCACCGACATCGGCCCGGTGGTGGACGAGCGGCAACTGGCGCAAGACCTGGACTACATCGCCATCGGCCGCTGCGAAGGGGCCGAACTGGTGGCAGGCGGCGAGGTGCTGGCGCGCGACACCCGCGGCCATTTCCTGAGCCCGGCGCTGTTCACCGGTGTGACGGCCGACATGCGCATCGCACGCGAGGAAATCTTCGGGCCGGTCGCCACCGTGACGCGTGTGCGCGACTACGACGAGGCGCTGGCGCTCAGCAATGCCACACCTTTCGGATTGTCGGCGGGCATCTGCAGCACCAGCCTCAAGCACGTGACGCATTTCAAGCGCAACGCCGAAGCCGGCATGGTCATGGTGAACCTGGCGACGGCGGGGGTCGACTATCACGCGCCTTTCGGCGGCCGCAAGGATTCGTCGTATGGGGCGCGAGAGCAAGGTCGGTACGCGGCGGAGTTCTACACCACGGTGAAGACGGCTTATACGTACGCGGGTTAGGGGGCGCTTGGCGGGAGAAATGCCCATCGATGGGGCAATGGGATGGCGCATCGGCCATTGGCAACTGACCCGACGTGGTGGGGATAAGCGCATTGCTCGCCCGCGGAGGCGGCGCTAGACTGGCCGCTTCCATTTCTTTAGCGTCTCGCGCCATGGCCCTGCACAGCTGGCTCATCTACCTGGTTGCCGTCACCGGCCTGTCCGTCACGCCCGGCCCCAACACCCTGCTTGCGCTGACCCATGGCGCCTTGCATGGACATCGCAAGGCCCTGTGCACCATCGCCGGCGGCGCGGTCGGCTTCATCCTGCTCATCGCCTTGTCGATGCTGGGCATCAGCGCGCTGCTCAAGGCCTGGGGGCCGGCGCTCACGGTGCTGAAATGGGCCGGCGGCGCCTACCTGATCTGGCTGGGTATCCAATTGTGGCGCGCGCCAGCCGTGCAGTTGCGCCCGGCGCCCGACATGCCGCGCCTGCGCGGCACGCGCATGTTCAGCCAGGGTTTCCTGTCGGCCATCTCCAATCCCAAGGCCTTGCTGTTCTACGGCGCCTTCCTGCCGCAGTTCATCGACCCGGCGCGCAGCCTGTTTGCGCAATTCGTGATCATGGCCGCGACCTTCGCGGTGATCGAATTCGTGGTCGAGTACGTGCTGGCCCGCCTGGCACACCGCGTACGCCCGTGGCTTGAACGCTGCGGCCGGCGGTTCAACAAGGTGTGTGGGGGATTGTTTGCAGCGATGGGCGTGGCGTTGCCGGGGGCCTGATGAATTGCTGATCACGCCTGGTTGGTACGTGATCAGCGGTCGTCAATGTGCGGGGTGTACGAGTGGCTGGGTCTGATATCGCCGTCGAATCTTGCCTAACATTCTTGCTGAGAGCTGGCCCGCCATTAGAATGGTGCAGATTCCTGCTGCCAGGGTGCTCCAGTACAAATATCGGAAGTCAGACGCAGGAGCAATAATCAAGTAAGGCAGCGCATAAAGTAGTCCCGAGCCGGAAGCCATGATGATCAGCACGCCTGAGCGAATACTCTTGACGGCCATGATCAGGCCGGCCATCAACTCCAGTGTCAACAGCACCACCCAAATCCAACCCGTGTATAGGTCCGACTGCGTTGCCCATACCGTCGAGTCTGCGACAAACTCTTGCGCACTTTGCGCGCCGGGCAATTGGTAGTCCGGAAGCTCAACCTGCTCAGGACGCACCCCATTGGCCTCCAAGACTGCTGTTCGGTCTGTGGCATTCTGAGGCCTTTCGGTCGGATATGCTCCTACCAAAAACATCGATTTCATTACCGCCATGCGGTGCTGAAGATAGGCGAACGGTTCGTCAAAGATCGCAGAAAGCCAAGCCTTGCGTAGCAGGGCCTGTTGATCCGGATCTGTGTTGAGAGGCACCAACGGCTGCGAACCTTCCGGGCCCGAAAAAACCAAATTATTCGCATTTCCGAAGACGCTTATTGACTGAGAATAGCCTGCAGCGATGAGGGGCAAGTCATGCTGAGGCACATTCTTTATGAAGTCGGGAAAATAATCTTGTCCTGAGATGGATGATATACCGGCTATGTCGTAAAGCTCTAGATACTGGATGGGGTAACGTTTTTGCGCGTCCAGGTAGGTATACGTAAAGGCATGCATCCCGCCAACCATCGCTAAAATAATTACGATCGATGCGAACGCGCTGGCAGTCAGCTTGCCTATCTTTGGTAAGAGAGGCTTGCACTGCCTCACAGCCAGCCAAGCAAGCAATCCGACGATTGGCATGATGGAAAAGATGCCATTGGGTCTTACGCCAAACGCGTAAACAAGCAACATGCTTGCCAGGATAGAGTCGATCCACGATAGCGAGTTTCTGATCCATGCCAGACTGATCACCCCGCATGCCAGCAATAATGCGAAAGCAAAGCCCACGTCTTTCCATACGACACCTGAAAAATTCATCACGGTGGGGCCGGCTACGAAGATAGGTATTGCGAATGCCAGGTATCCTATATTTAAGCGTTGAAATACCCGAGCCCAAACAAGTGCTCCTGCAAGCAGCAGTAACAGGTGCAAAAAAAACAGACTTTCGATTCGGGAAGTCGTCGCAATCAATAAGGACCACAACCAAGACATAATCGGCGGGTGCCAGTCATGATAGGTTCCGGTCAGGGCCTGTTTCAGTTGGTCTGCCGAGTCATTCGTGTATACGCCGGGGAAAAATGCCGCAATGGTCAAATAAAGTGAAAAGACGAGCGACAGAAAAAAAATACAGTGATAGGTATATTTCCATCCCAAGTGCACGATTCCGGCGGCTAGACCGATGCCAATAAGAACGAAGCATCCCAGTATTAGAGGGTATAGCGAAGAATTCGTGTAGCTCGAGCGGCCATCGATCGTGAGGGGTTTGGTCGTTGTTGCGCTCGAATACAGATTGATTTTTTTCTGATTCTCTCCCCACTTGACGAGTACCACACCGGAATAAGGGTGAGAGCCGAATTCCAGGCGCGTCGCTCCGCGATAAGTCAGTGTGGCCGTGCTCGGTTTGTCGCCGGGAGCAACATAGGCATCGCCTCGTTGTAGCCACGAGGCGTCCAGTTCTACCTGATCCCATGGAATTCGCCGTCCGTCACTGACGCTAAAGGCTCCATAGAACCAGACTTCGGAGCCTTTCGAACGCATCGACTTGTCGCCTGTCGCCTCGACGCGAATCGTGTCGATGACCTGTGTAGTGTCCGTGGGCCTCAGGAATCCATAATCCAGCAAAAAATTCCCGAATAAACCAAGCAGTGTGGCTAAAAGGAGGGCGTGCAGGAGAAAGGGTTGGAGTGCGGCGAAGTGCTTTGTTTTAACCGCCTCGGCACGTTCGGGATCGCGGCTGATCTCGCGATTTTTGGTCATTTAGGGGAGTAGGATCCAAGGCAAGCGTGGAATAAAATCGAAAGTACCGAGAGATTTCCTCGGAAACTGGAGATCTTGGTCGGCACTTCACCCTTCGGGTAGCGACGGACCGTCGGTAACTCAAGGCACTTATATCCGAGTCTGGGCGCACGATAGGATAAATACGCAAGCAACTCATACGTCATGAATACATCGCGGAAAGGAGCGATCTGCGGATCGAGCAACATTTTTCTGCTGTATGCACGGAAACCCTGCGTGGTGTCGGTCCATTTGAATCCGGAGGAGAAGCTCAGCATCGGGGCGTGGATGTAACGGATAGCGAAATCCCGCGACTTTGGTGTGTTCTCCGCAACACCACCTTTCAGGAAGCGTGACGCTTGCACGAAATCAGCCCCTTGTTGCAGTGCTTCGATGAAGGCCGGAATTGCTGCGGGGTCATCCTTGTCGTTGCCGTCAATGGTCACGATTCCTTCATACCCCTGTCGCAGAGCAAACGCGTAGGCACATCTGAGCTGCGCGCTCAGTTTTCCAGCCCCGGTCTTCAAGATCAGCCCATGGACTTCCATGCTTTGTAGGTCGTCAAGACCCAGTGAGCCGTCTGTACTGCCGCCATCAATGATGATGATGTCGGCAATCTCGGCGATTCGAAGGTTCTTCATCCGTGCGAGCAGATTCTTGATGCGTTCGCCCTCATTGATGACAGGAATGACGACGCAATACGCATGCCCTTTACCTGACCAGAACAAGACGTCCATGGAAGGAACCTGCCAAGCTTCGCTGACAGCTTTGGGGACGCTGGGGGAGGTATCGGTCTCGTTCATGCAACACGTGCCGTGATAAGTGCTACGCCAAGGGCGACAAGGACAATCCCGACTACGGTTGTCCAATGGAATGGTTCACGAAAAAGAAAAAGCGAAAATAGAGCAACAGCTGCGACCGCTCCGCACGTCAACACCGGGTGCGCCACATTCAGGGGGAATCTCGCGAGCGCTGCGGCGTAGAGCAGAAAAGCACCACCATAGAGCGCAAGGCCTAGCCAGAAGGGCCAATTGCTCAAAGCTGCCATCGGCTCGGAGATTGACGGAAATCTTCTGGGGGGTGTCATGGCGATCTTGACCAAGACACTTGCGGTGGAGTTGGCAAGGATGCCGAACAGGAGAATAAGCCACTTCATGCTGCTGGCCCTCCGGTCGGCCGATAATGATTTACAGCAAATGACAGCGCTCGCTCAATAGAGGACAAGTGCCCTTCACTTTTGGTCGCGACCATTTCTATGGATACGATGTGGTCAGGAAGGCGGCGAGCGATGCTCTCATGTAGAACTTCATGATTGGTTTCCGCATCGCCCAGCGGTACCAGATCGGGTTCACTTGCGTGAATGTGGCCGATTAGATCGGCGTATCTGTCCAACATCGGATCTATAGATTCTCCGTTAATCGACAGCGCACCGGTATCGAGCTGCATCCGGATGGAGGGGTGGTTCACGGCCTTTACGACTTCTGCGGTTTCGGCGCTTGTTGTCATGAAATTGGCGCCATAACAGGCTGGATTAGGCTCCAGGCAGATGATCACACCATGCTGAAGCGCGATGTTTCCGGTTCGTCGAAAGAAGGAAACGGCTTTGGCAAGTGCCTGGTCGTCGCTCAATCCCGAGCGGTCTCGATTTTTGGGCGATCCAAATACAAGACGTGTCGCACCCAAGCCCTCTCCGATACGGCAAATGGCCGCCAAGTGCTCTTGCAGGGCATCTTGTACCTCATTTGTGCCGAAGACATTCAGACCCACTGTGCCGAACAGGAGCGCTTGCATGCCAGTGATCTCAATACCGCGGTCGCCCCACCAGTTCTTGACCGCCGCAATGTCAGTCGAGGTGGCACGCATTGGGTTCGCAAAATATTTGGCTGGTGCGACGTCGATCGCATCCACGTCAAAGCGTTGCAGGAGCTTCAGAATTTCGGGATCTTCGAAGACGTCCCACGCGATATTCGAGATAGCGAGTCTCATGCCGTGACTCCGTCTTGCGGTTTGATTGTGATCGGCTCCGATTGGGCATACGACCTGACTGCGAGGATGGTTTCTCGACCGCTGTATTGGTATTGGCCGGAAGCACCAAACAGCGCAGCATGGCGCGTTTGCATATCGTATTTGGCAGGTGTGGAGCCAAGCTGCTGCGTGAATTCTCGACCAAAGCCTTCGCTGGCAATGTCAGCGACGCTGAGAGGGGCTGCCGTGAGATGGATGAGGCTCAAGCCCGCCTGAAGTGCCGTTTTGATGTCATACCAGAGATTCACCATCGGATAGAACTGGAACACTCCGCGGCTCTCAACGGCCTGAAGGTTGTTGTCATTGAGAAAATCGAAAATCACATTTTTTCGCAGGCCGGGTCCGACCAGGCCCGGCAAGCGAACGATCAGGTACTTCGAAAAGTGCTGCTCGACGAATTTCTCGAGCAGCCGGCGGTGTGAGCCGTAGGCGTGGAGATCTGTTTCATCGATCGTCGAGGATTCGTCTACACCCTGCGGGTGTTTGAATACGTCGACGGTGCTGATCAATACGAAGGTGTTGCATTGGATGGTCTTCAAGTGGCCGATGAGGGCTTCGATCTTTTTCAGATCGTCGGCGGGATCCTTGTTGGCAATCCATTTTTGCGCTGGTGCGCCAGCGCAAACGACCAAGTCAAATTGGCCCTTGTCGATCTCGTGGATGTTGGTGGAGCGGTAAAGCTCTTTGAAGTCCGCCTGCTTGCGCAGGGTGCTACCAACGAAACCTGAAAAGCCTATCAGAGCGTTGTTCATCGTCTTACTCCTTGGTGCCCTGGATCGCTTCTGCGTCGAGTTTTTCCAGCACATCGTAAATGTTGTCGATCTTGCCCCCCAGCACGGAAAAACAACCGGGCAATTGCGGATATTTTTCGTACAAGATAGGCCGGCCGTCATCGCTCTCATTCTTGATAAGGACCGTTTTTATCTCGAACAGCGAGTCGACATGTTTGGCCGCGAGTATCGATGGCAGGTAACGGCCCACATCTCTCACCATTCGATCAACCCGCGATTCTTTGTCGTATGCAGCCAATTTTTCATAGGGGTCGATTCCGAGTTGGTCTTGCCAACTGAAATGTGGCGTATAGCGGACATGAGACAGTGTGTGCAAGCCACGGGCCGGAAATGGCATCATGGAAAAAAAAGGGCCATCCATAACAGTGATGCCGATCTCGGCAAGCTCCGTTGGTACCTGGACGAGCGCCATCTCCGTGATTTCCTGTTTGAGTCCGGTATGCGTACCAGGGAAATCGCCGCGCAGTTGATTCAGGCCGCTGTAGGTGCAGTTGAAGACATATCGGCAACTCAAGATTTCAGTTTCGCCCGAGTTGTCGCATGCTGAAACGCTCAGCACATCGTTGATCCGGGAAATTTTCGTGGCTTTTGTCGAAAGACGGACCTGCACTCCGGCCTCTTCGAGTTCACGGGCGGCCCAGGCGGCCAGCAGCGTCGAGTCGAATGCATACTCTTCTACCAAATACACGGCCTCCACAAGCCGTGGCTCGAACATTTTGGCCAAGGAAGATTCCGCCGGCCGCAGCGTGGCACCGATTTCGCCACAAAATCTCTCGAACTGGCGGGCTGTTACCTTCGAGTTGCGTTTTGCGATGGCATAGAGTTTGGTGAAGTCGCGTTTGACGGCGTCAGGCCAATCAAGCACGAATTTGGGCAAATTGACGCGGCTGCGATACGCAGTCGTGAAGCTGCGAGGGTAGTGATAGCCATTGTGAACGCGCGCTTGGTTATGGTACGAGGCGCGTTGCAGCAACTGGGGTTCTCGTTCAAGCAGAACAATACGGCGCAAGCCTCGCTGTTTTGCAAGATAGATTGCAATGGTCGCGCCGTAGAACCCGCCACCGATGATTACTGCGTCTGCGTCAGTCCTGCCCACCGTCATGCACTCACGCGTTCGTAGCGATCATCGGTGCTTTCCGGGTGAGGAGCCACCGTTTCGATATTCAGCTTCTCTTTGCGGGTCAGGCGTGCACTGGTGAACTCTTGGCCCACATGATAGAGAGGGCCTTCGTTGGAAAGGCTCGTCATGTGCAGGATGTATTCGCCCAGCACCAAGAGAACTAGGGAAATCAAAAAAAACATGCCGGATTGTTGCAGTGACAGACTTACCCAGCCTGGAGCGACATTCGTCTTGAAAAGGCCGACGGCGACTACGTAGATGCTGTAAAAGAAATTCGCCGCCGCGCCGAATAGCGACAGTGTTGTCACCAACCGCATGGGTGCCTGGGTCGTGGACACTAGCAAGCGCATGCCGCGGTCAATGCTCTCGCCAAGCTTCTTGGGGGATTTGGCAAGAGGTCTTGCGCTGTAGGTCATATACGCTCGCGCAAAACCTCCCGTCGCAGGCAGGTGCTTGTACGTGACGGAGGGTTGCGGATGCTGCAGGATGAAGTTGATGATCCGCTTGTTCAGGATACGGTAGCTCGGTGCTTCTTTGTCGAGGTGCACCCCATTGAAACGCTGGTAAACCATATTGAAAATGCCAAAGGCAGCACGATAAGCAAGGCTTTGACGTGGCTTCAGTTCGTTGTTGGCGAATACCACATCCGCGCCGGTCACGGCCTTTTCAAGCATCTGAGGCAGAAAGTCAATTTCGTCGACTAGGGGGTCAATGACTGCGACAAAATCGCCTAAAGCATTTTCCAGCCCGACCCACGCGGCTGTGTCGCTACTGACCTCTTTGGTCAGCGCGTAGACCTGTAGATTTGGCAGACCTTCCAGGGAGGTCAGTCCTTTCAGCGAGTGCACGCTACCATCGTTGGATGCATTGTCGACGATGATTAATTCGTAGTCGCTGACATACGAGGAGATACTGGTGTGCGCGCGACGGAGAATGCCTTCCAGTTGCGCTTCCTGGTTACGAACCACGAAGACGACTGATAGAAATACAGGATAAAAAGCCATAAGTTTCTCCGTTTGCCCATGAGACAGCGAGCGCATCGGGCTTAGCTAGCAAAGGGCATGATTTTAAGCTGCCCGAGGCGGAGGGGGCCACCCATATTTTTTGGTGACCCCTGGCTTATAAATATCCTATACGCCTTGATCTGGCGCGACTCGTTGAGGATTTCTTGAGGCCATGTCTAGGGCGTGGAGGGCTGGGCGGCGCCCACCTGCACTGCACCCAGGGCATCAAAGCCATAGCCGGATTGTGCTCTCGGCGGCTCCCCCGGGCGGCTTCCCATGTGAAAAGCCCCAGTGCTCTTGCGAGCGCTGGGGCTTTGTATTCTGGTGGCCTGGGGCGGAATCGAACCACCGACACAAGGATTTTCAATCCTCTGCTCTACCGACTGAGCTACCAGGCCAACGAAGTCCGCAACTATACACAATTTTTTGGACTTGTGCCAGTCGGAGCGAAAAAACTTCAAATATTTTTGCCTGACCTGGAAAGCGGCCTGGCTTGAGGCCGAGCCGCCAACTGTTGGGCGAAAGGCACGCTTGGGTGCGACCCAGGGTCGCGGCCGGGGGGCTGGTTGGTCTGGGGATAACCCGCAGGGGTATAATCATTAGCGGTCTGCTGTTACATGCGTGCTGTACCGCATGACCCGCAGGGACCACCGCTCTTATTACTTACGGCCTCGTCCTTTACATGTCGGTAGCTGTTCTAGCCTTCGGTCTGAATCACACGTCCGCGCCGGTTTCGGTTCGCGAACGCGTGTCCATGCCCGTTGATCTGGTCAAGCCGGCGCTCGAAGGCTTGCGTTCTGCGTTTGGCGGATCGGTGCGCGAAGCGGCCATCCTGTCGACCTGCAACCGCACCGAAATCTATTGCGCTGCCGACGGCCACGTGGCCGACCAGTTGCCCGCGTGGCTGGCCGAGCACAATCGCCTGGACGCCGGCACGCTGCGCCCCCATCTGTATCGCCACCATCAAGACGACGCCGTGCGTCACGCCTTCCGCGTGGCCAGCGGGCTCGATTCCATGGTGCTGGGCGAAACCCAGATCGTCGGCCAGATGAAAGACGCCGTGCGCGCGGCCGGCGAAGCCGGTTCGCTGGGCACGTTGCTGCACCAGATGTTCCAGCGCACCTTCTCGGTGGCCAAGGAAGTGCGGTCACAGACCGCCATCGGCGCGCAGTCGGTGTCCATGGCCGCCGCCGCGGTGCGCCTGGCCGAACGCGTGTTCGGCAATCTGGACCAGGCCCGCACGCTGTTCATCGGCGCGGGCGAAATGATCGAACTGTGCGCCACGCACTTTGCCGCGCAACGTCCGCGCAGCATGGTGGTGGCCAACCGTACGGCCGAGCGTGCCGAGCTGCTGGCCAACCGCTTTTCGGCCAGCACCATGAAGCTGTCGGACCTGACCGACCGGCTGTCCGAATTCGACGTGATCGTCTCCTGTACGGCAAGCTCCCTTCCCATCCTCGGGCTGGGGATGGTGGAACGGGCTACGCGCCTGCGCCGCCACCGCCCGATGGTCATGATCGACCTGGCCGTGCCGCGCGATATCGAACCCGAAGTCGGCCGCCTGGACGACGTCTACCTCTATTCCGTCGATGACCTGGGCCGCCTGGTGCAGACCGGCACCGATGCGCGCCGCGCCGCGGTGGTGCAGGCCGAGGCCATCATCGAAACCCGCGTCCAGGGCTTCATGCACTGGATGCAATCGCGTGAAGTGGTGCCCGTCATTCGCGACCTGCACCAGGCCGCCGAAGACGTGCAGGCCGCCGAACTCGAACGCGCCCGGCGCCTGCTGGCGCGCGGCGAATCGCCCGAGGCCGTGCTCGAACAGCTGGCCCACGGCCTGACCCAGAAGTACCTGCATGGCCCGCTGGCGGCGCTGAACCGCAGCGAAGGCGACGACCGCAAGCAACTGCTTGCCTGGATGCCGCGCCTTTTCCCCGGCCGCGATTCGCGCCGTTAGCGGCGCTGTCCCACGCCCCGCCTCTCGGCGGGCGTTCGTCTTGTGGGCGCCCGCTATCGTCGTTTTTCCTTTGCAGAATCCCCATCATGAAATCTTCCATGCGCAGCCGGCTGGAGCATCTGTGCCACCGCCTCATCGAGGTGGACGCGTTGCTCGCCGAACCGGAAACCGCGTCCGACATGGATCGCTTTCGCAAGCTGTCGCGCGAACGCGCCGAGCTTGAGCCCGTGGTCGAGGCCTTCACGGCCTTCGTGCGTGGCGAGGAAGACCTGGCGGCCGCCCAGGAAATGCTGTCGGACCCCGAACTGAAGTCGATGGCCGAAGACGAGATCAAGACGGGCCGGGTCAAGCTGGAATCGCTGGAAGCGGCGTTGCAGCTGTTGCTGCTGCCGCGCGACCCCAACGACGGCCGCAGCGTGTTCCTGGAAATCCGTGCGGGCACGGGCGGCGACGAAAGCGCGCTGTTCTCGGGCGACCTGCTGCGCATGTACACGCGCTACGCCGAACAGCGCGGCTGGCGCGTCGAGCTGATGTCCGAAAGCCCGTCGGAACTGGGCGGCTACAAGGAAGTGATCGCGCGCATCAATGGCGACGGCGCCTATGGCCGCCTGAAGTTCGAATCGGGCGCGCACCGGGTGCAACGTGTGCCCGCGACCGAGGCGCAGGGCCGCATCCACACGTCGGCCTGCACGGTGGCGATCATGGCGGAAGCCGACGAGGCGTCGGAAATCGTCATCAACGCCAGCGACCTGCGCATCGACACGTTCCGCGCCAGCGGCGCGGGCGGGCAGCACATCAACAAGACCGATTCGGCCGTGCGCATCACGCACTTGCCGACCGGCCTGGTGGTGGAATGTCAGGACGACCGTTCCCAGCACCGCAACAAGGACAAGGCCATGCAGGTGCTGGCTGCGCGCCTGAAAGACAAGGAAACCCGCGAGCGCCAGAGCAAGGAAGCGGCCGAGCGCAAGAGCCTGATCGGCTCGGGCGACCGGTCCGAGCGCATTCGCACCTACAACTTCCCGCAGGGCCGTGTGACCGACCACCGCATCAACCTGACGCTGTACAAGCTGCAGCAGATCATGGAAGGCGACCTCGAAGAACTGACCGGCGCACTGATCGCCGAACACCAGGCCGAGCAGCTGGCGGCGCTGGGCGACGACATCTGACGCATCGCGCTGACATGACCGCACAGATCAAGAGCCTGCTGCTGGATGCGCGCCTGCCGCGCCTGGAAGTACGCATGCTGCTCGAGCACGTGCTGGCCAAGCCGCGCGCCTGGCTGCTGGCGCATGACACCGATCCGCTCGAGCCGGCCACGGCCGCCGCTTATGAGGCGCTGGTGCAGCGCCGCCTGGCCGGTGAGCCCATGGCGTACCTGGTGGGTCAGCGCGAGTTCATGGGGCATACGTTCCGGGTAACGCCCGACGTGCTGATTCCGCGCCCGGACACCGAGGTGCTGGTGGAAACCGCGCTGGAGTGCGTGGCCGGGCAGGCCGCGCCCGCGGTGCTGGATCTGGGCACCGGCAGCGGCGCCATCGCGATCTCGATCGCGCTGGCCCGGCGCGATGCCCGCGTGATGGCCAGCGACGTCAGCGCCAAGGCGCTGGCGGTGGCGGCGGGCAATGCCTGGGACCTGACGGCGTCGCTGCGCTTCGTGGAAGGCAGCTGGTACGACGCGGTGCCGGCCGGCGAAGGCTTTGACCTGATCGTGTCCAACCCGCCCTATGTGGCCAGCGATGATCCGCACCTGGGGCAGGGCGACGTGCGCTTCGAGCCGCGCGGGGCGCTGACGGACGGCGCCGATGGCCTGGAAGACCTGCGCCGCATCGTGGCCGGCGCCCACCGCCACCTGAAGGCAGGCGGGGCGCTGTGGATGGAGCACGGCTGGGACCAGGCCGAGGCCGTGCGGACGCTACTGGCCGACGCGGGCTTTGCCGACGTGCACAGCCGCCAGGACCTGGCGGGCATCGAACGCATCTCCGGCGGCCGCTGGCCGGGGCGCCGCTGACGCGGGTTCCAGCGCCAACGGGTGCCGGCCGTTGCCGCCGAGTCTTGCAAGACCGCTTATCCGGACGTCGCCAGGGCGATTTGTAACTGCCGACCGTCCCATTTCCCGGCCCCGTCCCGGGGAATCCGGGCGGTTTTCCCGCCTGTACCTATAATTGGCGTATTCCGTTATGCCTGTCCAAGAGACCACCATGAGCGACGTTCAAGAATTCATCCGCGAAACCGTGACCCAGCACCCCGTCGTGCTGTTCATGAAGGGCACCGCCCAGTTCCCGCAATGCGGCTTTTCCGGCAAGGCCATCCAGATCCTCAAGGGCTGTGGCGTGAAGAAGCTGGTGACCGTGAATGTGCTGGAGGACGACGAAGTCCGCCAGGGCATCAAGGAATTCTCCAACTGGCCCACGATTCCGCAGCTGTACGTGGCGGGCGAATTCATCGGCGGCTCGGACATCATGAACGAGATGAACGAGTCCGGCGAACTGAAGACCCTGCTGGAGCAATCCGGCGCCACGGCCTGATCCCGTGCGGCGTCTGGTTATCGGCATCACGGGGGCCACGGGGTCCCTTTACGCAGTGCGCATGCTGCAGGCGCTGCGCGGCGTGGACGATGTCGAGACGCACCTGGTGGTATCGGCCTCGGGCGTGCTGAACATCAAGCACGAGCTTGATGTCAGCCGCCATGATGTCTACGCGCTGGCCGACCACGTGCACAGCGTGCGCGATGTGGGCGCCACGCTGGCCAGCGGTGCGTTCCAGACGGCGGGCATGGTGATCGTGCCGTGTTCGATGCGCACGCTGGCGGCGGTGGCGCATGGCCTGTCGGACAACCTCATCACCCGCGCGGCCGACGTGACGTTGAAAGAACGCCGGCGCCTGGTGATGATGGTGCGCGAAACGCCCTTCAACCTGGCGCACCTGCGCAACATGACGGCCGTGACGGAAATGGGTGGTATCGTGTTTCCGCCGTTGCCGGCGTTCTATCACCGGCCTGCCAGCATCGAGGAAATGGTGGACCACACCGTGGCCCGCGTGCTGGAACTGTTCGATATCCACGTGCCCGGCCCGCACTGGGAAGGCACGAAGTAAACACCGCGGCGGCCAGCGCCACCGCGGCAAAACGCCCCGGGGATCCATCCGATCCCCGGGGCGTTTTTCCTGGCGGGGGCGGCGAGCGGCCGCGCGGGTTATTCGACCAGCCCCAGCCCGTTCAGGGCGGCCAGGTTCTCCGGCCAGCGGCGCGCGCGCGCGTTTTGCAATTCGATGCGGGCCCACGCCATCCAGCCGGCCCATTCGATGCGCTTGTCCCAGGCGGTGCCCCAGGCTTGCAGGGCGGCCAGGCCCGCCGCGGCATGGCGTTCGGCGGCGTCGAAATCGTCGGCGGTCAGCGCCAGCTGGGCCAGCAACAGACGCGGCTCGCCCACCCACGGGTTGTGTTCGACTGCGGCTTCCAGCATGTGGCGGGCGCTGTCCATTTCGGTCAGGGGCTGCATGCGCGTGACGACCTGCCAGTACAGCGCGCTGGCCGCGGCTTCGTCGCGCGGCGTGAGCGTGGCGCGGCAGTGGTCGAAGGCCGGCGGCACGGGTATGCCGGTATCGGCCGGCAAGGTGGCCAGCGGCGCCAGCAGGTGCGACAGCATCGACAGGATGTTTGACGGCGGCTTGAGCGGCCCGGGCCAGAGCGACGCGGCCCAATTCGTTTTCAGGTCGCGGCGCTGCTGTTGCGGATAGCCGGCGAAGATCTCGTCTTGCCAGCTGTGCCATTGCTCGCCGATGTCGGCGGCGGACACCACGATGAAGGCGGCGACCTGGCGCGGCGTGAAGGTGAACACCTGGCCGTCGGCGCCTTCGAGCGTGAGGCCATCGGGGCCTGCGCCCTGGCCTTGCAGGATCGCCTGGACGAATCGGGTGCGCGGCATGGCGCAGAACAGGCTGACCCATTCTTCGGCTTCGGCGCCCAGCACGTCGCGCAGGGTGTTGCGTTCGCGTTCGCGGTCGAACAGGGTCAGGTCGACGTATTCGTTGCCATAGACGCTGTGGAACAGGCCCAGCAGCCGGACTTCGCGCGGCTGGTTCCAGAGCGTGAGCGTGCGGTACACGCCCAACAGGTGATGCTTGAACGTGCCGGCCTTGTGCCAGTCTTCGCCCGCGCTGCGGGCGAACAGCAGGTCGAGCAGGGCGGGCAGGTCGGCATCCACCGCGGCGTAGTGATCGGCCAGCAGGGCGCGCGCGTGCGGGTGCAGTTCGGTAGGGGTGGACATGGACGTAGCGGGTGGGTGATGAAGGTCAGCCGCTATTGTGTCGCGCCAGCGCAAGCTTGTCATGGCGATGCGTCTTATATGGGTTTGAACATATCAATATGAAAATTCATCGCTTCCGGTTTTGAAGCGTGGTCACTAGAATCCGGGGCTTCCTCTACCCGTTTGATTCGTCGAGACCCGCCATGCGCCTACGCTACACCCTGGCCGCCTTTGCCACCCTTATCGGATTTGCCGCCGCCGCGCCGGCCCTGGCGCAGGACGCCGAACTGAAGGTCGGCGTGACCGTCGGCCCGCACGCCCAGATCGGCGAAGTGGTGCAGCAGGTGGCCGCCAAGCAGGGCCTGAAGGTCAAGCTGGTGGAGTTCAGCGATTTCATCCAGCCCAACGCCGCGCTGGACGCCAAGGAGCTGGACCTGAACATCTACCAGCACAAGCCTTTCCTGGAATCGCAGAACAAGGCGCGCGGCTACAAGCTGGTGCCGGTGGCGACCGCGGTGGTGCAGCAGATGGGCATCTATTCCAAGCGCGTGAAGTCGCTGGACGACCTGAAGCCGGGCGCCAAGGTGGCGATTCCCAATGACCCGACCAACGGCGCCCGCGCGCTGCTGGTGCTGCAGGCCGCCAAGCTGATCAAGCTGAAAGACGGCGTGACGGTGACGGCATCGTTGTTCGACGTGGTCGAGAACCCCAAGAACCTGAAGTTCGTCGAGATCGAAGCGGCGCAGCTGCCGCATTCGCTGGCCGACGTGGACGCCGCCGCCGTGAATTCGGCCTACGCGATTCCGGCCGGCCTGTCGCCCGCCAAGGACGCACTGGCGCTGGAAAGCAAGGATGCGCCGTTTGCCGCCGTGGTGATCGCCGCCCGCGAAGACAACAAGAACGACCCGCGCATTGCGCGCTTCATCAAGGCGTATCAGTCCGATGAAGTGAAGGCATTCGTGGCCAAGCAGTTCCCCGGCGCGTACACCACGTCCTGGTAAGCGCGGCGCCCATGTCTTCGCTGACGATCTATCCGCAGGATGATCCCGCCGCTGGCCGCCGCATCGACGAGGCCGGCGAGATCCGGCGCGAGTTGGCCGCCATCGGCGTGACCTTCGAGCGTTGGCAGGCGCGGGCGCCCGTTGCGCCGGGCGCGCCGCAGGCCGACGTGCTGGCGGCGTATCGGCCCGAGATCGACCGGCTGGTGGCCGAGCGCGGCTACCGCAGCGTCGACGTGGTCAGCCTGGACCCGTCGCATCCGGACCGCGAGGCGCTGCGCCGCAAGTTCCTGGCCGAGCACACGCATGCGGATGACGAGGTGCGCTTCTTCGTGGCCGGCAGCGGCCTGTTTACCTTGCACGCGGCCGGCCGCGTCTATGCGGTGCTGTGTGAAAAAGACGACCTGATCTCGGTGCCCGCCGGCTTGCCGCACTGGTTCGACATGGGGTCGGCGCCGGCCTTCACCTGTATCCGGCTGTTCAACGACCCGGCCGGCTGGGTGGCGCAGTTCACGGGCGACGCCATCGCGGCCCGTTTCCCGGCGCTGCCGTAGCGCGGCCGCCTGGCCTTACGCGTACTTGCCCGTCAGCCCGCCATCCACCAGCAATTCCGTGCCGGTGATGTAGGACGCTTCGTCCGACATCAGGAACGCCACCGCGTTCGCCACTTCCCAGGGCGTGCCCATGCGGCCCATCGGCACCTGCCGGTCGCGCGCGGCGCGGGCGGCTTGCAGGTCGTCGGCGTCGAACATGCGCGCCACGTTCCTGGCCACGCGCGGGGTGTCGATCAAGCCCGGAATCACCGTGTTCACGCGGATGCCGTCGGCGGCGTACTGCTGGGCCGTCATGCGCGCGAAGTGAATGACGGCGGCCTTGCTGACGCTGTAGGCCAGGTGCGGATAGCCGGTGTAGCGGATGCCGGCCACGGAAGAGACCGTCACGACGGACCCGCCGCCCTGCTGCCGCATCAGCGGCGCCAGCAGGCGCAGGGCGATGAGCAGGCTGGTGACGTTGACCTGCTGGATGCGGTCCCAGTCGGGCAGCGAGATGTCTTCGGGGCCGCCCACCTGGCCGATGCCGGCGTTGGCCTGCAAGGCATCGATGCGGCCGTAGCGGCGCATGGCGGCGTCCACCGCGGCCTGCATGGCGTCCGGATCGGCCACGTCGGCCTGCACGGGCAGGGCGCTGCCGCCAGCCTGTTCGACTTCGTGCGCCGCGTCTTCGGCCGCGGCCAGGCTGGAGTCCAGCGCGATGATCGCGGCGCCCTGGCGCGCCAGCGTCACGCAGCTGGCCTTGCCGATGCTCCAGCCCGCGGCCGACGCGCCGGCGCCGGCCACCAGCACGACCTTGCCGGCCAGGCGGGCGCCGGGCGCGGCGGGCATGGGCATCACGACGCGTCCCCGCTGTTCTGGTGCGACTTGCCCTGGCCGACGTAGGGAATCGCGTGGTCGATGGTTTCCCAGATGTAGCGGCCGGAGGGGCTTTGCTGTTCCTCGGCCACGTGCGACACCAGGCCGGCGGCGCGCGAGATGACGGCAAAGCCGCGCATCAGGGCCGTGGGCACGCCGATTTCACTCAGCAGCGCGGCGACCGCGCCAGTGGCGTTGATGGTGATGTGCTTGCCGTAGACCTCGTCCACCGCCGCCGCCAACAGGCGCAGGGCCCTGAGCGAGTCGCCCGGCAGGTCGGGCTCGGCTTCGGCCAGCGCCAGCAGCTTGATCGAGCGGGGATCGTCAGGCTTGTGCAGGTGGTGGCCGAAGCCGGGCAGGGCCTGGCGGCTTTGGCGGAATTCACGCGCAATCGCCTGGGCCTCGGCCGCGCCGTCGGCGGCCTGGCGGATGCGGTCCAGCAGGCGCGAGCAGTTTTCCATGGTGCCGACGAACTGGCTGCCCACCGCCATCAGGCCGGAGGCCACGGCGCCTTGCAGGTTTTCGGGCGCGCTCATGTAGATCAGCCGCGTGGCGATGGCGCTGGGCGTCATGCCGTGTTCCATCAGCGTGACCAGCACCGCGTCGACGATGCGCATGTCCACCGGCCGTGCCTCGCGCCCCAGGATCTGCATGATCATCACTTCGGTGAAGCTTTTCTTGCCGATCAGGTCTTCGACCAGGTCGACGTCGCGGTACGACATGCCGGTCAGGTGATGGGCGCACAGGCGGGTTTCGGGCGTGTTCATGGGGTCTCCTTCAGGGCCGCGTCGCGCACGGCGTTTTTCAGCACCTTGCCGACGGGCGAACGCGGCAGGCTGTCGTGGATATGGAACTGCTTGGGCGTGGCGACCGGGCCGAGCAGGCCGCGCACGTGGGCCTTGAGGGCTTCGGCATCGGCCATGGCGCCGGGGTGGAACTGCACCGCGGCGTGAACGGCTTCGCCCCATTTGTCGTCGGGCAGGCCGAAGACCGAGCATTCGTACACGGCCGGGTGCGCCGACAGGGCGTTCTCGACGTCCACCGGGTACACGTTGAAGCCGCCGGTGATGATGACGTCGCGCAGGCGGTCTTTCAGGAACAGGTAGCCGCGGGTGTCGATCAAACCGGTATCGCCGGTGTGCAGCCAGCCGTCGATGAGGGTCTCGGCGGTTTTCTCGGGCAGGCGCCAGTAGCCGGACATGACCAGGTCGCCGCGCACCACCACTTCGCCGATCTCGCCGCGCGGCAACAGTGCGCCATCGGGCGCCATGATGGCCACGTCCGACAGCCAGGTGACGCGTCCGACCGAGGCGCGGTTCTCGGGGGCTTCCAGGTCGGCGGGGCGCAGCACGGTGACGATCTGCGGCGCTTCGGTCTGGCCGTAGGTGGTGCCCAGCACGGGGCCGAAGAACGCGCGGGCGCGTTCGATCTTCTCGGGCGGCATGGGCGCGCCGCCGTAGATCAGGTTGCGCAGCCGGGGAAAGTCGGCGCGCGATACGCCCGGCTGCGCCATGATCATGTAGATCAGGGTGGGCGGCATGAAGCTGAGCGTGCCGCCGCGTTCGCGAAAGGCGGCGGTGATGGCGGCGGGCGTGGCGGCATCCAGCAGCACGTGCGCGCCGCCGCTGGCCAGTACCGGCAGCAGGTAGGTGCCCGTGCCGTGCGTGACGGGGGCGGCGACCACATAGCGGTCGTCGGGCGTCAGCCCCCAGTTGGTGATCTGGTTGATGATGCCGGCGTTCCAGGCGTGGTACGGCTGCATCACGCCCTTGGGCAGGCCGGTGGTGCCGCCGGTGAACTTGATGGCCTGGGTGGCCTCGCGCGGCAAGGCATGGCGCAGCGGCTCGCGGCCGGCGGCGCCCGCCAGCAGGGCATCCACGGCCAGGCCGGCCGCGTCGGCCCCCAGGCTGATGCGCTGGCCCACGCCGGCCGGCACCAGCGCGTCGCCGGCCGCATCGACGATGACGATCGACGGCTCGGTAGCATCCAGGATGCGCCCGATTTCACGCGCGGTGCTGCGGTAGTTCAGCGGCACCCAGATCTTGCCGCTGGCCAGCACTGCCAACAGCGCCAGGATATGGCGGCTGGAATTGCCGGCGCACAGGGCCACGCGGGTCTGCGGCAACGGGTCCAGGTCTTGCAGGGCGGCCGCCAGCGCCCGCACGTCCGCGGCCAGCCGCGCATACGTCACCTGGCCTTCGGGCGCGTCCAGCGCCACGCGGTCCGGGTATTGCTCGGCGGCGCGGAAGAAGAAATCAATCGGGTACACCCTGTGCTCCTCAGTTGGCTTTGATGTCGGCGCTCTTGACCACGGCGCCCCATTTGTCGATTTCGCTGGCGATCATCCTGGCGAATGTCTCTTGCGTGTTGGGCGGTTGCGGCGCGTAGAAGCCGGATTGCTTGTAGGACGCTTGCAAGGCCGGATTGGCCAGCGCCTTGTTCATGGCCTGGTTCAGGCGGTCGACGACGGCTTGGGGCGTGCCGGCCGGCGCCATCAGGCCGAACCAGGATTCGACGTCGAAGCCGGCCAGGCCCGATTCGGCCAGCGTCGGCACGTCGGGTACGGCGGGCAGGCGCTCTGGCGAGGTGACGCCGATGGCGCGCAGCTTGCCGGCCTGCACGTGCGGCAGCGACGAGGGCAGGTTGTCGAACATGGAATCCACCTGGCCGCCCAGCAGGTCGGCCACGGCCGGGCCGCTGCCGCGATAGGGCACGTGCAGGATGTCGGTGCCGGTGCGCATCTTGAACAGCTCGCACGACAGGTGGATGGACGAGCCGCTACCCGACGAGGCGCAGGTCAGCTTGCCGGGGTTTTTCTTGGCGTAGGCAATGTATTCCTGCACGCTCTTGATCGGCACCTTGGGGTTGACCACCAGGATGTTCGGAATGGTCGCCAACAGGCCGATGGGCTTGAAGTCTTTGATGAAGTCGTAGTTCAGCTGGCTGTAGAGCGTGCGGTTGATGGTGTTGGCGATGGAACCGACATACAGCGTGTAGCCGTCGGGCGCGGCGCGCGAGACGATTTCGGCGCCGATGTTGCTGTTGGCGCCCGTCTTGTTTTCCACCACGATGGTCTGGCCCAGTTCTTCGGTCAGCGCCTTGGCTACCAGCCGGGCCACGATGTCGGTGGCGCCGCCCGCGGCATAGCCCACCACCAGCGTTACCGGGCGTTCGGGGTAGGGCTTGGCGGCGGTGGCGGGTGCGGCCAGGGCCAGGGCCCCCGCGAGGGCTGCCGCCGCGGCGGTGAGCCGCTTGCTCAATGTCTTCATGGTTGTCTCCGTCCTGTTTGTCTAATATTTGGACAGATCTTTGCCTGCCCGACTTCATAGTGGGCTTTGATAGGCGCGTCATCAACGCAAGGTGTCCAGAAAATGAACAAGACGGAGACAGAGGGCGATGGGCCGCGTGTGCTGCGGCGCGGCCTGCGGGTGCTGGGCGTGTTGCGCCAGGCCGGCGCGGTCGGCATGCACGTGACGGACATTGCGCGGGCGGCGGGCATGCAGCGGTCTACGGTGTACCGCTATCTGGATGTGCTGGCCGAAGAAGGCTATGCGCTGCGCGAGGCCGACGCGCCGCGCTGGCGCATGGCGGAACTGGGCGTGATGATGGCCGGCGATCCGCATGCCCAGGCCGTGCGCAGCCTGCGGCCGGTGCTGCGGCAGATCAGCGATGTCAGCGGCGATTCGGCCTTTCTGATCTGCCGGGCCGGCGGCGATTCACTGTGCCTGCATCGCGAGGTGGGCAACTACCCCGTGCAGGTGCTGGCCGTGACGGTGGGCCATCGCCAGCCGCTGGGCGTGGGCGCGGCCGGGCTGGCGCTGCTGGGGGCGTTGCCCGCGGCCGAAGCCGACGAAGTCATCCTGCAGAACGAACAGGCCTTGCGGGCCTATGGCGGCATGACGGTGGCGCAGATGCGGCGCCTGGCGGAAAACACCCGCGACCGCGGTTGGGCGGTGGTGGGCAATGCGGCGGTGCCGGGCGTGCTGGGCGTAGGGGTGGCGCTGTGCGATGCCAGCGGCTATCCGCGGCTGGCGGTCAGCGTGTCCAGCCTGATCAGCCGCATGCAGGCGCCGCGCCAGCGCAGCATCGCCGACCTGATCCGCGCGCAACTGGCGCAAGACGAGATCAAGCGCCAGCGCTGGACCATGCCGGGGGAGCAGGCCTGAGGGTCGTCAGGAAGGCGGGGGCGCTGTCGACCCAGGTATGAATCCCGGGTCGGCGCGTGGGGATCAGACCTGGGCCGGCGCCGGGGCGCGGTAGGTCTTCTGGTAGTGCACCGTGAACGTCTTGAACGCATCCAGCGCCTTGCGCGGGTCGTGGCCCGGCTTGACCAGGAAGCTGTCGAAGCCGACGCGCGCCTGGTAGTGGATGGTGTCGATCATCACATCGCCGACGGCGCGCAATTCGCCCGTCCAGTGGTAGCGCGTGCGCAGCAGCTGCGCCAGCGAGTAGCCGCGGCCATCGGTGTAGACGGGAAAGTCCACCGCGATGAAGGCGATGCCGGCGGGGTTGAGCGTGCCGTCGGCATCGAGCAGGTCGCGCAGGTCGGCGTCCGGTGCCAGCAGCACGGCCACCGGGTGCTGGTGGCGGCGCAGCGTGGCGTGCGAGGCCTTCCAGGTGGCAAGCGGCACGATCCAGCCCGGTTCGTCGCTGGGCACCTGGCCTTCGGCGGCCACTTCAGGTTCGGGCACGAAGCTGCGCGCGGTGTCGGCTTGCAGCTGGCCGTTGCGGATCAGGTGCGGGCCGGGCGCGTCATGGGCGTAGACCTCAGACATGGGCGGCCTCCTGGGCGGGCTTGGCGAAGGCGGGGTCGGCGTAGACGTCCTGTTTGAAAGGGTCGATGCCGACGCGGTCCACCACGTCGATGAAGCGTTCTTCTTCGCTGTCGCGCAGGCCCAGGTAGGTCTGGATCAGGCGGTCGACCACGCCGGGCACCTGGTCGCGGGCGAACGACGGGCCGATGATGCGGCCGATGGCGGCGCCGCCGCCCTTGGTGGATTCAATGTCGGGCAGCGGCTTGGCGGCGCCGTTCTGGCGTCCGCCGATGGTGACCTGATACCACTCTTCGCCGGCCTTATCGACACCCAGGATGCCGATGTGGCCCACGTGGTGGTGGCCGCAAGAGTTGATGCAGCCGGAGATGTTCAGGTCCAGCTCGCCGATCTCGAACAGGTAGTCCAGGTTGTCGAACTGGCGCTGGATGGCCTCGGCGACGGGGATCGACACGGCATTGGCCAGCGCGCAGAAATCCCCGCCCGGACAGGCGATGATGTTGGTGAGCAGGCCGACGTTGGCCGTGGCCAGGTTCAGCGCGTCCAGCTTGCCCCACAGTTCGTGCAGGCGCGCGCGGCGCACGTCGGCCAGGATCAGGTTCTGTTCATGCGACACGCGCAGTTCGCCAAAGCCGTATTCGTCGGCCAGCGCCGCCACCGCGTCCATCTGGTCGGCGGTGATGTCGCCCGGCGGCACGCCGGTGGCTTTCAGCGACACGGTCACGGCGGCATAGCCGGCCGCCTTGTGGGCATGCACGTTGGTGCGGACCCAGCGCGCGAAGCGCGGGTCGGCGGCGGCCAGGGCGGCCGTGTTGTCGGGTTCGTCCGCGGCGCTGGCGTCGTACTGCGGCCAGACAAAGCGCGCGGCGATGGTGTCGACGAATTCCTGCGTGATGGTGTCCGGGCCGCCCTTGATGAGCTGCCACTGTTCATCCACCTGTTGCGCGTAGACCTCGGGCGTCAGGTCCTTGACCAGGATCTTGATGCGCGCTTTGTACTTGTTGTCGCGGCGGCCGTGCAGGTTGTAGACCCGCAGCGCGGCCTGCATGTAGGTCAGCAGGTCCTGCCATTCGACGAAGGGATTGATCAGCTTGCCGACGATGGGCGTGCGGCCCATGCCGCCGCCCACCCACACGCGAAAGCCCAGCTTGCCGTCGCGCTCGACGGCCTGCAGGCCGATGTCGTGCACGCCGACGGCGGCGCGGTCCTGCACGGCGCCACTGACCGCGATCTTGAACTTGCGCGGCAGGAAGGCGAATTCGGGATGCAGCGTGGACCACTGGCGGATGATCTCGCACCACACGAGCGGATCGATCAGCTCGTCAGGCGCGACGCCCGCGAAATGGTCGGTGGTGGTGTTGCGGATACAGTTGCCGCTGGTCTGGATGGCGTGCATCTGCACCGTGGCCAGCTCGGCCAGGATGTCCGGCACGTCTTCCAGCTTGGGCCAGTTGAACTGGATGTTCTGGCGCGTGCTGAAGTGGCCGTAGCCGCGGTCCCACTTGCGCGCGATGTGCGCCAGGGTGCGCAGCTGGCGCGAGGCCAGGATGCCGTACGGAATCGCCACTCGCAGCATCGGCGCATGGCGCTGGATGTACAGGCCGTTCTGCAGGCGCAGAACGCGGAAATCATCTTCGGTGAGCTGGCCGTCGAGGAAGCGGCGCGTCTGGTCGGCGAACTGCGCCACGCGTTGCTCGACGAGCTGCTGGTCGACGGGGTCATACACGTACATGTCTACTGCCCTTGAAGTCTTCTCGGTCTGAGTCCCCAAGGCAAGGCCCGCCGCAGGCGGGCAATGGGGGGATTCATAACCGTAACAGGCAGCCCGGACGACCGTCTAAGTCATTCTAGTAATAAGTGTATGCCCCCACGCCGCACGTGCTTCGCACGCTTGCTGCCCCCCAAGGGGGCTGTCCGGCCTTCGGGCGGCCGGGCGGCCGGACGGCTGTTCTGGCCATGGGCGGCGCAGGTCGCTCGCGCTGCTTATACATGGGCGTTACAACGCCGCGTTGACGGCCCAGCGGGCGACGAAGACCAGGATGGCGACCAGGCACGCGGCCATCAGCAGCCCGGTGAGAATCAGGGGGGCGGGCTTGTTGTGGGCGATGTCGGCGTCGTAGCCGCGGCCGCGGCGCACGCCGAAAAAGCCCCACAGGACGGATTTGGCCGTGCGCAGGAAGCTGAGCATGAAGGTCTCCAGGCAAGGATGGGGATGCAACCACTGTAGGCGTTGCATCCTGGCGGCGACAGAGGCAGATCCGCGCAAAGAGACCGTATCAGATGCGGCCCGATGCGCCTTCTCAAAGCGCGGAAGACGGCGGGGCGCCGATGCCGCGCACGATATGGTCCAGCAGTTCGCGGGCGGCGGGCGAGATATGCCGTCCGGCCCGGCTGAGCACGTGCAGGCTGCCCTGGTTAAGGATCGGGTTGGCCAGCGGCAGGCTGGCCAGGCGCTGCGCGGCCATGTCGGCGGTGACGGCAATCGGCGGGGTCAGGGCGTAGCCGATGCCGGTGGCGGCGAACTGCCACAGCGCCTTGAAGGAAGACGTCGTCAGCACGTTGCGCAGGCGCACCTGTTCGCTGATCTCGGCGGCCTGGATGTGCTGGCGCACGCCGAAGCCTTCCTGCATGGACGCGCCGGGGTAGTCGACCAGGTCGGTCAGCAGCAGCGGGCGTTGCAGCCGCGTCAGCGGATGGTCCTGCCGCACGATGGCGCGGATGGGTTCGGGCCGCGAGTAGTGGGTACGCAGGCGGGCATCGTTGGGCGGCTGGAACACCAGGCCGATGTAGGCCTGGTCATCCACGATGCGCTGCACGATTTCCGAGGTGCGGGCCACGTCGATGTCCAGCGTCACTTCCGGGTGGCTGCGCCAGTAGCCGGGCAGCACGCGGTCGAACATCAGTTCGACGAAGCCTTCGCCCAGCACCAGGTCGATGTGGCCGCGTTCGGCCTTGCGCAGGCTGTCGATTTCCGAGAAGAAGCTTTCCTGGATGTTCTGCTGGCGCTTCACATAGCGCGCCAGGATGTGGCCGGCATCGGTGGGCACGACGCCGCGGCCCCGGCGCTCGAACAGCGCCATGCCGCAGTCGCGCTCCAGCGCGGCGATGGCGCGGCTGACGGCGGACGGGTCCATGTTCAGCACTTCGGCGGCGCCGCGCACCGAACCCCGGCTCATGACCTGCATGAAGTAGTGGGTGCGGCGGGCGTCGAGTTTTTCGTCCATGGGAGCGGCTCCGTGGCGGCAGGGCATCGAAAAATTTGCAACAATACCGAGGGTTTACCCTGATTTATTGCGTGATCTTGCAAAAAATTCCCAGGAAAAGCCCATCCGTTGCATTTTACGCAACGCAATAGCCCCGGTGGTGTCATGGTTGGCTTGCAGCCCCCCGGCGAAAATCGCCGCTGCCGCCCGCCGCGCCGTGGGCGGCCCTAAAACCTACTCACGTTCATCAGGGGAATTCGATGTCTCATGCCAGCGCCAGCTTGGCCGCGCCCACCATGTCGCTGTCCAGCCGCGTCCGCATGCTCGCCGCCATCTTGCTGGTGGTGATCGTGTCCGAAGCGATCGGCAGCGTCACCTTCGCGGTGGGCCCGGGCAAGATCGTTCTGCAGCCCATGCTCTGGGCCATCTTCATCGGCGCGATCGTGGCCGCCTTCGGCCAACGCCTGCCCGCGGGCGCCGGCATCGACACCGCCATGCAGACCCGCATCAGCGGCTATCTGCAATACGCCCTGCTGCCGTTCCTGGCCAAGCTGGGCCTGATGGTGGGCGGCTCGCTGCCGCAGGTGCGCGAGGCCGGCTGGGCGCTGGTGTTCCAGGAATTCGGCCACTTCTTCGGCACCATGGCCATCGGCCTGCCGCTGGCCCTGCTGCTGGGCATCAAGCGCGAAGCCATCGGCGCCACGTTCTCGGTGGGCCGCGAGCCCAGCCTGGCGATCATCGGCGAGCGCTACGGCATGAATTCGCCCGAAGGCCGCGGCGTGATGGCCGAGTACATCACCGGCACCGTGATCGGCGCGCTGTTCGTGGCGCTGATGGCCGGCTTCATCACCAGCCTGAACATCTTCGATCCGCGTTCGCTCGCCATGGGCGCCGGCGTGGGCTCGGGCAGCATGATGGCCGCGGGCGTGGGCGCGATCGCCTCGCAGCAGACGCCGGAAGTGGCGCACCAGGTAGCCGCGCTGGCCGCCGCCGCCAACCTGCTGACCACCGTGGTGGGCGTGTACTTCACGCTGTTCATCTCGCTGCCGACGACCATCTTCCTGTACGGCAAGCTGGAACCCGTGCTGGGCCGCTTCTCGCGCGCCAAGGACGAACCCGCCGCTGCCGCCGCTGCGGATACGGCGGACGGCGAAGTGCCCTCGCACTCGGTGAAGATGGGCTTTGGCGATCGCCTGACCGCCTACGCCATCTGCGGCCTGTTCGCGCTGGTGGGCAACCGCCTGGGCTACAACGTGCCGTTCCTGGACGCGCTGCCCGGCATGGCCATCATCATCCTGCTGGTCGTGATCGCCGACCTGCTGCTGCGCGTCGTGCCCAAGCTGCCGGCCGTGGCCGTGCTGTCGCTGATCGCGATGACCGTGGGCTGCCCGGGCGTGCTGCCGTACTCGGACCAGATCATCGCCGCCGTCGGCAAGGTGAACTTCCTGCCGTTCACGACGGTGATCCTGGCGATGGCCGGCCTGTCGATCCTGAAAGACCTGCCTGCCTTCCGCAAGCTGGGCTGGAAAATCGTGGTGGTGTCGCTGGCCGCCAACGCCGGCACCTTCATGGGCGCCACCGTGATTGCCGAGTTCTTCCACTGATCGTGACGGGCTGTCCGGCCGATGGCCGGGACGGCAGGGGCGGTGAGACTCACCGCCCGCCCAACAGAAAGCCGCCCTTTGCAGGGCGGCTTTTTTTTCGCGCATCAGGTGCGTGCGCCGGGACGGTAGCGCGCATTGTCGGTGACGTTTTCCGTGGGGCCGATGTTCTCGACCTTGGGAATATTCAGGCCGGCGGCCTTCATGGCAACGGCGGTCTGCAATTCCTGCACTTGCGGATTGCCCATCGCCACGCGATACGGCTGCAACGGCGTCAGGCCTTCGATGGTGCCCAGGTCGTTGGCGGTGTCGCCACGCAGCGCGACGGGATCGGGGCGCGCCGAGAAGTCGTCCACCGCGCGGCGCAGGCGGGCGTCGGCGTACAGGTCGCGCAGTTGGTCGACATTGACGGCGGCGGGGGCAGCCGCCAGCGCTTGCGGCGCTTGCGTCATGGCGGGCTGGGCGGCGCGTACGTCGCGGTCGGCCTGGGCCGAGTCCGTGGCCGTGCGGGCAATGCGCTGGGCTTGCCAGGCGGCCTGGGCCTGGGCGCTGCGCTGGGCCAGGCGGGTGGCGGCGTTGCGCGCGGCCCATTCGGCTTCCCAGACCGGGCGGGTGTCGTCCAGCAAGGGAATGCGCGCGGCATAGGGCGCGGCGACTCGGCTGATGGGGGAGACGGCGGTCACGTTCATGCGTGGCTCCCTGGGCGGGTGGGTCTATCGGTTGGGCTGGCAGGCCCCGCGAAAGTTCAATATAGACGTCGGCTCCGGCACCGTCATTTCCATCTGTAAGAAAAAAAAGCCCCTGGCAAGCGCCAGGGGCCAGCGGCGGGTTCAAGCGAACGCGCCGTACCAGGCAGCCGCCCTTCCTGAAGCCCGGCGGGTTCTTCAGGCGTCGCGGCTGCCCAAACCGTGTTCAGGCGTGCGGCAGCGTGGCCTGCATCGACGGACGTTGGTTGAACGTCTTGAACCAGGCCGCAACGGCGGGGTGGCCGGCGCGCCAGTCGAAGTCGGGATAGCGGAAATCCAGGTAGCCCAGGGCGCAGCCCACGGTGATGGTGCCGATGTCCAGCCGGCCTTCCAGGCTGGCGGCGGTCTTTTCCAGTTGCGCCAGGCCGTCGCGCACCTTGCCCAGCTGGCCTTCGTACCAGCCGTCCCAGCGCAGGGCTTCGGGGCGCAGCACGGTTTCGTAGCGGGCCAGCAGGGCCGCGCCCAGCATGCCGTCGCCCAGCGATTGCTCGGCCAGGGCACGCCAGCGGGCGGCGCCGGCCGGGAACAGCGCGCCGCCGCCCAGCTCGTTCAGGTATTCGCAGATGACGCGGCTGTCGAACAGCGCCTGGCCGTCATCGGTGAGCAGGGTGGGCACCTGGCCCAGCGGATTGCTGGGGATGATGGTCTGGTCGCGGGCCACGGGGCCGGCGGCGCTGGGCAGCTTTTCGATGCGGTCGACCAGCCCCAGCTCGTGCGCGATGACCATGCATTTGCGCACAAAGGGCGAGGCGGGCGAGAAGTAGATCTTCATGTGGGGTCCTTGAGGGTTGGCGTAGCGTCAGTGTTGGCCGTGGGCCAGGTGTTGTCCAGCGACCCAGCCGAAGGTCAGCGCGGGGCCCAGCGTGATGCCGGGCGCGGGATAGGCGCCGCCCATGACCGAGTGCATATCATTGCCGACCACATACAGGCCGGCTATCGGCTGGCCGGCTTCGTCCACGGCCTGGGCGTTGCGGTTTGCCGCAATGCCGCATGCCGTGCCGATGTCGCCGGGGACCACCTTGACCGCGTAGTACGGGCCGGCGCCCAGCGGCGCCAGGCAGGGGTTGGGGGCGTGGTCGGGGTCGCCCAGGTAGCGGTTGTAGGCGGTGCCGCCCTTGCCGAAGTCGGGGTCGTGGCCTTCTTCGGCATGCTGGTTGTAGCGTTGCACCGTGGCGGCCAGCGCGTCGGCGGGCACGCCCAGTTCTTGCGCCAGGGCTTGCAGCGTGGGCGCTTGCAGCAGGTAGCCGGCGTCGATCAAATGCTGCCGCGGCCGGCCGCCGGGCAATGCCAGGCCCAGGCCCCAGGTGTCGATGAAGCGCTGGTCGCACAGCAGGTAGGCGGGCACCGTGGGCGTGTCGGCGTGGCTGCGGTACATGGCTTCGACGAACGCGTGGTACGAGGTCGATTCGTTGACGAAGCGGCGGCCGGCGCCGTTGACGGCAATCAGGCCGGGCTTGGCGCGGTCCCACACCAGGTGCGGATAGTGCAGCGGTGCGCGGCCCGGCTGTTCCAGGATGGACACCGGCGCCCAGAATGCGGGGCTGCAATGGCCCTGGCCCAGCGCGGCACCCGCGCCTTCGGCCAGGCGGATGCCGTCGCCGGTATTGTCGCGCGGCGACATCGACCAGTCGCCGGTAGGATGTGGGTAGGCCTGTTGGCGGCGCGCGGAATCCCACGGAAAGCCGCCCGTGGCCAGCACGACGCCGCGGCGGGTGCGGATGTTCATCTGCCGGCCCTGGTGCTCGACGGTAGCGCCCAGCACCGCGCCGTCGTCGCCGCGCACCAGTCCCAATGCTGGCGTATTAAGCCAGTACGGGATGTTGCGCGACAGCAGGGCATGGAACAGCTGCGCGGCCAGCGCATTGCCCAGCAGCAGGCGGGTGCCGCGGTGATAGCCGCGCAGGCGGTCGGCGTAATAGCGCAGCACCAGCTTCATGGCGTGCCGCCAGGAGGTGAAGGCGCGCGTGGCGCGCAGCAGATGCCGCACGTCGGTGATGTTGACCATCATGCCGCCCAGCACGGTGAATTCCTTGAGCGGGTCGCGCAGCGTCCTGAAGTGGCGGCCAAGCTTGCGGCCGTCGAATTCCACCGGGTCCAGCGACCGGCCGCCCAGGGCAGCGCCGGGCCGGTCGGGGTAGTAGTCGGGCGACGCGGTGCGCGCGGCGACCTGCAGGAAACCGCGTTCGACCAGATCGTCCATCATGCGCGGCCCGGCTTGCAGGTAGGCGCGCTTCATGTCGTCGGACGCCGCGGCGCCGACGGTTTCCTGCAGATAGGTCCAGACCTTGTCGAAACTGTCGGGATGGCCGGCGGCGTCGGTCTGCGCGTTCAGCGGTATCCACAGCGCGCCGCCCGAAATCGCGGTCGAACCGCCGATGTGGCCGGTCTTTTCCACCAACAGTACGTCCAGGCCTTCGACGCTGGCAGTGAGCGCGGCGCTCATGCCGCCCGCGCCCGAGCCGACGACCAGCGCGTCGACTTCCTTGTCCCACTTGATGCTGTCCATGCCGCTTATGCTCCCGACCCGCCCAGCGATTTGCCGCCGTCCACGAAAATGACCTGGCCGGTGATGAAGTCCATGTGCGGCGCGGCCAGGAAGGACACGGCATTGGCGATGTCTTGCGGTTGGCCGGCACGCCCGGTGGGCTGCAAGGCCAGTTGCGCGGCCAGGCGCTCGGCGCTCAGGTTGCGCAGCAGCGGCGTGTCGATCAGGCCGGGCGCGATGGCATTGACCAGGATGCCGCGCGGCGCCAGTTCCATGGCCGAGGCCCGCGTGTAGCCCACCAGCGCGGCTTTCGAGGCCACGTAGTGCGGATGGTTCTTCGCGCCCAGATAGGCGCGCGAGGCGATGTTGACGATCTTGCCGCCAGGGGCCAGGTCGCGCGCGGCTTCCTGCGTGAGCGTTGCCACGGCCAGCAGGTTGACGTTGAACATGCGGCGGTAGTCGTCGCTGGTCACGTCAAAGAACTTGCGCTCGTCGAACAGGCCGGCGTTGTTGACCAGCGCGGCCAGCGGCGCCAGTTCGCGCACCAGCTGGCGGGTGGCGTGTTCGTCGGTCAGGTCCACCACGCGGTAGTCGACGGCAAGGCCCTGCGCTTGCAATGCCTGGGTTTCGCGGGCGGCCAGGTCGGCGTTGCGGTCGGCCATGACCACGCGAAAGCCATCGCGCGCCAGGCGTTCCACGATGGCCAGGCCCATGCCGCTGGCGCCGCCCGTGACCAGCGCGGTGCCTGAAGTGTTGTCTGCTTGCATGTCGATTCCTATACGGCCAGGTAGCCGCCGTCCACGGGCAGCACCACGCCGTTCACGTAGCTGGCCATGTCGGAAGCCAGGAACAGCACGGGGCCGACGATTTCGTCGGCGCGCCCGGCGCGTGCCATCGGGGCGCGCTGCATGTACCAATCGGTGCCGTGCGCTTGCGAGCGCTGGCCGGCCGTCATTTCCGTTTCCATCAGCCCGGGCGCGACGGCGTTCACGCGCACGCCGTGCGGCGCCAGGTCGCGCGCCAACACCTCGGTGAACGAGCGCACGCCGCCCTTGGACACCACGTAGCCCGCCGTCGAGATGCCGCAGCCATACGCCACGATCGAGCACAGATTGACGATGGCGCCGCGCGTGGCCTTGAGCTGTTCGACGAAGGCGTGGGTGACGTTGAACGTGCCTTGCAGGTTCACGCTCATGACGCGGTCCCAGATCTGCGGCGTCTGCGGGTCGTCGAACGGGGCGCGCGCCGAAATGCCGGCGTTGTTGACCAGCACGTCGATATTGCCGTGGCGGCTGGCGGATTCGGCGGCGAAGGCGCGCACCGCATCGGCATCGGTCACGTCCAGCGCAACGTCGAACGCACGGCCGCCCTCAGCCGCGATGGCCTGCGCGCTGGCGCGTGCCAACGCGGGGTCCAGGTCGGCCACGATCACCGTGGCGCCCTGGCGGGCAAAGCCCTGGGCAATGGTGGCGCCCAGGCCGCGGCCGGCGCCGGTGACGAGGACTCGCTTGTCTTGCATCATGCTCATGGCAATTTCCTAGGCGCCCAGGTAGGCGCGTTGCACGGCTTCGTCGCTGGCCAAGGCGGCTGATTCGCCTTCCAGCGCGATTTCGCCGTTTTCCAGGATGTAGGCATAGCTGGACACCGACAGCGCCAGCTTCACGTTCTGTTCGACCAGCAGGATGGTGATGCCCTGTTCACGGTTCAGGCGCAGCACGATGTCGAAGATCTGCTCGACCACCAACGGCGACAAGCCCATGGACGGTTCGTCCAAGAGGATCATGCGCGGGCGCGCCATCATGGCGCGGCCGGTGGCCAGCATCTGCTGCTCGCCGCCCGACAGCGTGGCCGCCTTTTGCTCGAAGCGTTCGCGCAGCCGCGGAAAGGTGTCGCACACCATGTCCAGGTCCTGCTTGACCGCCTGGCGGTCGTGCCGCAGGTAGGCGCCCATTTCCAGGTTTTCGCGCACGCTCATGTCGCGGAAGATTTCGCGGCCCTCGGGCACCTGTACGATGCCGCGGCCGACGATGGCGTCCGCCGGCTGGCGATGGATGGCCTCGCCGTCGAAACGCACGCTACCCGCCGTGGGCGACACCAGCCGCGAGATCACATTGAGCGTGGTGGACTTGCCCGCGCCGTTGGCGCCCAGCAGCGCCACGATGGCGCCTTGCGGCACTTTCAGCGAGACGTCCTGCAAGGCGCGGATGTTGCCGTAGGCGGCGCTGACCGACTCGACTTCAAGCAGATACTCAGCCACCGGCGGCTCCCTTGCCCAGATAGGCTTCGATGACGCGGGGGTTGCTGCGCACCTCCGCGGGCGTGCCTTCGGCGATCTTCTCGCCGAACGACATGACGGTGATGCGATCCGAGATCGACATCACCAGCTGCATCACGTGCTCGACCAGCAGCACCGTGATGCCGTCGCGTTCGCACAGCTCGGTCAGGATGCGGTCCAGCGTTTCGATTTCGCGGTTGCGCAGGCCGGCGGCCGGTTCGTCCAGCAAGAGCAGCTTGGGCGAGATGGCCAGTGCGCGCGCCAGTTCCAGCATCTTCTGGCGGCCGAAGTCCAGGCTGCAGGCGGGGGTGTCCAGGAAGTCGGCCAGCCCCACGCGTTCAAGCAGGTGCTCGACGCGTTCGCGCGCTTCGGCGCGGGCGGGGCGCAGCAGGCGCGACGCCGTGGATGCGCCGTGTGCGTAAGTGCCCAGCAGGGCGTTCTCGCGCACCGTCAGCGCGCTGAACAGCTCCAGGTTCTGGAAAGTGCGCGCCACGCCCAGCGCGGCCATTTCGTGCGGCTTTTTCGTCGTGATGTCGACGCCGTCGAACACGATGCGGCCCTGGGTGGGGCGGTAGTAGCGCGAGACGCAATTGAAGGTGGTGGACTTGCCAGCGCCGTTGGGACCGATCAGCGCGTGGATGCGGCCGCGTTCCACCTGCATGGACAGGCCGTTGATGGCCGTCAGGCCGCCGAACTTCACCGTCAGGCCCTGGACGTCGAGATAAGGCTGGGCGCTCATGCGGCGCTCCTTTGCGTGGGTTTGGCGGCCGGGGCGGCGGCGCCCGTGCGCGTGGGCAGCGGGGTGGCCGGCGGGGGCGCGCGGCGGCGCGCGTCGCGGCTGGCGAACAGGCCCTTGGGCGCGAACATCATGAAGCCCATCAGGATCACGCCGTAGATGATTTCCTGGAACGACAGCGCCTGGCGCAGCAGTTCCGAGATCAGGCCGAAGCCCAGCGCGCCGGCAATGGCGCCGCGCACCGAGCCGATGCCGCCTACGACCACCATGGTGAGAATCAGGATGGTGGTCTGGAAGCCCAGGCTTTCGGGGTGGATGAACGAGGCAAAGGTGGTGTACATGCCGCCCGCGATGCCGGCGTACGCCGCCGACAGCGTGAAGGCGGTGCGCTTGATGGCGTTGACGTTCACGCCCATGGCTTGGGCGGCCACATCGCTTTCACGCACGGCCCGGAAGGCCGACCCCAGCTGCGAGCGCGACAGCGCAATGGTGGCCCACAGCAACAGCGCGGCGATTGCCACGACAAACGGATAGGCCTTGATGTCGGACACCAGCTCGTAGCCGAACAGCGTGGCGGGCGAAATCCGAAAGCCGTTCGAGCCGTTGGTGACCGACTGCCAGTTCAGGAACACCCACTGCATCGCCTCGCCAAAGGCAAAGGTGGACAGCGCCAGGTAGATGTCGCGCATGCGCAGCGCCAGCGCGCCGATGATGTAGCCCAGCACGGCGGCCAGCAGGCCGCCCGCCACGATGGACACGAAGAAGGGCGGATGCCAGAGATTGTTGATGAGGCCCGCGGTGTAGATGCCCACGCCGTAGAACGCGGCATGCGACAGCGCGAACTGCCCGGTTTCTCCGATGACCAGGTGCAGGCCCAGGGCCAGCACCACGAACACCATCAAGAGGTTGACGACGTAGATGACATAGCCGCTGGCCACGAACGGCAGGGCGACGAGCACCACGGCCATCAGCGCCAGCAGGGCGGGATCGAGCTTGGATTTCATACTTTCTTCACCTGCAGTTTGCCGCCCAGGAGGCCTTGCGGACGCAGCAGCAGCACCACCATGATGGCGACAAAGGGCGCCACGACGATGGCATTGGTCGAAATGAACAGCCCCACCAGGTTCTCGGCCACGCCGATCACGAAGCCGCCGACCACGGCGCCCGGCAGGCTGGTGATGCCGCCGACGATGGCGGCCGCGTAGGCCAGGATGGCGATGTGGCCGATGTCGGGCGTGATCAGGATCTTGGGCGTGATGAGCAGGGCCGCCACGGCCGAGATCAGGCCGGACAGCGCCCACACCATCATGCGGATGCGCGTCAGGTTCACACCCACCAGGCGCGCGGCCTTGGGGTTCATGCCGACGGCGCGCATGGCCTTGCCCACGCGGGTGTAGGTGAACATCACGTACAGCAGCAGCATCACGCCGACGGCCACCGCGAAGATCACCAGGTCCAGCTGGGTCAGCACGGCGTCGCCGAT
Source organism: Achromobacter deleyi (assembly GCF_902859705.1). GTDB lineage: Bacteria > Pseudomonadota > Gammaproteobacteria > Burkholderiales > Burkholderiaceae_B > Achromobacter > Achromobacter deleyi. The sequence continues at coordinate 212,368 of NZ_CADIJO010000003.1, read as the reverse complement.
GATGACGGCGTCGGTGGGCGCCAGCGGCGGCAGCGAGCGCGGCGTGTCGCCCAGCCCGGTCTGGCGCACCAGGCCCTTCAGGGCATAGGCCAGGCCCAGGGTAGCGATGACCATCTGCACGCCCACGCCCTTGGAGGCGATGACGCGTTCCATCACCACGCGCTGGAACAGGCCGGACACCCCCGCCACGACGGCCAGCGTCACGGGGATGACCACTAGGTAGGGCCAGCCCATGACCAGGGTCAGGAACAGGGCGATGTAGCCGCCGACCATGAAGATTTCGCCTTGCGCGAAATTGGGCACGTCGGTGGTCTTGAAGATGATGACGACGGCAACGGCCAGCAGCGCGTACACGCTGCCCGTCACCAGCCCTGACAGCACCCCTTGCTGCAGGAACAACCAGAAATCGGCAAAGCTCATGATGGTCTCCGGCGGTCCGCGCGGCGCTGCGCCGCGGCGCGGACCTGGCCTGTGGCCGTGGTAGCGGCAGGTTTACGGCTGGTACTTCCAGACGCTCTTGAAGGCGCCGGGCACCAGCGACATGTTGGTGCCGTCGAACTTGATGTAGATGGCCGATTCCTGCGCGGCGCGGTCGTTGGGACCGAATTCGATCGGGCCGGCCATGACGCCGGAATCGAACTTCATCGTTTCCAGCGCCGCCAGCACCTTCTCGCGGGTGGGTTGCGGGCCGGCGGCCTTCAGCGCATTGACGACCGCCATGGCGGGCGGCAGGCCATAAGGCATGTAGGTCTGCGGATGGCCCGGCTTGGCGGCCAGGTCGGGGTAGGCCTGCTTGTACATGTCATAGACCCAGGTCAGCTTGGGGCCGCCTGGCATGTCGGCCAGCACGTCCTGGATGTAGACGTTCTTGAAGGCGTCCTTGTTGCCGACGTTCTCGACCAGCTGCTTGAGGTCGGCGGTGCCGTTCACGGCCAGCACGATGGGCTTGTTCCAGCCCAGTTCCTGCGCCTTCTTGATGATCAGTGCGGCGGGGCGGGCGTAGGTGGTCAGGAGCAGCACGTCGGGGTTGGCGGCGCGGATCTTGAGCATCGGCGCGGTGACGTCGGTGATGTTCGGATTGACCGACTGCACCTGCAAGCCCAGGTTGTCCAGCTGCTTGGCCTGGGCCTGCGCGGCTTCCAGGTTCCAGCCGCCGTAGGCGTCATCGTGGTTGATGTAGCCGATCTTTTTGGCTTTCAGGTGTTCGGCGGCAAACTGCACCATCGATCCGCCCACGGCGTGCTGCGAGATCGAGAACGCGCCATAGATGTACTTGGACGGCGGATACAGCGCGCCGTCGCCGGATGCGTTCAACATCACCAGCGGCATCTTTTCGCGTTCGACGTATTCGCGTGCGGCCACGACCGCGGCCGAACACGAGCCGCCATTCAGCAGAAAGACCTTGTCCTGTTCGGTCAGCTTCTTCACCGCGGCGACCAGGTCATTGGCGTTGCAGCGGTCGTCTTCGATCACCAGTTCGATCTGGCGGCCGTTCACGCCGCCTTCCTTGTTGACCTTGGCGTACCACATCTTGGCGGCGTTCAAGACGTCAAAGCCATAGGCCATGCCGCTGCCCGACAGGGGCGCGAACAGGCCGATCTTGATGGTCTTGTCGGTGATGCCCGGTTCCTGCTGGGCCTGGGCGGTGGCGCCGACGGCCAGGGCGCAGAGCGCGGCGGCCGCATAGCGGCGGGGGTGGATCATGGTGTGTCTCCCGTTTTATGTGTGCGCGCCTTTATGCATGGCGCGTTGCTGCGTAGGCGGCCTGGCCGCCGGATAGGGGTTACTGCATGCGATAGCCGCCGTTGACGTCGATGACGCTGCCGGTGATGTAGCCGGCTTCTTCCGAGGCCAGGAATCGCACGGCGGCGGCCACGTCGTCGACGGTGCCGATGCGGCCCAGCGGAATGGCTTGTGCGGCGGCGGCCAGGGCGCCGCTGCTGGTGACGGTGCTGCGCAGCATGTCGGTGTCGATCAGGCCGGGCGCGATGCCGTTGACGGTGACGCCCAGGTGCGCGGATTCGCGCGCCATGGCCTTGGTCAGGCCCAGCACGGCGGACTTGGCGGCGATGTACGAGGCGCTGGAACGGTAGCCGCCCAACTGCGCGGCGACCGAGGTGAAGGTGACGATGCGGCCATGCGCCAGCGGCGCGGCTTCGCGCCGGCGCAGGTAGGCGCGGCCGCACAGGAAGACGCCGCGCGCGTTGACGGCGAAGCTGCGTTCCCAGATGTCCAGGGTGGTGTCTTTGATGAGCGGGCGTTCGCCGTTGGCCTGGAACAGCAGCAGGCCGGCGGCGCTGACTAGGACGGCGATGGGGCCGTGGGTCTGTTCGATCTGGTCGAAGGCGGTCTCGACGGCGGTTTCGTCGCTGACGTCGAAGGCGTGGGCAGCGTGCGGGGCGCCCAGTTCGTCGGCGACGCGGCGGGCCCGCTGGGCATCGACGTCGGACACAATGACGCGGTAGCCGGCGCGCGCCAGTTCCTGGCAGATGGTGGCGCCGATGCCGCCGCCGCCGCCGGTGACGAGCGCAAGACGCGGGGCCGGGCCCGCGGCCGGCGTGGATACATTGGACATGCTGTCTCCTGTTGCACGGGTCGCCTCGCCTTGGGGAGTGCGCCCGTCTGTCTGAATTTTTTGCGATTATGTATACATGGAGGGTGTGGAGGTATAGGGGGTTTCCCTTGGTTCCATACGGATTGAGGCTATCTCATAGGGGAGATCCCTATCAGCGTTTCGCTTGAGACCGTCGTATGTATTCTTCATGTATACAATGAGGCCATGGATACGCTCTCTCAACACGTTACCGATACGCTGCGGGACTGGGTGCTGCACGGCAAGTTCAGCCCCGGCGCCCGCCTGGAGGAAATCCCGCTGGCCGAGAAACTGGGGGTGTCGCGCACACCGGTGCGGGCGGCCCTGGCGACGCTGGGCAATGAGGGGTTGCTGGAACATCTGCCCAAGCGCGGCTATACGGTGCGGGCTTACGACATTGCCGAGATCGTGGCGGCGTACGAGGTGCGCGCGGCGCTGGAAGGGCTGGCCTGTCGGCAGGCGGCGCTACGCGGACTGTCGAATGATGCGGTGGCGGTGCTGAAGAATTGCCTGGATGAAGGGGATCGGATTCTGGGCAAGGGGGTGCTGCTGGCGGAGGACCATCTGCCTTATCAGCAGGTCAACATTACCTTGCACAACGGGATTCTGGAGGCGGCGGGGAATCCGTGGGTGAAGCGGTTTGCGACGCAGGCGCAGGCGATTCCTTATGCGTCGGATCGGATCATCCTATGGGAGGATCATGGGATTATCTTGCGGTCGCATGATGATCATCACCGGATCGTGAACGCGATCATCGGGCGAGATGGGGCGCGGGCTGAGGATCTCATGCGGGAGCATGTCTACTACGCTGGGATCATTCTTAAGAATAATTATGAGAGGTTGGCGCAGGCTTATCGGGTTTAGGGTTTTGCTTTGGCGGCTGTGGGTTCTTTAGCCGCGCGTGACGGGGCAGGCGGGTGAGGGCGGGGCTACGATTGCGGTCCGGAGCCTTCGCTCCGGACTGCCCCTTCGTCATTCTCGTCCGCCTTCGGCTCCCTTCGAATGCCCTCGGGCGCATCTACACGCCCCGCCCTCACCCGCCTGCCCCGTCACGCGCTCTTGATGTGCATTACTGCCGGTTGTTGGGGTGGGCGGTGTGCTTGGCGTGGTGGCCTGGATCGTTTGGGGTTGGAGCGGGTTGCGGGGCTCGCCTCGTGCCGGCCGCGCGGGCGGCCTTGCTCGGCTTACGCGGTGTCTTGCGTCGGGGGGTGACGCTGCGCGCTTGCGGAGAGTGGGGGGCGCTGGCGACTTGGCGGAGTTTGCGCCGTGAGGCTCGTGCCTGTGTTGTTGCCAGCGTTTGAAAAGTGCGTACGCCTTTGGGCGTGGCGATGTCAGTGCTTGCGTTCAGCACGGCGGCTTGGCCGCCGCGCTGGGGGTGTGGCTTAGGCGGGCAGGCCGGTTTCCAGGCAGGGGTGGAATTCGCCGGTGGCGGGGTCGCGCAGGAAGAGGACGCCGGTGGCGACGCCGAAGTAGGTGCCGTGGAGTTCGAGTTCGCCCTTTTCCACGCGGCGGCGGATGGAGGGGAAGGTCATCAGGTTGTTCAGGCTGTGGCCGATGACGGCGAGTTCCAGGCGCTTGAGGTTGGCGGCGCGGTCGTCGGTGCCGGGGCCGATGGCTTCGGCGACGGGGGCGATCTGGGACATCCACTTGCCGATGAAGTCGCCCTTGGTGAGGGGCTTGGCGTCGTCGAAGAAGGCGCGGATGCCGCCGCAGGAGGCGTGGCCGAGGACGACGATGTGTTTGACGTTCAGGCCGTTGACGGCGAATTCGATGGCGGCGCTGGTGCCGTGGTACGAGGATTCGGAGTCGGGGTCACAGGGCGGGACGAGGTTGGCGACGTTGCGCACGACGAACATTTCGCCGGGGCCGGCATCGAAGATCGCTTCGGGCGAGACGCGGGAGTCGCAGCAGCCGATGATCAGGATTTCCGGGCTTTGCCCAGTTTCGGCCAGTTTTTCGTATCGGCTGCGTTCGGAATGGAAACGTCCTGCGAGAAACGATTGATAGCCTTCGGTGAGTCTTTTGGGAAACATGATCTTCACTTCCTTGGTAACGATGCCAGGCGTGCTGGCGCGCCGCGGACGCAACAAGGGGCTTCGTGTGGAAGCCCCTTTTGTCGAGTCGGCATGCGGAATTTTCCCATACTTGGACCCGGACTTGTTTGACTAAACCCTGATGTCGCCAGGGTTTTTGGTGCCCGCCCCACTATCTAGCCCGGATATCGAGGGCCGTCACTTTGGCGAATTGCAGGGGGGTGATGGCGCGGATCATCTTGATCTGGCCGGGGGCGAGGGGGCCGATGTCGTCGTCGCGGACGCGGCCGACTTCGCGGCCCTGGTCGTCGTAGAGGACGAAGGTGAGCATGACGTTGTTGACGGCGCGGGTGGACTGGTTGGCGAGCGAGCCGGTGATGGTGGAGACGTTTTCGTTGGTGTCGCGGATGGCCTGGATGTTGCCCAGGGTGACGCCGTAGAAGAAGCTTTGCGCGCTGGCAGCGCCGGTCAGGCCGGCCAGCAGGGCGACGAAGGCGAGGGCGGTTTTCATGCGGGTCTCCTGTGAGGCCGGCGCGGCGCGAGCCGGGCTGCCTGGGACGCGGTCTTGTGCTTGGCGTTGCCGCGGGTATGCGCCTATCTCACACCTTTCAGCGCGCGGGCACAACGGCCTAAAAGGATGAATGGGTAACAGGTTGCGCGGGATTGCCGCAGATTTCTCTGCGGATGCCACAAGTGCATCGGAATGTCTCCAAGTTGTGGGTGGTTGGGCGCATTTTCGGGGATGTTCGTGCGCGGGCGTGACGGTGATCTGTGGCGAAGTTGCCGCGTTTTCTCGGGCGGATTGGCGGTGTGGGCCCGGGCGTCTTTGCTGCGCCTTTCCGCAAGCTGAATGGGGCTGCGGCGTTAGCATTTGTTGTCTTTTGGGCGCTTGCGAAGCGGTCTGGTTTGTCCGATGATGACCGGGCCGGCACCTTGGCCGGCGGAACGTGCGGCCCGGTTGTGCGCGTGGATGGCGTCGGCGGGCGCTCAAGGGAGGAACTCATGCTTTCCCGTACTAGCCAGTTGGCTTCGGCCATTGTGTTGTCCGCCAGCTTCCTGGGCGCCGCCTATGCCCAGACGCCCGCCGCCACCACGCCCGCACCCGCCAAGACGCCTACCGCGCAGCAGCAGCGCATGGCCGATTGCAACAAGTCGGCGGAAGGCAAGAAGGGCGACGATCGCAAGACCTACATGAGCGCGTGCCTGAAGGGCGAGGCCCCGGCGCCCGCCAAGCAGCTGACGCCGCAGCAGCAGAAGATGAAGGACTGCAACGCCAAGGCCGGCGAACAGAAGCTGACCGGCGACAAGCGCAAGACGTTCATGAGCACCTGCCTGAAGGGCTGAACGCCGCTTGATGCAAAAAAAGCGCCGACCGTTGAACGGGTCGGCGCTTTTTCTTTGGGGGATACCGCGTGGCTTACACCGTCGCGATCGGCGTGACCGGCGATCCGATCGCGTGCGGCAGGCGCAGCGGCGGGGCGGTCAGCATGAAGCGGTGGCGGCCGTTGGCGTGCAGCCAGTCGGCCAGGTCTTTGAGATACCAGAGTTCGGCCAGGGGCAGGCCCAGCTTGAACAGGCAATGGTGGTGCAGCGGCAGCATGGCGCGCGGGCCGGTCTTTTCGCGGGCGGGGTAGGCCTCGACCGCGTAGTTGTCGGCGCAGATGGCGGCGATGCCGCTGTCGGTGATCCATTGCAGCAGCGCGGCATCGGTGCCGTCCAGCGCGGCGCCGTAGGTGTGCAGCACCTGGGCGTCGGGCGTGCCGTTCATGGCGACGACCGCTTCGGCGTAGCCGGTGCGCAGCACCAGCATGTCGCCGGGTTCGACCTCGATGTGGTCGGTGGTCAGCACGTGCATGAGTTCGGCGTGGCCGATCAGCGTGCGGCCGGGGCCGTAGTGGCGAAACAGGTCGACCAGTACGCCGCGGCCCTGCATGCCTTTCTGGGCCAGGTTTTCCACGCCCAGCTTCAGTGCGGCCGACGGGCCGCCGCTGTTGCAGCCGCAACCGGTGTGGTCGCCATCGGCCGGGCCCAGCACGTCCACGCCGGCCTGGAAGCCGTTGTAGTAGCGCAGTTCGGGCTTGCCGTCGCCGTCGGCGTCGAACAGTGCGCCCACGTGCGCCAGGGCGTCCCACTGGGTGGAATACTGCATGGACAGCAGCACCTGGTCGTCGCTCAGCACGTCCACCGCATCGGGGTTGACGTTGCGCAGCGGGAAGTTCAGGTAGGGCGTGTCCTGCAGCTTCGTCGGGCTCAGCTGCGGCGGATGACGGCGCGGGTTGAGCACGTTGCCGCCGGGCAGGTCCAGCGGCAGGGACAGGCAGAACGTCTTGCCGGCGCGGATTTCGCGCGCGCCCTTCAAGACTTGTTCTTCGGTGATGAGGTTCAGGCGGCCGAGTTGGTCGTCGGGTCCGAAATCGCCCCAATTGGAGCCTTCGGGCCGGTGGGTCCAGCGCTGCATGCGGTTCACTCCGTCAGGAAGTCGACGACCGCGCGGGTGAAGGCTTCCGGTTGCTCCCAGTTGGAAATATGGGAGGTATTCAATTCCAGGTATTGCGCGCCGGCGATGGCATCGGTCAGTTCGCGGCCCTGGGCGGGCGTGGCGGCCAGGTCGTGGGTGCTGGCGATGACCAGCGTGGGGGCCTTGATGGCCGACACCTGTTCGCGGAAATCGGCGTCGCGCAGCGCGGCGCAGTTGCCCGAATAGCCGGCGTCGGGCGTGCGGCGCAGCATGTCGATCAGCACCTGGGTCAGGCCCGGTTCGGCGGCGCGGTAGTCGTCGGTCAGCCAGCGCTGGACCAGCGTGGGCGCCATCTTTTCCAGCGTCTGTTCGGCCACGGCGGCGATGCGGGTGCTCCAGCCTTCGGCCGAGCCGATGCGCGCGGCGGTGTTGCACAGGATCAGTTTGTTGATCAGTTCGGGGCGGTTCAGCGCCAGCCACAGGCCGGTGGGGCCGCCCATCGACAGGCCGCAGAAGTGCGCCTGCTTGATGTTCAGGTGGGCCAGCAGTTCGGCGACGTCGTTGCCCAGCTGGGCAAAGGAGTATTCGCCATCCGGCACCGAGGATTTGCCATGCCCGCGGGTGTCGTAGCGCAGCACGCGAAAGTGCTTGCTCAATTCGGGCACCTGGCGCGCCCACATGTCGGCGCAGGTGCCGAGCGAATTGGACAGCACCAGCACCGGCGCGTCGGCGGGGCCGTCGATGACGTAGAACAGCCTTGCCTGGCTGAGATCGGCGTAAGACATGGGGAAATCCTCGGGAATGGGCAACGGCCGCCCGGGGGCGGCCGTGTCTTGATTACAGATGGCAGGTGCCGTTGACGTAGGCTTTGCGCCAGCGGGTGATGGTCACGCGGTCAAACAGCTGGGCATGGGCGAACGGGTCGGCATCGATGAACTGCTGCGCGGCTTCGCGCGTGTCCAGGTCGACGATGTACAGGCCGCCGCCCGCATCCGTGCCATCGTCCTGCAGCTTGGCGCCGCAGGCCAGCAGCAGGTGCTTGTTGGCATCCAGGTATTCCAGGTGCGCGGCGCGGTGCTGCTGGCGCACGGCCTGGTGGCCGGGCTTGTCGAAGGTTTCGATGATGTAGGGCATGGGCGGCTCCGGTCAGATCGCGGACGGATGGCGCGCCAGCGCCGTGACGTTGATGTCCATGTACGGGAACAGCGGCAGCGACGACAGCAGCGTGTGCAGTTCGTCATTGCTTTCGACGTCGAAGATGCTGACGTTGGCGTAGCGGCCGACCACGCGCCACAGGCTCTTCCATTTGCCATCGCGCTGCAGTTGCTGCGCCAGGGCCTTTTCGTCGGCCTTGAGTTTGTCGGCGCGTTCAGCCGGCATGTCGACGGGCAGGTTGACTTGCATTTGAACCATGAACAGCATTGCTTATCTCCTTATTGGGAAAACTTCAGCGGCAGGCCGGTCAGGCGCAGCAGCTCATCGGCGGTGACCTCGCCGAACATGTCGATGACGGTCACGCCGTCGGCGCGGATGTCGAACACGGCCACGTCCGTGTACACGCGCGACACGCAGCGCACGCCGGTCAGCGGATAGGTGCAGGCCTCGACCAGTTTGCTCTGGCCTTCGCGGGTGGTCAGTTCCATCATGACGAACACGTCCTTGGCGCCGATGGCCAGGTCCATCGCGCCGCCCACGGCGGGGATGGCGTCGGGCGCGCCGGTGTGCCAGTTGGCCAGGTCGCCGTGCTGCGACACCTGGAAGGCGCCCAGCACGCAGATGTCCAGGTGGCCGCCGCGCATCATGGCGAACGAATCGGCATGGTGGAAGAACGAGCAGCCGGGCAGTTCGGTGACGGGCTGCTTGCCGGCGTTGATCAGGTCGTAGTCTTCTTCGCCCTTGGCCGGAGCCGGGCCCATGCCGAGCATGCCGTTTTCGGTATGCAGGATGACTTCGCGGTCGGCCGGCAGGTGGTTGGCCACCAGGGTGGGCAGGCCGATGCCGAGGTTGACGTAGGCGCCTTCAGGGATGTCCTGCGCAACGCGGGCGGCGATCTGGTCGCGGGTCAGTTTGGTGCTCATTGCTGCTCCTTGGCGGCCGGGGTGGCAGCGATCTGCACGACGCGCTGCACGAAGATGCCGGGGGTGACGACGGTTTCCGGGTCCAGCGTGCCCAGTTCAACGACTTCACGCACCTGGGCCACGGCTACGCGCGCGGCGCTGGCCATGATGGGGCCGAAGTTGCGGGCGGTCTTGCGATACACCAGGTTGCCCCAGCGGTCGCCGCGCTCGGCCTTGATCAGCGCGTAGTCGGCGTGCAGCGGATATTCCAGCACGTACTGGCGGCCGTTGATTTCGCGGGTTTCCTTGCCGTCGGCCAGCGGGGTGCCGTAGCCGGTGGGCGAGAAGAACGCGCCGATGCCGGCGCCGGCGGCGCGGATGCGCTCGGCCAGGTTGCCCTGGGGCACCAGTTCAAGCTCGATCTTGCCGCTGCGGTACAGGCCGTCGAAGATCTGCGAGTCCACCTGGCGCGGGAACGAGCAGATGATCTTGCGCACGCGGTTGGCGCCTAGCAGGGCGGCCAGGCCGGTGGTGCCGTTGCCGGCGTTGTTGTTGATGATGACCAGGTCCTTCGCGCCTTGTTCGAGCAGGGCGTCGATCAGTTCCATGGGCTGGCCGGCGGTGCCGAAGCCGCCGATCATGACGGTGGCGCCGTCGGGGACGTCGGCGAGGGCGGCCGCCGCGCTTGCAACAAGCTTAGAAATCATGGTGTTCGCTCATAGGTGGCGTGTCATAATTTGTTCTTAATTAGAACTTTCGTTCTTCTGAAGAACATCGTTTCATGGGGATAGTCGACCGTCAAGGCAAGCCGGCGCGGTGCGATCTCCCCCGTTCAGGGTTGCCGGCAACGGCAACGCTTCTTTTCGCGGTAGACGGATGGCCGAGCAAGAAACCCAGCAACCCAGCGACAGCTACGTTCAATCCTTTGCGCGCGGCCTGTCCGTGATCCGGGCCTTCGGCCCCGAGCGTTCGCAGATGACCTTGTCCGAGGTCGCCGCCGTCACCGGCCTGACCCGCGCGGGCGCGCGCCGCATTCTGTTGACGCTCGAACATCTGGGCTACGTCACGGTCGAAGACCGCAAGTTCGCCCTGACCCCGCGCATCCTGGAACTGGGCTACGCCTATCTGTCGGGCACGCCGCTGTGGAACCTGGCGCTGCCCTACATGGAAGAAGTGGCGGAACTGACGCGCGAGTCGTGTTCCGTGTCGGTGCTGGAAGGCGCCGACATCGTCTACATCCTGCGGCTGTCGACGCACAAGGTCATGACCATCAACCTGGCGGTGGGCAGCCGGCTGCCGGCATGGGCCACGTCGATGGGCCGGGTGCTGCTGGCGGGCTTGTCCGCCACCGAGCTGGACCGCGTGCTGGCCATGAGCCAGATCCAGGCGTACACGCCGCACACTGTGACCGACGTCGCTGAACTGAAGCGGCTGCTGGCCGGCGTGCGCGCCGACGGCTACGCCTGCGTCGCGCAGGAACTGGAACCCGGCCTGCAATCGGTGGCCGTGCCCATCGTGGACCGCAGCGGCCGCGTGATCGCGGCCATGAACGTCAGCGGCCATGCCAATCGCTTTTCGCGCGAGGAAATGCTGGCCGCATTCCTGCCGCCGCTGCGCCGCGCCGCCGACCAGATCAACCACGCGCTGCTGCGCCGCTAGGCGGCGCGTACGCGCGGTGAATAGGTTGCGGGCGCGCATGGCGGCGGGCCTCAGATCGGGGCGACGCCCAGCGTCGTGCCGCCGCAGACATACAGCATCTGGCCGGTGACGAAGCCGTTGTCGGGCGACAGGAAGAACATCGCGGCGCGTGCCACGTCTTCGGGCGTGCCCAGGCGCTTGACCACGATGCTGTTGATGATGCGTTCGGTCTGGGGCGCGCCGGCCGGGTTGCTCTTGGTGAACAAGTCGGTGGCAATGGGGCCGGGGCCGATGGCGTTGACGGTGATGCCGTCGCCGCCCAGTTCCATGGCCAGCGTGCGCGTCAGTCCGACCAGACCTGCCTTGGTGGCCGAATAGACCACGCGGTCCGGCTTGCCCAGCGCGGCGCGCGACGACATGTTGACGATGCGGCCGAAGCCGGCTTCGCGCATGGCGGGCAGCGCGGCCTGCACCAGGATCAGCGCGGTGCGCAGATGCAGGTTCACCACATAGTCCAGGTCGGCCAGCGTGGCCGTATCGGCGGTGCCCGGGCGCGTGGCGCCGGCATTGTTCACCAACCCGACGATGTTGTAGGCCGCGGTGACCTCGGCGGCAACCGCCTTGGTACGCGCTTCATCGGTCAGGTCGGCCTGGTACGACACCAGCCCGGCCGGCGGATTCTCGGGCAGTTTGTAGTCGATATTGACCACCTTGTGCCCCGCGTCCAGCAGCATGCGGATGATGGCGGCGCCGATCCCGGCGCTGCCGCCGGTCACGAGATATGCGGTAGGTTTGCTCATATCGGTTTCCCGTTCCAGTCTTTGGTGCGCGGCGCCCCGCGGGGCGCCGCGGCTATCAGTGGGTCAAGTAGCCCCAGGCCAGCACGGCGGTGATGTGGATCACGCCCACCCACAGCATCATGATGACCGTGTAGCCCATCACGTCGCGCAGCTTCAGCTTGGACAGCGCCAGGGCCGGCAGGATCCAGAAGGGCTGCACGAGGTCGTTCCAGGCGTTGCCCAGCATCACGGCCATGGTGGTCTGGTTCAGCGCGCTGCCGATTTCGCGGGCGGCGTCGATCATGAACGGACCCTGGATGACCCAGTGGCCGCCGGCCGACGGCGCGAAGAAGTTGATGACGAACGAGCTGATCAGGCCCCAGAACGGCAGCGTGGCCGGCGTGGCGACGTCGACGAAGACCTTGGAGATGGTGGTGACCAGGCCCGAGGCGGCCATGATGGCCATGATGCCGGCGTAGAACGGGTACTGCAGGATGATGCCCGAGATCGTCTTGATGCCTTCGGTCAGCTTGGCCACGTAGGCGGCCGGCGTGCCCAGCAGGATGATGCCCAGGAACAGGATGATGAAGTTGATCAGGTTCAGGTCGAGCGAACCGCCGTCGATGAAGTGGAACGCCACGTAGGCCACGCCCAGCGCGCCGATCAGCAGGCTGAGGATGCGGCTGTTGTTGAGCTTGGAGGCAATGGTGCCTTTTTCCAGCATGTCTTCGGCCGCGTTGGACGCGTTGGCGTCGCGGTCGATGGCCGGATCCACTTCGACGATCTTCTCGCCCTTCTTCGGGTGCAGCCAGGCGTTGAGCAGCGGCAGCGTCACGATGATGACCAGGCTGGTGATCAGCATGGGCACCGAGAAGATGGTTTCGGTCAGCGGGATGATGCCCATCTGCTTGGCGGTGGGGTGGCCGGGGGTGGCGACCAGCACGGGGATGCTGGCGGACAGGCCCAGGCCGTACATGGTGAAGCCGCTGTAGGCCGAGGCGATGATCAGGGGGTAGTGCACGCCCTTGACCTTCAGTGCCAGCTTCTTGGCGACGATGCCGCCGATGACCAGGCCGAAGCCCCAGTTCAGGTAGCTGCCCACGCCGCCGACCAGGGTGGCGACGATGATGGCGGTGTGCGGCTTGTGCACGTGGCTGACGATGCGGTTGAGCAGGCGGTCGGTCAGCGGCGCGGTGGCCAGCACGTAGCCCATGGCCAGGATCACGGCCATCTGGGTGGTGAATGCCAGGAGGCTCCAGAAGCCCTTGCCCCAGGCGCGGGTGACGTCGCCGATGCCCTGGCCTTCGATGCCCATGGCCAGCAGCACGGTGAGCAAGGTCAGCGCGATCGCGAAAACGAAAGGATCGGGCAGATACTTGCGCATCAGCTCAGTAAAAAAAGATGCCAATTTATTCATGATGCCTCCAACGAACTCCGGTAAGGCGTATTGCTCTGGTGTCTTGCGCCGCGACGCGCCGGGTAGGGGCGCGCAGCGGGTGGGACGATCGGTTTCTTTGTGTGGTGGGCTCGTGGCCCGCTGGCGCGTCTGGCGGGTTGCCGCGCGCCTTATGTAATGGGTATTCGGGGTGCCTGCGGGGCGGCGTCAGGAATCGCCGGCTTTCTGGTTCAGCCAGGCGGCCAGTTCGCCCAGGGCGGCGCTTTTCTCGCGCAGCACCTGTTCGCGGCGCTCGGGGCTCCAGGTATAGAAACCCTGGCCGCTCTTGGCGCCCAACTGGCCCTGTTCGACTTTGCTCGTGAGCAGGTCGGACGGCGTGGTGCGGTTTTCGAGGTCTTGGTAGAGATAGCTGGCAATGGCGTGATGCACGTCGATGCCGTTCATGTCGCGCTGTTCGAGCGGGCCGGACAGGGCCAGGCGGATGCCGAGGCTCCATTTCACGACTTCGTCGATGTCTTCGGCGCTGGCCACGCCCTTTTCCAGCAGCGAGATGGCTTCGCGGGCCAGGGCGTGCTGGATGCGGTTGGCGATGAAGCCGGGGATGTCCTGGCGCACCAGCACGGGCCGCTTGCCGCCAAAGCGCAGGGTGGCCATGACGCGGGCGACGGTGTCTTCGGACGTGTCGTCGTTGCGCACGACTTCGACCAGCGGGATGACGTCGGCAGGCGTGAAGAAGTGGGTGCCCACGAAGCGGTCGCGGCGCGCCACGGCGCTGGCGATGGCGTTGATGGACAAGCCCGAGGTGTTGGTGGCGAAGATGGCCTGGGGCGGACACAGGGCGTCGAGCTTGGCGAACAGGCTGCGCTTGAGTTCCAGGTTTTCCGGGACGGCCTCGATGATGAGGTCGCTGTCGACGGCGGCGGACAGGTCGGCTTCCATGCGGATGCGCTGCAGGGTCTCTTGCACCTGGCCGGGGGCGTAGACGTTGAGCTGGCGTTCGATGGTGCCGCGGGCGCGTTCGAGGGCGCCGGCCATCGGATCAATCAGGACGATGTTCAGTCCCTTCGAGGCGAAGAGGGCGGCGATGCCGCTGCCCATGGCGCCGGCGCCGATGACGGCGAGATGCTTGAGGGGAGTATCCATGAGGGTTCGCTTGGGCCTTACATGGCGCGCGGCAGGCAGCACAGGCGGAACCAGGGAAATGCGATCTGTCTCTTCCGTCGGTGTCTTCCTGTGCGCGGGCCAGAAAAATCGTTGTGTTCTATATACGAACATTTGTGCGTATATAGAATTTCTGAGGAAGATAGTACTAAAAGTTGCCGGGGGTGGACAAATGGGGTTTTTGGGGTGTACGCCAGGTGGACGGCGGGGGCCGTTCGCCCCCGCCGGTCACGGCGTTACCAGCGATAGCTTGCCGTGCCGATCACCCGACGCGGCTCGCCATAGAAGCAGCCGTAAGTGCAACTGCCGATGTAGGTCTTGTCGGCCAGGTTGGTGGCGTTGAGCGCGAACCGCCATGGTCCGGTGGTGTAGCTGACCATCGCATCGAGCAGCGTGAACGACGGCACCTCGACCGCCGTGCCGTGCGCCATGCCGCGTGTGCTGCCGACATAGCGCACGCCCGCGCCGACTCGCAGCCCCGGCAGGCCGAAGGCGCCGAAGCCATAGTCGCCCCACACCGAGAATTGATTGAAGGGCACCGAGTTCAGGCGCTTGCCGACCTCGTCGGGCTGCAGCGGGCTGGCCTTGAGCGTGCGCGCATCGGTATAGGCGTAGGCGGCGATCAGGTTGGCGTGACGGCCGATGCGGGTGCGGGCTTCCAGCTCAAGGCCGCGTGCACGGGCCTGTCCGGCCTGGATTTCATAGTTCGTGTCGAACGGGTCGGCCACCGTCACGTTCTTGCGCGTCAGCTGGTAGATCGCCGCGGACAGCATGGTGTCCGACCCCGCCGGCTGGTAGCGCAGGCCGGCCTCGTATTGTTGGCCGGTGGTGGGCTTGAAGCGGTTGCCCTGGCGGTCCTGGCCGCTGGTCGGCTCGAACGATTCGCTGTAGCTCAGGAACGGCGCGAGGCCATTGTCGGCCAGGTAGACCACGCCGGCGCGGCCGGTGAAGGCCTGGCTCTTTTCATTGTCCGCGAGCTTTTCACCCGTGAAGAAATTGCGCTCGTTGAGCGTGACCCAGTCGTGCCGCCCCCCCAGCAGCACGACCCATTTGTCGGCGATCTTGATCTGATCCTGGAGATAGACACCCAGACGTTTCATGTCGCTTTTAGAGGACGATCCCGGGAAGGGTTGCGCGGGCCCCAGGGGCACGCCGTAGACCGGGTCGTAGAGATCGATGTTGTTGTTGGCGCGCACATAGCGCTCGGTCTCATGCTTGGGCAGCGAATAGTCCAGGCCGGCCAGCCACGTGTGGTGCAGCGGGCCGGTATCCAGGTCGTACTGCAGCGACGTATCGGCCACCACGGCGGATGAACGGTCCCAGCGCGGCATGGCGCCGCGGTCGGCCGTGTGGCGCTGATCGGCCTGCAACTGCCAGATGTCGGTAGAGAAATAGGTGCTGTCTGCGTGGAAGTAGCGCACGCTGTTGCGCAGCTTGAGCTGGTCCGTGAACGCGTGTTCGAACAGGTAGCCGACCGAATAGCGCTTCATGACGAATTTGTCGAAGCCCGGTTCGCCGGTGTATCGGTTGCGGGGGATCTTGCCGTTGATGTTTGGCAGCACCGTGCCCTGGGCCGGCAGGCCATAGACATAGGCCGTGCGATCTTCCTGGTATTCGGCCAGCAGCGTCAGGGAGGTAGCATCGGTGGGCTGCCACTTGAGCGCCGGGGCCACGTAGGTCCGGTCATCCGGGACGTAATCGATGAAGGCGTCGCTGTCGCGCTTGAGGGCGGTCAGGCGATAAGACCATTTGCCCTCGTCGTCGAGGGCGCCGCCAAAGTCGCCGGAAATCTGCTTGCGGCGAAAGTTGCCCGCCTCGATGTTCAGTTCATGCAGCGGTTCGACAGTGGGCCGCTTGCTGACCGTGTTGATCACGCCGCCCGGCGGCGCGGCACCATAGAGCACCGAGGCTGCGCCCTTGAGGAATTCGACCCGTTCCAGGCCGTACAGCTCCTGGCGCCCGTTGTAGATGTTCACTGTGTACAACGTACCGTCGCGGAAATAGTTGCCCTGGCTGCCGCGAAAGCCGCGCAGGAACAGGCTGTCGGAGGTACGGTCCTGGCCTTCCGCGCGGCTCACGCCCGCCACGTAGCCCAGCGCGTCCTGCAGGCTCTGCGCTTTGAGCGTCTCGATTTCTTCCGCCCCCACCACGGTGATCGATTGGGGCGTTTCGATGATGGGCGTGTCGGTCTTGGTGCCGGTGGCACTGACGCGGGCGGCGTAGCCATGCAGCGGACCGGTGGCGCTTTCCGGCCGTGCGGTGACGGTGACGGCCTCCAGCGTGGTGGCGTCCGACGACGTGGCTGGCGCGGGCGCGAGGGTGTAGCTGCCGTTGGCTTCGCGCCGGGCTTGCAGGCCGTGGCCGCGCAGCAGCGCCGCGAAACCTTCGCCCACGGTGTAGGTTCCGGCGATGCCGTCGCTGCGCTTGCCTTGCAGCAGGCCGTCGTTCATGGTCAGTTCGACGCCTGCCGCGCTGGCGTAGGCATTGAGCGCCTGGCCGAGCGGGCCGGCGGCCACGGTGTAGGGGCGGCGCGCCTCGGCGCTGGCCTGGGCCTGTGCCAGCGGCGCGGTGGCGCAGGCGGCCAGCCCGCCGCCCATCAAGAGCGCCAGCCGGATCGCGGCGGCGCGCTGCGAGGCGGCCAGGCGACGAAGCGGGCGGGAAGACGGCGCGGCAGGTGGGCGGCGACGGAACGGCGGGTGAACGGACATGAAGTAAGCCTTGCTGATCGGGTCGAGGGAAAAGGGAGTCACCCTGTATCCCGAACGAGCCGGCCTGAGGGACAAGCGATCGCGCAGAAAAGTTGTAACGGCGGCGGGCGTCAGTCTGCGGGACGATCCGCCGCGCGCAGCGTGACCCAATAGCGCGTGCGATACACGACGGCCACCGGTAGCCCGCGCGTCAGGTTCTCCAGCGCCCTGTCGGTGTCGCGCAGTGAAAACACGCCGCTCACGCGCAGGTCGGCGACCGCGGGGTCGCAGCGCACGACGCCGGACCGGTAGCGCGCCAGTTCGGCGGTGAAGTCCTCCAGGCGCATGCCGTCGGCCACCAGCAGGCCCCGGCTCCAGGCGGCCGCGTCATCGTTCGCGGCCGCGGGCGGCTCGACGCGGTCGCGCGAAAAGCGCGAGCCCTGGCCGGCATCCAGGCGGACGGCCTGGCCCGGCGCGTCCATGGGGCGGATTTCAACCGCGCCTTCGAACACCGCCACGCGCGTGGTGTCGTCGTCATCGCGCACGCTGTAGCGCGTGCCCAGCGCCTGTACCGAGCCGTGCCGCGTGCGGACCAGGAAGGGGCGCGCCAGGGCGGCGGTATCGGGCGCGGTGGCAATCAGGATTTCGCCTGCGCGCAGCACCACCAGCCGTTCGGTATCGGAAAAGCGCAGGTCGATGGCCGACGCGGTGGACAGGGTGACGCGCGTGCCGTCCGGCAGGGTCAGGTCGCGGATTTCGCCCGTGGCGCTGCGGTAGTCGGCTGTTGCGCGCTGCCAGGTGCCGGTGCTGCGTGCGGCATAGCCGGCGCCCAGCACGATCACTCCCAGGCTCAGCGCGCGCAGGGCGCGGCGCCGGCCGGCGCTGGTTGCGGGTCGGCGCAGGGCATGGCGGGCGGCGTCCCGCGGCAAGCCCAGGAGCTTGCCCTCGAACGCCAGCAGGCGCTGCCAGGCCTGTTCATGATCGGGGTGCCTGGCGCGCCAGCGGGCGCAGTCGGTGCGGTCCTGGTCGGTGACGTCGTCCGACCACAACTGGGCGATCCATTCGGCCGCCTGCTGCAGGATGGCGGGGTCCAGGGCCGGTTGGGCCACGCGGGAGGCGTCTGTCATGGCGTCAACCGTGCGCCGCCCACTGCGCCTGGTAGCAGGCCAGCAGGGCGGCAGCGATGTATTTCTTCACCGACGACACCGACACGCCCAGCCGCGCCGCAATGTCGCTGTAGGGCAGGCCGTCCAGCTTGCACAGCAGCAGCGCTTCGCGCGCCTTGGCCGGCAATTGGTTGAGGATGGCGTCGATCTCGACCAGGGCCTCGATGGCCAGCGCGCGCGCTTCTTCCGACGGCGCCTGCGGGCGCGGCAGGTGGGCGATGGTTTCCAGGTAGGCGGCTTCGATCTGGCGGCGGCGGTGCAGGTCGATCACCAGGCAGCGGGCGATCTGTGCCAGATGCTGGCGCGACTGGTGCGGTTCGGGCAGGCGGCCGCTGTGCAGGATGCGCAGGTAGGTGTCGTGCGCCAGGTCGGCCGCGTCCCAGGCGTCGCCCAGCCGCCGCCGCAACCAGCTGCGCAGCCAGCCATGGTGTTCGGCATACAGGCTCTCGATGCCCTGTCGCGGCACGGCGGATTCGGGGGGGGACATGGCACGGCCTCCGGCGCAAAGGCATGCGGAAGGCCCGGCGCAATGAGATGAGAATAATACTCATTTTATAGCGTAGGCCGGCACCCCCGCAATGCATGGCCGGGCGCCGTGCCCAGCCATGCGCGGTCACTCAACCCGAATTGCGCAGCCCCGCCGCGATGCCGTTGATGGTCAGGTGGATCGCGCGTTGCACGCGTTCGTCGGCGTCGGGATTGGGGTGCTTCAGCGCGGCGCGATGGCGGCGGATCAGGTCGATCTGCAGGTAATTCAGCGGGTCGATGTAGGCGAAGCGCTCGCGCAGCGAGTCTTGCAGCGTGGGGTTGTCGGCCAGGAGTTCGCGGCGGGTCAGCAGTTTCAGCATGGCCAGTGTGCGCGCGTGTTCGGCGCTGATCTGGCCGAAGATCTTTTCGCGCAGGCCGCGCTGGGGCACGAGCTGGGCGTAGCGGGCGGCGATGGCCAGGTCGGATTTGGCCAGCACCATTTCCATGTTGGACAGCAGGGTGCGGAAGGCGGGCCAGTCCTGCGCCATTTCGCGGAGTTGGGCCAGGCGGCCGCGCTTGGAGCGAGGGGCGTCGGGGGCGCCGGTTTCCAGGTAGGCCTCGATGGCCGAACCCATGCCGTACCAGCCGGTGAGCATCAGGCGGCATTGGGCCCAGGAAAAGCCCCAGGGAATGGCGCGCAGGTCTTCGATGCGCTGGCCCTTCTTGCGCGAAGCAGGGCGCGAGCCGATGTTCAGGCCGGCGATTTCGGCGATGGGCGTGGCGGCAAAGAAGTATTCGGCAAAGCGCGGCGTGTCATAGACCAGGCCGCGGTAGCTGCGCTGCGCGGTTTCGGACATGAACGTCATGGCCGGGCCGTGGTGGGCCATGTGCGCGTCTTCGGCGCTGGTGGCTTCGGCGCGCGGCGCCAGGCTGGATTCCAGGGTGGCTGCGACCAGCAGTTCCAGGTGCCAGCGGCCGACCTCGGCGTCTTTGTATTTGCTCTGGATGACTTCGCCCTGTTCGGTCAGGCGGATCTGGCCGGCGACCGTGCCGGGGGGCTGGGCCAGGATGGCGTCGAAGCTGGAGCCGCCGCCCCGGCCGACCGAGCCGCCGCGGCCATGGAACAGGCGCAGCCGCACGTGGCGCGCGGAAAAGACGTCGACCAGGGCGCGTTCGGCCTGGTAGAGCGACCAGTTGGACGTGAGGAAGCCGCCGTCCTTGTTGCTGTCGGAATAGCCCAGCATGACTTCCTGGGCGCCGTTCTGCGCCTGCTTCACGCGCTGGCGGATTTCGGGCAGGTCGAGCCAGGCGGCCATGATCTCGGCGCCGCGCTGCAAGTCGGGAATAGTTTCAAACAGCGGCACGACCATCAGGCCGTCTTCGGGCGGAATGTTCTGGCCCGCGGGGGCGATCAGGCCAGCCTCTTTCTGCAGCACCATCACTTCGAGCAGGTCGCTGAGGGTTTCGGTGTGCGAGACGATGGTCTGGCGCACCGCCTGCTTGCCGTAGCGCTGGCGGCCGGCGGCGGCGGCGCGCAGCACGGCCAGTTCGCGGGTGGTGTCTTCGCTGTAGGCGATCCAGGGCGAGGCCAGCGGGCGGGCCTGCGCCAGTTCGGTGCGCAGCAGCGCGACGCGGGCGGCTTCGTCCAGGGCCAGGTAGTCCAGCGGCTGGCCGTCGTGGGTGGCGCCCGCGCGGGTGAACAGTTCGGCCAGCGCGCGTTCGTGCACGTCGGAGCTTTGGCGCAGGTCGACGGTGGCCAGGTGAAAGCCGAACACTTCCACGGCCTGTTGCAGGCCGGCCAGGCGCAGCTTGCCGATGGGGGCGCCGTGGTGGGCGGCCAGCGATGCGGCGATGACGGCGAGGTCGGCGGCCAGCTCCTGGGGCGCATCGTACGGCGCTGCGGCCACCGTGCTGCGCCGGGCCAGGTTCTGGCCGGTCAGGCGCTGGGCGGTGGCGGCCAGGCGGGCGTAGACGCCGACCAGCGCGCGGCGGTAGGGCTCGTCGCTGCGGTGGGGGGAGTCGTCGCCGCTGCGGTCGGCCAGGGCCAGCAGGTCGGCATCGGCGGCGATGAGCAGGGTGGTGATGGAAAGCTCGGCGCCCAGCGCGTGGACTTCCTGCAGGTAGTGCTCGAACAGCACGGTGGCCTGGCGCAGCAGAGCGCGTTCAAGCGTGCCGGCATCGACGTTGGGGTTGCCGTCGCGGTCGCCGCCGATCCAGCTGCCCATGCGCAGGAAGGGTTCCAGCGGCGCGGGCGGGGCGGCAAAGGGCTTGGGGCCGTCGCGGTTGAGCAGCTTGGACAGGTCGGCGTACACGCGCGGAATGACGGGCAGGAAGGTGCTGCGGTAGTACGACAGCGCGTTCTCGATTTCGTCGGCCACCGTCAGGCGGGTGTAGCGCAGCATGCGGGTCTGCCACAGCGTGGCAACGCGGCCTAGCAGCGCGGCGTCGAGTTCGGCCAGTTCTTCGGGGGTGAGCGGCGTGTCCCGCTGGGCCAGGGCGCTGGCGATTTCGCGGTGCACGTCCAGCGTGCTCTTGCGCTGCACTTCGGTGGGGTGGGCCGTCAGCACTGGCATGACGCAGGCATCGGCCAGCAGGCGGCGGATGCGCGCGGCCGATACGCCTTGGCGGCCCAGCGCTTGCACGGCATCGCGCAGGCTGCCGCGCGCGGGGACGTCACCGGTCAGGGCGCGGGCCCGTTGGCGGCGGTTCTGGTCGCGGTCTTCGGCAATGTTGGCCAGGTGCAGGAAATAGCTGAAGGCGCGCGCGACCGAGTTCGGGTCGCTGCCTTCCAGGCGCTTGACGCGCTGTTCCAGCAGTTTGCCGTCGGCATCGTTGCCTTCGCGGCGGAATTTGACGGCGGTGCGGCGCAGCGTTTCGATGGTGTCGAAGACGCGTTTGCCTTCGCATTCGGCGATGACTTCGCCCAGTAACCGGCCTAGCAGCCGGATGTCGTGACGCAAGGGTTCTGCTGAATCGGACTGCGGGCGGCTGGCATTCATCGGGCGGGAGATCCGTCGGGCTGCGGGAATGGGAAGGGTGGGAACGTGCGCGCTGCTGTGAAACCGTGATGAAAAACGGAATCGATTTTACGCAGGCTTCCTTACGGGAGAGGCGCCTGGCTGCGGTAAAGTCTGGCCTATCCCTTCGTCTTTCCAGAAACCCCCTTTCATGCAAAATCACCAACGTCGCGCGCTCGTGCTGTTTTCGGGCGGCCAGGATTCCACCACTTGCCTGGCCTGGGCGCTGGACCGCTATGCCCATGTGGAAACCGTGGCGTTCGATTACGGCCAACGCCACCGCATCGAGCTCGATGCGCGCCTGAACGTGCTGCGCGAATTCCGTGCGCGCTTTCCCGAGTGGGCGCCGCGCCTGGGCGAAGACCATCTGCTGGACCTGAAGGTGCTGGGCCAGGTGGGCGACACCGCCATGACCAGCGACCGCGCCATCGAGATGCAGGCCAACGGCCTGCCCAATACGTTCGTGCCGGGCCGCAACCTCTTGTTCCTGACGCTGGCCGCCGCGCTGGGCTACCGACGCCAGCTGGACGTGCTGGTGGGCGGCATGTGCGAAACCGATTTTTCCGGCTACCCCGATTGCCGCGACGACACCATCAAGGCGCAGCAGGTGGCGCTGGGCCTGGGCCTGGGCAGCCGGGTCACCATCGAAACCCCGCTCATGTGGATCGACAAGTCCGAAACCTGGGCGCTGGCGCACACCTTGGGCGGCGACGCGCTGGTCGAGACCATCGTCGAAGAAAGCCACACCTGCTACCTGGGCGAGCGCGGCGCGCGGCATGCCTGGGGCTACGGTTGCGGCACCTGCCCGGCCTGCAAGCTGCGGGTGGCCGGTTGGGAAAAATGGGTGGCGGCGAAAGGGGCCTGACAGGCCGCCACGGATATCGCTACGTTTCGCCGATCGCTGAATTCTATTTCGATATATTGAATTTTCTTCATTTTAAAATGAGGAAAATTCAATGATTTAGTTCGTTTAGAACGCTGTTTAAGGATTGAGTGCGCTTTTTTTGCGACCCTGTTCCAAGTGTTGAGATGCAAATAAACATTTCAATACCGTTCGATGGAAAGGCGTCATTAATCAGGGCTCAATCTCATGACTCGGTCGCGCATCATCCTCATCTTCGACAATGAATTTGCCAAGCAGGGCATCTCGAATTCCCTGGAGCAGATCGGTTTCGTCCTGAACCCCGTTTCGTTGCAGGATTCGGCGCCGCCGCGCCATCCCGGCGACATCCAGGTGCACCTGTGCCTGCCTCGGGACCTGGACATCACGATCGGGCAATTGCGAGCGCGTTTCTCGCATTCCACGATCATCGCCATCCGCAACATGGAAAGCCCGGCCGTGCGCATCAATGCGCTCCTGGCCGGCGCCGACAGTTGCTACGGCACCAGCATCAGCTACAGCGAGGTCGCCGCGGCAATCCAGTCGGCGCAGCGCAAGCTGTCGCTGTGCCTGCCGGTGCAACCGGCGGCGCGCCGTGTCGAGGCGCCCGCCTGCGTGCTGGAAACCCGCGTGGCGGACAACGCCTGGCGCCTGTGCGACAACGAGTGGACCTTGCTGTCGCCGGCGGGTGCGGGCGTGAACCTGACGCCGATGGAGCGGGCGGTGCTCAAGGGCATGCAAGGGCATCCCGACAAGGTCGTGCGCCGTAGCGATTTCGCGGTCGACGACATGGACATTCCGGGCAATGGGCGCGCGCTGGACCTGGTCATCAGCCGCCTCAAGCGCAAGGGTGAGGCGGCGGGGCTGTCGATTCCTATCCGCAGCATGCGCGGATCGGGCTATTCGTTTTCGGGCGCGTTGGTGCAGGACGCGGACGATGGCCGCGCGCCCATCATTCTCGCGTCCGGGCGATGAAGCGCCAGCGCAATGCCAGCGCCGCGGCCAGGATGGCCGTGGCCAATCCGGCCGACAGGCCCATCGCGGCGCGTGCCCCGTGCTGTTCGACCACGTAGGCATAGGCTACCGGCGCGGCTGCGGTCAAGAGGAAGCTGGGGATGAGCAGGGCGCCCACCAGCGCGCCGTAGCTGCGAAAGTCGAACAACGCCAGCGGCAACGTGCCGCGGGTGATGGTCATCAGGCCGTTGCAGGCGCCGTACAGCAAGGCGTAGGCGGCCAGCGCAACCAGGCTGCCGCCGGACAGCAGCGCCAGCCCGAAGCACAGCGGCAATAGCGCCGCCACCGCCAGCGTGAGCGTCAGCGGATGCAGGCGCGAGCCCAGCGCCACGTCGGCCAACCGCGAGGCGAACTGCCCGACGCCCCACAGGGCCGCGATATTCACGGCCATTGCGCCGGGCAGGCCCTGCCCCGACAGCAGCGGGATCAGATGAGCCGCGTTGCCGGCCGCCAGGAAGTTGGTGAGCATGGCGATTGCCGCGTACAGCAGGCCAGCCAGACGGCGTTCGGCCTTGTCGCGCGCCAGGCCCGTGCCGGCCTGGCCGGCATCCTTGATGGGCGCGGCGTAGCGGGCGCGCGGCAGCGCCAGGTAGAGCGGCAGCGTGGCCAGCGCCAACGCGCCATAGGCCAGCACGGCGCCGCGCCAGCCCAGCCAGCCCGACAGCGCATGGCCCACCGGCCACATCACCGTGGATGCCAGTCCGCCGAACAGCGTGATCTGCGACATCGGCCGCCGCGCGGCAGGCCCGGCGGCGCGCGCCAGTGACGCGAAGGCAGCGTCGTACAGGCACAGCCGCATGCCCACGCCCAGCAGCATCCAGGCTGCGAAGTACGTCACGACGCCGTGGGTGGCGGCCAGCGCGGCGCAGCCGGCGGCGGCCAACACGGCGCCCGCGGGCATGACGCGGTGGCCGCCCCAGTGGTCGACCGCGCGGCCGGCCAGCGGCGACACCAGCGCCATGACGACGATGGCGGCCGAGAAGCCGCCGTACACGGTGGCGGCGTTCCAGCCCAGGTCCGCGGCCATGTCCGGGCCCAGCGCGCCGATCAGGTAGAAGGTGACGCCCCAGCCGACCAGTTGGGTCAGCCCCAGGCAGACGATGGCCCGCGGGGCGATCACGGGCGTTGCGGCGGCGTCGCGTCGCCCTCGCCCAGCGCGCGTTGCATCAGCACCGTGTCGCGCCATTCGCCATGCTTGTGGCCCACCGACCGCAGCGTGCCGACCGGATGAAAGCCCTGGCGCGCATGCACCGCCAGCGAGGCGGCGTTGCGGCTGTCGCCCACCACCGCCAGCATCTGGCGCCAGCCGGCCGCGGTGCAGCGGTCGATCAGCGCGGCCAGCAGCTTGCCGCCGATGCCCAGGCCGGCGCGGCCGGCCTTGACGTAGACGGAGTCTTCGACGGTGTGGCGATAAGCCGGGCGCGGACGGTAGGCGGTGACGTAGGCATAGCCCACGACTTCGCCGTTGATCTCGGCCACCAGGTAGGGCATTTCCTTTTCCAGGATGCCGGCGCGCCGCTGGCGCATTTCGGCAATGGACGGCGGGTCCAGTTCGAATGACGCGGTGCCGTGCTGCACGTGGTGCGCGTAGATGGCCTTGATGGCGGGCAGGTCGGCTTCCGCGCTATCGCGGATCAGGACGGTGGGGGCGGGTTGCGACATGGAAACGGAATGCGAAAAGGGTGGGCAGGCAAATCGCCATGCAGGCGGGACAAGCAGCCGCCAGTGTGGCGCAACGCCATGCATAAATAAAGCTTTGGTTTATTATGAAAATCATAAGTAAAACTTTGGTTTTTGCCGACCCTTGACCGGTCGCCATGGGGCACGGCACGGGGCCGGGAAATCTCACGGAGCGGGCACATGCGGGGACTGAACCTGGACGCCCTGCGCACCTTTGCGCAGGTCATCGAACTGGGCAGCTTTTCGGCCGCCGCCGAGCGCGGCGGCATCACGCAGCCAGCGGTCAGCCTGCAGGTGCGCCAGCTGGAACGCCGCTTCGGCCTGAAGCTGGTCGAACGTGTGGGCCGCCGCGCGGGTCCCACCGCCGCCGGGCTGGAATTGCTGACCCACATCCGCGCCATCGACGCTGCGCTGACGCAGGCCGAACAGGCCATGACGGCGCATGCCTCCCAGGTGACGGGCCGGGTGCGCCTGGGCACCGGCGCCACCGCCTGCACCTACTTGTTGCCGCCGTTGCTGGCCGACCTGCGGCGCCGTTTTCCGGCGCTGGACGTGGTGGCCAGCACCGGCAACACCGCCGACATGCTGCGAGGTCTGGAAAACAATACGCTGGACATCGGCCTGGTGACGCTGCCGGCGCCGGGCCGCATGATCGAGGCCACGCCGGTACTCGAAGACGAGTTCGTGGCGATCTTTCCCGTCCGCGGCGCGCTGGCCATTCCCGATACGGCTACGCCGCAGGCCTTGGCCGCGCTGCCGCTGGTGCTGTTCGAACCGGGGGCGCGCACCCGCCGGCTGGTGGACGACTGGTTCGAAGCCGCAGGCGTGGCGGCCAAGCCGGTGATGGAACTGGGCAGCACCGAGGCCATGAAGGAAATCGTGGCCGCCGGCCTGGGCTGCGCGGTGCTGCCCAGGCTGGCGGTGTCAGGCGCGGGCCAGCGCAGTGCCTTGGTCGTGCGGTCGTTGACGCCGCGCCTGTCACGCACGCTGGCCATCGTCGTGCGCCGCGACAAGCCGCTCAGCCGGGGCTTGCGGCACCTGCAAGAGGCCTTGCTGGCGCTGCGGCGCTGAACGCATAGGGGTGGAATACGTCCACCGGCAACTGGTTGCAGGCCTCGACACAATCGCGCACGGCCGCCATGTCGGTGAAGTCCAGGCCGCTGGCGATGCCTTGCCTGTCCAGGTTCATGGCCAGCGTCACCAGGTCGACGTTGCCGGTGCGTTCGCCGTTGCCGAACAGGCAGCCTTCCACGCGGTCGGCGCCGGCCAGCACCGCCAGTTCAGCCGAGGCCACGGCGGTGCCGCGATCATTGTGCGGATGCACGCTCAGCACGATGCTGTCGCGCCGCGCCAGGTGCCGGTGCATCCATTCGATCTGGTCCGCATAGACGTTGGCGCTGCTGCATTCCACGGTGGACGGAAGGTTGATGATCATCTTGCGTTCGGGCGTGGGCCCCCAGATGGCGCTGACCGCATCGCAGACCTCCAGCGCGAAATCCAGTTCGGCCAGGCTGAAGGTCTCGGGCGAATACTCGTAGGTCCACGCCGTGTCCGGGTGCGCATCGGCCAGCGCACGGATCTGGCGCGTGCCGGCCAGGGCGATCTCCTTGATCTCGGCGCGGCTCATGCCGAAGACGATGCGACGCCACTGCGGCGCGATGGGGTTGTACAGGTGCACGATGGCGCGGGGCGCGCCGCGCAGCGCCTCGAAGGTGCGGGCGATCAGGTCGGGTCGCGATTGCGTCAGCACTTCAATGGTGACGTCGTCCGGAATGCGCCGCTCTTCGATCAGCTTGCGCACGAAATTGAAGTCGGTGTCCGAGGCCGACGGAAAGGCCACCTCGATTTCCTTGAGTCCCACGGCCACCAGTTGCTCGAAGAAGCGCAGCTTGCGGGCCGCGTCCATCGGTTCGATCAGGGCCTGGTTGCCGTCGCGCATATCGGTGCTCATCCACACGGGCGGCGCTTGCAGGCGCCGGCTGGGCCAGGTGCGCTGGGCGTAGTCGTGCGTGAAGGGTTGGACAGGGCGGTATTTGTGTTGGGGATGGTCAAGCATGCAAACCTCCGGCCGCGCAGGAGAGCGCGGCGTGTGTGGGCCGCCGGTCTGCGGCGGTCGGGCAAGGGAGGTGGCGAACGGGCCCGTCAGAGGGCCCGGGGCTGCCGGGCGGCCACGGGGCGCAAGGCCCGGCAACCGCGCGCTAGTCGTAGCGCGGCACGCTGTCCGTGCCCGGCCACGGCGGCCGTGACCGATCCGCGCAGGGCGGAACGGGTGGGGGCGACGGTCGGGCGGGCAGACATGAATCGGACAGGCCAACAGGGGAATCAGACAGGTTGGCCAGGATGGTAGGTACACTGGAAAAGACCGTCTAACGCCATTCAGGCATCAATCGTCGAGAAATGGACAAATCCAACCCGTCGCCCACGCCGACCAAGGCCCGCAAGCCCGCCGGCCTGGACCTGTTTCCTTATGAATCATCGCTACGCCCGGTGGCCGGGCTGGCGGTGGATTACGAGGACGGCCATCGCGTGCGGCGCCACCGGCATCGCCGGTCGCAGCTGCTGTACGCGATTTCGGGGGTGATGGTGGTGGATACCGACGCGGGCATCTGGGTGGTGCCGCCTACGCGCGGCGTCTGGGTGCCGGCCTGGATGCCGCACGCCATCCGCATGAGCGGCGAGCCGCGCATGCGCACGGTGTTCGTCGAACCGGGCGCGGTGGCGCATCTGCCGGCCGAATGCTGCGTGCTGTCGGTGTCGCCGCTGCTGCGCGAGCTGATGGTGGCGGCTGCCGAGGTGCCGCTGGACTGGAAGCCCGGCACCCGCGACGGCCGCCTGATGATGCTGCTGCTGGACGAACTGAAAGAAGATCCGGTGCTGCCGCTGCACCTGCCGCAGCCGTCCGAGCCGCGCCTGGCCCGCATCTGCCGCGCCATCGTGCGCCATCCCGAGCGCCAGGCGGGCGCGGCCGACTGGGCGCGGGAATTGGGGGTGGATCCCAAGACGGTGCACCGCCTGTTTCTGCGCCATACGGGCATGACCTTCGGCCGCTGGCGCCAGCAGGCGCGGCTGCTGGCGGCGATGGAGCGGCTGGCGCGCGGCGACCGGGTGCTGGACGTGGCGCTGGACCTGGGCTACGAAAGCCCCAGCGCGTTCGCGGCGATGTTTCGCAAGGCGTTGGGCGAGCCGCCCAGCGCATTCGCGGCCCGCGGCACGGCGTCCGCCTGATGGCCATGTAGCGGCCCCAGGGTGGCCTGCGGACGCTGCCGGCCGGAACCAGCGTATTATTTACCGTTTTGCCGCCCACGCTAACCGCCTGAGACAAGATCATGCCGCACTACCGTTCCCGCACCTCGACCCACGGCCGCAATATGGCCGGCGCCCGCGCCCTCTGGCGCGCCACCGGCATGAAGGACGGAGACTTCGGCAAGCCGATCATCGCGGTGGTCAACTCGTTCACGCAGTTCGTGCCGGGCCACGTGCACCTGCGCGACCTGGGCGCGCTGGTCGCCAAGGAAATCGAAGCCGCCGGCGGCGTCGCCAAGGAATTCAACACCATCGCCGTCGATGACGGCATCGCCATGGGCCACGGCGGCATGCTGTATTCGCTGCCGTCGCGCGAACTGATCGCCGACTCGGTCGAATACATGGTGAACGCGCACTGTGCCGACGCGATGGTCTGCATCTCGAACTGCGACAAGATCACCCCGGGGATGCTGATGGCCGCGATGCGCCTGAACATCCCGGTGGTGTTCGTGTCGGGCGGCCCGATGGAAGCGGGCAAGGTCAAGTCGCCGACCGACGGCAAGGTCATCGCCAAGATCGACCTGATCGACGCGATGATCAAGGCGGCCGACCCGAAGGTGTCGGACGCGGAAGTGGCGGAAGTCGAACGCAGCGCATGCCCGACCTGCGGCTCCTGTTCCGGCATGTTCACGGCCAACTCGATGAACTGTCTGACCGAGGCCATCGGCCTGGCGTTGCCGGGCAACGGCACGATCGTGGCCACGCACGCGTGGCGCAAGGGCCTGTTCGAGCAGGCTGGCCGCCTGGTGGTGGACCTGTGCCGCCGCTATTACGTGGAAGAAGACGAATCGGTGCTGCCGCGCAATATCGCGACCAAGTCCGCGTTCCAGAACGCGATGGCGCTGGACGTGGCGATGGGCGGTTCGACGAACACGGTGCTGCATCTGCTGGCCGCGGCGCAGGAAGCGGGCGTGGATTTCACGATGGCGGACATCGACCGCATTTCGCGCAAGGTGCCGTGCCTGTGCAAGGCGGCGCCGGCCACCGACAAGTACCACATCGAAGACGTGCACCGCGCCGGCGGCATCCTGGGCATCCTGGGTGAACTGGCGCGTGCGGACCTGCTGGACCTGTCCTGCGGCAACGTGCACAGCGGCACGCTGGGCAAGGCCATCGAACAATGGGACGTGGCGGGCGGCGCGGGTGAAGCGGCGCAGAAGTTCTACCGCGCGGCCCCCGGCGGCATCCCGACGACGGTGGCGTTCAGCCAGGACGCCACGTTCCTGACGCTGGATACGGACCGCAAGACGGGCTGCATCCGCAGCAAGGAAAACGCCTACTCGAAGGACGGCGGCCTGGCAGTGCTGTACGGCAATCTGGCCGAGAAGGGCTGCATTGTGAAGACGGCTGGCGTGGACGAGTCGCAATGGGTCTTTACGGGCCGTGCGCGGGTGTTCGAGAGCCAGGACGACGCGGTGGAAGGCATTCTGGGCGAC
Organism: Achromobacter deleyi; assembly: GCF_902859705.1. GTDB lineage: Bacteria > Pseudomonadota > Gammaproteobacteria > Burkholderiales > Burkholderiaceae_B > Achromobacter > Achromobacter deleyi. The sequence continues at coordinate 182,602 of NZ_CADIJO010000003.1, read as the reverse complement.
AAGATCGTGGCGGGCGACGTGGTGGTGATCCGCTACGAAGGCCCGAAGGGCGGTCCGGGGATGCAAGAGATGCTGTACCCGACGTCGTACTTGAAGTCCAAGGGCCTGGGCAAGACGTGCGCGCTGTTTACGGACGGGCGCTTTTCGGGCGGTTCGTCGGGGCTGGTGATCGGGCATGCGTCGCCGGAAGCGGCGGAAGGCGGCACGATCGGGCTGGTGGAAGACGGCGATACGATCGAGATCGATATTCCGAATCGGAAGATGCATCTGGCGGTTTCTGATTCGGAGCTGGCTCGGCGTCGGGCTGCTATGGAAGCTCGGGAGAATGCTTGGGAGCCTGTGGGGCGGGAGCGGGTTGTGTCGTTGGCGTTGCAGGCTTATGCGGCGTTGGCGACTTCTGCGGATCGGGGGGCTGTGCGGGATTTGTCGCAGTTGAAGCAGAAGCGGTGATGCTTTGCTGGTGAATTAGGGAACGGCGCCTTGAGGGCGCCGTTTTTTTTGTGCGTTGGATTGTTTGTTCTTCGTAGGTCGCCCGGCGCGGGGGTGGCTTGCGGAGTGGGCGCCCACGATTGCGGTCCGGCGCGCCGGCGCCGGACTTCCCCTTCGTCATCCTCGTACGCCTTCGGCTCCCTACGGATTCCCTCGGGCGCATCGAGGTTGCCCACTCCGCAAGCCACCCCCGCGACGGGCTACGGTTTTCGAAGTTTGTCGCGCCGTTAGACCTGTGTTCAGGGAATGGAATCTGCGGGGTCGCCAAGCCGTGGCCGCGCGGGCGGCCACGTTTGGCATTGCGTTTCTAGAAAGTGTTGCGGGGGCGCTTCGCGCTGCTGGAGATCGGTTTGCTAGGGGTTCTGTTCGTCGTGGGGGGGGCGGTGATGGGCGGCGCGGCACGGACTGGCTTGCGCATGGCCTTTGTCTCGCGCGCCGCCCATCCGGCGCTCAAGAGCTTGTTGGGATTCATGGCATCCGCGCCGCTGGATAAGCGGTGGGCGGCTATAGAATTTGGGTATTCGTGACTGGGGGTCAAAAATGAGCCTGAATTCTGATGCTTTGCGGTTGTTCCTGGGCGTGGTCGACGCGGGGTCCATGAGTGCTGCGGCGGAGATGTTGGGGCAGACGGCTTCGGGGGTGAGTCGGGGGTTGTCGCGGTTGGAAGAGGATTTGGGGGTGGCGTTGTTGACGCGGACGACGCGGCGGATGGAGTTGACGGCGGAGGGGGCGCACTTTTTGCAGAAGGCGCGGCAGATTGTGCAGTCGTTGGAAGAAGCTGAGGAATGCATGCGCATCGTGAATCAGCAGCCGGCGGGGCGGTTGCGGGTGGATGCGTCGGTGCCGGTGATGCTGCATTGCGTGGTGCCGCATGTGGCGGATTTTCGGCGGGAGTATCCGGCGATTTCGTTGGAGTTGACCAGCAATGATCGGATTGTGGATCTGATCGAGCATCGTACGGATGTGGCGTTGCGGATGGGGCCGTTGAATGATTCGACGTTGCATGCGCGGCCGTTGCGGCCGCGGCCGCGGTGGTTGATGGCGAGTCCGGATTATCTGGCGCGGCGAGGGGTGCCGAAGACGGTGGACGATCTGGAAGGGCATGAGCTGCTGGGGTTCACGCAGCCTGAAAGCCTGAATGTCTGGCCGCTGCGGCATGCGGGCGGGTCGAGTTATCTGGCGACGCCTACGTTGGCGACGTCCAGCGGTGAAACGCAGCGGCAGCTGGCGTTGCGGGGGGTGGGGATTGCCTGCCTGTCGGACTTTGTGTCGCAGGAAGATCTGGAAGCGGGGCGGCTGGTGCGGATCATGGAAGATATCCACACCGATTACCTGCAGCCGATGCATGCGGTGTACTACCGCAATACGCAGTTGTCGCGGCGGATTGCGTGCTTTCTGGATTTCTTCGCCAGCCGGTTGTGAAAGAGGCGTGCCAGGGGCGATTGCACCCGGCACGCAGCGTTGGGGACGCAGCGCTCAGCTCGCGGCATCCTGCACGCAGGTGGTAGCACGGCATCCTGCACGCAGGCCGTTGCACGGCATGCCGCGCGTCGGGTGCTGCGATGCTTTATCCGTGCAGTGCGCGGCCGAACGCGGACAGCACCGATTCGTGCAGCGTTTCCGACAAGGTCGGGTGCGCGAAGATGGTGTGCATCAGGTCTTCTTCGGTGGCTTCGAGCGCAGTGGCGACGCCGTAGCCGGTGATCAGTTCCGAGGCTTCGGGGTGGATGATGTGGGCGCCGAGCAGTTGGCCGGTGGCGGCGTCGAAGACGGTTTTGACCAGGCCCTGGTCTTCGCCCATGGCGATGGCTTTGCCGTTGCCGGCGAAGGTGAATTTGCCGATGCGGATGTCGCCGCCGGTCTGCCTGGCGTGTTCGCGGGCGCGGGCTTCGGTCATGCCGATGCTGGCGACCTGGGGATGTGAGTAGGTGCAGGCCGGGATGCGCAGCGGGTCGATGGGGTGGACGGGCTGGCCGGCGATGGCTTCGACGCACAGCACGGCTTCGTGGCTGGCCTTGTGGGCCAGCCAGGGGGCGCCGGCCACGTCGCCGATGGCATAGACGCCGGGTTCGGCGGTGCGGCACAGGCCGTCGGTGACGATGTGGGTCTTTTCGACTTTGACGCGGGTTTGTTCCAGGCCCAGGTTTTCGACGTTGCCGACGATGCCGGCGGCGACGATGACGCGGTCGACTTCCAGTTCGGTCTGTCTGCCCTGCTGGTCGAGCACGACCTTGACGCCGGTGGCGGTCAGGCTGGATGACTTGACGGCGCATTGGGTCAGCACGCGGATGCCCTGTTTCTCGAAGGCCTTGCGGGCCAGGGCGGATATGTCGGCGTCTTCCTGCGGCAGGATGTCCGCGGTCATGTCGATCAGCGTGACGTCTACGCCCACGGCGCGGTAGAAGCTGGCGAATTCGGCGCCGATGGCGCCTGCGCCCACGACCAGCAGCGACTCGGGCAGGGCCGGGGGCGTCAGGGCCTGGCGGTAGGTCCAGATGCGCTCGCCGCTGGGCAGGGCGGGCAGTTCGCGGGCGCGGGCGCCGGTGGCCAGGATGATGTGGCGGGCAGACAGCGTCGTGCCGTTGTCCAGCGCCACGCGGCCGCTGCCAGCCAGTTTGGCGTTGGCAGTAAAGACGCTGATGGCATTCTTTTTCATCAGGTGGGCCACGCCCTGGCCCAGGCGGCCGGCGACTTTGCGCGAGCGGGCCACCATGGCGGCAAGGTCGGGCTGGGCGTCGGCGGCGCCCGTCACGCCGTAGTGGGCGGCGTCGCGGCAGGCGCGCAGCACGGTGGCGCTGTGCAGCAGGGCCTTGGTGGGAATGCAGCCCCAGTTCAGGCAGATGCCGCCGAGTTCGGCGCGCTCTACCAGCGCGGTGGACAGGCCTAGTTGCGCCGCGCGGATGGCGGCCACGTAGCCGCCGGGGCCGCCGCCCACGACCACCAGGTCAAACGTCGTTTTGGTCATGGCGGGGCTCACAGCAGGATGCGCACGGGGTTTTCGATCAGCGACTTGAAGGCCGCCAGCCAGCGCGCGCCCACGGCGCCGTCAACGGCCCGGTGGTCGGCCGACAGCGTCACGGTCATCACCGTGGCGGCTGCCAGGTCGCCGTTTTCGGTCACGATGGGGCGGCGTTCGGCGGCACCCACGGCCAGGATCGCGGCTTGCGGCGGGTTGATGATGGCGGCGAACTGCTTGATGCCGTACATGCCCAGGTTGCTGACCGTGAGCGAGCCGCCGGTGAATTCCTCGGGCTTCAACCGGTTGATCTTGGCGCGGCCGGCCAGCTCCACGATTTCCGTGGCGATGGCGGACAGGGGCTTCACGTCGGCGTCGCGCACGATGGGCGTGACCAGGCCGCCGTCGGTGGCCACTGCCACGCTGACGTCGGCGCCGGCATGGAATTCGATGGCGTCGTCGTGCCAGCTGACATTGACCTCGGGCACTTCGCGCAGCGCCAGGGCGGCGGCGCGCACGATGAAGTCATTGACCGACAGCTTGACCGTGCCGCCGTGGTTGGCCTGCGAACGCAGGGCCAGCAGCGCGTCCATGCGGCAGTCCAGCGTCAGGTAGAAATGCGGTACATGCTGCTTGCTTTCGGTCAGGCGGCGGGCAATGGCGCGGCGCATGCCGGTGTGCGGGACGCGGCGGGCGGGCGCGCGGGCGGATGCCGGCTGGGCGATGGCGGCCGGGGCCTGGTCGCGCGCGGCTTCGACGTCGCGGCGCACGATGCGGCCGTGCGGGCCGGTGCCGTTCACGGCCAGCAGGTCCACATGCCATTGCGCGGCCAGGCGGCGGGCCAGGGGGCTGGCGAAGACGCGGGCGCCGGGCGTAGCGGAACGCGATGCGGTGGCGGTCGATGCGACAGCCGACGTTCGGCCGGCCGATGACGAGGCAGAGGCAGCTGCGGCTTCGGCAACTGGCGCTGCCGCCGCGGATGTAGAAGCACCCGTCGACGCGCCGGCCTTGCCGGCCTCTGACGCTTGCGCTGGCGTTCCCGCGCCGCCAGCGGCAGCGCCGCTTTCCGCCAGCGCACGGTCGATATCCGCCGCGCCTTCACCTGGCGCCAGCAGCACGCCGATGACGGTGTTGATGGGCACCGAGGCGGCGCCGGCCTGCACGACGATGCGGCCCAGCACGCCGGCCTGTTCGGCGTTGATCTCGACGATGGCCTTTTCGGTTTCGATTTCGGCCAGCGCGTCGCCGACGGCGACGCTGTCGCCTTCCTGCTTGAGCCACTGGTGCAGCGTGCCGCCATCGGTGTCGGCAGCGACAGAGGGGAGTTTGATCAGGGTTGCCACGTTGTTCGTCCTATTCTGCGTGCGCGGCCAGGTCGGGCCGGTAGGCCGCCGGGTCGTCGTATTCGACCAGTTCCAGCACATTGCCTTCGGGGTCGCGGAAGAACGCCAGCCAGGTGCCGGGGCGCACTTGCATCGGCGCGGGCGCGCTGTCGAACGCCACGCCGCGCGCTTGCAGGCGCGCCACGGTGCCCGCCAGGTCGCGCACGATGAAGGTCAGGTAGGTGGCGCCCTGGCGGTCCAGGATGGCGGCGCCGCGCACCGCGGGTTCCGGGGCTTTGGTGGGTTGCAAGAGCTTGATGCGCTCGCCGTAGCTTGTCTGCAGGCGTGCCACGTCGTAACCGTGTTGCGTCAGGCCGGTGGCCCGGGCCTTGTCGGCGGGCACGCTCACGCGGTTCACCAGCGTCAGGCCGACCACGTCGGTGTAGAACGCCAGCATGGCGTCCAGGTCGGCGCAGCACAGGCCGACTTCCATCGGCACGGTCATGTCCAGGGGGGCGCTCATGCTTGTTCTCCCAGGTCGGCCAGCACGTCGGCCAGGCCGGCGATGACTTCTTCGGTGTCGGCGAAGGCCGCACGTTCCAGCACCTTGGAGATGCTGGGCGAGGCTTCGCCGCCGGTAACGCGCTTGACCGGCTGGTCCAGCCAGTCGAAGTAGCGACGCTGGATTTCGTCGGCCAGCATCGCGCCGTACGAGGTGCCGCGCGCGCCTTGCTCCACGATCAGCACATTGTTGGTCTTCTGGATGCTGGCGCCGATGGTGTCCCAGTCCAGGCTGGCGCGGTCCAGCGTGCGCAGGTCGATCACTTCGGCGTCCACGCCGGCCTCTTCGGCGGCCTTCAGGGCGCGGCTGACCATCGACAGGTAAGTCAGCACCGTGACCTTGTTGCCGCTGCGACGCACGCGTGCCTTGCCAAAGGGAATGGCGTAGTCCAGGTCGCCATCGGGTACGTCGCCCGACGAGGCGTACAGGTCGACGTGTTCGATCACCAGCACCGGGTCCTTGGAGGCCAGCGCGGTGTTCATCAGGCCGATGTATTCGTAGGGCGTGGACGGCGCGACGATGCGCCAGCCGGGCGCGGTGGCGAACACGCCGGCCGGGTCCATCGAGTGCTGCGAGCCGTAGCCCGTGCCCATCGCGACCTTGGTGCGCAAGACGAAAGGCATGTCGATGTCGCCGCCGAACATGTGGCGGGCCTTGCCGATCTGGTTGAAGATCTGGTCGGCCGCGACCCACATGAAGTCGGGGTACATGAATTCCACCACCGGCTTGTAGCGGCCGTCCATGGCCAGGCCGCCGCCCAGGCCGGCGAAGGCGTTTTCGGAAATGGGCGTGCCCAGCACGCGGTCGGGGTACTTGTCCTTCAGGCCGCGCGTGGCGCCGTTGGTGCCGCCCTTCAGGCGGTGCACGTCTTCGCCCAGCACGACGACGCCTGGGTCCGTTTCCATGCGGCGGTCCAGCACGTCGGCCACGGCATCGACGAACTTGCGTTCGACGCGGGCGCCAGTGTGGTCATCAGTATCCTGGTAGCGCAGGCCTTCCAGTTCCGAGCCGTCGCTGCGCAGGCCCACGTCACGGAAGTCGGGGCGCGGCCACAGGTCGGCGCGCACGCGCCGCTTGCCGCCGTCGGCCGCTTCGGTCAGGCGGCCCGATACGTCCTTCATCACGTCCTTGCATTGCTGGCGCAGCGCATCGACCTCGGCCTGCGTGATCAGCTTGCGGCCGATCATCTCGGCAGCGATCCTGTCCAGCGGATCGCGGCGGCGCCACGCGGCTTCTTCTTCCTTGCTGCGGTAGCCGAAGGCGCTGCCGGGGAAGGGGCCGTTCTGGTGGAAGAAGCGGTACACATCCACTTCGATGATGGTCGGGCCGTTGCCGGCGCGCATGTGGGCCACGGCTTCGGACATGGCCAGGTGCACGGCGAGGGGGTCCATGCCGTCGACCTGCCAGGCCGGGATGTTGAAGGCCTGGCCGCGGGCCGACAGGCGCGGCTCGGCGGTGGATTCTTCCACCGTGGTCGACACGGCATAGCGGTTGTTTTCGATGAAGAAGCACAGCGGCGTTTTCCACGCGGCGGTCAGGTTCATCGTTTCCAGCACCGAGCCGATGTTCACCGCGCCGTCGCCGAAGTAGGTGACGGCCACGCGGTCGGTGCCGGCATGGCGATGCGCCCAGGCCGCGCCGGCCGCCAGCGGCACGCCGCCGCCGACGATGGCGTTGGTGCCCAGCGCGCCGGCTTCCAGCCAGCGCAGGTGCATGCTGCCGCCGCGGCCGCGGCAATAACCCTGCGCCAGGCCCATGATCTCGGCCAGCGTCTTGTGCAGCACTTCGTCGATGGCGGGCGTGAGCGGGTGGCGCGGGTCCAGGCCCAGCGGCGCGACATGCTGCAAGGCCTTGGCCAGGAACTGGTGGTGGCCGCGATGCGAGCCGTTGATCTGGTCGCCGGCGCCCAGCGCCAGCACCGAACCGACGGCGCCGCCTTCCTGCCCCACGGACGAATGCGCCGGGCCGTGCACCAGGCCTGCGGCGGCCAGGTCCAGCACCGCCTCTTCAAAGGCGCGAATCCAGTGCAGCTGCGTCAGCATGGTGGCCAGCAGCGCGGGGTCCGCCTGCTGCCAGTCGCTGGCGTCGACCGTCAATTGCCGCCAGGGCGCTTGCGAGCCGAGCGGTTGGTAGGTGGCCATGAATGAATCTCCAGAAGATAGGTAAGCGTCGATGCGGTCAGAGGTAGCTGTAGCGGCTCCAGCCGCCATCGGCCACCAGGGTGTGTCCGGTGATGTAGGCGGCCTGGCGCGAGGCCAGGAAGACCGCCAGGTCGGCCATTTCGGCCGGCTGCGCCATGCGGCGCAGCGGCGTGCGCTGCTTGAGGCGTTCGGGGTCCAGGCGGCCGCGCGCGGCCAGGTCGCGCACCAGGTCCGTTTCCACGTAGCCCGGCGCCAGCGCATTGACGCGCACGCCTTGCGGGCCCCATTCCACGGCCAGGGTCTCGGTCAGCAGCACCACCGCGCCCTTGGTGGCGCAGTAGGCCGCGCGGTCGGGCGCCGCCACCACGCCGTACATGGACGCCAGGTTGATGATGCAGCCTTCGCCCTTGGGCACCATGCGGCGCCCGGCAGCCTGGGCGCACAGGAACACGCCGGTCAGGTTGATGTCGACGGCGCGGCGCCATTCGTCCACGGTGACGTCCAGCGTGGGCTTGTTGGCCGAGATGCCGGCGTTGTTGACCAGCACGTCGATGCGGCCCCAGGCCTGTTCGACCTGGGCGAAGGCGCGCTCCACGGCATCGGCGTCGGTGACCGAGGCCTGCGCGGCCAGGGCTTCGCCGCCGGCGGATTGCAGGCCGGCCACGGCCTCGGCCAGCGCGGCCGGGTCCATGTCCAGCAGCGCGACGCGCGCGCCCTGGCGGACGAAGGCCTGGGCGGTGGCGTAGCCGATGCCTTTGGCGCCGCCGGTGATCACTACGGTCTTGCCGCGCAGATCGGGGTGGATGACGTCGGACTGCGGTACTTCAGGGGTCGTGTCCAAGTGCTTGCCTTTAACGGTGCGTGATAGAGGTCTGTCGTGAGCAGGTTCGCGGGCGGCGTCAGACCGCCAGCCATTCCTGCACGACGTCCTGGCGCTCGTGCAGTTGCGCGGGCGGCCCTTCGAAAACAATGCGGCCGTGGCCCATCACGCTGACGCGGGTCGAGACCTTCAGCGCGATAGTCAACTTCTGTTCGACCAGCACCACCGATACGCCGCGCTGGTGGATGTCGCGGATCACATCGGCGATCACTTCCACGATCTTGGGCGCCAGCCCTTCGGTGGGCTCGTCGATCAGCATGACCTTGGGGTTGCCCAGCAACGAGCGGCACATGGTCAGCATCTGCTGTTCGCCGCCGGACAGGTTGCCGGCGCGGGTGTTGCGCCGCTCTTTCAGACGGGGGAAGTAGCCGAACATCTGCTCGATCGTCCATGCGGGCGCGTCGGGGCGCGGCGGCTGTTCGCCCATGCGCAGGTTCTCGTCCACCGTCAGGTTGGCGAAGACCTCGCGTTCTTCCGGCACGAAGCCCAGTCCGGCGCGCGCGATCTCGAAGGGGCGCTTGCCGGTGATGTCGCGGCCTTCGACGGTGATTTGGCCGGCGGTCACGTCCACCAGCCCCATGATGCTTTTCATGGTGGTGGAGCGGCCGGCGCCGTTGCGGCCCAGCAGGCTGACCACTTCGCCGCGATTCACTGTCAGATCGATGCCATGCAGGATGTGGCTCTTGCCATAGTGGGCGTGCACGCCTTGCAGCGCCAGCAGGGGGGATTGCATGCTCATACCGTTTCCTCTCCCAGGTAGGCTTCGCGCACGCGGGCGTCGCCGCGGATCTCGGCCGGCGTTCCGGTGGCCAGGATTTCGCCGTAGACCAGCACGCTGATGCGGTCGGCCAGCGAGAACACCACCTGCATGTCGTGTTCGACGATCAGCAGCGTGCAGTCGCGCGTCACGTCCTTGATGAGTTCGACGGTGTAGTCGACCTCGTGCTGCGACATGCCCGCCATCGGCTCGTCCAGCAGGATCACCTTGGGACGCGAAGCCAGCGTCATGCCGATTTCCAGCGAACGCTGCTCGGAATAGTTCAGGTCGCCTGCCGCGGTGTGCTGCTTGGGCGCCAGGCGCACCTTTTCCAGCAGCTGGTCGACGTTTTCGTTCACCGCGCGGTGGCGGGCGATGGGGCGCCAGAAGTTGTAGACCAGCCCGTGCATGCGCAGCACCGCCAGGCGCAGGTTCTCGCGCACCGACAGGCGCGGGAACACGTTGGTGATCTGGAACGAGCGTGCCAGGCCCAGGCGGTTGATCTGCTCGGGCGGCAGGCCGCCGATGGAACGCGAACGCAGGGTGATGTCGCCCGAGGTCGGCGCGAACGAGCCGGACATCAGGTGAAACAGCGTTGACTTGCCGGCGCCGTTGGGGCCGATGACGGCATGGCGTTCGCCGGCTTCCACTTGCAGGTTCACGCCGCGGATGATCTGTGCGTCGCCGAACGACTTGCGCACATCCGTCAGTGTCAGGATTTCGTGGCTCATCGCGCGGCCTCCAGCACGGGCGCGGCATCGCTGCCGCTACGCCACAGGGCGATGGCCCAGCGGCAGGCGGCCAGGCCGGCGGCGAACAACGCCAGCGGCACCAGCCAGGTGGACAGCGCCAGCGGCGCCCAATCACGGCCGAACAGCGCGATGGCGGGCCAGCCGGCATCGGGGTTCATCGCCAGCAGCGCACGGTAGTCGCGGGCGAACATGCGTTGCAGCAGTTCCACGCTGAAGACCGTGGCGGCCGTCAGCAACAGGCCGCTGGCGACCGACACGGCGGCGCGCGGCAGCCAGTCGGCCAGGCCGCGCTCGCGCAGCGACTTGGCGGCGCGCTGCACCAGGCCCACCAGCCCGTCCGGCACGAACAGCATCACCAGCACGAACAGCACGCCCTGGTACAGCAGCCACGAACGGGTGATGTCGGCCAGCGTCTGCGACAGGAAGGTCAGGATCGATGCGCCCAGCACCGGGCCCAGGAAGGCGTTGACGCCGCCGATATAGGCGAACAGCACCGCGTCGGTGGACAGCTTGACTTCGAACAGCACGTAGTTGCCGGCTTCGATGTTCAGCGCCTGCAAGCCGCCGGCAATGCCGGCAAACATGGCCGACAAGGCGAACACCAGGGTCTTGAGCGCATGCGGCCGGTAGCCCAGGTAGCGCAGGCGGTTGGCGTTTTCGCGCAGGCCCAGCGTCAGGCGGCCCAGCGGCGTGCGGGTCAGCCCGTACAGCGCGGCCAGCGACACCAGCACCCAGGCCAGCACCAGGAAATACACCTCGATGTCGGACCCGAAGGAAAAGCCCCAGGCCGGCATGCGCATGGCCGACAGGCCCGCTTCGCCGCCGAACACGCCTTTCAGGTGCGGGGCCAGCGCGTGCAGCAGCTCGGCCAGCGCCAGCGTGATCATCGAAAAATACACGCCGGACCGCATGGTGGCGAACCAGCCGGCGACCAGGCCGAACAGCAGGCCGGCCACGCCGCCTGCCAGCGGCATCAAGGGCGTGGGCAACAGGCCCGCGCCGCCCAGTGCGTTCATGGCGTGGATGGTGGCGAAGGTGCCCACGCCGAAATACGCCGCGTGGCCGAACGACAGCATGCCGCCCTGGCCTGCCAGCAGGTTGAAGGCGCAGGCAAACAGCGCCGCGATCAGCATCTGCACTGCCGCGACCAGCTGGCCTGCCGGCAGCAGCCAGGGCAGGGCGCACAGCGCGGCGACACAGACGACAAGCAGCAAGGCGGCCGAGATGCGGCCAGTGGAACTCATGGCCTGGCTCATGCTTGCTCTCCTTTCAGGCCCGACGGCTTGACCAGCAGCACCACCAGCATCAGCAGGAAGGGCAGCGTGGCGGCCAGGCTGGATATCTTCACGGTCATCAAACCGCCCACGCTTTCGGCCCACTCGCCGGCGCCGAACAGGCCGAACAGGGTTGCGAGGCTGGCGTCGATGCCGACCGAGAACGAACTGATCAGGCCGATCAGCAGCGACGCGATCATGGCGCCGCCCAGCGACCCCAGCCCGCCCACCACGACCACCACGAACACCAGCACGCCCAGTTCCAGCGCCATGTTCGGATTGGTGGTGTAGAAGGCGCCGGCCACGGCGCCGGCCAGCCCGGCCATGGCCGCGCCCACGCCGAACACGCTCATGAACACCAGCGGCACGTTGTGGCCCAGGGCTTCTGCCATGCGCGGCCGGTAGATGGCCGAGCGCACCACGATGCCGACGCGGGTGCGCGACAGCAGCAGGTAGATCACGCCGAACATCGCCAGCGACACGCCGCCCATCAGCAGGCGATAGAAGGGGTAGTCGGCATCGAACACGCGGAACGCCGCGAAATTCAGGAAGGCCGGCACGCGGTAGTCGACCGGGAAGTCGCCGTAGAACAGCTTGATGAGCTCGGCGACGATGAACGCCAGGCCGAAGGTCACCAGCAATTCCTGGGCGTGGCCGAACTTGTGCACGCGGCGCAGGAAGAAACGTTCCACCCCCATGCCCAGCACGCCCGCGATGACGGTGGCCAGCACCAGCGCCGTCCAGAACCCGGTGACGGGCGCCAGGGTGTAGGCGGCGTACGCGCCTATCATGTAGAACGAGGCGTGCGCGAAGTTGAGCACGCCCATCATGCCGAAGATCAGCGTCAGGCCTGCCGACACCATGAAAAGTAGCAGGCCGTAGATCACGCCGTTCAACAGCGAGACCGTAAAGTATTCCATGTCCGCTCCAAAATTCTTGCACGCCAGGCGCTGTGCACCTGGCGATTCATCACGCCCTGTTTTTGTCCGGCCCCGCGCCGGTGAGCGTTGTTGTGATGCCGCCGCGAGCCCTGCGGCCCGCGGCGGGGTCCATCAGTCCGGGCGCACCATCTTGCACGTGGCCTGCACCGGCGCGGACACGTCCGCCGCGGCCAGCACCTTGACCGGCTCGAAGCCCATGTCGGTGCCATCGGCCTTGTACTTGGCGTTCTTGCTGACCTTGGACACCACCATCGGCAGTTGCACCTGGTGGTCTTCGGCGCGCATGGTATAGGTGCCCAGCGGCGAGGTGTAGGTGACCTTTTCCAGCGCACGGGCCAGGTCCGGTACCGACAGCTTGCCGTCCTTGGGTTGGACCTGCTTGAGCGCTTCGCCCAGGAAGGTGATGCCGATGACGGTCTGCGGTTCGGTGTAGCTGGGGTAGTGGCCGGTCTTGGCCTTGTAGTCTTCGGCGAACTTGGCGCCGTCTTCGCCCGCGGCTTCGATGTTGTAGGGGTGGGCGATGTAGTGGCCCAGCGCCACGTCGCCTGCATTGGCCAGGTTGCCCACCTGGTCCAGGAACACCGTGGCAAAGCGCACCTTCAGGCCGGCCGATTGCGTGGCCTTCATGAGCAGCAGCAGGTCGTTGGACCAGTTGCCGGTGATGACGGTGTCCGGCGTGGCTGCGCGGATGCGGGCCACGTAGGGCGCGAAGTCCTGGATCTTGTTGACTTCGTGCAGCGTCTTGCCCACCACTTCATAGCCGTACTGCTTGGCAAAGCGCTCGGTGGCGCCTTCCATGTCCTGGCCCCAGGAATAGTTCTGGTTGATGGCGTACACGCGCTTGCCCAGCGTGCCGTCGGCCGACATGACCGAGGCCAGCGCCTTCACGCGCAGGTCGGCATTGGTGGTGAAGCGGAAATGATAGAAGTGGCACTTCTGGCCCGTCAGTTCCAGGGCTTCGCCGCCGACGTTCAGGAAGACGACTTCCTTGCCCGGGTTGCGCAGGTTGTGCTTGCGCACGTCTTCGGTCAGCTGGCCCGATATGGCCGACGACGAGCCTTGCACCAGGATCTGCACGCCTTCGGCGGCCGCTGCGCGGAAGCGATCGGATGCGCCCACCGGGCCGCCCTGGTTGTCGAATTCGACCAGTTCCAGCGGCTGGCCGTTCCAGCCGCCGGCCGCATTGATGCGGTCCAGTTCATATTTGACCGCAGCGCGGAACATCAGGCCGGTCGAGGCCTGCGGGCCCGACAGCGTTTCGATCAGGCCGATCTTGACGGGCGCGGCCTGCGCGGATGCGGCAATGCCGGCCAGGCACAGCAGGCCGGTAGTGAAAGCCAATTTCATGCGTGTCTCCTCCGTGGGACGGGAGTGTGGGGTCCGTGAATCAATCAAGCTGCTTGATGCGGCTCTTGTATGCCCAGGAAGCGGGCAATTTCCGTGAGCTGGCCTTCCAGCATGTACAGGCCGGGATGCGTGCGGCAGCCGCGCGCGGCAGCGGCGCGCAGCAGCGGCGTGTCGACGCGGCTCATCACGGCGTCGGCCACGACGGTGCCGGGCGCCAGGGCGTCCAGCTGGAAGGGCAGGGGATCGGTGTCGGCCAGGCCCAGCGAGGTCGCGTTGATCGCGATGTCACAGGCCTCGGGGCGTGGGCCGCCCACGCGGATGGCCAGCGCGGGGCAATGGCGCGCCAGGCGTTCAGCCAGGGCCTCGGCCTTGTCCGGCGAACGGTTGTACAGGCAGAGGCTGGCCGGGCCGGCCTCGGCGATGGCGCAGGCGATGGCCTTGCCGGCGCCGCCCAGGCCCGCCAGGTAGACGTGGCGTCCGGCCGGGTCGTGGCCCTGGCTGCGCAGGCCGGCCACGAAGCCCAGGCCGTCGAAGTTGCCGCCGGTCAGGCAGCCATCTTGCAGGCGCACGGCGTTGACCGCGCCGATCAATTGCGCGGCCGGGGTCAGTGCATCGCACAGGGCGGCGGCGCTTTCCTTGTGCGGCACGGTCACGACGATGCCGCCCAGGTTGGCCAGGCCGCGCAGGCCCGCGAACAGGGCGGGCAGCGCGGCGGCCTTGACGTGGAAGGGGACCATCACGCCGTCCACGCCGCGCTCGCGCAGCAGGGCATTGAGCCGCTGGGGCGTCCTGACGTGCGCGATCGGGTCTGCCGCGATCGCGAATACGGTAGTGCTGCCGGTGATGTCCACCTGGTTGTCCCCTGCCTGTCCTGCGGCCCTAGGCCGTGCTTTTTGCTGACGCCCTTGCCTGGAAGCGCGGCTTGATTTACGCTTTCATCACAAGTTGTCAGGCAACTTTATTAAGTTGTCCGATAAATCATAGGGCAAGCGTTTTTCCCGTGTCAAGCAACGGATTCGGCGGTTCAATCGAATTCGTGGGCGGCCGCCGGGATCCGGCGCGGGCCGCTCGAACAAAGCTTTGGAGACAGCATGATTTCGTTCGAAGGACAGGTAGTGGCCATCACTGGCGCGGGCAATGGCATCGGTCTGGCGACCGCGCGGCTGATGGCCGCACACGGCGCCCGGCTGGTGCTGACCGATATCGACAAGGCGCGCCTGGAAGAGGTGGCCGCCGAGCTGGACGCCAGCGGCCAGCGGGTCTACACCCATGCGCTGGACGTGGCGGCCTCGGCCGACTGCGACCGCGTGCTGGAACGCGCCGCGCAGCACTTCGGCGGGCTGGACCACCTGGTGCACTGCGCCGGCATCTACCCCGAACAGCTGGTCAAGGACACCAGCGACGAGGCCTGGAAAAAGCTGATGGGCGTGAACCTGGACGGCACCTTCTACGTCTGCCGCGCCGCCCAGCGCCACCTGCGCCAGAATGGTTCGGTGGTGCTCCTGACCTCGCTGGCCGCGCAGCGCGGCAGCTACGCCCACGCCGCCTATTCGGCGTCCAAGGGCGCGGTGCAGAGCTTCACCCGCAGCCTGGCGCTGGAACTGGCGCCGCAGATCCGCGTGAACGCGGTGGCGCCCGGCATCATCGCCACGTCCATGACCCACGATCTGATCGGCCAGAAGGGCGCCCAGTTGCTGGAAAGCACCCCGCTCAAGCGCTTTGGCACCGCCGACGAAATCGCCGGCGCCATCGCCTTCCTGTGCTCGCCCTTGGCGGGCTTCGTCACGGGCGAAGTCATGCAGGTCAACGGCGGCATCTATATCGCGTAAAGTCTCAAACCGCCGTGCCCTTGCAACCCGGCAAAATCCTATAATTTTCAAGGGCGCGGCCGCAGTGAAACGTCGAAAACTCCTATAACCCAAGGCAGCCGCCCAGCGAGCCGCCTTACGTTTTAATGAACCTCATGCAGCCCATATCCGAACAGGACCGGCGGGACCCCGACCCGCAACGCGCCGCGCCCAAGCATTCGCTATCCGCGGGCGTGGCCGACGCGCTGGCCGAGCAGATCCGCCAGGGCGCGCTCGCGCCCGGCGACCGCCTGCCCACCGAAAAGCAACTGACCGAGATCTACTCCGTCAGCCGCGCCGTGGTGCGCGAGGCGCTGGCGCGCCTGAAGTCCGAAGGCCTGATCACGTCGCAGCAAGGCAGCGGCGTCTTCGTCGACCCGAACTTCCAGCGCAACGCCTTCCGTATTGCCGCGCCGTCCCCGGGCGACAGCCAGGACCTGGAACACATCCTGGAACTGATGCTGTCCATCGAAGTCACCGCGGCCCGCTACGCCGCGCAGCGCCGCACCGACGCCGACCTGAAAAAGATGCGCCAGGCGCTGGTCGGCATGGAGTACGCGCTGATCAACGACAAGCTGGGCGACGAAGAGGACTACCAGTTCCACCAGTCCATCGTGCAGGCCACCCACAACCCGCACCTGGTGGCGCTGAACGACTACCTGGAAGCCAATGTGCGGCGCGTCATCCGCAGCGCGCGCAACAACACCGCGCGCCGGTATGCCGAACGCATGGCGGCGGTGCAGAGCGAACACCAGGCGATCTTCGCCGCCATCGAAAACGGCGATCCCGACGCCGCGGGCCGCGCGGCCGAACAGCATCTGCGCAACGCGGCCGACCGGCTGCGGCTGTTCCAGGCGGAACGGCCGGCGCCGGTGTGAACCCGCTAGGCGTGGAAGGATAAGCGCGCTGCGGCGGGCGAGTCGTTGTAGCGACCGCCGCAGGCCAGGCCTCAAGCGAAGGTCTGTTCCATCTCGCGGCGGAATTGCACCGCCTGCGAGCGGTCGTCGTATTCGACGTCGCTCCAGCGGATCGCCTGCGACTGGCGCACCGCGTGCTTGAGCTTGACCTGGTGCGACAGCCCCAGCGGCAGGTAGCCTTCTTCGACCGAATCGCGCGCCGGCATCAAGCGGCCGTACACCGTGTAGCCGCCTTCGCCGTCCAGCAGTTGCCCGGCCTGCAGATCGCGCTTGGCCGTGGCCACCACGTCGCCGTGCCAGCCGGCCGGCGCACCCGTGGGTTCGCGGCGCAATCCCACGCTGGCCACGCTGATGCCCAGTTCCAGCCCGATCAGGTGATAGGGCTTGTACATGGCGGTGTAGTTACCGCCGGGGTCGGTGACCAGCCCGTATTCCTTGAAGCAGCGGCGCACATAATCGCTATCGGCCGCCAGCGTCACGTACACGCCCCAGCGCAGGTCGCGAAACACCGGCCGCCCATCGCGCTCAAGTGAGGAAATCACCTCGACCTGCCCGCGATGATGCAGGATGCCGCCGTCTTCGCGCGGCCGCAGCACCCGCGCCAGGTCATCCACCCCGCAAGGCGGAAAGTGCAGCCCCGACGGCGACGGCAACAGCCCCGTGGCATTGGATACCGCCGCCATTTCGATGGCGCTCTTGGTGCCATCGAGGAAGCTGTTGAACATCTGCGCATTGAAGTCGCCGGCCGCCACCATTTCGGCGGTAAAGCCGTAGTACGGCCACACGGTATCCGGCGTCGACGTATGGAATTCGGGCAGATACTTGGTGCCCTTGCCCGCCGCCATGACCTCGAAGCCACTGGCGCGCGCCCAGTCCACCATTTCGCAGATCAACGCCGGCTGGTCGCCATAGGCCAGCGAATACACAATGCCCGCCTCGCGGGCGCGCCTGGCCAGCAACGGCCCCGCCAGAGAGTCGGCTTCGACATTGACCATGATGATGTGCTTGCCATGTTCGCAGCAGGCCAGCACGTGCCCGATGCCCGCGGCCGCCTGGCCGGTAGCATCGATGACGATATCGACATCCGGGCTGGCGATGACCGCGTACGGGTCGTCGCTGAAATACACCTTGCCGTTCTTGAACGCGTCATTGACGCTGGCCGCATTGAGCGCCGTCGCCGGCCACCCCACCCGGGTCAGCGCCGCGCGGGCGCGGTCGGGCGCCAGGTCAGCCACCGCCACCAGGCGCATGCCCGGCGTGCGCGGAGCCTGGCTCATGAACATCGCGCCAAACTTCCCGGCGCCCAGCAGCGCTACGCGCAAGGGCTTGTGGTCGGCTTCTCGCTGCTTGAGCAGACGGTGCAGATTCATGGTGCAGGCTCCTCCAGGAAATGGGGATACAGCACCACAGAATAGTCCTAAAACATGACGGCTGAACAGGCCCGGATTGGCCACCCATCCGATGTCATTCGTCCGCGGTATAAAGCTCCCCGGCCAGCACGTTGCGCCAGTTGCTCCAGTTGATGCGCGGCCGGTCGGTAACCCCCCGGTTGTAGGGTGCATCGAACAGAATATGCTTCCAGCGCGGCTTGACCGCCCCCTGGATCAGCGGCTTGTCATCGATCAGCAGGTCGCCCTGCACCAGCGTCTTGTCCTTGGTCAGGATCAGCCGGTTGGTCGCCTCGCGCCCCAGGTGCTTTTCCACCCACAGATACTTCTCGGCCACGCAGTTCTCGAATTGCGACAACGGCGACGTGCAGATGCGCACATCCATGCCCAACGCCAGCAATTCCTTCACCGCATCCAGCGCCCCCGGAACGGGAGGCAGATTGCGAATGAACCCCGGCGCCGTATAGATGGCCTCGGCCATACCGCGCAGTTCCGGCGCATAGTCTTCACGAATGTAGAAAGACTTGCGGTCTTCAAACGCCACCGGCGCAATATCGGGATGACGCTCGTGCCAGGCATCGATAAACGCATGTTCGAAGTCGGCGAGCACGCCGTCTTGGTCGAGCAGGATGATCATGAAGATCCTAAGTCGTTGCGACGCGCTCGATTGTGCCAGAGTGCGTCAAGGCCAGTCAGCCGCGCCTACCCAGACCCAGGCGACGCCTAAACCGGCTGCGGCCGCGACTGGGCCACCACGCGATAGCGGCTGCCCCCCGTAGACGACTCCGACGCCACCAGCACCATCCGGTCATAACGCCACACCTGCGGCGCAGGCACCGCCACCGGCGGCTCGACCTGCTCGATGTTGCGCAGCAAGGTCACATGCGGCCGAAAGGGCTGCGTCGGCGGCACCAACCCAAACGCCGACAACCACAGCCACAACCCATCATGAGTCGCCTGCAACAGATCCGGCACCTGACTGGGCCCCGCCCACAAGATGCGCTGCCGCGCAAAAACCCCGTACTGATCCAGGGTCACCGCCCCCGGAATCAACCGATGGTAGGGCGTGGCATCAATCAATTCGTCAGCAATCTCCTGGTCAACCGCCCCAAGAAACGCCAACGTCATATGCAAGGTCTCGGTCCGCATGACCCGCCCCTGCGCGTGCGCCCGAGCTTGATCCGCCCAAGAGGCAAGCGTGGTGGCCAGCTGAGCGTCAGGCCAGAGCGCGTAGAAAAGGCGAGTCGTAGACATGGCGGTGATTGTAGGACCGTGGGGGAGTTTTTGGTGTGCCTTGGCTTTGGTTCTTAAGTCGCGCTTGGCGGGGTCGGCTGGCAGAGGGCGGGGCTACGATTGCGGTCCGGAGCCTTCGCTCCGGACTTCCCCTTCGTCATCCTCGTCCGCCTTCGGCTCCCTACGGATTCCCTCGGGCGCATCTACACGCCCCGCCCTCTGCCAGCCGCCCCCGCCAAGCGCTCACACTGTGGATTAGCTTCGGATTCTGGGGAGGGCGGTGTGCTTGGCATGGTAGCCACGGTCAGAGTGGGGTGGGCGGGGTGGGACGGTGCCCGCTTCGTGCCGGCCGCGCGGGCGGCCTTACGAAGCTTACGCGGCGTCTTGCGAGCGCCGATGCCGCTCTCGCGTGTGGGTAGCGGGGTTGGTGGCATCAGCAATGCTGTTGGCCTGTAGCGGCGCGGATGCCGTGGCGTTCGACATGAATGAGCAGCGCCCGATGGGCGGCGCGCGAGACAGTCAGCATGCGCAAGCAGGACCTTGCCGCGCCGCCCATCACCGCCCCACCCCCACGATGTGGGACCCAATAGAAAACCAATCTCCAACAGCGCGAAGCGCCCCCGCAACACTTTCAGCAACACGAATGCCAAACGTGGCCGCCCGCGCGGCCGCGGCTTGGCGACCCTGTAGATCTCATGCCCTGACCACAGGTCTAGCAGCGCAACGAACCGAGACACGCGTAGCCCGGCGCGGGGGTGGCTTGCGGAGTGGGCAACCTCGATGCGCCCGAGGGAATCTGAAGGGAGCCGAAGGCGGACGAAGATGACGAGGGGGAAGTCCGGAGCGAAGGCTCCGGACCGCAATCGTGGGCGCCCACTCCGCAAGCCACCCCCGCGACGGGCGACCTACGAAGCCCACCCCTCTGCCCAAACATCAAATCACCGCCAAAAAAAAGACCCCGCAGGAACTACTTCCCGCAGGGCCCACCATCCAAACAAACACTCAAGGATTAGCAGCAACAGCATCAGGCACAGGATTCCCCCACCCGCCCCCAATCGCCCGAATCAGATCCACAGCCGACCGCGCCTGCTCACCACTCAACTGCACCGCAACCCGCTGCTGCAACAGCACACTACGGTCAGCCTCGATCACATCCAGATAGCTGATCGAACCTTCACGGTATTGCGTATGCGACAGCTTCGCCGCCCGCGCCGATGCTTCCACTGCTGCATCTTGCGCCCGCGTCTGGTCCGCCAGGATTCGCAGATTTGCCAGATTGTCTTCCACCTCGCGGAACGCGTTCAGGACCGTTTGGCGGTATACCGCCACGTCTTCCTCGTAGACTGCGCGGGCGCGGTCCAGGCCGGCCTGGCGGCGGCCGCCGTCGAAGATCGGCATCGACAGCGCGGCGCCTACCAGCGGGCCCAAGAGGAACGTGCGGCTTGACCATTGGAACAGGTTGCCCAGTTCCGATGATTCGTAGCCGAATGCGCCCGTGATATCCAGACGCGGGAAGAATGCCGACTTGGCTGCGCCCACTCGCGAGTTTGCTGCCGCCATCGCGCGTTCGGCGGCCGCGATGTCCGGACGGCGTTCCAGCAGCGTCGATGGCAGGCCTGCCGGGATCGACAGGGCCACCTTCTGGATCGGTTGCGGCGGCATCGTGAATTCAGACGGCGCGCGGCCCAGCAGCACTGCCAGCGCATGCTCGCCCGCCGCGCGGCGGCGGTCGATGCCCAGCGCTTCCGATTGCGCCGAGGCCAGTTCTGCCTTGGCGCGGGCCAGGTCCAACTCGCTGATATCGCCCGCATCGTAGCGGCGCTGGATCAGCTGCAGCGTGTCCGTGCGCAGCTTCACCGTCTGGTTGTACAGCGCCGATTCTGCGTCTTGCTCGCGCACCAGGAAATACGTGCTTGCCACGTCGGCTTGCAACGCCAGCAGCACCGAGCGGTACAGCGCCTCGCTTTGCTGCGCGTCTGCCGTCGCTGCGTCCGACGTCGAAGCCACGCGGCCGAACAGGTCGGCTTCATAAGACACCGTGCCTTGTGCGCGCCAGGTCGTGCTCGGGCTCGTCGGCGTGCCGTCCGGCAGGCCTTGCGACACGGCCGACGGGCGTTGGCGGCTGGGGCCGAAGGCCGCGTCCAGGCTCGGGAAGAAGCCGGCGCGCGCCTCGCGTTGCAGCGCGCGGGCCTGCTTCAGGCGAGCCGCGGCGGCCTGCAGGTTCTGGTTGGCCTTTTGGGCCTCGTCCTGCAATTGGTTCAGGCCTTCGTCGCCGAACACCTTCCACCAGGCGCCCCGCAGCGCGTCTTCCGACGGCTCGGCGGCCTTCCAGGTGCCCGCTTCCGAAGCGGGCAGGGCGGCTTCCTTGTAGGCCGCCGGCGCGGCGGCCGCGGGCCGTTCATAAGTCGGGCCCACCGCGCAGCCGGCCAGCACGAGCAGGACGGCAAGCAGGGCGGAACCGCGGATCAGTCTTTTGGTCTTCATGACGATTCTCTTGGGCGCGCGCCCCGCCGTTCAAGACGGGGCGCGCTGGCTATTTTTCCAGGCTGGCTCAGGCGTTGTGCTGCGTGGCGGGCGGCGCGTTCGGGTCGATGTGCGGCACGCACACCGGCGCTTCATGCTGCGCGGCCGAGTGCAGCGTCTTGCCGCTCATCGAACGCAGCAGCACGTAGAACACCGGCGTCAGGAACAGGCCGAACAACGTCACGCCCAGCATCCCGAAGAACACCGCGACACCCATGGCATGGCGCATTTCCGAGCCTGCGCCCGACGACAGCACCAGCGGCACGACCCCCATGATGAACGCGATGGACGTCATCAGGATCGGGCGCAGACGCAGGCGGCTGGCCTCGATGGCGGCTTCCAGCGGGGAGCGGCCGTCGTTCATTTCCAGCTCGCGGGCGAACTCCACGATAAGAATCGCGTTCTTCGCCGACAGCCCCACCAGCACCATCAAGCCGATCTGCGTGAAGATGTTGTTGTCGTTGCCCGTCAGGTACACGCCTGTCAGCGCGGCCAGGATGCTCATCGGCACGATCAGGATCACGGCCAGCGGCAGCGTCAGGCTTTCGTACAGCGCCGCCAGCACCAGGAACACCAGCAGCACGCTGATCGGGAACACCCACAGGCCGGCGTTGCCCGCCAGGATCTGCTGGTACGTCAGGTCCGTCCATTCGAACTTCACGCCGCGCGGCAGGGTTTCCGCCGCCACGCGCTCGGCCGCGGCTTGCGCCTGGTCCGACGAATAGCCGGGGGCCGGGCCGCCGTTGATGTCGGCGGCGGTGTAGCCGTTGTAGCGCACCACCATTTCCGGACCGAACGTCTGCTTCACCGTCACCAGCGACGACAGCGGCACCATGTCGCCCGCGGCATTGCGGGTCTTCAGCTGCAGGATGTCGTCGGCGTGGGCGCGGAACGGCGCATCAGCCTGGGCCCGCACCTGGAACACGCGGCCGAAGCGGTTGAAGTCGTTGACATACATGGAACCCAGGTAGATCTGCATGGTGTCGAACACTTCGGTCACCGGCACGCCCAGCTGCTTGGCCTTCACGCGGTCCAGGTCGACGTCCAGCTGCGGCACGTTGATCTCGTAGCTCGAGAACGCGGGGCCCAGTTCAGGCGTCTGGCGAGCCTTGGCCAGGAAGGCCTGCTTGGCCTTGTCCAGCTCGGCATAGCCCAGCGCCGCGCGGTCTTCCAGTTGCAGCTTGAAGCCGCCCAGCGTACCCAGGCCCAGCACCGGCGGGGGCGGGAACACGGCGATGAACGCCTGCTGGATGGCGCCGAACTTCTGGTTCAGCGACGCCGCGATGGCGTTGCCGGACAGCGCCGCGCCCTTGCGTTCGTCGAACGGCTTCAGGGCCACGAACACGATGCCCGCGCTGGAGCTGTTGGTGAAGCCGTTGATCGACAGGCCGGGGAACGCGATCGCGCTTTGCACGCCCGGTTCCTTCAGGGCGATGTCGCTCATCTGGCGGATCACTTCTTCCGTGCGGTCCAGCGACGCGCCGTTGGGCAGCTGGGTAAAGCCGATCAGGTACTGCTTGTCCTGCGCCGGCACGAAACCGCCGGGCACCAGGTACGACACCCCGATCGTGGCCGCCACCAGCACTACGTAGACGCCCATGGCGCCGGCCTTGCGGCGGATCACGCCTGCCACGCCCACGCCGTAGTTCTCGGAGGCGCGGCCGAACATGTTGTTGAACCAGTTGAAGAAGCGGCCGAACACGCGGTTCATGCCCCGGGTCAGCCAGTCCGGCTTGTCGTGGTGGCTCTTGAGCAGCAGGGCCGACAGGGCCGGCGACAGCGTCAGCGAGTTGAAGGCCGAGATCACCGTCGAAATGGCGATGGTCATGGCGAACTGCTTGTAGAACTGGCCGGTCAGGCCGGTCATGAAGGCCAGCGGCACGAACACGGCGCACAGCGTCAGCGCGATGGCGATGATGGGGCCGCTGACTTCACGCATGGCGCGATAGGTCGCATCGCGTGGACTCAAGCCCGCCGCAATGTTGCGTTCGACGTTTTCCACCACCACGATCGCATCGTCGACCACGATCCCGATGGCAAGCACCATCCCGAACAACGACAACGCGTTGATCGAATAGCCGAACATCAGCAGCAGCCCGAAGGTACCGACGATGGACACCGGCACCGCCAGCAGCGGGATGATCGACGCACGCCAGGTCTGCAGGAACAGGATCACCACCAGCACCACCAGCGCGATGGCTTCCAGCAGCGTGTGCACCACGGCTTCGATACTGGAACGCACGAACTGGGTCGGGTCGTATTCGATGCGGTATTCCACGCCCGGCGGGAAGTCCTGGGCCAGCTCGGCCATGGCGGCGCGCACCTTGGACGACACGTCCAGCGCGTTGGCGCCCGGCGACTGCATGATGCCCATGCCGACCGCCTGCTTGTTGTCCAGCAGCGAACGCAGGCCATATTCCTGCGCGTCCAGTTCCACGCGGGCCACGTCCGACAGGTGCGTCACGGCGCCGTCGGGCGAGGTCTTCAGGATTATGTCGCGGAATTCCTCTTCGGTCTGCAAGCGGCCGCGTGCGTTCACGTTCAGCTGCAGCGGCACGTCGCCCTGGGTGGGGGACGCGCCGATCACGCCGGCAGCGACCTGCACGTTCTGTTCGCGGATGGCGGCCACCACTTCGCTGGCCGTCATGCCGCGCTGCGCG
Organism: Achromobacter deleyi; assembly: GCF_902859705.1. GTDB lineage: Bacteria > Pseudomonadota > Gammaproteobacteria > Burkholderiales > Burkholderiaceae_B > Achromobacter > Achromobacter deleyi. The sequence continues at coordinate 158,613 of NZ_CADIJO010000003.1, read as the reverse complement.
ACCTTTTGCGGGTCGAGCCAGACGCGCATGGAGTAGTTGCCCGAACCCCACACCGTCACTTCGCCCACCCCGGTAATGCGCGCCAGGCGGTCCTTGACGTTCAGGATCGCGTAGTTGCGCAGGTAGGTGATGTCGTAGCGGTCGTTGGGCGAGATCAGGTGCACCACCAGCGTCAGCGTGGGCGAGCTCTTGGTCGTCGTGACGCCCAGGCGCTGCACGTCCGGCGGCAGGCGCGGCAGCGCCTGCGACACGCGGTTCTGCACCAGCTGCTGCGCCTTGTCCGGGTCCACGCCCAGCTTGAAGTTGACCGTCAGCGTCAGGTTGCCGTCGCTGTTGGCCTGCGACTGCATGTACAGCATGTTTTCCACGCCGTTGATGGATTCCTCCAGCGGCGAGGCGACGGTTTCGGCGATGACCTTGGGGTTGGCGCCCGGATACTGCGCGCGCACCACCACGGACGGCGGCACCACTTCCGGGTATTCCGAGATGGGCAGCTGGAACATGGCCAGCAGGCCGCCCAGCAGCACCAATATTGACAACACCCCGGCGAAGATCGGCCGGTCGATGAAGAATTTCGAGATATTCATGAACGTTCTCGTTCTGCTTGTCTTGTCACCGGCCGCTTAGTTGGCGTTGGCCGATGCGGTCTTGACCGGGTTGCGCTGGGCCGTGACCATGGGCACCACGGTCGGGCTGACGGCGTCGCCGGGGCGTACGCGCTGCAGGCCGTTGACCACGATGCGGTCGCCAGGGGCCAGGCCGGAATCCACGACCCGCAGGCCTTCCTGGTTGGCGCCCAGCTTGATCTGGCGGTAGTTGGCGTGGTTCTTGTCGTCCAGCACCAGCACGTAGCGCTTGTCCTGGTCGGTGCCGATGGCCTTTTCGTCGATCAGCACGGCGCTGCGCGGATCGCTGCCGCCCAGGCGGATGCGGGCGTACAGGCCGGGCAGGAGCGAACCGTCGGCGTTATCGAACTCGGCGCGCACGCGGATGGTGCCGGACGTGGCGTCCAGGCGGTTGTCCACCGATTGCACGAAGCCGGTGCGCGAATAGCCTTCCTCGTTGGCCAGGCCCAGCTCGACCGGCACCGAGCCGGCCTTGCCATTGCGGGCGGGGTTCACGTACTTCAGGAAGGTCTGCTCATCGACGTCGAACGAGGCGTACATCTTCGAGACCGACACCAGCGTCGTCAGCGGCACCGAGGTGGCGCCGGCGGCGACCACGTTGCCCACCGTGACTTCCGCGCGCGACACGCGGCCGGCGACCGGGGCTTCGATGCGGGTGTAGCCCAGGTTCAGCTTGGCGTAGTCCAGTGCGGCTTGGGCGCCTTGCAAGTTGGCGGCGGCTTCGCGGGCGGCGTTCTGCTTTTCCTCGAAGTCGCGGCGGGCGATGGCGTTGTCGGTCAACAGGCGCTGGCCGCGGGCCAGTTCCGTGGCCGTGTACGAGGCGCGGGCCTTGGCGGCGGTCAGGGCAGCGGCGGCGCGGTCCACTTCGGCCGCGTAAGGGCGCGGGTCGATGGTGAACAGGACGTCGCCCTTCTTGACGATGCTGCCGTCCTGGAAGTGCACGGCGGTCAGGGTGCCGGAGACCAGCGGACGGATGTCCACGCGGTCGATGGCTTCCAGTCGGCCGGAATACCGCTGCCAGTCGACAATGGTCTTGCTGACCACTTCGGCCACTTCGACGGGAGGCGCCGCCGGGGCGCCTTGCGCCTGGGCAGCATTGGCGCCGGCAGGGGCGCGAAACAGGGCGTAGCTACCGCCGGCCGCAATGACGGCCGCGAAAACGACGAGCACAGCAATACGATTACGCGAAACCATGATGTTCCTTGAGGGTGGTGTCGGGGTGAAGCGCACTTGCCGGGGACCGCGAGGGGGGCGGGTGGCGGCGGGGGCGGCATCGCGGCGGGTCTGTCAGTCCTGAAACACCGATGTCATACTGCGGTGCAGCATGCAACACTGTTACGTTTCCCTTGGCTGAGAGTGTCTTTGGGGGACGAGCTCTCGCGTGGTCGGAATCTGAGGATTGACAGGCCCTTTGATGGCGCCGGGCGGCACGGGCACTTCAAGATGGTTTGAATTCTGAGTGTTTTGCCCGAGCGGATAAACATGTGTTGTTCGGCAACACTGTTCGGTAGATTTGTCTAATCCCGGCCGGAAACGCGTTATGCTCCGTACACCCCGACCAACTGCCCTAATAGGACACCGTCGCCATGGACCGTTTTCAGGCTATGCAGGTGTTTGTGCGCGTCGTGGATGCCAATAGCTTCACCCGGGCGGCCGACAGCCTCTCGCTTCCGCGCACCACCGTCACGACCATCATCCAGAATCTCGAACGCCTGCTGGGCGTGCGATTGCTCAACCGCACCACGCGCCGTATCGGCCTGACGCCCGACGGCGCGGGCTATTACCAGCACTGCGTGCGCATTCTGGCCGACGTCGAAGAAACCGAGGCCTGCTTCCAGGAAGCGGCCCTGCGCCTGAAGGGGCGCCTGCGCATCGACGTGCCCACGTGTATCGGGCGGCTGATTCTAATCCCGTCATTGTGTGATTTTCACGACAAATACCCGGACGTCGAGCTGGTGCTCGGCCTGGGCGACCGCCCCGTGGATATGGTGCAAGAGGCCGTGGACTGCGTCATCCGCGCCGGCGACCTCGAAGATTCCAGCCTGGTCGCGCGCCGTATCGGCACCTTGCAGACGGTCACCTGCGCGTCGCCCACCTACGTGGCGCGCCACGGCATGCCGCAGACCATCGAAGACCTGCGCGACCACCACGCGGTGCACTATTTCTCCAGCCGCAGCGGCCGCAATTGCCCCTGGGACTTCAAGATCGACGGCAAGCACCAGGAAGTCGACATGCGCGGCACGGTTGCCGTGAACGAAGCCGGCGCCTACCTGGACTGCGGCCTGAAGGGCTTTGGCCTGATCCAGACGCCGCGCTACATGGCGCTGCCGTATCTGCAATCGGGCGAGCTGATCGAAGTGCTGCCTCAGTGGAAACCCAGCACCACGGCAATCTCGGTGCTGTACCCGCAAAGCCGCCAGTTGTCGCCCAAGGTGCGGGCATTTGCCGACTGGGTCGCCGAATTGTTCGCCAGCTGCCCGCTCTTGAGCGGCCGCGACGAAACCGATCCGGCCGCCGTCAGCTGCGGCGTGTTCCAGCAACGCCAGATCAGCCAGGCCAAGCAGATGGCCGTGGCGGGCGTGGCCGCTGCCAATTCGCCCGAAATGCCCCCGCGCCGCCGCACCGCCCGGGAAGAGGCTGCCGAGTACGCGTTGTAGTCGGCAAAAGCGTCGAAAACGCGGGAAACCCCGTAGTAAATACAGGGCTTGCGTCCCTCGTATTTCGTGAAACGTATGTATAGTCCGACAGTCAAAGCCTAAACGCATTCACTGTCGATCTTCTATGCAGCCTGTACTTCCCGCTTACCTGATCGCCCGTTGGCTTTTGCTCCTCGTCCTGCTGGCGGGGGTGTATTTCCTTAGCGGATTCCTGGTGCCCGCGCTGGCCGCGCTGATCATCGGCCTGGCCAGCTGGCCCCTGTATCGGCGCCTGGTCGACCGCTGCGGCGGCCGCACGATGCTGGCCGCCTCGCTGGCGCTGCTGGTGGTCATCGTGGTGCTGATCGTGCCGCTGTCGCTGGCGCTGTCGTACGCCATCAAGGAAGCCAGCACCTTTTTTGCCTGGGCCATCGCGGCCAATCGGCACGGCGTGGCCGTCCCCGCCTGGATCACCTCGATGCCCGTGGTGGGCGACCGCCTGGGTGAGTATTGGGAAGCCTATATCGGCCAGCCCCACGCGCTGGGCGCGCTGGTCGAAGCCGTCAGCGGCGAACACCTGGGCAACATCTACCGCATGGTGCTGGCCGCCACGGGCAACGTGTTCCAGTTGCTGCTGACCGTATTGTTCATGCTGATCACGCTGTTCTTCGTCTACAAGGACGGCGTGCGCATGGTGGCCCAACTGGACGTGCTGGGCGAACGCATCCTGCCCGCGCGCTGGCAGCGCTTTTCGCGCGTGGTGCCGGCCACGATCAATTCCACCGTCACGGGCATGGGCCTGATCGCGCTGGGCGAAGGCCTGGTGCTGGGCATCGCCTACTGGGTGGCGGGCGTGCCGTCGCCGGTGCTGCTGGGCGTGGTGACCGGATTCATGGCGCTGATCCCGGGCGGTGCACCGCTGTCGTTCACGCTGGTGTCGCTGTACCTGGTGGGCTCGGGCCATGTGGTGGCGGGCATCGCGCTGATGGTCTGGGGCAGCGTCGAGCTTTTCATCGTCGACAAGACGCTGCGTCCGCGCCTGGTGGGCGGCCCGGTCAAGCTGCCGTTCCTGCCGACGTTCTTCGGCCTGGTGGGCGGCGTCAAGACCATGGGCATCGTGGGCCTGTTCGTGGGCCCGGTGCTGATGGCGCTGCTGGTGGCGGTGTGGCGCGAATGGGTGCACCACGAAGAAGTCGAACGCGACACCGCACGCTTGCGGGCCGCCGAGGCCCCCGACAAGACACCGGCGGGTTGACGGCAACCTGAGTCCTTGCGCCGGTTATTCGAACGCGCAGGCACGGGCCTGATTGAATGCCGATCCTCGTAGCGCCGACGGCCGCCTTCTTCCCAGGATTGCGGCCGCATTTCTGATAACGGTCCGGCCCGCACATTTGGTAATCTAGCTCTCCCCGCGCTCGCCGGCGCCTTGCCCGGCACGCGCCTGCCGTGTGCGCAGACGCTTTGCAGCTTACGCCGCGGGGTGTGAGGGTCGAGATGTCCGGGTCACTGCAAGATGAAGAGTTAGCGGTCCTGCGCGAGCAGGGCTTTTTCGTGGCGCGCCAGTTCGTGGACGCGGCGCAGGTCCAGGCGCTGCGCGCGCTGTCCGAACGCCATCTGCACGACCACGTGGCGCCCATCGAATACGAAGCGGATCTGCGCTACCCCGGCGCGCCCGAGTCTCGCACGGCCGAAGGCGGCCTGACGGTGCGGCGCCTGCTCAACGCCTACGCGCGCGACCCGCTCTACGCGCAATGGGCCACGGACCCCCGCATCGGCCAGTCGCTGGCGCGCTATTTCGGCGAAGCGCCGCTGCTGTCGACGGTGCACCACAACTGCGTGATGACGAAGCATCCGGCCTACGGCAGCCTGACGGGCTGGCACCAGGACATCCGCTACTGGTCTTTTTCCGACACGGACCTGGTGTCCTGTTGGCTGGCCCTGGGGCCCGAGATGCGCGAAAACGGCGGCCTGTCGTTCATCCCCGGTTCGCACGCGGCGGCGTTTCAGACGCGGCAATTCGACGACAAGAAATTCTTCCGCGACGACGCGCCGGAAAACGCGGACTGGATCGCACGCGCCGTCTGTCCCGAACTGCAAGCGGGCGACGTGGTGTTCTTCCATTGCCGCACGCTGCACGCCGCCCAAGGCAACCGCAGCGACCGCGTGAAGCTGTCGGTGGTGCATACGTATCACCCGCAATCTTGTCACCCGTTGCCGGGCACGCGTTCGGCCAGCCAGCCGGGGGTGCCGTTGGCAGGGTAGGGCGCGGCGAACCGAGCTATTAAGTCATTGGAATTCGCTATTAATAATTGAATTACAATTAAATAGTGTGCACTTCGCGCGGTCGCTGCCGGCAAGACGGCATCGCGCGCCCCCGGCCCGTGCACGTTCCTTCACTGAATAGGCTGTTTCCCGTGCCCAACCGCAAGCCCGACGATACGGACAAGACGCAGGCAACGACCGAAACCCGGTCCTCGCTATTCGTAGGCTCTACCGAAAAAGCCTTCCAGGTGCTGCACGCATTCGACGGCCCGAAGCGCCACATGACGCTGGCCGACATCGCCCGCGCATCGGGCCTGGACCGCAGTGCAACGCAACGCCTGGTCTACACGCTTGAAACGCTGGGCTATCTGCGCCGCATTCCCGACACGCGCAATTACGGCCTGACGCCGAAGGTGCTGCAATTCTCGTACAACTATGTGCGCGCGAACGAGCTGATCGACAAGGCGTCGCCCTACCTGCTGGACATCAGCCGCACGCTGGGCGAAACGACGAACCTGCAAGAGCTGGACGGCCACGAAATCGTATTCGTGGCCCGCTTCCCCGGCCACCACCTGGTCAACGTGGACATCGCCGTAGGCAGCCGCCTGCCGGCCTATTTCACGGCATCTGGCACGGCCATCCTCTCCCGCCTGTCAGACGAGCAGCGCCGCGAAATCCTGTCCCAAACCCGCCTGGACCCCATCACCCCCTACACAGAGGTGAACCCCGAAAAGCTGCTGGAACGCGCGCAACGCGTGGCCGAGAAGGGTTACGCAATCATCGTGAACGAAACGGTGCTTGGGGATATTTCGGTGGCGGCGCCAGTGATAGACCATCGAGGGTTGGCGGTGGCTGCTATCAATATTTCTGTGCCGACGACGCGGTGGACCGTGGCACGAGTCGAGGCTGAATTGGCGCAGCATGTGCAGGTGGCGGCGACTTCTATTTCGAAGTCTAAGTTTTCGGCTTATTCGCGGTAGTTGTGATCTTCGTAGGTCGCCCGTCGTGCAGGGCTTCGTGGCAGCGGGCGCCCACGATTGCGGTCCGGCGCGCCGGCGCCGGACTTCCCCTTCGTCATCCTCGTACGCCTTCGGCTCCCTACGGATTCCCTCGGGCGCATCGAGGTTGCCCGCCGCCACGAAGCCCTGCACGACGGGCTACGCGCGTCTGGGTTCGTTGCGTCGTTAGACCCGTGTTCAGGGCATGAAATCTACAGGGTCGCCAAGCCGCGGCCGCGCGGGCGGCCACGTTTGGCATTGCGTTGCTGGAAAGTGTTGCTGTGGCGCTTCGCGCTGTTGGAGATTGGTTTTCTAATGGTTCGCAGTCAGGGGGGAGGGGGCGGTGATGGGCGGCGCGAGCAGGCACTGGCTTGCGCATGCTGACTGTCTCGCGCGCCGCCCATCAGGCGCTGCACATTGATGTCAACGCCACGGCATCCGCGCCGCTACAGGCCAACAGCATTTCTGATGCCACCTGCTCCGCTCACACGCAAGAGCGACTTCCTGACACCACCAACACCACTACCTACACGCGAGAGCGTCATCGGCGCCCGCAAGACGCCGCGTAAGCTTCGTAAGGCCGCCCGCGCGGCCGGCACGAAGCGGGCACCGTCCCACCCCGCCCACCCCCCTCTGACCGTGGCTAACATGCCAAGCACACTGACCGCCCCAGGGTCCGCCATTAAGTCGCATCAAGAGCGCGTGGCGGTGTCGGGGTGGGGTGGGCGGGGCGTGTAGATGCGCCCGAGGGAATCCGTAGGGAGCCGAAGGCGGACGAGGATGACGAAGGGGGGGGCCGCCTAGGCAAGTCCGGAGCGAAGGCTCCGGACCGCAATCGTAGCCCCGCCCACCCCACCCCGACACCGTCACGCGCGGCTTAAGAACCCAATTCTTCAAACGCCCTCAAACTCCCTCAACAACGGCTCAACAACCGCCCGCAAAGACGCCTGCAACTCAGCCCCCGGCTCCACCAAAGGATCCAAAACACAAGGAGAATCGACGCCGATAAGATCCATCACAGACTTCATCGGTCCAGGATTCGTCTCCGCGAATGCAAGGTTCATCAGGGGGATCAGGCGGCGGTGCAGCAGCATCGCGGCTTGGGTTTGGCCGGCCGCGGCCAGGTCGTAGACCTGGCGCCAGGCCTTGGGCAGCAGGCTTGCCGTCACCACGATGCCGCCGCGGGCACCGGCGGCCAGGTGGACGGGGAGCAGGGTGTCTTCGCCGCTGAAGACGGCGAACGAATCGTCTACGCCTGCCACCGTGCGCAGGAAGTGGTACATGTCCGTGTTGCAGGCCTTCATCCCGATGATGTTCGGGTGGCGCGACAGCTCGTGCAATACCTCCGGGGCAATCGCGATGCGCGTGCGGTACGGGATTTCGTAGATCATGATCGGCAGCGGCGAGGCGTCTGCGTAGCGCAGGAAATACTCGCGGATGCCGGCTTGCGTCGGCGTCGTGTAGTAGGGCGTCAGCACCATCAGTGCGTCCGCGCCTGCGTCGGCGAATTCCTGGCCGGCTTGCAGTGCATCGTAGAAGCCGGGGTCCAGTACGCCGGGGATCACCGGCACGCGGCCGGCGACGGCGTCTACCGTCAGCTTGCACATGCGGATGCGTTCGGCTCGGGCCAGCGCGCCGTATTCGCCCGTGCCGCCCAGCGGCACGATGCCGTCGATGCCTTGCTTGAGCAGATAGGCGATCAGCGCCTGGGCGGCCGGGGCGTTGATCGTGTCGTCGGCGTTGACCGGGGTGGGAATCGCGGGGAACACGCCGCGCAGTTGGCTTGCATTCAACATGGAATAAGTCCTGATAAAGAGGAAACGGCGCCGCGTGTCAGCCCGCCAGGCTGCGGCGGCGCAGCCGGTCGGCGAGCCAGATCAGCGCGGCGATGAAAATGAACAGGCAGGTGGAGACGGCGGCGATCACTGGCGAGATCTGTAGCGTCACCTCGTCCCAGAACTGCTTGGGCAGGGTGGCGTTCAGGCCACCCGAGGCGAACAGCGCGATCGTCAGCTCGTCGAACGACGTTGCAAACGCGAACAGGAACGACGACATCAGGCCCGCGCTCAGGATCGGGAACGTCACGAATCGCAGCGTCGACCACGGGCCGGCCCCCAGGCTTTGCGCCGCCAGGTCCAGCCGTGTGTCGTAGTTGCGCAGCACCGCCATCATCGTGATCACCACGTACGGCACCGCCACCACCGTATGGGCCAGGATCAGGCCGATCGTCGAACCCACCAGGCCGACGCGGGCGAAGAAATAGAACATGCCCACCGCGATGATCATGCGCGGCACCACGATGGGCGATAGCACGAAGGCCAGCATGGCCGACTTGCCGCGCATGTCCGCGCGCACCAGCAGGAAGGCGGCGGGCGTGCCGATCAGCATGGCCAGCAGGCCGGTGCCCACACCCACGATCAAGGATCGCGTGATCGCCTGCATCCATACCGGCGACGTGAACATCTGTTCGTACCATTGCAGCGAGAAGCCCTTGGGCGGCCAGGTCAGGCCGGAACCCGAATCGAACGACAGCGGGATCATCAGGAACGCGGGCGCGGACAGGAAGGCCAGCACCGCCAGCACGATCCACCACAGCGTGCGGGACTGGCCGGTGCCGGACACCGAGCGGCGCAGGCGCGATGGCAGCAGCGAGAACAGGCGGTCCGATAGCGAAGCCAGCAGGTCCAGCAGCGCTTCGCCTGCGCGGCGCATCAGGCCGGGCTTGCTGGACGTGCGGGGGCGCGATGCGCTGCCGCCGGTCATGGTCGACAGGCCCAGGATCTTGTCGTACAGCGCGAACACCGCCAGCACCACCACCAGCAGCAGCACCGAGACCGCGCCGGCGAATTCCCAGTTCATGGTCTGCTGGACCTGGTCGATGATGATCTGCGTGATCATCGTTTCCTTGCGGCCGCCCAGCAGCGCGGGCGTGATGAAAAAGCCGATCGCGGTGACGAACACCATGATGGCCGCGGCGGCCACGCCGGGCATCGACAGCGGGAAATAAATCTTCCAGAACGCCGTGCCGGGACGCGCGCCCAGGGTCGATGCGGCGCGCGGCAGGTTGCGGTCGATGTTCTCCATGACCGACAGCATCGTCAGCACCGCCAGCGGCATCAGCGCATGCACCATGCCGACCAGCACGCTGCCGAAGTTGTAGAGCAGGTTGGCCGGCGCATCCAGGATACCCAGCGCCTGCAACAGCTGGTTGACCACGCCGTTGCGGCCCAGCAGCACGACCCAGGCGAAGGTGCGCACCAGGAAGCTGGTCCAGAACGACAGCAGCACCCAGAACAGCAGCGACGTCTTGCGCCGGGCCGACAGGCTCGAGATCAGGTAGGCGACCGGGTACCCGGCCACCACCGCAAAGAACGTCGTCCACAGCGAGATCTTCAGCGTGATCAGCAGCACGTTGACGTACACCGACGACTCGAACAGCCGGTGGTACTGGGCCAGCGTGAAGCCCTGGTCGCCGTAGAAGCTGAGCAGCAGCAACTGGCCGACCGGATAGATCAGCAGCACCAGCAGCAGGATCACCAGCGGCGCGGCCATCAGGAAATGGCGCCGGCCCTGGCTCATGCGTTTGCGGGGAGGGGCAAGGGGGCTCATGCCGTCACTCCGCGATGGCGACCGCGTCGGCGGCCTGCCAACTGACCGACAAGGGTTGGCCGATGGCGTATTGCTCGGCCTCGCGGCGGGTGGGGTAGGCCACCACGACCGGGGCGCTGTCGGGTACGCCCGTGTCCAGGTAGAGCTTGGTCAGGCTGCCCGTCACCATCACGTCGAGCAGCTTGCCGGTCAAGGCCGGGCCATTCGGGCCAGGGGCCGCGGCGGGGCCGGCCTGCAGGTTCTGCGGCCGCAGCATCAGCGTGACCTTCTGGCCGACCCGGATGGCGGCGCCATTGGACAGCGCCTGGCCGGTGATGCCCTGGTGGGCGAGCTTGACCGTCAGCGTGTCGCCGTTCACCGCGGTGACTTCACCCGGCAGCAGGTTGGATTCGCCCAGGAAGTCGGCCACGAACAGGGTGCGGGGACGGAAATACAGATCGGCCGGGGTGCCCAGTTGCTCGATCGCGCCGCCGTTCATCAGGCAGATGCGGTCGGACATGGTCATGGCCTCTTCCTGGTCATGCGTCACGTAGACGATGGTCGTGCCGAGTTCGCGGTGGATGCGCTTGATCTCCAGCTGCATCTGGTCGCGCAGCTTCTTGTCCAGCGCGCCCAGCGGCTCGTCCATCAGGATGATCGCGGGGCGGTAGACCATGCAGCGCGCCAGTGCGATGCGCTGCTGCTGGCCGCCGGACAGTTCGCGCGGCAGGCGCGCGCCGACCTGGGGCAGGCGCACCATGTCCAGCGCTTCCTGGGCGCGGCGCTTGGCCTCGGCCGCCGGGACCTTGCGCATCTTCAGCGGAAACGCAATGTTCTCCAGGATGGTCATGTGCGGGAACAGCGCGTAGTTCTGGAACACCATGCCGATATCCCGCTCGTACGGCGCGCCGTGGGTGACGTCATTGCCGTCGATCAGCACGCGGCCTTCGTCTGGCCGGGCCAGGCCGGCGATCAGGCTGAGCAGCGTGGTCTTGCCCGACCCGGACGGGCCCAGCAGGGTCAGGAATTCGCCGCGGGCGACGTCCAGGTGGGTCGGCGCCAGGGCGACGAAGTCGCCATAGCGTTTGCCCAGGCCGGAGATTTGCAGATTGGAAGAAGACATGGTGTTCGGCGTTTGCGGAGATTTACTTCAGGACCCAGCCGTTGAAGCGCTCGAGCACATCGCGCTGCTTGTCCAGCCAGTACGCGGCGTTGATGTGCAGGCCGGTCTTGATGTTGTCGGGGTGGGTGGGGCAGTTGCGTGCGACGTCGGCCTTGATGAAATCAAACGCGGCGGGCTGGGTGACGCCGGCGGCGAAGTATTCGACCAGCGCGGCCTGGCGCTTGGGGTCGGACGCGAACTTGATGAATTCGCGGCAGGCGTCGGCGTTGGGCGTGCCCTTCAGAATCGACCAGTTGTCGCAGCCCCAGATGTTCTGGTCCCACACGATCTGCACGGGGGCGCCGTTGGCGATGGCCGATTGCGCGCGCGAGACCCAGGTGGCGATCATGTCGACTTCGCCGGAACCGAGCATCTGTTCGACCTGCGCGCCGGTGTTCCACCACACATCGACCGACGGCTTGATCTTGTCCAGGCTGGCCAGGGCGCGGTCGATGTCGCAGGGGTAGACCTTGTCGGTGGGCACGCCGTCGGCCATCAGCGCCTCTTCGATGGTGTCGAACGGATGCTTGCGCAGGCCACGGCGGCCGGGGATGTTCTTGACGTCCCAGAAGTCGGCCCACGAGGCCGGTGCGCGGCGGCCCTTGAAGGCGTCGGTGCGGTAGGCCAGCACGGTGGTGTAGACGTTGTTGCCCACGCCGTACGGCGACATGTACTGCTTGGGAATCGTGGCCACGACAGGGTCGGATTCCAGGCCGTGCTTTTCCAGGTAGACCTTGCCGCCTTCGGTCAGCATCAGGATGGCAGGCTGGCTGATCTTGGCCATGTCCCAGGTGTAGTTGCCGGTGTCGACCATGCTGCGGATCTGCGCGGTGGGCTCGGCGTTGGCCTGCACGCCCACCACCTGGATGCCGGTGGCCTCGGTGAACGGCTTGTAGAACACGGCGCCGTAGGCCTTGCTGTAGATGCCGCCGTCATCGCGCACGACGATGCGCTTGGAGGCCGCGCGCGACGGCGTCCAGATCATGGGCATGGCCAGGGCGGCGACGCCGGCGGCGGCGGTCTTGAGCGCGCTGCGGCGCGAGGCGTTGTACGAAGTGCGTTTCATGGAAGGCTCCAGCGGGGCGGGGACGGCGGACGGGAAGGGCGCTTCAGGGCAGCAAGCGGCCGGGATTGAAGAGAGCGGCGGGGTCGAAGCCGGCTTTCAGCGTGCGCATCATGGCCAGCTCGACCGGTGACTTGTAGTGCGCCATTTCGGCCAGCGACGTGCGGCCCACGCCGTGCTCGGCGCTGAAGGTGCCGCCCAGTGCATCGGCGGCATCGTTGACGGCGCGGCGGATGGCGGCGGCCGTGGCGTCGCGCTCGGGCAGCGCGTTCCAGGCGTCGAACGTGAAGAACGGAATGAAGTGCACATTGCCGTCGCCCAGGTGGGCCACGATCAGGATGGGCAGGCCTGGCACCAGGCGATGGACGGCTGCGGTGGCGTCGGCAATGAACTGCGGTACGCACGAAACGGGCACGGCGCTGTCGGTGGTCAGGCCGACGCCGGCCTTCTTGTTGCCTTCGGACACGCTATGGCGCACTTCCCAGAGCGCGGCGCGCTGGTTGTCATTGGTGGCTAGTACGGCGTCGTGCAACAGGCCTTGTTCCGAGGCCTGTTCCAGGATCCGTTGCAGCACGTCCTGCAGTTCGGGGCCGTTGCCGGTGTCCGACAATTCCACCAGCACGTGCCACGGATGTGCGCCGGTCAGCGGATTCTTGCGCCCTGGCACGTGCGCCATGACGATATCCAGCTGGTTGCTGTCGATCATTTCGAAGCCGGACAGGCGCGAAGCGCATTGCTGCTGGAACAGGCCCAGGATGTCCAGCGCGGCCTGCGGATCAGTGGGTGCGAGCCACGCGACGGCGTGGCGGGTCGGCAGCGGATGCAGCTTGAGCACTGCCGCGGTCACGATGCCCAGCGTGCCTTCGGAACCGATGAACAGGTGCTTGAGATCAAAGCCGGTGTTGTTCTTGCGCAGCGCGGTCAGGCCGTTCCAGATCGTGCCGTCGGGCAGCACCACTTCCAGCCCCAGGATGTTGTCGCGCGTGTTGCCGTAGCGCAGCACGCCGGTGCCGCCGGCATTGGTGGCGATGGTGCCGCCGATCTGGCATGAGCCTTCGGCGCCCAGGCTGATGGGGTAGAGGCGACCCGCGTCGGCGGCGGCTTGCTGCACGGTAGCCAGCACGCAGCCGGCTTCGACTTCCATGGAGTTGTTGGCGGGGTCGATGCGGCGGATCTTGCGCAGGCGTCCCAGGTTGACGATGACGGGCGGCGGGCCTGCCGCATCGGGGACAGCGCCGCCGCACAGGCTGGTGTTGCCGCCTTGCGGCAGCACGGGAGTGGAGTAGGCATTGCACAGGCGCACGATGTCGGCCACCTGCTGCGTGGACCCCGGCAGCGCCACGCACAGGGCCGGGCCCTTGTAGCGGCCGCGCCAGTCTTCGGTGTAGCCGGCCATGTCGGCGTCATGGCGCAGGATGGCGTCGGCGCCCAGGGCCTGGGTCAGCGCGTCGAGCAGGGAAGTGCTGGTCATTTCTGTCGTCCCGTGGGGATCGGAAGGGAAGGAAACCCCGATCACGTTGAGACACAGCATACGATTACTTAAATCGCTTTTCGATTTGATTAATCGTATATCAATTGATTTTAGGGTATGTCCTAGGGCGGAAGGTCCGAATGGTGGTTTTTAAAATAATCGAAATACAATCGATACGTTCGATATGTAATTTAAACGGAATCCGGCCAACAAGGAAGAGCCATGCTGCCCAGCGTGATGGATTACCGGACGCAGGCGCGCAAGCGACTGCCCCGGCTGGCGTTTGATTATCTGGAAGGCGGGGCCGAGAACGGCGTCACCCTGCGGCGCAATATCGCCGCCTATGGCGAACTGGAATTCCTGCCGCAGGTCCTGGCGGACGTGACCGGCTGCGCGTTGGGAACCACGGTGCTGGGCGCCACCGCGGCGATGCCCGCGATCGTCGGGCCGACCGGCCTGAACGGCCTGTTCTGGCCGGACGCAGACGTGCATCTGGCGCGCGCCGCCCACCAGGCAGGACTGCCGTTCGTGCTGTCCACCGCATCGACCTCGTTGCTGGAAGAGGTGCGTGCGGCCAGCGCGGGCGAACTGTGGCTGCAGCTCTACGTGCAGCGCGACCGCCGCATTGCCGAACACCTGATGGACCGAGCCTGGGCCAGCGGCTATACCGTGCTGCTGCTGACCGTGGATGTGCCGGTGCATGGCAACCGCGACCACGACAAGCGCAACGGCTTCAAGCTGCCGCTGCGCCCGTCCGCCCGCCTGCTGCTGGACCTGGCGGCGCACCCCGGCTGGTGCTGGCGCATGCTGCGTGGCGGCGGCCCGCAATTGAAGAACCTGGCCGTCAGTTCCAACGCACGCGAAGACATCACCGAACAGGCGTCTGCGCTGAGCCGGCAGATGGATATGGCATTGACCTGGGACGACATCGATTGGCTGCGCCGTAAATGGCGGGGGCGTATCGTCGTCAAGGGCATCCAGACGCTGACCGATGCGAGTCGTGCCCGGGCCCGCGGGGTGGACGGCATCGTGCTGTCCAACCATGGCGGCCGGCAACTGGAAAGCGCGCCCTGCGTGCTGGAGGCCCTGCCCGAGGTGGCAGCCGAACTCGGGCAGTCGATCGAAATCCTGGTGGACGGCGGCGTGCGGCGCGGCAGCGACATCGCCAAGGCGGCGGCGCTGGGCGCGCGTGCCGTGTTGCTGGGCCGGGCGCCGTTGTACGGGCTGGCTGGGCGCGGGCCGCGCGGCGCGGGCGAGGTGCTGGCGATTCTGCGCGCCGAGCTGGAAAACACGTTAAGGCTGCTGGGCCGTGATCACATCGGTGCGCTGGACGGCGCTGCGGTGCGCCGGCGCCGGGCCATTTTCGATTGACCTGAGGAACGGAACATCATGCGCGAAAAAATGGTTTTCATCGGCGGCGGCAACATGGCCAGCGCCATCATCGACGGCTTGCTCGGACAAGGCCGCAAGCTCACCGACTTCCTGGTGGTGGAACCCTACGAGCCCACCCGCGCCAGCCTGCTGGCGCGCGGCCTGGCGTGCCGCGAAAGCGTCGGCCCCGAACTGGCCGACGCGGCGTTGTGCGTGCTGGCAACCAAGCCCCAGGGTTTGCGTGAAGCCTGCGCGCAGGTTCAGGCGCACTTGCCGGCGCACGCCACGGTGGTCAGCATCGCGGCCGGCGTGAACCTGGCTTCGCTGTCGCAATGGCTGGGGGGCCACACGCGCATCGTTCGCGCGATGCCCAACACGCCCGCCAAGGTGGGGTTGGGCATGACGGGCCTGTACGCCACCGCGGCTTGCGAAGCGGCGCAGCGCGACCACGTGGACAGCCTCTTTGCGGCGGTGGGCGAACGCATCTGGGTCGACACCGAAGCCATGATCGACGCGGTCACCGCCGTGACCGGCAGCGGCCCGGGCTACGTGTTCTATTTCATGGCGGCGCTGGAAAAGGCAGCGAGGGAATTGGGCTTTGGCGCGGCCGATGCGCGGCGCCTGGCGGTGGCGGCGTTTCGCGGCGCGGCCGAACTGGCCGCGGGCGACGATGCGGCGCTGACCGAGTTGCAGGACCGCGTGACGTCCAAGGGCGGCACCACCTACGCCGCGCTGACGCACCTGCGCGAGGCCGGCGTGGCGCAGGCCATCACCGAGGCGGCCTTGAAGGCCGAGCAACGCGCGCGGGAATTGTCGGCGGGGTAGGTCGACGGGGTCAGCGCTGGCGGCCCAGCCACGTCAACAGCAACACCGATGCTGCGATGGCGGCCACGTTGAATTGCATGGCGCTGGCGAACGCGTGCGCATAGCGATCGCCGACCGCAGCATCGGCATACGCATCCAGCGCGCCGCTGAACAGCATGCCTGCTGCGGATACGCCCAAGGCCGCGCCCACCTGCTGCAAGGTCGCGACCACGCCGGCGGCCATGCCGGCGTGGCGGTCTTCGACCAAGCCCAGCGCCATGTTCACCAGCGGCGTGTTCACCGCGCCTTGCGCCGCACCGAGCCACACCAGCGCGGGCACCAGCGACCAGGGCGCCAGTGCGCCGCCCGCCGCATCCACCTGCAGCATCAACGCCGCCGTCGCGCCGCCATACAGCACCGCCGCCACCAGGATCGCGCGTGTGCTGAAGCGCGCCACCAGCCGCGGCGCCGCCATCGAGCCGGCCACGAAGCCCACGCTGGCCGGTGCGAACACCGTGCCCGCCGTCAGCGCGTCCACGCCCAGGCCGGTCTGCAAGAGCAGGGCGTAGCAAAGGAACATGGCGCTGGCGGTGGAAAACACCAGCGTCACCAGCAGGCAGCCCGCCGCAAAGCGCGGTTGCGTCAGCAAGGCCATGTCCACCAGCGGCGTGCGGCCTGCGGCAGCGGCGCGGCGCTGCAATTGCGTGAACCACGCCAGCAATGCGATCGACGCGACACCCGCGGCCCAGGTCCACACGGGCCAATGGCGCGCGGGGCCTTCGACCAGCGCCAGCAACAGCAAGCCCAGGCCCAGGCCGACCAGCGCGGAACCCGGCCAGTCCATGCTGGCGCCCGCGGCATCGCGCGATTCGGGGATGTGGCGGGCGAGCCGCCACGCGATCAATCCCAGTGGGACGTTGACCAGGAAGATGGTGCGCCAGGCCAGCCCGAACCAATCGGCGTGCACGATCCAGCCGCCCAGCACCTGGCCTGCAATGGCGGCCAGCCCCAGCGTCATGCCGAGCAGGCCGAAGGCGCGGCGGCGCGCATGGCCGTCGTAGCTGACGCGGATCAGCGCATAGACCTGCGGAAACAGCATCGCCGCGGCCGCGCCTTGCAGCACGCGCGCGGCGATCAGCGCGTTGGCGTCCGGCGCCAGGCCGCACAGGGCAGACGCCACTGCAAAGCCCGCCATGCCCAGCATGAACAGGCGTCGTCGGCCGTGGCGGTCGCCCAGCCGGCTGCCCGCGATCAGCAGCACGCCATAGGCCAGCTCGTAGGCCACGATGATGAAATTGATCTGCGCGAAGCTGGCGTCCAGCGTGGCCTGCATGCTGGGAATGGCGACGTTGACCACGAACAGGTCGAAGATCGTGATGAAGCCGCCGGACAGCAGCACGGCCAGGCCGAGCGGACCTGGCGTGGCGGGCGTCGAGGCGGGGGCGGGGCAGGCAGCGGGCAGGGCGTTGGAAGACATGGATTGGCCGGTAGAAAGACGATTGGCGCTATTCTGGAGAGTCCCGCAGCCTTATACAATTTAGCTGTTTATGCTATTACTGAAGGCAATAGCCGATGCCCCGTTCCCGCAAGTCCGATACCGTGAGTGATGCGACGCCTGAGGTGGCGTCTGACGTGACGCCCATTGCGGCATCGGCTGGCGCTGTCGATGCCGTTTTCGCTTCGACGTCTCCATCCGCTGCACGCCTGGATCGCACACGCACCGACCTGGCCGAATTCCTGCGCCTGCGTCGCGAACGGCTGAGTCCGGCCGCGCTGGGCCTGCCCGCAGGAGGCCGCCGCCGCACGCCGGGTTTGCGGCGCGAAGAAGTGGCGGCCCTGGCCGGCGTAGGCCTGGCCTGGTACACCTGGTTCGAGCAAGGCCGCAACATCAGCGTGTCGGCGACGTTCCTGGAAAATCTGGCGCGGGTCCTGAAGCTGGACGCGGCCGAGCGCCGCCACCTGTACCTCCTGGCGCATCAACGGCCGCCGGCCGAACCCGGGCGTACCTGGTGCACCGTGCCGCCGCAGGTGCGCCGGCTGATGGACGATCTGCCCACGCGCCCCGCTTACATCCTGAACCTGCGTTGGGACGTGGTGGTGTGGAACGCCGCGGCCGAGCGCGTGTTCGGTTTCGGTGCGCAAGCGCCGGGGCGACGCAATCTGCTGTGGATGCTGTTCACCGACCCTGCGATGCGGCAGCTGTTCGTCGACTGGCCGGCGCAGGCGCCCGCCATGTTGTCCACGTTTCGGCGTGACTTCGCGTCGGCCGCGGGCGTGCCCGACATCGCCGAACTGGTGGATGAGCTGGAACGCGTGTCGCCGGACTTCAAGACGTGGTGGCGCGAGCACGACGTGCATGGCAACTGCATGGGCGTGCGCAGCCTGCACATCGATCCGCTGGGCGACGTGGCGTTCGAACACTCGACATTGTCGGTGGACGAAAGCCGCCATCTGCGGCTGGTGGTGTATGCGCCCGCGCCGGACGAACCGCAGGCCCGCGCCTTTGCGCAGTGGCTGTCGCGCAAGCCTGCGCGGCAGCCGCGTGGCTCCAGAGAATAAGCGCCGCGTGGGTCTACGGCGGGGGCGCGGCGCACTCCTATAGTCGGCGCCATGCCTACCGAAAACCTGTCTCGCCGCCAAGCCCTGACCCTGCTCGCCATCGTGGTGCTGGCCTGGGGATTCACCTGGGTCGTCAGCAAGCTGCTGCTGCAATACATGACGCCGATCTGGGCGGTGGCGGCGCGCAGCGTGGTCGGCACCGCCGCGTTGCTGGTACTGGGCCTGGCGTTGCGGCGGGTGGTGTGGCCGGTCAAGGCTGACATTCCCGTGATTCTCAGCGTGGGCCTGCTGCACATGGGCGCCTTTGCCGCGCTGGTCAGCCTGGGGCTGCAATACGTGCCCGCAGGCCGATCGGTGGTGCTGGCTTACACCACGCCGCTCTGGGTCATTCCCGCCGCGCGGCTGTTCCTGGACGAACCCATCGGCCGTGGCCGCCGGGCGGGCCTGGCGCTGGGCCTGGCCGGACTGGTGGTCATCTTCAATCCCCTGGCATTTGACTGGCACAACGCCGACGCCGTGTTCGGCAACGGCCTGGTGCTGCTGGCCGCGTTGTGTTGGGCCGCCAACATCGTCTACGTGCGGGCGCATCGCTGGGTCACGCCACCGTTTGAACTGGCGTTCTGGCAGGCGCTGCTGGCGTCCGTGGTGCTGGTGGCGGTGGCGTGGGCGGCCGAGGGCAGGCCGCGCGTGGTCTGGAGCCCGGACCTGGGCTGGCTGCTGGGCTACGGCGGCGTGTTCGGCATTGCCGTGGCGTACTGGGCGGCGGTGAATGTGAACCGCTCGCTGCCCGCCGGCGTCACGTCCATCGGCTTGCTGGGCGTGCCGGTGGTGGGGCTGCTGTGTTCGGCGGCCATCCTGCACGAGCCGCTGAGCACGCCGCTGGTCGTGGGGATGGCGCTGATCGTGGCGGGTATCGCGGCCGGGGTGTTGGACAAGGGGCGCGGCTAGCGAGATTTGAAAAAGGCGCTTGACGCCGGGAAGTCGGGCTGTGTATCGTAAGATATATATCTTAAGATGCATCGTAAGTCATATCCCAGATAACCAGCGAGGCCATGCCATGCGCCACTTCCACTTCCTGGCCGCGTTTTCGCGCGGTCTTCGCCATGAATCCCGCGACGGCCACGGCCGCGGCGGCCACGGCGGCCGCCACCACCACGAACGCGGCAGTCACCATCACGAATACGCCGGGAACCCGTACGCTGGCCATGGCCGGCATCACGATTACCTCGGCAGCCCATACGAACAGCCTGGCTCCCGCCACGCCCAGGACATGCCTGACGGCAATTTCTGCGAAGGCGGCCGTGGCCGTCATCGTCGCCATGCCGGGGGCGGCGGCGGTTGGTTCGGCGGCCCCTGGGGCGGCCGTGGCGGCGATGCCGACGACAGCTTCGGCGGCGATGGCCGCGGCTGGGGCCGTAGCCGCAAGGTGTCTGCCGATGACCTGCAACTGATGCTGCTCGGCCTTCTGGAACAGAACCCCAGCCATGGCTACGAGCTGATCAAGGCGCTGGGCGCACTGTCCAATGGCTTCTACACGCCCAGCCCCGGCATGGTCTACCCCGCGCTGACCTACCTGGAAGAGCTGGGCTACGCCACGGTCGAACAGGAAGGCACCAAAAAGCGCTACCACCTGGCCGAGCCGGGTCGCGCGCACCTGGAGGCCAACCGCGAGCGCCTGTCGGTGATGTTCAACAAGCTCAAGCACGTGGCGCGCAAGATGGACTGGATGCGCCAGGCCTGGAGCGGCGAATCGCGCGCGGCGCCCGCGGACGACGAGAACGCCACCGGCTGGATCGACGAATTCGTGCACGCCCGCCAGGCGATCCGCCATGCGCTGCTGGAACGCACCGAGGCCTCGCCGGCCGAACAGCGCCGCATTGCCGCGATTCTGCGCCGCGCCACCGAGGAAATCACCGGCAAGAAGGACTGTGCCTGATTCCGTTCACCCCATTGGAGTACCCATGACCCGTAGCGACCTGACTGTCGAACGCGTGCGCCATTCGCTGAAGATGCGCATCCTGACCGTGGCGCGCGTCGAGCGCATCGCGGGCCTGCTGGCCCGCGTCACCTTTACCGGCGAAGACCTGCACGACTTCGTCTCGGCGTCTTTCGACGACCACGTGAAACTGTTTTTCCCCGCCGATCCATCCCAGCCGCCGGCCCTGCCCGAAGTCGGTCCCGACGGCATCAAGTTCCCCGAAGGCGTGCCGCGTCCGGCCGCGCGCGACTACACGCCGCGCCGCTTCGATACGGCCCGCCAGGAACTGGATATCGACTTCGTGCTGCATGGCGATGGGCCTGCGTCCACCTGGGCCGAGCAGGCCGAGGCGGGCCAGCGGCTGGGCATCGGCGGCCCGCGGGGTTCGTTCGTCGTGCCCACGGGCTTTGACTGGCATGTGCTGATCGGCGACGAGACCGCGCTGCCGGCCATCGCGCGCCGCCTGGAGGAACTGCCCGCCACCGCGCAGGCGCTGGTGCTGATCGAGGTGCCCGGCGCCGACAATGAAATCTCGCTGGCCACGCGTGCGCAGGCCAATGTGCGCTGGTTGCATCGCAACGGCACGGCCGCCGGCTACAGCACGTTGTTGCTGGAGGCCGCGCGCGAACTGACGTTGCCGCCGGGCGAGGGCTATACCTGGATCGCGGCGGAATCCGCGGCGGCCAAGGCGGTGCGCGAAATCATGGTGGCGCAGCACGGCATCGACAAGAGCCGCATTCGCGCCGCCAGTTATTGGAAGCGCGGCGCGGTGGCCGTGCACGAGTCGCACGAAGACTGACGCAACTCGCCCATCGGCCCCGGGCTGTCGTGCCACCGCGGCGCATGTCGGCCGCGTGCGGGCGTCTATCCCTGCGCCAGCGCCAGCAGATTGGCCACGCGCCCGCCTGGCGTGTCTTCACGCACCGCCAGCCCCAGCACGGCGCGCGGCCAATCCAGCGCGAACGGGCGGAACACCACGCCGTCCGGCCGCAGGTGGCGCAGCGACGCGGGCACGATGGCGACGCCCATGCCCGCAGCCACCAGGTTCACCGCCGATGACAGCTGCGGCGCGCGCTGCCCTGGCAGCGGATTCAGACCGTGCTGGCGGCAGGCCGCCATGATGTCGGCGCTGAGCCCGTAGCCGGATTTGCGCGAATACTGAATGAAGCGTTCCTGCGCCAGGTCGGCCGGCGCCAGCCGCTTGCGTCGCGCCAGCGCGTGGCCCAGCGGCAAGGCCACCATCAACGGCTCTTCGGTCAGTTGCAGAAAGCGCAGCCCGCCGTCCATCGCGAAAGGCGGCCGTACGAATGCCGCGTCGATCTTGCCGTCGCGCAATTGCGTGACCAGCGTTTCGCTGTCGTCCTGCGACAGCGTCATTTCCACGTCGGGATATTGCTGCCGATACAGGCGGATCAGCTCGGTCACGACCGGATGAAACGAGGCCGACTCGGTAAAGCCCAGCGCCAGTTCGCCGACCTCGCCGCGTGCGGCGCGCCGGGCCGTCTGCACGGCGGCTTGTGCGCGTTGCAGGATGTCTTCGGCGCACACCAGGAAGGCGCGGCCGGCGTCGTTCAGGCTGACGCCGCGCCCGCGGCGGTCGAACAGCGGGGTGCCGACTTCTTCTTCCAGTTGCCGGATCTGCTGCGACAACGGCGGCTGCGCCATGCCCAGCTGTTCGGCGGCGCGGGTGAAGTGCTGGGCCTCGGCCGTGGCCACGAAGTAGCGCAGGTGGCGCAGTTCCATATTGATACCTGAAAAGTACTGATTATCAATTTTCCATATATTGGACATTCTATTGCAGCGGAACGATCATGCAGGCATCGATCTTTCGTTTTCAAGGAATGCACATGGCTCCCTCTCTGACCCCCGGCGCGCGGCTGCGCCAGCATCTGGCCCAGGACATCGTCGTGGCCCCCGGCGCCTACGACGGCATGTCGGCCCGCCTGGTGGCGGCCGCCGGCTTCAACGCGGTGTACGCCAGCGGCGGCGCCATTGCCCGCGCGGCCGGCTACCCGGACATCGGGCTGCTCAGCTTCACCGAGGTGATGGACCGTGTGGAAAAGATCGTCGACGCCAGCGGCCTGCCGGTGGTGGCCGACGCGGACACGGGATTCGGCGGTTCGGCCAACGTCGAGCGCACCGTGCGCATCATGGAGCGCGCCGGTGTGGCCGCCTTTCATATCGAAGACCAGTCGTTTCCCAAGCGCTGCGGCCACCTGGACGACAAGAGCCTGGTGGATGCCGAGGAAATGTGCCGCAAGGTGCATATCGCGCGGCAGACGCTGGCCGACGCCGACACTCTGGTGATCGCGCGCACTGACGCCATCGCGGTGGAGGGCTTTGACGCGGCCATCGCGCGCGCCGAGCAATACGTGAAGGCGGGCGCCGACATGGTGTTCGTCGAAGCGCCGGAAACACTGGAGCAGATCCGCGCCATCGCCGACCGGCTGCCCGGGCTGAAGCTCATCAACATGTTCTACGGCGGCAAGACGCCGCTGGTGCCGCTGCCCGACCTGGCGGCCATGGGCTATCGCCTGGCGATCATTCCGTCTGACCTGCAGCGCGCAGCCATTCACGCGATGCAGGCCACGCTGGCCGCCATCCGCGAGACGGGCGACAGCAGCGCGCTGGCCGACCGGCTGACCAGCTTCAAGGAACGCGAAGAAATCGTGCAGACGCGCCGCTACCTGGCGCTGGATACGCAGTAACGGCGCGCTGTGGACCGGGCGTGGAACGTCCGGCCACGGCAATGTATCCGGCAGCCGCAGCGCACCCGGTGACCGCGCCGCTGCGACTGCGCGCTACCGCTGGCAGCGTTGCGGCATCGACAGCGGCCACAGCCGCTGGTTGTACGCACCGTACAGCGTGCGGATGCCGCATTCCATGCCGACCCGCGCCACCATCGCGCCTTGCTGATCCAGGATCATCGACATGTCGCGCGTGGACACCACGGCGCGTTGGCCCGAGAACGGCGTGGCGTATTGGTACACCGGCGCGATCGCCAGCTTGCCCTGGCCGTCGGCATAGCCCAGCAGGCCGCCCACGCGGGCCAGCGCCAGGCCGTCGCGCCGCAAGCCCAGGTATTCAAACACCGGGCCATCGGCCACGGCCTTGTCGTTGACGGCGCGCTCGGTGCCGTTGGGCAGCGTCATGACCGCGCGGCCTTCCGAAAAGCCCGAGCCGAAACCGGCCAGCGTCATGCGCGTCTTGCCCGTCAGGTCCGCGTAGTGGGTGATGTGCTGGCCCTGCTGCTGGTCGCGCCGCACCAGCCAGGGCGAGCCTGTCGGCCAGCTCCATTCGCCCGCAGGCAGCGTGGCCACGGTCTTGCCGTGTTCGTCGATGATGCGTGCGCCTTCGTCGTCGCTGAGCAGCGCGCGAGCGGGCTTGCCCTGGAAGGGCGTGCCCGCGACCGGGCCGGGGGCGATCTGCCAGCGGCCGGCGCCGTCCAGATAGCCGTAGCGATCGGCGCGGCGGATGGACATCCAGTTGCCCATCGGCGTGTAGCTGGCGTCCTGCACGTCCAGCGCATCGGACGCATCGGGCGCGATCATCCAGCGCTGCTTCTGGCTGTAGGCCAGGTAGGCGCCGTCGTCGGTGCGCGAGACGTCCATGCCCGACTGGAACGTGGTCAGCGCGCGGCCGCTGGTGTTGATGACGGCTTGCGGCCGTTGGTAGTCCTCGCCTTTCCAGCCGGCCTGCGATACCAGCCAGAGCTTGTCGTTGACGCGCGTGGCGCCGTGATGGCTGGGCGGCACGACCCACTTGCCTTGCTGGTCGATCACACCGACCTTGTCCGCGCCCAGCGCGGCCACGGCCTGGCCCTTTTGGAAGACGCCTATGAACTGGAATGCCGGCGCCGACACTTCCTTGCCGGCGATGAAGTCGTACAGGCCCCAGGGATCGCCTTCGGCCGCGGTCTTCAGGTAGCGCACCAGGCCGGGCGCCACGACCTCGGCTTCGAAATAGTCGGGCAGCGCATAGGTCTTGCCGGCGCGATCGATCAGGCGCGCTTCGCCCTTGGCGTAGATCAGCGCGTAGCCGTGGCGGAAGGCGCCGATGTGCTGCTGCAAAGGCAGGTCCATCGGTTTGCCGCGTGCATCCAGCAACTGCATGCCGTCTTCGGTCTGCGCGGCGTAGCGCAGCTGGTCGGCGGCGGGCGTGTCGCCGGTCTCGTCTTTCGGGGCGTATTCGTCTTCTGCGCCATCCAGCGGCAGGACGGCGGTCCAGGTCTTGTCGGTGGCTACGCTGCCATCGGCCAGCAGCAGGCCGGCGCTGCTGTCGCCGCACTGGCAGTAGCCCTGGCCCAGCAGGCCCAGCGGGCCACCGGGCACATCCAGCGGCATGTCGCGCAGTTGCGAACCCTGCGCGGCCGCCAGGGCCTCGGGCTGCAGTATCGCGCGGCCCTCGGCATCCAGGGCATTGAACAGCTCACCGTCGTCGCCGGATAGCCACAGCTTGCCCTGGCGCAACGCAAGTCGGCTGACTTGCGCCAGCCACGGCGGCGCGGTGTCGCCATGCAGCCACGTGCCCTTGGGCGTGAGCAGCCCGGCGACGCGGCCCGCGGGGTCGCGGAACAGCACGTAGTTGCCTTCATTCTCGGCGGCCGTCATGCTCGTGCCCAGGGTCACGGGTTCGGCGCGGCCCGGCACGTAGGCCTTGAGCGTGTCGCCCGTGGTGTAGACCAGCGTGTCGCCGTGCAGCACCGTCGACTGCGCCTCGGCGTCGGTCAAGGTGCCCAGCGGCTGGCCGGCGGCGTCGAGCAGCGCATAGCCGCCGCGCGGCAGCTGTGCGCTCCAGAACGCCTCGCCCACCTTGATGATGCGGCGATAGTCCTTGCCCTGGCCGATGACGTTGCCGGCGGTGTCGATCAGCGCCACTTCGTCTTCGCCCATGGCCAGCGCCAGGGTGTCCTTGGACCGCCGGGAAATGTCGAGGTACTGCGGTTTCACGCGCCAGTTCCAGTCGCTGTCGAGCAGGCCATAGCGCCCGCGCGCGTCGGCCGCGATGAACAGGTCGGGGCCGTAGCTGGACAGGATGCGGATGTCGTCGGTGGCGTAGCGGCGTTCGCCGGTGTTGGACCGGTATTCCTCGCGGTACGTGATGGCCGCCTGCGCCGGCTTGCCTTCGCCCAGCTGCACGCTTTGCACGCTGGCGTCGAGCGCATCGCCCACGGCCTTGCCGCTGCGGTCGATCACCTGGTATTGGCCGTCCAGCGTCACCACGGCCAGCCCCGCTTCGACGAAGTCCGACGCGCTGCTGTAGCGCGGCGGCACGGCCATCTTGCCCTTGGCGTCGATGTAGCCCCATTTGCCCTTCCAGCGCACGGCGGCCAGGCCATGGTGAAAGTCGCCTACCGCTTCGAATTGCGGATTGACGGCCAGCTTGCCGTTGCCGTCCAGAAAGCCCCAGGCGTGCCGGCGCAGCGATTCATCGGTGGGCACGCGGTCGATCTCTTCCAGCGCCGACGGCAGCAGCACGGCGGCGCGGTTGTCGGACAGCGCGCGGATGCAGCCCAGGTCTGCATTGCGGGTGCCGTCGCGGTCTTCGACCATGGCCATGGTGTTGACGGCCGACGCATCGACGCAGACGCTGCGCGCCTGGCGGTACTGGGCGTGGACGGACAGGGAGACGCCCAACGCGGCGACGGCGCAGGCGATGCGGGTGGCTTGAAACGCGCGTGAGGTCATGGTCATTCTGCTTTGGCGGAGGCGGGGACGGGCGGCTGTTCGATCTCGGCGGCTTCGGGGCAGGTCAGCTTTTCGCGCGGCCAGGTCTGGTTCTCCTGCGCGTCCAGCACCACGATTTCATCGCACAGCTTGCCGAACAGCGCGGTGGTCTTGCCCTGGGGGTCGATGAATTCCAGCAGGCGGCCACGGCGCACCAGCGCGCGTTCATCCTGGAAGTCGGACGCCCAGCCGAAGTCCGGCGCGATGGCGTAGCGGCCGGTCAGGTCGATGTAGCCGTATTGTTCGCCGGTGCGCTGGGTGCGCTGGGCCAGCGCCCGCCCATTGCGCAGCGGGCCCAGCTTGTCGAAGTAGGGGCCGACGATGCGCTTGCCGTCGGCGTTGATGAAGCCATAGCGGTCGTTCTGGCCGCGATACGGCACGACCCCTTCGCTGGCCTTGCGTTCCTCCAGCGAATACTTGCCCTTGATGCGGGTGATCTCGCGGCCCTGCAGGTCGGTGATGATGCCCTCGGACGTCTCTTCGTCGTCAAACACCAGGCGTTTCATCGACGCCAGCGGCGTGCCGTCGCCGCGCTGCGCAAGCAGCGTCTTGCCGTTTTCGTCCATCAGCCGGTAGCTCTGGCCGTCGTAGACGCGGGCCAGGCCTTCGGGTTGCACGAAGAACGGGTTGAATTCACCGTTCACTGCGGCGATCTTCATGTTGCCGCGCGCATCGATCGCGCCATTGCGCGAGCGGTACTGCACGTAGATCCAGTCGCCATACTGTTCCTTGCGGTCAGGGCTGCCTTCCCACAGGCGGGTCGTGCCGCCCTGGCGGTCGAACAGCAGCGTGGCGCCGTCCTGCCCTTGCCCCAGGAAGCGGCCCTGGCGCAGGTTCTGCGGCTTTTCGCGCAGCACCGGGCTGTGCTGGCCGGTACGCAGGTTGATCAGGCGATAGCCTTCGCGATAGCTGCCGGATGCCCCCTTGGCCCGCGGCTCGCGCGCCAGCAGGTAGCCGTTGCCCAGGTATTCGAGTTCGTAGCTGCCGGAATACGTGGCCGGCACCACCCACTTGCCCTGGCGGTCGATGACGCCCCAGCGGTCATTGTCCTGGGCGTTGGCCCAGTCATCCTTGAATTCCTCGATGCGTTCCAGCGTCGGCTTGACCGCCACGCTCGCGCTGCGGATGTTCCACAGGCCCCAGCGCTGGCGGCGGTTGTCGTCCTGCGTGTAGTAATAGAGCAGGTCGCCGTCGATCTTCTCGCCGTTGACCTCCACTCGGGCGGGCAGCTTCTGCACCTGGCCGCGGGCGTCGATCAGCAAGGCTGCGCGGCGGTCCATGTCGGCCGTACGGGCCCAGGAATACGGGCCATCGAAACCGCGGATGCCTTCGTAGTCGGGCGGCAGCAGCCAGTTGCCTTCCGCGTCGATCAGGCCTGCGCCGCGCTTGCGGGTCTTGACCACCAGCGGCGCGCTGGCGTTGTAGGTATTCATGTCGTCCCAATCCGGGTTGGTGACGATCTTGCCGGATGGCGTCAGGATGCCGGAAGGCTGCGTGTAGTCGTCGGGGCGCAGCAGCGCCAGGGGCAGTTGGGCGTTGTCTTGCGTGCCGGCCTGGGCCTCGTCTGGTGCGGCGTCGGCTGCGGCCCGGGGCGTGAATTCCGACACCCGGTAGCGGGCCAGGCGCGCCGCGGTATCGGCGTCCAGCAGCGTCGTGCCGTCGGGCCGGTAGATCTGCACCAGGCTGGCTTCGGTCTGCGTGCTGCTGCCGGTGACGTCGATCGCGGTTGCGGTGTCGGCGGCAGCAGTGGCGGCGGGGACGGCCTGGTCCGAGGCGGCATCCACCGCGGCATCGGCGACGGTGGCGGTGTCCGCGGCGGCGGTGGCCTCTGCGGGAACCGTGTCGGCGGCAGCGGTGGCCTCGGCCGGGACCGCGGCCGTGACGTCCGTTTCTTGCGGCGGGCGCGCGGCATCGCTGGCGCCGTTGGCGGGCGGCGTCGGGGCAAAGGCGTACACCCAGGCCAGGCCATTCTTGATCGTCACCTGAGGCATGTGGCCGGGAATCTTGCGCATCTTGCCGTTGGGGAAGACGAGCATCACCGCATCGGCGTCGCTCAGGACCTTCCAGCCGTTTCGTTCTTCAACGGCTGCGTAGTTGACCGAGAAGGTGTGCAGCGTGGCCAGCTTGCCGTCGAGCAGCAGGGACGGGCCGTCGTTCTTGGACCTGACCAGCCACAGGCCGGGCGCGACTTGCTGCACGTCGCTGTAGCGGGTGTCGGACAGCGGTGTGCCGTCGGGGCGTACGAAGACCCAGGTCTCGTCGCGGCGCACGGCGATCGTGTCGCCATCGCGTCGCGGCGGTTCGTGCGAACGCAGCACATCGGGGGCAATGGCCCAGCGGCCTTCGGCGTCCAGCAGCCCCCAGGCGCCGCCGTAGCGGGCGCTGCGGCGCTGCGCAGGCAGGTAACCATCGGTGGGCTTGGACAGGGCCATGACGTCGCCGGGCAGCGTCAGGGCGCGTCCCGTCGTCGTGTCGAACAGCCGTGGCGCTTGCGGCACTTCCATCGAGGCCAGTTTCTGGCCGGGCTCGAAGCCCCACGAACGCATGCCCAGCTCGAAGGTCTTGATGATCTGGCCCTGGCGATTGACCAGCACGTCGCGCTCGTCCAGTTCGACCAGCGCGGTGCCTTCGGCATTGAAGCCGGTGGCGCGCGTGAAGCGCGGCTTGATCGCCCACTCGCCGCGGGTATCGATGTAACCCCACAGCTCGCCCTGCTGCACGGCGGCCAGCCCGTTCTGGAAGGATTCGGCTTCCCGGAAGGCGGGCGCGATCGCCATGCGACCTTGCTTGTCGATGTAGCCCCAGGTGCCGGCCGGGTCGCTCGTCTTGCCGACCTGCACGGCCGCCAGCCCGTCGGTATAGGGGCGGTTGCAGGGCGTGTCCGGGTTGATGGCATAGGTGCTGCCGATGCACGCGCGCTGCCAGTCTCTGTCGTATTGGGCGCTGGCGGGGGCCGCATACAGGCCGGCAAGGGCCGTAGCGAGCGCCAACAGGCGGAATGAGCGAAGCCGGACGTGCCGCATGGTCGGTTTGCCTGCCAAAAAATGGGGGAAGGCAGCACTGTAACCAGCAGTAGCAGTCAAAAAACCGAGAAATGTAACGATAGAAAACGAACCGTTAACACCTGGAGAAAGGGCGGGGGACTACGCGGGATTTCCTGGCATGGTCAGTACGCCGCCGGTCGCACAAGTCGCCCGAGCGCCGACGGATCTCAATCGTCCAGCCAGGCGTCCTGGGCGCGCATGCGTGACCGTATCAGTGCACGGGCGCGCGAAAGGCGGCTGCGCACCGTGCCCACCGGCAGGCCCAATTGGATGGCGGCCTCTTCATACGACAGCTCGTCCACGCAGATCAGCACCAGCAGTTCGCCCAGGTCGGAGGGCATCGCCGCTAGCGAGCGGTCCAGGATGCGAATCAGCTGCAGCAGCTCGACGCGGCTGGCCGGATCGGATTGCAGATCGGCCTCGTCGGTCAGCGCGGTGTCGCTCACGAAAGTGAAGCGCCGTTCGGGCGAACGCGACAGGTGGTTGCGGATCAGGTTGCGCGCGATGCCGAACAGCCAGGTCGACGGTTTGCTCTCGCCTCGGAACTGGTCGTAGCAACAGGACATCTCGACGAACGCCTGCTGCGTGATGTCGTCGGCGTCCGAGCCGTTGCCCACGTGCCGCAGCACGAAGCGCCGCAAGCGTTCGGATTCCTCGCGCACCAGCTGGCTGACTGGATCGGGTTGGGGGGAGGCGGCGTAACGGAGAGCAGGGTGCATGGTGACGGTGCAGCTGTACATGGACGGGATGCTCGGCACGCCGGGCAGGGGCCGGCGCCTGGCGCGGGCGCGCAACGTCCCGGCACGGAACCGGAGCGGTCCGCGCACGTTCGGATGGGCGTGGGGGGAATTCAGTGCAGGCCCGTGATCTCCCATGGCCCCTTGCGGAAAGAGAACGCAGGACGCTGCGAAATCAGTCTACGTTTGGAAGATTCGGTAGCAAATACGACGAGTGCCGTATTTTTGGAAGACTTTTTTCTTCAGGCGCTGGGCAGGCCCAGCCGAACCGCATACGCCACCAGTTCGGCCGTGCTGTGCAGCGCCAGCTTGCGCATCAGGTTTTCGCGGTGCTTGCGCGCCGTCAGCGGACTGATGTGCAGCGCCTGGCCGATCTGCGCCGCGGTGGCGCCTTGCGCGGCCAGGGCCAGCACCTGTTGCTCGCGTCGGGTCAGGGTCTCGGCGGGGGCGGGCACGTGGTTGGCGTGGGCGCGGGCCGGCAGGCGGGCCTGCCCATCGTGCAGGCGCTGGATGGCCGCCATCAACTCGCGCGAGCTGCCGATCTTGGCCAGGTATTCGTCGGCGCCGGCTTCCAGGATGGCCTGGCGGCTGCGCGCGTCGGTATTGGCGGTCAGCACCGTGATGTACAGCGACGGATGGCGTTCGCGCAGGGCGCGCACCCAGCCCGATCCCGCCACGCCCGGCATGCCCAGGTCCAGCACCAGTACATCGGCGCCATGGGCGGCCAGCAGGGCCAGCACCTGTTCGCCCGTTGCCGCTTCATCCACCGACCCGATCAGGCCGACCGCCTGCTGCATGACCATTTTCAAACCCTCGCGCACGATGCCGTGGTCGTCGGCCAGCAGGACGCGCAGCAAGGGAGGCGTAGAGGTCAGGGTCATGGCAGGCGGACGAGGGGCGGCGCCGCAAGGTTGTGTCAGAATGATGCACCATTATAGGGACCGATCAACGCGCATGACCGCCCCTTCCGCACTGCCCCCGCCCCGCTTGCCAGGCAAGCCCGACTTCGACGCCCCGGCGGTTGACGACGCCATCGCGGCCGAACTGGCGACGCTGCTCTACAAGCAGTCCCACGGCGTGCTGTTCGCCAATTTCGCCATCGTGGTGCCCGTGGCCTATGTCATGCGCGACAGCGTGCCCGCCTGGCTGCTGGCGTCGTGGGCCGCCATTCTGTATTTGCTGACCTTGCTGCGGGTGGCGGTCAGCCATCGTTTTTCCCGGCGCGGTCTCGGACCGCTGCGGCCCTGGGTCTGGGGGTTCTGCCTGCTGTCCTGGACGTCGGGCCTCTTGTGGGGGCTGGCGGGCGTGGCCGCGGTGCTGTCGGGCCAGGACATGCTGCTGGCCTTCGGCTGCGTCATGCTGGCCGGCATGTGCAGCGGCGCCGTGCCGTCGCTGTCGGCCTATCCGCCCGCGTATGCGGGGTCGGCGCTGGGCATGGTGGCGCCCTTCATCATCGCCTGCCTGGCAGCAGCCGACGGCCTGAACTGGGTGTATGCGGTCTTTGGCGTCTGCCTCCTGGGCGTGAACCTGTACTACAGCGCCGTCACGTATCGCAGCCTGCAGACCACGGTGGCGCTGCGCTTTGAGAACTCCGCCTTGATCCACAGCCTGGAGCGCGAGCGCGACCGGGTGGCGGCGGCCGACCGCGCCAAGACCCGCTTCCTGGCTGCTGCCGGGCACGACCTGCGCCAGCCGGTGCATGCGCTGGGCATGTTCACTGATGTGCTGGCCAGCCGCGCCGAACAGGGCAGCGTCACCCCGCAGGACGCGCTGCACGTGGCCCGTCGCCAACAGACGGTGCTGGACGGCCTGAACCGCCTGCTCGACGGTCTGCTGGACCTGTCGCGCATGGATGCGCATGCGCTGCGGGTGGAACGCCAGGCGGTGGCGCTGGACGCCGTGTTCGACGACGTGCGCCAGGACTTCGAGCCGCAGGCGCGCACGCGCGGCCTGCGGCTGTCGGTGACGCCGACCACCGCAGTGGTGGATACCGATCCCGCCTTGCTGCGCCGCATCCTCGACAACCTGCTGGGCAATGCGCTGGCATACACGCCAGCGGGCGGCGTGCTGTTGGCAGCCCGACGGCGGCGCGGCGGCGTGCTGATCCAGGTGTGGGATACCGGCGTGGGCATCGCGCCCGACCTGCAGGAATCCGTGTTTGCGGAATTCACGCGCGGCGACGCGCCGTCCGGCGTGGCCCCGACCGTCCAGGGGCTGGGCTTGGGGCTGGCCATCGTGCGCCGGTTGACCGACTTGCTGCACGGCCAGGTGTCGCTGCGGTCCGTGCCGGGCAAGGGTTCGGTGTTCTCGTTGTGGTTGCCGCCTGGCATTCCCGCCGCGCATGCAGCGGGCGATAAATAATCAGTTGAACGCTGGCCGCGCCGGCCCTGTAATAGCGCAAGCTGCCCGCGCGTGCGGGCGTTGCCGTTTCCCATCAGAGGTCCGCCATGCCTGCCGCGCCATTTGCCACGCCCGCTCATCCCGCCTCGCGCAATCTATGGGTCATGGTATTGGCCGGCGGCATCGTCATGGGCCTGGCGCTGGGCGTGCGGCACGTGCAGGGCCTGTTCCTCTTGCCCATCACGATGGACCGCGGCTGGTCGCGCGAAACCTTCGCCATGGCGCTGGCATTGCAGAACCTGACCTGGGGTGTCGTGCAGCCGTTCACCGGCATGATCGCCGACCGCTATGGTTCGGCCAAGGTCATCCTGGGCGGCCTGGCGTTCTATGCCCTGGGCCTGGTCGGCATGGCGCACGCCGCCAGTCCGGCGGCCTTCATGTGGACGGCCGGCGTCTGCATCGGCATTGCGCTGTCGGGCACCGCATTCGCCGTCATCTATGGCGTGCTCAGCCGCCTGGTTCCGCCCGAAAAACGGGGCTGGGCGTTGGGGGTGGCGGGGGCGATCGGCGGGTTGGGGCAGTTCACCATGGTGCCGGCCGCGCAATGGCTGATCGGCGGCTGGGGCTGGGTCAGCGCGCTGCTGACCTTTTCGGTGGTGCTGGCGGTGGCGCTGCCCCTGGCCTGGCCGCTCAAGGAAAGCGCGCGGCGTGCGGCGCCGGCCGCCGCAGGCGCTGCCGGCCTAGGCGCCAAGCCGGCCGATCTGCCCATGGGCGCCGCCATCCGCGAAGCCTTTGCTCAACCCGGCTTCTGGCTGTTGAACCTGGGTTTCCTGGCGTGCGGCTTCCAGCTGGCGTTCATCGGCACGCACCTGCCGGCCTACCTGATGGACAAGGGCCTGCGCGCCGCCGATGCTGTCGCGGCCCTGGCCATCATCGCGCTGACCAATGTCATCGGCACCTATGTCTGCGGCATCCTCGGCGCGCATCATCGCCGCAAGTACCTGCTGGCCGGCATCTATCTGCTGCGCACCGCCGCCATGGCGCTGTTCTTCCTGTTGCCGCTGTCGACCTGGTCGGTCTATGCCTTCGCGGCGGTCATGGGGTTCGTGTGGCTGGGCACCGTGCCGCTCACCAACGGCCTGATCGCGCAGGTGTTCGGCGTGCGCTACATCACCACGCTGTTCGGCTTTGTCTTCTTTGGCCATCAGGTGGGGTCATTCCTGGGCGTGTGGCTGGGCGGCGTGGTGTTCGAAGCCACCCATTCCTACGACCTGATCTGGCTGGGGGCGATGGCGCTGGGCGTGCTGTCGGCGGCGCTGCACTGGCCCATCGACGATCGCGAGCTGCCGCGCGTGCGGGCGGCCATGGCCAGTTGACCGGTTGATCCGCCGTCGCGCCCAGGGTGCAAAGGGCGCAAGGGGAATCCGCGCTATAACGGTGGCATGCGCCGCGCTGGCGGCGGCCGTTCTGCCAAGGAGCCCCGCATGCAGATCGAATCCCGTTGGCTGTTTCCGTGCGAGCCGCATCATATCTGGCCGCATTTCCTGCATGCCCGCATGGACGACACCCGGCCGCTGCTGTTTCGCCTGGGCGTGCCCAAGCCCATCAGCTGCAAGGTGCTGGAAGGCGAGGCGGCCGTGGGCAACACGCGCCAGTGCACCACCGACCGCGGCACCATCGATCAGCGCATCCTGATATTGCAGCCGGACGAGCGCCTGCGCTACCAGATGCAGAAAAGCACCGTATGGTGTGCGGACTGGGTCGGCCTGCTGGTCGATACCTTCGAACTGCGCGAGGTGCCCGGGCGGGGTACCGAAGTGCGCCGCACCACCCAGTTCGAAGCCGCGGGCAATTTGCGCTGGGCCAAGCGGCTGGGCCTGTGGGCAGGCCTGCGCCAGGCCCATGCCTACGCCAGCCGCAACTGGCGCCGGCTGGCCATGCAGGCGCAGTTGGCCGAGGCGCAGGCCAGGCTCAACGGTGTCCCAATGCGCTGACGATCGTCGGCAGGCGGGCCGAGGCCTGCTCGTGCAGCTGGGCATACAGGCTGTTGCCGTGCGCATCGATCGCGACGGTGGCCGGCCCCAGGTTTTCGACCTCCAGGGTCAGCAGCCGGAATTGCGAAATGTATTCGGTCCAGTGCATGGCCACCACCCGGCGCAATGACCGCGACAGCAGATTGACCCCGCCTCCCAGGAACGACAGGTACGCGCAGCCGGATTCGCGCATCGCCTGTGCGCTGGCCGCATCCAGCCCGCCCTTGCCGCCCACCAGCCGCAGGCCCAGGCCGCGGATCAGCGTTGGCATCCACGGGTTGTAGCGCGTGCTGGTGCTGGGGTTGAGATACAGCGGCACCGGACCATCGGCGGTCTCGTCGACATAGGTGCTTAAGTGAAAGAACGCGCCGCCCTGAAGATCGAGCGGCGGCGGCTCGCCCTGCGCCACCAGGTCCGCCAGGCGGCGGTGGGTCGGCAGGCCGATGCTGACGGTGATCTGGCCCGACAGGCACACCATGTCGCCCAGTTTCAAGTCCAGCACCTGCGCGGGCGTCAATGGCAGTTGCAGTGTTCGCATGGCGGGCATGGTCAGTCCTCGAGGAATTCGACGCGGCCGTCGCCGTGGATGCGGGCCGCGGTACGCCGGTTGATCCAGCAATTGATGCACACGGCCACCGGCACGAAGCCGTGGCTGGCGGCGTAGTCCACATGCACCGCCATGACCGAGGTATCGCCGCCCGTGCCCATCGGACCGAACCCCATTGCGTTGACGGCATCGCGCAGGCGGTGTTCCATGCGCGCCAGCGCAGGTTCCGGATTGGTCTGGCCAAAGGGCCGCAGCACCTGTTCCTTGGCCAGCCGGGCGGCGTAGTCGAAGGTGCCGCCGATGCCCACCCCGATCACCAGCGGCAGGCAAGGCTGCGAGCCGGCGCGCAGCATGGTGTCCAGCACGAAGCGCTCGATCTGCTCCAGCGTCGGGTAGACGAATGCATCGATGGCTTCCCAGCGGCCGGTGCCCATCGCCTTGGGGGCACAGACGATATCCATGAAGTCGGCGTCATCGAGCAGGTCGACGCTGACGATCGGCATGTCCTTGCCGGCATAGCTGCGTTCATGGGTCAGGGGGTTGGTGACCATCTTCAGGATCGGCGGCGAGATGTGAGCCGCCAGATCGGCGAAGCCGTCGCGGATGGCGGCGCGCACCGGGCCGTCGAACTGCACGCGCGTGCCGATCTTCAGGCTGTAGGTGGGTATGCCGACGTCGGTGCACACCAGGGCATCGTCGCGCTGCGCGCCATCGGCGCTTTCCAGCATGATCGCCAGCGTGGCGCGGCCGGTAGGGCTGGTTTCCGTGCGGGTCGCCCGCTGCAGAAAGGCGCGGGTGTCGCGCGGAATCGTCTTGAGCGAACGTTCGTAGAGCTGGGCCGTGACGCGCTTTATGGTTGCGCTGCTGATGGGCATATCGGGTTCCGGAAAAGAAAAGGGCAGCCCGGGATGGCAGGGCAGATCCCGAGGGAGGGCATTTGCGTTTGGGACGCGGTTTTCCCCCTGGCCAGATTTCGGCAGGAGAAATCTGGCCAGAAAATGCTGGACGGCCAGGGCGGCGTGAGGACAATGGGCAGACCTTGTTTCTGCTGCTGACGCTTCCATGAATCAGACTTCCATTTCTGCCCGTCGCATTGCCATCATCGGGGCCGGCGCCATCGGCGGCCATTTCGCCGCGCGCCTGGCCCTGGCCGGACATCGTGTGTCGATGCTGGCGCGCGGCGCCACCTTGCAGGCATTGACGGCATCGGGGCTGCGCTACGCCGCACCGGGCGAACCGGAACGCACGGTGCCCGTGAATGCCTGCGCGGACTGCGCCGCCATGGGTCCGCAAGACCTGGTGGTCATCGCGCTCAAGTCGCATGCCCTGCCGGGCGTGGTCGATTCGCTTGCGCCGCTGATCGGTCCCGAAACCGTCGTGCTGCCCGTCGGCAACGGGCTGCCATGGTGGTATTTCCTGACGCCCGGCAACCCGCTGCAAGGGTTGCGCCTGGCCAGCGTCGACCCCGACGGCCGAATCGAACGCGCCTTGCCGTTGGGGCAGGTGCTGGGCGGCAGCGTGATGGCGTCGTGCAGTTGCCCGGCCCCCGGTGTGGTGCGGCACCATAGCGGCGGCAAGGTCGTCATCGGCGAACCCGCGGGCGGCGCCAGCGACCGTGCCAGCGATTGGGCACAGGTGCTGACGGCGGCCGGCTTGCCCACCACGGCCAGCACCGACATCCGCCGCGATCTCTGGATGAAGCTGCTGGGCAACGCGTGTTCCAACCCGCTCAGCCTGATCACCCAGGCCACCACGGACCGCATCGTCGACCACCCCGGCACCCGGGCCGTGTTCAAGAACCTGCTGAGCGAATGCCTGGCGCTGGGCCGCCGCGCGGGCCTGACGCTGGATGTCGACGTCACGCAGCGCATCGCCCAGACGCGCGAGCTGGGCGCCATCAAGACTTCGATGTTGCAAGACCTGGAAGCCGGCCGCTGGGTCGAGCTGGACGCCATCCTGGCCGCGCCGCTGGAATGCGCGGCACGGCTGGAGTTCGACGCGCCCTGGATGCGGACGGTGTTCGCGCTGGCCGGACTGCGGGCGGCACAAGCAGGTCTGTATGGCGATCACGGCGTAGCGGGCTGAGCGTCAGGGGCGGCTGTAGTCGGCGGCGTTGGCCACCCAGCCTTTGCCGATGAAGTCCTGGCGGGGCGGCGAGAATACGTCGATCAACAGGTGCCGCCCCGGCCCCACGCCCTCGGTGGTGTGGATCATCTGCACCGGAATCGTCATCATCGATGCGGGTCCGGCTTGCAGGTGCAGGTCGTCGCGCCACTGGTCGGCGTCCGGGCCCCATTGCACCCGCAGGTGGTGAATGAAGTGCCCATCGATGGCCAGTGAGCCTTGTTCGAAATCGGCGTGGCTGTGCGGGCTGAGGCTGCTGCGATCGCGCGCGCCCTGGTATTCGACCCAGTTGATGCTCAGGGTTTCGGTCTGCAGCATCTTCAAGCGCGGTTTGTCGGCCGGCGGCCGGATGGCATCAATGGCAATCACCTGCAATTCACCGGTGCCGCGCATACGCCGATAGCCACTGTCGCCGGCCACGATGCGAGGGTCTGGGGCTGCGTAGTCGGCCGCGTTGGCGATGCCGTCCTGCGCCAGGTCCGGCCGTGACGATGCGAGCAGGGCGGCGCGCACTTTGGGCTTGAGCTGCACTGCCGCGTCGCCGGCAGGCAAGACACAGACGCTGCGGCCGGGCACGGCTTGCCAGTCGCCGTCGCCCACGCGTACCTGTGCGCCGTCATCGGGCAGCAACAGCAGCATTTCGTGGCCGCTGCGGGCGGGATAGGGCGTTTCGCGGCCTTCCAGCCATTGCACGAAGAAATTCTGGCCGCGTGCCACGGCGCCAGGCGCCAGGCCATAAACGGCAGTCTCGCGGACGGCATTGTCGGAAAGCGTAGTCATGTGGGGAATCCGTGGTGTGCAGAAAAGGAAGGGAGTCGGTCGGGGTTCGTGCGCGTCAGTCGCGTCGCGGGCTGGGACGGCCCAACACGTCCAGGGGGCCGACCGTGGCGTAGCGGTTGCCGTCCAGGCGGGTCAGAGGTTCGGTGCGGGCCGTGTCGAAGTAGCCGTCGGCATCGACATAGCGTTCGTCCAGGTGCACGCCCACCACCAGGCCAAGGACGACGTTGCTGCGGGTGTCGTCCGGGCCGATGGGGTCGATGTCGATGATGCGCAGCAGCCGGCATTCCATGCTGGCCGGCGACGCTGCCACCCGCGGCGGCTTCACCAGCACGCAGGGCGCTTTGGCCAGGCCGGCCAGTTCGAACTCGTCGACCCCGCGCGGGGCATTGAACGAACTGGCGTTCATGGGCTGGCGCAACGACCAGGTCACCAGATTGGTGACGAATTCGCCGGTTTCGCGAACATTCGCGATGGTGTCCTTTTCAGGGCGGTCGGCCGGCGCATTGCACGAGAACATCACGACCGGCGGCGCGGTGGACACCAGGTTGAAATGGGAAAAGGGCGCCAGGTTGACGCGGCCCAGGGCATCGACCGTGCTGATCCAGCCGATGGGGCGCGGCGCCACGATGGCATTGAACAGCGTGCGTTTGAAGCCAGGGGTGGCGGCGGGGTCCAGGAACATCGTGGCGTCTCCGGTCAACCGCGCGCGTTGGGCTTGGCGAACACGCGCTTGCCAGTCTGGTACAGCACGGCGTCGCGCTCGGCGTCGGTCAGCAACGCCGTGGCCGCCAGCATGCGCTGCACCATGTCCTGGTAAGTGCCGGATGACGTGCCGATGTCCGACCCCCACATGATGCGGTCGGCGCCGAACAGGTCTACGGCGCTGCGCAGCGCCTGGTCCGCGGGCAGGCCGGCTTCGCGGTACAGGTCCAGGTTGATCGAGGTGAACTTGAAATAGATGTTGGGTTCGGCGGCGAGCGGTTCGAAGCGTTCGTCCAGGCCGAAGTTGGCGTCTTCGGCTTCGGGTTCCAGCATATGGTCCAGCACCACCCGCAACCGCGGATGCCGCCGGGCCAGCGCGATGATGGCCGGCACCGATGGGCCGCCGCCGCCGGCGGCCAGCACTTCGATGTCCATCACGATGCCGTGTTCGTCGGCCACGGCCCACGCCTGCAGCGCGCGGGGGGAATCCAGCCACGGCATGCTGCCGTCGGCCTCGCGGCCGCCGAACAGGCGCACGCCGACCAGGTCGTGGCGCGCAATATAAGACCGGATCAGGTCTGGCGTGCCGGCGTCTTCGGCGTCAAGAATGACGACGGCGGAAAACGTGTCGGGATGCGCGTCGGAAGAATCCAGGATGTAGCGGTTGTCGTAGCGGTAGACCATGCGCTTTTGCACCGCCACCGCGCCTTCGACGCCGGCTTCGCGCATCCAGGGCAGCATGCGGGATACGTCCGGGATCTCGTTGATCGGGTGGTCGCCGTGCTTGCCGCCGGGCAGCCCGATCACGCCGGGCGGGCGCGGCGGCGCCAGCGGCGAACGCTTCATGGGATTGCGCGGGTAGCGGGTCTGGTCGTCGGCGACCAGATGGGCGTGCGAATCGAAGATCCGCTGGGTGGAACGCGGCGAAGAATCGAGTTTTTCCAGGTGGGCGGGCATTGTTTGTCTCCATGCAACGGTGCCAATCCTCCCACGCGGCCAGCCGCCATCCAAGCACGTTTCCGAGACTTTCCGCGTGGCGAAATCACGCGTGGGGGGCGATGCATAAGACCAATCCTAGGCCTCGATTCCGCCACGCGAAATGTCCAAGATTCGCGCTTGGAAAGGGGCGTGTTGGCGGCATAGGATGGCTCGCCGTGGTGGGCTTGAACCTGCCTCGCATCCATCAAATAAAGGCCGGCACTGCGCCCGGCCAGCCCGCAGCAACGGAGAAGACATGGAAACAAAAGCGGCCGCCGCGGCCATCGCGTACAGCGCGCAAGACGAAGCCCTGATACGGCAGGTGTGGTGGCGCATCATGCCGCTCATCCTGGTGACCTACCTGGTTTCCATCATCGACAAGGCCAACGTCAGCTTCGCCAAACTGCAGATGGTGAGCCAGATCGGCCTGTCCGAAACCGCCTATGGCCTGGCGTCGTCGCTGTTCTTCATCGGCTATCTGCTGTTCGAGATTCCCAGTGCGCTGGCGGTGCACCGCTACGGCGCACCCAAGTGGTTCTTTCGCATCATCCTCAGCTGGGGTATCGCCACGGTGCTCATCGCCTACGTGGCCTCGGGGTCGGCCTTTGCGGCGCTGCGGTTCCTGGTTGGCGCGGCCGAGGCCGGCCTGTATCCGGGCGTGGTCTATTACCTGTCGGTGTGGTTTCCTCGCCGCTACCAGATCCGCGCGCTGGCACTGCTGACGCTGGGCAGCGCCCTGGGCAACATGCTGGGCTCGGCATTCGGCGGACTGCTGCTGTCGCTCGATGGCCTGTGGGGCCACGCGGGCTGGCAATGGGTGTTCCTGGTGACCGGCGTGATGGCGTTGGCGCTGGCGCCGGTGGTGCTGTGGCTTCTGCCGCGCAATATCGAAAAGGCCGCATTCCTCGCGCCGCAACAACGCGACAGGCTGGCGCAGATGGTCGCCGTCGAAGCGCCGGCCGCTCGCCACGAAGGCAGTGTGTGGGCGGTGTTGAGCGACCGCAAGGTGCTGGTGCTGGGCGCCGCCTACGCGCTGCTGCTGACGTCGCTGTACGGCATCATCTATTGGCTGCCCACCGTCATCAAGGGCTTTGGCGTGTCCAACAGCCTGAACGGCCTGTTGACCATGGTGCCCTGGGCGTTCACCGGCGCGCTGCTCTTGACGGTGCCGCGCCTGCTCAAGAGCGAACGCCATGTGCAGCTGGCTGCCGCCGTCATCGGCGCGGTCGGCGGGCTGGCATTCCTGACCAGCCTGCTGGTCGCCGACCCGGTGGTGCGCTATATCGCCATCGTGCTGGGTACGCCCTGCACGTCCTTGCTGCTGCCGTGCTTCTGGTCGCTGCCGTCCAAGTACTTCAGCGGCCGGCGCGCCGCCGCCAGCCTGGCCGCCATCAGCTGCATCGGCAACCTGGGCGGGTTCCTGGCACAGAACGCCATGCCGTGGTTGGGCAAGACCCTGGGCCACCCCAGCTACGCCATGCTGTTGCCGGCGTTCTGCCTGCTGCTGGTTGGCGTCATCGCGTTCATCATCCGCGCCACCACCACCCGCCAGCCGGCGCCGGTGGCTTCCTGATCCCTGTTTCCGCCCATCGCCATGCCTATCGACTCCCGCATTCCTGCTTCCCGCCAGACCGGTACCTTCGTCAAGACGGGGGCCCCTCAAATCATCGAGATCCTGGGCGGCGCCGGGCTGGATTTCGCCGTTGTCGACGCCGAACATGCACCGTTCGATCGCGCCACCCTCGACATCCTGGTCATCGCCGCGCGGTCGGTCAGCCTGCCGCTGTTCGTGCGCATTCCCGACGTGGCGCCGGCCACCATCCAGTCCGCGTTGGACCTGGGCGTGGACGGCCTGCTGGTGCCCCATGTGGATTCCGCAGAGGCGGCGCGTGTCGTGGTGGCCCGCAGCCGGTTCATCGGTGGCGAGCGGGGGTTTTCCAGTTCGCCGCGGTTTGCAGGCTACGGCGCGATGGGCATGAAAAAGGCCGTCCAGGCGGGCGATGGCACGGCCATCATGTGTCAGATCGAAAGCCGCGCGGGCTGTGACGCCGCGCGCGACATCGCCGCCGTCGACGGCGTGTCCGGGCTGTTCGTCGGCCGCGCGGATCTTGCCCTGTCCCTGGGCCTGACCGACGCCCGCGCTCCCGAGGTCATGCAGGCCACGGTGGATATTCTTGCCATTGCCCGCCAAGCCGGCAAGATTGCGGGCGTTGCGCTGGGCGACGCCGCCGAGCGTGCGGAATTCGAAAGCATGGGCGCCAGCTGGTTCGTGGTGGGTTCGGACCTATCGCTATTGCGCAAAGGCGCGCTATCCCTGATGCTCTGACGAAACTGCGATAATTCGCGTTTTCGACGGGTCCGCGCCGTGGTGGCTGAAGCGGGCCCGGACAACAGGGCAAGGCGATACGATGGGCGAGCGCGAGTCTTCGATCCGGGCAGTCGAGCGGGCGATTACATTGTTGCGCGCCTTGAACCAGATGCCCATTTCCACTCTGGACGGGCTGCATCAGCTGACCGCGCTGCCCAAGCCTACGCTTATCCGGCTGCTGCGCACCTTTGCCGACCAGGAACTGGTCGCACGCGGTTCCCGCCCTGGCGAATACCGCCTGCTCAACGGCGTCAACGCGCTCAATTCCGGCTACCACCATGTGCCGCGCGTCGTCGAAATCGCCTCGCCACTGGTGCGCGAACTGACCGAAGACATCAAGTGGCCGATCGCCGTGGCAATGCTCGACGTCGACGAAGTCGTCATTCGTTGCAGCACCATTCCCTATTCGCCGCTGTCGCTGCTGCATTCGTCCATCAACATGCGCCTGAGCCTGATCTCCCGGGCGTTGGGGCGCGTCTATCTGGCGTTCTGTTCGCCCGACGAGCAGGAGATGCTGCTCGAAGTCGTGCGCCAGCGTGGCCACCCCGAAGACCAGCTTGCGCACGATCCTGTGGCCGTCAAGGCCATGCTGGACGATATCCGGGCCTGTGGCTACGCGTTGCGAGACCCGGCCTTGCGCCCGGTTTCCGGTACGCTTGCGGTACCTGTCATGGCCCGCGAATTCGTGGCAGCGTCCATCGGGGTCACGTGGTTTTCGTCCGCCTTGACGCCTGCGCAGGCGGTTGAGCGCTACCTGGGGCCGCTGCAGGACGTGGCCCACCGCATATCGGAGCAATTATCGGCATGAACCAAGGGTTCGACGGCGTACGGCCGGCTTCCGAGTCGTCTATCGAGATCGGCTTTGTCTACCAGGGCCGGCATTGCGTGGAACGCATCCGCGTCAAGCCCACGGCGGCCAACCTGAAACGCGCGGCCGAGCGGCGTGCCGCGATCCTGGCCGCCATCGCCCGCGGCGACTTCGACTACGACGCCGAGTTTCCCAAGCGCGCCGCGTCCAGCCTGCGCACGCCATTGGACCCTTCCGCCCCGCCCACCCCTTCCACCAAGGACGACGCATGACCCGCGCTGCCGCATTGCCTGTACACGACCTGACCGACGATGCCTTCAAGCCCTATGGCTGGATGCTGGGCAAGCCCATGCCGCAGGGCAACGGCATCCCGCTGTTCAGCAACGACGCCACCGATTTCTGGCAAGAACACGTGTTCAACACCGGCGCGGGCGGCGATGCGGAAGTGCTGTGGGTCAACTACCGCAGCGCCTCGGCCGACATCGCCAGCCTGGAAAAGCACTTGCTGACGCAGCAGGCCATCGTGCCGCTGACGGGCAACATCATCCAGGTCGTGGCGCGCAGCGCGGCGGACGGCAGCCCCGACCTGTCCACATTGGCCGCCTTTCATGTGCCTCAGGGGCAGGGCGTGTGCATGCGGCCCGGGTGCTGGCATGCCACCCGCGTGACCGACGCTGAAGTCACCTGCCTGATGTTGACGCGCCGCTCCACCACCGTGGACCTGATCCAGCACCTGACCACCGACGCGGCCGCCACCGAAAGCGCCATCACGCCGATTCCCCCGGCCCAGCTTGAAGGGCTGCCCGTGCCCGGTTGAGGCCGTCTGGCGCCAAGGAATCAGACGGCAGGTAGTGCGGCTGGCGGGGCATTGTTTCACTATGGTCACAAAAAGTGTGCCAGAATTTCGGCCACTATTCCGTCTTGCCGCGACGCTGCCGCCATCTGGGCGTTGCCAACATCTGCCCATGTTGGAGCATCGAATGCGCGACCGCCTGGTTGGCACTGCCCTTTTTTTCACCTTGCGCAGCATGGCCGGTGTGGCGTTGGTAGCCGCGTTGGCAGGATGCAGCTTCACATCGCCCGACGCGGCCACGGGGTCGCAATTCGTCGGCATCGACGGCGTCTCGGCGCCCGAGGCGCGCCGCATCGCGAAAGAGGCCTATGTGTACGGCTACCCCATGGTCGCCAGCTACCAGGCCCTGTACGCCACGAATATCGATTCCGCCAGCCCGCAGTATCGCGGTCCCTTCAATACCCTTGACCATGTTGCGCGGGTGTACACGCCCGAAGATGCCGGCATTGCAGCGCCCAATCTCGAC
Source organism: Achromobacter deleyi (assembly GCF_902859705.1). Lineage (GTDB taxonomy): Bacteria > Pseudomonadota > Gammaproteobacteria > Burkholderiales > Burkholderiaceae_B > Achromobacter > Achromobacter deleyi. The sequence continues at coordinate 114,589 of NZ_CADIJO010000003.1, read as the reverse complement.
GTCGCCACGTCATCCGCCGTGCTGGACCTGCGGGCCGAACCGGTCGTGGTCAGCGTGCCGCCCATGGACTCCCAGCGCTATTTCGCGCTGCAACTGACAGACCTGTACGGCCAGAACTTTGCCTATATCGGCAGCCGCGCCACGGGCAATGGCGGCGGTCATTTCCTGATCGCCGGCCCGCGCTGGAAGGGTACGGCGCCCAAGCACGTGGCCAAGGTCCTCGTCGCCGAGACCGAGCTGGTCACACTGTCGGGGCGCACCTTGCTGTATTCCGCCTCCGACCTGGCCAACGTGAAGCGTATCCAGGCGGGCTACAAGATTCAGCCCTTGTCGGCCTTCCTGAAAAAGGCCGCGCCGCCCGCGCCGGCCCTTGTCGCGTGGATCGCACCCGAAGCCCCGGCGCAGATGCGCAGCTCGCTCGAGTTCTACAACCAGCTGGCCTTCCTGCTGCAGTTCGCGCCCGTCGAGCACAGCGAAAAAACGCTGCGCCGGCGTCTGGACAGCCTGCGCATCCGGCCGGGCGAACCCGTCGTGACCGATCGCATGAACCCCCGCTTGCGGAAGATGATGCAAGAAGGCATGCACGATGGCCAGAACGATATCGACAAGCGCCGCGTGGCGCTGGCCGGCAAGACCGACACGTTGTTCGCCGACCGCCGCACCTTCAAGAATGATTACCTGGCCCGTGCCACGGGCGCCCAGGTCGATCTGGGCGGCAGCAGCCGCGAAGAAGCGCTGGCTCCGGCGATCGACCAGGACAGCGCCGGGCAACCGCTGGATGGCGCGCGCGCCTACACCCTGCGCTTTGCGCCGAAAAGCTTGCCGCCGGTCAATGCCTATTGGTCGGTGACGCTGTATCAACTGCCCGGGCAAACGCTGGTGGCCAACGCAGCCAAGCGCTACACGATCAACGCGGCGACGCTGTCGTCGCTCAAGCGCGACCGCGACGGCGGCGTCACGCTTACCTTGCAACCGACATCGCCGGGCAAGGGCCAGGAGGCCAATTGGCTACCCACGCCACCGGGCCCGTTCATGGTGGCGATGCGCTATTACTGGCCCAAGCCCGCGCTGCTGGATGGCTCGTGGCAAACCCCGTCGCTGCAACGGGTCGCGCAGTAGGGGGAGTGCGGCGCTGCCGTGAATCAAGCGGGCGAATCGGGTGGCGAAGCGCCGGCCGCGCCAAGCAGGCCAGCACGCGTCGGATCGCACGCATGCGATCACGCGCCGCAGACGATCGCGCGCCTCAGAAATCGTCGCTGCGCCACACCTTCAGTACGCGCCCGAAAATCTGCAGGTCCATGTCTTCGGTGATGTCCCAGGCGTCGTACTTGGTGTTCTCGGATTTGGCGCGAATCAACAACCCCTGCGCGCTGGGAATGCGTTGCAGACGCTTGATGAACCCTTCGTTGCCCACCCGAAAGAAATAGATGCCGTCGATGTCGGCCTTGGCCACGCCCAGGTCCACCAGCAGCGGATCGCCGGGGTTGTACATGGGCCGCATGCTGTCGCCAAAGCCGGTGACCACGCACAGGTTGCCCACCGACGTGTAATGCCGCAGGTTCTTGTGCAGCCATTCCTGGCTGACGCGCAGGCTTTGGATCACGCCAGGCTGGTCGCGCAGTTCGACCCCGGCGCCCATGGCGCCTCCGGTATCGAAGCGCGGGATGCGCAAGTCGTCGGCCATGCCGTCGTCCAGACGCACCAGCGCGTCGGGCGCTGACAGCACGGTGTCAGGCGGGTACTGCGCGGCCTCATCCAGCAGCTGTTCCAGCGACAAGCCCAATCCGGCGGCCAGCCGAGCCGCGTATTTCGAGCGTTCGCTGTCGCGCCCTTCAAGCGCGGCGATGGTGCCCACGCCCACGCCTGTACGAGCTTCCAGCTGTTCCAGGGTGAGACCGAGCGCGGCGCGGTAGCGCCTGATTTGTTTTCCGAGAGCCATGGTGCGGACGCTAAACAGTTGTGGAATGTTGTGCAACAACAAGTGTTGAAAAGGCGATTATACACTTGTAGAATTCTAGGCATGAATTACCCAAAACGCGTGCTGTTATCAGACGGAAGCGTAGGTAGCGTTTCGCTACCAGAAGACTTCTCCCGACAACCTTTCCGACCGGCGATTGCGCCGGTCCGCGCACCAGGCGCCCGCGCGGCGCACTCCCGGGACAGCCCTCAGGCAAATCACCCCGGCAACGAACTCAACGGCAAGGAGCGGCATATGGATCAGGCGGCAAACATGGCATTGCGGGCACCGCAAGGCTGGGCAGTGGCGGCATCGCAGGCGGGGGCCGCGATTGCGCGCTCGATCGCCGCGCGGCCGGCGGGCAATGCGGACCGCACGGCCCGCGCAAGCATTCAGAAGGGGCAGGGCATGACGCGAGAAGAATCGGACCAGGTCGAAGCGTTGATCATGGAGTGGTATCACTGGAGCCGTGGCTACCGCCCCAAGTTGGGCGTGGGCCGAGTGTCGGCCTTTGCACGAGGCATGATGCCGGACGACGCCTACATCGACGATGAAGACATCGATGCGCGCCTGACCGCCGCGCGCGGTGAGCAGACCGAACTGTGCATCGACGAACTGCCCTGGCAGCAGCGCTCGGCCATCGGTGTGCACGCCGGCAACAAGGCGGCAGGGGCACGCGTATTCAGCAACCCGCGCATGACGCCCGAACAGCAGCACGCCGCCTACCAAGAGGCCAAGATCGCGCTGTTGCCCGCGCTGCGCCGCCGTTCGCTGGTGACCGCCCCGCAAGTGCGACACGCTGATCGCGCAAACGCTTGCAGCCCCTGCAAGGCCCGCGCATAATTCAGTCGTCGGGGCAAGTTGCGCCCGAAGAAAACAAACCCGCTGGCCTACACGAAACCCGTGCTTGCCCGCGGGTTTTTTCTTTTCAGCATCCGTGCAGCGCCGGTATCGCGCAGCGTGCGGGCGCTGCGGCTTCGACATTTCATCCTCAACACGCTGACCAGGCCTCGTGGCATTCGCCACGGGGCCTTTTTCATGGTTGCGCCGGAACCCCGGGGTAGCCACAGCTGCCCGCCCATGGCGGGCTTTTTTCTGGAGTCTGCAATGGCAGGTACTACCGTTTCGCAATTCGTTCAAACCCAAGGCACGCAGCTGGAAGTGTCCACCACGGCCACCGAAGACCTGGGTGCCGCCGGCCTGACCTACGCCGATCTGGCGATCACCATCAAGGACCCGAACTTCCAGGGCGGCCAGACCACCGAGATCGACGTCACCGTGCTCAAGTCCACGGCCAAGGAATACGCCCTGGGCCTGGACGACAGCGGCACCTTCAGCATGGCCGGCAACTGGAAGGCCGGCGACCCCGCCCAGAAGGCGCTGGTGGCCGCGCGCAGCGACAAGAAGACCCGCGCGTTCCGCGTGACCTTCGCCGACGGCGCCAAGTTCGAGTTCCTGGGCCTGGTCACCCAGTACCAGTGGCAAGGCCAGCTGGACAACGTCGTGTCCGCCACGTTCAACGTGCGCGTCACCGGCGCCGTCAAGCTGACCGACGCACCCGCCAACGGGGGCTGAGCGCCATGACGGACACGTCGATCAATGCCCTGGGCCGCGGCCCGGGCCTGCGCGGCTTGGCCGCTGACCCCCTGGCCGGCTTTCATCACGAAACCGTCACGGTGCCGCAATGGCAGGACGCGCGCGTCATCGTGCGTGCGCCCAGCGCTGGCGACCACCTGTTCCACATCCGCGCCATCTGGGCGGCCGCGGGCGTGGTGGCGGGCGAAGACAACGACACCGTGCGCGCCAAGCTGGATGCGCCGGGCGTGGATTACACCCGCGCCTCGGCCAGCCTGCTGGTGCGCACGCTGTTCGAGCAGACCGCCAATGGTCCGCAGCGTGTCTTTCGCGACGAAGACGTGGATATCGTCGCGGCGGCCTACGGGCTGGCGCACGCCACGCTGGTGGCCAAGGCGATCGAACTGGGCAACCTCGGGGAGGGGGCGCAAGAGCGCGCAAAAAAGCCCTCCAGGAAACGCCAGACCTCCGTTTCCTGATGGTCCTGGCGCTTCGGCTGGGGCGCACGCTGGGCGAGTTGATGCTGGCCATCGACACCCATGAACTGTCGTTGTGGCGCGAACTGGACCGCACGTCTCCCCTGGGCGACGAACGGGCCGACCTGCTCGCCGCCAGCCTGGCCGCCACGGTGGCGCAGGCTGCCGGCGCCAAGGTGCGCGCCACCGACATGCTGGTGCGCTGGGGCGCCGACGACGCGGAAACGCCGGCCGAGGCCGGTGCAGACGCGTTGAAGGCGTTCCTGCTGTCGAAGGTCAAGAAGGGGTCTTGACGACGTGTCCGGCCCGCGCAAGCGGGCCGGAGGCGACGCAATGAAAGAGGCAAACCATGGCAACAAGCAATTCCGGCGGGCTTTCCGCCAGCGACCTGGCACGGCTGGTCAACGCGACCAACCTGCAGACGGCCGCCTACAAGAACATGACGGCCGCCTGCAACGCGTATTCCAAGAGCGTGGCGCAGTCGACCGCGACGGCGAAAGCCGACACGACGGTGCAGCAGAAGTCTGTCGCCGAGCGCGACAAAGTATCGAAGGGACTGAACGAAGAGGCACGGGCGCAGACGCGTCGATCCGCTGCGGTCGAGCAGACACTGGCAGATCTTGATCGGACCTGGCAGTTGTTTGGCATAAAGACCGAAGAAGGAAAGATGCGGTATGAAACTCGCTCCGGCAAGTTCGCGGGGGAGGACGAGAAGACTCGGGAAGAGCTGCTTTGGCGTGCCAGGGAACTGGATCAGCAGCAGCAAGGCAAGGATCGACAGGCATACATCAACGGGATTACCGGAAAGGACCCGGCGAAAGACGCACAGATCATGCAAAAGCGTGACTGGCTGGAAGAGGCACGCAACACGGGCGAAATTACGGAAGGTCAGTACGCACAGTCGTTGAAGGGCCTGGAGGAGAAAAAGCCCGACGAAGACTTCATGTCCAAGCTGAACGGAAAGCTCGTCGAATCCGCGCGCGACGGAGCGGGAAAAATTCAGGACGTCCTGGGCACGAAGATGTACGACTTTGTCGCCGACAAGTTCGACAAGATGGGGCTCTCGTTCCTGAACAACGTGGCCAAGATGGCGACCTCAGCTGCCTCGGCCAAGCTGATGGAAACCCTGCTGGGCGGCGACTTCATGTCGGGCAAGAACGGGGGCGGACTGGGCGGCTGGATCGGTGCGGCAGGCTCGTGGATATCCGGCTTGTTTGGAAGCGGCGCCGGCGCCGGCGCGAGTGCGGCCTCCGGAGTGGCGCAGGCATTTCCAATCTCCATGAACGCCAAAGGCAACGCCTTCACCAACGGCATGGTCAGCAGCCCCGTGGCCTTCCCCATGGGCGTCATGGGCGAGGCCGGCCCCGAAGCCATCATGCCGCTGCATCGCGGCGCTGACGGCTCGCTGGGCATCCGCGCGGCGTTCCCCACTGTGGGTGGCGACACCGGCCAGATGGGCGGCGGCGTATCCGTCAACGTCTATGTGCAGGACGGCAACGTGAATTCCGAAACCGAGTCGGGCGAAGGCGGCTGGAAGCAGTTCGGCCAGCAGATCGGCGAATACGTCAACCAGCTGGTCGACCGCCGCATGACGCAGTCGTACCGCCAGGGCGGCCTCGCATGGCAGGCCAGCAACAACCGTTTAGCAGGGGCATGAGCATGGCAATCGAAACCTTCACTTGGTCGCCGCGCGTCAACCCGCAGGGCCGGACCAAGTTCCGCGTGTTGAACGTGCAGTTCGGCGATGGCTACAGCCAGTCGGCGGCCGATGGCATCAACAACAAGGTCGCATCCTGGCCGTTGCAGTTCGCAGGCTCGGCAGCGCAGATCAGTCCGATCATCGCCTTCCTGGACCGGCACCACGGCTATCGCGGTTTCCAGTGGCAGCCGCCGCTTGGCGAGCTGGGGTTCTATAGCGCGACGGACTACGACCTGACCGCGCTGGGCGGCGAGATGTACACGCTGGCCGTCACCTTCCAACAAGTCTTCAGGCCTTGAAAACCATGGCGAATACGCAACCCATCAATGTCGGCAAGACCGACAACGACCAGACGGGCGATCCGCTGCGCGTCGCCCTGCAGAAGGTGAACGGGAATTTCACCCAGGTGCAGGCAGCGCTGGACGCGGTCTGGAATGCCGCACCGCTCGGCGCCGCGGTGGACTTGAACACGGTCATCGCACCGGGCCGGTATCACCAGAGCACGAACGCCGCGGCACAGACCGGCAGCAATTATCCGCTCGCCAATGCAGGCTTTCTGGAAGTCGGCGCATCCGGCGACGGGGCGTTCGTGTACCAGGAATACACGCAGTACCGTTCGGGCGCGTATTCGCGGCGTTTCTGGCGGTCGTTCTATGGCGGCACCTGGGCGGCCTGGCAGGAACTGGCGCCGTTGTCGCAGAAGGGCGCCGCCAATGGCCTGGCCACGCTGGATGCGAGCGGCAAGGTGCCGGTCGGACAGATTCCGGCCGTGTACTCGGCCGTGTTGCCCACGACCGCGCATGACCTGAACGAGTACGTGACCCCGGGATCGTTCTATCAGACCACGGTCGCCGGTGCCACTGAGGGGGCCAATTACCCGGTCGCCAATGTGGGGTTCCTGGAAGTCACGGCCACCGGCACGCCTGTCGTGCAGGTCTACACCACACGCACCAACGTGCCGGCCGCCATGCAGCGATTCTGGCGTGTGCGCGTATCGACAACGAGCTGGTCAGTGTGGAAAGAGCTGGCAGACACCGCGACCGTGGTGTCGTATGCAGGGGGCATGATCGCCGCGCAAGACCTGAACAGCTACACGCAGCGCGGCCTGTGGGCTGTCGGCGGGTCGGCGATTGCCGCGGGAGGCTCCAACTTTCCAGTCGGGCAGTCGGGCTATCTGCTCGTCATGTCGGCTTCGCCGCTGGGCGGTCCTGGCGTCACCTCGGGCGTGTGCCAGGTCTACTACGCTGCCAATGGCAACAAGGTCTATAACCGTTCGCTGATCAACGGCAGCTGGTCGCCCTGGGTGGCCAGCCTGGATTCCAGTCTGCTCGCGGCACCGAGCGGCGTTGCAACGCTGGACAACAACGGCAGGATTCCGCCCGCACAGGTGCCGGCATTGAACGCCACGCCGCTGGGTGCCACCGAAGACCTCAATACCTATTCGACGCCGGGAGACTATAGCCAGAACGCCAATGCGGGTGCGACGACGGGTACGAATTACCCCGCCCCGCTGGCCGGCCTGCTGTCTGTGAAATTCGGCCCGGGCAGCAACAGCGCGGTGTATCAGGAATACACGACGTACACCTTGGCCAATCCGCGCAGGTTCATCCGCAATCGTTTCCTGGCCGCGGGCGTTGCGACCTGGGGCGCCTGGTTCGAGCTGGCGCGTGCCGACCAAGCCATGGCGCACGTCCTGCTGACGGGTGCTGCGGATGCCAACACGCTGATTGCCGACAATACGTTCTACACCTGGGCTACGGCCACGCCGCTGTCGGCGGGTTCGAACTGGCCCGCCAGCGCGGCCGTGAATGCAGGCTACATGAACGTCTACTGGTTGGCGGCGGGGACCGTGTGCCAGGAACTGTCGATCCTGTTTTCCGGCCAGAAGCCTCGCAAATATGCGCGCTACGGCAACCCCGTCAGCGGCACTTGGCAACCCTGGCTTGCCGTCGGCGCCTGGAGCAATGCGGTCCAGATGCCGATGGCGGATTGCGGCGACATCTACGTTGACGGCCTCGGACCACATCGCTGGAATGGCACGGCGTACACGCGCTTCGATCCGCCGGTCGCGGCGGATCTGTCGCTGCTGCAATCGAATGCCCGCATCCTGGGGAACTGGACGTGGAACCTGGCTGACACCAATGTCGCCGGGTTCAAGAAAAACGGAACAGGGCCTACCTACGTGCAGGCGTTCCCGGCGACCGGCAGCGCCATCAGCGGCTGGATTGCCAATAGCGCCGAAGGCCCGAATCGCGCCTATACCGCCTTGCGTATCGATGGGCAGGGCGGCGTTGTGTCGCTGGAAAGCGTGGGCACGGGCACCAGCCCGACCTTGCCGTTGGTATTCAGGATGGGGGCCTACCACGCCGGCCGCATCACGCCTGCGACGACGTGGGTACTTGGTCCCGATGCCGCCACCGGTCTGTACTGCCGTACGCAAGTCACCTTTGACGGCGCGGGCAGCCAGTACGGCACGGTCTACCGGCCCACGCAGGACGGATCGACGCTGGCGCTCGTGTTCCAGAGTTTCGTGGCCAATACGGTGGGGTCGATTCTGACGACGGCCACCGCCACCGTCTTCAACACGACGTCGGATTATCGCGTCAAGCACGATGTCGTGGACATGGGCGGCGCGTGGGCGCTGGAATCCGTCTTGCGCATGCGGCCGGTCCGATACAAGTGGAACGCGGACAACTCCAACGGCGAGGGCTTTATCGCACACGAGTTGCAAGCCGAGGCGCCGGACGCAGTGTCGGGCGAGAAGGACGCCATGTTGCGTATGCCCGGGATGGAAGAAAAACCGGCGTTGCAAGGCGTCGATCCATCAAAGATTGTCGCCCGCCTGGTGGCGGCGGTGCAGGAACAACAGCGGCAGATCCTGGCGTTGACCCAACGGGTCGAGCTTCTGGAAGGCCGCAGCGCAGTGACGCAAGCGATGGCGATGCCATCGGACAGGGAGAGTTAGAAAATGGGCATCAACGCAGACGTACAGAAACTGGAGCTGGGTGCGCTGGTAGAACTGTTCGAGCTGGACGCCAGCGAAATCGGCGGCGCCGTGCAGAGGTTTCACAGCTATACGCAGGTAGGCCCGATCTACTGGCAAGGCAAGCAGTACGACCCCTGGGCCATCCAGGCCGAAGGCTTCGAGCAGGTGGGTGAAGGCCAGCAACCGTCGCCCACCCTGCGCGTAGGCAACATCGGGCAGGACGAAAAGGGCAACCCGCTGGCCGGGGTGATCTCGGCCCTGTGCATCCACCTGGACGATCTGGTGGGCGCGCGGGTGGTGGTGCGCCGCACGCTGGGCAAGTACCTGGATGCGGCCAACTTCCCCGAAGGCAATCCCACCGCGGACCCGCAGGAAGAGCTGCCGCCCGAAGTGTGGATCGTGCAGCAAAAGACCGCGGAAACCGCCCAGGTGGTGGAATTCTCGCTGTCCAGCGCGCTGGACTTCAACGGCCAGAAGCTGCCCGACCGGCCGATCATTGCAGGCGTGTGCTCGTGGCTGCGCAAGGGCGGCTATCGCGGCCCGTATTGCGGCTACACGGGCAGCCGGATGTTCGACCTGGACGGCAAGCCCGTCAACGATCCGACGCTGGACCGGTGTTCCGGCCTGATGTCGGATTGCAAGAAGCGCTTTGGCGAATACGAAATCATCAACTTCGGCGGCTTTCCGTCCGCCGACCTGGTCAGGGGATAAGCATGCGCAAGAGCACGATGCAGGCCATCCGCGACCATGGCGTGGCGACGTATCCGCAGGAATGCTGCGGGCTGGTGGTCAAGGCCGGCCGCCGCGAATGGTATGTGCCGTGCCGCAATACGGCCGCCAGCGAAGAACATTTCGTCATGTCGGCCGAAGACTACGCGGCCGCCGAGGAAACCGGCAAGATCGCGGCCGTGGTGCATTCGCATCCGGATGCCGCGGCGGTGCCCAGCGAAGCCGATCGGGTGGCCTGCGAGGCCTCCGGCCTGCCCTGGTACATCGTGGCCGTGGACAAAGGCCTGGACGGCAAGGTCCGGGCCGGGGAAATCCGCGGCTTCACGCCTGAAGGTTTCCAGGCGCCGCTGCTGGGCCGCCAGTTCGCCCATGGCGTGCTGGACTGCTATTCGCTGGTACGCGACTGGTATGCGCGGGAACGCGGCATTCGCCTGCGCGACTTTGCGCGCGAGGACGGCTGGTGGGAACCGGGCCGGGCGGGCGATCTGTACATGGACCATTACGCCGAAGCGGGCTTTCGGCCGCTGGCGTCGGATGAAACCCTGGCGCCTGGTGACGTGGTGATCATGCAGGTGCGCTCCGACCGGGCCAACCATGCGGGCGTCTTCATCGGCGCGGAGCCGCTGGCCGAAGCGCCGGGCCTGTTCCCGCTGCCTGATGCCATGCTGCACCACCTGTACGGACGCGATTCCGAACGGGTGGTGTACGGCGGATTCTGGCGCGAGGCGACGCGCATCGTATTGCGTCATGGGGGGATGGCATGAGCGAAAAACTACGTTTGGTGCGGCTGTATGGCTGGCTGGGCGCGCGCTTTGGCCGCGAGCACCGGCTGGCGGTGGCCAGCCCCGCCGAAGCCGTGCGGGCGCTGTGTGCGCTGTTGCCCGGCTTCGAGAAAGCGCTGGCGCATAGCGACGCGCGAGGCGTGCGCTTTGCCTGCTTTGCCGGCCGGCGCAACCTGTCGGAAGACGAGCTGGCGTATCCGGTGGGCGGCGACGCCATCCGCATTGCGCCGGTGATGGCAGGTGCCAAGAACGGCGGTCTGTTCCAGACCGTGCTGGGCGCCGTGCTGATTGCGGCAGCGGCGTGGTACAGCGGCGGTTTGGCGGCGGCCTTCCAGGCTGGGGGCATGGTGCAGGCCACGGCGACGCTGGGCCTGTCGATGATGCTGGGCGGCGTCGCCCAGATGCTGTCGCCGCAGCAACGCATGCTAAGCGCCAAGGACGGCCCGGAAAACGGCGCGTCCTACAACTTCAACGGCCCCGTGAACACTACGGCGCAGGGTAACCCCGTGCCGCTGCTGTACGGGGAAATGTTCGTCGGCAGCGCCACGATCTCCGCAGGCATTTATTCGGAAGACCACGTATGAAACAACGACATCGCATCAGGAACAAGGCGCCCGCGGGCGCTTTTGCTTTTGGCGGCAAGCGGGCGGCCGGCAGCCAGGACCTTATCGGCCACAAGGGCAAGGGCGGCGGCGGCGGGCGAGCCCCGGTGGAATCGCCAGATAGCCTGCACAGCACCGCCTATGCGCGCGTCATCGACCTGCTGGGCGAGGGCGAGATCTACGGCCCCGTGCACGGGCTGGACAACGCCTTGCGCGACGTCTACCTGAACGGCACGCCCGTGGCCAACGAGGACGGCTCGCTGAACTTCACCGGCGCGTCCATCGACTTTCGCACGGGCACGCAGTGGCAGGACCCGCTGCCCGGCTTTCCCGCGTCGGAAAGCACCATCGGCATCAATGCCGAGCTGAAGTCCGGCCAGCCGTGGAACCGCCTGTTCACCAATCTGCAGGCATCCGCCGTGCGCATCACGCTGGCCGTCGAGGGCCTGAGCCAGGCGGATACCAAGAACGGCGACATCAACGGCTATCGGGTGGAATACCTGATCGAGGTGAACACCGACGGCGCCGGCTACCAGGTGGTGCTGTCCACCGCGTTCGACGGCAAGACCACGCAGCGCTATACCCGCTCGCACCGCATCGACCTGCCGCGCGCACGCCAGGGCTGGAACATCCGCGTGCGCCGCATCACGCCCAACGCCAACAGCAACACCATTTCCGACCGCACGGTGGTGGATACGGTGACCGAGATCATCGATGCCAAGCTGCGTTATCCGATGTCGGCCGTGGTGGGCATCAAGATCGATGCGTCGCAGTTCCAGAGCATTCCGACCCGCGCCTACCACGTGCGTGGCCGCATCATCCGGGTGCCATCCAACTACCACACGGACCTGCGCAGCTACGACGGTGTGTGGGACGGCACCTTCAAGCTGGCCTGGACCAACAACCCGGCCTGGGTGTTCTACGACCTGATCAGCAACGACCGCTATGGCCTCGGCACCCGCGTGCCCGCCGGCTGGCTGGACAAGTGGGGCCTGTACCAGATCGGCCGCTATTGCGACGAGATGGTCGACGACGGCTTTGGCGGCAAGGAACCGCGCTTCACCTGCAACGTCTACCTGCAGCAGGCGGCGGATGCGTACCGCGTGGTGCAGGACTTTGCGTCGATCTTTCGCGGCATGGCGTACTGGGCGAACGCCGCGGTGTTCGCGTCGGCCGACATGCCGGGCGACCCGGTCTACACGTTCTCGTCGGCCAACGTGGTCGAAGGCAAATTCAACTACGTCGGGTCCGCGCTGACCACTCGCTATACCGTGGCGCTGGTGTCCTGGAACGACATGTCCGAAATGGGCCGCCAGAAAGTCGAATACGTCGAGAACCGCGAAGGCATTGCGCGCTACGGCATCCAGCAGATCGAGGTGACGGGCTTTGGCTGCACCTCGCGTGGCCAGGCGCATCGCATCGGCAAGTGGATGCTGCTGACGTCCAACATGGAAACGCGCTCGGTGACGTTCTCGGTGGGCCTGGACGCCTGCCGCGTGCGGCCGGGCAGCGTCATCCGCGTGGCCGACCAGCATCTGGCCGGCCGCCGCATCGGCGGCCGCATCCACGAAGGCAGCGCCAGCAAGATCACGGTGGATGCTGAACTGGGCGTGCGCCCGGGCGACCGCCTGACGGTCAACCTGCCCAACGGTCTGTCGGAAACCCGCGTGGTCGCCAAGGCGGTGGGCACCGGCCTGACGGCGGACAACACCGTCTTCACGGTGGATTCCACTGAGTTGACGGCCGACCTGGTAGGCCTGCCCGGCACGGTGCTGCACATCACCGTCGCCACGCCGTTCTCGCAGGCACCGGAAGCGGATTGCGTCTGGACGCTGGAATCCGAAGTGCTGTCGGCCCAGACCTTCCGCGTGCTCAGCGTGAAGCGCAAGGAAGGCCTGGTGGCCGAAATTTCGGCTGTGCAGCACGAGCCCGGCAAATTCGACAACGTGGACTTCGGCACCCGCCTGGACCCCAAGCCCATCACGGTGGTGCCGCCGTCGGTGCAACCCGCGCCGACGAACATCCGCCTGGCCTCGCGCTCGGTGATCGACCAGGGCATGGCGCGGCACGTCGGCGTGATCAGCTGGGATGCGGCGCCGTCGGCCGTGGCCTACCAGGTGCAATGGCGGCGCGACCGGTCCGATTGGGTCGAAGCGGGCCGCACCGGTGCGTTGACGCTGGAACTGCCGGACATTCGCGCCGGTGGCTACATTGCGCGCATACGCGCCATCAACGTGGCGGACGTCTCGTCGGTCTGGGTCAATTCCACCGAGACGCAGCTGGAAGGCGACATCGCGCCGCCGCCCGCGCTGGCGTTGCTGGCCACCAAATCGCTGGTGTTCGGCATCGACCTGCGCTGGGCCTTTCCGGAAGGGCGCTTCACGGCGCAGCGTACCGAGATCTGGTACAGCGCATCCAACGACCGCGCCAGTGCCATCAAGCTGGGCGACTATGCCTTCCCGCAAAGCGCCCACACCTTGATGGGGCTGTCGGCCGGCAAGCGCTTCTACTTCTGGGGGCGCATCGTTGCGCTGAACGGCGAGATCGGCGCCTGGTATCCGGGCGAGCAGGGCGTGATGGGCGAGGCCAGCTGGCAGGCCAGCGAGATCCTGGAATACCTGAACGGCCAGATCAGCCGCGATGAATTGGCCAAGGAACTGGTCGGCACCATCGACGGCCTGACCGACGGGCTGGATGAAACCCGGGCGGCGATCACGGCCGAGGAAATCAAGCGCGCCGACGAGGACGGTGCGCTGTCCTCGCGGGTGGATACGGTGATGGCGACCGCCAACGGCGCGGCTGCCGGGGTGCAGGAGACCCGCTCGGCGCTGGTCGGCGTGGACGGCCAACTGAAGGCCACCTACAGCATCCGCGCCCAGATCACGCAGGGCGGCGATATCTACGCCGCCGGCATGTCGATGGGCGCCTACGCCCAACCCGACGGGACAGTGCAGAGTTCGGTGTACTTCCTGGCAGACCGGTTGGCGCTGTTGAACCTGGCGAACGGCCAGACCACCACGCCTTTCGTGATCCAGAATGGCCAGACCTTCATCAACGATGCGGTGATCGGCACGGGGCGGATCACCGACGCGATGATCCAGAGCCTGGAGGCCAACAAGATCAAGGCGGGGGTCATGAGTGCGGACCGGATCGATGCCGGGTCGTTCAACGCCAAGGTGGCCAATATCGGTCAGGCCTACATCAAGCGCGCGCACATCATCGACGCGCAGGTGGATACGCTGGCCATCGCCGGTAATGCGGTGACGATACCGGTGGCCTGGGGGGGTAAGGGGGCAGGCTCGGTGTCGCTGGTCAGCAATGTGGCGGGGCCCGCGATCATCATTGCCTACCGTGGCGGGTATCCGTCGCAGCCGAGTGCGCTGAGGATCTACGCGAACGGCAGCCAGCTGGATCGGGTGGAACCTGCCTACACCGCCACGACGCCCAACGAGGGCGGTGGCTTCATTTACAACACAATGCCCTTGTCGGTCATGGCGGTGACGCAGTTGCCCTCGGGAACGTCGACCATCACTGTGAACTCCGAGGGTGACACGGGCGACGCAGCGCTGCGGCTGCTTGTCTTGATGGTCAAGAGGTAAAGACATGGAAACCGTTTCTTTCTACGACGCCGACGGCCGCATCGTCGGCGTGATGAGCGCGCCGCACGACTGCATTGTCGCCACCGGCCAGCACAACCAGCAGCAATGGGCCGAAGGGGTCAGCGACCCCGAACTGCACTATGTGACGCAGGGCGTCGTGACGCTCCGGCCGGAGAACCCGGCCCTGCTCGACGGGCGTTCGCTATCCCGTCTTCCCGTTCCCAGCGTCATCAGCATTCGAGGCGTCGACTACCCCTGCGACGAGTCCGTCGCCGAACTGGCTTTCGATCAACCCGGCGTCTATCACGTCATCGTCCGGGCCTGGCCCTATCTGAACAAGGAGTTCACCGTTGAAAATCCGGCACTATGAACCGTATGCGCCGCTGCGCGCGCGCGCCTATCCCGCCATCGGCGATCAGCTGGACGCGATCATGAAGTTCGCCCAGCACCTGCAAACGTCGGGCCAGGTCTTGCCCGACGAAGTGGCGCAGTGGGTGGCGCAATGCAACCACGTCAAGCAGCGCTTTCCGAAGACTGCGGGCAGCGGCGCCGAGCCGCTGCCGGCCGCCTAGCGAGATCAGACCATGACCCAACAACTGACAACCATCCGCCTTTACGGCAGGCTGGGGGCGGAATTCGGCCGGTTGCACCGGCTGGCCGTGTCCAGCACGTCCGAGGCGATCCGTGCGTTGTGCGTCTTGCTGCCCGGTTTTGAAAACCGCCTGCTCGACAGCGAATCCAAGGGGGTGCGCTACGCCTGCTTCATCGGCCGGCGCAACCTGGGCGAAGATGAGCTTGCGCGTCCGGCGGGCAACGAAGACATCCGCATCGCGCCCATGCCGACGGGCGCCAAGCGCGGCGGCCTGATGCAGGTGGTGGTGGGGGTGGCGCTGATCGTCGCGTCCTTCATTCCCGGCCTGAATGTTGCGGTGTGGGGGTCGGCCATGACCATCTCGGGCACCATGATGTCGATGGGCATGGCCATGGCCCTGGGCGGTCTCGTCCAGATGTTGAGCCCCCAGCAGCGGGCGCTGAGCGTCAAGGACGGGCCCAACAACGGCGCCTCGTACAACTTCAACGGCCCGGTCAACACGACGGCACAGGGTAATCCCGTGCCACTGCTGTACGGCGAGCTGATCGTGGGCAGTTCCACCATTTCGGCCGGCATCTACTCGGAAGATCAGGCGTAACGCCAGGGGCTTTCCCGTTGCCGGACGGATTTCCCGTGCGGCAACGGGCGGATCGGCGGCGATACCCCCTAGAATCAGGAACCGGGCGGGGCGTGGCCCCGCCGGCAGTGTTCTACCGGGAGCCGCGATCTCGCATGAAGCGCAACTTCAACATCCACGACCTGCGTATCTTCTACACGGTGGTCATGACCGGGTCCACCCGGCAGGCCGCGCAGGCCATGCACCTGACGCAGCCGGCAGTCAGCCATGCCATTTCGCGGCTGGAAGCCGCCACCGGCGTGCTGCTGTTCGACCGGTCCCACAAGACGCTGCGCCCCACCGAGGCCGGCCAGTACCTGTACAGCGAGGCCAAGTTCGTGCTGGACGAACTGGTGCGCATCGATGAAGCCCTGCACAGCATCGAGCAGTTCGGCGGCCGCAGCCTGCGCATCGCGACGTCGCCCGCATTGGCGCTGGACTACGCATCGGACGCCGTGCGTCGCTACGTGCAGGCCAACGGCACCCGGCCATTCTCGATCGACCTGGAATCGTCCGTGCAGCTCATCAGTGCGGTGGAAACCATGCGCGCCGATGTCGGGCTGGGCGCCGTGTCGCAAGACAGCGCGCGCCTGAGTTTCAGGCCATTCCTGCGCACCGAGGTCATGGCGATTGCCCATCGCGACCATCCGTTGGCGAGTGGCAGCACGGTGGCCGTGGCGGATATCGCGCCGGACACGTATGTGCAGCCCTTGTGGTCTGACTACGTCATGCCCCAGGGCGACATCGCCGATACGCTGCAGCTGCGGTCCGGCATGCAGGCGCACATGACGTTGCTGGCGGGTACGGTCAGGGCAGTGCGCGGCATCAGTCTGGTCAATGCGTTGTCGGCGTCCGACATCGTGTCGGCCTATCCGGATCTGGTCGCCTTGCCGCTGACGTCGCGCCAGTGGTTCGACTTTCTGCTGATCACCCGCAAGGAAAGCGCCAATCAAGACGTAGCCGAGCGCCTGCTGGAAGCCTTGCATGCGGGCGCCCAGGCGCGCCGGCAGGGCGTGTACGCCGATACCATCCAGTTGTTGGACTAGGCGGCGCCTCAATCCGCGGGCGGCTGCCACGGCAGCGACTGCAAGTCGCCGTCGATGCTGATCGCCTGGCCGCTGATCATCGCGCCAAACGGGCTGGCCAGGAACAGCGCCATGTTGGCGATGTCGGCCGCCCGGACGAACTGGCCCAGGCTGACGCCGGCCAGCTCCAGGCGCGTTTCCTCTTCCACCGTCAATCCCATGTTCCTGGCGCGGGCTTCGATGACCCGATCGATGCGCGGCCCCGCCACCAGGCCGGGCAGCAGCGCATTGACGCGGATGCCGTAGCCGCCCAGCTCCACCGCCAGCGAGCGGGTCAGGCCCACCACGCCCCATTTGGTGGCCGCGTAGGGCGTGCGCATCGGCACGCCCATGCGGCCCGCGACCGAACTGATGTTGATGATGCTGCCGCCGCTCGCCTGGCGCAGCGCCGGCAGCGCGTGCCGCACGGTATGGAATTGCGCGGCCAGGTTGATGTCCAGCGTTGCGTCCAGGGCGTCGGGCGCGATGTCGGCGATGCCCGCCGTGGGGCCGGCGATGCCGGCGTTGTTCACCAGCACATCCAGGCCGCCCAGATGCGACAGGGCCTCTTGCATGTAGCGGTCGATTTCGTCGCGGCGGCTGACATCAGCGCGCGACCACGGGTGGGGGCAGGCCGCCAGGGCCTGCTCGTCGACATCGCACACATGGACCCGCGCGCCGCGGGCCGCGAACGCGCCGGCAATGGCGGCGCCGATGCCGCCGGCGCCCGCCGTCACGATCACGCGCTTGCCGGCCAGGTCCACGGGCAGGGCACCGATGTCGCCTTGGACAGGATTTTTCTCAGCCATTCAGGTTCCTTGTATCGGGTCAGGGCTTCATCAGCCGGCAGGTCGATTCCGCGGGCGACGTGTAGATCTGGTCGCCGGGGGCGCGCGCCACCAGCTTGTAGTAGTCCCAGGGCCCCTTGGATTCGGCCGGGGTCTTCACCTGCATCAGGAACATGTCGTGCTGCATCAGGCCGTCGGCGCGAATCTTGCCGTCCTTGACGAAGAAGTCGTTCACCGGATTGGCCTTCAGCCACTTCATGACCGTGTCGCCGTCCGTGGTCTTGGTGGCGGCCACGGCCTTCAAGTAAGTGGTGGCGGCCGAATAATCGCCCGCTTGCAGCATCGACGGCTTTTTCTTCATCCGTTGCTCGAAGCGCGCGGCCCATTGGCGCGAGGCGTCGTCCTGGTCCCAGTACCACGCCGTGGTCAGGTACATGCCCTGTGCGGCTTGCAGGCCCAGGGCGTGGATATCGGTGATCAGCACCAGCAGGCCGGCGATCTTCATCTTGGGCGTCAGGCCGAATTCCGCGGCCGCCTTGACGGCATTGCTGGTGTCGCTGGCCGAGTTGGCCAGCCCCAGCACCGTCGCACCGGACGCCTGCGCCTGCAGGATGAACGACGAGAAGTCGGCGGTGTTCAGCGGATGGCGCACGCGGCCCTTCACGGTGCCGCCATCGGCCGTCACCACCGCCGACGCATCGCGCTCCAGCGCCTGGCCGAAGGCGTGGTCTACCGTCAGGAAAAACCAGTCCTTGTTGCCTTCCTTTAGCATGGCGCGCGCGGTGCCGCGGGCCAGCGACACGGTGTCGTACACGTAATGCACCGTGTAGAGGGTGCACTGCGAATTGGTCAGTTCCGACGCGCCCGCGCTCACCACGAAAAAGGGCGTCTTCTTTTCTTCGGCCACCTTGGCCATGGCCAGCGCCGCGGCCGAATTGGCCCCGGCAATCAGCATGTTCACGCCTTTCTGGTCCAGCCATTCCCGGGCGCGCGACGACGCGATGTCGGCGCGGTTCTGGTGGTCGGCCACCAGCACCTCGATCTTCTTGCCGGCCACCGAGCCGCCGAAATCAGCAATCGCCATCTTGATGGCCTCGGCCCCGCCCGGGCCGTCCGCGTCCGCCGACAGGCCGGACATATCGGTGATGAAGCCGATGCGGATCACGCCGTCATCGGCCTGGGCGGCTGCGCCCCAGCCCAGCGCTGCGGCCAGCGCGGCCGCGCACAATGTCTTTTTCATGGTGTCTCCTTGATCCCTTGGATGTCGTTGTCGCGCACGCCTGGCCGGCGCCCGCGCAGGCTTGCCCGGCGCGTTCAGAACGCGACGTTGCTGCCGCCCTTCAGTTGCAAGGCCTGGCGCGCGTCGTCCGGTGTCGCTACCTGCAGCGACAGCCCTTCCAGGATCTTGCGGATGCGCCGCACCTGGTCGGCGTTGGACTTCGCCAGTTCGCCCGGCCCATCCCACAGCGAGTCTTCCAGCCCCACCCGCACATTGCCGCCCATCGTCGCGGCCTGGGTCGCCAGCGGAATCTGCTTGCGGCCGGCGGCCAGCACCGACCAGGTGTAGTCATCGCCAAACAGCCGGTCGGCCGTGCGCTTCATCATCATCACGTCTTCGGGGTGCGTGCCGATGCCGCCGCGTATCCCGAAGACCGACTGGATCAGGAAGGGGGGCTTGAGCAGCTTGCGGTCCACGAAATGCGCCGCCGTGTACAGGTGGCCGATGTCATAGCACTCGATCTCGAAGCGCGTGCCATTGTCGTTGCACGACCTGAGGATGTGCTCGATGTCCTTGAACGTGTTCTTGAAGATCAGGTCGTTGCTGCCTTCGAGGTAGGGGCGTTCCCAGGCGTGCTGGAATTCCTTGAAGCGCTCCAGCAGCTCATACATGCCGAAGTTCATCGACCCCATGTTCAGCGAGGCCACTTCCGGCTTGAACAGCAGCGCGGGCGCCATGCGGTCGGCCAGCGGCAGGACGGGCGACCCGCCGGTCGTGATGTTGATCACCACGTCGCTCGCGGCCTTGATGCGGGGCAGGAATTGCGCATACAGCGCCGGGTCTTGCGTGGGCTGGCCGGTATCGGGCTGGCGGGCGTGCAGGTGCACGATGGCCGCGCCCGCTTCGGCCGCCTCGATCGCCGATTGCGCGATCTGGTCGGGCGTGACGGGCAGGTGGGGCGACATCGACGGCGTGTGGACCGAGCCGGTGATGGCGCAGGTGATGATGACCTTGTTCCTGGACTGCTTCATGGCCTGGCACCTTCTGGTTTTTTTGCAGGGACCCGGTTGTCTCCTCCGGGTGCAGGCCATTCTGTCGCAGGGTATCGGGGCTGTCACCTGAACAGAAATTATCAATTGATAGGGAATCCGGTGCTGCGATGCAGCGCACCCCTGAAATACAATCGTTGCACGCATAGCCTGCCGGCGCCGGCAGGGCGATTGGATACGCGACCGTGCCTCTGAAGTCCGATTTGTTCTCACTCCCTGATGTCATGGCCCCGCGCGGCATCGTCCGTCTGGCCGAGGCTCTGCCATGAGCTACGTGCTGGCGGTGGACCTGGGCGGCACGCGCTTTCGCGCGGCGCTGGTGGACGAATCGGGCGCCACCGCCCATGCCTGCGCCATCGACAGCCCGTCCGGCGCCGGCCCGCATCCAGGGTGGGACGAGATCGACGCTGATGCCTGGTGGCGCGGTCTGCAAGTGCTGTGCGACACCTTGGCGGTGCAGGCCGGCCCGGCTTTCGATGCCGTGCAAGCGTTGGCCCTGTGCGGCGTTACGCGCACACAGGTGTTCGTGGATGCACAGGGGGCGGCCATCCGGCCCGCGATCACCTGGCGCGATACGCGTGCTGCGGCGGACGTGGGCCAATGGCTGAAGGCCTTGCCTTCGGACCATCCCGAAGTCCGCCAGATCAATGCCTTTCATCCCTGGGCCCGCATCGCGTGGCTGCTGCGTGCGGAACCCGGCCAGGCCGCCCGCGTGCGGGCCGTGCTGGACCCCAAGGACTACCTGAACCTGCGCCTGACGGGCCGGGCGGCCAGCGACACGGTGTCGATGGCCCGCCTGGCGGCATCGGCGCGGCCCGGTCCGACGATCGCTGCCGCCACGGCATCCGCCGCGCAGCCGGCCCCGTCGGCCACCGACCTGCTGACCGCCATCGGCGCCGATCCCGCCTGGGTGCCGGCCTTGCTCGACCCCCTGGATACTGTCGGCCCGGTGCAAGCCGGCCTGCCCGGCGCACTGGCCCGCCTGGCGGGCCGCCCCGTGATTGCCTGCGCCAACGACACCTGGGCCGCTGTGGCGGGCCTGGGCGCGTTGCGGCCGGGCTATGCCTACAACATCTCGGGCACCACCGAAGTGTTCGGCGCCATCGGGGCCGAGCCCGTGCAGGCCCAGGGCCTGATGACCGTGGACTGGGGCGGCGGCAATCACCAGATCGGCGGGCCTGGCCAGAACGGCGCCGACACGCTTGCCTGGCTGCTGCCCCTGCTGGGCCGACTGGGCGACGAAGGCATGGCCGGCGTAGGCGACGCCCTGCACACGCTGCTGGCCGCCCCGCGCGACCCGCAGCCCGCGTTGTTCCTGCCTTATCTGCAAGGCGAGCGCGTGCCGTACTGGGACCCGGACCTGCGCGGCGCCTTCCTGGGCCTGAACCGCCGCCATGGCCCGGGCGACCTCGCCTGGGCCGTGCTGGAAGGCGTGGCCTTCCTGAACCGCATCGTGCTCGAACGCGCCGAAGCCGCCTTGGGGCTCCCCGTGGCGCAGATCCGCTTTGGCGGCGGGGCGGCCTCCAGCCCCGAGTGGTGCCAGCTCAAGGCCGACATCTGCGAACGCCCTGTCGTCGTCGGGCAGGCCGACCAGCCCGGCATCCTGGGCGCCGCGGTCACGGCGTGGACGGGCCTGGGCCTTTTTTCCGGCTTTGCCGCGGCGCAGGATGCCCTGGTGCAGAAGGCGCGGCGCTACGAGCCCCAGGCCGCGCGCGTCGACGTCTATCGCGGCCTGTACGCCCAGTTCCGGGCCGCCGAGGCTGCGCTGGCGCCGGTCTCGCACGCGCTGGCGGCCGCCCGGCTGGGGTAAAACCCTAGGCGTCCAGCCGCGCCTAGCCGCGCCGGCGCCCCATCGCCGGGTATAAACTACGACGCCACAGGCCAGGGCATAGACCCGGTCGGCAGGGCGCAGCCGCCCTGCCATCATCAAACGCAGCAAGGGTCGAGTCGATGCGCGGCATCCTGGAAAAGTACGGTACGGCCATCGCAGGGGTGGCCCTGGTGGTTTTTTTCGCAATCGCCGCCCCGAACTTCGCTGCCCCCAACAACCTGTTGAACATCGCCAAGGAAACCAGCTTCCTGGCCATCATCGCCATCGGCTTTACGCTGGCGCTGGTCACGGCCGAGCTGGACCTGTCGGTGGCCGACGTTGCCAGCCTGGCTGCCGTGGTCACCGGCGCCCTGGTGCATACCGGCCAGCCCGTCGTGCTGGCCATTGCCGCGGGGCTGGGCGTGGGCCTGCTGTGCGGCCTGGTCAACGGCATGGCCGTCACGCGGCTGCGGGTGCCATCGCTGATCGCCACGCTGGGCATGGCCGCCATGGCGCGCGGCTTTGCCTTCATGCTGACCGATGGCGTGTCCTACGTGGGCCGCTGGCCCACCGCCTTTACCAATCTGGCCCGCGCCAAGCCCTTTGGCATTCCGGCATTGGTGCTGTGGATGCTGGGCGCCGTGCTGTTCGCCTTTTTCCTGGTCAAGTGGACCCGCACCGGCGCCCGCATGACCGCCACCGGCGAGGCCGGTGAATCCGCCCGCCTGGCCGGCATCAACATCCATGCCATGAAGGGCATCGGCCTGGCGCTGTCCGGCCTGTGCGCCGGCCTGGCCGCCGTGCTGCTCACGTCCAGCCTGTCGTCGGCCGCGCCCAACATGGCCGGCGACTACTTCCTGTACGCCATCGCGGCCGTGCTGCTGGGCATGACCATGTTCAACCCCGGCCACGCCAACATACCCGGCACCCTGGTCGCGGCGCTGATCCTGAAAGTGCTGGGCAACGGCCTGGTGCTGATGGGGGCGGCCTATTACGTGCAGGACATCGTCCTGGGGTTCATCATCATCGCGTCCGTCGCGGTGTCATCGGCCGTGCTCAAGAAAGCGGCCTTCAAATTCGGATAAGCAAGGGGAAACGCCATGAACCGACTCATCACGCGCACACTGCTGCTGGGCGCTTTTGCCGTGCAGGCGCTGGCCGCGGCCGGCGCCGCCCACGCCTTCGAGGTCGGCGTCATCGCCTTCCAGATGTCTTCGGAAACCCATGCCCGAGCGGCCAACGCTGCCTCGGAAGCGGCCCGCGCCAAGGGCTGGACGGTGACCCAGCTGAACGCCGAAGGCTCGCTGCCCAAGCTGGCTGAACAGCTGGATACCCTGGTCAACAAGAAGGTCGACGCGATTGTCGTTGCCATGGGCAAGCCGGTGGAAACCGACGCGCAATTGCAGGCCGCCAAGGAAAAGGGCATTCCCGTCGTGGGCGTGATGTCCGGCGCCAGCCCGCACATGCTGTTCGACGTCGAGGTCAACGAATACGCCACCGGCGCGCAATCGGTGCTGTACCTGCTGGGCAAGATGGGCTATCAGGGCAATATCCTGTCCGCCCGCTTCGACGGCAATTCCGGCACCCGCATCCGCGGCAAGATGCTCGATGCCGTGCTGTCGGAAAACACCGCCGTCAAGGACCTGGCCAAGTTCAGCATGGCCCGCACCCAGAGCTGGCGCGACGACGTGCGCAACGGCATGCAGGCGCTGTTCCTGCGCCACCAGGGCCAGTTCAAGGGCGTGTGGGCCTCGTTCGACGGCCAGGCCTACGTCATCGACGACCTGCTGCAGGCCCAGGGCCTGAAGAAGGGCGACATCACCCTGGTGTCGGTGGACGGCGGCCCCGAGACGTACCGCCGCATTGCCGACCCCAACAGCCTCATCACCGCCACGATGATGATCCCGTTCGAGCAGCTGGGCGTGACCGCCATCGATGCCATCGACCGCATCGTCGTCAAGAAGGAACCCAAGGACAAGATCGCGTCCGGGCCGTACCTGTTCATGGATTCGGTGCTGGTCGATGCCGGCAATGTGCAGAAGTTCCTCGCGCCTGCGAAGTGACGCGCCGATTTCGTTGATTGATGGTTTTGCCATGACCGCTGCCCCGCCCATCGCCTTGTCGCTACGCCAAGTCCGTAAATCCTACGGCGCCGTCGAGGCCCTGAAGGGCGTCGACCTGGACGTGCCGGAAGGCCGCGTCATGGCCATCTGCGGCGACAATGGCGCCGGCAAGTCCACGCTGATCCGCATCATCTCCGGCGCCCAGGAACCCAGCGGCGGCGAGCTCAGCCTGCGCGGCAAGCCCGCGGTGTTTCGTTCGCCCCATGATGCTCTGGTGCAAGGCATCGCCACCATCTACCAGGACCTGGCGCTGGCCCCGCGCCTGTCCATCTGGGAAAACGTCTTCATGGGCGCCGAACTGGTGCGCCGCATCGGACCGCTGCGCGTGCTGGACAAGCGCCGCATGGCCCAGGAAGCGCGCGGCTACCTGCAACGCCTGTCGGTGCCCATCGATGACATGGATCGGCCCGTCGAGCGCATGTCCGGCGGCCAACGCCAGGCGGTGGCCATCGCCCGCGCCCTGCGCTGGGACGCCCGCGTCGTCATCATGGATGAACCCACCGCGGCCTTGGGCGTCAAGGAAACCGCCCTGGTGCTGAACCTGGTGCGCAAGCTGCGCGAAGAAGGGCGCACCGTCATTCTCATCAGCCACAACATGGCCGACGTGGTGGCGCTGGCCGATCGCGTCGCCATCCTGAAAAGCGGCACCAAGGTCATCGAGCGGGACGTCGCCGGGCTGGATGCCGATGCGCTGGCGCATATGGTGATGACGGGGAAGGCGTAGCCGGCATCTGACGCGTTGCCACGCGGCTCGTCGATGCCGCGCAGCTGGCAGTCGCGATTGGCCAACAGGCAGGGCCATTCGGGGCTCGCGTCACAGACAAAGTCAGCGGCAAACTTCACAGACCTTCACAAGGATCGTGCGTAGCATTGGCGGGTCTGGTTTCCGAGAGACGTCTCACATGCCCCCCACCGCCGCCTTCCACTTCGGGCTGCTCCCTCAACGCGCGCTTGCTCACCGTACCGCACGCCGCCGCACTTGCGCGGCGCTCTTGGCCTTCGCGTCAATGGCCTCTGGCATGGCGGCCGCAGCCGTCGAAACCACGACGGCCGCCGGCACTGTCTCGCCGGAACGCTGCATGCGCATCGGCGTGCACCAGCAGGACGACCGCCTGACGCTGCAATCTTCCTTCGAAACCGCCACGCAAACCGTCAGCCCCGAGCGTTCCGCCGGCATCCTGTCCAAGGAATTTCGACGCGTCTACGACATGCTCGAAGAGAACCGGCGGCTGGACGCGCGCTTCGATGCCCGCATGGCGATCCTGTCCCACGAACTGTTCGGCCCGATGCTGCCGGGCCTGCGCAAAGCGCCCTGCGTCATCTTCCAGATCGAACCTGCGTCCATGCACTTCGCGCTGGACCTGTTGCCCCTGGATGGCGTGCCGCTGTTCGTGCAGAAGCCGGTCGCCTTCAGCTTCGCCGATGCTGGGGGCGCGCCCGTGGTTCAGGAGCAATCAGCGGCGGTTCAAGCCGCCACGCCGGCCGCGGGTCTTGGGCCGCACGCCAAGGGCCTCATCCTGCGCGACCTGGAGACGGATCCCGATGACGGCACCGGCGAAGTGCAGAAGCTCTATCCCGGCTCCAAGTTCCAGCTCATCAGCGGCGCCACGCCGGACATGTTCGCCCGCAGCCGCTACGACTTCCTGCTGATCAGCGGCGAAGGCGTCGTCAGCCCCACCTGGGGCAAGCCCGAAAAAGACGAGAACGACGCCATCGGCCTGGGCGAAGACGACATGTACCCCAAGGACCTGCAAGGCGCCGCTTTCAAGCTGGTCTACCTGGACGCCAGCCAGCTGGCCATGAGCAAGGCCTTCATCGACGCCGCCCGCCGCAGCGGCGCGCGCCATTACGTGGCGCCCCTCATCAGCAACGAAGCCGGGCATTCGTCCACGCTCACGCTGCGCTACTTCTTTGGCGACTTGAACAAGGGCTTGGCGCCGATGGATGCCCTGTACCAGACCCGCCGGCAGCTCTACAAGGAGTTCGAAGGCCGGGTGAACCGGACCGAGCAGATCTACTACGCGTATCCGTTCAGGTTGTATCTGCTGTAGGGGTGCGTTGCCACTGTGTGGCAGGCCAGGCGCTTGCAGCATCGCAAGCGTTCAACCCATGAAAAAGGCCGCCGCCAGGAAACCCTGGCGGCGGCCTTTTTTGCGTGCAGCAGCGGGGACTTAGTCCTTGCGGCTGGTCACTTCAACCAGGTGATAGCCGAACTGCGTCTTGACCGGGCCTTGGACTTCACCGACCGGGGCGCTGAACACCACGGTGTCGAATTCCTTGACCATCTGGCCCGGGCCGAACGTGCCCAGGTTGCCGCCGTCGCGGCTGGACGGGCAGCTGGAGTTTTCCTTGGCGACTTGAGCGAAGTCGGCGCCGTTGGCGATGGCCGTCTTCAGTTCGTTGGCCTTTGCTTCGGTCGAGACGAGGATGTGGCGGGCGGAGGCTTGTGCCATGTTGGGCTCCTTGCGGGGGGAATGATTGGGGAGGGGAGAGTACCGCATTTGCGCGGACTCGCTACCCCGACATCATAAACGGGCGAGGTAAAAAGCCATGGCGGGGACGGATCACGGTTCGGCCAGCCAGTTCCTGAACGGCTCCAGGTCCAGGTGGTCGGGGACATACCAGACCTTCCGGGTGCGGTCCCACTGGGCGCCCAGCGATTTCACCGCGTCCTTGTTGGCATACGCCACCTTCAGGTCGCGGCGGCCGGCGGTGGCCGTGGGTACGGCCAGATTGCGGCGCACGGCGTTGTTGGCGCGGTTGAGCGTGCCGGCCAGCTGCATGCGGGCGATGAACGGGCTGCGCCGTGCGGGATCTTGCGCCGGGATGAGGGTCAGGCGGGCTTTGGCCCGGGTGGCTGCCACATAGAACAGGTTTTCCTCTTCGGACAGCGTGCGCAGCGGATTCGGGAACTCGCCCTGATCCAGGAAGGGCACGATCACGTGGTCGAATTCCTTGCCCTTGACGTTGGCCACGCAGTCCAGCAATACCGTGGCTTTGCCGGGCCGTGGCCCGGCGACTTTCTCCGCGGTTCCGATCCATGCGGAAAAATCGGTCAGGTTCTGGTTCAGGTTGCGCGCCGTGCCGATGAAGCCGTTCACGCATTTGGTCACGACAGAAGCCTCGTAGGGGTGGACATACAGGCGCTGCGCCAGCTTTTCCATTTCCACGAATTCGCAGACCGCTTCCAGCGCGGCATGGGCGGGGGCAGCCGGTTCCAGGCTGCGTAGATACTCCACCGCCTTTTCGATGCGTGCCCGGGCGGCAGGATTGCCGACACGCTTGATCTGGCCTTCGAAGAAATACTCCAGCGTGGCGGGGTCCCTGGCGATCGTCACCTTGGCTTCGCTGAGTTCTTGCGGGGTCAGCGGTACCTCGGCAAACGTCGCCAGCGCTTCCACGATGGCGGCCCGGGTTTCAGGTGAGGCCACATGATGAAAATCGCCCAGCGCAATCGCCAGCATCCCACGCAGAAACAGTATTTCGTCGCGTTGCAGATAGCTGTGCATCGTCAGCGTGCGATATTGAATCTGCGCCTGCATCAGCGCGTTTTCGATGTCGATGGATTGATGCTGATCGCGAAACAGAATGCAGCACGCATCCAGCGGCTTGCCGTCTTGTTTCCATTGCAGAACGGCCTCTACAACCTGCTGCCCGCACGCGCCGGGCTGGTCGGCATAGGGCGCCTCGTGGATTTCCGTGCGCAGCGGCAGATTCGATTCCACGGCCTTGTTCTTGAATGCCTCCATGGCATAGGCCAGATGCGGGCCATGGCGGTAAGTCATCGACAGCGGAAACGTCGCGCAGTCCGGAAAACTGGCCGCAATTCGATATTGCAGAAAGGCGTCGTCGGCGCCCAGGTGCGAATAGATCACCTGGTCTTTATCCCCCACGCCTACAAAGTAGGGCTGGTGGACATTCAGCAGGGTTTCGATGATGCAGAAAGACGCTTCGTTGATGTCGTGCAGCTCGTCGCAGACGACAAGCTTGTATGCGGGCAGGGCCTGGTGCAGTTCAGGCGTCGTGCGCAGCGCGCAGGCCAGGTCATACGTGGCATCGAAAAAACCGCGCGCCTCGACATAGCCGAACAGGTCGATGCGCTGTTTTTCATACTCGATGGCCCACAGATAATCGGTCAGCGGCACGGCAAGGCCTTCCGCCGCGAATTCCGGGTCCATGCCGTCACCGCCACGCATGAGCGTCAGGGTGGCTTTCAGCTTGAGCAGATTGTCCAGAAACTGGCTGACCGCCGTGTTGTGCGTGCGGATATCCAGCACATCGCCCCGGTCGGGATTATTGGGGCCGACGTTTTCCAGGGCATCCAGCGCGAAGGCCTTCTGCTCGCGAACCGACGCCAGCGCGCTGGGCACGGCATCTTCCATCCCGGCCAGCACCTGCCGCGCAAATTCCTCGACTGTTTGCACGCGAACCCGCCGGGCTGTGTTGTACGCAATGCCCACGGCCGTCAGGCGTGCCTGCAGCACTTGCCTGGCTTCGTCGGTGAACGTCAGCGCCAGGATCTCTTCCGGTGCGGTTCCCTTGCTGATGGCTTCGCCAATGCGCAGCGCCAGCGTCGTGGTTTTGGCCGCGCCCGCATTGGCCAGGACCAGATTGATGCGATGGCGGGACGCCTGGATCTTTCTCTGTTCGTCGGTCGGAACAAAACCTGTGGGGATGAATTGAACGGAGATCGATGAAGGGGTCATGTACCTGAGGGAAGGGGAAAGGCCGGGGTCGTCAACGATACTACGTATGTGAAATCCGGGCGCGGTGCCCCGCAACGCCATGCGTCACCGACACGCCAGGCAAAAAAAACGAGCGCACAGGGCGCTCGTTTCTCGGGGGAAGGCGGCCTTAACGTACCGGCCACCCATACATCAACCCGCCATTGCGGTAAGACGCATTCAGGCCGCGCGCCAGCTTCAGCGGGCTGGTTTCGCCCAGGTTCTTCTCGAAGCTTTCGCCGTAGTTGCCGATCGTCTTGATGACGTTGTAGGCCCACTTGTCATCCACGCCCAGGTTCTTGCCCATGCCCGGCGTCACGCCCAGAAGGCGCTGCACGTTCGGGTTGGTGCTTTTGAGCATCTCGTCGACGTTCTTGGACGTCACGCCATATTCTTCGGCTTCCAGCATCGCGAACATCGTCCAGCGAACCACGTTGAACCATTGCTCGTCGCCCTGGCGCACCATCGGGCCCAGCGGTTCCTTCGAGAAGTTCTCGGGCAGGATGTCGTATTGCTCGGGGTTGGCCAGGTTGCTGCGCGCGGCTGCCAACTGCGATTTGTCGCCCGTGAAGGCGTCGCAGCGGCCCACCGCGAAGGCGCGGATGATTTCGTCCAGGCGTTCGACGACGACGGGCTTGAACACGATGTTCTGCGAACGGAACCAGTCGGCCAGGTTCAGTTCGGTGGTGGTGCCCGGCTGCACGCAGACCGTGGCGCCGTCCAGCTCCTTGGCGCTTTTCACGTTCAGCGACTTGTTCACCATGATGCCCTGGCTGTCGTAGTAGTTCACGCCCACGCCGATCAGGCCCAGCGTGGTGTCGCGCGTCAGGGACAAGGTGGTGTTGCGCGGCAGGACGTCCACTTCGCCCGACTGCAGGGCGGTAAAGCGCTGCACGGCGCTGACGGCCATGATCTTGGCCTTGGACGCGTCGCCGAACATGGTCACGGCCAGCGCGCGGCACAGGTCCACGTCCAGGCCCATCCAGCCGCCCTTGCTGTCATTGACCGAAAACCCCGCCACGCCCGTGGACACACCGCATTGGACGAAGCCCTTGTTCTTGACGCTTTCGAACGTCACGCCCGCGCTGGCGCCCCACGACGAAAGAAGCAACGCGGCGCCTGCCGCGACAGTGGTCAAAGTTTTCATGGTGTCTCCGCGCGAGGGGCGCAACGTATGGATTTCATCCCGCCAGCCGGCGGAAGTGCGCCGAATGGTATCGGCCGGGCTGGGGGCGGAGAATCGGGGAATTCCCCTTAAATCCACTGGGCGGAATTTTCTCGGGCGCTTGCAAGAAAGGCCGAAAAAGAATTCGTCGCTACCAGTTATCAATATCTATAACTAGTGAGACCGGCCCATGCTTAATTATAAGCAAATGTCAGTAGTTATTTTTATTGGATACAATCATTGGCTGCTTCATATTGCCCCGCATCACGAGGGACGACCCCATGATTTTTCTATCAACTTGGCTGGTGGCAGGCGCAATTTTCATATTCATTGCGAAAACGAGCCCTGCACCGACACCCATCTTGCTTGCCTATCTGGCCTTCGTGCTTCTGTGCCGTTGGCGTTGGGCATATCGATGGCGGTGGCTTTTGATGATGCGAAAGTATGGTGATGAAGGTGTCGTCGCGAACATCATGCGAGGCGCCATATGGCGTGGAGCGACCGAACAAATGATTCGGGATTCGTTAGGGGCGCCCCACAGCAAGTCGAGCGACGGTAGCCAGTTAAGGTATGGAAAGACCGGTAAAAACCGCTATCGGCATCGCATTACCTTGCGCAATGGCCTGGTTAGTGATTGGACTGACAAGAATGGTGCTTAGCGTTGGCTGTAGGCCCGCTGCGCTAAACAAACTCAAACGATTGTGTCCATGAAAACACACTACGACACGCTGAACGTTGCTAGAACCGCGCCGGCTGAAGTGATTCGCGCGGCGTACAAGGTGCTTGCGCAGAAGTATCACCCTGATAGATCCAACGGCAACCTTGATGACCAGCGCATCATGGCGCAGATAAATGCTGCCTACGATGTCTTGCGATCAGAAAATAAGAAGGACCGCTACGACCGTGAACTTGAAAGTCATGATCGAGCGAGGACCGAAGCCCAGGCGCGTGCAAATGCCCAATCTCGCGCGCAAGCTCAAGCGCAGGCTCGCGCAGAAGCACAGGCCCGTGCGGATGACGTGGCTCGGGCTCAGGCTAATGCGGAACAACGTCGGGCAGCCGAGGGGCCTGCTGTTGATGCGCGCGCCCGCGCAGCTGGCAGGCGGTGGAGTGAGAGCGGATCCGCGCAAAGAATGAATGGAATGGATCGGGTGCTTTTGGGCGCGTTTGTCTTGGCGTCGGCGGTAATGCTGATGCCGATCCATGCCGGTTGGCAGTTTGCCGCCCCAGTGCGTTCCGAGGTGCAGGCACAGTCGTCATCGGCGACCCCGGCCAGTCGGGGGCGTCCCGTTGCGACGCCTGCTGCGCCTGTCCGGGAAAATGCAGCCCCGATAGAGACAGCGCGCGTGGTTACGACGGTGTCAGCTGCGCCAAATGGCCAACCATGGCCCAGCAATGCCGGTTATGTCGACGGCTACCCCTCGACAGATTTCGGGGGCTCGCTAGTGACGGTAGACAATTCGACTTCGCGAACCGCACTGTTCTTGAAACTGTTCAATGAAAAGAAATCGGACGGTACTGCGAGTCGTTACGTCTATGTACCGGCCGGACAGCGCTTCACCATTGTCAACATTGCACCGGGTTCGTATTCTTTGGCATTTCGAGACCTTGGCTCTGGCAAGTTCTACCGATCGAACCGATTTCAACTGCAGGAAATGCCTTCTCCGCAGGATCCAAACAAGTTGCTGTTTTCCACCGTTTCATATGCAGTGACGCGAAAGGCGGGAGGATTTGCTGACGCGAGCCCTATCAGTGCAGCCGAATTTGGCGGATAGACTGGGCATCGACCTGCTGTCGACGTTAAGTGCGAAACCGCCTGAAACCACCAGCCCCCGCCGCGTAACCGTTTCGATAATTCCCGCCGCGCACACTAGCCTCACCGCGCTCGCATCGTCGAGCGCGGCGATTGCAAGGGAGAAACCGTTATGAAAAGCCTCATCAAAGCCGCGATGACCGCGGGCGCCGCGGTGGTGTTGTCCTTGGGGGCGCTGAGCGTGCCGGGCGTCGCGCAGGCCGGCGTGGCCATCAGCATCGACGTGGCGCCGCCGCCACCCCGGGTCGAGGTCGTGCCGCCTCCCCGCGTGGGTTACGTCTGGGCGCCCGGCCATTGGGAATGGGTCGGCGGACGCCACGCCTGGGTCGGCGGCGTGTGGCTACCGGCGCGGCGCGGGTACGTGTACCACGGCCCGGAATGGCGCCAGCGGCATGGGCACTGGGTGTATTACGAGGGTAGGTGGGGGCGGCATTGAGGAAGGCAGTCCTGCGCCGCAGGTGGGGGTGCAGGACTGTCCTTGACGTGCCTTAGTGCGACTTCTGTGCCGGGATCGGGTAGTGGTCGGCTTCGTAACTGCGCAAGCTCGCCGAGAGCAGGTCCAACAAGTCAGCCAGAGGATGTGTTGCATCTTCCCGTGCTGGCTGGTTGCGCGTTTCGTCCAGAATCGCCTCGACCATTGCCAATGTGCGGCTGTAGTCCGCCTCACTGCGGACCGCTCCTACGCCAGCAATGGCACGGAATTCCGCGTAGCTACGGGCCACCTCTATCAAATCGGGGCTTGCTGCATTCATGAGTGGTACTCCACTTGCCGAATACGTCCGTATGGCAATGGTGGAAAGAATTTTGATGGTGCCCGGGGCCGGAATCGAACCGGCACGCCTTGCGGCGGGGGATTTTGAGTCCCCTGCGTCTACCAATTTCACCACCCGGGCAAGGGGGTCGCGAACGCGTCCGGTGCTACTTGAGGACGGCTGCGGGAGAAGCGAAGACCGCGATTATATGCGGTCTGGAAAAAATTGTCAGGCGACGGGCCGGCGCCTGACAAGGCAGGCCGGCCGGGCCTCGCGCGCAATAGCGCCGCGCAAGGCCCGGCCCGCCACCGCTTACTTCTTCTCAGGCAGGAACCAGTTCATCACCAGCGCGCAGATGCCGCCGGTGGCGACGCCGGATTCCAGCACGCTTTTGACGGCATGCGGCAGGTGCGACAGGATTTCCGGCACTTGCGACACGCCCAGGCCCAGGGCCAGGGACACGGCAATGATCAGCAGGGCGCGGCGGTCCAGGTGGATGCCGGCCAGGATGTTGATACCCGATGCGGCCACCGCGCCGAACATGACCATGGCGGCGCCGCCCAGGACCGGTTCGGGCACGGCTTGCAGCACGCCCGCCACCGACGGGAACAGGCCCAGCAGGATCAGCATGCCGGCGATCCACACGCCGACGTGGCGGCTGGCGATGCCGGTCAGCTGGATGACGCCGTTGTTCTGCGCGAAGACCGAGCTGGGAAAGGTGTTGAAAACCCCTGCCAGCAGCGAGTTGGCGCCGTTGACCAGCACGCCGCCCTTGATGCGCTGCATCCACAGCGGGCCTTCGACGGGCTGCTTGGACACCTTGCTGGTGGCGGTGACGTCGCCGATGGCTTCCAGGGACGTGACCAGGTAGATGATCAGCATGGGCACGAACAGGGCCCACGAGAAGCCCAGGCCGAAGTGCAGGGGCATGGGGACCTGGAACAGCGCGGCTTCGCGGGCGCCGGTGAAGTCCAGGCGGCCCATGTAGGCGGCGGCGATGTAGCCCACGGCCAGGGCCAGGACCAGGGCGGTGCTGCGGATCCAGACGACCGGCACGCGGTTCAGCAGGATGATGGTGCCCAGCACCAGGCCGGACAGCGTCAGGTTCTCGGCGCTGGCGAAGGTGCCGCTGGCCATGGCGCCGAAGCCGCCGCCCATGCTGATGAGGCCGACCTTGATGAGGGTCAGGCCGATCAGCAGCACGACGATGCCGGTGACCAGCGGGGTGATCAGGCGTTTGACGAAGGGCAGGATGCGGCTGATGCCCATTTCCACGAAGGACCCGGCAATGACGACGCCGAAGATCGCGGCCATGACGGCTTCGACCGGGGTGCCTTGCTTGACCATGACCGAGCCGCCGGCGATCAGCGGGCCGACGAAGTTGAAGCTGGTGCCCTGCACGATGAGCAGGCCGGCGCCCAGGGGGCCGAAGCGTTTGCACTGGACGAATGTGGCGATGCCGGAGATGACCAGCGACATGGACACGATCAGGGTGGTGTCGCGGCTGCTGACGCCCAGCGCCTGGCAGATGAGCAGGCCGGGGGTGACGATGGGCACCAGGATGGCCAGAAGGTGCTGCAAGGCGGCGACGAAAGCGACGGGGGCGGCGGGGCGGTCGTCGGGGCCGTAGACCAGGTCGTGGCTGGGCTCGGCGTCGTCGGCGGCGCCGTGGGAGGCGGGTTGGGTCAGGGAGGCGGGTTGCATGGCGGAGGGGCCGGCAAGGTGGGGGGATGGGAGAAAGTGCGGGATTTTAGCGGGGAAGGCGGCAATGCGTCCCGGCGCGGTCCGCGAGGGGCGATACACGAGATACCCGCTTGCTAGAATTCCCTGCCGATTACGCGACGTCGCCGAGGGGCTTGAAGCCAAAAATAAATGCGCACACGCTCTAAATGGATCGTGATTGTTCTGGTGTTGATTATCGCCACCCTGCCGCTGGCGTTGCTGATCATGGTGATGGACGGCGACAATTTTTCGGCGGTCGATCGCGGCGAGTCCTATCGAAACAGTATCTACAAGCGTTACCAGGGCGGCGTCTATGCCCTGGTGCCCAGCAATGGCTATTACCGGATGGACGAGGCAGACACGGCCAGTTTCGAGGCGTTCGATACCAAGTCTATCGATGGCCGGCAGGCGGGTCGGGACCGCCGCCATGTGTATTGCGGCAATCGGATCCTGCCTGACCTGCAACCCGCTTCGACGCGGTATCTGGGCAACAGCTATTTCAGCGACGGGTCGATGACGTATTTTTGCGCGTTCTATTCCGTGTTGAATGCCGAGCTGGATGCCTTGCCCGAGGTCTGGCAGAAGATTCTGTACAGGATGGATCGGGGCCCCAAGCCGCAAACCTATCTGTATCCCTTCCGGGCCTTGCCGGCCAGCGCGCAGCCCTATCGGCCGTTGCTGGACCGGGAACTTGCCACCGACGGCGCACGGGTGTTCTACGAGGGCATGGAGATGCCGCAGGCCAACCCGCAGGCGTTGCGGCGGGTCGCGGCGATTCAGGACGGCGAATCGCGGCCGGGCGACCAGTTCTTTGCCGATGGCCGCCACGTGTATTTCCGCGAGACCTTGCTGCCGCTGTCGGATGATCCCAGGCTGTATTCGTTTCAGCTGGAGGGCCTGGACCGCCAGCTGTATCTGTCCGACCCGCGCGACGGCATGATGTACGTGGGCGCGCAGGCTTTCGATGCGGCGCATGCCCCTTACCGTTTGCTCAGCGATAAAGGCCGCCATGTGAATCAGGCCTTGTTCGCCGGCAAGGACGGCATCTATTTCTATAACAGCCAGACCCGGCAAGTCGAACGGGCCGGCGACGATCCGTTTGCGTCGGGGGCATTTACCGCGCTGTCGCCATACGTGTTCACGGATGGCAACCAGGTGCTGTTTCTGCGGGGCAAGGAATCCTGGTACAAGGGCCGCAGCCGCGGCGGGCTGATATCGCGGTCGACTCTGATTTACCGGATGACGCCAGCGCCGGGCGGCCCATGGCAGAAAGTGGGCGACGTATATCACCGCTTCGGTTCGGTCTGGCGCCATGGCGATGCGCTTTATTATTTTGACGAGCTGGGCGCGACCCAGCTGGTCTTCAGCCCCATGTACCGCATCCTGGACCCTGCCGCGGCCGATTTTCTGGTGCGTTCGCAACAGACCCTGCAGATTCGGGCGGACGACATTCGCAAGCTGATCCGCGACGGCAAAATGGCCGCGATCGAGGGCGAGGAAATACTGGAAGCCAAGACGCGCTACCGCAAGTCCTGGGGCATTTTCTGATCGGCCTTGAAATGTTGCCGATGGCCCCCATCACAGTAGGGTTTCCCGGAAACCGCGCGGGCTGTTGCCCCGGTTATCCGATTCTTTTGTCCCTAATTTCTTAGACCTTCACGTAGAACTATGAGCCAAAACGCCGCGTCGTCCCCGTCCGAAACCCTGGGATTCCAGGCCGAGGTGAAGCAACTGCTGCACCTGATGATCCATTCGCTGTACAGCAACAAGGAAATCTTCCTGCGCGAGCTGGTGTCGAACGCTTCTGACGCCTGCGACAAGCTGCGCTTCGAAGCCATCGACCAGCCGGCGCTGCTCGAAGGCGACAGCGAGCTGGCCATCACGGTCAGCTACGACAAGGACGCGCGCACGGTCACGATTTCCGACAACGGCATCGGCCTGTCGCGCGACGAGGCGGTGGCCAACCTGGGCACCATCGCCCGTTCCGGCACTCGTGAATTCTTCTCGCAACTGACCGGCGACAAGCAGAAAGACGCGCAATTGATCGGCCAGTTCGGCGTGGGCTTTTATTCGTCGTTCATCGTGGCCGACAAGGTCACGGTGATCAGCCGCCGCGCCGGTGCGTCGGACGCCATCCGCTGGGAATCCGACGGCCAGGGCGAATTCACGATTGCCGCCGCCGAAAAGGCCACGCGCGGCACCGACGTGACGCTGCACCTGCGCGCCGACGAAGATGAACTGCTCAACGGCTGGAAGCTGCGCGAGATCCTGCGCCGCTATTCCGACCACATCTCGCTGCCGATCCGCATGGCCAAGGAAGAATGGGACGCGGAGAAGGGTGAGCAGGTCAAGAAAGACGAACTGGAAACGGTGAACCAGGCCAATGCGCTGTGGGCCCGCAGCAAGTCGGACGTGACTGAAGATCAGTACCGCGAGTTCTACAAGACCGTCTCGCACGACTACGACGATCCCCTGGCCTGGACGCACAACCGCGTCGAAGGCCGCAGCGAATACACCCAGCTGCTGTACGTGCCCAAGCACGCACCGATGGACCTGTGGGACCGCGACGGCCGCCGCGGCGTGAAGCTGTACGTCAAGCGCGTGTTCATCATGGATGACGCCGACCAGCTGCTGCCGTCGTACCTGCGCTTTGTGCGCGGGGTGATCGATTCGGCGGATCTGCCGCTGAACGTGTCGCGCGAAATCCTGCAGGAAAGCCGCGACGTGCGCGCCATTCGCGAAGGGTCGGCCAAGCGCATCCTGTCGCTGCTGGAAGACCTGGCCGAGAACAAGCCGGAAGACTACGCCACGTTCTGGTCGGAATTCGGCCAGGTGCTGAAAGAAGGCGCGGGCGAAGACCATACCAACCTGGAACGCATTGCCAAGTTGCTGCGCTTTGCATCGACCCACAGTGGTGACCAGGCGCAGACCGTGTCGTTCGCCGACTACGTGGCGCGCATGAAGGAAGGCCAGGACAAGATCTACTACGTCACGGCGGACACGTTCGCCGCGGCCAGCAACAGCCCGCACCTGGAAATCTTCCGCAAGAAGGGCATCGAAGTGCTGCTGTTGTCCGACCGCGTCGACGAATGGATGCTGTCGTACCTGCGCGAATTCGACGGCAAGTCGCTGGTGTCGGTGGCCAAGGGCGGCCTGGACCTGGCCGAACTGGCCGACGAAGAAGAAAAGAAGCACCAGGCCGAAGTCGCCGAAGACTTCAAGCCGCTGGTCGAGCGCCTGCAAAAGACGCTGGAAGACCAGGTCAAGGAAGTGCGCGTGACGCTGCGCCTGGTGGATTCGCCGGCGTGCGTGGTGGTGGGCCAGAACGAACTCAGCCCGCACCTGCTGCGCATGCTCAAGGCCGCCGGCCAGGAAGCGCCCAACGTGAAGCCGGTGCTGGAAATCAACCCTGAACACCCGCTGCTGGCCCGCATCCGCGCGGCTGACGACGGCGAGTTCGACCAGTGGGCCCGCCTGCTGCTCGACCAGGCACTGTTGGCCGAAGGCGCCCAGATCGCCGACCCGGCGGCGTTCGTGAAGCGGTTGAATGCGTTGCTGCTGAAGTAAGCGGCAGTCTGCCCGGAAATGGCGCCCGAGTCCGGGCGCCATTTTTTATTGCTGTGGACGCCATGCGCTTGTTCAGCGCAGATGCGCGGCGAGCATGTCCCTGACGTCGGAGATGAAAGCCGGCTCTTGCCTGCGCGGCGGCGCCAGGCTGAACTCGACATCCGGCAGCGCGGGCAGCCGGGGGTCGCCTTCCACGGCCATCGCGGTAGAGGGAACCGCGGAGGCATTCAGGCAGGCGATTCCCAATCCCGCTGCCAGCGCCAGGTGCAGGCCGCCGATGTCGGACGCCGTGTGCTCGATGCTGTAGGCAACGCCGGCCGCGTCCAGGGTGTGCACGGCAAACCGTTGCAGCGAACAGGTGTCCGGCAACACGATCAGGCCCAGCTTCTGGCCGGCGGGCGGCAAGGCGAACGACTGGTCGGCGATCCAGTGCAGGGGTTCGCGGCGCAGTTTGATGCGTTCCGGTGAGGCGTCGTGCGGCGAATGGCCGTTGTGCAGAATCGTCATCGAAACGCCGATATCGAAACTGGCGGCATTGGCCTCCTGCTCGATCCAGGCGCTCTTGCGGATGCCGACATGCAGGCGCAACTGCGGAAACTGTTCGCGGATGTGCCGGATGATGATCGGCAAAGCGTGCGGCCGGAAGTAATCCGTGATGGCCAGGCGCAGGTCGCCCGTCAATTGGGCGCCCTGCATGTCGCGCCAGGCCGCGTCGCTGAGCGACAGCAGCTTTTGCGCATGCGCCACCAGCCGCTCGCCCGCCGGGGTCAGGCGGGTTCCCGTCTTGGCGCGCACCAGCAGCGAGACGCCGCATAGCTGTTCCAGCTTGCGCACCTGGTCGCTGATCGCCGATTGGGACCGGTACAGCCGGGGCGCCGCGGCCGACAGGCTGCCCGCATCGGCGACCACCACCAGGGTGTTGAGAAGCTCCAGATCCAGAAGGCGTGACATCTATCTGCCTGTTTTTCCGATAGATGTCAGCATAACTTCCCGCTTTTCCGTGAACAAGAGGCATCCGACACTGGCGGCTCACGGTTCAACAAGGAGCAAACATGCCTGGTATCAATGTCATCGTGTCTGGCCACCCCAACGCGGCGCTTACCCGTCAACTGGCAGAACAACTGACCCAACTCACCTGCGACGTGCTGAAGAAAGAGCGCTCGCGTACCCGCGTCATCGTGCAGTACGTGCCGGCCGATCAATGGTTCGTGGCAGGACGGTCGCTGGCCGAAGAGGGCAGAAACTCGTTCCAGCTTGAGGTCACGATCACGGGCGAAACCAATACCCGCGGTGAAAAGGCGGACTATCACAAGGCAGCCTATGAACTGCTGGCCGGCTTATTGGGCAACGTGCACCCGCATTCAAGTATCCACGTCGCGGACTGCCGGCCAACGGCCTACGGGTATGGGGGCGTGACGCAGGAGTGGCGGTATCAGCACGGGTGAATCGTGGTTCGCGCCTTTGGAGGAGGTTTTGTCGCGAATATTCCCGATCGGGAATTTTTCATGGGTTTCTGCCCCCAAATGGCAATAAAATTACCGAACGGTAATTTTGGAGCCGCCCATGTCGACGCAGTCCCCACCCAGCGATGTTCTTGCCACTATCCGGACTGCTGCCGATTTGGGCGAGCTGGTGAGAAGCATGCGGCGCGAGCAGGGCTTGCTGCAGACGGACCTGGCGGGCTTGGCGGGTACCGGCAATCGCTTCGTCGTGGATCTGGAGCGGGGCAAGCCCACCCTGCAATTGCAGAAAGTGCTGCACGTGCTGGATCTGATGGCCCTGGAGGTGGTGATTCGGCCCAAGCGCGTCGGGCGGCGATAAGCGGGCGACACGCGGGACCCCGCCATTCATGACTCCAGGTCAAAAGTGTTTCCCCGTTTAGTCGCTTTTTCCGCAAGGGTATCCCCGGCATACTGGGCGCCTGTCTTCCGATCGGGTTTTCCCTAGGTGCCGACTGGCTCCGCTGGATCGCCCCTGAACCGTCCGGTCGGCGCAATCCATCCAAGGAACCCGCATGTCTACCCATGAATCCCCGCCGGTGAAAGCCGGCTTGCCGTTGCTGGCGCTGGCCGTCGGCGCCTTCGGCATCGGCGTGACCGAATTTTCCCCCATGGGCCTGCTGCCCGTGATTGCCGACGGCGTGGGAGTGTCGATTCCCAGCGCCGGCATGCTGATCAGCGCCTACGCCATCGGCGTGATGGTGGGCGCGCCACTGATGACGCTGGCGTTTTCGCGCTGGTCGCGGCGCAAGGCGCTGATCCTGCTGATGGCGATCTTCACCCTCGGCAACATCCTGTCTGCGCTGTCGCCCAATTACACGACGCTGCTGCTCGCGCGCCTGGTCACCAGCCTGAACCATGGCGCGTTCTTCGGCCTGGGCTCGTTGGTGGCGGCCAGCGTGGTGCCGCGCCACAAGCAGGCGAGCGCGGTGGCGACCATGTTCATGGGGCTGACGATTGCCAACGTGGGCGGGGTGCCCGCCGCGACGTGGCTGGGCCAGGTGATCGGCTGGCGCATGTCGTTTGCCGCGACCGCCGTGCTGGGCCTGGTTGCCATGCTGTCGCTATGGTTCGCGCTGCCTTCGGGTGAAGCGGGCCGCCGCCCGAATGTGCGCCATGAGCTGGCCGTGCTGAAGAGCCCGGTCGTGTTGCTGGCGCTGCTGACCACGGTGCTGGGCGCGGGCGCCATGTTCACGCTGTACACGTATATTGCGCCGACGCTGGCGGACATCACCGGCGCATCGCCCGCCTTCATTACCGGGATGCTGGTGCTGATCGGCCTGGGCTTCACGCTGGGCAACGGCCTGGGCGGCCGCATGGCCGACCGTTCACTGGACGGCACGCTGATCACGTTCCTGGTGATCGTCATCATCGATCTGCTGGCGTTTCCGTGGATCGGCCAGACGTCGGTCGGCGCGGCGATTTCGCTGCTGATCTTCGGCGTGGCGACGTTCGCGGTGGTGCCGCCGTTGCAGATGGGCGTGATGCGCGCCGCGACGGATGCGCCGGGCCTGGCCTCGTCGGTGAACGTGGGCGCCTTCAACCTGGGCAACGCGGTGGGCGCGGCTGCCGGCGGCGCGGTGATCTCGGCGGGCCTGGGCTATGCGGCCGTGCCGATCGCCGGTGCGGTCATCGCCACGGCCGGCCTGGCCCTGGTGCTGGTGCAGCGCGCCGCCAACCAGCGCCGCAGGCTGGCGGTGCAAGGCTGCTGATCGGTCAGAACTCGAACGTAGCCCCCAGCTCATAGGTGCGGCCCGGCGCCAGCAGCACCTGGCTGGTGGCCCGGCCGCCGTAATAGGCATACAGCCGGTCCGTCAGGTTGCGCACCCGGAAGGTCAAGAGAGCGGGCCGGATGCGGTAGCTGATCGCCGCATCGACCGTCGTGTGGCTGTTGATGCGGATCTGGTTGGCGTTGTCGGTGTAGATCTTGCCGGTGTGGTTCAGGCCCACGAAGAGGTTCATCGGCAGGTCTGCCATCCGGTAGTTGGCGTACAGGTTGGCCACCCGCTCGGGCACGTTGGGCGGGGTGTTGCCCACGCGTGAAGCGCCATCGGCCTCGGTCAGGGAATCGAAGCGCGCGTTCAGCACCGCGACGTTGCCCGACAGCGTGAACTGGGGCGTGACGCGCCAGTCGGCCGACAGTTCCACGCCGCGCGACGATTGCCGGCCGTTGTTGACCGTCAGGCGCGCATCGTTCTGGTCGCGCGACAGCACGTTTTCCAGCTTGATGTGATAGACCGCCGCGGTCCATTCGACGTTTTCCAGCGTCTGCTTGAAGCCGGCTTCCCATTGTTCGCCCTTGGCCAGCGGATACGAGGCGTTGGCCTGCGATAGCAGGAACAGAGACCCCACCGGAATGGTGGCGTTTGTGTACTGGGCATACACCGACGACGACGGCGTCAGGTCAAAGACGGTGCCCAGGCGCGCCGAGTTGGCGGAATAACGCGTGCCGAATTCGCTGCGGCTGCCGACGTTCAGGTCCGTCACGCTGCGATCGACGCGGATGCGGTCGTAGCGGTAGCCAGCCACCACCGTCCAGGGCTCGGCAAGCTTGAGCGAGTCTTCCAGGAAGAACGCCGCGCCGCGCACGTCGGTGGTGAAGTCGGTGCGGTTGCCGGGGCCGCTCATCAGCGCCGGATCGTCGTTGAAGTAGCCGACGGCAGGATTGCGCAGCGACACGCGCAGCGCATCGGCGGTGGACGCGCTGCGGTTGGAGAAGCGCCGTTCGCTGTCCAGGCTGGTCTTGCTGAGTTCGCCGCCCACCACGAATTTATTCGACAGCCCGGCAATCGTGCCGCTGTGGGTGGCGTCGAAGCGGTCGATCAGGTAACGCTGGTGGTGCGTGATGATGGTCTGGTCGCGATCGACGAAGCCGGGGGCGCTGTAGGTGGCGGATTCCGAGTTTTTCCACAGGCGGTCGACCTTGTTCATCGCAAATTCGTTGCGTAGGGTCCAGGCGGGCGTCAGCGTGTGGGTCACGCGGGCGCGCAGCCAGTAGGCTTCGGCTTCGTTGCGGTCGTCCAGCACGTTGTAGTTGTTGCGGGCCAGGCTGCGGTCCAGCACGCGGCCGTCGGGCGTGCTGACCACGCCGGTCGGATCGCGGGCGACGCTGCGCGGCACCAGCGGCGTGCCCCAGTAGGCATGGCCGGTGTCGCGCGAGTAGTCGAACGACAGGTCCAGGCGGGTGGCGGGCGCCACGTCGAACGCGATGCCGGTGGTCAGGTGGTCCAGTTTGTTGCTGTTGCGGTCGATAGTGCCGACGCGCGAGTCGTTGTGGCTGTAGTCGATGCGATAGGCGCCGGTCTCGCCGAAGTTGTCGCCCAGGCCGATGCCGGTGCGCGTGCTGCCGTAGCTGCCATACGAGAACATGGCCTCGCGGCTGGGGTTGTCGCGGTCGGGGCGCTTGGTCTGGAAGTTGACGATGCCGCCGATGGCGCTGTCGCCCTGCAAGACCGACGCGGGGCCTTTCAGGACTTCGATGCGTTCGTAGTTCCAGGTGTCTTCGACCCGGTTGGTCGAACCGGCGCCGGACATGCGCAGGCCGTCGTACAGGTACAGGATGTCGGTGAAGCCGCGCGAAGACAGCGTGGTGGGCGAGGACGGCGGGCCGCCGCCGGCCAGGCCCGTGGCGCCGCGCAGGGCATCGCTGAGCGTGCTGGCGCCGCGCTCGCGCAGCGTCTGCTGCGACAGGATTTCGACGGATGCGGGCGTTTCGCGCAGGGTCAGGCCCAGGCGCGACGCGGTGCTGCTGCGCGAATCCAGCCGCAGGCCGTCGGCCTCGCTGGCGGCTTCCACGCGGATGGCGGGCAGCTCGGGTTCCTGTGCCTGGACGCCGGGCACGGCGGCGCACGCCGCGAAGGCGGCGGTGGATACGACTTTCCTCATGACTCTTTCCC
The DNA here is from genome assembly GCF_902859705.1 of Achromobacter deleyi. GTDB lineage: Bacteria > Pseudomonadota > Gammaproteobacteria > Burkholderiales > Burkholderiaceae_B > Achromobacter > Achromobacter deleyi. The sequence continues at coordinate 71,785 of NZ_CADIJO010000003.1, read as the reverse complement.
GTTGGGCTTGAAGGGGGTACAGCGTGTCTTGGGCGGTGGCCGGCGCTAGACGACCCGGTAGCGGCGCAAGCGCCAGCCGGCCAGGGCCAGTAGCAGCACCGTGGGCGCCAGCAATTGCAGCAGCGCCCGCAAGGCCTGGGCGCGCACGATGCCGGGGTCTTCTTCCTGCCAGCGAAACACAGGCATGGCCGCGAAGTCTTCGGGTGCGATGGCGCGGCCGGCTTCGATGCGGGGCAGGAAAAAGTCCTTCCAGGCCTGGTGGTAGGCGTCGATCTGTTTCATGAAATGGGCATGGCGGCGCTGGCCGGTGCCGGCGAGGGCGGTGATGCCCTCGTAGGCCACGGCCGCGGGCGACAGCACGCTGTAGCGCGCCACCAGCGCCTGCTGGCGGGCCAACTGGGCGTCGAAGCGGTTCAGCTCGGGCTGCATGGCTTCGTCCACCTGGCGCTCGACGCGGGCCTGGCCCATGGGCCGGCCGGTGATCTCCAGGCGGCCGTCGTGGGGGATCAGCACGTCGGGCTTGTCCATGTGCTGGTAGTCGGTGGACAGCAGTGCGGCGTTGTCGCGCATGGCCAGTGCGGTGGCGACTCGGGTGCGGGTGGCCAGTTCGGCGCGTGACGGCGCGGGGCTGGCGAAGGCGGCGGCCAGGTTCAGCAGCACCGGCGCCACCAGCACCAGCAGCACCCACCCCACCATCAGGATCATGGCATTGGCCGCCGACGATTTGCCGAAGGCATTGACGGCTACCACCGCGGCAAACCAGAACAGCGCGTAAGCGCCTACCAGCAGCGCCCACCACAGTGTCGTGCCGGCCGCGTGCAGGGCCTGGGGGCGCACCAGCAGCAGGGCTGCCATGGGCAGCAGCACCGCGGCCCCCAGCAGCACGGCGGCGCGCAGCGAGATCTTGCCGGCGATCAGCGTCAGCAGCGCCAGGGGTTGGGACAACAGCAGCCGCAAGGTACCGTCTTCTTTCTCGCCCGACAGCAGGTTGTAGCTCAGCGCAAAGATCAGCAGCGGTAGCAGGTAGACCACCACGAATGCCAGGTCGAAATGCCCGCTGAGCAGGTGCCAGGGGTTTTCGATGTCGTTGTTGTGGATGAAGTTGACCTTGCTTTGGTAGGTCACCTTGAATTGCGACGGAAACAGATCGGTCTGGCCCAACGCCACCGGCGCCAGGGCCACGCTGGGCATGACGGCGTAGTGCGCGCCCAGGCCGCCGCCCATGTTGGCGGGGCTGGCCGGGTTGCCGAATGGCGTGGGCGTTTCGCGGCCATCCATGATGCGGTTCAGCTGCGCCAGCTGGCCGGCGCGGGCCTGCGCATCGGCGCGCACCAGCGCGGCCTGGGCGTCGTCGCGCAGCGAGGTCTGCCACAGGCCGTTGAAGACGGCATAGGCCACCAGCAGCAGGAACAGCAGTCCACACAGCCACAGGGCGCGCTCGCGGGTCAACAGGCGCAGTTCGTGCCGCAGCACCAGGGTGTAGCGGCGGGATTGTCGGGCGTGCACCAGGGGTCTCCTACAGGGCGGTCTGACGGGCTACGGCGCGCCAGGCAAAGGCCAGGCTCAGCAGCAGCGCCGCGGCCAGCATCAAGAGGCTCAGGCGGGCTTCGTGCAGCGCCCAGCCGGCCGCGGGCGGCTGGTACTGGAAGGGCGGCACGCGGGCCCACAGCGACGGGCTGGCCTGATATGAAAAGTGCTGGTGGTCCAGCGTGTCGGCGTGCGCGACGAGGTCGGCACTGACGATGTCCTGGATCACGCGGCGCTGGCGTTCGGCGGCCACGGTGAAGTCGCGATGGTGCGCGAAGTCGGTGCCGGCCATCGCGGCCGAGAATGCGCGGATGGCCAATAGCGGCATCAGCCAGCCGGCGGATTCCTGCACGGCCTGCTGCCTTTCCCAGGTGTCCCACAGGCCGCCGAAGTGGCGGTCGTAGACGGCGTAGCTGGACTGGTCGTCCAGCTTGAGTGCCAGGCCCCATTGATTCAGCGGCACGTCGCGGCTCCAGCGTTCGGTGGTGCCGAAGGCCTGCATCCACACGCGGTCGGACGTGGCTTTCAGGTCGTCCTGCAAGGCCTGGTTGAATTCCAGCCGGGTGGGGCTGGGATGCACGCCGCGCGAGAGCTCGGCCATGACGCGCGGGGCGACCACGGTGTTGGCGATCCATAGCGCCAGCAGCACCGTGATGGCTACGCGCGATGACCGCGCGGCCGCCGACACGCCCAGCGTGATGAAGACGAAGGTGGCCAGGTACAGCGCATAGCCGGCGCCCAGCGCGACAAGGCGCCATAGCGCGTCGGCGCGTCCGCCGGCCAACCACACGGCCAGGCCTGCGGCGATGGCTGCGGGCACGAGCAGCAGCGCCAGACTCATGCCCAGCGCGCAGGCCTTGCCCCACAGCAGACGCCAGGGCGCGACACCCAGGCTCAGCGTCTGGCGCAGGATGCCCTGTTCGCGTTCGCCCGAGAACGCGTTGAAGCCCAGCACGATCACCAGCAGCGGCCCCAGCGCTTGCAGGATCCAGGCGGCCGACAGGTCGCCAAAGCGTTGCAGGCCGGTGGCGTCCTGCGCCGGTCGGAATTTCACTTCGCTCTGGCGGTGCGCTTGCAGCCACACGGTGCTGCCGATGTAGGGGTTGATGCCTGCGTCCAGCAGCGCCAGGGCCGTGTCGGGCTTGAAGACGTGCATGCCCTGGTGCGCGGCATCGTGCGGATGGCGCGCGCCCTGCTTGAGCCAGTCGCCGTAGTCGGCGTTCTGGGCGGCGGCCTGCTCGGCGCGCGCTTCCTGCTGGTGCAGGTAGCCGACCGCCAGCGCGGTCAGGAGCAGCACGGCCACGATGCCGCCGGCCCAGTAAAGGCGGCCGTCGCGCAACCGTTCGCGCAGGTCCTTGAAGGCGATGAGCAGGATCATGCGTCGGCCTTCATGTGCGCCAGGTACAGGGCTTGCAGGTCGGTGTCGCTGATCTGCCGGCTGTCCAGGCTGTCGACCAGCCGGCCGCGCTTCATGATGCCGACCCGGGTGGCGGTCTGGCGGGCGTGGAACAGATCGTGGGTGGTGTTCAGGATGGCCACGCCGCGTTCGCTGGCGCGTTGCAGGAGCCGCGTGAATTCTGCCGCCGCCGAGGGGTCCAGGCCGGAGGTCGGTTCGTCCAGCAGCAGGGCGCGCGCGTTCTTGGCCATGGCCACCGCGATCCAGACCTTTTGCCGCATGCCCTTGGAATACGCGGCCACGCGCTTGTCGGCCGCCGCCGCTTCCAGCCCCACGTCGGCCATCAGTTCCAGCAGGCGGGCGCGCGGCGGGGCATCGCCCAGCGCCAGCGCGGCAAAGTAGCGCAGGTTTTCCAGGCCCGTCAGCGTGCCGTACAGGTTCACCTGCTCGGGGATGTAGGCCACGTGCTGCTTGGTGGCCAGCGGCTCGCGCGCCGCATCCAGGCCGTTGATCAGGGCCTGGCCGCCGTCGGGCGCGATGAAGTTCAGGAACAGGTTGATGGTGGTGGTCTTGCCGGCGCCGTTGGCGCCCAGCAGGCAATAGATTTCACCCGGCTCGATACGCAGGTCCAGCGGATGCAACGCGATCTGGTCGCCGTAGCGTTTGGTCAGGCCGATGGCTTCAAGCACGGGGTGTCCTTCGTAATTAGTTATGTTATATCATAACAATAATGCCGCCCACGAATCGTCCGCGCATGAAAAAGGGCGCCTTTGCAGGCGCCCTTGAGGGTGGCAAGATGAACGATCAGGCGTCGATCCGCTCGACCTTGCCCACCAGCAGGATGTACGACAGTGCGCCCAGCAAGGCCAGCGACGACACGTACACGATGGCCGGCGCGAAGCTGTCTTTGGACACCAGGAAGCCGATCACGATCGGCGTGCAGATCGACGACAGGTTGCCCACGAAGTTGAACACCCCGCCGGTAAGGCCCAGCAGCCGCACCGGCGCCAGCGTCGATACCAGCGACCACGTGATCGAGGCCAGGCCGTTGCCGAAGAACGCCACGGCCAGAAAGAAGATGACCCAGGGCGTGGAATCGGTGAAGTTGGCGCCGATCATCGACGTTGAAATCAACAGGCCCAGAATGATGGGCAGCTTGCGCGCCAGGCCCACGGTGGCGCCGCGGCGGATCAGGAAGTCGGACAGCACGCCCGAGCACAGCACGCCCACGAAGGCCGCCAGGAAGGGCACCGACGCCAGGAAGCCCGACTTGATGAAGTCCATGCCGCGGTACTTCACCAGGTAGGTGGGGAACCAGGTCAGGAAGAACCACAGCGTGGACGTCAGGCAGAACTGGCCCAGGTACACGCCCCACAGCTTGCGTTTGGTCATCACCAGGCCCAGGTCGTTCCAGTTGAACGAGGCCTTGCTTCGCCGCCGGGCCGCCTCAAGGCGAAGCGCGCCCCCTTGGGGGGCAGGAAGCCCGCTTTGCGGGCGCGCCGTGGGGGCCCCTTTCTCTTTGACGTTGCGGTCCAGGTCGACCACGCCGCCGCCTTTCTGGATGAGTTCGATCTCGGCCGCGTTGGCGCCCTTGAACTGGCGCGGTTCGCGATAGATCAGGTACCACAGCACGCCCCAGATGATGCCCAGGAGGCCGGTGCTGACAAACACCATGTGCCAGCCGTAGTGGTGCTGCAGCCAGGCCAGCACCGGCGTCAGGAACGCCAGGCCGACGAACTGGCCGGACGTGTAGAAGCCGATGGCGGTGGCGCGTTCCTTTTCCGGAAACCAGGTCGTGACGACGCGGTTGTTGATCGGATAGGCCGGCGCTTCCAGCGCGCCCACGGCCAGGCGCAGCACGAACAGGATCACGAAGCTGCCCGCAAAGCCCATGAAGAACGTGGCCGCGGACCACAGGATCAGCGCGGCCGCGTACAGCACGCGCGGCGACACGCGGTCCACCAGCCAGCCGCCGGGGATCTGCATGGCGGCGTAGGTCCAGCCGAAGGCCGACAGGATCAGGCCTTCATGCACCGTGTCCAGGCCGAACTCGTCCTTCAGGGCGGGGGCGGCGATGGACAGGTTGCTGCGGTCCAGGTAGTTGATGACGACGGTGATGAACAGCATCACCATGATGAGATAGCGGCTGCGCGTGGGCCGCTGGGCGCTTTGCAGGCCCGGGTGGGTGGCAGTGGTCAAGGGGGTCTCCTCTCTCTTTTATCGGCGTGCGGGTCGGCGGCTTACCATTCGGCGAAGCTGCCGTCGGCATGGCGCCAGACGGGGTTGCGCCAGCGGTGGCCGACGGCGGCGCGCTCCTTGACGTATTCCTCGTTGACCTCGATGCCCAGGCCCGGGCCTTGCGGAATCGCGACCATGCCGTCTTCATAGGCGAAGACTTCGCGGTTGCTGACGTAGTCCAGCAGGTCGTTGGCGGCGTTGTAGTGAATGCCCAGGCTTTGCTCCTGGATGAACGCGTTGTAGCAGCCGGCGTCGATCTGCAGGCAGGTGGCCAGCGCGATCGGGCCCAGCGGGCAGTGCAGCGCCAGCGCCACGTCATAGGCCTCGGCCATCGCCGCGATCTTGCGGGTTTCGGTGATGCCGCCGGCATGCGACGGATCGGGCTGGATGATGTCGACGTAGCCTTCGGACAGCACGCGCTTGAAGTCCCAGCGCGAGAACAGCCGCTCGCCCAGCGCAATGGGGGTGGACGTCAGCGGCGCCAGTTCCTTCAGGGCCTCGTAGTGCTCGCTCAGCACCGGCTCTTCGATGAACATCAGCTTGAATGGGTCCAGTTCTTTCATCAGCACCTTGGCCATGGGCTTGTGCACGCGGCCATGGAAGTCCACGCCGATGCCCACGTTGGGGCCTACCGCGTCGCGCACGGCGGCCACGTTCTCCAGGCACTTCTCGACCTTGTCGAACGAATCGATGTACTGCAGCTCTTCGGTGCCGTTCATCTTCACGGCGGTGAAGCCGCGTTCGACGGCGCTCTTGGCGGCCGCGGCGGTATCGGCCGGCCGGTCGCCGCCGATCCACGAGTACACGCGGATGCGGTCGCGCACGTTGCCGCCCAACAGCTGCGACACCGGCACGCCCAGATGCTTGCCCTTGATGTCCCACAGCGCCTGGTCAATGCCAGCCAGCGCGCTCATGTGGATGGCCCCGCCGCGGTAGAAGCCGCCGCGGTACAGCACCGTCCAGTGGTCTTCGATATTGCGCGGGTCTTTGCCGATCAGGTAGTCGGACAGTTCTTCGACGGCGGCGGCCACCGAGTGGGCGCGGCCTTCGACGACGGGCTCGCCCCAGCCGACGATGCCGGCGTCGGTTTCAATCTTCAGGAAGCACCACCGCGGCGGCACGATGTAGGTGGTGAGCTTGGTGATCTTCATGCTTGGGTCTCCTGGGCGGGATAGGCGCGTTGCCAGGCCGCGATGAAGGCGCGCGCGTTCTGGCCGACTTCGGTGGCCGACAGGCCGGGTTTGTACAAGGCGGAGCCCAGGCCGAAGCCGCTGGCGCCCGCCTGGGCGTAAGTGGAAAGGTTGTCGGGCGTGATGCCGCCGACCGGCACCAGCGCGATCGGCGGGCGCATCACGGCGCGCCAGGCCTTGAGCACGACGGGGCCGAGCTGTTCGGCGGGGAACATCTTCAACACGTCGGCGCCGGCGGCCAGCGCGGCAAAGGCTTCGGTGGGCGTGGCCACGCCGGGGCAGGACGCGAGGCCAGCGGCCTTGGCCGCACGGATCACGGCCGGGTCGCTGTGCGGCATCACGATGATCTCGCCGCCCGCGTCCTTGATGCGGGCCACGTCGTTGGGGTCGAGCACCGTGCCGGCGCCGACCAGGCAATCGGCCGACAGCGCGTCGCGCATGGCGCGGATGCTGGCCAGCGGCTCGGGCGAATTCAGCGGCACTTCGATCAGACGAAAGCCCGCGGCGTAGAGTTCACGGGCGACGGGCACGGCCTCGGCTGGCGTGATACCGCGCAGGATGGCGATCAGGCCGCAGTGGCCCATGGCGGTTTGCAGTCCGGAATGGATCATGGCGTTTCCTTGTTCGATGCAGGCGATGTCGGGGGGGCCGCTTGGGCGGCGGGCACCAACCCGGCGCAGACCGCCAGGTGCCACAGGCCGCGTTCGGTGGCGTTGCGGGCTTGTTCGGGTGTGCCCAGGCCGTAGTGGCGCAGCGCCAGGATGTAGCGCTGGCACAGCGCGTCGTCGCCGCACAGCACGATGCGCGGCAGGTCGCCTTGCTGGCGCAGCATCTCGGCCAGGGCCGCGACTTCGTGGCCGATCAACAGACCCGACAGGTAATCGGCTTGCGAAGCGCCGGCCAGTTCGCCGGTCAGCCCCAGCGCACGCGTGCTGAAAATCGTCGACAGCACACCGGCGCGGCCGGCGGGGGCGCCCGCCACTTTGACGCCGCGCTCGAAGGCAGCCATGTCGGGCGCGGGGGCTTCGGTCATGGTGCGGCCCAGGATGGTGTGGCCGCGCAGCGCGGCGTAGACCTCGCCGGTCATGAAGGTATCGAAGTGGGTGGCGCGGCCGCGGCGCGCGGTGACCCATTTCGAATGCGTGCCGGGCAGGCCGATCAGCACATCGTCCGCGCCGCTGCCGGCCTGGTCGAACAGTACGCCGAACACCTGGGTCTCTTCGCCGCGCATCACATTGGGCAGGCCGTGGCGCTGGATCAGGCCCGGCACGATATGCACCGGCGTCGCGTCCGCGCGGTCGATGCGGGTCAGCAGCGTGCCGATGCGCGGCAGGTCGACCGGCACGTCCAGGTAGGCGGCTTCCTGCCAGCCTTGCGCGCTGCCGACCATGCCGCAGGCAATCACGGGCAGCGCCGGCTCGGCACGAAGCCAGTCGCCGCAGGCCTGCTCGAAAGCCAGTTCGAAACCCGACTGGGTGCTGGCGGTGGCCGCGCCATCCTGCAGCGGCTGGGGCAGACGCATGATGCCCCAGGGCAGGTGGCGGGTATCCAGCGTGCGGCCGGCGCCGTCCAGGCGATAGGCGCGCAACGAAGAGGTGCCCCAGTCCAGCGCTATCAGCGCCGCGCGGGCAGGCGATCCGGAAGTCATCAGGTGTCTGTCTCGTCTCGGGCCGCCGCGTGGCGCGGTCCGCGTGTGGGGTGCGGAGCGGCGCGCGTCGGCCTTGTTGTCGTCGAGCCCGTGGCGGCGTCTTGGCGCGCCGGGCGGGCAGTGCGAAAAATTCTAGATCAGCGCTTGAAAAATCTCAAAATATAGAATTTAATCCCACATATAGGGAATTATCCTGTGGCAAGATACCGGGCAGCCATCCCGCTTCGCCCGTCTCTTGAATCTGCCGTATCCATGACCGCCTTGCCGTCCCCCGCCTCTTCTTCCCCGATCGATCCCGATGCCGCGGCCCCCGCCGGCACGCAGACGCTCATGCGCGGCCTGGCCGTCATCCAGGCGGTGGCGGGCGGCGCGCGCGACCTGAAGGAAATCTGCGCCCGCATCGGCGTGGCGCGCAGCACCACGCACCGGCTGGCCAGCTGCCTGGTGCAGGAACGCTATCTGCGGTCATTGGCGGGCGTGGGTTACGTGCTGGGCCCCAAGCTGATCGAACTGGGTTTCCAGGCGCGCGAAGCCTTTCCCATGGCGACGCTGGCGCGCCCCTATCTGGACAGCCTGGCCGCACAGACGGGCGACACCATCCACCTGGCGGTGCGCGACAACGACGAAGTGCTGTACCTGGAAAAGATTCCCGGCAAGAAAGGCCTGGAAATGCGGTCGCGCGTGGGCCACCGCATGCCCCTGGCCGCTACCGGCGTGGGCAAGGCGCTGCTGCTGGATGCCGACGAACCGCAATGGAAGGCACTGCACCGCGTGGGCGCGCCGGTGTCGTCGCGCGCGCCCGGCGGCCGCCAGACCTGGGAAGCCTTCCGCGACCGCATGCGCGACTACGCCGCCCACGGCTATGCGTTCGACCTGGAAGACAACGAGCCGTCGATCCGCTGCGTGGCCGCGCCGGTGCGCGACGCGTCCAGCGGCATCGTCGCCGCGATCAGCGTGTCCAGCACGGTGCCGTACATGTCGCTGGACCGCATGCAGGAAATGGTCGCCGTGGTGCAGGGCGCGGCGGCCGATATCTCGGCGGAACTGGGCTGGAAGGTGGCGCGCGGCTGATGGCCGCGTGAGGGTCAGGCGGCCCCTGCCAGCGGCGGCAGCGGCAACAGCTGCCGTGCAATGTTCTCCATGGCGATTTCCAATTCCGCGACCAGCGCCTGAGCGGCGGGCGACAACGAGCGATCGCGCCGGTGCAGCAGGCCAATGTAGCGGCGCGCCGACGCATCGCACAGCGGGGCGGCACGCAGCCCCGCCAGATTCAATTCCGGTAACGCCAGGCGCGGCAGTACGCTCACGCCCAGGCCCTGGCGCACCATGCTGGCCGCGGTGCCCATGTTGGTCACGTCGTAGCGCAGCGCGGTGACCGGCGCACCGACTTCATCACGCACCGCGCGGTCGAATTGCTGCCGCGCGTTCGAACCCTGCGACAGCAACACCAGGTCATAGCGCAGCACGTCGCGCCAATGCAGCATCCCCGGCGCATCCCCCAGCGGATGGCCAGCGGGAAAGATGGCGCAGAAGCAGTCTTCGGCCATCGGCGTGAAAGACAGGTCGGACACCGGCTCGGCCAGCGCGCCCACCGCGAACTCGATCTGGTTGGTGCGCAGCATGGCCATCAACTCATCGTTGTGCGCTTCCACGACCCGTATTTTCAAGGCCGGATGCGCCCGGCTCAGCGTGCCCACGGCCGCGGGCAGCAAGGCCAGGGCGGTTGACGGCAGGGCGCCCAGCGCAACGCTGCCGCGCCGCACGGCCGCCAGGTCCGCCAGGCTGCGGTAGGCCTCTTCCAGGTCGGCGATGGGCCGTTGCACCCGGGCATAGAAGTCCTGGCCCGCGGAAGTCAGGCTGATGCTGCGCGTGGTGCGTTCGAACAGGCGCAGGCCCAGCACTTCTTCCAGGTCCTGGATCAGGGCCGTGAACGACGGCTGCGTGACGCCCAGCTGATTGGCCGCGTGCGTGAATGAACCGGTGTCCACCGCCAGCAGAAAGGCCTTGAGCGGCCGGTATTTGATATTCATAGCCATAGACTAAGAATATTAGAAAAATATCTATTTGTGTCTAATAATCGACCGGCCGATGATGACGCCTACCGAAGAACTCCCGGACCCAAGACGTTATGGACGCATCGAGCCACAAGCCCTTCCGCTTGGGCGCCAACTGGCGCCACAGCCAAGACGGCGACGCCGTCATCACCTCCATCAATCCGGCCGACGGCAGCATTGCCGGCATCGTCACGCGCGCCACGGCGCAGGACGTGGACGCCGCCGTCGCCATTGCCTGGGACGCGTTCCAGAACAAGCCCTGGCGCAAGCTGCGTCCCGACCAGCGCGCCACCACCCTGTATGAGATCGGGCGGCGCCTGTCCGCCGAGCGCGAGCCGCTGGCGCGCTTGCAGATGCAAGACAGTGGCAAGCCCTGGAAAGAATGCCTGAACATGGTCGACAGCGCGGCGGGGCATTTCCGCTATTACGCCGCCGTGTGCGAGACCTGGCAGAACGAGATGACCTCGCCGCGCGGCGAATATTTCTCGATGGCCCTGGCTGAACCGTTCGGCGTCATCGCGGCGATCACACCGTGGAATTCGCCCATCATGAACGAAGCCCAGAAGGCCGCCCCGGCACTGGCTGCCGGCAATGCCGTGCTGCTCAAGCCCTCCGAGGAAACGCCGCAGCTGGCGCTGGAACTGGCGCGGTTGTGCAGTGAAGCCGGCCTGCCCGAAGGGTTGTTGACGGTGCTGCCCGGCCATGGCGAAGACGTGGGCGCGGCGCTGGTCAAGCATCCCGGCGTACGCATGGTGTCGTTCACCGGCGGCACCGAGACCGGCCGCATCATCGGCGGCATCGCGGGCCAGCGCCTGATTCCGGTGGGCCTGGAACTGGGCGGCAAGTCGCCCCACATCGTGTTCGACGACGCCGACCTGGACCGCGCGGTGGCGGGCGTGATCTCGGGCATCTTCGGTTCGGCCGGCCAGAGCTGCGTGGCCGGCTCGCGCCTGTTCGTGCAGAAATCCCTCTACAAGCGTTTCATGGACGAACTCGTGACGCGCACGCAGCAGGTGCGCGTCGGCCTGCCGGACGACCCCGCCACGCAGATGGGCCCGCTGGTGTCGCGCGCCCATCGCGACAAGGTCGCGGGTTACGTGGATATCGGCCGCGCGGAAGGCGGCCGGGTGCTGGTGGGCGGCGCCGCCCCGTCGCAGGCCGCGCTGGCCAACGGCTGGTTCTACCTGCCCACCATCATCGACGGCCTGGGCAACCACGCGCGCGTGTGCCAGGAAGAGATCTTCGGCCCGGTGCTGGTGGCGCTGCCCTTCGACGACGAAGACGACGTGATCCGCCAGGCCAACGACATCCCCTTCGGCCTGGGCGCCGGCATGTGGACGGGCGACTACGCCCGCGCCTGGCGCGTGGCCCGCGACATCGAAGCGGGCTCGGTCTGGATCAACACCTACAAGCAATCGCACATTGCCACGCCGTTCGGCGGCTTCAAGGCCAGCGGCATCGGCCGCGAAAAAGGCCTGCACGGCCTGCGCCTGTACAGCCAGGTCAAGAGCCTGTACTGGGGCATGCACGACAAACCGATGGGACTCTGAACACCATGACGACTGAAAAGAAAAATGCGGCCCTGACGCTGGCCGATTCCCGCATCCTGATCGCTGGCGCCGCCAGCCTGGTGGGCTCGCACACCGCCGACGCGCTGCTGGCCGCCGGTGTGCGCGAGGTGATCCTGCTGGACAACTTCGCCTTCGGCACGCCCGAAGCCATCGCCCACCTGCAGGACAACCCGCGCGTGAAAGTGGTGCGCGGCGACCTGATGCGCCTGCCCGACCTGCTGGCCGCCACCGAAGGCGTGGACGGCGTGCTGCACCTGGCCGCCTACATGACGCTGGGTTTTGCGCAGACGCCGTGGCAGGCGGTCGACGTGAACGTGCGCGGCGCGCAGAACATGCTGGAAGCCTGCCGCGTGAACAAGGTCAGGAAAATCGTCTTCGCCTCGTCCAATGCCGTGTATGGCTACGGCACGGGTATCGCGGGCGCGCTGGTGGAAAACGGGCCCTTCCATTCCGTGGGGGCGCCGCCCGCCGCCATCCTGTACGGCGCGTCCAAGATCATGGGCGAACAGCTGTGCCGCCAGTACTACCAGAAGGCCGGCCTGGACTACGTGGTGCTGCGCTATTCCACCGTGTACGGCGAACGGCAGCACTACCGCGCCGCCAATTCGCTGTACATCATGGAAACCTACGACCGCGTGCGCAAGGGCGAACGCCCCGTGCTGCCGGGCGACGGCACCGACACCAAGCATTTCGTGCACGTTTCGGACGTGGCGCGCGCCAACGTCGCGGCGTTCCAGAGCGCGGCCACCGACGTGGCCGTGAACGTGTCCGGCCCCGCGCCCATCACCACGGGTGAGCTGGTGCGCTTGGTGCTCGACTACTGCAAGAGCGACCTGCAGCCCGAGATCAAGCCCGACCCCCCGGGCACCGTGCGCCTGACCTCGGGCGGCGCGTTTCATATTCCGCACGACCTGGCGGGCCAGCACATTGGCTGGCAGCCCAAGGTCGGCATGGCCGAGGGCGTGGCGCGCCTTCTGGCCTGGCGCGAGCAGCAAGGCGACGGCTGACGTTACGAGCCAGCCGCGCCCGTGCAGTCCCGTGCACCGCGCCATAGAGCGCGGGCACTTAAAAAAAGTGCCGATCAGGCACACCACAAGGAGACAAGGCAATGAGAAAGCTGAAAAGCATGGGCGGGGCGCTGCGGGCCCTGGGACTGGCGTTGGGGCTGGCATTAGGCAGCGCCGTGGCATCGGCCGCGGGCTTTCCCGACAAGCCGGTGACGCTGGTGGTGCCGTATCCGCCGGGCGGCGCCACCGACGTGATCGCGCGGCTGATCGCCGAGAAGCTGCCCGCGGCCTGGGGGCAGCAGGTCATCGTCAACAACCGCCCGGGCGCGGGCACCACCGTGGCCGCCGAAGCCGTGGCCCGTGCGCCCGGCGATGGCTACACGCTGTACATGACGACGGCGGCGCACACCATCAGCGCCAGCCTGTACAAGAAGCTGAACTACGACCCGCTCAAGGACTTCGCGCCGCTGACGCTGACCTCGACGATTCCGCTGGTACTGGTGACCGCGCCGTCGCTGCCGGTAAAGAACCTGGACGAACTCATCGCCTACGGCAAGGCCGCGCCGCAGGGCCTGAGCATGGCGTCCACCGGCAATGGCACGCCCCAGCACCTGACGGGCGAACTGTTCAAGGCCAAGACGGGCATGAAGCTGGTGCACGTGCCGTATCGCGGCGACGCGCCGATGCTGACTGACCTGATCGGCGGCCAGGTGCAGATGGCGTTCGTGACCCTGTCGGCGGCGCTGCCGTACATCCAGTCGGGCAAGTTGCACGCGATTGCGCTGGCGCATCCGCGGCGGGTCGAGGCCATCGGCCAGGTGCCCACGCTGGACGAAGCCGGCATGAAGGGCTTCGAAGCCGCGACCTGGTTCGGCCTGTTCGCGCCCGCCAGCATGCCGGCGGACCTGCGCGAGAAGATCTATCGCGACGTCGCCAAGATCGTCGCCACGCCCGAGATGACCAAGAAGCTGCAGGACATGGGCGGCGAGGTGAACAACAGTTCGCCGCAGCAGTTCCAGTCTTTCATCAACGCCGAAGCGCAGCGCTGGGCCGAGGGCGTCAAGCTTTCCGGCGCACAGATCGATTAACGCCCGTTCACTCCGAGATGGCCGCCGCGCCATCCCGACAGGAGACCCGCAAGATGAGCACTACCGAACACGCTTTGCTGGCGCGTTGCGCCGCCTATGGCACCAGCACCTGGGCCGACGCCATGGATACCCTGGGCATCGCCGGGGTGGTGCAGGGTATCCCGCGGCGCGGCGGGCACGGCCGCATTGCCGGCTTTGCCGTCACGGCCCGCCACGTCAGTGGCGGGCTGGGCGACTTCGACCGCGCCGATTTCGCGGTGGGACGCCTGGTGGCCGCCACCGGCCCCGGCCGCGTGCTGATGGTGGACGCGGGCGGCGCCTGCATATCCACCTTTGGCGGCATTGCCTCGCTGGCCGCATCCAGGCGCGAGGCCACGGGCGTGGTGATCGACGGCGCCTGCCGCGATGTCGACGAAATCGAAGCCACCGGCTTGTGGCTGGCGGCTCGCCATGTCACGCCCTTGACGGGCAAGACGCGGCTGCGCCTGCAAGCCATGGGCCAGCCCGTCACCATTGGCGGCGTGACGGTGGCCGAGGGCGACCTGGTGGTGGGTGATGACACCGGCCTGGTGGTCGTGCCGCGGGCGCAGCTGGAAGCGGTGCTGGCCGCGGCGCAGCACGCACAGGACACCGACGCGCGGGTGGAACAAGGCATTCGCGACGGCCTGTCGTTCGCCGAAGCCGCCGCTGCCGCGAACTACATCCCCGCCCGTGCCGGAGCGCCTGCGTGACTGCCGCCTACGACATCGTCCAGGTGGCATCGCTGGGGCCGGCATTCGACCAGCAGCTGGCGTCGCGCTACCGGGTCCTGCCCGCCTGGCGCGAACCGCAAGGGCTGGCCGCATTCGGAGACGAGCTGCGTGATCTGCGCGTGGCCGTCACCTCGGTGCGTCACGGCTTCACGCAGGCCATGTTCGACGCGCTGCCGGCCTTGCAGGCGGTATGCAGCTGGGGTGTCGGCCACGACACGCTGGACTTGCAGGCGGCGGCGCGGCGCGGCATCGGCGTCAGCGTCACGCCCGATGTCCTGGACGACTGCGTGGCCGACCTGGCCTGGGCGCTGCTCTTGTCCGCCGCCCGCCGCACGGCCGTGGGCGATCGCTACGTCAAGAGCGGCCAGTGGCGCGCCCTGGGGCAGTTTCCAGTGACCACGCGGGTATCCGGCAAGCGGCTCGGCATTCTGGGGTTGGGCCGCATCGGCGAAGCCATCGCGCGGCGGGGGGCGGGGTTCGACATGGACGTGCGCTATCACAACCGTACGCCGCGGCCTCAGGCGCCATACGGCTACGAGGCTCGCCTGGTCGATCTGGCCGAGTGGGCGGATTTCCTGGTGGTCGCCTGCGTCGGCGGCCCCGCCACGCGCCATCTGGTCGACGCCGCCGTCATTCGCGCGCTGGGCCCGCAGGGCATCCTGGTCAACATCGCGCGCGGCAGCGTGGTGGACCAGGCAGCCGCGTTGGCGGCATTGCGCGCGGGCGAACTGGGTGGCGCCGGCCTGGACGTGCTGGAACGCGAACCCACGCCCGCCACGGAATTCGCCGATCTCGATCAGGTATCCCTGATGCCCCACGTGGGCAGCGCCACCCGCGAAACACGCGCCGCCATGGCACAGTTGGTGCTGGACAACGTGGCGGCCTTCATGGAAAGCGGCAAGCTGCTCACGCCGGTGGCCGTGCGGGAATGGCAGCCATGACCGCGCCCGGCGTGCCAAGCCATGCGGCGTTGCTGGCCGACCTGGTCGCCTGCCTGGGCGCCGCCCAGGTCTTGACGGGCGCGGATGCCGAACCCTACCTGACCGATTGGCGCCGGGCCGTCACCGGCCGCGCGCTGGCCGTGCTGCGGCCAGGTTCCTGCGACGAGGTGGCGCACGTGGTGCGCCTGTGCGCCGCCGCTGGCGTGCCCGTGGTGCCCCAAGGCGGTAATACCGGCCAAGTCGCCGCCGCCACGCCGAGCGCGGACGGTGGCGCGGTGGTGCTGTCGCTCGTGCGCATGAATCGCATCCGCGCCGTCGACCTGGATGGCGACACCATCACGGTCGAAGCCGGCTGCGTGTTGCAGGCGGTGCAGGACGCCGCCCGGCAGGTGGGCCGCCTGTTCCCGCTGTCACTGGGGGCCGAGGGTAGCTGCACCATCGGCGGCAACCTGGCCACCAACGCCGGCGGCACGCAGGTGCTGCGCTACGGCAATGCGCGCGAACTGGCGCTGGGGCTGGAAGTCGTCACGCCGCAAGGCGAGATCTGGCATGGGCTGCGCGGACTGCGCAAGGACAACACCGGCTACGACTTGCGCGACCTGTATATCGGCAGCGAGGGCACGCTGGGCGTCATCACTGCCGCGGTGCTCAAGCTGTTTCCGTTGCCGCGGGCGCAGCGCACCGCCCTGATCGTCGTGCCGGACCTGCACGCGGCGCTGCGTCTGCTGCAACGCGCCCGCGCGGGCTTTGGCGCCGCATTGACCGCGTTCGAAGTCATGGCGGCGCCGTGCCTGCACGACGTGGTGCGGGCGTTTCCCGCGCAACGCCTGCCTTTTCCGGCGCTGCACGATAAAGCCTGGTGCGCGCTGCTGGAAATCTCCGACAGCGAAGACGAACAGCATGCGCAGACGCTGCTTGAAACCGTGCTGGCGGTGGCGTTGGAGGCCGGCGAAGCGCTCGATGCCGTCGTGGCGGTATCCCAGGCGCAGAGCGACGCCTTCTGGCACTT
Organism: Achromobacter deleyi; assembly: GCF_902859705.1. GTDB lineage: Bacteria > Pseudomonadota > Gammaproteobacteria > Burkholderiales > Burkholderiaceae_B > Achromobacter > Achromobacter deleyi. Next base: position 55,364 of record NZ_CADIJO010000003.1, on the reverse strand, counting down.
GCGCGAAAGCATCACGCTGGCGTTGGCGCAGGCCGATGCGTGCGTCAAACACGATATCTCGCTTGCCGCCTCGCGCATTCCCGATTTCGTGCGGGCCACGGACCAGGCTTTGGCGCAAGCGTTTCCGGGCGTCGCGATGCGCGTGTTCGGCCACCTGGGCGACGGCAACCTGCACTACAACCTGCTGCCCCCGCCGGGCGCGCGGGAAGCCGACATCCAGCGCCTGGTGCACGACCGCGTGCACGCGGCGGGCGGCTCGATCAGTGCCGAACAAGGCATCGGCCAGCGTCGCGTCGACGACCTGCAACGCTACAAGGGTGCGGTGGAACTGGCGCTGATGCACCGCATCAAGCAGGCGCTGGACCCACAGGGCCTGATGAATCCGGGCAAGGTCCTGGCGGCCGATCCCCCCAATACATAAACACAAACAAGAAAGTACCCAGGAGACAAGCATGTTTTTTTCGAGCAAGACCGTCGCGCGCGCCGCGCTTTCCGTCGCGGGACTCTGCGCCGCGTTGCCCGCATGGGCCTGGCCCGATCATCCGATCGAACTGATCGTGGGCTTTGCGCCCGGCGGCGGCACTGACCTGACCGCGCGTTCGCTGGCGGTGTTCCTGGAAAAGGAATTGGGCGCCACGGTGGTGGTGCAGAACAAGCCGGGCGCGTCCAGCGCCATCGCCCTGTCGTACGTGGCCCGTGCCAAGCCCGACGGCTATACGCTGGCGATGACCAACATGCCCGGGCTGGTGTCCCTGCCCATTGAGCGCAAGGCGGGCTTCACCACTGGCGACTTCACCTACCTGGCGAACCTGGTGCGCGACCCCAGCGCCTTCAGCGTGGCGGCCGACAGTCCCTACCAGACGCTGGACGCGCTGATCGCCGCGGCAAAAGCCAAGCCCGGCGCCATCAGCTACGGGTCCACTGGCGTGGGCACCGACGATCACCTGGCCCTGGTGTTGTTCCAGAACCTGACGGGCACGCAGCTGAACCATGTGCCCTACAACGGCGCGGGGCCGCTGCGCAGCTCGGTGCTGGGCGGGCATACCGTGATCGGCGGGTTGAACCTGGGCGAAGTGATGCCCTATCACGGCAAGAACATGCGGGTATTGGCGCAGGCCAGCGCCGAACGGTCGCCGCTGGGGCCGGACGTGCCGACCTTCAAGGAATTGGGCGTGAACCTGGTGTTTGCGTCCGAGCGCGGCATCGTGGCGCCCAAGGGCCTGCCGGCGGACGTGGCCGGCAAGCTGCGCAAGGCCTTGGGCAACGTTGCCGCCAACCCGGAATTCCAGGCCCAGATGAAGCAGCAGTTCACCGAAATGGACTACCTGGACGGCCCGCAATGGCAAGAGCGCCTGAAAGGCGACGACACCCGCCTGCGGGCCATCTGGGCCAAGACGCCCTGGGTCGAATAAGCGGGCTTATTCCAGCGGCAGCGTCAGCACGCCCTGCGGCGCGGGGCGCATCATCACGCGGCGGTACCAGGCCGACAGGGCGGGCGTGTCCGGGCGTTCGATGGGCAGGGCCAGCCAGCGATGCGCCGAACAGACCAGGGCGATGTCACCGATGGTCAGCTGGCGGCCGGCGATGAATTCGCGGCCTTGCAGCGCCTGGTCCAGGATCTGGGCGCGGGCGTTGCTGCGCTTGACCGACAGGTCGATGGCGGCGCGGTCGCGCTTGTCTTCGGGCGTACGGATCAGGCCCAGGAAGGCCGGGCCCATGGCGCCTTGCCATTCGGTCGTCTGCCAATCCATCCAGCGGTCGGAATCGGCCCGCATGCAGGCGTCTTCAGGCCACAGCGTGCCGGCGCCGTAACGCGAGGCCAGGTAGCGCACGATGGCGTTCGATTCCCACAGCACGAAGCCGCCGTCGTCGATGGCGGGTACGGTGCGGTTGGGATTGATCTTGGCGTAGTCCGGCGTGTCGACCACGCCGAACGGGCCGCCCGCCTGGATGAATGTGTGCGGCAGCGCCAGTTCGCGCACCGCCAGCATGACTTTCTGCACGTTGACGGAAGTCAGGCGTCCCCAGATCTTCAACATAACGAATCCTTGTAAGGGTCAGGCGGGCGGCAATTGCCGCCGCGCAAAGCCGCTGTCGCGCGAAAAGCGCGTCCAGTTGAATGCGGGCCCCGGGTCGGTCTTGCGGCCCGGGGCGATGTGCTCGTGGCCCCAGGCGGCCGCCAGGGGATAGCGCGTGCGCAGCACCGGTGTCAGCTTGCGCAGCGCTACGTATTGCTCGTCAGTGTAGGGCAGGGTGTCCGTGCCCTCCAGCTCGATGCCGATCGAAAAATCATTGCAGCGCTCGCGCCCCGCGAACCTGGACACGCCGGCATGCCAGGCGCGGGCGTCGGTGGACACGAACTGCACGATGCGGCCGTCGCGCCGGATGAAGAAGTGCGCCGATACCCGCAGCCCGCGCAGCCGTTCCAGCCAGGGATGCGAGCCGTAGTCCAGCGTGTTCAGGAACAGCCCGGCGACCTCGGGGCCACCGAACTGCCCCGGCGGCAGGCTGATGTTGTGCAGGACCAGCAGCGACACCTGCGTGCCCGGCGGGCGCGCGTCGCAGTTGGGGGAGGGCAGGCGGGAAACACCAGGGGCCGGCGCCAGCCAGCCATGTCGATCCAGAAGCAGGGCCATGGGAAGGAAGCATGCATGTTGTATCCAACATGCATTATGCCTGCGCGGCGCAGCGGGTCGGTTGGAGCGGTTTTGGGCCTGCGTAAACAGCGCACACAGACCCCAACCAGCCCCTTCCGTCCTATTTCGCTGCGGGCCCCAGCCGCGCGTGTTCCAGGCTGCACCAGGTGTGGCCGCCTTGCAGCAGCGCTTCCGAGCGCGGCAGGTGGATGCCGCAGTGGGCGCAGCGGACCATGGATTCGGGGGCGCCGGGGGCGGGTTGGCCGGCCGCGGGGCGCGGCTTGGCGCCTGGGGGCGGGGCCTGGCGGGCGGCGGCCATGCGGCCGGCGATGCGGGCCACGAACAGCACCAGGATGATGACGACGATCCAGAACAGCAGCTTGCCCACGTCAGCCTCGATGCAGAATGACTTCCAGCACAAACCGGCTGCCGGTATAGGCCAGGATAAGGAACCCGAAACCCGTCAGGGTCCAGCGCAGGGCCACGCGGCCGCGCCAGCCCCAGATGTGGCGGCCGGCCAGCAGCACCCCGAAGGTCAGCCAGGACAGCAGGGTGAACACCGTTTTATGGTCGAACGGCAGGATCATGCCGGTCAGCTTCATGGACGCCACCGACCCCGACCCCACGGCCAGCGTCAGCACCACGAAACCGATCCAGATGATGCGGAACAGCAGTTGTTCCTGCACCAGCAGCGGCGGCTGGGAATCGAGCACCCGGCCGATGATGCTGCGTTCAGCGGGGGCGTCCAGGGGGCGGTGCAGATGGCGGTCCAGCAGGGCCATCATCATGGCGTGCAGGGCGGCGATGGTGATCAGGCCGTAGGCCGCCAGGGCGATCAGCAGGTGGACGCGCAGCCAGGGGTTGTCGGCATGGGGCACGAACTGCCCCTGGGGAAACAGGGCCGCCAGGCCGCTGGCCAGGGTGGCGGCGGGCAACAGCAGCAATTGCAGGCCGTCGATGCGCACCAGCAGGCTTTCCAGCCAGAACACCACCAGGCCCAGCCACACGGCGGCGGACAGCGCCAGTGCCCACCCTATGAACAGGTGCGGGGCCCCCAGCATGGATTGTTGCAGGCCGATTCCATGCAAAACCAGGGCCCCCAGCAGGCACGCCCGGGCGATTTTGCCCGTGTGCTCGACTTCCCCGGCGCCCGCCAGGCGCACCCAAAGGGAGCCTCCCAGCACTGCGTACGCCAAGGCAGCCGCTGTGTGAAATACAATGCCTAGTGACATAGAAACCGTTGTCTGGATGGGGCCTTGGGGTGCATACCACCGGAAAGCGCAGAATCCGCGCCTGCGGCCACCGTTCAATCAGCTAGTTTAAGCGGAAACGCCTCTCATGCTCGATAACCTAACTCAACGCCTTTCGCGCGTCGTCAAGACGCTGCGCGGCGAAGCCCGCCTGACCGAGGCCAACACGCAAGAGATGCTGCGCGAAGTGCGCATGGCATTGCTTGAGGCCGACGTGGCGCTGCCCGTGGTGCGCGAATTCGTCGCCCGGGTCAAGGAAAAGGCGCTGGGCGAAGAAGTCGCCGGCAGCCTCAGCCCCGGCCAGGCCCTGGTGGGCGTGGTCCACAAGGAACTGACCGCCCTCATGGGCGGCGACCTGGGCGCCGATTCCGGCGAACTGTCGCTGGCCGTGCAGCCGCCCGCCGTCATCCTGATGGCCGGCCTGCAGGGCGCCGGTAAAACCACCACCACCGGCAAGCTGGCTCGCTGGCTGTCCGAAGGCCAGCACACCCAGCATGGCCGCAAGACCGGCAAGAAAAAGGTCCTGGTGGTGTCCGCCGACGTCTATCGTCCGGCCGCTATCGACCAGTTGAAAAGCGTCGCGGCCCAGGTCGGCGTCGATTTCCTGCCGTCCGACCCCAGCCAGAAGCCCGAAGACATCGCCCGCAACGCGGTCGACCATGCCCGCCGCCACCACTACGACGTCCTGATCCTGGACACGGCCGGCCGCCTGGGCATCGACGAAGCCATGATGCGCGAAATCCGCGCCCTGCATGACCTGGTCAAGCCGATCGAAACGCTGTTCGTGGTCGACGCCATGCAAGGCCAGGACGCGGTCAACACCGCTCGCGCCTTTGCCGAGGCCCTGCCGCTGACCGGCGTGGTGCTGACCAAGCTGGACGGCGACGCCCGCGGCGGCGCAGCCCTGTCGGTACGCCACGTGACCGGCAAGCCGCTCAAGTTCGTCGGCGTCTCGGAAAAGCTGGACGGGCTCGAACCCTTCTACCCCGAGCGTATGGCGCAGCGCGTGCTGGGCATGGGCGACATCGTCTCCCTGGTCGAGCAGGCGCAAAAGAACATCGACATCGCCGAAGCCCAGAAGCTCGCGGCCAAGATCAAGTCGGGCAACAAGTTCGACCTGAACGACTTCCGCGACCAGCTCGGCCAGGTGAAAAAGCTGGGCGACATGGGTTCGCTGCTGGAAAAGCTGCCGGCCCAGTTCCAGCAGGCCGCCGGCCAGCTGCAGGGCGGCCAGGCTGAAAAGCAGTTGCGCCGCACCGAAGGCATCCTCAATTCCATGACCGCCGCCGAACGCGCCAAGCCCGAACTCATCAAGGCCTCGCGCAAGCGCCGCATCGCCGCGGGATCGGGCGTGCCCGTGCAAGAGGTCAACCGCCTCCTGGCCCAGTTCGAACAGATGCAGGGCATGATGAAGCAGATGAAAAAGGGCGGCATGGCCAAGATGATGCGCGCCATGGGCGGCATGAAGGGCATGGGCCGCTTCATGAAGGGCTGATGGGTCAGCGCCAAAAAAATGGCCAGACGTTGCGTCTGGCCAAGTAATCGCGGCGGCAGGGGGTTCTGCGCCGCGATGCAAGCCGACCACTGCAAAGGCGCAGCCGGCTTGTTCGCTGTTCTGATTTACGACAGGGGCGGAATGCGCAGCACCTGGCCCGGGTAGATCTTGTCGGGGCTGGTCAGCATCGGCTTGTTGGCCTCGAAGATCAGGGTGTTCTTGGCGCCCTGGCCCTTGCCGTACTGCGCTTCGGCGATCTTCCACAGGTTGTCGCCCTTTTGCACCGTGTACATCTTGGCTTCGGGGGCGGCCTGCTTGACCTTCAACTGGTTGTCCACCGCGGCCACGCCGACGGTGTTGCCCAGCGCCAGCGAGATCTTCTCGGCGGCTTCGGTGCTGGCGGCTTCGCCCGCCACCGTGACCTTGTCGCCGTCCACGGTGATCTGCAGGCCGTCGGCGTTCAGGCCGTGCTTATCCAGTTCTTTCTTCAGTTCGTCCGCCGTTGCTGCCTTGGCTTCGCTGGCGCCGAAGAGCTTTTCCCCAACATCCTTGATGAAATTGAGCAGACCCATAGTGTTTCCTTTATCTATGTTGCGGTGAGAAAAAGGCGGCCGTAGAACCTCACGGCGGCAACGACGATTATGACCCCCTCTGTCGTCGACAGACGAGGGGTTAACGTGTAACAGGTTGCTAGCCTTCTGTCAGGTTACGCAAGAGTGCAAGGATGTTGCATCAGCCTGCCCGCCATAAAAAAGGGCTGCATCGCTGCAGCCCTTTGTCGACATCCATCGGCGGGTCGCCCCGGGGGCGATCAGCCTCCGCCCACCGCCACGACGATCTCGATCTGGTCGCCGTCGGCAAGCGCAGTCTGGCCGTGCTGGCTCTTGGGGACGATCTCGCCGTTGCGTTCCACCGCCACGCGCTTGCCGGCGTAGCCCAGGGTTTCGAGCAGTTCGTTCACCGTGGTGTCCAGCGGGAACTCGCGGGCGTCTCCGTTCAGGGTGATGTGCATGCTGGTCTCCTTAGCGTTTTGCGTAGGCGTCGGTGGTCGCGATCAGGCGCGCCAGCGTGCCGGGTTCGTCAAAGGCATGGCCCGCGTCGGGCACGATGTGGAAGTCGGCTTCCGGCCACGCGCGGTGCAGGTCCCAGGCCGTGCGCATGGGGGTGCAGGTGTCGTAGCGGCCCTGCACGATGGTGCCGGGAATGCCGCGCAGCTTGTGGGCGTCGCGGATCAGCTGGCCTTCTTCCATGAAGCCGGCATTGACGAAATAGTGGTTCTCGATGCGGGCAAAAGCCAGCGCGGCGCGGTCGGCGGCGTGGCTTTGCTGGTGGCGCGGGCTGGGCAGCAGCGTGATCGTGCTGTCTTCCCATTTGCTCCAGGCCTTGGCCGCGCGCAACTGCTCGGCGGGGTCCGCACCGGTCAGGCGCTTGTGATACGCCGTGACCAGGTCGCCGCGCTCGGCTTCGGGGATGGGCGCCAGATATTCTTCCCAGCGGTCGGGAAACAGCCACGACGCGCCTTCCTGGTAGAACCAGTCGATCTCGGCGCGGCGCAACGCGAAGATGCCGCGCAGCACCAGTTCGCTGACGTGGTCCGGGTGCGTTTCTGCATACGCCAGCGACAGCGTCGAGCCCCACGAGCCGCCGAACACCAGCCACTTGTCGGCGCCCATCACTTCGGCGCGCAGGCGTTCGATGTCGGCGACCAGGTGCCAGGTGGTGTTGTTGTCCAGGCTGGCATGCGGCGTCGAACGGCCGCAACCGCGCTGGTCGAACAGCAGCACGTTGTAGCGCTGCGGGTCGAACAGCTGGCGATGTACCGGCGAGCAGCCGCTGCCCGGGCCGCCATGCAGGAACACCGCCGGCTTGCCCTGCGGATTGCCGCAGAGTTCCCAATAGACCTGGTGGCCGTCGCCGGTATCCAGGAAGCCGTGGCGGTAGGGTTCAATCGACGGATAGAGCATCAGGCGACTCGCTTGAAGATCAGGTCCCAGACGCCGTGGCCCAGGCGCAGGCCGCGTGTCTCGAATTTGGTCAGGGGGCGGTAGTCCGGGCGCGGCGCGTAGCCGTCCGCGGTGTTTTGCAGCAGGGGTTCGTTGCCCAGCACTTCCAGCATCTGCACCGCGTATTCTTCCCAGTCGGTGGCGCAATGGATGTAGCCGCCGGGGGCGATGCGGCTGGCCAGCAGCGCGATGAACGGCGGCTGCACCAGGCGGCGCTTGTGGTGGCGCTTCTTGGGCCAGGGGTCGGGGAAATAGATGTGCACGCCGGCCAGGGAATCGGGCGCGATCATGTCGCGCACGACCTCGACGGCATCGTGCTGGATGATGCGCAGGTTCGGGATGCTGGAATCTTCAATGCGGCGCAGCAGCGAGCCCACGCCGGCGTTGAACACTTCCACGCCCAGGAAATTGTCGCCGGGGCGGGCCAGCGCGATCTTCTCGGTGGTCTCGCCCATGCCGAAGCCGATTTCCAGCACCGTCGGCGCCGCGCGGCCAAAGGCGGCGGCGGGGTCCAGGCGGCGCGGCGCGTACGGAATGGACCATTGGCCCATCAGGCGCTCCAGCGCGGCCAGCTGGCCCTGGGTGATGTGGCCGCGGCGGTGCACGAAGCTGCGGATGTGGGTAGCGCCGGGGCTGTTCGGCGCGTGCGGCGTGCTGGCCAGCGCGGCCTGCGTTTCCGGGGAAATGGGCGCGGCGGCGGCGTCGCCGGCGGGTGTTGCGGGGGTGTTCACAGGCGTGGTCGCGGAGTTGTTCGCGGGGGTGTCCGCGGGCTTGTTCGTAGTCATGGGGGGAATTGTAGTGGCAGGCCAGCCCGGCCGCCGCGCCCCAGGGTGATAAAAATGGGGACATATTTATCCCGAATTGCTCCGGCGATGCGGCTATAGTTCCCTGCCTGGTTCCCTGCACCGCGCCTGCCGCCCCGGTTTCTTTTCATGAACGTTGCCCGCTTCGACCTCGTCACGCTTTCCCTGTTTGTGTCCGTGGCACGCCAGGGCAGCATTTCGGCCGGCGCGCGCCAGTCGCATCTGGCCGTGGGCGCGGCCAGCAAGCGGATTTCCGACCTGGAGGCCGCGCTGGGCACCGCGCTGCTGTACCGCAACGCCGCCGGGGTGGAACTGACCGACGCCGGCCAGGCCTGCCTGGTCCATGCGCTGCGCGTGCTGCAGGAAGTGGAACAGATGGCCGGCGCGCTGTCCGACTTTGCCCAGGGCGTACGCGGCCAGGTGCGCATCGCCGCCAATACCTCGTCGCTGACGCAATTCCTGCCCGAAGACCTGGCCGCCTTCATGGACGGTCACCCGGCCGTGCGCATCGACCTGGAAGAGCAGAACAGCAGCGACATCGTCACCGCCGTGCTGGAAAACCGCGCCGATATCGGCGTGTTTGCCGACCGCACTCCGGCCGACGGCCTGGCCACCTTTCCCTACCGCCTGGACGAACTGGTGCTGATCGTGCCGCAGCGCCATCCGCTGGCCGGTGAACCCCAGGTAGCCTTTGCCGACACGCTGGCCTACGACTACGTCGGCCTGCCGCCCGCCACGTCCCTGGCCACGCGCCTGGCCGATGAAAGCGGGCGCCTGGGCCGAGCGATACGCCTGCGCATCCAGGTGCGCAGCTTCGATGCCATCTGCCGCATGGTGTCGGCCACCCGCGGCGTGGGCATCCTGCCGCGCATCGCCGCCGAGCCGCATGCGCGCTCGATGCCGATCAAGCTGATTCCCCTGACCGACGAGTGGGCGCGCCGCTGGCTGCTGCTGGGCGTGCGCGATGCCGACACGCTGACCGTGGCGGCCCGCCTGCTGCTGGCGCATCTGCGCAGCGACAGCTGATTCCTGCGGTTGCGGGTTTGCCCGGGGTTTCTCGTTCCGGGAATGCCCCTTTCCCCGATTGTCCATTCCGCCCGGCGCCGCTTTGCGCGCACACTGCCGTCCATTGATATCGAGTGTCGCCAGGGAGGCGAAATGGCAGGGCAGATTCTTGCCGGCATCCGCGTGCTGGAGCTGGGCCAACTGATAGCAGGGCCGTTCGCCGCCAAGACGCTGGCGGACTTTGGCGCGCAGGTCATCAAGATCGAGCCGCCAGGGCAGGGCGACCCGCTGCGCAAATGGCGTTTGCTGCATGAAGGCACGTCCGTATGGTGGGAAGCGCAGTCGCGCAACAAGCAGTCGGTGTGCGTGGACCTGCGCCAGCAGGAAGGCCAGGACATCGTGCGCTTGCTGGCCCGGCAGGCCGACGTGCTGATCGAGAACTTCCGCCCCGGCACCCTGGAAAAATGGGGCTTGTCGTGGGAAACCCTGCATGAATTGAACCCCCGCCTGATCATGCTGCGCATTTCGGGTTACGGCCAGACCGGCCCCAAGTCGCGCGAACCCGGCTTTGCCGCCATCGGCGAAGCCATGGCCGGCTTGCGCTACCTGAACGGCGAACCTGGCCGCGCCCCGGTGCGCGCCGGCCTGTCGCTGGGCGACACCATCGCCGGCCTGCACGGCGCGCTGGGCGTGATGCTGGCGCTGTACCAGCGCGATGCGCGCGGCGGCGTGGGGCAGGTGATCGACGCCGCGCTGTACGAAAGCCTGTTCAATCTCAGCGAAAGCCTGCTGCCGGAATATTCCGTGTTCGGCGCCGTGCGTGAACCTGCCGGGGCCGCGCTGCCCGGCATCGCGCCGTCCAACGCCTACCCCTGCGCAGATGGCTACGTGCTCATCGCCGGCAATGGCGATGCCATCTACTCCCGCCTGATGGCTCGCATCGGCCGCAACGACCTCGGGCAGGACCCGGACCTGGCGCACAACGACGGCCGCGCCCGGCGCGTCGCCGAGATCGACGCGGCCATCGGCGCCTGGACGCACACCCGCCACATCGACGACGTGCTGGCCGCCATGCGCGAAGCCGACGTGCCTGCCGGCCGCATCTATTCCGTGGCCGACATCGCCGCCGACCCGCACTACCGCGCCCGCAACGCCATCACCACCGTCGCATCCGCGGCCGGCGTTGCCGTGGAAATGCCGGCCGTCTTCCCCTGCCTGTCGTCCCATCCCGGCGCGGTGCGCGAGCGCGCGCCCACCCTGGGCGAACACACTGACACCGTGCTGGCGCAGGCGGGCCTGACGGACGCACAACGCGACGCGCTGCGCGCCAAGGGAGTCATCGCATGAACACCGGCCCCGCCCAGATAGAAATCAACGAAGTCGGCCCCCGCGACGGCCTGCAGATCGAAAAAGCCCTGGTCGCCACCGACGACAAGGTCGCCCTGGTCGATGCCCTGTCCGACTGCGGTTTCGCGCGCATCGAAGTCACCAGCTTCACCTCACCCAAGGCCATTCCCGCCCTGGCCGACGCCGCCGACGTCATGGGCCGCATCCGCCGCCTGCCCGGCGTGATCTACACCGCGCTGGTGCCCAACATCCGCGGGCTGGAACGCGCGCTGGAAGCCGGCACCGACGAGATGAACCTCGTTATGTCGTGCAGCGAAACCCACAACCGCGCCAACCTGCGCATGACGCGCGACCAGTCCTATGCCGAACTGTCGCAGGTGCTGGCCGCGGCCGCGCAGACCGGCACGCCGTGCAACGTATCCTTGTCCACCGCTTTCGGCTGTCCGTTCGACGGCGACGTCGCGGCCGAGCAGGTGCTGGACCTGGCCGCGCGCCTGGTGGATGCGGGCGCCGCTGGCATCACGCTGTGCGACACCACGGGCATGGCGTTTCCTACGCAAGTGGCCGCGCTGTGCGAACAGGCGTTCACGCGCTTGCCCGGCGTGCCGCTGACCGTGCACCTGCACAACACGCGAGGCATGGCCCTGGCCAACGCGATGGCCGCCTGGCAGACCGGCATTACCCGCTTCGACGCGGCGGCCGGCGGCCTGGGCGGATGCCCCTACGCGCCGGGCGCCAGCGGCAACGTCAACACCGAAGAACTGGTGCATATGTTCGCCTGCATGGGCGTGGACACCGGCGTATCGCTGGAACCCCTGATGGCCATCGTGCGCGGCTTGCCTGCCCTGGTGCAGCGGGACCTGTCCAACGCCTTGCTGCAAGCCGGCCCACGCCTGGCGACGCACGCGGCACCGGCGTGGCTGGCTGAACGATTTCCACCGTAATGCGGCGGCAGTCCCACCGCCGCGCCATAGCAGGCGGCGCTTGTCGCCTGTCAGTACCGCAGTCAGATCCATCGTTTTTGACCACACTATAAAAATCCAAGGAGACACACCCATGGCATTGCCCAGCCTGCCCCTCACCCTGCGCGCCGGTATCGCCGCCGCGCTGACCGTTGCCGCCGGCGCCGCTAGCGCGCAAGCCGACTTTCCCAACCGCCCCGTCACGCTGATCGTGTCCGCCGCGCCCGGCGGCACCACTGACATCGCGGCCCGCCTGATCGCCCAGCCGCTGGGCGTGGCGCTGGGCCAGAGCGTCGTCGTCGAGAACAAGCCGGGCGCTTCCGGCGGCATCGCCGCGCAGGCCGTGGCCCGCGCCAAAGGCGACGGCTACACGCTGCTCTTGCAATACTCGGGCTTTCAGGTCATCACGCCCCACGTTACGCCCGCCACGGGCTGGGACCCCATCAAGGACTTCGCGCCCGTCGCCAACGTGCTGTCGGCGCCGCAAGTCGTGGTCGTGCGCCCGGACCTGCCGATCAAGTCGCTCAAGGATCTGGTGGCTTACGCCAAGGCCAACCCGGGCAAGCTGAATTACGCCTCGTCCGGCAACGGCTCGCTGCAGCAGGTGGCCACCGAACTGCTGAACCAGATGGCCGGCACCCAGATCACCCACATTCCCTACAAGGGCACCGGCCCCGCGCTGAACGACCTGTTGGGCGGCGCCGTCGACATGACCATCACCACGCCGCCGCCGCTGCTGGGCCAGATCGCCGCCGGCAAGCTGCGCGCGCTGGCCGTCACCGGCAACACCCGCCTGCCGTCCCTGCCCGACGTCCCCACCGCCGCCGAAGCCGGATTTCCCGACCTGATCGTGTCGTCGTGGTTCGCCATGTATGCACCCAAGGACACGCCCGCGCCCGTCGTCGACAAGATCGCCGGTGAAATCCAGAAGATCATGAAGACCGACGCCTTCCGCCAGAAAGCCGCCGAACAGGGCGCAGAGGCCATCTTCATGGGGCCGAAGGAACTGGGCGCCTATACGCAGTCGGAACTGGACCGCTGGGGCAAGGTCGTCAAGGCGGCCAACATCACGGCCAACTAAGCGCCGATTGCCGGGAAACCGGGGGGCGGCAGGCCGCCTCCCGGCGCAGAAAAACCCGCGCTATAATTCGCGCCTCTGCCCGGGTTTCAGACCCGGGCACGACACCCGAGCGGGTGTAGTTCAATGGTAGAACGGCAGCTTCCCAAGCTTCATACGAGGGTTCGATTCCCTTCACCCGCTCCAATTTTCCCTTCATCGCTTACGTCGCCGTTCTTGTACTGAGCTGTGCGATCGCCTGATTTTCCTGGCAAATCTCCTGATGGCTCTTTCCGATCGGCGTGCCGCTGCGCGTCCGTGGCTGTACCGCGTGTGCGCCAGGCTGTCTGCGTGAAAATGTAGTCTGGTTCGTTATTTCTTTAGAATCACGAGCATGCAAGAAGATCTATTCGGAGATGCGCTGCCCGTGCCGCCGGCCAAGGCCTCGGAGCATGCCGCCTCTCCTGCCAATCTCGATGTTTCCGCCCTCCGGAACATGGCCAGAGTGCTTCCCGCTCCTGCGGCGCAGGAATGGAGCGCGCTTGCGCAGCAGTTGCCGGCGCAGTTGCGCTTTGGCGTCTCCACCTGGTCATACCCCGGCTGGGAAGGGCTGGTCTGGGACGGCGAATACGATTCGAGCACGCTGTCCAGGCACGGCCTTGGCGCCTACCATCGGCATCCGCTTTTGCGCACGGTTTGCGTGGACCGCACTTTCTGGCAGCCGTTGACGGCGAGCCAGTATGCCGGTTATGCGGGACAGGTCGATGATGATTTCCGTTTCGTCGTCAAATGTCCCTCCAGCATTACAGACGCCCAGGTGCGTGGCGAAGAAGGCAGGACGCGCGACGCCAACCCGGTTTTCCTGGATCCGTCGCTGGCCGTCCAGGAATTCGTACGGCCGGCGCTCGAAGGCCTGGGGGCCAAGCTCGGCGTCCTGGTGTTCCAGCTGAGTCCGCTGCCTCTGGGCTGGCTGAGTCGCCAGGCATCGCTGTTCGAGAAATTGGGGCACATGCTGGCGGCTGTCCGAGAAGCATTGTCCACGCATGAGGCCGTGATCGTCGCGGTGGAAGTACGAGACCCGGAACTACTGGGCCAGGCGCTGGTCGACACGCTCAAGGCGCATGGGGCCACTTTCTGCCTTGGGCTGCATGGCAAGATGCCACCGATCGAAGCGCAATTGCCGATGCTGCGCGCGCTATGGCCGGGGCCGCTGGTCTGCCGCTGGAACCTGAACCGCGTTTTCGGCCCCTATGGGTATGCCGCCGCGCAGAAGAAGCATGATCCGTTCAATGCCATTCTCAGCGAGGACATTCCCACTCGCATGGTGTTGGCGCGCACGGTCCGCGGCATTACGGGCGCGGGCCAACCGGCCTACGTGACGGTCAGCAACGACGCCGAGGGTTGCGCGCCGCTGTCTATCCAGCAACTGGCCCAGGCCATTGCGGGGTAGGTGGGGCTTCTAAAGCTGACAACGGCGGCCCGCTCATTTTTGATCTTTGTGGCTCAGCCCGGCATCAAGCGCATCAGCCTGTGTAAAAAAATCATTTGGGCGTTTTTTGCGGAACGCCTCCAGGTTAGCGAGCTTCCACCGTAAAGCTGGCAGTTGGGCAGCGTGCCGGCATTGCAGTAATGCCCAGTCAGGTTCAGCACGCACTAGCCCGCTCAGGAATTGCTTGTGATGTGCGGTCATTCGTTGCGGCAGTTCTTGCCGCAATCTGGCACGAGCCTTCAGCAGCATTTCTAGCGAGCAGTCCACTTCAGTCATGCCGACGAAAGCACGCTCATACTCTGCCGAAATGTCCTTGTCGTTGCCGAACAGCACTTCATGGGGCGGTCGATTGTGGCCGGCCAGATAGATCACGAAGCACTCGACCATTTCATCGCTGACACCTCCAGATTCGTAAAGCTGCCATACGTCGAACAGATCACGCGGATGCTGCCGGTCCAGGGCCGCGACCAGCTTGCCAGCATATAACTCGTCTCGCGCGAGGATCGGTGCCGTGAACTCGACGCTGAACATCTCACTGGTTCTGGCGCTCAGCGGTCTATGCTCGATAGGCAGCACCGTTCCACGGAATACTACATTGACTTCGATCTTCACCTGGCTGGTATCGTTTCCGATGATCAATTTGGTGTCGCTGAGGTCATTGCCGCGAATCAGACGTGTCTGCACGTCAAGTGGCGCAACGCGCTGCGTGATGGCTGCCAGTTCGCTGTTGATCGCGCCCAGCGCCTCGTCCCGTGCTACATCCCAAGGCCGGTACACCACGTCGATATCGACCGACAGGCGGGGCATGTCCTGCACGAACAGGTTGATCGCCGTGCCTCCCTTCATCGCAAATACGTCGTTAGCGAAGACTTCAGGCGTGACAGCGAGTAGCAGGCGAACCGTATCGGCGTAGTCCTTATCCATATGGGTTCAGACTCAACAGGGTGCCGTCGGCAAGCCGGCTCATCCAGCGTTTCGTACTGCCAGTACGTGGCGAATATCGCGTGAGCAAATCGTCCACATCCACTACCTGGGTCTCGCGGGCCCAGGTAAGGAACAGGCGGACGGTCTTGACGCTCGTGCAGCAGGACAACAATTGGCCCAGCAACTCCTTGCGCGGTGAACGCAAACCATCGAAGAGATTACGGGCCTCTTCCAGGCTTTGCCTGGTGCCAGCGTCATACAGCAGTTCCAGCACGGCGCGTTCGGGTGCTGCCACCGCTAGTCCCTCGGGTAGGCCAGGGGGGGTACCCAGGCTTTTGCTGGCCAGGGCAGAATCCGGCCAATCGAACAGGCTGGCGTGAACATAACGCGCCGGAAAGCGCGATGTGAACCAGGCTGGCAACATGTAGCGGCTACCTCCCCACAATACCAGCGTGTCCCGGCTGCCCAGGTTGTGCCGTACACCCTGGAGGGCTAGCGCACTTCTGCCCCCGATGTGCAGGCCAGGCACGCGCCGTTGCAGAAGCTTCAACGCGCCGTAGGCCCCGAAATCATCATTCGGGAAGGCGTAGACGCCTTGTGCCAGCCGCACGAGCCAGCCCCCCTCAACGTAACGTGCAGCAAGTTGGGGAGACACTCCGAACTGAGCGAGAATGGTCAAGTCAAACGGCGCGCCACGGGGAAGATCCGCTTGGAGTCGCTTGATTACTTGGTGCCTAGAATTTCCTTCCATGGTTGAAAATTAGCACAACATTTAATCGTTTTGTTCTTGTGGACAGAGAAAATGCATTAGAAATAGTCTTATGGGCTATTTCTAATGCTGAATCTAATCGTGAAATCAATCTCACCGATCCGTCACCCCTTGCCTGCTCAGGGCCGCGTTTGATGACTGCAGTTCCAGTCTTAAACCTGCTTAAGGGCTCAAACTACGAACATCTCGACGTCGAGACCATAGCTCGACCTCTCGCTCGCTTCCATAGGCTTTCGACTGATTTTGCCCGCACCGAGCAGAGTAAAATCCGCTCCCCATGCGCTTCTCCGACTTCCACCCCCGCCTCGCCGCCCTCGGCGCCCAGCCGGCTCATCGCGGCCGGGTCATGCGCGCCTGGTTGAGCGGGCAAGCGTTCGACACCGACACCTGGCGCCGGCGTTTCGACAATTACCTGCCGTTGGCGCTGCGGGATGCGCTGCCCGCCTTGGCGTCGGAACTGGACGGCCTTGCGCGAGTCCATTCCGAGCATGCCGGCAACGACGGCGCGCGCCTGCTTCTTGCCCTGGCCGATGGCCAGATGGTGGAAAGCGTGCTGCTGCCGCGCGACGGGCTCTGTGTTTCCACGCAGGTCGGCTGTGCGGTGGGCTGCCGGTTCTGCATGACCGGCAAGAGCGGCCTGATCCGCCAGGTGACCAGCATGGAAATCCTGGCCCAGTTTGTGTTGGCGCGACGCCAGCGAGCGGTGAAGAAAGTGGTCTTCATGGGCATGGGCGAGCCGGCGCACAACCTGGACAACGTGCTCGAAGCCATCGACCTGCTCGGTACGGAAGGCAACATCGGCCACAAGAACTTGGTGTTCTCCACCGTCGGTGACCGGCGCGTGTTCGACGCCTTGCCGCAGCAACGCGTCAAGCCTGCTCTGGCGCTGTCGCTGCACACGACCAAGGCCGACCTGCGCCGGCATCTCTTGCCGCGCGCGCCGCAGATTACGCCCGAAGAACTGGTCGAGCTGGGTGAAGCCTATGCCCGCGATACCGGATACCCGGTGCAGTACCAGTGGACGCTGCTCAAGGGCGTGAACGATGGTGACGACGAACTCGATGCCATCGAGCGCTTGCTCAAGGGCAAGTTCGGCGTGCTCAACGTCATTCCGTTCAACAGCCTGGAAGGCGACGACTACCAGCGTCCCGACACCGAACGCATCCGCGAGATTGTCCGCATCCTGCACCGCAGAGGCGTGCTGACCAAGGTCAGGAATAGCGCGGGGCAGGACGTCGAGGCAGGTTGTGGCCAGCTGCGTGCCCGAGCAGTGGGGGCCGAGCGAGTGGTGGAACTGCGTCGGCGGTCGCGTGGCGCCAGGCTGCAAGCCGCGTAAAGCGCCTGCCCTCGTTGGGCTGAGCGATCGCCATGTGGCCCGAACCGGTCCTTTGATGACGTTTCCCGAGCCGCATGTTTCGGGTCGTCCGGTGCCGTCGCGCTGACTCGTTTTGAGAATTTTCCAATTTCTACCCGCTCGCGCGCACCCTAGCATGGGGAGCTCTGCCCGTGCGAACGCGGTTGGCATCTCGCGTTGTGATTCTCCGTCGGCTCGCTTGGGACTGGGCACGCCATAGGCAACGGCGCATCGCCGTGACGGTCATGGCAACACGAGGAGACAACGATGAGCACACCGGAAAAAGACATGGAACGCCAGCAAGCCGCCTACCTGGATCGCCTGGCCAAGTGTCATTCAGCAATTCTTCACGATGTGATGCGGGCCGAAGGGCTGCGCAACTTCACGCTGCCTTCCACATTGCGGCCATTGATACCGGGGCAAAAGATGGCCGGCCCGGCGTTTACCGTTGCCGGCCGCGTCGATCCCTCGGCCTTTGGGCATGAAACCTTGCTGGGCTGGACAGGCATGCTGTCCAAGGCGAAGCCGGGGCACGTGCTGGTGATACAACCCAACGACTCCACGGTCGCGCATATGGGCGAGCTGTCTGCCGAAACGCTCAAGTACAAGGGGGTGTGCGGCGTGATCGCCGATGGCGGGATTCGTGATTCCCAATCCATCCTGGACATCGGTTTTCAGGTCTGGCATCGCTACCACACGCCACGCGATGTGGTGGGCTATTGGCTGCCGTATGGCATTGATGTGCCGGTCACCATTGGTGAGGTCAGGATATTTCCTGGCGATTACCTGTTTGGCGATCGTGACGGCGTGGTGCGCATTCCACGTGCGAATCTTGATCGCGTGCTGCTGCTGGCAGAAGAGGCCATGGGCAAGGAAAACCTGGTTCGTACGGCAATCCTTGAGGGGGTGGATCCGCAGGAAGCGTATCTGCGGCATGGGAAGTTCTGACGGGCAATCTGGGCGGCTGCCCGCCCGCTGATTGACGGGTCAAATATGAACTCAGTGCGTATTCAAGAGTTCATATTTGACGCTTTATATCGTTGAAGATGACTCGGCGCTACGCTGGCCCGCAGTCCTGAAAACGTGGTCTGGTTCTGTTCGTTATCTGATTCGATACCAGTCAACCAAGTCGCTCGGATAGTGGGGATGGTCTCGGTAGCTGCTGTCGTCGACGTTCCATAGCACCGTGACCAGCGCCGCTTCCAGGCACCAGTAGCCGAAGTGAACGTCGTCGATATGCGAGTCGTGCCAGTAGTTCGGTTCCATTCCGTCGTACCACTCGTCCAGCAGGGTCTTCATGTGAGCCACGCGCTCATCGGGCGGAACCAGCGTGACGCGACCCAGGGAATGATAGGGATCGGGGTGCAGCATGACGCACGGGGTTGCCAGGCGCACGCCGGTCAGCTCGGCGACGACGTTTTCAAACAAGGCGTCGCGGCGTCGGTTGACGTCCCAGGACTGGTCGACCCAGCGGACCACTTCCTGGACCAGGGCCTCGTGCCGCAGCAACTTGCACAAGGCCAGCAGCCAGAACACGTATACGTAGTTATCGAGCTGGGTGATTTCCAGCGTATCTGCGACGTGTTCCGGCGGGCGCTTGCGGGAAGGAGAGGCGTCTTGGCCGAGGTAATTGCCAAAGCGGGCGATGACGGTCGGTAGTTGGGTCCGCAGTTCTTCTATTGGCTTTCCCGCGGTGTAGCCCAGCAAAAGCAACTCAAGGCTTTTGAACGCGACGGTCCATCTGTTGGCCGAAGGCGCGTTCGGGGCCGCGGGGCGGCCTGACGCCAGCGACTCGAAGGCAAGCGTGATGTCAAATTGCAGGGAATGATCTTCTTGCAGGAACGCGCGCTGGTCGAGGGTCTCTTGGCGACGAATACGGTTGAAGTCGAGCATGCTTGTTCCTGAAGGACGGCCTGAGGGAGCGGCAGCGAATAGCCGCCGTGTGAGTCGTCCAGGCTTCGATCCGTCGCTTGCCGCGGTGAATATCCATGAACGGTCCCGGGGATCATGCGCAATCCTTGGGGCTGGGGAAATTGGAAGATTCTGAATTCCGGAGGCGAAGCTGCCCCAGACTGCATACTCGATGCGCTTCTGTTCCGATTTCGCATAAGTGCGAACGTTTTGCCGAGAGCGCTAATCATCGATCAGCGTTCGCAAGAGAGCGATTGGGGGGAGGTAAGGGTGCTGCTACTGCGAGGCCTCAGAACCCGCAGCGGGTTTTCGACTGATCTTCGCAAACCGATACAACGCTTCCGCATCCAGCACCGTCAATCCGCCGTAGTGCGTGCGCAGCACGCCCTCGCGCGCCAGCCGGGTCAGGGTGGCGTTGCAGCGCTGCCTTGATACCCCGCACAGCGCCGCGATCTCTTCCTGCGAGATCTTCAGCCGCCCATCAAAGCCGGAATGCTGCTCGGCATCGCATTGTGCGGCAACGGCGCGGGCCACGGTGGTGTCCACGTCCAGCAGCACGTTGCCCGTATAGCAGGCCATCAGCCAATTGACCCGCTGCGCCAGGTGCATCATCAGCACCTTGGTGAACTCGATGTTGTTGTTCCACAGGCGTTCGCAGGTGTCGCGCGGCAGGATGACGATCCGGCTGGGGCGCAGGGCGACGACTTCGTATTCGAATTGCTCGCGGCGGATCATGGTGGCTTCGCCGAACCAGCTTCCGGTGCTGAAGCCGGCCAGCGACAGGGACCGGCCGTCGGGGCCGCGGGACGACCATTTCACCAGGCCGGCCACCACGCCGTACCAGCCGGGCGAGCGGGAACCTGAGCGGAACAGGTATTCGCCGGCAGCCAGCGAGACGGTGCGCAATTCGGACCGGACCACGCTGCGTTCCAGCGCGGGCAGGCCCTTGTACCAGGGGACGACGTCCAGCATGCGATCGACCGGGCAGGCCGCGGGGCGGCGCTTCCCGGCGGGCGACTCGGTGGCGGTGGCCTGCGCGTTGGCGCTGCCGGCGGGCGATCCACGCATATCCATCCCTTATTTTTTGAAGCGATATCGCTCAGGTAAACCCTAGGGCGCTCTGTCATTGTGATGACTGTTCACATCCCGGGCGGGACGCAGAATAGGCCAGGGCCTGTCGACACCCAAAGTAGCCTGCGTACCCAATGAACGCGTATCAAGGCGCGAGGCGCAGTCGTGACAGGCTCTTGGCCCCAAGAGCCCAAAAACCATAAGAGGAGATAACGATGTTGTCAATGCAACAGGCGGTCTGCCGTGCTGCCGTCGCCTGCGGGGCCGTGGTCTCGCTGCTGAATGCCCCGGTCGCGCAGGCCCAGTATTCCGACGATGTGATCCGGATCGGCTTCATTACGGACCTGTCGGGCGTGTATTCCGGGCCGGACGGCCCGGGCGGGGTGGAAGCCATCAAGATGGCCATCCAGGAGATGGGCGGCGAGATCAACGGCAAGAAGATCGAATTGCTGGTGGCAGACCACCAGAACAAGGCGGACGTGGCGTCGGCCAAGGCCCGCGAGTGGTTCGACCAGAAGGGCCTGGACATGCTGATCGGCGGCACCAATTCCAGCACGGCCCTGGCGATGTCGAAGGTGGCGGCCGACAAGAAGAAGCCGATCATCGTGGTGGGCGCCGGCGCCCCGGCGCTGACGAACGAACAATGCACGCCCTATACGCTGAACTACGCCTACGACACGGTTGCGCTGGCGCGCGGCACGGGGGCGGCGGTGGTGAAGGCGGGCGGCAAGAAGTGGTATTTCCTGACGGCCGACTATGCCTTTGGGCATGCGTTGCAGGCGGACACGACGAAGGTCGTGGAAGCGGGCGGCGGCACGGTGGTGGGGTCGGTGAAGCACCCGCTGTCGTCGGCGGATTTCTCGTCGTTCCTGTTGCAGGCGCAAAGCAGCAAGGCCGAGATCCTGGCGCTGGCGAACGCCGGGGCCGATGCCACCAACGCGATCAAGGCCGCGAACGAGTTCGGCATCACCAAGACGATGCGCCTGGCGGGGCTGATCATGTTCATCAACGACATCCACGCGATGGGCCTGCCGGCCACGCAGGGCATGTACCTGACCGACAGCTGGTACTGGAACGCGTCGGAAGAGACCCGCGCCTGGAGCCAGAAGTTCTTCGAGGCCCGCAAGGCGATGCCGTCGTCGTTGCAGGCGGCCGACTACTCGGCGGCGCTGCAATACCTGCGCGCGGTCAAGGCCACGGGCACGGATGACCCGGACCGCGTGCTGGCCTATCTGCGCCAGACCAAGCTGAACGACCTGTACATCAAGGACGGCGTGGTGCGGCCTGATGGCCGGGTGGTGCACGACATGTATTTGCTGCAGGTGAAGACGCCGGAGCAATCCAAGGAACCGTGGGACTACTTCGACGTGGTGCAGACCATCGACGGCAACGAGGCCTTTACCAAAAAGGACGAGACGCGCTGCGCACTGTGGAAATGAACGGCATCGGCCAACCCAGCTTGAAAGAGAATCTTCATGGCGAAACGTAAAGTGATCGTGACCATTGCCCCGACGGGGGGCATGGCCTTCAAGACCCAGAATCCGCACCTGCCGACGCAGCCGGCCGAGATTGCCGACGACGTCTACCGTTGCTACAACGCGGGCGCCAGCGTGGTGGCGCTGCATGCGCGCCGCCCGGACGACCAGGCGACGTGCGATGCGGGCATCTACCTGGACATGAACCAGCGCATTCGCGAGCGCTGCGACATCGTGCTGAACAATTCCACGGGCGGCGGCGTGCATGGCGACATGGTGCGGGAAAGCTATCCAGGCATGTGGGAAATCGTGTGGGAAGAGCGGCTCAAGGGCATGGATGCCGGCGCCGAGATGTGCACGCTGGATGCCACGACGCTGAACCTGGCGTTTGGCGACCACGAATACCTGATGAACACGCCGTTGACCAAGGCGCGCGAGCTGGCGGCGGGCATGAAGGCGCGCGGCATCAAGCCCGAATGGGAGGTCTTCAGCCCGACCCACATCCTGCAGGACACGACCACGCTGATCAACGAAGGGCTGGATGACGGTCCGCCCTTCGTGAACCTGGTGATGAACGTGCATCGCAATTTCCAGAACGCGATGCCGTTCTCGCCGCGCTATTTGCAGATGATGGTCGACATGCTGCCCAAGGACAGCGTGTTCTGCGTGAGCGGCATCGGGCCGTCGCAGCTGGAAGCCAACATCAGCGCCTTGCTGCTGGGCGGGCACGCGCGGGTGGGGCTGGAAGACAATCTGTACTACCGCCATGGCGAGCTGGCCACCAATGTGCAGCTGGTGGAACGCATCGTGCGCATCATCCGCGAGATGGATATGGAACCGGCCACGCCGGCCGAAGCGCGCGAGATCATGGGCTTGCCGCGCCGCGGTGGCGTGCGCCCCAGGTTTGCTTGCTGACTATTCTTTTACCGGCAGAACAACATGAGTGAATCCTTGAAGGGCAAGCGGGTCCTGGTGACGGCGGGGGCGCAGGGCATCGGCCTGGCGATTGCGAAGAAATTCCTGGCGGCCGGTGCAGACGTGCATATCTGCGACGTGGACGAGGCGGCCGTAAAAGCGGCGGCTGCACTGTCGCCGAGCCTGAGCGCCAGCGTGACGGACGTGTCGCGCGAAGCCGAGGTGCTGGCCATGTTCGCGGACCTGGCCAGGCGCTGGGGCCGGCTGGATGCGCTGGTGAACAACGCGGGCGTGGCTGGCCCCACGTGCCGCCTGGAAGAGATCGCGCTGGATGCCTGGCAGAAGACGCTGGACGTGAACCTGACCGGCACTTTCCTGTGCGCCCGCAGCGCCGTGCCGTTGCTGCGGGAAGCGGGCGGCGGCGCCATCGTCAATATTTCGTCGGTGGCGGGCCGCCTGGGGTTCTCGCTGCGCACGCCGTACAGCGCCACCAAGTTCGGCCTGGCGGGGCTGACGCAGACCTGGGCCATGGAACTGGGGCCAGACAACATCCGCGTCAATTCCGTGCTGCCGGGCGTGGTAGCGGGCGAGCGGGTCGAACGCATCATCGCCGCCCGCGCCGAGGCGGGCGGCGTCAGCCAGGACGAGATGCGCATGCGGCTGGTGGACAAGGTGTCGCTGCGCCGCATGACGCAGCCCGAGGACGTGGCCAATCAAGTGGCGTTTCTGTGCTCGGACGAGGGGGCGATGGTCAGCGGGCAGAGCATTTCGGTGTGCGGGAACGTGGAGTATCTGGGGTGACCTCACCCGATCAGGGCTTCGCGGAGGCGCAGACTTCCACTACCTGATCAATCGCCCCGAACGGCATGGCGCCATCCGGCCCGCGCGCAAAGATCCGCACCCGGTCGCCGTGGCGCAGGTAGGGCGGCAGTTGATCTTCGCGGGCGCCATCCAGCTGCGCGCGCACGCGGGCTTCGGTAATGCAGGCGCTGCCTGAGGCCGGGTCGGCGTTGCTGATGGTGCCGGCGCCGACGATGCTGCCCGCGACCAGGCCGCGCGTGCGGGCCAGGTGTTCGATGATCTGCGCAAAATTGAAGACGACTTCGCTGCTGGCGTTGGGCTCGCCGAAGCGGGCGCCGTTGACGTCGATACGCACGGGCAGGTCCAGCATATTGTCGCGCCAGGCACTGCCCAATGCCGCGGGTGTGACGGCAATGGGAGCAAAGCTGGTGGCGGGCTTGCTTTGGTAGAAGCCGAAGCCCTTGGCCAGCTCGGACGGGATCAGTCCGCGCAGCGAGACATCATTGAGCAACACGACCAGCGCGATCAGGTCGGCCGCCTGCGCGGCGGTCGTGCCCAGGGGAACGTCGCGGGTGATGACGGCGATTTCGGCTTCCAGGTCGATCAGGTGGCTTTGGTCGGTGGCGATGATGGGATCTTGCGGGCCCAGCAGGATGTCGGACCCACCCTGGTAGACCAGGGGTTCGTCTTCATAACGCGGGGGAATGGGTTCCTGGCGCCATTGGTAGATCAGGCGGGCGTGGTTGCGGTAGACGGACGCGTCGGCCCATTGGTAGGCGCGGGGCAGCGGCGCCATGCATTGCGCGGGGTCGAAGGCGCTGGCCGTGGTCCAGGCGCTGGCATCGCGCGCGGCGTGGCGGCGGTCGAGTTCGGGCGCCAGCGTGGTCCAGTTGTCCAGCAGCGCTTGCAGCGTGGGCGCGCCGGGGCCGGCGCTGATCCAGCGGTCGCCCGCCGGACTGACGAGCATCAGTTCGCCGTCACGCGTGCCGTTCTTGCGGGTGGACAGGCGCAGTTGGGGGGCGGGGTGGGTCATGGGCGGTCCTGGTGGGGGGTGACGGGGCGCTGACGGGTCGTCCAGCGGTCGAGCAGGCTGCGCGCCTCGCGGGCATAGCCGTCGACGACGGCCTGGGCGGCGACTTCGACGGTGAGTTCGAGCCGCAACCCATTGGGGTCGAAGAAATAGATCGATTCGATGAAACCGTCGTGGTCGGTGACGCCGACCACGGTGACGCTGTGCGCCTCCAGCCGCGCCTTCATGGCGTGCAGGTCCTCGCGGCTGGCGACGGCGAGGGCGATGTGGTTGACCCAGGCAGGGGTGTTGGCGGACGGCAGGGCGGCCGTGTCGTCGCCCAGGTCGAAGAAGGCGATGCAGCCGCCGTTGCGCATGCGAAAGAAGATGTGCACGTAGGGGCAGTATTCGCCGGTGCTGGGCACGTGGTCGTTCTTGATGACGTGCACCAGCGGCAGGCCCAGCAGGTCTTCGTAGAAGCATCGCGTTTCTTCGGCGTCGCGGCAGCGCCAGGCAAAGTGGTGCAGTCCGTGGACGGGGCGGGCGGAGGGCATGTTCATGGCGATCCTCAATCCAGTGAGATGTTGTTGGCGCGGATGACCTGGCCCCAGCGGGCGGATTCAGACCGCGCGAGTTGCTTGAAGGCGTCGGGCGTGCCGGGTAGCGGTTCAAAGCCGAATTCGGTGAAGCGGCTCAGCACGGCCGGGTCGGCCAGGGCCTGGTTCAGTGCCCGGTTGAGCGTGGCGACGATGGGGGCGGGCAGGCCCGCCGGCCCCAGCAAGCCCTGGAAGGCAAAGACTTCGACGTCGGCAACGCCCACTTCGGCCAGGGTGGGTACATCGGGCAGCAGCGGCGAACGCGTGGCCGAACCGATCGCCAGCGGGCGCACCTTGCCGGACTTGATGATCTGCAGGCCGGACGCCAGGTCCAGGAACATGACGGGCACCTGGCCGCCCATGACGTCCTGCATGGCGGGGGCGGCGCCTCGGTAGGGCACATGGGTCAGCGTAGTGCCGGTCTTGCTCTGGAACAGGGCCATGGCCAGGTGATGCGGCGAGCCATTGCCGACCGAGGCGTAGTCGACCTGGCCGGGCCGGGCGCGCACGTAGGCCATGAACTGGGCGAAGTCCGCCACGGGAAAGGCGGGGCTGGCGACCAGTACCAGGGGGAATTTGCCGATCGCACCGATGTAGGTGAAGTCGTCGGCGGGGCGGTAGGGCAGCTTCTTGAACAGGTGTTCGTTGAAGGCCAGCACGCCGTTGTCGGCGGACATCAGGGTGTAGCCGTCGGGTTTGGCATGCGCAACCTGCTCGGCGCCGATATTGGTGGCCGCGCCGGGCCGGTTGTCGATGATGATGCGTTGGCCCAGGCCGGGGCGGATGCTCTCGGCCAGGGTGCGTGCCAGGGTGTCGGTGCCGCCGCCAGCAGGGTAGGGCACGACCCATTTGATGAGTTGGTCAGGGTAGGCGGACTGGGCTTGCACGGGCGCGGCAACGGCCCACTGGGCGGCGGCGACGGCCAAGGCCGCGGCCATGAATGTTCTTCTGTTCAAGGTTGTCTCCGTTTGGGGGCAGGGCAGGCTTCTTGGCCTGTCTTGGGTATCGCGGCTGAAAACGCCGACGAGCGTGCCGGTCGGGTACGCGCAGGCGGCGTCAGTCCGCCGACAGTGAGGGCATCGGCAGGTCTTGCAGCGCCTGTTCGATGGCGTCCAGGCAGCGCTGTTCGTCCTGCACCTGCTCGAACAGCAGCAGCGCCAGGCGGGCCAGGAACAGGGATTCGCGTTCGCGCCCGGCGCTGGCGATGGCGTTGCTGCAGCGGGCATAGAGACGGTCTTGGACGGCGGCGTCGTAGGTCATTGCAGGGCTCCTGGGGCGCCGCAGGCGCGGGCGAGGGCGGTCAGTACGTCAGGCAGGTCGGGTGCAGGCCAATGGGCGCTGTGATGGCCATCGGGGCGTATCAGGAAGGCCATGTCGGCCAGGGCTTCTTGCGGCAAGCCGAAGCACCGGGCCAGGTTGGCATCGGGCGCCAACGTCACCACGCGGCACGGCAGCCAGGGCCAGTCGGACGCTTGCGTTTGTGTTTCAAGGGCGTCGGCTTGCGGCCAGGGGCCGAATGCCAACAGGGTGAAGCCGTCTGGCGCCAGCCGTCCTGTCAGGTAGCGGCCATCGGGCAGGCGGCCGTCGACCAAGGGCGCGCCGGGGGAGCAGAGAGGTGGGTTCGCTGGCGTGTCGAGCGGCGGGCCGTTCGTGCCTTCCGGCGCATCGGCCATCGCTTGCGGCACAGGGCATTCGGCATACGTGATCGCATGCGTCTGGCGCGGATTGATCAGCCGCGCGATGCCGGGGTGGCGTGCGGCCAGCGACAGGCAGGCCTCGCGCATCAGGTCAAAGCCCCGGTTGGGCGGCGACATGAATTCGGTGCTGCACATGGCGTTCTCGGCGTTGATGTGGAAGGCGTGCAGGCGTTCGGCGCTGTAACGGTCCAGCAGCGCATCGCTGCCCTTGCCTTGCAGCACCGCGGCCAGCTTCCACACCAGATTGTCGGCGTCGTCGAAACCGGAATTCAGGCCGCGCACGCCGAAGATGGGCATGGCGTGCGCGGCGTTGCCGGCGAACAGGATGCGGCCGTGGCGGTAGGCGTCCAGCGTCATGGCGCCGGCGCGGTAGATGGACGACCAGACCGGGGTCCAGGGCAGGTGGCCTTCGCCGATGGCGTCCAGGTGCGTCTGCACGAAGCGTTGAATCTGCTCGGGCTGCATGGCCTGGGCGGCATCCACGCTGCCGGCCAGCTGGAAGTCGATGCGCCAGATGTCGTCGGGCTGGCGGTGCATGAGGATGGTGGTGCCGCGGGCCCAGGGCGGGTCGAACCAGGCGCGGCGCTCGGTGGGGTAGCCGCTGGCCAGCTCGATGTCGACGATGGCGTAGCGGCCCTGATAGCCGGTGCCTGCCAGTTCCAGGCCCAGGCTGGACCGGATGAAGCTCTGGCCGCCGTCGCACGCCACCAGCCAGTCGGCCTGCGCCGGGTAGCTGCCCAGCGCGTTGTCGATGCGCACGGCCACGCCGTCGGCGGCGGGCGTGCAGGCGGTGATCTTGCTGGCCCAGCGGATGTCGACGCGGCCGGGATGCTGTGCATTGACGGCTGCGATGGCGTCGAGCAGAAACTGTTCGATGTAGTACTGCTGCAGATTGATCATGGGCGGATAGCGGTCGTCCGCGCGGGTGGGCATTTCGAATACCAACACCTCGTCGGTGCCGTAATAGCTGCGGCCGCGCGCCCAGGGCAGGCCCTTGCCCAGAAAGGCGGACGCCACGCCCAGCCGGTCCATGATTTCCAGGCTGCGGCGCGAGATGCAGGCGGCGCGGCTGCCTTCGCAGACCGAGTCGTCGGCCTCGATGACGACGCAGTCGAAGCCGCGCCGGGCCAGGCCCAGCGCGACGGCCAGGCCGACGGGGCCGCCGCCGGCAATCATGACGCGATGGCGCCGGGCGTCGGCGCCGTTCGCATCCCGGGGCGGCATCGATGGCGCAAAGCGTGAATAGTGGAAGGGTCCGATTCGTTCAAGCGGCATGCGGATGTCCTGTTCTTATGGCGTTGTCTCTGGGTATATTCTGGCGGCATGGAATCGATAATTTGTCCTAATTAATCAGGACAGGAATACCCGTCATGAAATTGCTGCCGGTGGTGCAGGACACGCCCGCTCCCGCGTTTGCGGTGGCGGCGGCCTTGATGGACGCGATCGGCGCCGACGACTTCGCCGCGCAGGTGCTGCGGGCGCTGGGCGGCATGTTTCCGGCCAGCCACTGCACGGTGTTCGCACTGCGCAGCAGCGGCCGGGTGCAGGCCGTGTCCAGCGCCAGCGCCATTGGCGAGGTGGCGACCCTGACCGCCGTCCAATACATGCGGCTGGGGTTCGACCGCAAGGACTCCAACATGGTGTGGCTGTCGCGGCGCAAGCCGGGCAAGGCGACGCAGTTGTGGATCGGGCTGCAGCAGGCCGAGGATGTGGCCGATGAGCACTACCGCCGCGTCTGCTATGGCGATCCGGGCATTCGCGAGCGGCTGTCGCTGCTGGCGGTGTTTGCCGACGGCTATCGGGTGTCGGTCAGCCTGTACCGCAATCTGGCGTATCCGGCGTTCGTGCCGCAGGACATCGAACGCCTGGCGCAGCATGCGCCGTTGATCGCCACGGCGGTCATGCGTCACGTGCAGGTGACGCGGCGTTCTCCGGCAGACCATGCGCCGCAGGCGCGGCTCATGGAACAGTTGTCGGGCCGCGAGCGGCAGATCGTGACGCATGTGCTGGAAGGCCTGACGACCAAGGAAGCGGCGCGCGAGATGGGGGTGTCGGACACGACGGCGTTGACCTATCGCTACCGCGCGTTCCAGCATCTGGGTGTGCGCAACCACCAGGAACTGTTGGCGCTGGTGGGCGCGGGCCTGCCCAGGCGGGCGTCGGCGCGCGCCGGCGCCATCAAGCCCCGGAAAGCCTGATCTCGCGGCCGCCCAGGCGAATGGGTTGCCCGGGCGCAAGACGCCATTGCGCCGGGCCAGCAACGTGCAAGTTGCCACCCTCTGCATCGACTGCCACCGTCACCGGCATGTCGACCACGTCGAATTCGTAGATGGCTTCCATGCCCAGGTCTTCGAAGGCCACGACGCGCGCGTGGCGGATGGCCCGGGACACGAGAACCGCCGCACCACCGACGGCGATCAGGTAGGCCGCCCGGTGCCGCTGGATGGCGGCGACGGCGTCGGGGCCGCGTTCGGCCTTGCCGATCATCGCGATCAGGCCGGTGTGCGCCAGCATCATGTCGGTGTAGCCGTCCATGCGGGTGGACGTGGTGGGGCCGGCCGGACCCACGGCCTCGTCCCGTACCGCATCGACGGGGCCGACGTAGTAGATGACACGGTTGCGGAAGTCGGCGGGCAGCGGCAGGCCCTGGGCGAGCCGTTCGCGGATGCGCTGGTGCGCGGCATCGCGGCCGGTCAGCATGCGGCCGCTCAGCAGCAAGGTGTCGCCCGCGCGCCAGGTGGCGACCTCTTCCTGGGTGAGCGTGTCCAGGTTCACGCGCCGGCCGACCTGCGCCAGCGCGGCATCGCCCAGGTCGGGCCAGAGATCCAGCGAAGGCGGCTCCAGGTGCACGGGGCCGCTGCCGTCCAGCACGAAGCGGGCGTGACGGGTGGCGGCGCAGTTGGGGATCAGGGCGACGGGTTTGGCGGCGGCGTGCGTGGGGTAGGTCTTGAGCTTGACGTCCAGCACGGTCGTCAGGCCGCCCAGGCCCTGCGCGCCGATGCCCAGCGCGTTGACGCGTGCATGCAGCTCCAGCCGCAGGGCGTCTTCGGGGGCGAGCGCGTCGCCGCGTGCGGCGCGTTCCTGCAGCGTATGCATGTCCAGCGGCTGCATCAGGCTTTCCTTGGCGAGCAGCACGGCCTTTTCCGCAGTGCCGCCCACGCCGATGCCCAGCATGCCGGGCGGACACCAGCCCGCGCCCAGCGTCGGCACCTGCGCGAGCACCCAGTCCACCACGCTGTCGCCCGGGTTCAGCATGGCCAGCCGCGCCTTGTTCTCCGATCCGCCGCCTTTGGCCGCGACGATGACTTCCAGCGTGGCGCCGGGCACGATCCGGGTGCTGATGACGGCGGGCGTGTTGTCGCGGGTATTGGCGCGGCCGAACAGCGGGTCGGCCACCACCGATGCCCGCAGGGGATTGTCGGGGTCCAGGTAGGCGCGGCGTACGCCTTCATTGACGGCGTCTTCCAGGCTGCCGGTGAAACCCGTCCAGCGCACGTCCATGCCGACGTTCAGGAAGACATTGACGATGCCGGTGTCCTGGCAGAGGGGGCGCCGGCCGATGGCGGCCAGACGCGAGCTGGCCAGGATCTGGGCCATGGCGTCGCGGGCGGGCGCGCTGGCCTCGCGGCGGTAGGCGGCGGCCAGGTGCGCGAGGTAGTCGGGGCTGTGATAGTGGCTGATGTATTGCAGGGCGTGGGCGATGGAATCGACCAGGTCTTGTTGGCGGATGCTGGCGGTCATGGGGGCGGGGATGGGTGACAAGGGGAGCGCCGCCGCGATACCGAGCGGCGGCGCGGGGTGTCAGTCGGCGTGCAGCGTCGTGCCGGGCTTGTCCTTGACCAGCGTGACGGCGACGAACGAGACGGCTGCCATGACGACGACGTACACCCCCACCAGCCACGATTGCCCGGTGGCCGAGATGATCGATTGCGCGATCATCGCGGCGAAGGCGCCGCCCAGGATGGACCCCAGCGCGTAGCCGGCCGACACGCCGGAATAGCGCACGTCGGCGGGGAACATCTCGGCATACAGGGCGGCCTGCGGCCCGTAGGTCAGGCCCAGCGGCACCGACAGTACCGCCAGCGCCAACGTGAACAGCGCCGGGTTGCCCGATTCGATCAGCCACCACATCGGAATGGCCCACAGGGCCAGCAGCACATAGCCCACCTGGAAGGTGCGCACGCGGCCGATGCGGTCGCCCAGCCAGCCGCCCAGAAGAGTGGTGCCCAGCCAGCAGGCGGCGGCCAACGTGCAGATCATCAGCACCTGCTGCGCCGGCATGTGCAGCGCGCGGCTGCCGTAGCTGATGAAAAAGCCCACCAGCAGGTAGCCGGCGGTGCTGTTGCCTACGAAGATCAGCGTCGTCAGCGCAATCTGGCGCGGATGCTGGCGCAGCAGCGTGCCCAGCGGCGCCGATGAATGGCTGCGCCGCGACCGCATCTGCAGGAACACCGGCGATTCCTCGACGGCGCGGCGGATGAAGACGCCCACGATGATCAGCGCAATGGACAGCAGGAACGAGATGCGCCAGCCCCAGGCCATGAAGTTGTCGGCGCCGACCAGCGCCGTGATGCACCACAGCACACCCGTGGCGACGATCATGCCCAGCGGCACGCCGATCTGCGGAAAGGCGCCGAACAACGACCGTCGGTCGACCGGGGCGTGTTCGACGGCCATGAGTGCTGCGCCGCCCCATTCGCCGCCAGCCGAAAAGCCTTGCAGCACGCGCAGCCCGACCAGGATGACCGGCGCCCACAGCCCGATCTGCGCATAGGTGGGCAGTACGCCGATCAGCGCGGTCGACACCCCCATCAGGATGAGCGTGGCGGCCAGTACGCGTTTACGGCCATAGCGGTCGCCCAGGTGGCCACAGACTATGGCGCCCAGGGGCCGGAACAGGAACGCCACGCCGACGGTGGCAAACGACAGGATCAGCGACAGCTCAGGATTCTCGCGGGCGAAAGGGGCAAAGAACAGACTGCCCAGCACCAGGCCCGCGGCCTGGACGTAGATGAAGTAGTCGTACCACTCGATGGCCGAACCGACCAGCGTGGCCGCCAGCACTTTGCGGTCTTCTACGCTGACCAGTGGAACTGCCGCCGGCCGGTCGGCAAGCGGGGCGGGCGCAACGGCGCCCTGTCCGGAAAGGTCTGTCTGCATGCGTGTCTCCTTGGGGGCGCGGTCTGGGCCGCTTTTTATGTGAGGGGTTGGGTGAGGGGTCAGGCGGCCTGCGCGGGGCGTGGCGCGTCGGGCTGGTTTTCGGGCCGTGCCGCGTCGAAGGCCGGCAGCGATTCGCAGGCCTGCACGATGGCGCGCACGCGGGCAAACGGCGTCAGGTCGACCTCGTAACGCCGGGCGTTGTAGACCTGCGGCACCAGGCAGCACTCCACCAGCGACGGCGCCGCGCCCAGCGCGTAGTCGCCATGGCTGGCGCCCAACGCCGCCTCAAATGCGCGAAAGCCTTCCTCGCACCAATGACGGTACCAGTCTTGCACTTGCGCGTCATCGGCGCCGAACTGGCCGCGCAGCCGGTTCAAGGTGCGCAGGTTGTTCAGCGGATGCATCTCGCAGGCCACCAGTTGCGCCAGCGCGCGGGCCTGCGCCCGCTGTGCGGGGTCGTCGGGCAGCAGGGCGGGCTCGGGGTGGCGCGCATCCAGGTACTCGATGATGGCCAGCGACTGCTGCAAGCGCAGGCCGTCGATTTCCAGCATGGGCACCAGGCCGAACGGCGCGATCTGGCGGTAGGCGGGCTGCTGGTGTTCGCCTTTGGCCATGTGCCAGGCGACCTGCCGATACGGCAGGCGCTTGATGGCCAGGGCAAGGCGGACCCGATAGGCTGCCGAGCTGCGCCAGTAGCTGTGCAGGGTGGGTAGGGGCGTGTCGGCCATGGCGGCGTCCTGTTCAGGCGGTGACGGCGTGGCGGGCCGGGGCCAGCGGCAGCGGGCGGGTGCCGGGAATGCGGACCTGCTGGTCGATGTCGCCAAACAGGCTGTGGCCGGCGTCGTCCTGCATGGCGATGCGCACCTGGTCGCCATGCTTGAGGAAGGGCGTGCGCATCTGGCCTTCGCGCAGTTGTTCACGCACCCGCGCTTCGACCAGGCAGCACACGCCGACGGCATCGCTGGCGTTCGAGATGGTGCCGCTGCCCACGAGCGTGCCGGCGCCCAGGCGGCGGGTGCGCGCCGCGTGCGCGATCAGCTCGCCGAAATGAAATTGCATTTCCTCGCCGGCCTGGGGCTGGCCCAGCAGTTGGCCGTTCAACCACACCTGCATCGGCCGGTGCAGCTTGCCGTCCCGCCAATAGGGGGCGAGTTCGTCGGGGGTGACCAGCACGGGCGACAGCGCCGACGCCGGCTTGCCTTGCAGAAAGCCAAAGCCCTTGCTCAATTCCGGCAACACCACGTTGCGCAGCGTGACGTCGTTGACCAGGCCCAGCAGCACCACATGATCCAGCGCCGTGTCGGCGTCCACGCCCAGCGGCACGTCGTCGGTGACCACCACGATCTCGGCTTCGAGGTCGACCCCCAGGTCTTCGCTGGCGGCGGTGATCGGGTCGCAGGGGCCCATGAAGTCGTCAGAGGCGCCCTGGTACATCAGCGGGTCGGTGCGAAACGACGGCGGCATTTCGCCGCCGCGCGCGCGCCGCGTCAGGTCGACGTGGTTGAGGTAGGCGGATGCGTCCAGCCACTGGTAGGCGCGCGGTAGCGGCGCGGCGCATTGGGTGGCATCGAACGGCTGGCCGGTGCCGCCGGCTTGCAGGTCGTCATATTCTGCTTGCAGGCGCGGCGCGCAGCGGGCCCAGTCGTCCAGGGCCTGCTGCAAGGTGGCGGCGATGTGCGGCACGGGGCGCAGGCGGGCGAGCGCGCGGTCGACGACGACCAGCTGGCCGTCGCGGGTGCCGTGGTTCAGGGTGGCAAGTTTCATGGTCGGGTTCCGTGGTGATGGCGTCAGGCGGTGAGCTCGGCCCACATTTCGCGGTCGCGCTGAGCCGTCCAGACGCGCGGCTCGGTGATGCCGCTGGCTTCGTCGAAGGCGCGCGAGATGTCAAAGGGAATGGCGTGTTCGTAGATGACGACGTGGCCGAATTCGGGGTCCATCACGCGGCGGGTGTCTTCGTAGACTTGCTTCAAGCCCTTGCCTTCGCTGACGCCCTGGCGGGCGCAGCCGTACAGCGTCTCTACCCAGCGCTTCGTGTAGCCGATGGCCTCGCGGCAGGCGTCGGGTTGCGTGAGCGCGGGGCCGCGCCCT
The DNA here is from genome assembly GCF_902859705.1 of Achromobacter deleyi. Classification (GTDB taxonomy): domain Bacteria; phylum Pseudomonadota; class Gammaproteobacteria; order Burkholderiales; family Burkholderiaceae_B; genus Achromobacter; species Achromobacter deleyi. The sequence continues at coordinate 21,547 of NZ_CADIJO010000003.1, read as the reverse complement.
GGTACCAGCTGGCGCGGCTGCAAGGCTTGCAGCGCATCCAGCGTGGCGGGCCAGTCGGCCAGGTAGGCGTCGCCGGTGTAGACGCCGGCATTGAATTCGACCAGGTCGCCGGAAAAACAGATGCCCTGCGATGGAATCCACACGATCGAATCGCCGCGGGTGTGGCCGGCGCCCAGATGCATCATGCGCACTTCCAGATTGCCCAGGTTCACGGTCAGTTCGCGCTCGAACACCACCGTGGGCCAGGTCAGTCCGGGGATGCCTTCGGCGGATTGGAACAATCGGGGAAAGCGGCCGATCTCGGAGTCCATGTCGGCCTGGCCGCGCTCGGCGATCAGTTCGTAGGTGCCGCGGCTGGCGAAGGTGTTGACGGCGCCTTCGGCGGCAAAGGCGGACGCGCCCAGCACGCGCACGGCGTGGTAGTGGGTCAGGGCGACGTGGCGGATGGGCTTGTCGGTGACGCCGCGAATCGCACGGATCAGGGGTTGGGCCATGACCGGCGTGGCCGTCGCGTCGACCACCATCACGCAGTCGTCGCCGATGATGACGCCGGAGTTGGGATCGCCGTCGGCGAGATAGGCGTAGGCGTTGTCGGAAAGGCGGACGAAAGACGTTTTCTTTTCGGCTACGTCGGCCTGGGAGGCAAAGGGCTTGGTCATCGTGTTCCTGTATCGGGTGGGAATGAAGGGGTCAACGGGCCTGGGCCTGGCGGGCCTGGCTGCTGGTGCCCGAGGCGCCGGGCCGCAGGCCGGCGGCCTTGTCGCGGGTCCAGTCGGCCAGGTCGTCATGGGCGCTGCGGCGCTTGCCGGCCACGTAGTCGGGGACGGGCAGGCGGGTGGTCAGTTCCAGCCGGATGCCGTTGGGGTCGAAGAAATAGAGCGAGCGGATGAAGTGGTGGTCGGTGGGGCCGACTACTTCGATGCCCTGGGTCAGCAGGCGTTGGCGCATCCGTTCCAGTTCGGCCTCGCCGCGGATTTCCATGGCGAAGTGGTTGACCCAGCGCGGGGTCGCGGGGTCGGGTTGGCTCACGGCGTTGTCGCCCAGGTCGAAGAAGGCGATGTGCGAGCGGTCGGCGAATTCAAAGAACAAGTGCACGAAGGGGCAGTGTTCGCCGGTGGACGGCACCCGTTCTTCCTTGACCACATGCACCAGCGGCAGGCCCAGGATGTCTTCGTAGAAATGCCGGGTTTCCTCGGCGTCGCGGCAGCGCCAGGCGAAGTGGTGCAGGCCCTGAATGGGCGGGCAGGCGGCGTCGGGCCGCGGGGTCTCAATGGGATGCGTCATGGCGCCGTCTCCGTGGGTCAAGGGATGTGCAGGGCAGGCGGCTCGGCACGCGCCGCGAGGATTTCATCGACGGCCGACTGCACCCGGGCCGCGTCGTCCACGGCTTCGATGAGCAGCAGCGACAGCCGCGCCAGGCTGTCGCGCTGGTCCACGGGGTTGGGCTGGTCGGTCAACGCGATCAGGCGTTCGAGCAGGTCATCAAGCTGTTGCTGTGAAGGCGGCATGTAGCGGGTCTCCGGGGAAATGCTGCAGGCCGTGGGCCGGGGCAGCGGGGAACGTCGGGATAGCGGCCTGGCCCAGCGCGGCGTCGAGCCAGGTCGTGATCTGGGCGGGGGGCAAGGCCTGCGCGTCGCCCGCCGCCATGACGTGCTGATCGGGGCGCACGAGCCAGGTTGCGCCGTCCAGGGCCACGCCAAGCTGATGCGCCAGCGCGGCGCGGCCGCGCGCATCGCACAGCGGGCTGACCGCCACCCAGCGCACCTGGCTATCGGCGTGCGTTGCGCCTGTGGCGTCGGGCGGCAAGGCATCGCCGAATACCAGCGCCGTGAACCAGGGGCCCAGCAACGCATGCAGAGACAGCCCGTCCGCCTGGCGCAGCACGATGTTGGGCAGCGCGCGTCCGGCGTGGGCATGGCTGCCGCGCACCAGCGGCGACGGCGGATACACCGCAGGCATGCACAGGCGGCCGGTGTTGATCAGGCGGGCGGCGGCCTGGTGCTGCGGCGCGAGCGCGATGATGGCGTCCCGCCACAGCGCGGCCGATCGGGCGGCGCCCGGATACACGAAGCGGGACGAGCGCCGCGCCTGGCGGATGTTTTCCATGGCCGCGTGCTTGCGCTCGTCGCTGTAGCTGTCCAGCAGGCAGGCATCGGCACGCCCTTGCAGCAGCAGCGCCAGCTTCCAGCCCAGGTTGTCGGCGTCCTGGATGCCGCCGTTGCCGCCGCGTGCGCCAAAGGGTGCGACCAGGTGGGCCGAATCGCCCGCGAACAGCACGCGGCCATGGCGCAGGCTGTCCAGGCATTCGTGGCGGTAGGCCCAGACGCCGTGCCACGCGATGTCGAAATCGACCGGCTCGCCCACCAGGTCCAGCACGCGCCGGCGCATGCCGGCTTCCGTTGCCGCCGCCTCGGCGTCTTCGTCGGGCCGCAACTGGAAATCCAGCCGCCAGGTGTCGTCGGCCATCTTGTGGCGCCAGACTGCGCGGCCATGGTTGCTGCCCGCGTCCAGCCAGGTCCAGCGTTCTTCGGGCCAGGCCGTGCCGCGCAGGACGATATCGATGATGATCCAGCGGTCTTCGGTGCGGTCGTAGACGCGCGGTTGCAGGCCCAGCATGCCGCGCACCGCGCTGTGCGCGCCGTCACAGGCCACCACCCACTGGGCGCGCGTGGCGTAGATGCCGTCGGGCGTCTGCACGCGCAGCGTGGCGGGGCCATCCGCACCGGCTTCGATGCCGGCGACGGCATTCAACCAGCGCAGGTCGGCCAGCGGTTCGCGCTGCAAGGCGTCGACCAGGAAGGCCTCCAGATAGTATTGCTGCAGGTTCACGAAGCCGTTGTGGCGCATGTCCGGCTGGTCTTGCAGCGTGAACGACGCCACCGCCTTGTCGCGGCACAGCACGCGCCCGACGTTCCAGCGCACGCCCTTGTCGACCACCGCGCTCGCCATGCCCAGCCGGTCGAAGATGTCCAGCGTGCGCTGGGCCCAGACCATGCCGCGCGAGGCCAGGCCGCGCACGCCCACCGTGTTGTCATCGTCCAGCACCACCACGGGAATGCCGCGGCGCACCAGGTCCAGCGCCAGCGTCAGGCCGGAAAGCCCGGCGCCGACGATGGCGACGGGATGCGGCTCGGCGCGCGGGCCGTCCATCTCGGCGGGCCGGATGTAGGGGTAGAGGGGAAGCTCTGTCATCGTTTTCCCTAGTGCTCTGTGGCACGGCGTGTTTGTCTCAGGGCCAAACTCTAGAAGCGCGGCGCGGGCCCGTCATGTCCTCACGGAAGAGGACACACGGACGGCCGGGGTTGACCGTAGAATCGGGAAAAACACGTCCGAACGAGGACCCAGAACCATGGAAGAGACAAGCACGCCGCTGGCTGCGGCCGGGGGGACGGACCAATGGGCCGCGTCCGCCGTGATGGACCTGGGCGGGCCGATGTTCCATGCCGCGCTGCTGCTGGCCCTGCGCGAAACGGTGGCGGCCGATCACGTCGCCCACGTGTTCTACGGGCACGACGGCTCGGTGCAGTATTCGTCGGCCGCCAGCCTCTTGAACCAGTCGCTGATCGAATGGACCACCAACGTCTACGTCGATGACCAGTTCTATCGCCGTGATCCCAACTACGCGCTGCTGCGCGACCTGGCCTGTCGGCCCGAGGGACAGCCGGACCTGATCATCCAGACGCCCGCACCCGGTCACATCCTGGATGCGGAATACCGCCGTCTGCTGTTCGAGCGGCCCGGCTTTGCCAGCAAGATTTCATTGATCGGCGCGCGCAGCGAAGGCATCAGCTACCTGAACCTGTACTTTTCGCGCACGCATTCGGCGGACGTGACCGACCTGATGCGCGGCCGCGCGCCGCTGTTGATCGCGTTGGCGCGGCGCCATCACCAGCTCTGTCGGCGCGAGGCCGCGCCGGCGCCCGTGGCCGCCTGGCCGGCCGACCTGTCGTTTCGCGAGATCCAGGTGGCGAACCTGCTGCGCCAGGGCCACACGGCCAAGGAAGTGGGCCGTGCGCTGGGCCTGTCGCCCACCACGGTGGTGACCTACAAGAACCGCATCTTCAAGAAGAGCAAGGTCGCCAGCCTGAAGGAATTCCTGGTCAAGGCGCCTGGCGATCACGTTGCCAGGTAAGTGTGGCACTCGCGTCATATTTCAGAATCTTCCAATTCCCCATGATCTGCCCGTTGTTCAAACTTGAATTCCGAAAATTTCTTCGAAACCTGGGAAATGAATAATGGAAATCAACGAATACTGGGAATTGGTCGAGAAAGCGCGCAAATCGGTCGACGATCCCGCTGACGCGCACGCCGTCGCCGAGAGCTTGAAGGAAATCATCAAGACGATGGATCTTGAAAGCATCAAGGGTGCGGCCAATGCCTATACGCAATTGACTCGTGCTGCCTACAACCTGCAGCTGTGGGGAGCTGCCTATGTGATCAATGGTGGTTGTTCCGACGATGGCTTCGACTATTTCATCGGATGGCTAATCGGGCAAGGAAAGAAGACCTACGAGAAGGCGTTGGCGGACCCTGATTGGTTGGCCAAGGTCGAGGTGGAAGCGGACGAAGCGTATTGCGAGGACATGCTTTCCGTGGCTACGCAAGCCTACGAGGAATTGACGGGTGGCTATCCGACGGGCTTGACAGTTTTTCCGCTTCCCGAGTTGGGGCCCATTTGGGATTTCGACGACGCTAAGGAGATGCGCCGCCGTTATCCGAAGTTGTACGAGAAGTTCATGTAACGTGACGCGCGATCACGCGGGGAATCGCCTTGTGTCGTGCAATTTCCCGCAGCGCCTTTCACGCCATCTTCGCGTACAGCCGGATCAAATCATCGAACGACGCAGCGACGGGCATGAACCAGCCGTCGTCGATGAAACCGTCGACCAGGGTGTCGACGTCCTGGCCTCGGATATCCAGGTCTTCGTACTCCGAGGCCATCTCGCCATCGGTGTACATGATGCGGCCCTGGTGCGTGCCCTGGCTGATTTCCACGTAGGTACAGAAGTCGCCGCCCAATCCCAGCACCGGGGCGAAAGGCAGGAAGGCACGGTTGTGAAAGCGCATTTTCGGGGTCAGCAACGCCAGGTCCAGGTGCGGGTTGCCGTTGCCGATGCCGAAAAACGTATTCATGTCGGCCAGGGCGGGCGACACGCCCGCCCGGTGGGCCTGGTCGAAATCGAAGCCGAAGCGCAGGCCGTTGCTGCGCGCCAGGAATGCCTTGTAGCCGTCGGAAAAACGCGTTTGCCAGGCTTGCTCGTAGGCCTGGATCGCGGCGCTCTCGGCGCCGGGGAACGATTGCAGGATCTTGTCCGAACGCAGGAGTTTCTCTAGCGGGTCCATGGGGTGGAAGTCCTTTCGAGGGAGGGCGCGGGAATCCGCCGGGCAGGCAGCCGAACAGCAGCCCCAGAATAGCGTGCCTTGTGGGTCACCGGTGTTTCACGATTTTTCACAAATCCCCCACAAATGGCGGCGGATCGCCACCCCGCTTTCTCCCTATGATCCCAAGCCGCCGGCTGTCGGCGCCTGGGCCTTCAATGTTCAAATTCTTCGTTCGATTCTTCATCGTGGTCGTGATCAGCCTGTGCCTGGCGTACCAACTGGTGGACAAGGGCCTGGGCAAGCTGTTCAAGCCGACGGTGGACGAGATTGCCTACCAGTCGCTGCGGGGCCAGGTCTACGAGCTGCACCAGCGGCTCGATGGCGTGGCGCCGGCCGAGCGCGAGGCCGCGCTGCGCGAACAGGTGTTGCCGCACTACGGCCTGTTGCTGCGGCTGCTGCGGTCGGACCAGGTCCGGCTGAGCGGCAACGAACGCGAGCAGCTGGAAAGCCAGGGCTTCGTGATGCGCGACGAATACAACACGCACCTGGTGCCGCTGCCCGGCGAACCCAGGCAATGGCTGGAAGTGCGCCTGCCGGGCGAAGGCCTGGTCGATACCGTGCTGACCTGGACGCTGTGGACCTTCCTGACGGTGATGGTGGGCGTGGGGTTGCTGGCGTTGTGGGCGCTGCCGATGTGGCGCGACATGGACCGGCTGCGCAATGCCGCGGTGCGAATGGGCCAGGGCGACCTGGGCATGCGGGTGCACCTGTCGCGCATTACGGGCATCCGGCACGTGGGGGAAAGCTTCAACGCCATGGCCAGCCGCATCGCCACGCTGATCGAGAACCAGCGCAGCCTGACCAACGCGGTGTCGCATGAATTGCGCACGCCCTTGGCGCGGCTGTCGTTCGAGGTGGACGTGCTGGATCGCAGCGGCCTGCCGCGCGAGCATGGCCGCGTGCTGCGCGACATGCGCGCCGATATCTCAGAACTGGAAAGCATGGTGGCCGAGCTGCTGGTGTATGCGCGGCTGGAGCGGCCGGCCGATGACGCGGTCAAGCAGGAAACCGTGGACACGCGCGACTGGCTGGGCGAGGCGCTGGCCCAGGTGGCGCACCAGGCCGATGCGCGCAATGTGCGCTGCGTGGTGGTGGAGGGGCATCCGCCGCATGTCAGCCTGAACCCGCGCTACATGAGCCGCGCGCTGTTGAACCTGGTGCAGAACGCGGTGCGCTATGCACGCGGCCGCATCGAGATCATGCTGACGCACTGTCCGCAAGGCGGTTTCGAGCTGATCGTGGATGATGACGGGCCGGGCATTCCCGCTGAAGACCGCGACAGGGTCTTCGAACCCTTCACCCGCCTGGATGAAAGCCGCGACCGCGGCACGGGCGGCGCCGGCCTGGGGCTGGCGATCGTGCAGCGCGTGGCGGCCAGCCACCGGGGCACCATTCAGGTGTTCGACAGCCCGCTGGGCGGCGCGCGTTTCGTGCTGCGCTGGGCGGCGCCTACGGGCTAGCCGGAATAATTGCATTTTGATCGCAGTCCGAGCAAAAATGGCGCTTGGCATCGGGGGCTTCCCCGGCCGACTCTCTTTCCCATAACGAGAACGCCATGAGACATTTCCTGCCCGCCCTGGGCGCAGCCCTTGTTTTTTCCCTTGGCAGCCAGGCCGCCCTGGCCCAGCAGGCGCCCGCCGCGCCGGCCGCTGCCAAGCCGCCCGCGCATGATCCGTTCTTCTGGCTGGGCGAGATCAACAAGGCCACGGCGGTGATCAACACCGACGAAGGGCTGCTGGACAAGTCCATGGCGCCGCGCCTGGCGGCCGGCGTGGCCAAGGTGATCAACGACGGCAACCAGCCCGGCGCCAAGCGGCCGGCCAGCGTCATCACGTTCGAGCCGCTGCTGATCAAGGCGGCGGGCGAAGACGTGACGCTGCTGCACGCGGGCCGTTCCAGCCAGGACATGCACGCGACCTACCGCAGCGCAATCCTGCGCGACAAGCTGCTGGAACTGGCGGATCAGCTGAACGCCACGTCCACCACGCTGGTGGAACTGGCGGCCAAGCACGCCGGCACCATCGTGCCGAACTACACCAATGGCGTGGCCGCGCAGCCGAACAGCTACGGCCACTATCTGCTGGGCCAGGCGGCGGGGCTGGCGCGCGATGCCCAGCGCATCCGCGAAGCCTATGTGCGCATCGACCGTTCGCCCATGGGCACCACGGTGCTGAACGGCACCAGCTGGCCGCTGGACAGAAAGCGCATGGCGCAATACCTGGGCTTCACGGCGCTGGTGGACAACGCCTATGACGCGTCGCAGATCTCGTCGATGGACCAGCCGGTGGAAGTGGCGTCCATCGTGACCAGCATCGCATTGCGCACGGGCAATTTCGTGGAAGACGTGATGACGCAATATGCGCAGTCGCGTCCGTGGATTCTGCTGGAAGAGGGCGGCGGCAATACCTATGTGTCCAGCGCCATGCCGCAAAAGCGCAACCCGGGCTTGCTGAACGACACGCGCAGCGATGCGTCCACGGCGGTGACGCTGGCGATGGGCCCGGTGATCCAGACGCACAACATCACCCCGGGCATGAGCGACCCCAAGGACGTGAAGCAGAATTCGGCGATGGTCGACAGCGGCATTTCGGCGCTGAAGCGCTGGGACCGCGTGCTCAAGGCCATGGTCATCAGCCCGGACCGCGCGCTGGAAGAACTGAACAGCGACTGGACGGCTTCGCAGGAACTGGCTGACGTGCTGATGCGCAAGTACAAGCTGCCGTTCCGCGACGGCCACCACTTTGCGTCGGAAGTCGTGAGCTACGCCAAGACCAACAACATCAAGCCGCTGGACTTCCCGTATGACCAGGCGCGCCGTATCTACGCCGAGGCGATGAAGGGGTCGAAGTACCCGAACGAACTGCCGATGAGCGAAGCCGAGTTCCGCTCGACGCTGGACCCGGTGGCCATCGTGAAGAACCGCGCCACCAGTGGCGGCCCGCAGCCCGCCGAGATGGACCGCATGATCAAGGAAGCCCGCGAGCAGTTGGCGTCGCAGGACAAGTGGATCAAGGAACGCCGCGCCCATATCGCCGATTCGCTGGCCAGCCTGGACAAGGCCTTTGACGCGCTGGTGGCCAGCGCGCCGAAAGAGCAGGGCAAGTAAGTCAGCGGCATTCCATCGAATACCCGCAGCGCAACTGATCGGGAATATCCTGCCCCTGCGCGGCATCGCGCAGGTCTGCCGGCACGTCCCAGCTGAGCAACTGCGCGGGTCCGTTGTTGCCCACGGGCCGGGCGTAGATCCACAACCGGTCGCCTGCCCACGAAAAGGCCATGGCGCTGACGCTGTAGTCCTTGGGGGCGCGCAGGTTGAGCCGCATCTTTCCTGCGGCCATATCCATGACCACCACGGTGGTGTCGGCGCCGCTGACGGCAAGCAGGCGGCCGTGGGCGCTGCGCGCCGCGCTGGAAGTGTAGTAGACGGCCGGGGTTTCCAGATCGAAGCGGGCCTGGCCGGTGGCCAGGTCGATGGCGCGCAGACGCCGGCCGTCAGGCGTTTCGGACAGGGCCAGGGCCCAGTTGCCGCGGCGGCTGCCGAAAAAGAGCTTGTCGGCGGTGGTCTTGAAGCTGGCGGCCACGCGGGCGGTGGCCGGATCGATGCCGTAGCCGTCGCGGTCGGCGCCCCAGAACAGGCCATCGCCGAATTGAATGGCTTCGCTGTAGCGCCACGGCAAGGCCTGTTCGAGCGCGTCGCTGGCGGCGCGGCGCAGCGACGCATCCCAGGGGCGCTGGCTCCAGCGGCCCTGGGGCGTCATGGTGTACAGCGTGTCGCCCACGCGCAGCGCGACGCCGCCACGGGCCGGCAGGGTCCAGTCGTCGATGCGGCGGTCGGGCATCGCCGTTGCCAGCGCGAACGGTGTGGCCTGGCGCTGGCCGGGCCGCCAGGCGAGCAGGACGGCTGAGCCGTCTTCACGCAGGCCTTGGCCCCAGACCTGGCCGTCGGCGGCGATCTTCAAGGTGCGCGCCATGCCGAAGCCCGCGGGACCGTTTTCGCGATCGATGGCTGTGCCGGCGCGCGGCACGTAGCGGTGCACGGCGGCGCCGGACGCCAGCAGGCTGCCGTCGGGCAGGGCGATCAGGCGCCAGCTGTCGTTGTCGTAGCGGCGCAGGTCGGATTCGTCGGCCGGCAAGGGCGTGCCCGGCAGGGTGGTTTCCGGCAACGCGGCGACGGCGGGGGCGGGCTGTGTGGTGGCGGCGGCCGCGCCGCGCGCATAGGCGTCGAAGTACGCCTGCATGATCCGGTCGGCATCGCCCTGGGGCAGGGCTTGCAGCCGCTGCGTCAGGCTGTCGATGTAGCGGTCCAGCGCCGGATCGGCGTGTTCGACGGTCTGCGCATTGCGTTCGATATGCGGATCGGGAAAGCAGGCCACGCCGATCATGCAGCTTGTCATGCGGAAATGGCGGGTCACGGTGGTGGCCGCGCCGCCGTACCAGACCAGCGTCAATGGCGCGCGGCCGGCCAGGGCAGAGACGTCCATGACGGTGCCGTAGTCGGCCTGGGTGCGGCGGGATTTCTCGCGTTCGCGCTCGAACGACCAGCGCGCCACCGGCTGCGAGAAGAACGGCAGCGACTTGATGGCTTCGTCGGCATAGTCGGGCTGGCGGGCGATGGCCTGGCGGAAGGCGTCGCGTTCGTCGGCGGTGATGACGCCCGCGGCCAGCGCCTTGTCCAGGACCGGGGTGGCGTGGCCGCTGGCCTGGCCATCCAGCGCCTGTTTCACGGCGGGCAGGTGGCGCGCCGCGACCTGCGCCCAATAGAACTCCATGGCCGAAACGGGGGCGCTGTCGTCGCGCTGGCTGAAGCCGCCCAGGCCCGGGTCAGACAGGCCTTTTTCAAGGTCGGCCTTGACCGCCGCGTAGGGCTGGGGAATCAGGTAATAGCGGCCGTGGACGTAGGTGGCGCCCGGCGCGGGCTGCATCAGGATCGGGGTGGCGTCGGCGGCGGCAGCGGCCGACGCGACCAGTGCGGCGCTGGCCAGGCCAGCCTTGATTCCGCGCAGCGCGCGCGGGGCGCGAGGAAATGCCATGGAGGAGTCCGTCGGTAGGGGGCTGCGGCAGAGAATACCGCAGCCCGGACCTTAGAACCCGACGCGCGGCACGTGCACGCGGCCTTCCATCAGCACGCGGGCGCTGCGGCTCATGATGGCCTTGGTGACGGTCCATTCGCCGTCGACCAATTGGGCCTCGGCGCCCACGCGCAGCGTGCCCGACGGGTGGCCGAAGCAGACCTGGTCGCGCTGGCCGCCGCCGGCCGCCAGGTTGACCAGCGTGCCGGGCACGGCGGCGGCGGTGGCGATGGCGACCGACGCGGTGCCCATCATGGCGTGGTGCAGCTTGCCCATGGACAGCGCGCGCACCAGCACGTCGATGTCATCGGCGCCGATGGGCTTGCCGCTGGACGCGGTGTAGGCCTTGGGGCCGGCCACGAAAGCGACCTTGGGCGTGTGCTGGCGGGCGGCGGCTTCTTCCAGGGACTTGATCAGGCCCATGCGCAGCGCGCCGTGGGCGCGGATGGTCTCGAAGCGAGCCAGCGCGGCGGCGTCGCCATTGATGTCGTCCTGCAGTTCGGCGCCGCTATAGCCCAGGGCGTCGGCATTCAGGAAGATGGTGGGAATGCCGGAGTTGATCATGGTGGCCTTGAAGGAGCCCACGCCGGGCACTTCCAGGTCGTCCACCAGGTTGCCGGTGGGGAACATCGAGCCGCCGTCGCCTTCTTCGGCCGGGTTCATGAATTCCAGCTGCAGCTCGGCCGCGGGGAAGGTCACGCCGTCCAGTTCGAAGTCGCCGGTTTCCTGCACGGCGCCGTCGGTGATGGGTACGTGGGCGATGATGGTCTTCTGGATGTTGGCCTGCCAGATGCGCACCACTGCGATGCCGTTCTGCGGAATGCGGGCCGGGTCGATCAGGCCGTTGGTGATGGCGAAGGGGCCGACCGCGGCGGACAGGTTGCCGCAGTTGCCGCTCCAGTCGACGAAGGCCTGGTCGATCGAGACCTGGCCGAACAGGTAATCCACGTCGTGGTCGGGGCGGGTGCTCTTGCCGACGATGACGGTCTTGCTGGTGCTGGAGGTGGCTGCGCCCATGCCGTCGATCTGCTTGCCGTAGGGGTCCGGGCTGCCGATGACGCGCATCAGCAGCGCGTCGCGGGCCGGGCCCGGCACGCGGGCGGCTTCGGGCAGGTCGTCCAGCTTGAAGAACACGCCTTTGCTGGTGCCGCCGCGCATGTAGGTGGCGGGAATCTTGATCTGGGGTGCGTGGGCCATGGGGCAGTCCTGGTGTCTTGAATGTGGGCGGCGGGCGCGCGGGGCGCCCGCCTTGATGAGGGTTGCGGAGATCAGCCGGCCTGCTTGGCCGAGCCGGCCGATTCGGCCTCCAGGAAGTCCTGGGCAAAGCGCTGCAGCACGCCGCCGGCTTCGTAGATGGAGACTTCCTCGGCGGTGTCCAGGCGGCAGGTCATCGGCACCTGCAGCGTTTCGCCGTTGCGCCGGTGCACGACCAGCGTCAGGTCGGCGCGCGGCTTGCGTTCGCCGGCCACGTCGTAGGTCTCGGTGCCGTCCAGGCCCAGCGTCTTGCGGTTCACGCCCGGCTTGAATTCCAGCGGCAGCACGCCCATGCCGATGAGGTTGGTGCGGTGGATGCGTTCGAAGCCTTCGGCGGCAATGGCTTCAACGCCGGCCAGACGCACGCCCTTGGCGGCCCAGTCGCGCGACGAACCCTGGCCGTAGTCGGCGCCCGCCACGATGATGAGCGGCTGCTTGCGGTCCATGTAGGTTTCGATGGCTTCCCACATGCGCATCTCTTTGCCCTCGGGTTCCACGCGTGCCAGCGACCCCTGTTTGACCGTGCCGTCCGCGTTCTTCACCATTTCGTTGAAGAGCTTGGGGTTGGCGAAGGTGGCGCGTTGCGCCGTCAGGTGGTCGCCGCGGTGGGTGGCGTACGAGTTGAAGTCCTCTTCGGGCAGGCCCATCTTGTGCAGGTATTCGCCCGCGGCGCTGTCCATCAGGATGGCGTTGGACGGCGACAGGTGGTCGGTGGTGATGTTGTCGCCCAGCACGGCCAGCGGCAGCATGCCGCGCAGCGTGCGCGCGCCGGCCAGCGCGCCTTCCCAGTACGGCGGACGGCGGATGTAGGTGCTTTGCGCACGCCAGGCGTACAGCGGGCTGACGCCGGCCTGGCGCTCGTTCTGGATGCCGAACATGGGCGCGTAGACCTTGCGGAACTGCTCGGGCTTGACGGCGGCCTTGACCGTGGCGTCGATCTCGGCATCGGTGGGCCAGATGTCCTTCAGGCGGATCTCGCGGCCATCGGCGGTGGTGCCCAGCACGTCGCGTTCGATGTCGAAGCGGATGGTGCCGGCGATGGCATAGGCCACCACCAGCGGCGGCGAGGCCAGGAAGGCCTGCTTGGCGTAGGGGTGGATGCGGCCGTCGAAGTTGCGGTTGCCGGACAGCACGGCGGTGGCGTACAGGTCGCGGTCGATGATTTCCTGCTGGATCACGGGGTCCAGCGCGCCCGACATGCCGTTGCACGTGGTACAGGCAAACGCCACCACGCCGAAGCCGAGCTTTTCCAGGTCTTCGGTCAGGCCGGCTTCGTCCAGGTACAGGGCCACGGCCTTCGAACCAGGCGCCAGCGAACTCTTGACCCAGGGCTTGCGGGTCAGGCCGGCGCGGTTGGCGTTGCGCGCCAAGAGGCCGGCGGCGATGACGTTGCGCGGGTTGCTGGTGTTGGTACAGCTGGTGATGGCGGCGATGATGACGGCGCCGTCGGGCATCAGGCCGGGCTGGTTTTCGACCACGCCGGAAATGCCGCGTTCGGCCAGGTCGGCCACCGGCAGGCGGCGATGCGGGTTGGACGGGCCAGCCAGGGTGCGCACCACGGTCGACAGGTCAAAGCGCAGTACGCGTTCGTATTCGGCGGTCTTCAGGCTGTCGGACCACAGGCCCGCGGTCTTGGCGTAGGTTTCCACCAGCGCGATCTGCTCGTCTTCGCGGCCGGTCAGGCGCAGGTAGTCGATGGTCTGCTGGTCGATAGAGAACATCGCGGCGGTGGCGCCGTATTCGGGCGCCATGTTCGAGATGGTGGCGCGGTCGCCCAGCGTCAGGCTGGCGGCGCCTTCGCCGTAGAACTCCAGGTAGGCGCCCACGACCTTTTCCTTGCGCAGGAATTCGGTCAGCGTCAGCACCACGTCGGTAGCGGTGATGCCGGGTTGGGCGCGGCCGGACAGTTCGACGCCGATGATGTCGGGCAGGCGCATCCACGAGGCGCGGCCCAGCATGACGTTTTCGGCTTCCAGGCCGCCCACGCCGATGGCGATGACGCCCAGCGCATCCACGTGCGGGGTGTGGCTGTCGGTGCCGACCAGCGTGTCGGGGAAGGCCACGCCGTCTTGCGTGTAGATCACCGGCGACATCCGCTCCAGGTTGATCTGGTGCATGATGCCATTGCCCGGGGGCACGACTTCGATGTTGCGAAAGGCCTGCTTGGTCCAGTCGATGAAGTGGAAGCGGTCTTCGTTGCGGCGGTCTTCGACCGCGCGGTTCTTCTCGAAGGCATCGGGATCGTTGCCGCCGTATTCCACGGCCAGCGAGTGGTCGACGATCAACTGCACCGGCACCACCGGGTTGACCTTGGCGGGGTCGCCGCCCTTGTCGGCGATGGCGTCGCGCAGGCCGGCCAGGTCGACCAGCGCGGTCTGGCCCAGGATGTCATGACAGACCACGCGGGCCGGATACCACGGAAAGTCCAGGTCGCGGCGGCGTTCGATCAGCTGCTTGAGCGCATCGGTCAGCATCGCGGGGTCGCAGCGGCGCACCAGGTTCTCGGCGTGCACGCGCGAGGTATAGGGCAGGCGGTCGTAGGCGCCAGGCGAAATGGCGTCCACGGCGGCGCGGGTGTCGAAGTAGTCCAGGCGGGTGCCGGGCAGGGGCTTGCGATAGGATTTGTTCATGCCTCGGTGCGCTTCAGGTTGCCCTGAGCGATCTGATTTTCGATGTTGAGACGGGATGCGCGGATGTGGCGGCGCATCAGGAGTTCAGCCAGCTCGCCATCGCGGTCGGCGATGGCGTCAAGAATGCGGTGGTGCTCGGCATACGACTGCCGGGGGCGATTCGGGGTGGTCGAATACTGGATGCGGTACATGCGCGCCAGTTGGTAGAGCTCGTCGCAGAGCATGCGAAACAGCATTTCGTTGCCGCTGCCTTTGACGATGCGGTAGTGGAAGTCGTAGTCGCCCTCCTGTTGGTAGTAGCCGATGCCCGCCTGGAAGGCCTCGTCTTTTTCGTGGGCTTGCAGCACCTGGCGCAGTTCTTCGATTTCCGCGGGCGGCATGCGGTCTGCGGCCAGGCGGCAAGCCATGCCTTCCAGGGATTCGCGGATTTCATACAGCTCGGCCAGCTCTTTGGGGCTGAGCGACACGACGCGGGCGCCGGCATGCGGCACGCGCACCAGCAGCTTCTGGCCTTCCAGCCGGTGCAGGGCCTCGCGCAGCGGGCCCCGGCTGACGCCGTGGATGCGCGCCAGTTCCGGTTCGGAGATCTTGCTGCCGGGGGCGATTTCGCCTTTGACGATGGCGGACTGGATCTTGCGGAAGATGTGTTCCGCCAGGGTCTCGTTATCGCCAGGCTCGGCGCTGGGTAGCGTCAGCACTTTGCTCATTGTGTCAACAATCTGTTCTTTATCTGGGTGAAAACCCGGTGTAAGTCGCCTTTGGGCGATAGATTGTCAACAATTTACCCGCGAGGCGGGACGGCTGCAAGCCCTGGTTTTGAATGCAGCGTGACAAATGGAATGTTATTACATATCATTATTGTCTGGCCGCTGATCCCGCTGACGCGAGATCGGGGTCTGCATTTCCCCTTCCTTCCGGAGCCCCGCATGAAAGTCCTTTCCTCTCTCAAAGACGCCAAGACCCGCCACCGGGACTGCCAGGTCGTCAAGCGCCGCGGGCGCATCTACGTGATCTGCAAGTCCAACCCGCGCTTCAAGGCGCGCCAGGGCGGCGCAAAAAACAAGTAACGGCGCATTGTGCAATCGAACGTGCTTGACGTTGCCGTGGTGGGCGCCGGCCCCGCCGGGATCGGCATGGCGATCGCATTGGCGCGGCACGGGGTGCGGCGGTGTGTGGTGATCGACCGGCACCAGGTGGGCGCCTCGTTCCTGGCGTGGCCGCAGGAAACGCGTTTCATCACGCCGTCGTTCTACAGCAATCCGTTTGGCCTGGCGGACTTGAATGCCGTGACCGAGACCAGTTCGCCGGCCTTGTCTGCGGGCATGGAACACCTGGACGGTCCGCGTTATGCGCAATACCTGGAACGGGTGGCACAGGCCCATGAGGTGCCTTTGGCGCTGGGGTGCGATGTGACCGGACTGACGCGCGGGCCGCGCGGCGAGTTTCGGCTGGACACCTCCAAGGGCACAGCGCTGGCGCGGTCGGTGGTGTGGGCGACGGGCGAATACCAGTATCCCGACCTGCGGCCCTTCGCGGGGGCACAGGGTTGCGTGCACTACGCCGAGGTGGACAGCTGGTCTGCTTTCGATGGCGACGAATACCTGGTGATCGGCGGCTATGAAAGCGGCGTGGACGCGGCCGTGAACCTGGTGGCCGGCGGTGCCCGCGTGCAATTGCTGGCGCGCAAGTCGACCTGGGACCCGGCCAGTCCGCACGACCCCAGCCTGTCGCTGTCGCCGTACAGCCGCCAGCGGCTGTACCAGGCGCTGGACAGCGGCCGGCTGCAGATCGCGTTCGGGGTCAATGTGCTGGAGGTGCGGCGCGAGGCCGCGGGCTTCGTGGCGCTGGCCGAGGACGGCCGCGTGTTTGCCAGCGCGCACGAGCCGATCCTGGGCACCGGCTTTCTGCGGGGCGGCGGCGCGCAGTTGATCCGTGAATGCTTCGACTGGACGCCCGATGGCCGGCCCGTATTGAGCGCGCATGACGAATCCACGCTGACGCCCGGCCTGTTCCTGGCGGGGCCGCAGGTGCGGCAGGACCGCCGCATCTATTGCTTCATCTACAAGTTCCGCCAGCGCTTTGACGGCGTGGCGCGGATGGTGGCGCAGCACCTGGGCCTGCCCGCGCAAGACGATGCGCCCGCGGCGGGTGCCTGGGGCCCGTTCGGCAACGCGGATTGCTGCGATGACGCCTGCGAATGCTGACACGGTGGTGTTGGCTGGCCTGGAGAACGCGGGCAAGTCGGCGCTGTTTCGCAGCCTGACGGGCCAGGCGGTCGGCGACGAGAACAACGTGCCGGGGTCCACCGTGGCCTGCCGCGAGGCCTGGCTGCACGATACCGGTACCCGGCTGGTGGATACGCCGGGCGTGCGGTTGCGCGAAGACAGCGCCGCCACCCGACTGGCCCTGGCACGGCTGACGCCCGCCGCCGTGGTGGCGGTGGTGATGCGCGTGACCGATGCGCCGACGCGCATGCGCGAACTGCTGGCCGCGCTGGCGGGAACGCGGCGCGTCTGCGTGGTGCTGACCTTTGCCGACAAATGCGACAACGGGCCCGCGTTGGCCGCGCGTTGCGGCGCCGCGCTGGGTGTGCCGGTGGCGGCCATCAACGCCCGCGCACCCGCGGCGCAGGAACTGGCCGCCGTGCATGCGGCGCTGGCGGGAGCGGTCTTGCTGCCCGCCGCACCCGCGCCGCTGGTGGCCTGGCGGGCCGCGGGATTGCGCCGGCCGCAGCGCACGCCGTTCGACCACGCGCGGTTGGGTGCGTGGTGGGCATTGCTGGCGCTGCTGTCGATGTTTGCGTTGCCGGTGGTACTGGCCTACCTGCTGTCCGGATGGCTGCAACCCTTGGCCGATGCCGCGCTGGTGCAGCCGCTGACCCACGCCCTGGCAGCCACGCCGGCCGCGTTGCAGACGGTGCTGGTCGGCAGCTATGGTTTGGTCAGCCTGGGGCTGTATTCATTCATCTGGGCGTTTCCAGTGGTGGCGCTGATCGGCGTGTCGATGGCGCTGTCCGAAGAAAGCGGGCTGAAGGACCGCATGACCGCAGCGCTGGACCCGGCGCTGCGGCACATCGGCCTGAGCGGACGCGACCTGATCCCGGTGCTGTCGGGCTTTGGCTGCAATGTGGTGGCCACGTTCCAGAGCCGGGGCTGCTCGGCCTGCACGCGGCGCGCCTGCGTCAGCCTGATCGCGTTCGGTTCGGCGTGCAGTTACCAGATCGGCGCGACGCTGTCGGTGTTCGGCGCGGCCGGGCGGCTGTGGCTGTTTGCGCCGTACCTGTTCCTGCTGTTCGCCGTCGGCGCCGTGCACACGCGGCTGTGGCATGGCGCGCTGCGGGCCGATGCCGCCGCGCCGCTGTCCGGTCAGGCGTATCTGCAATGGCCGTCGTGGCGCGGGGTGGCATGGCGTCTGCGCGCCGTGCTGGCGCAATTCCTGAAGCAGGCGATGCCGGTGTTTCTGCTGATCTGCCTGTTCGCTTCCTTGCTGCAAGGCGTGGGCGCGATCCAGGCGCTGTCGTCGTGGATGGCCGCGCCCATGGCGGCGCTGGGCCTGCCGGCGCAGGCGGCGGGCGGGGTGGTGTTTTCGCTGTTGCGCAAGGATGGCCTGCTGGCGCTGAACCAGGGGCAGGGCGCGCTGCTGGCGCAACTGACGGCGGCGCAGACCTTCGTGCTGGTGTGGTTGGCGTCCACCTGTTCGGCGTGCCTGGTGACGCTATGGACCGTTGGCCGCGAACTGGGGGCACGCCATGCCTGGGGCCTGGCCGGACGGCAGGCGGCGACGTCGCTGGCGTCGGCGTGGGTGCTGGCGCAGGTGTTGATCTGATGCGGCCAAGCCGGCGGCCGGCTGACGCCAGGGAAGGCGGGCCGGCGCAGGCAAGGGCGAGTGATTACGGACCGGTGTCCGGATAGTTCGGGCCGGCGTCGCGGAAGCCGCCGCTGCTGTAGGGGTTGACGGCGCCGGGGTGCGGCGGGCCGCCAGGGCCCAGGGACGAACAGCCGCCCAGGATAAGCAGGGCGGCCAGCAAAGCCAGCGCGCGTGTCGTGGTGGGTTTCATGGTGATCTCCGGCGGCTGCCCCTCGGCGGCCGCGTACAGCCTATGGTTGCGCTTCCAGTTTACGCCTGTGTCAGGGTTTGGGCACGATGCCGTGGCGGGCCATCAGGGTCAGGTTGCCGCCCAGCCGGGGGTCCTTGAATGGCCCCTCGGCATGCATGGCGTCGAAGTCGTGCGGGTCGGCGGCATGCTGGCGGTAGAACTCGACCCAGCCGCTGCTGCCATGTGGCCGTTCGGCCTCTTGCGCCGTGCCGGCGTGCTGGGCGAACCAGGCGCTGTCGCGATAGCCATCCGCCACGCGGCGTGCCAGTAGGCCCAGCGCGCCATCGCGGTAGGTGTACCAGTTCTGTCCGGTTTCGTAAGCCAGTTCGGCCATCATGACCAGCGGGGCGGCGGCGTAGTCGTGATAGTGCAGGGCGCGGCGGCCGCGCGCCATTTCCATGGGCAGGCTGCCGTCGGGCTGGATGTCGTCCACGCCCTTGCGGTAAATGGCCTGCGCGCTGCGCAGCAGGTCGGCATCGTGGGTGGCCACCGCCGTGGCCATGATGCCGACGCCGGTCCAGTAATAGTGGTTGTTGCGTTTGTGCCGGGCATCGTCCCAGTAGGCCAGGTTGACGCGGGACAGTTGCTTGAGCCAGGGTTCGATGACGCCCCGCTGCGCCGGCGTGGCCAGCGGCAAGGTCTTCAGGTAGGCCAGGGCAGCGGCGCCGTGCGTCCATTGGCGCAGGTAGTCGGGCTGGTCGTTGTTGTCGCGGATCATCCGGCCCAGCATCGCGCCATCTTGCGCCCACGCGGCCAGCCAGGCCTGGGCGCAGCGGCCGGCGGCGGCGTCGTTGTCGGCCAGGTAGGCGTCGGACATCGTGGCGATGCGCTGCGCGTAGTCGTCCAGGGGGCGCGTCTGGGCGCGGTTGCGGGCCTGTAATTGCGGATCGATCTTTGAGTGGGCCGCATCGGTGTAGTAGCCCGTGCCTTGCAGGTCGCGCGGCCCGGGAGGCGGCGTTGGGCATTGTGTGGCGGCCGCCAGCGCCTGCGCACCGGCCAGGGCCAGCAGCAGACCGGTTGCGTATCGCCAGCGGGGCGACAGGCGGCGCGAGGGGGCCGGCGGGACGCCCGCAATGGATCGGCGCAAAGGCAGTGTCATCTTGTTTTCTCTGTCGTCTGGCGCCGCAACTGCGCATCGATGAAATCCAGAATCACCCGGGTTTCTTCGTTGTCGGCGCCCACGTCGGAATTGATCTGGCCGTGGTCGCGGGCCACCGGCAGCACCTGGGCGTGGCCGCCCTGGGCAGTCAGCCGGTCGGCATATTCCTGCGTGCGTTGGCACGAGAAGCGCCGCAGCGTCGAGCACACCAGCAAGGTGGGGGGATTGGGGCCGCTCAGGTGTTCGGCGGGCGATGCCGGCAGCCAGCGGGCGGGATCGGTGCCGAACGCGTCTTCATAGAACGAGGCATGTTCCTGCGACATGATTTCGGGCAGGTCGAAGGCCGCGCCGTCCAGGATGACGCTGGCAAGCCAGGGGTGTGCGCCCGTGCGCTGGCGCAGGGCGTCGTCGGCGGCCAGCAAGGCCAGCAGATGGCCGCCGGACGAATGCCCCATGAGCAGGATGCGGTTGGGGTCGGCATGCCAGGCGACGGCCTGCCGTTGAATCCAGGCGACGGCCAGGCCCAGGTCTTCGGCCTGCGCCTCGGGCCGGGCCGCGGGCAGCATGCGGGTGTTGACCGAGACGACCACGAAACCCAGGGGCAGCCAGCGCACCAGCTTGTGGTCGATGACGACGGGTTCGGCCTTGTCGCCGTACAGCCACGAGCCGCCGTGCACCATCACCAGGATGGGCGCCGCCGCGGGCGACGCGGCGGCCGTGTCGGGAAGGTAGACGTCGGCCAGCTGCGCGGCATCTGGGCCGTAGCGCAGGTCTTTCTGGGGGGCGGCCAGACAGATGCCGGGCGACGTGCAGGCCAGCGCAAGCGCACAGAGAAATCGGATCGCCTGCATGGTAGGCCCGAAGGGAAAGGGATACCGGATAATGTAGCTTTTTGCCGGCCTTCCTGCCCATGTTCAAGCTGTTTTCGCAGCTTTGCGATGCCCTGTTGCTTGCCGCCGCCGCGGCCCTGTTCGGCGCCTGCCTGACCGCCAAATTGCAGACCGGGTCGTACGGCCTGGCGATTCCCGATGCGCCCTATCTGTACGAGCGGTCGGACTTCTTTCTGGATGCGTCATTCGCCGGGCTGGCGGCCTGGCTGGCGCTGGTTGTGGCCGAACGGTTTACGCCGTTGGGCCGGTCTGCCAGCGGCCGCGCCGCGGCCGGCATGGGGGCGACGCTGCTGGCCATTTATCTGGGGCCGCCGGCCCCGATCGTGTTCGGCAACACCTGGGCGCGCTGGGAACCGACCTTTGAATTGTTCCTGGCCCAGTGGGATATCGCGTTGCCGCTGGCGGTGGCGGTCGTGGCGGCGCGCCAGGGCATTCGCAAGCTGGCGTCCGTCATTTACCCGCGCAGCACCCGATCCAGTTCCAGCACCGTCTGATACAGCACGCGCGTGCCGTCCAGCAGCTGGGCGGGTTCGATCCATTCTTCGGGGCAGTGGCTGCGGCCGTTCAGGCAGGGAATGAAGATCATGCCGATGGGGCCGGTGGGCGCCATGTAGACCGCGTCGTGGCCCGCGCCGCTGGGCAGCCGCATGCTGGCGTAGCCCAACTGGTCGGCGGCGGCCTTCACTGCGTCCATGACTAGCGGCGCGCAGTCGGTGGGCTGGGCGCGGCTCAGCTGGGTGAAGCCGGCGGTCAGGCGCAGCGCCTTCAGGTCGTCGGCCACCGAGGCCATCAGCGTTTCGGGAAACGCGTCCAGCACCGCATTGCTGTCGCTGCGCATTTCCAGCGTCAGTTCGACGCGGCCGGGCACGGCGTTGGCGGCGTTGGGCGTCATGGCCAGTTTGCCCACCGTGGCCACCACGTAATGCGGATTGCCGCTGGCGGCGCTGGCCTGGCGGCTGGCGGCGTCGATGAGGCGGGCCGCGCCCACCAGGGCATCGCGGCGGATGTCCATGGGCGTGGTGCCGGCGTGGTCGGGCTGGCCTTCGACCACGATCTGCACGCGGCGGATGCCGACGATGTTGGTGACCACGCCGATGGGCAGCTGGCGGCTTTCCAGCACGGGGCCC